>NZ_JBKEGY010000006.1:0-173258 GCF_046710285.1 Reinekea sp.
AATCACGACCATGGAGCTTTGGTTAAAATCATAAGGAATGAATTTTGGCATAAACAAACTCCGTTTGAGTTACGCCATTTTAAACCAATTAATAAAGGTTTTGGAGGTTTTTATACAGCCTGAACGTTCGCATTTGCGGTTGACTTGGAGCGCAGCGGAAAACCAATCCGACAACATGCGCTTGTTAAGACTTACTTCGGCATTGCTGTAAATTTATCCCAATACCAAGTCTGCTAATTTTAGTGCCATTTCGTCTAATTTCGGTAGATTTATTGTTTCAACGTTGCTAAGAACAATGACTTTCAAATCGTCACTCGTAAAGTTTTGAATAATAGAAGAGAAATTTCCAATTCCACCTTTATGGCCAATAACTGGCCTATTTCTAAATAGCCCTATTTCTAGACCACTGCCATACTCAGAAAAAACCGACGTAGGCGTCATCATTTTTTGGAGGCTTGCATCAGAAACAACTTTTCCTGAAAAAAATGCTTTGCTCCAACAATGGAGATCTTCAACAGTGGAATATAGATTACCAGCTGCAAAAGCAAAACTCATGTCAAAGCCGTCCTCATTTTCAATACTGCCCGCAATGACTTCATATCCATAAGCTCGATGTGGCAATAGCCGACTACTGGGAAGAACGCCTGTATCATTTAGGGCCAACCTATCAAAAATGTTTTTTTGAAGAAATTCAGAATACGATACACCGGAAACTGCCTCGATAAGCATGCCTAACAACAGATAGCCTGTTCCACAGTAGCTGAACTTTGAGCCAGGACTAAAATCCAATGCTTTTTCGCTTACCAACCCTACTATTTCAAGTGGGCTATGTAGGTACTTTCCTGTGGAGCGCCAATCCACAAAGCCCACATAATCAGGTATACCTGAAGTATGCGATAACAGCTGATTGATTATTACCGGTCTCCAAGTTGCAGGCAAATTTGGAAGATAATCAGCTATTGTGTCATCTGATTTAAGATGCCCTTTTTCAATAAGTATATAAATCGCTGCCGCAGTAAATTGCTTTGAAATAGATGCTATACAGAATTTTGATTTAGGAGTATTTCTAACTAAATGCTCATAGTTTGCATAACCATAGCCGTTAACAGAAATAATTTCTCCACAAAGAGATATCAATGCTGCGCCACTAAAACCATTTTCTTGCTCTAACGTTCTTAAGTAGCTCTCTACCAATTTCATTTTAACGACCAAATCTAAGGCATATTTCTATACGGGATTAAGACTTAACGTCTTTCGGTTACGGTGAGGTCACGAGTCCGCAACCCGTGTTTGTTAGAATTCATGGAGGGGTGCATACAATTCACCATCAATGCGCTCAAGTAAAACTTCACCACCTTGCGTCAAAATTTTATTTGGTAAGTGTTGCGTGTGATCTCTATCCTTTATGTAACCCGGAGCCTCTTTAATAGTGTCGTCAAGCATCAAGCTAAATCTCTCAAAATCATCTTGAATTAACAGGATCAATTTACTAATATGTTCGCCATCACACTTACGATCGACTGGACTGATAAAGCTTAAGATAAAATCAGAAATATTATCTTGCGATTTATATTTTTCTAACTTTGAAAAAAAAGTGTCAATATCTTTATCCAATATGAAGTCTTTAAAAACTCTATAATCAGCTCTATATCTACAATTGGCTCTTTCATTGGAAAATATTCCTATATGCACTCCTTTCGGTACTTCTTTAATCCAAGACAGGTACTCGTTTTTTGAAGCGGAAACGCTATCATAGTATTGAAAGTAAGTTCGATCAGTGGTGCCACCGAGAAACCACCCCCATCCATCAAAGTCATGCACTATGATCCAATGTGCAAGAACGGGATCTAATTCAACTAATAAATCGCTAACTTGTTTTGCAACGTTCTCGTCGTCTAGGAATAGCTCAAATTTATAGAATGCAGAATTTCCGTTTTCATAAGCGGAAAGAGGTTGCAAAAACAATGAAGGTATTTTTCTATGATCTTGGAAAGCCTGATCTATTGGAAGAATGAATTCCTCTAATGATATACTTGCTTGAGACCACAAATTTTCTACTCTTCTCTGAACATCAACATCACTTATTTCAATTAGTAGTTCAGCCAAACAATCCAAAATTCAATTCTCCTATTCTAACGCAAAGCTAAGCGGCGTGCGTTAGCACGTCCTTGCTTGAGCGCCTTGTTAAATGGCTTTTTCAATCGTTTCACCACTCCTGTTTATATATTGGATGCCACTATAGGTTCTAGTGGTGCCCGACCATTTTGCTGTTGCTAGTACTGGAAGTTCTAAACCATTGCATTCAATAAACAATTTAAACCTATCAAGATCTTCTTGTGATGGCTCAGCTACACCGTACCAAAAAGAATACCATTCATCACCCGAAATTATGTTGAATGCTTCTGAACCGTCATAGAATCCGAATACAACTTTGCTATTTGAAAACTCAAACACTGACAGCTCTATTTCCACAATATGCTCTGAAAATTCAGGGTGATTATCAGGAATAATATATTCAAATGCATCGATACCCTCATCGTCGTTTTGGTAGAAACACCAACGATGAGCTTTTAAGTCATCGACACTAATATCTTCTATAGCCTTAGGTTTGCACATTTCCTTTGCCGTTTAACGCCGCCTTAAGCGGACAAAAATAGTTGGCTATACTTGTAAGCCAACTGTTTTTGTTCCGTTTAAAGGCCTTGTTATGTCTTCAATGCAGGTTACCTAGCCATCTATTTCAATACCAAACTTCTTGACTCGTCGTTTGTTAATATCACTTTCACTTGCGATTTTTTTTAAGGCCGAAACTGAATTAGTTAATAGAGAGCTGGGTTCTCCGTCTTTAGACGCATAATTCCCCAGTTTCAAACAGCTCTCCACATAGAGAGACAAATCAATCCCTTTAGTTTCTTTAAATATTTCATAAAAACCTTCAACTGACGTACTCGCTAGAATCGTTATATCCTTGTCATTCCAGCCATTTTGCTTCGAAACTCTAGCTAAAACAGATTTTGCAGATTCATCAATAACAATTTCTTTAAATTTATCAGCAAATTTTTCTTTAATTTCTGAATCAGTTACATCTCCAGCAAATGGATTACTCATAAAGTCATTGAGATTAAATAAATTTGGTGTTTCTTTTCTACTTTCAATGTATTTATCAATAGCATCGCTTGCTTTTTCATCTTCACCAAGCTCCCTAAAAAGGGTAACAGTACCATTTAAATTCATTGGTGAGATATGCTTAGCATTTACGATTAAGCTTTCATAGAGAGCTTTAACTACTTCATCCTGATTATTGTCGAAATTATGATGGTATAACTCCCAAGCCTTGGTAAATGAATTTTCAGATTTAGACGCCAAAACTTGCGAGTTTTTTATTTCAGCCTTTTCTCTAAGGTTGTTTTCTACTATGTAACCTGTTTCTACAGCCTTGGCTAAAACAAGATCTAATTCATCAGTAATTCCATATCCATATTCATGCAGCAGGACTTTCCACTTTTTGCTCTTCTCATCTTCATCCTTCTTGCCCCCGATACCGTATGAGCTATATGAAGTTCTTGTTACGAGGTCAAAACTCGGTATTTCATCGTTACCTTCGGAACAGTAATAAGCCCATGAAAATAGAACCAAAGTATGTATAACTTGGTGAGTCACCTCAACTTCGAGTCCGTTAAGAACAGGAGTAGCTAAAGATACTAGTCTTTCTATTTTTTTTAATACTCGAATATTCTTAATATTTAACTTTTCTGAAAAATCTCTTAAATGCTCAACTTCATAACTGTCTCCTTCAAAAGCAATCTCAGCACACTCTCGTGGTGAAGGAGAAAACTCAAGCTCTAAATCAATTACCTTTTCTCGGTATTTAAAATAATCATCTAAGCCATCTTCACCATCATTCAACAAAATGACAATTTTGCATCTTTTTTGTTCTTTAAGTAATGAGATTAAACCTAGTAAATCTTTAATATCTAATCCTTTGCCTTTTCTCTCTAGGTCATCGATGCATATTAGGGTTTCAGTAATAGATAAGAATGAAAGCGACTCAATTGTTGAGCTAAAGTTTTTAATGAAAGGGGCTTCTTTAAAGAAGTTAAATGATTTTCGAGTGAAGGAATCCGCTATTCCTGCAGTATTCTCCTTAAAGGTATCAATACTAGCTTCAGTGCCGACCAAGTCCCTTTTTACAGTGTTTTCAAAAATTGCATATTTAAATGAATCTAGAGAATTTATACCAAACAGAGAAACATACGAGTACTTAGGTAAAGCTATTACATTTTCAGATTTATACTCAGATAAATATTTTTTCCAACTATAAGTTTTGCCAACTCCCCATGCCCCTTTTATACCCATGACTTCAGGAGTTGGTGAACTAACAAAAAGTTTAATCTGATGTTGAACTATTTCTATAGACATACACTCATTCCATGAAGAAGACATAACATTTTATTAAACGTCTCAGCGACGTATATACCCGAAAGACGCTTTATACGAAGCCTCTTTCCTCAATTATTTCTAAAACCCAAACATACTGTAGCCTTCCGCTTACATTGTCAATTTAGTAACCCGACTAAAGCGCCGCTGCGACGCTATTTCCTTGGATATATATCTCGCTAAGTTATTGATTTTAAAAAGATGTATATATATTGACCGAACAGAAATAATTTGGATTTTTTGCAAAAGGGTCGCGGCGACCTAGTTACCCAGTAAATGCGTCGCGGCGACTTATAATCCATCAATATTCGGTGTTATACGTCTCAAGCTATTACTTTATTAATGCAAGCTTCCATCTATGTGAAGGCGATTATAATTCATTGGATCAATGATCTAATCACTGTAATTTGGAAAATTTATGTGTGGGTCGGTTAAGTCGCAATAGCCTTATGCCGTGGTAATGCGATAGACAGCAGTGCAGCTAAGGCCACAAAGCCGGTCGAAAACCACAAGCAAGCGGTTAAACCGTAATTTTGATATAACCAACCGGAAAGTACGGTACCAATAAGCCGGCCCATGGCGTTGGCCATGTAGTAAAAGCCAACATCTAATGAAACGCCATCTTCACCGGAATAGCTGACAATTAAAAAGCTGTGCAATGAGGAGTTTACGGCGAATATGCCGCCAAATATAAGCAGGCCGATAATAAGCGATGCTTTGTCGTGCCATTCAAACACTAACGACATGGCAATAAGCGCTGGTATTGCACTCAACAATAGCGCCCACATAAGCGCGTGTTTGCCATCGGGGGTTTGCCCTTGGGCAGTGCCTGTTATTTTCGGGGCAATGCCTTGTATAAAACCGTAGCCGATCACCCAAATGGCTAAGAAGCCACCTACGTAAAAGTGGCTCCAACCAAATGTGGCACTTAGGTAAACGGGTAAAGCAACTACAAACCAAACATCACGTGCGCCAAACAAAAATAACCGTGCGGCGGATAACACATTGATGGCTTTGCTCTTTGAGAATATCTCGATGAACTTAGGCTTAGCTTTCGATTTACCAATATCTTTTTTCAATTTAACCAAGCTTACTAGCCAAACCAAACTTAATAGAACGGCCATTATAAGTATGGCATTCCTAAAGCCGAATAAGGCTAACAGTGCGCCGCCCATAAAAAAGCCAATGCCTTTGAGTGCATTTTTAGAGCCGGTTAAAATGGCGATCCATTTATAAAGCTGGCTTTGGGCATCACCTGGCACCAACATTTTAATGGAGCTTTTAGCGCTCATTTTATTCAGATCTTTGGCTATACCCGATATGGCTTGCGCAGCCATCACCCAGGGCACAACGAGTAAGTCTGCCGGAACCAATAGCATGGCGAGCGAGGCTATTTGCAAAAACAAACCAATGTTCATGGTTTTGTTTAGCCCCAATCGCGCACCGAGCCAACCACCAACTAAGTTGGTGACCACACCAAAAATTTCGTAAAAAACGAACAGCATGGCAATATCAAACGGGCTGTAGCCTAGGCCGTAAAAATACAGCACCACCAGCATTCTTAACGCACCGTCTGTTAGGGTAAAGGCCCAATAGTTTCCGGTGATTAGTAAATATTGGCGCAGTTTCGGTGACAAATTCGCAAGCCAAGTCATTTGCTGTTAGTCCTTATCGGCTAAGCCAATTTTACGCATCAGTTCGGCAACGCGGTTTGAATAACCCCATTCATTATCGTACCAGGCATAAATTTTAACCTGAGTATCGTTGACCACCATGGTCGATAACGCATCAACAATGCTTGAACGTGGGTCGGTTTTATAATCGATAGACACTAAAGGCCGCTCTTCGTAACCCAAAATACCCTTCAACTCACCTTCTGCGGCGTCTTTTAATAATTGGTTTACTTCTTCTGCGGTGACGGCTCGGTTTACTTCAAATACGCAATCGGTTAACGAGGCATTGGTAAGTGGCACTCGAACCGCATGGCCATTTAATTTACCTTTTAACTCTGGGAATATATGCGTAATTGCAGTGGCTGAACCTGTGGTAGTGGGTATTAAACTGGTGCCACAAGAACGCGCTCGGCGTAAATCTTTATGGGGTGCATCTATAATAGTTTGCGTGTTAGTTATGTTGTGGATCGTGGTCATTGAACCGTGCTTTATGCCAATTTTTTCTTGAATCACTTTAACCACGGGCGCTAAGCAGTTGGTGGTACAAGAGGCGGCGGTCACAATGCAGTGTTGAGTTTTATCGTACAAATCATCATTCACACCCATGACCACATTCAGCACACCCTCTTCTTTTACCGGCGCGGTCACTAAGACGCGCTTTACACCTTGGTCTAGGTAGGCTTGTAGCAGCGCTTTGGTTTTCATTTTGCCGCTGGCGTCAATGACCACATCGCAGCCTGACCAATCTGTTTCGTCGATGGTTTTATTTTGGCTACAGCGAATTTGGCTTCCATTGATAAGCATCGAGTCACCTTGTGCCACCGCGTCGTGGTGCCAACGACCATGTACAGAATCGAAGGTTAATAAGTGCGCCAAGGTTTCGGCATTGGCGGCGGGGTCATTCACCTGAATAAATTCAACATCATCCCAATCCATGGCCGCTCGTAGTGCCAATCGACCCATACGACCGAACCCGTTTATCCCTACTTTTATCGTCATATCAACCTCAAAGTTTGTAATGTGTTTTTAAATATTCAACATGTGGCGTTAAGGTCAATGCTTTAGGGCGAACGCTCTGAATACTGGCCTTAACATCGGGCCACGTCTGGTTTCTTTCTAACAACAATATAGCGGCCATTAAACCTGTCCGCCCTGTGCCGCCGCGGCAATGAATCGCCAGAGTCTCACCTGCGTCCATGTGTGCCATTAAAGCCTTTTTATGGTGATCAAATGCTTCAAAAAATGCTGTTTCCGGTGCGCAATCATCTTCAACGGGCAGTTGATACCAGCTTAAATTCAAAGCCTTACAGGCTTCGCCAAAACTTGGCACCTGTAAAAACTCAAGCTCTTCATCCGATAGCATCGAAACAACACCAACGGCACCGGCGGCTTTAATTTGCGCCAAGGAGTCCGATAAAGGTTCACCTTTGGTGCCCGGGCAAGGCATAAAAATAAAGTCACTCGGTCCAGGCATGGGCGCTAAGTCAAATGGATGTGCCATAACTATGCTAACCACTCTTTAATTTGTGAGCTGGTCGGCATAGAGCCGGAATGCACGAGCTTGCCATCTAAAACTATCGCCGGTGTACTCATAACCCCGTAAGACATAATAACTTCTGGGTTGGTTTCTTTTGAAACTTCGGCGTCTGCCCCTTGCGCCTTGGATAATTTTTCAATGAGCTCTGCGGTTTTCACGCATTTACTACAACCACTGCCTAAAACAATAAAATTTTTCATAATAAGCCTCACAAATAAATGGAAAAGAAATTAAACAACCAACCAACCGTGGTAAAAGAGACCAAAAGTAACCCGAATAGGGTTGCCAGTAATCGCCACTGCATTACCTGTTTTAATAAAATAAATTCTGGGAAACTTGCCGCAACGGTACTCATGCAAAAAGCTAAGGTGGTTCCTAAGGGTAAGCCATTAACAATCAAGCTCTCCATCACCGGTATCACACCCGTCGCGTTGGAATATAATGGAATACCTAATAACACGGCTGCCGGTACGCTCCACCATTGTCCATCACCTAAGTGTTGCTCTATCCAACCATCGGGCACAAAACCATGTAATGCCGCGCCTAAACCAACACCAATAATGACCCATTTCCAAACCCGTGCGAATATTTCAAAAGACTCCGTTTTGGCAAATTGATGCCGTTCCGATAAAGCCATACCAGCAGAGGCGCCAGCCCCGGCGGTCGTTGGTGTTTTTTGTTTACCTTGCTCAAGCGCCTTGGCAGCGAACGATTGCAACCAGCGCTCAGCTTTGATGGCATCTAAGAAAAAACCACCTAAAATACCAACCGCCATACCGATAACAACGTACAGCACAGTGAATTTCCAACCCAACAAGCTCATCAACAATAAAACGGCAACTTCGTTAATCAGCGGAGAGGTCAGTAAGAAAGACATGGTGATGCCTACTGGAATACCCGCTGAGGTAAACCCCAAAAACACCGGAATACTGGAACAAGAACAAAATGGCGTTATGGCACCAAAACCAGAACCTAATACATAACCAATGCCTCGGTTTTTTCCGGCTAAGTAATCTCGAACTTGCTCTACGTTTAATGAAGCACGTAATAAGGCAATGACATAAATCATCACAATTAATAAGGCGTAAATTTTAGTGACGTCTTCAATAAAAAAATGGACGGCATCACCTAACTTTGTTGCCGGTGACAAACCTAAGATTGTATAGGTTAGCCAATCAGCAAATTGTGTAAATATGGCAAACATAGTGCCTCCTTAGAACCAATGGCGCGTTCTATTAACAAACCAAACCAAGCTCAACATCACAGGCACTTCTACCAACACGCCAACCACTGTCGCCAGCGCGGCACCAGAGTGCAAACCAAACAAAGAAATAGCGACCGCTACCGCTAACTCGAAAAAATTAGAGGTTCCAATCATGCTCGCGGGGGCAGCCACGTTATGGGGGAGTTTCATCGTTTTAGCGATCATGTAAGTAATGGCAAAAATACTGTAGGTTTGAATCAATAAAGGAATAGCAATGAGAACGATAGCCAGTGGGTTAGCTAAAATGGTCGTGGCTTGAAAACCAAACAATAAAACCACTGTGGCTAATAAGCCAATAACAGACCATGGTTTAAATCGATTTAGAAAAGCATTTACCGCTTGCTCACCCTGTCGGTTCTGTAAATAGAGTCGAGTTAGTACACCTGCAATCAGCGGCAACAAAACGTATAAACCTACGGATATAATCAACGTTTGCCAAGGAATCACGACATCACTCACACCCAGCAATAACGCGGTTAAAGGTGCAAAGGCAAAGATCATAACCACATCATTAACTGAGACCTGGACCAAGGTGTATGCGGGATCACCCTTCGTCATTTGACTCCAAACAAAAACCATGGCGGTACAGGGTGCAACACCGAGTAAAATCATTCCGGCGATATACTCGCTTGCAGTCTCAACAGGAACCCATGGTGCAAAAACAACACGAAAGAATAACCAGCCTAAAGCTGCCATGGTGAAAGGCTTAATAAGCCAATTGATAACCAGCGTTAACATTAATCCTTTAGGGTTATCTGCTATTTTTTTTATTGAACTGAAATCAACCTGGACCATCATTGGGAAAATCATCACCCAAATTAAAATAGCCACAAATAGATTCACGTGTGCAAATTCAACACTGGCGAGTAACTGGATGAACTCGGGAAATAGCAAACCAACAATAACGCCAATAACAATGGCCGATGCAACCCAAACCGATAGAAATCGCTCGAATAGTCCCACTGAATACACTCCTACTATAAGGTTTTAAAAGTATTCAAATACAAAACAAAAAAACCCTTTAACGCTTACACTAAACACACTAGGCGCAGCAAAGATTGGCTCGTGTGGGTCGGTCTCCCATGTTTAAAATACGCTCTCGATAGGGCGAAAGGTTTATCACACTGCGACGTTTTGCTTCTTTTATGATGGTGTAAGCCCAATCGGGTAAGGTTGGATCTATTTGGTAAAAGACCCACTGCCCTTGCCGACGGTCAGCCAACACACCAAACTCTCTTAACTGGGCCAAATGACGGGATATTTTAGGCTGAGACAATTCTAAGGCAGCCGTTAACTCACAAACGCAAAGCTCACCCTCATCAAGTATCAATAACAAGCTCAGTAAGCGTGTTTCTTCGGCTAAACATTTGAATAACTGTAAGGGATTGATGGGTTCTCTGGATTTTTCTTTGCTAAGCACCAGGTTAAACATTTTGAAGCGTTCGTTTATTTCGCTCAGTGTTAGCTCAAAAGGTTTCAGAGATTTTCGTGCTTTAGGATCGGGAAAGTCCCACGCCATGTGTCGCCCACCAAAATTTCGTGCTTGGCACTCATTTTGCGCTTTATCACATAGGGTAATTGTATAATCAAAATGCTGGCCCTCAAACTCAGAAACAGGCTTTGAACGCAATGCCGTGCCATCTAGGCCAAATTGCTCTATCGCCTGTAACGCCCGTTCATCAACTTGAGAAGGCTCTGTTCCGGCAGAAACAGCCAAGTATTGATCACTGTAGAGTGAATTAACCAAGGCCTCAGCCATTTGCGAGCGAGCTGAGTTTTCAGAACATAAGAATAGGATTCGCTTCAACATATCAACACCTTTCAAAACATACGAAATATCATATATATGTTTTTCCAGATATTAAAGTGATATTTTGAATATGCCCCAAATAAATTGCCATTGGCTACACTGGGCTATTTATTATGTGAGTATGTTTCGTGGGTTTCGCAAGAATGTGCCATTTGCCCGAGTCACAACTCAGAGCTGTACTTAGGAATTGGCACTATGTTCTTTGGCGAGGGCTATTTTTTGTTTTTCTTTAACATCGGACCACTTTTGACCGGATTCAATACCGGAGATTCTTTCTTCATATTTACGACAAGCTCTCGCTAAAACGGCTTTGGTATCAACACCCACTTCTTTTTCTAACGCAGTTAAAATATTCAGGTAATCCCAAAGGATGTCTCCTAATTCATCTTCCAAATAACATGGCCGAGATTTAGGTATTTCTTCAATAACTTCGTCGACTTCATTTTTAATTTCAGCAAGATACGTTTCAGAACCGTTTGACCAAGAGCCACCCTGGTCAAAGTTCGCTTTACGTTGTGCTATTGCCAATAATGCATCGAACTCTTTCATGATCCAAACAATCCATTTTATATATGAGTAATTGCCTTGAATATTGCAACAAATCGGCCATTTAGCAACCATATAATCGAAGTTTAACGACCATACGGCGAGCAGCTATACTTCTGTTCTGTTAAGTCTAAGCTAAGAAATAATTATCATTTGATAAATCACTCCATTCTGGCAGTATTGACTTGAAGGTAACTATCGAGAAAAGAGCTGGCAACAGAATCTACTTAATATAAGCCCCCGTTACTCCGCTCTTCAGCTAAAACACTAATCATGGAAACCAAATCAATGAAGCTTGAGTCAATTGCACTGCATGAAGGATATAAATCCGAAGACACCACTAAAGCCGCGGCTGTTCCTATTTATCAAACAACCTCTTATACATTTGATGACACGCAACACGGCGCTGATTTATTTGACCTTAAAGTGCCAGGAAACATCTATACCCGCATCATGAACCCAACCACCGATGTATTGGAGCAACGCGTTGCTGCAATGGAAGGCGGTATCGCGGCTGTTTGTGTCTCTTCAGGTATGGCGGCTATTACTTACGCGATTCAATGCATTTGTGAGGCGGGTGACAATATTTTAAGCACTAGCCAACTTTATGGCGGCACGTATAATTTATTTGCTCATGCCTTTCCTAGGCAAGGCATTGAAACACGCATGCTTTCCCATGATGACTTCGAAGGTTTTGAAAAAGCTATTGATGAAAAAACAAAAGCTATTTTTTGTGAGTCTATCGGTAACCCTGCTGGGAACATTGTTGATATTGTCCGCTTGGCAGAAATTGCTAAAAAGCACGGCATCCCTCTAATTGTAGATAACACGGTTGCAACACCTTATTTGTGTCGCCCTTTTGAGCTAGGCGCTGATATTGTTGTGCACTCGTTAACTAAGTACATTGGTGGCCACGGTACCTCTATTGGCGGTGCCATTGTAGACTCGGGCAAATTTGACTGGGCCAAACACAAAGCACGTTTCCCTGTTTTAAACGAGCCAGACCCTGCTTACCACGGAGTTGTTTATACTGAAGCCTTAGGCGCCGCTGCTTATATTGGCCGCTGCCGTGTTGGCCCACTGCGTAACACTGGCGCGGCTATTTCTCCAATGAACTCATTCCAAATTCTACAAGGCTTAGAAACCCTTGGTTTACGAATGGATCGTCATTGTGAAAACGCAGAGAAACTGGCTGACTACCTACAAAAACATAAAAAAGTTGAGTGGGTAAATTACGCAGCCTTACCAGATAGCCCATACAATGCCGCTTGCCAAAAAATCACCTCAGGTAAAGCCTCAGGCGTTTTAAGCTTTGGTATTAAAGGTGGTATTGAAGCCGGTACTAAGTTCATTGATGCTTTACAGATGATCTTACGCCTAGTGAACATTGGTGATGCTAAATCATTAGCCTGCCACCCTGCTTCGACCACCCACCGACAGTTAAACGAAGAAGAACTTGCCGCTGCGGGTGTAAGTTCAGACTTAATCCGTATCTCTGTAGGCATAGAGCACATAGATGACATCATTGCAGATGTCAGCCAAGCGTTAGAGAAAGCTTAAATATTTACACCCTGGTGTGTTAAGTTAGCGTTTCTATAAATAGTTAAACTGAGTAATATCGGTTTAGCTATTTTTTTGAATAAAAAATACTTATAGAACCTGCAAGAACACTAAGGAGAGTGCGTGATATTCCCCACCCCACTAATGCCTGGCGACACCATTGGCTTCTTTACGCCGTCTTCACCGGCAACCGTATTTGCACCTAATCGTTTTCAAAGAGCTAAGAACTACTTAACCAACAAGGGGTTTAAGCTAGTTGAAGGGAGCTTAACGGGCAAGTCTGACTTCTATCGCTCTGGTTCAATTCAAGAGCGGGCCGAAGAGCTTAACAAACTAATTCGTGATCCTGATGTGCGTTGTATTATGTCAACAATCGGTGGCAGTAACAGCAATAGTACAGGGCAAACATGAACTCTTCGATGATACAGGTTCAAACCGCACACCTATCGATGTGCTTTTAGAGGTACTCAACGGGCAAATGATCCCCATTTTAGATGGCTTTGACAGCTGTCATACTCACCCAATGTTAGTGACACCGTTAGGCGTGCAATGCACGATAGATTTTGATGAAGGCAATATTAAATTAGTGAGCCCTTGGCTTACCCCATAGACATAAAGCTTTTAACTTTTAAGCAGTACTGACAATTAACACCCGGATTGGTTTTCTTTCTTTTTATTAAAGAAAAATAGTTGCTATATTTCTATCACATTATTGTTAACCGCATTGAGTTAAAAT
This sequence comes from Reinekea sp., assembly GCF_046710285.1. Taxonomy (GTDB): domain Bacteria; phylum Pseudomonadota; class Gammaproteobacteria; order Pseudomonadales; family Natronospirillaceae; genus Reinekea. The sequence goes on from NZ_JBKEGY010000006.1 coordinate 13,564, forward strand.
TGAACCCTAACCTAGAGAACATCTGTAAAGGTTAATTCTAATCAGTTAGAATTAACCTTTATCAATTTGAGCTACCCTAAATGAAATATTTAATCTTAACAATTACGCTACTCACTGCTTTCCATGCTCTGGGTTCAACCACTGATAATTACATAAATGTTTGTAACAGAGGCGTAATTGGTAAAGAAATTACTTATGAGACTCAATCTGAAAGTTGTGAAAAGGTCCTTAAGTATAGGCTTGCAAAAATCACTACTATTTGGGCCTCGAATGTAAACTTAAGTCAGTTAGATTACGATACCTGGCAAGGCTTAACTGGCTTAAAAAATTTGACTCTTGCAAACCCTAAGTCAGAATTTTCAAGCAATTTAGATTCGGGTATCAGGAGAGGCAGTAACTCTACTACCGCTACATCGCCAATGCGCCCAACAGAAGCATTCGTTGGTTTAGAAAATCTTGAGTCTCTAGAAATAAGCGATGCAAGCTTTACTCGCTTAGAGGGCGGTGTTTTTGAGCCATTGAAGAGCTTAAAAAGATTATCAATTGGAAATGAACGAATAGAGTCACTACCTATCGATTTATTTGACTATCAACAGCAACTAACAGAACTATCACTTGAACTTAGGTCATTAGATAATTTGCCTATTGGGCTATTTAGGCCACTTGAAAGCCTAACGACTTTAGAAATGTTTCGTTTAAAGATAGAGAAATTTCCAACCGGCCTATTTTTAGGACTCAATAGCTTGGAGTATCTTTCACTTGAAAATGGAAGTTTAACATCCATAGCACCTCATGCATTTGAAGGGGCGGAAACATTGCTGAGCTTGAATTTGGAAGGAAACCAGCTTAATTTCAGTTCCAGTTCACCAAAAGATATTTTTTCTGGGCTAGTTAAACTAAAAGAACTAAATTTAAATCAAAATAATATCACAGGCGTTCCATATGGATTGTTTGATGATCTCTCAGAATTGAAGGTTATCGGCCTTGAATACAATAGTATTTCAGACCTACCAACTGACATATTTGTCCATAATTCTAAACTTGAAGAAGTTCATTTCCAAGGTAATAACTTATCGGAAACCTCGTATCAATTGCTAGGCATGAACGAATCAAGCAGAATTTCATCAGTAAATAATAGTGATATAGTCGTTAAATATATTGATATGTGTACAAGAGGCTATGCGGGCCACGTGTTAACCAGCCTTTTGTGGGCAAACGACTGCTCTCATGTAAGCGATCAATACCTAAAGGACACCATTGAGTTAGATATGGGTGACACCTATATAAATTCATTTCCTAATACGACATTTGGCGGTTTTGTAAACCTAAAAACTCTAGTACTAAATGTTTCAGACAGTACAGAATTCTCTGATCAAAGGTTGATCGGCCTTGAGAATGTAGAGAGTTTAACGTTAACAGGTGGCAGCTTAACTCATTTGAATAGACAATTAATTAGTAGCTTAGATAACCTTGTGTCCTTGGACCTCTCCGACAATGAGTTTACGACACTAGATATCGACACGATGAAACTACTTCCAAAACTAGAGATTTTAGTGCTCAGTGAAAACAATATAGAAAGCTTAAACAGCCGTATACTAAACCAACTACCGAGCTTGAAAATACTCGATCTTTCAAACAACAAAATTTCGTCATTGGATAGTGGTTTTTTGTATAGCAATAGTCTAAAAGAACTCAATTTATCTGATAATGATATTTTACGCTTAACTCCTAAAGTGTTTTCCACGTTACCCAACCTAACTACTCTTAATTTGGAATCGGTTGGTATACAACAAATCGCGAAAGATAGTTTTGTTGGTATAGAAAAACTTGAACATCTAAATTTAAGGCACAACCCGTCAGATTCAACAAAGTTGTTAAAATCTATTGCGCACCTGAAAAAGTTAATTACATTAGATTTAAGCCAAGGCTCTGGACTTAAGTTAGCTAGTGAAGACCTAGCATTTGGTAACCTGACCCACCTAAATATATCTCAAAGTAGTATAAGATCTCTAAATGGTGCTCTATTTGTTAATACTCCTAATTTAATTGAACTGGATCTAAGTGGCAGCATTTTAGCTAACATTGGCAAAGGCAGTTTTTCAAATCTAACTTTCTTAACTAGGCTTAACTTAAGAAATAGTTATGTAACCTCAATAAACAACGAAGCCTTTACTGGTTTAATTAACTTAAAGCACCTTCAATTAGGTAATAACAAAATCGAAACGATTGAGCCTGAAACCTTTGCGGGTCTCAACTCTTTAGAAAGCATAGAGTTAGTAGGCAATCCAGTGAAAACACTCTCAGCGGAGCAGATAGGTTTGAACACCAGACACTTTTCGGTATCGGGCGTTGATCTTAAGTATTGAAAACATAATGCTATAACGAAAATGGCGTTCTTATTCGAAATGGGACTGAATAAAAGTCAACGTTTCGAACGTGGTGCAATGATGGATACTGGTAATACCCATACTTTGAGCGGTCACCACATTCGCCAAAGTATCATCTATATAGATGGTATTATCGACAGGCTGATGAATGATGCTCAAGGTTTTCTTAAAAAATCCTGAATTTGGCTTAGTTTCTTTTATATCAGACGAATTGATTACATAATCGAAAGCACTTTTAAGCTTTGCCTTTACCAAGTCAAAAGGAAGGCGACTGGTCGCATTGGTTACGAGTACTAAGCTAGCTTCTGGCGCTCTGGATTTAATTTCACCCAAAAAGTCATGATCAATTTTAAATTTCAAAGAGCGCCAACACGTTATTAACTGCTCGGCAATTTCAGGATTATGCATCACCGTTAACTTTGCAGCTACGTTAGTAAGCCATTGTTCATGACTTATCTTTCCTGTGATAGCAGGGACCAAATAGTCACGTTTAAACGCGACTGAATACAAGGTTCCTGCGTCCAATCCTAGGTTCGACTCAACGGATTCAAGCTCGTCATTAGACCAATGACGAATCACGCCGTCAAAATCAATCAAAATAGTATTTTTCGCCATTACGATTGATACCTAAACTTATAGCCATCGTCGCCAAAGTCTTGCTTTAATTGATGCAAAACTTCGTCTTGCAAATGTATACGATAATTTGGACCCAATTTAATGAGACCATTTGCGGTTTCATTTTGGTAGTTAACCCAAACTGCGCAGCCTTGATCTTCTGCTAAGTCACTCTTCACTAACGTTTTAATTTTCTTCATAAATTCGCTAGCATTTTGTGTATCGGTTTTAAACTCAACACCTTTGATTAAAGCTTGCCGAGCATCAACTAATGTATAAACGCGCTGCGCTCGAATACGGGGTCTGTCATTATAATCGTCCCAGCCGAGCTCAGCTTCTACCACCACCACTGTGTCGGGTACTAGCACGTCTTTAAATTGCGCATAAAGCTCACCGAATAGAGTCATTTCGACTCGACCGGTGCGATCATCTAAAGTGACAATACCCATGGTATCGCCCTTTTGTGTTTGCCTTGTACGCACCCCCATCACTAACCCTGCAATGGTTTTGATGTTACCGCGCCTTGCTCGCTTTAAATCTTCCGCCGAGCCATCTAGTTCACCTAAACGCAGCGATACAACTTGACGTACTTCATTTTCAAACTCATCAATGGGGTGGCCAGTTAAGTACAAGCCGAGTGTTTCTTTCTCGCCTGCTAGTCTTACTTTTAAGGGTGCATCATGAACACCTAAGTAGGGTTCATAAACATCTTTTTCAACTTCGGTTTCTATTTCACCAAATAAATCCATCATACCGGCTTCGGCATTGGCGGCGGATTGATCGGCAGTTTTCATGGCGTCATTCATCGCTGCAAGCATGACTGAACGGTTAGGGCCAATATTGTCTAATGCACCTGCTTTGATCAGCGCCTCGATGGAACGCTTGTTAACTTTTTTACTGTCGATACGCTGGCAGAAATCAAATATATCTGTAAAGGCAGCACCACTGTTGCGTGCCTTAACAATGGCCTCAACTGGACCTTCGCCGACACCTTTAATGGCACCTAAGCCATAGATTATTTGATCGTTTTCATTAACGGTAAAGTAATAAGCACCTGCGTTGACATCTGGCGGTAACACATCAATATTCATGCCTCGGCAATCTTCAATGAAGATCACTACTTTTTCGGTGTTTTGCAATTCCGATGACATAGTGGCCGCTAAAAAAGCAGCGGGGTAATGCGTTTTCAGCCAAAGCGTTTGGTACGCCACTAATGCATAGGCGGCTGAGTGAGATTTGTTAAAACCGTAACCGGCAAACTTTTCCACCAAGTCGAAAATTTTCATTGCTAGATCACCGTCGACTCCGGTGTTAATAGCACCCTGCTTGAAAATTTCGCGCTGTTTTTCCATCTCTTCGGGTTTTTTCTTACCCATCGCACGGCGCAGCATGTCAGCGCCACCGAGTGTATAACCGGCAAGTACCTGAGCAATCTGCATCACCTGTTCCTGATACAAAATAATACCGTAGGTGGGTGTCAAAATTTCTTTCAATGAATCATGTTGGTATTGCGCATCTGGGTAAGAGACTTCTTCACGACCGTGCTTTCGATTAATAAAGTTATCAACCATGCCCGATTGAAGTGGACCTGGTCGGAATAAGGCCACTAAGGCGATCATGTCTTCTAAGCAATCTGGCTGTAACCGTGCGATAAGATCTTTCATACCGCGTGATTCCAACTGGAAGACTGCGGTGGTCTTAACATCCATTAATAACTTAAAGGAAGCCTCATCCGTTAACGGTATTTTGGCTATATCAATGGCTTCTTTACCGGCAGCTTCTAAACGCGGGTTTATAATTTTTAAAGCCCAATCGATAATGGTTAGGGTTCGCAGACCCAAAAAGTCAAACTTAACCAACCCTGCTGATTCAACATCGTTTTTATCGAATTGGGTGACTAAGCCACTGCCGTCTTCATCACATAACAAAGGTGAAAAATCGGTTAACTTTGTTGGCGCAATAACAACACCGCCGGCGTGCTTACCTGTTTGCCGAGTAATACCTTCGAGTTTAAGTGCCATTTCCCAAATCTCACTGGCTTCTTCATCATCGGCGATAAACTCTTTCAGTTCGCTTACTTCACCAATCGCTTTGGCTAGCGTCATACCCGGGTCTGGTGGAATTAGCTTTGATAATCTATCGGCTAAGCCATAAGATTTGCCCTGTACACGCGCAACGTCTCGTACTACGGCTTTTGCTGCCAAGGTACCAAAGGTGACAATTTGCGATACGGCTTGGCGTCCATAGGTTTCAGCCACGTATTGAATTACACGATCACGCCCATCCATACAGAAGTCGACGTCGAAATCGGGCATGGAGACACGTTCTGGGTTAAGGAATCGCTCAAAGAGCAAATCATATTCCAGCGGGTCTAGGTCTGTAATATCCAGTACATAAGCCACCAAAGAACCGGCACCCGAACCACGGCCAGGGCCGACAGGTACACCGTTTTCTTTACCCCAGCGAATAAAGTCCATTACGATTAGGAAGTAACCTGGGAAGCCCATTTGAATAATGATATCGAGTTCGAACTCTAAGCGATCAATATAAACTTGGTATTGAGCTTTGTAATCTTCGGCTGTTTTATCGAGAATATGTTCGAGACGACGATCTAGCCCTTCAAAGCTCACCTTACGAAAGTAATCATCCATAGTGGTGCCTTCAGGCACTGGAAAGTCAGGTAAGAAATATTCTCCTAAACTAATAGTTGCGTTACAGCGGGTTGCAATGTGTAAACTATTTTTTATGGCTTCAGGAATATCGGCGAATAGTTCATTCATCTCTTCAGTAGTTTTCAAATACTGTTCTTCAGAGTAGCGTCGAGTTCGCTTAGGGTCGTCAATGACAACACCTTCGTTAATACAGACTCGTGCTTCATGTGCGTCGAAGTCATCTTTGGTTAAAAACATAACATCGTTAGTCGCTACTACAGGAATGGCCAGCTTTTTAGCCAAAATGACGCTAGCTTTTACCACTAATTCATCTTGATCACGGTTGGTTCGTTGCAACTCTAAATAGTAACGATCACCAAATACACTTTGCCATTTTTTAGCTAGCTCTTCCGCTAGCTCTGGGTTGCCTCGACGAAATGCTTGGCCTACATCACCTGAACGCGCACCCGATAAAACAATGAGACCTTCGTTTTTTTCCATCAGCCATTCTGGCTTAACAACCGCTTTATCATGATGTTGATTCTGTTGGTAAGCCGCGGAAATAATTTCGGTTAGGTGGCGATAACCTTTATCGTTAGAAGCTAAGATCGGCATTAAAAACGGTTGTTTAGGGTCAGTCGGGTTCTCTATCCATAAGTCAGCACCCAGTATTGGCTTAACTCCTGACCCAATGGCCGCGTTATAAAACTTAACTAACCCAAAAAAGTTGGTGATATCGGTCATGGCGATAGCAGGCATTTCTGTTTTTGCCACTTCGCCAATCAATGGTTTTACTCTGACAATGCCATCAACTAAAGAATATTCTGTGTGAACGCGTAAATGCACAAATTGATTCATAGTAGTTTACTTTTAACTCGTTAAATTTAGTTGGTTTCGGACCGGAGCAAAACTTCTTCTGTGCTCATCGATCACGCCATATTTTTTAATGGCCGCTAGATGTTTCGCGGTGCCATAGCCTTTGTGCTGGTTGAAGCCATAATTTGGGTGACGCTCATGCAGCTCGATCATTTCCTGATCGCGTGCAACTTTTGCAATAATAGAAGCGGCTGATATTTCTGCTATTTTTCCATCACCTTTAACAATTGCTTCCGCGGGGCAAGGCAAGCCTTTGGGTATTTTATTGCCGTCTATTTGGCAAAAATTTGGCTGTACGCTCAACCCTTGCACAGCGCGTGTCATTGCTAACAGAGTGGCTTGCAATATATTGAGCGTATCGATCTCTTCAACACTTGCGCGTGCAATAAAAAAGCACAGTGCTTTTTCTTTTATTTCTTCTGCTAGGGCGGCCCTGTTTTTTGCAGATAACTTTTTAGAATCATTCAGCCCAATTATTGGCTTGTTTGAATCTAAGATGACTGCGGCTGTTACGACATCACCCGCGAGTGGACCCCGCCCTACTTCATCTACCCCGGCAATAATGCGGGCAGCGCTGGCAAAATCTAATCCTGCCTGGTTCATAGTTCAATTAGACTCAACACTGCCTTGGCGGCTTGCTCATCTGCATTTAACGCTAGCTGCTCGTGCCAATAACAGGCTTTGGTTAAGAACTCCGTCATTTTATGTTCATCAGTTAAGGCTGCGAGCACATCAACTTTTAACTGCGCCACCGTTGCATCATCTTGTAATCGTTCAGGTATCCAATCGGCTTGCTCTAAAATATTAGGCAAAGAGACCCATTTTGTTTTTGCTAAACGAGAGATAATGGCAAAGCTCATCGCACTCATTTTGTAGGCAACGACCATAGGTTTTTTTAGTAGCATAGTTTGGAGGGTTGCAGTACCGGATGCGACTAAAACCGCATCGGATCGTGTTAGCGCTTCGTCACTGCCCTTTTCTAATATCTCGACGTTTAGCTTATAATCATGGGTATTCAGCATGGCTTGAACTTGTTCTGTCCGCGCTCGATTCGGGGTTGGAATGACAACATTTAACTCGCCTAACTGAGCTTTAACTTCAGCGGCGACTTGTAAGAACAGCGCGCCTAGTTTTTCAACTTCACTGCTGCGCGATCCGGGCAACAAGGCCAATGTTTTGGTTTTATTAGTTTTTGCGTCTTGCTCTACAAGCAGCTCTGTCAATGATTTTTGTGGCAGTTTGTCTGCCAAGGTATGACCTATAAACGAAACAGGTACCTGATGCTGTCGGTAAAACTCAGCTTCGAACGGTAAAAAAGTCAGCATGTGATTCACCGCATTCTTAATTTTCTTAATTCGACCTTGACGCCATGCCCAAACCGAAGGCGAGACATAATGCACTGTGGTAATTCCGGCCTGTTTCAATGCCAGCTCTAAATCTAAATTGAAATCGGGTGCATCAATGCCAATAAAGACATCGGGCTGCCAATCGATAACCCAATTCCGAAGAGTTTTGCGAATTTTAAGCAGTTCAAATAACCGGCCTATAACTTCAGAAAAGCCCATCACCGAAAGCCGTTCCATTGGGTAACGAGATTGAAAGCCTTGAGCGATCATATTCTCTCCGCCAATACCGGCAAACTCGATATTGGGGTATTGATCTTTTAACGCAATCATTAACCCAGCACCCAAATTGTCGCCACTGACTTCACCCGCAACGATGGCGATGCGTAACTTGCGTGTCATTATCTGGCAATGCCTCGCTTGGAATTACGTACTGAATCTAAGAATACTTCAACCTCTGGCAGTACTGGATCCATTGCTTCAAGCTCTGCCATAGCTTCTTTAAGGGTGTTACCTTCACGATAAACCACTTTATAGGCATGACGCAGTGCCTTCATGGCTTCGCGGGAGAAGCCGCGGCGTTTCAAGCCTTCCATGTTCATGCCATGTGGGCTTGCTGGGAAACCTTGAACCGTGACATAAGCGGGTATATCTTTTAATACGGTTGAACCGGTGCCTACAAATGCATGAGCGCCGATTTGACAAAACTGATGGATACCGGAATTACCACCCAAAATTGCGTAGTTACCAATAACGCAATGACCTGCGACCTGTGTACCGTTGGCAAGAATACAGTGATCGCCAACGATGCAATCGTGAGCCACATGGGTATAAGCCATAAATAAATTATGGTTGCCAATGCGTGTTTCTTCCGAATCTTGAATGGTGCCGCGATGCAAGGTGGTGAATTCACGAATGGTGTTGTCGTCACCAATAATTAACTTCGTTTTCTCACCTTTGTACTTTAAATCTTGGCACTCTTCGCCAACACTGGCGAACTGAAAAATGCGGTTACGTTTACCAATAATTGTCGGACCATTGATAACAACATGCGGGCTAATATGACAATCATCACCAATTTCAACCCCGGCACCAATAATGGTATAGGGACCAATAGTAACGTTCGCGCCTATTTTCGCACTGGGATCAATTATGGCAGTGGCATGTATCATGAATTAAACCTTACGTTCAGCACATAGAATGTCGGCACTGGCGACAACGTTACCATCAACAGTTGCTTTGCCTGTTACCTTAACCATTCCTCGACGTGCAGATACAAATGTAATTTCCATTTCAAGCTTATCGCCCGGCGTTACCGGTCGCTTAAATTTCACATTATCTAACCCGGCAAATAAATATAAATAACCGTCGGCGGGTCTATTCCCTGAAGATAAAAAACCGTATACAGCCGTCAGCTGAGCCATCGCTTCACAAATTAAAACGCCTGGGAAAATTGCATTTTCTGGGAAATGCCCCTGAAATAGTTGCTCATTTGCCGAGACATTCTTATAGCCTTTAATGCTTTCACCTTCGACATATTCGGTGACACGATCCAACAATAAAAATGGATAACGATGTGGTAGCAACTCTTTAATTGCTTCAATATTTAACGGTAGCTCTATGCTCATAACAGGTTCCTATTTATTTTGCTTTTCGAGTGCATCGACTCGTTCAAACAAGGCGTCTAGTTTGCGAATTCTAGCAACCATTTTGCGCCAGATGCCGCTCGGTTGGGCAGGTAGTCCCGATGAGTATAGTCCAGCTTCTGTTGTGCCTTTCGTCACCATCGCCTGACCCGTGAAATGGCTGTTGTCTGCAATGGTGATGTGCCCTGTAAAACCGCTTTGACCACCCGCACTGCAATTAGCACCGATGGTTGTGCTGCCCGCAATACCGATTTGCCCAGCTAAAGCACTCGCCCGCCCGATAACCACGTTATGGGCTAGGTGGACTAAGTTATCAATAATAACTTGGTCATTAATTATGGTGTCTTCGATGGCACCACGGTCAATTGTACAATTAGCACCAATTTCAACATGATCACCGATTACAACTCGACCATTTTGGGCGATAGGCTGCCAGCCTGCTCCATTTGATAAAGGAGCATAACCAAAGCCGTTCGAACCTATTACAGTTCCACTTTGAATTAAACAGTGCGCGCCAACAACAACCCGATGCAAAAGGCTCACATTAGGCTGTAAGCGAGTGTGCGCGCCTATAACAACGGCTTCACCCACCACACAATGTGCACCAATATGGGCATCCTTTGCTATGACGGCACCAGCTTCAATAACGGCGTATGCATCGATACTAACGTTCTCTGCAATTGTCGCCGTAGGGTGAACTACCGCGGTTGGGTGTATGTTTTGGCTGCCTTTTGGAGCTTTATCAAACTGGTGCGATAAATAGGCGTAGGCCAAATACGGGTCATCAACAACAATAGCGACTACCCCGTTGGGACAGTTTTCAAGCTCTTTTTCAGTGAGTAAAACGGCACTGGCTTGGCAGTTTTCGAGTTGACGTCGATACTTAGCAGATGCCAAAAAGCTAATACTGCCAACTGTTGCTTGATCAAGCGGGGCAAAAGCTTCAATTTCTATGGTTTCCGCACCCTCTGGCAACGATACCGACGTGGGTAACGCTTGCAATACTTGCTCTAAATGCACAGTTTGCCCCTTTACTTTATTCTAATTTTTTAACCCAATTCGTTTATGGTTCAATAACAGTACGGGTTTCGTTGTATTGGTTATCGAATGCGACTAAAACGTCATCGGTAATATTAGCCATTCCGTCCATATAAACAACTGTTGAAAGATCTATGACAAGGTTAAATCCGCGCGCTTTAGATAAAGTAGCAACCACTTCTTGAACCTGTTCTTGATAAGCCGCAACAAACTCATTTCTAGAATTGTTCTGCTTTTGCTGACCAAACTGAATTGTCTTGGCTCGTTCGTTCACTAATTGCTGTATTTCATTTTGCTTTGCAAGTAAATCAGCTTCTGTCAGAGTTTCTGCGTCTATCTCTAGTGCATTCTGCAAGGCATTGATACGTGTTTCAATTTCGCCAATTCGCTGTTTAACCGCTGAAATTTCAGGCTGCAATGCTTGGGTTGCATCTTGCGCAGCTACAGATTGAAACAATACTCGCTGAAAGTCGATCACGGCAATCTCTGTCTCTGCACTTACAAAGGCTGCGCTTAAGGTGAAAATACTGCCTATAACTAACTGCTTAAAATTCATGCTAACTCCTTACTAAGATTAATATGAAATACCGATATTAAAGTTGAAATTGGTGATGTAATCGTCCGGTTGGTTATTCAACGGCCAAGCATAACTAAAGCTTAACGGTGCTATTGGCGTTATCCAAGTAAAGTCGATGCCTGCAGAATAACGTATTTCGTTCAAATCGATGCCAGATTCACAACGTGTATTCGCCTCAAAACATTGATCAGTAAAGACGTTACCGGCATCAATAAATACAGATGTTCGATAGGCATCTTGATTGGTTACAAATGGCGTTGGCACGATAAAATCGACACCATACTCTAGCTTAATATTGCCACCAATTGGGCTTGCTGTGGTAAGTTCTGTGCCCAAACCATCGGTTTGTGGCGTCCCTACAGGCCCTAAGCCGCCTTGCTGATAACCTCTTACAGAGCGAGAGCCACCGGAATAAAAGTTTTTATAAAAAGGTAAGACACCATTTTCACCAAAGCCTCCGCCATAGCCCATGTCAGTATGGAAACGCAGAGCTAGGTTTTGGTCAAAGTTTACAAATTGTTGGGCGTTGAGTGTTGATCGGAAATATTTCAGATCGCCTGGTGGGGCGGCTACTTCGATATTTGCCGAAGCAAAACGGCCTTTATCGGCTTTAATGGAACCGTTCAAGGTATTGTATGACCAACCGAATTTTGCCGTAACGTTACTGTAATTACTGCCGTAAGCATCTCTAAACTGAAGCATTTCTTGGGTGGCAAGCGTATCACTTAAAAACAACTCTTCATTCGCCAAGCCTAAGCCATAAGACACTCGTTGGTTCTCAGATAAAGGATAACCCAAGGTAACTCGACCCCCAGCGGCGTTAGTCGCGTAGGTACCGAAGGTAGTTTTACTGTAATCAGACTTTCGGTAGTACAGATCGGCTCCTAAGCTAACGCCATCAAGCGTAAAGTAAGGGTTGTCGACCGATAAAGAATAATTTTGTGTCGTTTTATTGGCATTTAAGGTCGCAGAAAAGTCGACGCCTCGGCCCATAAAGTTAGTTTGTTTCAATGAAAACTCACCATAAAAACCAGAGCCGCCAGCGTAACCACCGGCAATGTTAACTTGTGAATCTTTCGCTTCCGCAACGCGCACAACAATATCGACTAAGTCACTGCGCCCGCCTATTCTTTGTGTTTGAATGGAAACATTAGTGAAATAACCCAGTCGCTCTAAACGAGCTCTAGACGCACGAATGTTATCATTAATAACTAAGGCACCTTCTAACTGACGCAATTCACGTCGAATGACTTCATCGTTTGTCGATTTGTTGCCTTGAATAATAATGCGGTTCACATAGACTAAATCGTTCGGGGCTACGTTTATAGATACCTTAACGGTATTATCGGTTTCGTCTAGTTCAAAGCCATCTCTCACACTGGCGAACGCATAGCCTTGCTCACTTAACATTTCGGTAACATCACGAACCACAAGTGAAACTTCTTTACGGGAATACACAACACCTGTTTTTAATGAAACGGCATCGTTTATTTGTTCTTCTAAATGCAGTAAATCACCTACCAGCTCGATATCTGAAATAGTATAAACAGGCCCTTCAGTAATATTATAGGCCAGTGCAATATCGGCCTTATTTACCGATATTGACACTTGGTTTGAATCAAGCTGATAACTTAAATGACCACGGTCAAAATAAAAGTCTTCTAGGCGCTGCTTATCACCTGAAAGTGATGCACTTGAATACTGATTCCGCTTATTCACAAAATGCCAAAAATTGGTGCCACTGCGTTGCAATCTCAGGGCATTACCTAACTCTTCGTCGCTGTATTTTTCATTGCCTAAGAAATGGATATATTCAATTTTAGCAACAGGGCCTTCTTCGATGTTGAGATCTATTTTTACGCGGTTTCGTGTTAAAGGCGTAATTTCTGATTCAACCAATGCATTGTATCGGCCTTGAACGCCATACTGTTTTTCAAGTTCAAGTTGAATGTTTTCAAGCAATGCAGGGTTGAAAATTTCACCTTCAGTTAAACCAACATCAGTAAGTACCGCTTCAAAGTTAACTTTTGGAATACTCTTAAGGCCATCAAAGGACACGCTTTCTATGGCAGGACGTTCGGTCACCTCGAATATTAGGCTATCACCTTCTCGGTTAAGCTCGACATTAAAAAAGTAGCCTGTTTTATATACTTCACGTAACCAACGGTTCGCATCGGCATCGTCAACTAGGTCTCCTTCTCGGACCGAGAGCGCTGACAACACAGAGCCTAAGGAAACACGCTGCAAGCCGGCAATTTCGATACCATCAACCACAAAGGTCGCTGCGGCAACTACAGACTGGACTGACACCAATAACGCTACTGCACAAATTCGCTTAACACTGAAAACCAACTTAACCACCCTATTTATAAACTATCGTGATGCCAAAATTCTGAACGCGCTATTTTTACTCGAAACTGCGCGTTGAAACAGACTTTTTACATTAAACGTCCAATATCATTGAAAAAAGCTAACGCCATTAGAGAAATTAAAAACATTAGACCTATTTGCACACTGATCATTTGCGCTCGTTCTGAAAGCTCTTTTTTACGCACAGCTTCCAGCGCATGCATAACCACGTGACCGCCATCTAAAATAGGCACCGGTAATAAGTTCATAATGCCTAAACTAATGCTGATTAACGCCAAAAAGGCAATAAAAGCCTCAAAACCAGACTCTACAGAAGCTCCGGCCATTTGCGCGATAGAAATAGGACCGCCGACTTGCTTCAAGGATATTTGTCCGCTGACCATTTTCCACAACATGTTATAGCTTAAAACCACCATCTGCTTGGTTTCAACGGTGCCCTTCCATAAGGCTGTCCAAGGCATATAGCGCTTAACGATGAGCTGATCATCGGGCCAAGAAACGGGTGCTGCTGCAGCCCCAATATAGCCTTGCTTGGTACCTTCCACATCTCGCGCTTTTGGCGTTAGATTCAGGCTTTGGGTTTGGCCGTTTCGTCTAATAATTAAATTAAGTAGCTGCTCAGGATGAGTTTGAATCAAGCTGACCCACTGCCCCCAATCGGTCACTTTAATACCATCGACGCTGATAACTTCGTCACCAACCTGAAGCCCGTCTCGCAAGGCAGCACCGTCATCTAGAATGCCGCCTATAATTGCAGGCTGAGTCGGATACAAAGGGGTAACTCCTAAGCTAGAAGCCATTCGCGGAGATTGATTATTGGCTAACCAATCGGTGATGGGCAATGCTAAGCTAAGCTCTCGCCCAGAACGATCGACTGTTAACTTAATATCACCGGTTTCACCGACACGTGAAGCCAGTGCCAAGCTAAGCTCTGAGAAACCATTAACTTTACGGCCATCTACAGCAATAATTTTATCTTTAGCAACCAGCCCGGCTGTTTCAGCCACTGAGTCTTTTATAGGTGCGCCCACTAGTGTGGCTATATCCCTAACACCAATCATAAACATCAGTGAGAAGGCGGCTATTGCAAAAAGGAAGTTTGCAACTGGTCCTGCCATGGCAATAGCAATTTTTTGACTCGGGCGTTTTGAGTTAAATGACTGCGATTTCAACTCTTCAGGGACATCACCTTCACGCTCATCGAGCATTTTGACGTAACCACCTAAAGGAATCCAAGCAACCACAAACTCAGTACCGTGCTTATCTACCTTGCGCCAAATAGGTTTACCAAACCCAACTGAAAAGCGCAGCACCTTCACACCGTTTCGACGGGCAACCCAAAAATGACCGTATTCGTGAATAGTCACCAAGATACCCAAAGCAATGATGAGTCCAAATACCGAATTAAACATTAAAGTTGTCTCGCTTTTACTGCGATAAAGTCTCTAGCGACCACTCGCGCACGTTGATCTATTTCAATTAATTGTTCTAACGACTCTACAGGCTCAGCCGCAAAGGCATTAAAAACACGTTCGTTTATTTCTGCTATGTCCATAAAGCTAAGGTGTCGGTCTAAAAATGCTGCCACGGTAATTTCATTGGCTGCATTGAGCACTGCAGGCTGAATACCACCAATATCCATGGCTTCTTCGGCTAAACGTAGGCATGGGAAGCGCTTGCGATCTGGCTGATCAAAACTAAGATTCAACTGGCTGCTAAACTCCAACCGTGGCGAGCCGCTGTCTATGCGCTCTGGGTAGGCTAACCCATAGGCAATCGGGGTACGCATATCGGGTGCACCCATTTGTGAAATCACCGAACCATCGACATAACGTACCATGCTGTGAATAACACTTTGAGGATGAATAACGACTTCAATTTGATCGGGATGTACATTAAACAACCAGCAGGCTTCGATGAGCTCAAGCCCTTTATTCATTAAGGAAGCTGAATCTACCGATATTTTTTGTCCCATCGACCAATTTGGGTGTGCAACGGCCTGTTCTGGCGTTACCACTGCAAGCTGCTCTAGGCTGAAATCTCGAAACGGTCCCCCCGAAGCGGTGAGTAATATCGACTCTACCCCACTGTCACCGTCGTGCGGCATACACTGGAAAATTGCATTATGTTCACTGTCTATCGGTAATAACAAAGCTTGATTGTCTCGTACCGCGTCCATTAACAACGCACCGGCTACAACCAAGCTCTCTTTGTTTGCCAACAACAACTTTTTACCGGCTTTCGCGGCCGCCAATGAAGACTCTAAACCCGCTGAACCTACAATAGCCGCCATCACTGCATCTACTTCCGGTGCTTGCGCTATCTCAATCAATGCCTGAGTACCGACCAAAACGTCAGTCGAGCTCGCAGAAATTAAACTGAGCAATGACTTGCGTGTTTTTTGATCGGGAACGACCGCATATTTCGGCTGAAACTCGGAAATTTGCTGAGCGAGTAAGGTGGTATTTTGAAAACCACTTAACGCAAAAACCCTGAACTTGTCAGGGTGTCTCTTTATGACATCGAGGGTACTGCACCCTATAGACCCTGTTGCGCCCAATAAGGTGATATTCAAAGGTTTTTCGTTCATCTAAACTCCGGCGACGACTAGCCAAAGTAGCACAAACATCGGCGCGGCGGCGCACATGCTATCTATACGATCGAGAATACCACCATGCCCTGGCAATAACGCTGAACTGTCTTTAATGCCGCTATTTCGCTTCAATAAACTCTCCAGTAAATCACCCAAGACTGAAATGGCGATTACCGCGATAGACAAAGCAATCAGCAATAGCCAATTTATAGCACTTAATGGGGCTAAGAACCGAATCGCTATCACAACCGAAATAATGACAGACGTGACCATACCGCCATAAACTCCAGCCCACGTTTTACCTGGGCTAACGTTGGGTGCCAGTTTACGATTACCAAAGAATCGGCCAGAGAAATAGGCTCCGATATCGGCACCCCACACTAATAACATAAACCAAGTAAGCAACAACACCGAGTTATCTTGTAATTTGAGCCAAACGAGCCCCATCCATAAGCCTGCAAGAACCGGTACGCCGGCCAATAACTTAGCGACCTTTGAGTTTAACCAGCCTTTATGCTTTGGATAACGAATCACAGCAACAAAGGCAAACGCCCACCAAATTAAGGTCGCTAACACGATATACGCCCAACTTTGATGGGTAGCAGACAAAGCAAGATGTAACCCTAACAAAACCACCCCAAGGCCAAATGCAAGGAGTACTCTCGAACGCATTGCAGAAAAACCAGACAAATGTGCCCATTCCCACGCGCCCAACATAACAATAACGCCAATAAAGCCGCGAAACCAAAGATCAGGTAACCAAAAAATACCGGCTAACATCAACGGCGCTAAAACCAGCGCAGTTAGGACACGTTGCAACAACATAATTAAGGGTTCTCTTTCTGTAATTGTTCGTCGGTCCGCCCAAAACGGCGAATGCGACCGGAAAACGAGTCAAACGCTTTAAACAGAGACTCTTTATTAAAATCTGGCCAAAACTCAGGTGTAAAATAAAACTCAGTGTAAGCCATTTGCCACAATAAAAAATTAGAAATACGCTGTTCGCCTGCAGTGCGAATACATAAATCTGGTGGCGGTAAATCACCCAGCATGACTTCGTTGGTAATATCGGTGTCGGTTATATCTTCTGGCAACAACTCACCTAACTTAACTTTCTCGGCAACTTTGCGCATGGCTTGGGTGATGTCCCAGTGTCCGCCATAGTTTGCAGCAATAGCCAACGTCATACCCGTGTTATGTTTCGTTAACGCTTCAGCGTCAACAATGGACGCTTGAATCGCAGAATTAAACGCGGTGGTATCACCTATAATTCGGAGCCGAATATTATTTTTAGCAAGCTTTTTTACTTCTCGCTTTAATGCTATTAAAAAGAGATCCATGAGTGCATTCACTTCTTCTTTGGGCCTTGCCCAATTTTCCGAGCTAAACGCATACAATGTGAGCACTTGCACACCGGCACGAGCGCATTCTTCAACGGTAGTACGAACGGCTTTTACGCCAGCTTTGTGCCCGGCAACACCCCCTAACAAGCGCTTTTTGGCCCAGCGATTGTTGCCGTCCATTATAATAGCAACGTGCCTTGGAATTGCTTTTAGGGTGCTAGTCTCACTCATTTTTATCTCTTTTTTGCCAAACATCCTTGAAACTTAATCCTTTTGAAAGCTACTTTTAGAAGCAGCTAAATAGAACAAAGGCAACATGCTTCCATGCTGCCTTCTAATGTAGTTAAAGTCACAACTAGACTTTCATTAACTCAGCTTCTTTTTCTTGCAAGTTCTTTTCTACATCGGCAATGCTGGCGTCAGTGAGTTTTTGAATTTCTTCTTCTGCACGCTTACCATCATCTTCTGAAAGTTCTTTTTCTTTGACAAGATCTTTAATACTACTGTTTGCATCACGACGACCATTACGGACTGAAACACGTGCTTTTTCAGCTTCAGCACGAGCCACTTTAATCATGTCTTTGCGAGTCTCTTCAGTCAACATAGGCATCGCAATGCGAATGTTATTGCCTGCCGTTGCTGGGTTTAGCCCTAAATCACTCTTCATGATCGCTTTTTCAATTGCTGGCACCAAGTTTTGTTCCCAAGGTACAACTGACAACGTACGGTTATCTTCAATACCAACGTTAGCAACCTGCTTAATTGGCGTTGGTGTGCCATAATAATCAACCATAACGTTATCTAAAATAGCAGGGTTTGCACGGCCAGTACGGATCTTATTGAACGCGTCATCTAGTGCAGAAAGCGCCTTTTGATTATGTGTAATGGTTTCCTGTTTAATTTCTTCGATCATGATTTAACATCCTTAACTGGGTTATACCACGCTGGAAATAGCCAGCAATGTTGAAAATTTGGGGCATTATACACACAATTTTTGAATTATTCCGCTACTCTACTGCGCTTCTTTGACCGGTTTCACGCATTTTTCTTCAGGCATAAAAAAAGGTGGCCAATGCCACCTTTTCTTTAGTTATCAGTAACTTAGCTACCTTTAACTGCCGCTGCCACTTCTGCTGCGAAGTCAACTTCTTCTTTCTCAATGCCTTCACCCACTTCAAAACGAGTGAAACTAATAACTTCTGCGCCTGCATTTTTCGCTAAAACACCCACTTTAACATCAGGGTCTTTAATGAAAGGCTGCTCAGTTAACGAGATTTCAGCTTCAAACTTCTTGATACGACCCACCATCATTTTTTCGATGATTTCTGCCGGCTTACCAGAGTCTTCAGACTGAGCACGAACCACTTCTTTTTCACGTTCTAAAACTTCTGGAGAAATCTCAGAAGGCTTAACAAACTGTGGGTTACTCGCTGCAACGTGCATAGCGATATCTTTCGCTAGCTCTGCCGTGCCGCCTTGTAATTCAACAGCTGCCGCAATACGACCACCGTGAACATAAGCTTCAACAGTTTTTCCTTCGCCACCCACAAAAGTGATACGACGAACAGAGATATTCTCGCCAATTTTTTGAACCAGTGCTTCACGAACGCTTTCTAACTCACCCGCCATTAGCTTCGCAACATCATCTTCTTTTGCAGCAAAAGCAGCGTCAGCAACTTTATTTGCAAAACCTAAGAAGTTATCGTCACGAGCAACAAAATCTGTTTCGCTGTTGATTTCAAGCAACATTACCACTGAGTTATCATCAGAGGTTCGAGTAACAATAATACCTTCAGCTGCAGTGCGGCCAGATTTTTTAGCTGCTTTTAGGCCTGACGACTTACGTAAATTGTCAATTGCCGCTTCGATATCACCATCGGTTTCGACCAATGCCTTTTTACATTCCATCATGCCTAAGCCAGTACGCTCACGCAGCTCTTTAACTAAACTTGCAGAAATCGCCATGATATTTTCCCTCAATTCGATTAATTATTAAGCATTCAAAAACTGAAAAAGGGGTCAAAACCCCTTTTCGAACGAATAAGGTCAAGCCTTACTCTGCAGCTTTTTCTTCTTTAGCTTCTTTCGCTTCAACAAACTCACCAGCAGTTTCAGCTGCTGCTGCTTTTGCTTCAACAACCGCATCAGCGATTGTGCGCGCATAGATTTCGATCGCACGGATTGCATCGTCGTTACCAGGAATGACAATATCTACGCCATCTGGGTTTGAGTTTGAGTCAACAATACCGATAACTGGAATACCCAATTTATTGGCTTCTTGAATAGCGATACGCTCGTGATCAACGTCGATAACGAACAACACATCAGGCAAACCGCCCATGTCTTTAATACCACCGATCGTTTTTTCTAACTTGATGATCTCGCGAGAAGACATCAAACGCTCTTTCTTCGTTAACTGCTCGAAAGTGCCGTCAGCTTCTTGGTTTTGAAGATCACGTAGACGCTTGATTGATTGACGAATCGTCTTGTAGTTAGTCAACATACCACCTAACCAGCGATGCGCTACATAAGGCATGCCAGAACGGGTTGCTTCTTCACGAACGATGTTACTAGCAGAACGCTTAGTACCAACAAACAGTACTTTGTTCTTCTTGCCAGCTAACTTAGATACCAATGCAATAGCTTCATGCATGGCAGGCACTGTGTGCTCTAAGTTAATAATATGAATCTTGTTACGCGAACCAAAGATGTATTTACCCATCTTAGGGTTCCAGTAACGAGTTTGGTGACCAAAGTGAACACCTGCTTTAAGCAGCTCACGCATTGAAACTTGTACCATAATATCCTCTCAATTTGGGTTAGGCCTCCACACATCCCATAGTCCAACCCGAAGGCACCCAGAACCACGTGACGATGCATGTGAGATTTTAAGTTACGGTCATGATAGACCGACTCCTACTAGTTAAGGTGTAAGAGCGGCGCGCTTTATACCAAATGTGGAGCCCCGAAGCAAGAGAAAATGGTGGGGCGGTTTTGGGCTGCGGGCTGCGGGCTGCATGTACAAGCCTTGATACTGCGCCGCTACTGTCTAGCTTAGAGGCTATTTCGCGAAGCACTGATGGCCCATAAATAAAGGCGCCGTGAACCCATCCATGGGGCTTATCTGATACATCCATGTATCAGATACCTTTATTTATGATCCATCAGCACTTCGCTACCTTCCGTGGCGGCTCATATAGCCTCCAATCCTATAACTTATCAATCGGTAACAAACTTAGCCTAGGTGCCCGTTTTCACTTTACTCGGAAATCCGAGCCATGGATGGCGAGGCTTAGCGCGCAAGGATGCGCTCGCAGCGACCGAGTATAGTGAAAACGGGCGTCTAGGCGTAACTCAGCCACCTCTAGCAAAGGGTTGATGCACTAGAACAATCACGCCCCTATGGCTACTTTTTAGCAAAACCATTAGAATCGGGTGATATTAATCCAAAATTTGAAATGGAAGGTCCATGGCTGTCACCATTAAAACACCTGATGAAATTGAAAAAATGCGCGTCGCTGGCCGTTTAGCCGCCGAAGTGCTTGAAATGATTGAAGAGCATGTAATACCGGGCGTTACGACGGGCGAGCTTGATCGCTTGTGTCATGATTATATCGTTAACATACAAGACTCTATTCCTGCGCCATTAAACTATGGGCACCCACCGTTTCCTAAATCTATTTGTACATCGGTGAACCATGTTATTTGTCATGGTATTCCGAGCGATGAGAAGAAGCTTAAGAAAGGTGATGTGATCAACATTGATGTAACGGTGATAAAAGATGGTTATCACGGTGATACCAGCAAGATGTTCTATGTTGGCGAAGTACCAGCGCACATTGATCGATTGTGTAAAATCACCCAAGAATGCTTATATAAAGCCATTGCTATTGTAAAGCCAGGCACCACTCTTGGCGATATTGGCCATATTATCCAGCAGCATGCTGAATCTAACCATTACTCTGTTGTACGTGAGTTCTGCGGTCATGGTATTGGCGCAGGCTTCCATGAAGAGCCACAGATTGTACACTACGGCAAACCGGGTACAGGTATGGCTATAAAGGAAGGCATGACATTTACCATTGAGCCGATGATTAACCAGGGTAAGGCCGCGTGTAAAATTTTGGGCGATCAGTGGACGGTTATTACCAAAGACCGCAAGGCCTCTGCTCAATGGGAGCATACTTTATTAGTAACGGCGACCGGTGTTGAAGTACTAACCAAACGCAAAGAAGAGAACTTCTAATAACATTGTCAGGCAGCATTTCTTTTAAAACGTAAATGAGCTGATTTAAGGACCCACTTTGGATCTTTCGCGATATTCTGACGACCTTCTGTTAAATAAAGCAGAGCTTGTCGAAAAGCTAAAAACGGAACCAGCGATTCCGACCTTGAAAGTAGCGCTGACTCATCTAAGCAAAGAATTAGATCAGCGCTTTATCAAAGGAACACCGATTCGCAGCCTCGTTTGCGGACGGGCTTGGGCAATGGATATGCTGATACAGAGCATATGGGCTCGTTTTACTTGGAAAAACCCCGATACAGTGGCACTGATTGCTGTGGGTGGTTATGGCCGAGGCGAGTTACTACCCAAATCTGATATTGATTTATTGTTTCTTTTTGAAACCGAGAAAGATATAGACGACAACGTAGAGTCGTTGCAGTCTTTTATCACCCTTCTCTGGGACATTAAATTAGAAGTTGGCCACAGCGTCCGCACCATTAACGCGTGCATCGCTGAAGCCGTTGCCGATGTCACCGTAACCACCAATTTAATGGAATCGCGCACCTTAGTCGGTAATGATGACCTCCGCGAATCCATTACAGAAGCCGCATCGCCTTTGAATATTTGGCCAAGTCAAGATTTTTATAAAGCCAAGATGAACGAACAAGCCATGCGGCATCGCAAATACAATGAAACCGAATATAACTTAGAACCCAACGTCAAAACCGGCCCTGGTGCCCTGCGCGACATTCAAAATATAGGCTGGGTAGCCAAACGACATTTTGGTGATGATTCGTTACAAGATTTAGTTGAACGTAATTTTTTAACCGATGCTGAATACCATGAGCTCATTGAAGGCCAAGACTTTCTATGGCGCGTACGTTACGCGCTACACATGAATACCGGCCGCGAAGAAGACCGCCTACTTTTTAATTTACAAGAACAGGTTGCGGACTTATTTGGCTACGTCGAACGTGAAGGCCAATTAGCGGTTGAGCACTTAATGCAGGACTACTTTCGCCAAGTCTTTAAATTGCGCGCTTTAAACATCATGTTGCTACAGCATTTCGATGAAGAAATTTTGGGTGATAAAACTAAAGAACAAGCTGTCATTCAATTAAACTCTCGATTTATCGTCATTGATGGTTATATTCAAGTTACTGAGGATAATGTTTTCCAACGCACGCCATCAGCGCTGTTAGAAATATTTGTACTTTGTGCTCAAACCCCAGAAGTTAAAGACATCAAAGCTTCAACGCTGCGACTCATTTTAGCAAGTCACCGCTTAATTGATGGTCACTTTAGACAAGACTTACGCAACATCACCTTCTTTATGGAATTGTTGCGCAGCCCAATGGGGGTTTCGACTAACCTGAGGCGGATGAACCAATACGGCGTTTTAGGCTTATATTTACCAGAGTTTGGTAAAGTTGTCGGACAAATGCAATTCGATTTATTTCATGCTTACACCGTTGATGCTCACACCCTATTAACCATTCGAAACCTCCGCAAATTCCGTCATAAAAGCAACACCAAACGTTTCCCAATTGCCACCAAGGTTGTTCAACAGCTACCCAAAGTAGAACTGATTTATATCGCGGCTTTATATCACGACATTGGTAAGGGCCGAGATTCTGATCACAGCATCGAAGGCGCTATTGACGCCAAGCACTTTTGTGTTCGTCACCGCTTATCGGATTGGGATACCGAACTCGTCACCTGGTTAGTTCGCAACCATCTCTTGATGTCGATGACGTCACAACGTAAAGATATTTCAGATCCCGAGGTCATCAACCAGTTTGCACAACTTGTTGGGGATTCTCAGCGGCTAGACTATTTATATGTACTGACCGTGGCTGACATCTACGCAACCAACCCAAATTTATGGAATAGTTGGCGAGCGTCGTTATTAAAGCAACTTTATGAATCAACTAAAACGGCATTGCGGCGTGGACTTAGTAATCCAGTTGAAAAAGATGAGTGGATATCGCAAACCAAAGCAAAAGCACTAGCGCTACTTATTGAAGAAGGCTTCACAAAGGAAGATTTTTTTGCCTTGTGGGATAACCCAGGCGATGATTATTTTCTACGTGAAACTCCTGAAAACATTGCTTGGCATTCACGCGCCATTGCTAGTCATGGTAAAAACGTACCTTTGGTTTTATTAAAAGAAACTAACACCGCTGCCTCCTACGCTGGCGGTACCCAGGTGTTTGTGTATGCGCCCGACCGCCCCTATTTATTTACCGACATTGTGACCACCTTGAGTAACTTGAACCTTGCGATTCAAGATGCCCGAATTATGACGTCATCTACCTCGCATTTCAGTTTAGACACCTTTATTGTTCTTGAAGAAGATGGCACCAGCATCGGTGACAACTCTGAACGATTGCTAGAAATTCAACGCCAACTATTGTTAGCGATACAAGACCCCGATTCTATTTCAATAACTCATCGTCGCATTTCAAGGCAATTGAAACACTTCCAAGTGCCCACTGAAATTACCATCAGTAACGACAGCATTAATCCAAAAACCATCGTTGAGGTAGTTGCCGCAGACAGGCCTGGCTTACTTGCCGATATTGGCCGCTGCTTTAAAGAACAAAACCTTATCTTACAAAACGCACGCATCTCAACCTTAGCCGAGCATGTTGAAGACGTCTTTTTCGTCGTAAATCAAAATGGCGAGCCACTACACAGCACTGAAGAAGTTGAGAATTTACAAAAAGCGTTAACAAAAACTATTTCTGAGGCACTAGAACGTTGAATCCACGTCTGAATGCATTGCACCCCTATCCATTTGAAAAACTAAAAGCGTTACTGGCAGATGTCACCCCGGCACAAGAGTCACCTATTGCATGGTCCGTTGGGGAGCCAAAGCACGCTGCGCCAAGTTTCTTGCAAAAAGTTATTGTCGATAATTTGTCGAGCTATGAAAACTACCCAGCAACTCCTGGCACCCTTGAACTAAGAGAAGCCATCGCAACTTGGTGTGTTCGACGCTTTAAGTTAACCGCACAAGACCAATTTAGTGCGCAAAACAACGTCTTACCGGTCACTGGAACTCGAGAGGCTTTATTCTCTGTGGTTCAGGCTTTATTCGACACTCAAGCTAATGCCGATGAAGTTTGGATGCCAAACCCGTTTTATCAAATTTATGAAGGTGCGGCACTTTTAGCTGGCGCAAAGACACGCTATTTAGATTGCACCAGCGTCAATGATTACCAACCTGACTATTTATCTATAACCGACGAACAATGGCAAAACTGCCAGATGCTTTTTGTATGCACCCCAGGTAATCCAAGTGGCACAACACTTTCAATAGAAACTCTAAGTTACTTGATTCGCAAGTCTATTCAACATAACTTTATTATCTTTAGTGATGAATGCTACAGCGAACTGTACCGAGATGAAGCCAACCCACCAGCCGGTTTATTAGAAGCCGCTTCTGCTATGGGTCACAATGATTTTAAAAACTGTTTGGTCTTTCATAGCTTAAGCAAGCGCAGTAACTTACCCGGGTTACGCAGTGGCTTTACCGCAGGTGATGCAGACCTTATTGCTACTTTTTTACGCTATAGAACCTATCACGGCTGCGCAATGCCCATACCTCATCAAAAAGTCTCTATCGCAGCGTGGCAAGATGAAACTCACGTTATTAATAATCGCAAAAGATATAATGAAAAATACGAAGCCGTTGTCAATGAGTTATCGGGCGTACTGCCGCTGACGGTCCCCGATGCTAGCTTCTATTTGTGGCCAGACTTACAACGTGATGATCTCCAAGTAACCAAAGACTGGTTAAGTAAAGCCAATATTCGCGTACTACCAGGCCAGTATTTATCAAGAACCGTTGATGGCATTAACCCTGGTTACGGACACGTACGCATTGCACTCGTCGCGTCACTCAACGATTGTATACTCGCTGCAAAACGCTTGCGTAATATTCTTTAATAGAGGTCCTTGATGATTAAAATATTTGGTATAAAAAACTGCGATACCATGAAAAAAACTTTCAAATGGTTTGACGCACATAATGTCGACTACCAATTTGTTGATTATAAAAAAGAAGCGCCTACACAAGCGCTCGCTGAACAGTTTCTCGGTGCTCACCCTTGGGAAACCATTATTAATAAACGCGGTACCACTTGGCGCAAGCTCGATGAGGCGACTAAAGATTCTATGGATAATACCAACGCTATAGAAATAATGATGACGCAACCTTCGATCATAAAACGCCCTATTGTTGTATCGGACAAAACGATTCTTGTCGGCTTCGATGAAGCTGCATTTAAAAAACTTATTTAACGGAGAGAAGCATGTCTTATTTTGCGATTGGTTTAGGCACCGCGACACGAAACAACGAAGAAAAGATCATTGAAGCCTGGTACCCACAACCCCAGCTAAACCCAAGTGACGCGCTTATTAAAGCCATTAATACAACAGTAAAACATGATTCAGGTAACGCCGTACATGTATTAGAAAAAGCACAATACGCCGCGCTTGCCGCTTCTTTTGATGCTGAAGGTCTGTCACTCAACGCAAGTTTGCTTAATAGCGCTGCGAACAGTGATCAGACGATTATTTTAACTATTTTAGAAACCGATACGGCACCAGCCAATGTGGCTGAAGGCTTCCTAAAACTACACTTATTATCCCATCGCTTAGTTAAGCCACATGGCACTAATCTTGATGGAATTTTTGGCATCCTACATAACGTTGCTTGGACCAGTGAAGGCCCTATCGACTTACCCGAACTCCCACAGCGCCAAATTGAAGCTCGCTTGGCGGGTCGTGTTATCGAAGTCAATTGCATTGATAAATTCCCGAAAATGGCCGACTACATCGTACCATCAGGCATACGTATAGGAGACACTGCTCGTGTTCGTTTAGGCGCTCACTTAGGTGAAGGCACGACCGTTATGCACGAAGGCTTTGTTAACTTCAATGCAGGTACCGTTGGAGTTTCTATGGTTGAAGGCCGAATCAGTGCCGGCGTTATGGTTGGTAACGGCTCTGATGTTGGTGGCGGCAGCTCTATTATGGGTACCCTATCTGGTGGCGGCAAAGTTGTCGTCTCTATGGGCGAGAATTGCTTATTAGGTGCCAACGCCGGTGCCGGTATTCCACTGGGTGATCGCTGTACAATTGAAGCGGGTCTGTACATTACCGCAGGAACAAAGGTCACCATGCTCGATGAAAACAAAGAGGCGGTACAGGTTGTTAAAGCCCGCGATCTAGCTGGAAAGTCAGACCTTTTATTTTGGCGTAATGCTCAAACTGGGCGCATTGAATGCTTGACCAACAAGTCTGCGGTTGAGCTGAATAGCGAACTACATACACACAACTAATGTGTCGATGTGTCAAACTTAGCGTTTGTTAAGTTTGACACTCAATTCGAGAAAAGACATGCAAACCCTTTCAACAAACATACCCGAGCTTACATTGCATGTGGTCGATGTTGGTTTTGCTAGCGACTTAGCAAAACTCATAGACAACAACCGCTCCTACCTGCGTGAATGGCTTCCCTGGCTTGATTTCAGCACCCGTGTGGCCGATTCAATAAACTTCCTGCAAGGCTGCCTTGACGCGTACTTAGAGCGCACTCAATGCCAAATGGCAATTTTCTTAAAAGATGAACTCATTGGCATGGCGGGCTTCAACTTCATCAATGCGGCCAATCACAGTGCTGATATTGGCTATTGGTTATCGCAAGAACACAGTGGTCATGGTTATATGACTGAAGCGGTTAAAGCAATCATCCATCTAGGTTTTGATGAATACCGGCTCAACCGAATTGTGATAAAGGCCGCCACTAACAACCTACCCAGTAAGGCGGTCGCCTTACGTCTTGGTTTCCAGCATGAAGGCACATTACGGCAGGCCGAACGGCTCTATAGCCGCTATCACGACCTCGAACAATACTCTCTTTTGCAGACTGACTGGGAATAGCTATATCAATATTTTTTGATATAGCTTGAAATTTGCGCGGTTTTGCGCTTTCATTGCACCTATAAATTATCACCAGCTAATTAAAAGAGATTCTCATGTCCACCAGTCAAGATCGCATCAACGCACTATACGTCGCTATTAAAGACCGTATCCTAATTTTAGATGGGGCTATGGGCTCTCTTATTCAAAGTTATCAACTTGAAGAGCAAGATTACCGAGGTGAGCGTTTTTCTGACTGGCCGAGTGATATCCGAGGAAACAATGATCTATTATCAATCACTCGCCCCGATATTATCAAAGCAATCTATACCGCTTACCTCAATGCGGGTGCAGATATAATAGAAACCAACACCTTTAACAGTACAGGTGTTTCCCAAGCCGACTATGGCATGCAAGACTATGCTTATGAGCTCAATAAAGAAGGCGCGGCACTTGCACGATCCGTCTGCGATGCAAAAACGGCAGAAACACCAGAAAAACCGCGTTGGGTAGCAGGGGTTTTAGGGCCAACCAGTAAAACCTTGTCTTTATCGCCCGATGTTAATAATCCTGGCTTTCGTGCGGTCACCTTTGAAAAGTTGGTTGGCGATTATAAAAATGCCACTCGCGGTCTTATTGACGGCGGCGCTGACATTATTTTGATCGAAACCATTTTTGATACCTTGAATGCCAAAGCGGCTATTTTTGCTATTCAGGCTGTCTTTGATGAATACGGCTATAAGCTGCCCATTATGATTTCGGGCACCATCACCGATGCCTCGGGCCGAACATTATCAGGCCAAACTACCGAAGCGTTTTTCTATTCGGTACGCCACGCTCAACCATTAAGTGTTGGTTTGAATTGCGCTTTAGGTGCTGCTGAGTTACGCCCTTACCTAGAAACATTATCTAACATCGCAGATTGCCATGTTTCGGTTCACCCTAACGCTGGTTTACCTAACGAGTTTGGTGAATACGAAGAAACACCAGAAGAAATGACAGCGGTTGTAGATGAATTCGCCCAAAGTGGCTTTGTTAACATTATTGGCGGTTGCTGCGGCACCACTCCAAAGCATATTGCAATGATAAATGAAGCTATGGCTAAGCACGCACCACGCCCGATTAAGACGATAACACCCCAAATGAAGCTATCGGGCTTAGAACCATTTGTCGTCAGTGATTCACTTAATTTCATTAACGTGGGCGAGCGAACTAACGTAACTGGATCAGCCAAATTCAAACGCCTGATTAAAGAAGAGCTTTATGATGAAGCGCTAGATGTTGCGCGTGAGCAAGTAGAAAACGGCGCGCAAATTATTGATATCAACATGGATGAGGGCATGCTCGACTCCAAAGAAGCCATGGTTTTATTTTTAAACTTAATAGCTTCCGAGCCTGACATTTCCCGAGTGCCGATCATGGTTGACTCATCTAAATGGGAAATCATTGAAGCGGGCTTACAGTGCATCCAAGGCAAGAGCATTGTTAACTCTATTTCTATGAAAGAAGGCGTTGAGAACTTTTTGGCACAAGCCGAACTTTGTCGGCGCTATGGTGCTGCTGTTGTGGTCATGGCTTTTGATGAGGAAGGCCAAGCCGACACCAAAGAACGTAAAATCGAAATTTGCCAGCGCAGTTATCAATTACTGGTAGAGAATGGTTTCCCGCCAGAAGACATTATATTTGACCCGAATATTTTTGCCGTTGCTACCGGTATCGAAGAACACAACAACTATGCCGTTGACTTCATAGAAGCCACAAAGTTCATACGTGAAACTTTACCGTTTGCCAATGTTAGTGGCGGTGTATCAAACGTTTCGTTCTCGTTCCGAGGCAATAACGCCGTGCGTGAAGCAATTCACTCGGTATTTTTGTACCACGCCTGTCGCGTCGGCATGAACATGGGTATTGTTAACGCGGGACAGCTGGTTATTTATGATGATATTCCCAGTGAACTACGTGAAATAGTTGAAGACGTTATTCTAAATAGACGCAGTGACTCAACCGACCGTTTACTTGAAATTGCGGATAACTACCGCAGTGACGGTCAAGTGGCTGCTAAAGAAGAGCTTGAGTGGCGCTCTTTTGAGGTCAATAAACGTATAGAACATGCACTAGTTAAAGGCATTACAAGTCACATTATTGAAGATACCGAGTTGTCGCGCTTAGAAGCTAAGCAACCCATTGATGTGATCGAAGGTCCTTTAATGGACGGCATGAATGTCGTCGGCGATTTGTTCGGCGCGGGCAAAATGTTTTTACCTCAGGTGGTTAAATCGGCCCGAGTGATGAAGCAAGCGGTCGCACATTTGATTCCTTTTATCGAAGCAGAAAAAACCGAAGGTCGGCAAACCAACGGCAAGGTTCTATTGGCTACCGTCAAAGGGGATGTACACGATATTGGTAAAAATATTGTCGGCGTAGTACTGGCCTGCAATAACTTTGAAGTTATCGACTTAGGTGTCATGGTTCCTGCTGATAAAATCATTAACACGGCACTTGAAGAGAAAGTCGATATCATCGGTCTTTCAGGCCTTATCACGCCTTCACTCGATGAAATGGTGCATTTTGCACGTGAAATGCAGCGCCGTGATATCAAGCTACCTTTGTTAATTGGTGGCGCTACAACGTCTAAAGCCCACACAGCCGTTAAAATTGAACCGCAATTCAAAAACGACGCGACTATTTATGTAACGGATGCTTCTCGTGCGGTTTCTGTTGTCCAATCTCTAATCTCTGTTGATCAAAAAGCAAATTACATTGCAAAGATTCACGCCGAGTATGATGTGGTACGTGAGCGTAATAAAAACCGTAAATCGAAAGCGCTACATACCTATGTTGCTGCAACAGAAAACACCTCCGACTTAGATTGGAGTACTTATTTACCACCAGCACCTACATTTACTGGTGCTAGAGTCATTGATGATATTAACTTAGAAGACTTAATAGATTTCATTGACTGGACGCCATTTTTCATAACCTGGGAGCTACACGGTAAATACCCAAAAATTTTGTCAGATGCCAACGTTGGTGAAGCGGCAACGACTCTATTTAACGACGCTCAAGCCATGTTACAGAAAATCATTAGCGAAAAATGGATTGAGCCTAAAGTAGTTATTGGCTTTTGGCCTGCGCACGCGAGTGGTCCGGATACCATTACACTCGACGTCGACGGCACAGAAGTAAAGCTTGAGCACTTACGTCAACAAACCATGAAGCCAGAAGGTCAGCCTAACTATTCATTAGCAGACTTTGTCGCGCCTAAGGGGGCCTGTGCAGGCCAAGATTATATCGGTGGCTTTGCTGTTACGACTGGCCATGGTGTCGACGAGCGAGCTAAAATTTTTGCAGCAGATTTTGATGACTACAACAGTATTTTATTGAAGTCATTAGCCGATCGCCTTGCTGAGGCGTTAGCAGAGTTTATGCATAAGCAAGTTCGTACTGAACTCTGGGGCTATTCACCTAATGAAACCTTATCGAACGATGAACTCATTAAAGAGCGCTACAAGGGTATTCGACCAGCACCGGGCTATCCTGCCTGTCCTGATCATACCGAAAAGCGAAAGTTGTTTGACTTGCTGCAAGCAGAGTTAAACACAGGCATTGAATTAACCGATAGCTTTGCAATGACCCCCGCTTCTGCCGTTTCTGGTTGGTATTTCAGCCATCCTGATGCGAAATACTTCGGCGTTGGTAAAATAACCAAAGACCAAGTTGAAGACTATGCACAGCGTAAGTCTATGACTCTTGATGTCGCTGAGCGTTGGCTTTCACCGTTATTGGCATACGAACCAAGCTGATCTGAGCTAGGGTGTACTTTTTACCACCTTGTATTAATGACACCCTAACTAATCTACTAATGTTGAATATATTTGAACATAGTTCAGCACCAAGCTAAAAATGCTGTGCTATATTGAAATACTCAATCTTGCACGCGCGAACGTATGTCAAAATTTTACCGCCAAATTAAGAAAGTACCTGTGGTTCTAGCAATCACCGGTATTGTTATTATTTTGTCTGGCTTTGCTGTTAAATGGTCGAGCTATAACGACTTGTTGTCGCGAGAAAAACCTGAGTTTATAAATCTCAACTATGAATTTGCGCGCACAACAGAAAATCTTTCTAGCCAAGAATTATTGAATCTAAAATTTAAACAGCTAACTCTAAACACGGCGAAACCCAAGTATGGCAATCATGTTGATTGGCATAAAATCACCCTAACCAACACCGATTCAAATGCGACAAGTTTAACTATTAAATTTGACAATCCGATGATAGATCAACTTAAAGTTTATGCCTATCGCGCGAACATCAATAGCTATCAACTAGTCAAATCCCTGGGTGATCAAGTAGATAACGTTAATATAGAAGATCGAGTCTCACCTAAATATTCTATATCTCTTCGTTCTCTAGAAAGCCAATCAATAGTTGTCGCCAGCGCAACGCATGGCTCACCAAAACTACCAATTATAATATTGACAGAAAACGAGCATCAAAAATACCGCCAGCTGGAGCTGCTTATTTGGGGCACCTTTATAGGTGTTTCCCTTCTCATGGCCGCTTATAACTTAGTACTTTACCAAGGCGTCCGTGATCTAACCTATTTAGCATACATTGGCTATGTGATGACAATTTTAGTCAATCTCGGCGTCGTACATGGCTACGGGTTTTACCTGTTTTTAGAACCAGTGCAACGTTACTTCCATGATAATATAATCCCCCTCAACGCATTATTGGCACTGATGACGATTCTTTTTGCGATTAACTTTCTACGCTTTAATAGATCACACCTTCTTATACATCGCCAATACACAATCTTAAGCTACTCCTTGCTTGGATTTTTTGTTATTGCACTTTTCTTACCAGAATATCTCACCGTTCCAGTATTTGGCTTGCTCCAACTTGCTCTCTATATCGTGGCCTATAAAATGGTTACCTATAATATTAAAGAACGATTTAGCTGGAGCAAATACTACGTCATTTCTTGGTTACCGCTTTTTGTCGGAGCGGGTGTTGGTTTTTTACTTTATACAGGCTATATGGCTTATAATTTTTGGACTCGGTATGCATTTTTATTTTCGGCAATCTTCGAGATGACTCTTATATCAATGGCCCTAGCCGAACGCCTGGGCAATACAGAGAGCCAACGTTTATATCAAGCAACACATGAGAGTAAGTTTGGTTTTGCTAATGATGGTTTACTGCATAAAACCATTAAGAACTTACAAACAGATAGAAGAAAATCTCCGTTAAGCTTAATCACCGTTGAAATCACAAACTACAATACTATTGCTCCATATTTAACTGAACAACAACTATCAACCATGATATTTGGTTTAGCGAATTACATTGTGAATCAGTTGAATAAAACCTTGCCCGTCATTGAAATTGACCCGGGTAACTTAAATAACAACTCCATAGCACTTTCAAGAGGTGATTTACTGTCGATTTTAATCACGACTGAAAATAGAGACTTAATAGGCGATGCCTTAGAGCGTTTAAGTGACCTGGAAAACTTCAATCCAGTCCAAGGTTCAATCCCCTATCGAATTCATTGTATTTTTGGCGCTGCGATTCTTAATCCAGACGAAACCAATTTATTAGATTTAATCAATCAAGCAAAACAAGCGATCACTCAGGCAAAAGAGAAAGATGTTTCATTTTTTATTTACAGCCCTGAATCCAATTTAATCAGCGAACGCCGAGTTAAACTTGCTTTAGATTTAGCCAATGCTATCAGAAACGATGAACTGGAGCTCTATCACCAACCGCAATTATTTTCGCAATCAACTCATATTACCCCGAGTGAATTGCTCATACGCTGGAATCATCCATTGTATGGGTTCATAAGCCCTGATGAGTTTGTCACCGTTGCAGAAGAAACGGGTTTAATTAACCACTTAACAAGCTGGGTGATTAATCGCGCTGCCAAACATGCAAAAGCATTGATCACCTTTGGCATGTACGATTTCCATTTCGCGATAAATATATCTGCACATGATCTATCTAAAGAAGGGTTCTGTCAGGATATTAACGATATATTTCGGCAGCACAATTTATTGGCAAATCAGTTTACATTAGAGCTTACCGAAACTACACATTCTATTGATATTGAAACCTTCAATAAAAATTTATTTGATCTAAATGAGCTAGGTTTTAATCTTGCTATTGATGATTTTGGAACAGGGTACTCTTCATTAACTTACGTCAGCGAGCACCCGTTCAAGGAAATTAAAATAGATAAGCAGTTTATTCATGATTTTTTGGACTCAGATAAACACCAAGCGATTGTCAAAGCAACCATTACGATGGCAAAGAACCTAGACTTAAATGTGACCGCCGAAGGGATAGAAGATACTGCAACATTAAGTATATTAAGAGATTTAGGCTGTGATAAGCTACAGGGCTACATTATCGCCAAACCGATGCCTTTTAAAGACTACTTAAAATGGCGTTCACCTAATTTCACAAATGATGCAAAAGTAGGTGAAAACCTAACACTAAACTTTGAAGCTAATGCAAAGTAGGCTTAGTCTGCGTTGATGACGCCACGCCGAATTTGATCTTCCTCAATAGATTCAAAAAGAGCTTTGAAGTTACCTTCACCAAAGCCCTCATTGCCTTTTCGCTGAATAATTTCAAAAAACACCGGCCCAATGACCGTATTAGTGAAAATTTGCAATAAGATACCTGAGTCTTCCGGCGCGCCATCTATTAAAATACTCAGTTCTTTCAAATCTTCTAATGACTCACTATGGCCTTGGACTCTATCGTTCACTTTTTCATAATATGTATCTGGGGTAGACATAAAATCTACACCCCTTTCGCGTAGTTTCCTGACTGTTTCATAAATATCTCGCGTCGACAAAGCAATGTGTTGAATGCCTTCGCCTTTATATTCGCGCAAGTATTCTTCTATTTGTGATTTGTCATCAGAAGATTCGTTAATAGGAATACGTATTTTGCCACACGGAGATGTCATGGCTTTAGAGGTTAACCCTGTTAGCTTGCCTTCAATGTCAAAATAACGTATTTCACGAAAGTTACCAATACGCTCATAGAAGTCTGCCCAATGGTCCATTTTGCCACGCATTACGTTGTGAGTTAGGTGATCTAATACTTCTAAACCCACATTGTTTTTTTCAACTGCTTGCTGCCAACCATCATAGTATTCAAAATCAATATCATAAATAGTTTGATCACCATAGCGATCAACAAAGTACAAAGTAGACTCACCAATGCCAAATACACCAGGAATATTTAGTTCCATGGGCCCTATTTGCCCGTGAAACGGCTTTGCCCCGACTTTAATTGCATGAGCCATAGCTGAAGCAGCATCTTTTACTCGAAAAGCCATGCCGTTAACGCTAGGGCCATGATCAAAAGCAAAGCTTTCTGCCTGTGAGTTAGGTTCACCGTTTACGATAAAATTAATATCGCCTTGCTTATAAAGCCAAGCTTCTTTGTTACGGTGTTTGGCAATTTCTGCAAAACCGAGTGCATTAAACAATGCTTTTAAATCACTCAAACCTTTTACAGTAGGTGCGGTATATTCTACAAATTCAAAGCCATCGGTTTGCAGTGGATTTTTCAGTCCACTTAGATTTAAATCAGCCATTATTCTCTCCAGTTTTTATCATTATTTTTGCAGCCTAAACAGGCAGATGACTAAAGTTAAATTTGAACTGGAATGACCAAAAAAGCCAGTTTAAAGCAGTAGAATTATTGCAGCTCTGTAAAGTAAAGTTGTCATCAATGCGTAACAATTCACTTACAGCCTACGCCACCCGTGGCGGGCGGCGGTGAAGTTTTTTAAAGTGAAGTCAGGTTTCGCTTATGAGGCGTGCTTGCCAATACGGTATTCGCGTAATTTATTGGCAATAGCCGTATGCGAAACGCCTAATTTTTTACCTAATTGGCGACTGCTCGGATAAGCCGGGTATAACCGTTTGAGCAATTCCGATTCAAACCGCTTCATAGCCTCATCTAAACTGCCCTCAAAGTTTTCATCGACATAGCCCCAGCCATTAGTAAAGCTAGGCAGTTGCAAGTGTTCTGGCTCTAACGTATCGCCTTCGGCTAATGAAACAGCGCGTAACAATGCATTTTCCATTTGTCGAACATTACCAGGCCAAGGGTATTGCGTAATAGCGTTCTGGCAAGCTTGTGACATTTTAATACGTTGCCGTTGTGGTTCAGCAAAGCGGGCAATAAAACGCTCAGCCATAGGCATGATGTCAGATTTTCGCTCACGTAGTGCTGGGATATGGAGTGATAATACGTTTAATCGATAAAAAAGGTCTTCTCGAAACTTACCAGCTTGGCAGAGATCGAGTAAGTTCGCTTGAGTGGCGCATATAATGCGAACATCGGCAGAAAACTCAGCCTCATCACCTACTCTGCGGTATGAGCCATCTTGCAATAACCGTAGGAATTTAGATTGCAGTAAATCGGACATGTCTCCAATTTCATCTAAAAATACCGTGCCGCCTTCGGCTAATTCAACGATACCTTTCTTCTCGGTTGTCGCACCTTCAAATGCACCGGCTGCATAGCCAAATAACTCACTTTCAGCGACGTTATCTGGTAATGCAGCGCAATTGAGCACTAAAAACGGTTTGTCTTTACGTAAACTGTGCTGATGGCAAGCTTTGGCCAACAGCTCTTTACCGGTGCCCGTCTCGCCTGTGATGAGTAGTGGCGCATCAAGCCCTGACATACGTTTTGCTTGTCGAATGACTCGCTTCATGCCCTGGCTTTCAGCTATAAGCATTTCAAACTGACCTGTTTGCTTATGGTAAGCGGTCATTTGACGGCCCAAACGCTCGGGAGACTTAAATGTGATAACGCCACCAGCAAATAGAGGGTCATTATCTACTTGATCAATATAAACCGGATAAACATCCGCTAAAAATGTACGGCCTTTAAGTTGTAAGTGCACCGCTTCAGGCGAAGCTTCTGGGTGGTTCAGCCACTTATTAAAGTTAAACCCTTTTACCCAAGTTTTTAGTAACTTGTGACGAACTTCATCACTGGGCAAGTTAATGATGTCTAATGCGGCATCATTGGCAACAACCACATAGCCTTTTGCGTCAATAGATATGACCGGCTCTGGCAGCGTTTCTAGCAAGGTTTGCATTTCTTTTTGTTCGCGTTCAAGCGGCATGTAAGGGACAAGTGACACATCATGTACACCTGGAATCATCCGCATTTCGGGCATCAGGTGTTGAAACTCGTCAAATTCGAGATTGGGGAAGTTTAAGTAGATTTCGCCACTTGGATCAATCTCGATACCCCGTAAATCTATTTCGTGGTTCACCAAAATATCGAGTATTTCGGCACAAATCCCTAGGCGTGAATTACACTTTATATATAAACGCATCTCAGCTCTCTCAGACAGCAACCCTGGTTGGATCTGGTGTAAACACCACCCCACCCTTTGTAATTATTTATGTGCAGGTAAGCAAATTGCCTGAAAGAGCTTTTTTTGTCAATTAAGATTTACATATTAATCCGGCGAAATAAGCTGATCTGTCTTCGCTGCGCAAATAAAGTCGTTTTTATGTAAACCATTAATGGCGTGAGTCCACCAACGTACGGTTACTTTACCCCATTCAGTGACTATTTCAGGATGGTGACCTTCATTT
Organism: Reinekea sp.; assembly: GCF_046710285.1. Classification (GTDB taxonomy): domain Bacteria; phylum Pseudomonadota; class Gammaproteobacteria; order Pseudomonadales; family Natronospirillaceae; genus Reinekea. The sequence goes on from NZ_JBKEGY010000006.1 coordinate 50,809, forward strand.
TCAGCCAACTCTCCGACTAAGTTAGTAAAGGCTAACGCTTGGCGAAAGTTGCGAAATTTGTATTGCCGCTCTAATTGCATTACACCGTCGATCACTGCTGGCACCCAATCCGGTATTTCGTGCATCAGTGTTGCTAATTCTTCATCACTGACTTTAGGTGCATCGGCTTGGCATGCTTCACATTGTTGAATTGAAAGTGTCATGGTGACTCCTTAGTTAATAGCAGATTTAGGTTCAAAACGTGCAGGTAATAAACTCATGGTTTTCGCTTCTTGAATCGCGCCCATGATATCGGTTTTTGCAATATCAAAGAGTTGGTCAATTGATTCCAGATAAAAGTAGATTGGCTGTAAAATATCAATACGATACGGCGTTCGTAAAACCGTCATTAAATCAAATGATTCACGAACGGCGCTCGTATCTGAGAATGCATATTCAGTCTCTTTTGGTGAGGACAAGATGCCACCACCATAAATTGAACGTTCACCTTGACTGTTTTGCAGCAAACCAAATTCGACGGTAAACCAATAAAGCCGTGCCAAATATACCCGATCTTCTTTGCTCGCCGCTAAGCCGAGCTTACCGTAAGTTTCAGTGAATTGAGCAAATGCAGGGTTGGTCAATAACGGACAATGACCAAAGACTTCATGAAAAATATCAGGCTCTTGCAAATAATCAAACTCTTCTGGTGAGCGAATAAAAGTAGCAACCGGAAATTGCTTATTGGCCAATAATTCAAAAAAACGCGAAAAGTTAATCAGTGCAGGAACTGCGGCAGTTTGCCAGCCCGTTTCTTTACGTAGAACACGATCAATATCGGCTAATTGCGGCACACGATCATGTTTCAAACCCAAGGCTTCGTAACCTGCGAGGTATTCACGACAGGCCTTCCCTTGCAGCGACGGAAGCTGCCTATGTGATAATGCCTGCCAAGTGTCATTCTCGGCACTCGACCACTCAATAAACCCGAGAGGATCAGGATCATGCGCAACATACTGAGACGATTTAGACATACAAAAGCTCTCTATTTCTTATAATTATTTGTACGTCTATTTCGAACGGAAGCGGTGCGAAAGTACAGTAAAAGACAATTTTAAATACTCTTAAAATCGTCAATTTAGCTGAACAGGTCGCGCGAACCCCGCTACTACAGGCACTTTATCGATACGAAAGGTGCGTTTTGGCTTATGCAACTCGAACCGGAGTTACATTGTTATCCTCAATGAGATCCGATTGAACGACGACGTCTGCCCAGGATTTTTCAACCAAATCACTAAATGGTTTATCTGGGTATTCCAGTATCCATTGAGCAATAAGCCGAGATACATTGGGATAGCTGACTTGAGTGCTTTTGGCTGTTGTGAGAAAAAGGCAAATGGACTTTGCATCGATCTCTTGGGTCACATAACCATACTGGAGCTGCTCGATTGCCAGCGCATTTGAAGTCTGTTCAATTTGCCCTTTCAAAGGCTTTATTAATAGCTTTTTACCTAAACTTAAACATTCTGATGCAAGTTCAAAACCAGCGTTACAAATAACCGAGTCACACAGACTTAGACTTTCATGGAAACCCGTAACTGAAAAACCTTTTACTTGTACATTGTTATAGGTTCCTGGTGCAAAATCTTTACTATGCAAAATAAAATCAAATGGTAAAGAATTTAAAGTTTCGATAACGTCCTGGGTATCTTCAAATGGTAAGTAAACCAGTGCCTTTTTACTGGTCGCCTGTTTTGGTGATAGATTTTGTTCAATTATCGGTGGCAGTATTTGTTGACCAAAGTTGTGCCAATGTAATCCAATCGCAAAATTTACGGGTGCAAACCATTTCATAATGGCATAACTTGCGAGCGCATTTTTTACCTTTGGAATATCATGGAAAAATGCATATTGGTGCCCAAGACCTATACAGGGTACTTTTTTGACCTTGGCCGCCCAAGCGACAACAGGTTCAAAGTCGCTTATGATTAAATCATACCCTCTCAAATCAAGCGTACCTACATCCTTCAACAGCAATTTAAAGGAAGCTTCGGTTACTGTTTTAATTGGGTCTATCTGCCCTGCGTTTATCGAAAAGCTTAAACCCTTAAAGCAACGAAAATCACCGAACGTTTCCATATCAAAATAAGATTCACGAGGACGTCCTGAAAAGACCCAATCCACAGAAACCCCAGCCTCTTTGAATGCTTTCTGCATTGCTCTAGCGCGCGTTAAGTGTCCATTCCCAGTACCCTGAACTCCGTATAAAATTTTCATAGAATGACTCCTTGTGTAACAACCAACAGTGCAATAGAACTACCAAGTACCGCTCCCACCACAGTATCAAAAGGGAAATGTACGCCCAGCAGTACTCGAGATAATGCAACCAGGCTGGCCCACACAAATAACCATGGTTGTAACGTTGGAAAAGTCTGACCAACCATGACCGCAAATAAAAAAGCCGCTGAGGTATGGCCTGAAGGAAAACTAAATTGATCATTTGGAGTAATGTTACTTTCAAAACCACTTATCGAATCGGCGGGACGGTTTCGTTTGAAACTATTCTTAAGAAGAAAATAGAGACTGCGCTCAATGCAAAAGGCAATCAATATTGTTTTAATAAATAGAAAGCCATCTTGCTTATGCAGTAAGCCAAAAACAGCCATGAACAACAGATAAAGCTGCCCATCAGCAGTTTTGGATACAATCCGGCTGAGTTTGATGGGGAAGGAAGTTGGTCGTCGTGCACCGAACCGGTGAAATAACCATAGATCTGTTAAATGTATATAGTTTAACCAATTCATAAAAAAGCCCTCTTCTTTGAGGGCCTATTTAGTCAATTACTTATGTCAGTTATCTTACAAAATGATAAAAGTTTTATGACAAACTCATCGACTGGGTATGAAAGTTGAAGACTCGAAGCTGGCAATGATACTGTCTATTCGCTGTGAGAGTTCATTGGGCTTATAAGCTTTAGGTGGCACCGCCCCCCAAACTGGGTTCGGCCAAGCGGCGTCTGACTTTTTACGAACAATGTGATGAATATGTAACTGTGGAACAACATTACCTAATGCACCAATATTCATTTTCTCACCATGAAAGCATTTCATCACACGCTCAGAGACAAATGAGCTTTCCCAGATAAACTGCTCTTGATCATCACCATCAAGCTCAAACAATTCAGTTACATGTTCTCGTTGAGGGACTAGTATTAACCATGGATAATTGGCATCTTTCATTAACAATATTTTGCAAAGCGATAAAACGCCTATTTCCACGCAATCATTTTGAAGGCGATGATCTAATTCAAACATACTATTTCCAGTAGAAATCGATTTCGAAGACGAACTATACTCAACTTCTCGATAGAAATTCAACAATTGACTACTTAAAGCGATGATAATGTCTTTAAAGCATCATAATCAATGGCCGGAAGCCACGCTCCCCGCCAAGGCCACTAAAAACAACCCATTTGCATCGAACGCATTTTTACGAGCATGCGAACAATCGGGCAGCTGTACTGCAGAATCAGGTTGGCAGCCATATCATGTCGAATATAGTGAAAATAATCATCAAGTTTTGGCGCCCTGCTATATTAAAAGTCATTCATGGGGCGAATATATTTTTGATTGGGCATGGGCGCAGGCATATGAGCAACACGGTCTTGAATACTACCCTAAATTATTGGTGGCAATTCCGTACACCCCCTCACAAGGCCCACGGTTACTGGGTGTAAGCAGCCTTGAAGATATGACTGTCATCATTGAGCATTTAAAGCAGCAATGCCAAACCCATGCCTTTAGTGGCTTTCATATTCTTTACCCAAGTGCACAAGAACAGGCTTGGCTTAGTCAATTAAATTTACTCGAACGACATGACGTTCAGTTCCATTGGCATAATAATGACTTTAAAAGTTTCGATGACTTTTTAGATTGCTTTACATCTCGCAAGCGCAAGAACATTCGCAAAGAAAGGGCCTCCATTGAAGCTCAAAATATTAAGCTCAAAACGATAGAAACCGACAACCTAAGCAAGGCAGATATGGATGCGTTTTACTACTTTTACCACGCAACCTATTTAAAGCGAGGTCGACACGGCTACTTAAATAGAGCTTTCTTTGAAGCACTTCGGCTCGATATGCCCGAAAATCTAGTGCTTTTTATGGCCTACCAAGACGACAACCCTATTGCGGGCGCACTGTGCTTTAGAGATGACGAATCTCTTTACGGCCGCTACTGGGGGTGTATAGAAGAGTTTAATAACTTACATTTTGAAACCTGTTATTACCAAGGCATTGACTACTGCATCAAGCATAAGCTGCAACGCTTTGACCCAGGTACCCAAGGTGAACACAAACTAGCGCGTGGCTTTGAGCCAACTATCACCAAGTCTTATCATTGGCTTGCACACGAAGGCTTTATGGAGGCTGCGGATCGTTTTTGCCACGATGATAGAGCTCATACCAACTTGTATTTCCAACAAGCAACGCAATCATTACCTTTTAAACAACCCAATAAGGACAGTTTATGAAATTTCTACACTCTATGGTTCGAGTAAGCGATTTAGATGCCTCGATTCACTTTTACTGCGATTTACTTGGCTTAAAAGAAATCAAACGAACTGATTACCCGAACGGCAAGTTCACTCTCGTTTACCTAGCCACAACACCCGGTGAGCCCGAAGTAGAGCTAACCTACAATTGGGATAGTGAAGAAGTGTACGCTGGCGATCGCAACTTTGGTCACCTTGCCTTCGAAGTTGACGACATTTACCAGCTTTGCCAGCACTTAATGGATAATGGCGTGACCATTAACCGCCCACCACGCGATGGCCACATGGCCTTTGTTCGTAGTCCAGATGGTATCTCAATTGAGTTACTGCAAAAAGGCGACAACCTACCAGCACAAGCGCCTTGGAGCGATATGCCCAATGTGGGTGAGTGGTAACTCACCTTAACGACCTGAAGGCTTCTAACTTCAGGTCGTTGCCTATACAATTGCGCCCTCGTTAGTCATTTGTATAAAAAGGAACGCTCAATGCGCGCAAGTCGATATCTTTCTGCGACGGTTAAAGAATCCCCTGCTGATGCAGTCATCATCAGCCACCAATTGATGTTACGTGCTGGCTTAGTTCGTAAGCTCGCCTCTGGGCTCTACACTTGGTTGCCCACCGGCGTTAAAGTACTGCACAAAGTCGAAAACATCATTCGTGAAGAATTAGCTCGTGCCGGTGCGCTTGAAGTCCTTATGCCTACAATTCAGCCCGCTGAGTTATGGCATGAAACAGGTCGTTTTGATGCCATGGGCGGTCAGATGCTTAAAATGAAAGATCGCCACGATCGCGATTTTGTTTACGGGCCAACCCACGAAGAAGTTATTACGGATTTAGCGCGCAATGAACTGTCTAGTTACAAGCAATTGCCAATGAACTTTTTCCAAATTCAAAACAAATTCCGTGATGAATTTCGGCCACGCTTTGGTGTTATGCGCTCACGTGAATTCATCATGAAAGACGGCTACTCCTTTCACGTTGACCAAGACTGCTTGAATAAAGAATATGACAACATGTACCAAGCTTACTGCCGTATTTTTGATCGATTAGGGCTAGATTACCGTCCTGTACTAGCCGATTCAGGCGACATGGGTGGCGATGCCTCTCACGAATTCCAAGTCTTAGCTGACTCTGGCGAAGATTATATTGCTTACTCAGACAGCAGCGACTTTGCCGCTAACGTTGAGCGCGCAGAAGCCTTGATGCCAAAAGGTGAACGCGCAGCTCCAAGTGCTGACATGGTCTTAACAGATACGCCAAATACCAAAACGATTAACGATTTAGTCGAACAGTTCAACCTGCCTATTGAAAAGACAATCAAAACGCTGATTGTTGAAGCCTGTGAAGAGTCCGAACATACGCTAATTGCCTTGATCGTTCGTGGTGACCATGAATTGAACGAAGTAAAAGCTGAAAAACTCGAACATGTTAAGTCCCCTTTGACGATGGCAACCGAAGAACAAATTCGTGATGTAATTGGCGCCAGCCCTGGTTCGTTAGGTCCAGTCGACGCTAAGATTCCGTTTATTGTTGACCGTGCGGTTACCCTGTTATCAGATTTTAGCGCCGGCGCTAATATCGATGGCAAACATTACTTCAACATAAACTGGGAGCGCGACGTCAGCTATTCAACCGTCGAAGATATTCGAAATATTGTTGAAGGCGACCCAAGTCCTTGTGGTAAAGGAACGTTGAAAATATTAAAGGGTGTTGAAGTTGGCCATATTTTCCAGTTGGGTGATAAATACACCAAAGCCCTAAAAGCCGACGTACTTGATCAAAATGGCAAGGCAAAAACTATGCTGATGGGTTGTTATGGTATTGGTGTTACTCGTATCGTCGCGGCCGCTATTGAGCAAAACCATGATGAAAACGGAATTATCTGGCCCGATGCTATTGCACCTTTCCAGGTTGGCATTGTGCCGCTGAATGCACATAAATCACCAGAAGTGATGGAAGTTGCCGAAAAACTTTACGCAGACTTACAAGCATTAGGCTATGAAGTTTTAATAGATGATCGTGACAAAAAAACCAGCCCGGGTGTGAAATTTGCCGATATGGAGTTAATTGGTATTCCTCATCGCATTGTTGTGAGTGATCGCGGTCTTGCCGATGGCAATGTTGAATATAAAGGCCGAAGAGATGCAGACAAGTCTGAAATGAAACTGGATCAAGTTATTTCATTTATTCATGAGCAAACCAAGTAAAAACAGTTAGGCACTGCCCTTAGCTGAGTCTTTCTATGAAAATATGTTGAAAGACTCAGTTTATTCCACGGAAAACCGCATTATAGAGCCCGCCTAAGTCAAAAGTCTGTTTTACACGGCTTCAAATCCAGTCTACTATTTCGATATCACCTGAATTAGCTCAGGTCAGCAAAATAAAAAAAGAAGGATACACATTATGAGCAAAATCGCGATGACAGTGGCCGATTGCATGGTGCCGGCACGTTTAACGCTAACTCCGCAAACGACGATCCGTAAAGCCGTTGAAGAGATGCTAAGAACACAGCTCATTAGTGCGCCAGTCCTGGATGAGGATGGCCGAGTTGTTGGCTATCTTTCAGAACAAGATTGTCTACGCCACATGATTAGTGGCACCTATTACAACGAAGAAAGCGGATTCGTCAGTGACGTCATGCAGCATGATGTACTTTTTGCCGAAGCTACCATGGACATCCTAGATTTAGCACACCTTATGTGCGGTGCTAAACCCAAAAAATACCCTGTTTGCAAAGATGGCAAGCTAATCGGCGTGATCAACCGTTCGCACATTATGAAAGCCTTGATTGAAACCAGCAATTCTTAAATTAGAATAGCCGTCCAATGCAACATGGGCGGCTTTGAACTTCTTATACAATCCCTTCTCTACAAGCGACATTGTCAAAGAAAACCCACTTAGACCTGTATCAACTCGTAATCGACTCGAATATCATTAGAATACCTTTCAGTTTATGAATTCTCGGAGTTTGCCGTCGATGTTGCCTCGTTTGCACCAACTTACAGCTGTTCAAAGCATGTACTTAGATTACCTCAGCGCTGTTGCAGCCGCCGGATTTATCGGTGACTTAGCACCTGACTATGCAAACAGAACGGTACTGTCAACTGACAACTCAATCTATCAGGTATTGCCACAAGCGGTGGTTTATCCAAAAAATACCGCTGATATTCAAATACTGACTCAATTAGTTCAGCAAGATCAATGGTTTGAAATTGTATTGTCCCCTCGTGGCGGAGGTACTGGAACCAATGGTCAATCTTTAACCGATGGTATCGTGGTCGATTTATCGAAACACATGAATAACATCTTAGAAATAAATGTCGACCAAGGTTGGGCGCGCGTCCAAACCGGCGTAGTTAAAGATCAGCTAAATAAAGAATTGAAAAAACACGGTTTATTCTTTGCCCCTGAACTCTCTACGAGCAATAGAGCAACCATTGGTGGAATGATCAATACTGACGCAAGTGGCCAAGGTTCTGTGCTTTATGGTAAAACACGCGACCATGTACTTGAACTATCAACGGTCCTCGTCGGTGGAGACGTCATCGATACTCAATCGATATCAAAACCTAGCATGCCGACCAGCGGTGTTGAAGCAAAACTATATGAAACCGCCAGCGACATTGTAGCCCGCCGCAAAGAAGACATATTGGCCAAATTTCCACCCCTAAACCGGTGTTTAACAGGTTATGACTTAGCCCATATAGAAGACAACCAAGGCAATATCAACTTAAATAATATTCTGTGTGGCTCAGAAGGAACCTTAGGTTTTATTGTCGAAGCAAAAATAGCAGTCTTGCCTATTCCTAAATACGCGGCCCTGGTTAATGTTTTTTACGACAGTTTTGAATCATCTTTACGTGATGCTCAACACCTTATGTCGGCAACCCCCTCTTCGATAGAAACCATCGATAGCACGGTCTTAAAGCTTGCTCGCGAAGACACTAGCTGGGCAACAGTCGAAAGCTATTTTGATGCGCAAGGTGCACAAGTTGAAGGTATTAACTTAGTTGAATATACCGCAGACAGCGAAGCAGACCTTAAAGCAGGCGTTGCTCGCTTAACCGCCATTCTTGATGATGCTAGCTCTGCAAAATCTGTTGGCTATTCTACCGCTTGGGGAGAGGATGCCGTTGAGAAAATTTGGGCCATGCGCAAAAAGGCCGTCGGTTTATTAGGTAATGCTAAAGGCGAAGCACGCCCAATCCCCTTTGTTGAAGACACGGCAGTACCACCTGAAAACTTAGCCGATTTCATCATGGAGTTTCGTGCTGTACTTGATGCGGGCAACCTACGTTATGGCATGTTTGGTCATGTTGATGCTGGAGTTTTGCACGTACGGCCCGCTCTAGATCTAAAAGACAAGCAACAAGAGCTTGAGGTACGGAAAATTACTGACCAAGTAGTCGAGCTGGTTAAAAAGTATAATGGTCTGTTATGGGGCGAACATGGCAAAGGTGTCCGCTCTGAATTTTCACCAAAATTCTTTGGTGATCTATATCCTGAATTACAATTAATTAAGCGTACCTTTGATCCAAACAACCAGCTTAACCCAGGTAAAATAGCAACCCATAGCGAAGACGTTCAACTGTTAAAAATAGACGAAGTGACTACTCGCGGATCGCTCGATAGAACGATTCCCCATGAAAGTTGGGTGCAGTTTAAAGACGGTATGTTTTGTAACGGAAATGGGGCATGCTTCAATTTCGACCCAAACGATGCCATGTGTCCTTCTTGGAAAGTGACTCACGATCGTCGGTATTCACCCAAAGGCAGAGCATCATTAGTTAGAGAATGGACACGTTTACTGGGCAACCAAGGTTACAACACTGAACAGCTCGCGAATCAGGAAAAAGCTAAACTTCCACTTTGGCATTTTATTCCGCGGGCATGGAATACCCTAGCAAAACGCCGTGGTGAATATGATTTCAGCCATGAAGTTGCCGAATCTATGGAAGCTTGCTTGTCCTGTAAATCCTGTACTGGACAATGCCCTATCAAAGTCGATGTGCCTGAGTTTCGCGCTCGCTTTTTACAAATATATTATGGCCGTTATTTACGCCCGCTTAAAGACTATGTTGTTGGTTTACTCGAATTCATCATACCAATCATTACGCTAGCCCCCATCAAAGCGCTTTATAACTTTTTCATGGGCAACGGTTTCGTCACCAAACTGCTAAAAAATGTTGTCGGCATGGTTGACAGCCCTTTGCTACATAAGCTCAACATTCGCAAAGAACTGCGTAAGCGAAAAGTCATGTATGCTGATGCGAGCATGTTAAATGGTCTTAGTGAGGCTGAAAAACTACGCTCGGTTGTAATCGTTCAAGATGCATTCACAAGTTTCTTTGAAACCAATATGGTGGTAGAAACAGTTGAGCTTTTACAAAGCTTAGGCTTCCGTGTTTGGATGATGCCTTATCAAGCCAACGGTAAACCACTGCATGTTCACGGTTTTCTGCACACATTTAAATGGGTAGCAACTCGCAATCAACGCAAATTAGCTGCCATAGCATCAAGCGGTGTCAAGTTAATGGGTATAGACCCAGCAATGACATTGGCTTACCGTGCTGAATATGCCAAATATGTTGAAGCAAGTATGCCTGAGGTGTTACTAATTCAAGAGTTTTTAGTTAAACATCTTGATAAATTATCGGCGCAAAAAGATAATTTCAAGGTCGGCAATGCAAAAATGCTTGGCCATTGCACAGAAAAAACCAATGCACCTGCCTTCGCCAGCCAGTGGTCACAGGTTTTTAGCGCACTAAACCAAACGCTAACGCAAGAAGCTGTTGGCTGCTGCGGCATGGCGGGGACCTTTGGTCATGAAACAAAAAACCGCGAATATTCCGTCGGAATTTATGACCTATCGTGGCGCGATGTCATTGCAACTCAACCCGTTGAGTCTCTCGTCGCCACTGGCTATTCCTGCCGCAGCCAAGTTAAACGTTTAGATCAGGAGCAAGTCAAGCACCCGCTGCAATTTTTACATGCACAGTTAGTAAAAAGATAACCTTTTGGTTAAATAATATTTTCTATTTTCAACTAAAAAATATTCAGTCGCATTAATTTTTTCCAATTGACAACTGAGCGCAAAGCCTCAATTACCGGAGGCTTTGTCAGTTTTTGCGCATCGAAATAAATTCAAATAAAAAAATACTACTTGCTTAACTCTAATTGGCACCGCTATACTTTTTCCATCGTCTTGTCGGAGTGCCCTTATTTGGGGCTGAGACTGCTAAGCAGAATCCGCGGAACCTGATCCAGTTAATACTGGCGTAGGAATCAAGATCAAGCATTGTTGTTACCCTATAATAGGGTAATTTTTTGCTATATCCCCTTCGCAGTTAATTGCATCTTCCCTTCGGCAGACACTCACTTAATCTCAGTGGTGGCCATAATGTCGAAAATAGAAAATCTATCTGAACTTGTTAGTTTTAGTCAGTCTTTTATATCAAAGCTAAATGATCAGCCCTTCCCTGCATCAACAAAAGTCTTCTTTGGCTGTTCCCCAGATGTACAAGTACCTATGCGAAGGATCAGCCAAAGCGATACGCTTATTGAATCTTCATTAGGAGAACTTAGCTATGAAAAAAATGAAGATATTTTCGTTTATGATACCACTGGACCCATAACCGACGACAATATTCAGGTCGACATTGAGGTAGGACTTCCACAACTGCGACAAGCATGGATAGAAGAACGAAATGATAACGTGCTAATTTTTAAAACTTCTGATCAAACAAAACCTAAGACACTTCGTGAGACTAAAAGCGGTTACTTACGCGCACAACAAGGCAAATCTGTGACTCAAATGGCCTATGCACGAGCCGGTATTGTAACGAAAGAAATGGAGTTTGTGGCTATTCGAGAGAACTTAAATCGGCAAGCCTACCAATCTGAAGTACTGAAAAACCAACACGCAGGAAATGCATGGGGCGCCCATACACCTGAAGATATCACGCCTGAATTTGTGCGTGAAGAAATAGCCAACGGACGAGCAATAATACCTGCCAACCTAAACCACCCAGAACTAGAGCCAATGATTATTGGCCGAAATTTTTTAGTGAAAGTTAACGCCAATATCGGCAACTCTCCAGTACTCTCCAACATTGAAGATGAGGTTGAAAAGCTGGTTTGGTCAACTCGTTGGGGAGCTGACACCTTGATGGATTTATCAACTGGCGACAATATCCATCAAACTCGCGAATGGATTATTCGCAATGCACCCATTCCAGTTGGAACAGTACCTATCTACCAAGCCTTAGAAAAAGTAAATGGCATTGCTGAAAACCTAAGCTGGGAAATATTTCGCGATACAATTATTGAACAGGCCATTCAAGGCGTCGATTACATAACGCTTCATGCCGGTGTTCTATTGCGTTTTATACCGATGACCGTCAACCGTTTAACCGGCATCGTTTCTCGTGGTGGTGCCATCATGGCAAAGTGGTGTTTAGCACATCATCAAGAGAATTTCATCTATAGTCACTTTGAAGAACTGTGCCAAATATTAAAACAATATGACGTGTCAATTTCATTAGGCGATGGCTTACGTCCTGGCTCAGTTTACGACGCCAATGACGAAGCCCAGTTTGCTGAACTACGCACCTTAGGTGAGCTCACCCAAATAGCCTGGCAACACGATGTGCAGGTTATGATCGAAGGGCCTGGTCACGTGCCATTGCAACTAATCAAAGAAAACATGGATGAGCAACTGCGCCATTGTTATGAGGCACCATTTTATACATTAGGCCCGCTGACCACCGACATTGCTCCGGGTTATGACCATATAACCTCAGCACTTGGAGCGGCAAATATTGGTTGGTACGGCTGCGCAATGCTTTGCTATGTCACTCCCAAAGAACACCTAGGCTTGCCCAATAAAGAAGATGTTAAGCAAGGGCTGATCGCCTATAAAATTGCCGCACATGCAGCCGATTTAGCGAAAGGCCATCCTGGTGCTCAAATACGAGACAATGCTTTATCGAAAGCTCGCTTTGAATTCCGCTGGGAGGACCAATTTAACTTATCAATGGATCCAATGACTGCCCGCGATTTTCACGATGCGACATTACCTAAAGCGTCTGCAAAAAAGGCCCACTTTTGTTCTATGTGCGGACCTAAATTTTGCTCCATGAAATTAAGTCAAGATTTAAAAAGAGACCACAATAAAAAACAAGTCACATTAGAAACGGTCAACGGTACTGACATTAAGCTCAACCAAAGCCCTAAGAACCTAGGCTTACAATCCATGTCAGAAAAATTCAAAGCACAAGGGTCGGAGTTATATATTAATGCGGACAGTGAATCATGAAAGTAGCCATTGTCGGTGCTGGCATCGTTGGGCGTTTAACTGCCTTACAACTTATTAATGTTGGCGTTAAAGTCACTTTATTTGAAAAGCATCCCCTCATTGCGCCCGTTAACGCTGCGCATGTGTCTGCAGGAATGCTGTGCCCACTCGGTGAAATAATTCACGCACCGCAGTCCATCATAGACATGGGCATGTGGGGTTTGTCGCAATGGCCAAAGCTATTAAGCCTATTAAAATCACTAGACCCTGAGCATCAATCTGTTTTTTTTCAAGCTAATGGAAGTTTGGTGGTCGCGTTTGAATCAGACCAACAATGCTTTGAACAGTTTCGATATGACCTCAAACACAAAGCAAGCGCCTATGCAGATAATATTCATTGGTTATCTCAAGATAACCTACATGCACTTGAACCGTGCTTAACAAATTTCAAACAAGCTAGTTTAATAGATTTAGAAGCACAGCTGTGTAACCGATCTTTTTTATCTTCCTCAGCCCGAGCATTAACTGTTCACAGTGAAATATTTGATGATGAAGAGCTAAGCGTCAAAAAAATAAGTAGTTTAAGCCATTCTTATGATTGGGTTGTCGATGCACGCGGTGCTATGGCGGTTGGAAAAGAGCACCACAGTTCAAAAAGCAATCCACTGCGAGGTGTTCGAGGCGAAGTCATTCGTATTGAATGTCCTGAAGTAAAGCTATCTCGACCTATTCGAGTATTGCATCCGCGCCATCCAATCTACATTGTACCAAAACCCAATGGTGAATTTGTAATTGGCGCCACTGAGATCGAGTCGAACAGTGAGCATAATATTACCGTACGCAGCACCCTTGAATTGCTCAATACCCTTTACAGTGTTAACCCCGCATTTTCTGAGGCTCGTATTCTCGAAGCAAACATTGGAATCAGAGCCGCTTATTTTGATAACGAACCAAGAATGTCCATTAAAAACAACATCATTGTTGCAAATGGTCTTTATCGACACGGTTGGTTAGTCGGCCCAGCCCTTGTAGAACAAGTATTAACTTCAATTTTAGGAACCCCTAATGACCATATTCATTAACGGTGAATGTCACCCTCTAGTGTCGAATAATTTATTGGACATACTAAACCAGCATAATTTTAAATCACCTTATGCGATTGCCATCAATAAAGTCTTTGTACCAAACCATCAATATTCAACTACACGTCTGGAAGTTGGTGATGCACTCGATGTCGTCTCTCCCATTCAAGGGGGCTAAAATGGAAAAGTTGCGAATTTATGATCGAGTCTATAATTCAAGGTTGATATTGGGTACTTCACGCTTTCCTTCTCCGGCGATTCTTAGGTCGGCCATTATTGCATCGGGCACGGAGCTGGTGACCGTTTCATTACGTCGGCAACAATCTAACCCAGATGCTGCACAACAATTTTTGACGCTCATTAATGAATCTTTAGTCGATGTATTACCCAATACTGCAGGTTGTGAAAGCGAGCAAGAAGCGCTGATGCTAGCAAGGATGAGTCGTGAAATATTCAAGACTAATTTAATTAAATTAGAAGTCATTGGTGACAACTATACTTTGCAACCCGATATGGAAGAAACGCTGTTGTGCGCGAAGAAACTGATAGATGAAGGCTTTCAAGTTTTGCCTTACTGCACTGACGATTTAGTGATATGTAAAAAGCTAGTCGATCTAGGTTGCCAAGTGATAATGCCTTGGGGTTCACCAATCGGCAGTGGTAAAGGGTTAAACAACCCTTACCAATTATCTATTTTACGCCAGCGACTGCCTGAGACAACCCTTATAGTTGACGCAGGTTTAGGTAAGCCCTCTCATGCCGTTCAAGCTATGGAGCTGGGTTTCGATGGCATTCTGCTGAATACCGCCATAGCCAAAGCACATGAACCCGTATTAATGGCAGAAGCCTTTTACCATGCTGTCAAATCTGGGCGCTCCGGCTACCACGCCGGTTCTATACAAACACAGGAATTTGCTAGCCCAAGCACTCCGGTGATAGGAATGCCATTTCGTGTTAACGATTAAGAAAAAGTTGCTGATTATTTCAGGGTTTGAAGCAAATGGTTTTGCTGGCGCAGTCCGTGACGTTCAAGTCGCTTCGGCACTAGGCGTTAGTGCATCCATGTTGATCACCACCTTAACGGCACAGAATTCAAACCACATGTCGGCTAATCACGCTGTTCCTGCAGATGTAATAACCAAACAACTTAATAGTTTACTTATTGCACCGCAGGTTTTAAAAATTGGTGTGCTGCCCAATAGAGAAGTATCCATCTCGATTGCGACCTGGCTTAACAAATTCAGTGACAAAAAACCTTATGTGATTCTCGACCCAGTCAGGCTCAATAGTGGCGATCATTTAGCCTTCGCTTCTGAAAATTTATTATCTGTTATTGAACCGCTACTGCCCTTTGTTGATTTACTCACACCAAATTTAGCTGAACTAGGAACTTTGGTATCTCAAGTTGACCATAGTTTGTCTGCTGAAGAAGTTATAAGTCAATTTTTTAAAATGCAGCCCGTATTTCAAGGCAAGCTATTGGTTAAAGGTGTTATGGAAACTTTACCTTTAGCGCATTCAATTGATATTTTGGGCACAGCATTAGGCACTGATAATTTTACTTATTTTTCACAACGAAAACATAGCCTAAACATGCGAGGGACCGGCTGCCTTTTATCTACCGCTATCGGTTGTGCGCTTTGTGAAGACCATCCTGTGGAGAGTGCTATCGCGTTAGCCAGTGCTTACTTAGCTCAAGAGTTTAAAGCTCATGAAGATTCAGTCCACCCTTCTAACTTGCTGCCCAAAACCGACTGGCCTGACAACATTCACTATTTCCCAAAAGTAAATCATAATATCTCAGTACCCATACAAGACAGCCCATTCCAGCCGTTAACAATAACTCAAGGGCTTTACCCCATTGTTGATTCCAGTACTTGGGTAGCAAAACTGGCTGCGCTAGGTGTAAAAACCATTCAGTTACGTATCAAGAATGAATCTATGAAAGAGATTACTACAGAAATTCGGCGGGCCATTGAAATCAGCCGCCAATATTCACTGCAATTGTTTATTAACGATTACTGGCAGATCGCTATTGAGCATGGTGCCTATGGCGTTCACCTCGGACAAGAAGACTTACAATCGGCGAACTTAGCTTCGATACAGGCCGCCGGCATTCGGTTAGGCGTGAGCACCCATGGAGACTATGAATTTTTGATCGCTCACCAATTACGACCATCATATATTGCCGTAGGCGCAATTTATCCCACCCAAACCAAAGACATGAGTGGTAAAATACAAGGGTTACAGCGCTTAAAGCGATATTGCCAAATGACAGGAACTACTCCCATTGTTGCCATCGGTGGAATAAACCTGAGCAATGTAGAAGACGTATTGAAAGCAAAGCCGAGTTTTATAGCAGTGGTGTCAGCGATTACGAAATCGCCAACACCTTCTGACACTACTCAGAATTTCCTGCACGTATTAAGATGATGCTCATTTCTTCTTTTTTAGGGCTCTACTGTCACTTTCTTTATCTTGTTTACTGCCAACGACCTTAAGAACTAACAACAAGACTAGAAACCCGCCCACTATGTACAAGAGTTGCATAAGCTCTGTGGAGGAGCCTTCAGAGTTCATAAACTGTGTCATGCCTTGTACTCGATCTCGTTGATCTAAGGTTGGTAAAAACATATTTCATCCTATTATTAAGCCATGAATAGGCTAGTTGTTACTTTGTATTGCCTGCAATACCGATAAAGTACCCCATATCACTACGCCATAGCGAACTGCTTTACCGAGTAATAACCAACAATATACTTTAATACGCTGAAAATTAAGGGCACCAGCGACTAATGGCAAAATGTCGCCGATTATGGGTAGCCAAGCAAAGGCCAATATCGGCGCGCCGTAGCGCTGTAAAGATGCTTGCAGCTTTACCCAACGGTGACCAATTCGTAACTTCTTTTTTTCTAACCACTTTGTCGAAAATTTGGCAAGTTCATACATAGTGATTGAACCCAGTGTATTGGCTATGCTCGCTACAACCCAAATTTCAACAAATAAACTAGGCGTGTCTGTTATTAGGTAACTGACGTAGGCTTCTGATGCCATAGGCCAAATTGTTGCAGCGATAAAAGCGACCATGAATAACGAAAACATTTAGACACCTTTTTGAGCTAGAAAATTGGTAGATTCCGCGAACCATCAAGCAATAGAGGCTGCAATATTGAGCTAGCTCAATATTACCTAGGTTAGTTCAGGTATATTTAGCTTCATTCAATTAAAGAACATTCTTGGGTTGAACTAAAGGTTCGGTTTTCACAGACACTCATGAAAAATGCCAAAAGCATTCTAACAGGGTCTCTTTGAAAGCCCCATGAAAATGAGGGTCACTGATTAAAATTAAATGTGATTCGGAGAACGATTATGTACAACAATATTCTTGCATTAGGTATTGATGACCTTGAAAACATAAAAGGATACAGTCTAAATTCAGAAAAAGATCGTGATATTTTAAAAGTACGCTTTCACCCTAGCAAGGGTCATTTTATTTCTCGTTCTCAACGTTATATTTACCCTCGACAGCATAAGGTTATTACTGTTGACAGTGGCCGGCGGGAAAAAGTCCACATGACTGAAATTAGCCCAACTTTACGCTATGTCATCGAAGAGTTAGACCGAATCGCTCGTCATTAGGTCTCCTAAATATAATCCGCCACTGATAAGAACCCAGAATGTGGCGGACATTCACACTATTCCTATATATACTATTTGAATAGTTTTGAATATTTGAAGACAAATAATACATGGCAACCTTTCGATTCTTTGCCCTACTAGACCGTCTAAGATGGATCAAGCGTTGGGGCTTAAAACGTAACGTAATCGAAGAAAACGTGATGGAACACAGCTGGCAAGTCGCCACCATTGCCCATTCACTCGCGATTATTCGCTTTGAAGTTTTTCATAAGCCAAGTGAAGCATATACACCCGAGCAAGTAGCGACGACCGCGCTCTATCACGATTGCAGTGAAGTGATCACTGGCGATCTCCCGACGCCAATAAAATATCATTCCGAGATTATTCGCCAAGCCTATCAACAAATTGAAGATGAGGCAGAGGTAGAGTTGTATATGCAACTGCCAGAAGCATTAAAGGCTTCGTTAAAAGGCCATATTTTGCATCAGTACATACACCCTGAGGTAGCTCAGTTAGTAAAGTTCGCTGATCGAATTAGTGCTTTTTTGAAGTGTCAGGCAGAATTGCAAGCTGGCAATAGTGAATTCAAACAGGCTGCACTAAGTATTGAGCAAGACATTAGAGAAATGGCCAGCCCTGAAGTTGACTACTTTATGTCCAACTTTGTTGATTCGTATCGGCTGACCTTTGATGAACTGCTCAGCCAACACGATTCAAATTTAGACTAGTTTGGGTCTAAACCTAGACCGCCTAAAATAATTGTTTTGATGGTCTTAGTGGCTTTAGCAAAATCTTCATCTTGCAACTCTTCACGCCCCAAAACCCACTTTATTTGTGTCGCAAAATCAGCATAGTGCTGTGTAGAACCCCAAAGCATAAAAATAAGGTGATAAGGGTCTATATCGTTTATTTTTCCTGCGCTGATCCAACCTCGAAAAACATCCGCTCGGTCATCTACCCATGCGTGAAGATCTACTGCTAGGTATTGCTCTAAATACGGCGCGCCTTGAATAATTTCTATGGCAAAAATTTTTGAAGCCAGTGGGTTGGTCTGCGAATATTTCATTTTTTCATCAATATAGCCCGACAATACTTCTTTAGGGTCATCTGAGACCGAAGCTTCGCTAAAGACATGATTCCAAAGTTCTAAAATATCGGCTAAAACGACGCCATACAACCCTAGTTTGCTCTTAAAGTAGTACAAAATGTTCGATTTTGGTAAATCAGCTCGATCCGCGACGGCGTTTAATGATGTCCCCTTATAACCGTTGAGTGCAAACTCCACTTCGGCTGCTTTAAGGATTTTGGCTTCATTTTGCTGACGAATACGCCCTGCTTTCTTTTGCGAGCGGAAAACACTATTCAGTTGTTTTTGTGCAGAATTCACGGGGATTTTCCTGTAGTGACAGTCTCGATTTAGGTTACTTTACCACATTATTTTGACTATTAGGACAGGGATATTTAAGGTAACCATAAATCAAATGACGCTCCGCCCTCTTCGTTATTACTTAATGCTATATAGCCAATTCGGTCGCCATGTGTATGCATTCCCGCGATCTGCTGGCAAAAGTATAACCCTAAGCCCGTGCTCCCAGTTTGAAAATCGATCACTTCAGGCTCTTTTACAAACGCCACTAGCGATTCGGGGTAACCCTGGCCATCGTCCGTAATTTTGATATTTAGCCAGCCATCGATCTCTTCAACATCAAATTGCAATCTCGAGTGGGTATAGCGAATAGTATTGGTCATTACATTGGCTAACAACCCATCTATTAAGATGGCATCCATGAACCAAACACTGTCAGGGGTCTTGTCATTAATTTCAAGGCTAATATCCATTGATTTTAACAGCTCACGATAACGCGCGGTGGTATCGGCAATGACATCGCTAACCAATACGTCATCAAAGCTTGGTGCAAAACGCCCTTTTTGCATTTTATACAAGCCCAACATATGTACTAAGCCATTATTAATTCGACCACACTCGAGCTGGATACGACGAATTTCTTGCGCCGACTGACTGTCTACTTCTCCAATTCGCTGCGCCACTTCATTTAGTTGACCATCGATTAACCCCAGAGAGTTTTTAACATCATGTACTGTTGCCGCCAGTATCATTTGCGTTTCTAAATCCATTAGGCCTCCTGACTTAGCTTTGTGACTGTTTTTTTAAGTTTAGAAAATCGTTCAAACTGGTAATGCTGCTCTGGCAAATAATCTAGCCGTTGTAATAGTTCTGAACAAACTTTCAACTCATCTTTTGAGTTAGGCATGTGCTTTAAATTTTGTAACTTGGATTGTACAAAGTTCAGAATCATACCAGGATGACTGGGCGAAATAGCTAACGCTTGTAAGAAAAGTTCAATAGAACGAGAGTATTCCTTAAGTTTGTAATGTTCTATGCCTTTTGAGTTTAAATCATGCGCTTCTTTTCGCTTTGCATGTGAAATTGGTTCGCTCTGCAAAGTGTCTAACTTCATTAAAAACTCTGGATTATCTTTAAACCGTTCGCGCAAGCGCTTAACTACTTCATCACCGTCATCTAGTCGACCAGTAAAGTAAAATGTTTCCGTGACATAATAGGCAGTCTCAGGGATCACTTCTTCAATATTAGCAAACATTTCACTAAATAATTGATTCAATTTTGGATGATGAGGATTTACTTTGGCCGTATTTTCTTTTCTTAATTTCAAGGCGTCATTAAACAGCTTGGCATTAATACTGCCTTGAAAACGATCCGTGATTTTTTTGCTGACGAATGATAAGTCTTTTTGAATATCTCGTCGACGGTTCTCACTGAGATCATCGAGTTGCACCTCTACCTCCAACCCATCAACTAGCTTTTGGTAGGTTCCTAGCGATTCATGCATCGTGCCTTCTGATAGAGAAATTGCGTCTTTATAGGCCTTATTTGACCGAGTAAAATCTAGATTTCTTTGAGCAACTTTTGCCAATTCTCGATGTCGATGAATACTACGAGGCGCTCTTGATATTGCCTGCTCCAGTAAATTTTGTACTTCAGAATATTGCTCTGTCTTCTTATATAGCGTAACTAAAAGGTCATAAGCACCCATTGCACTAGGCTCTTTAAGTAACACCTGCTTCAAGCCGACCTCAGCGACACTTAGTTTGTCTTGCAGAATTTCTATTTCATGAATGGCAACCTGTACCCAGCCCTGATAACGCTTTTCTAGCAAGCCATATAAAAAATTTTCGGCTTCTGTGTACTTGTTTTGTTTTATCAGTGCCTCGGCATACATTTTCTGGGCGAATGCGCGATAACGTGGATGCAATTCCATTATACTTCTCGCTAACTGCGATAATGTTGACCAATCTTCCTTCTCTGCACAAATAAACATCGGCAATAGAACTCGTCTGCGGTCAAACCATCGCTCTAATCGGCCTGCTAAAACATCCATAGCAAAAGGTTTGGCGAGGTAATCATCAGGTTGAAACTCTAACGAACTAATGACCACCTCGCGCGAGGTGTCGGCCGTTATCATCACAAATACGGTTTCTTGGCTAATTAGTTTTTTGGTACGCCACTCTTCAAGTAAGCGCGCACCATCACGCCCTTTACCTAAGTTAAAGTCACATAAAATCAAAGAAAATCTCATTTCCTTCACGGCCTTAGTTGCCGAGTTACCCTCGCCTGCTTCAAAGACCGAGTCGTAACCCAGTTCGTTCAGCATGCTTTTAATAGATTTTCTCACATTGGCAAAGTCATCAACGATCAAAATCTTTTGATTCTTAGTTTCAGGAGGGGCTGCATTATCGCCCAGTAAAGCAGATTTTGTATTCAATAAGACCTCTATTAACGGTTTTATAACGAGTTTGATTTTTAAACTAAATGCTATGTCACTGTAGCTTAAAATAGATGCTATCGCTGTACTTCGCAAAAAAGACTAACATAGCTGCATCAAAATAAATGAACAAGTTTGTAAAATCCTCCTTTCGGCAAATCACAGCAAATTAGACTATTCTTAAAGTGGTAGGATCCGATGGTTCTGCAAGTTCAGTTTTTAACACCAAGTGACTATTTTCTTAGCACAGAAACTATACATTTAGCGTTAAGAATAACTGTCCTGACAATTTTTAGAGGTAAAGTAATGAACGCTCGTTGGTTTTTCGTAGGAATCTTTACCTTCAGTACCAGCTTTGCACAAGATGACATTCGAGCTTTAGCAGTCCCTCTGCATAGTGAAATTAATTCCACTAGCGAGGGTATCTTCATAGATCGCGATGCACCATTGTTAATGTTCGTTGACTTCGTCCAGCAACAAGACTGGGACCGAGCCCGTATTTTAGCAAATGAACTACTTGAGGTGTTTGAAGGCGTACCAACATTCGATATGCATTACGGCTTGTTGCTAATGCACGAACAGAACTACGAAGCAGCTATTAGGTATTTTGAAGCGGTTTTACCTCTTGAGTCTAACCAATTTTTCATACGCTATGAGCTCGGTCGCGCCTATTTTTTAACTGTCCAATATGAACGCGCCGAAAGTGAGTTGCTTAAAGTTCTCGCTTTTAACCCAGCGCCAAGCCTTAAAGCTAAGATAAATACAATGTTGTCAGCAATAGAGAAACAACGCCGGAGCCTTGATATTACCAATCGCCTAAAGTTGAGCCTTTTAACTGGCTGGGACAGCCATAGTGTTGGCAATGCAACATCGCAAATTGACCTAGCAACTAATGTACTGGGTACAGCAATAAGCAGTTCAAACAAGGCCCCTTTTAGGGCACTTTACGGTCAATGGTCTGTTAATTACGCACTTATAAAACCCACTGCCAATATGGGGAGCCAGGAATTACAAGTTGATTACAGCACCAAAGTATATGCCAACACAGATCACCCTAATCTGCACACTTTTGGCATAGGCGGCCATCTATTCAATCAGCATGTAAATAAACGCTTTACGCTGCCTATTTTGGCTCAGCTAGAGGTCTCTGATCGCAGATTATCGCAGCTGACCCTTTCAGCCAGCTATCAAGTTGATCTTCTGACTTGGGGCCCATTATGGGTTGGCGCTAACATTGGCACCCAACCAACTATTTCATTCACTGATGAAGCAACCAATATGGTTAAAGACACGGTCGGTGTTAGGTTAAGCGCCACAGAACGTGGACTTGACCATATTTTCCAAAGCCAATATATGCAAATAACACTGGCTGGAGATGAAAACACAGCCGATGAATGGCGGGCCATGGTCAATCGTTATCAATTAAGCTGGGAGCCACAACCAACTCTCGTGGTGGCTAGCCAACTAGAGCATCAATGGCGTATTTATAAGGCCGTAACTGAAGTACCTTCAGGCAGTAGCTCCTCAACCGTGTTACTGCGCAGACAAGACCAAGTTATTAGGCTCAACAATCAACTCAATTGGCAATTAAATGATTGGTTTCACAGCACGACCAATGTATTGATAGAGTGGCAAGATAGTAATATGAATGCTTACGAGCATAATCGGTTTGCTGTTAGTCAGGCCTTCGGTGCGCGCTTTTAGCAAGTGTGTAAACCAAGTTTGAGAAGACATTTGGGCGAACTTTGCCTCGTAAATCCCTAATATCCATCGATTAAGCGCCTTATATACCTGAATAATCAATGATCTTTTTCCTACTAAGCATGAATACAAGGGTGGTTTTTTGGTATGGTAATGGCTGAATTTACTTAATATGGGTTTTACCATGTCTGAACGTCCTTCTTCATTAGATAAAAACGACCTCATTGAGTGCGGCCATGGCCGTATGTTTGGCCCGGGCAATGCACAACTACCTGTCGACAACATGTTGATGATGGATCGTATTACTATGATCACGAACGAAGGTGGCGAATTTGGCAAAGGCTATATTCGCGCTGAACTCGATGTAAACCCAGATCTCTGGTTCTTTAAATGCCACTTCCCTGGTGACCCGGTCATGCCTGGGTGCCTAGGCCTAGACGCCATGTGGCAATTAGTTGGCTTTTACTTAGGCTGGCGCGGTAACCCTGGTAAGGGTCGTGCATTAGGCGTTGGTGAGCTAGCTTTTAAAGGTCAGATAATGCCAGATGCCAAGAAAGTTGTTTACAAGCTAGAAATAAAACGCGTCATCGAACGCCGATTAATTATGGGTATAGCTGACGGCATTGTAGAATGTGATGGTAAAGAAATTTATTTTGCAAAAGACCTTAAAGTAGGCCTTTTCAAACCTGAAGATGTTAAGTGAGACAATGATATGAAACGCGTTGTAGTAACAGGTATGGGTATTGTGTCTTGCATTGGTAACGATGTTGCCGCAGTCACAGAATCTCTCAAGGCCGGCAAGTCGGGCATTTCTTTCAATGAGAAGTACGCTGAACTCGGTATGCGTAGCCATATTAGTGGCACGCCAAGCATCGATCTAAAAGAACATATTGACCGTAAATCTATCCGCTTCATGGGTGAAGCTGCCGGTTATGCCTATGTTGCCATGCAACAAGCCATTGCCGATGCTGGCCTAAGTGAAGACCAATATTCAAACCCTCGTGTGGGTTTGGTAGCAGGTTCTGGCGGGGCAGACTCTGCCAGCCAAACTGAATCGGCTAATATTTTATTAGAAAAAGGCTTAAAGCGAGTCGGCCCTTACCGTGTGACCCAAACCATGGGCTCAACAGTATCTGCTTGTTTAGCGACGCCGTTTAAAATCAAAGGCGTTAACTATTCAATTACCTCTGCGTGTGCAACCAGTGCGCATTGTATTGGTAATGGCATGGAGCTAATTCAACTAGGCAAACAAGACATTGTGTTTGCTGGCGGCGGCGAAGCCGAACATTGGACCATGAGCTGCTTATTCGATGCCATGGGCGCCCTGTCAACCAAATATAACGACGCACCTGAAAGCGCGAGCCGTGCCTACGATACAGATCGAGACGGTTTTGTTATTGCCGGCGGTGGCGGTATGTTGGTACTAGAAGAGTACGAACACGCCAAAGCTCGTGGCGCAAAAATATACGGTGAATTAGTCGGTTATGGCGCAACCAGTGATGGTTACAACATGGTTGCACCAAGCGGCGAAGGCGCTGTGCGTTGCATGAAGATGGCCATGGAGAATGTAGACGGCGAAATCGACTACATTAACGCCCACGGCACAAGTACACCAGCTGGTGACGTTACTGAGTTAAAAGCCGTTCGCGAAGTATTTGGAGACAAGATGCCACCTATTGCTTCAACTAAATCGCTGACCGGTCACAGCCTAGGTGCAACGGGTGTTCAAGAGGCCATTTACAGCTTGATAATGATGAACGATAACTTCATAGCAGCCAGCAAAAACGTTGAAAACATCGACCCAGAAGCCGGTGAAAACGTCAATATTGTTACCGAGCGCCAAGATGGCGTTACGCTTAATAATGTAATGTCGAACAGCTTTGGGTTTGGCGGTACCAACGCTACGTTGGTGTTCTCTCGACTGAAGTAATAATCAAGAACTTTCAATTAAGGCGCTATCGTTAAGATAAGCGCCTTTTTTGATTAGGTATAACCCCTATGGTTCCTATGGTGGCTACAACTGGTCTAGTCTTAAACAAGAATGTGGAGTACGGTTAGTAATAAAACAAACGCATAGGAGTCTGCAATGAAACAGAATAGTTTCCGCATGGGGCGTCTCGATCATGTTCATATACGTGTACCGAATCGAGACATCGCGGCGCAATGGTATTCAGACTATCTGGGCTTCGAGGTCGTCAAGAAATATGATTTTTGGGCAAAAGGCTTTAGCGGTGGTCCTCTTCAAATATCAGCAGATGGCGGAAACACAATGCTCGCGCTATTTGAAGCCAGTGAAGGACACCCTTTGGCACCGCAACTTACGGGTGTTGCCTTTAGCGTCGACTCAGACACATTCATTTCTTTCTCGCGGTCACTACCAAATGGTATTGAATCGCCTGCTGGCCAGCAACTTAAAGCAAATGACATTGTTGACTTTGATTTGTGCTGGGTTTACAACTTTGTTGATCCTTGGGGCAATCATTTCGAACTTAATTGCTATGAATATAAGCAAATAAAGCAAGACTTGATTGCCGCAGACAATTTAACCCCTGTGCGCTATTGGCCCAGCGAGCTAATTGATGAGTATCAAAAATGACTATACAGCTACAGCTGATACTCGAAATCATAATAGTGCTGGCCTGCTTCAATATTAATTTTCATACTGCCTGTTAAGCCGATCAGTTCACCCGTTCCGGAATCAGCAACGACTTCAATCACTAAACGATCACTGCCTTTATCCATAGCCCCGAAGTGTTGCAAAACAAAGCTGCCCGTTTTTCCAGCTAATGCACCTTCTACTTGTTCAATGGCAACATAGCCGGCAGAACCTTGGGTGGCTGTCATAGCACTGAGCATTTCGCCTTGGCTTTGAGCTTGTAAATCACCCTTGAAGGTTTTATCGATCGACATGCGACCAAGGTTAACGCCATGTTTGCCTTGGGCGTATGAATCAATTGGGTTGAGCTTTACTTCGAATGTTCCTCTAGCTTTCATGTTTATTCCCTTTCATTAGTTAACTAGAATGAGGAGCCCGGTTGCTTAAGAAATTCTATTTCTTCTGCTGTCGACTCTCGTCCTAATATGTCATTGCGATGCGGGTACCGACCGTACTGTTCGATAATATCTTTATGTCGAATTTCGAAGCCGAGTACCTTTTCATTGCCAAGTTGTTCAAATAGTTTCACGGCTTCTTCATGAATAATAAGCGATTCACTGTGCATGTGCGGCATATAAACGAACCGCCGTTGCGCTTCTGAGAGCTCCTTGTCTTGCCCTAGACTGATCATCTCTTGCGCTAAGGTGAGTGCGAGTACATCAGAGGCAAAGGCTTTTGAAGAGCCTCTAAACATATTCCTTGAGAATTGATCGAGTAGTATAATTTCAGCTAGGCGACCTTGAGCAGAAGTACGCCACGTGAAGAGTTCACAGCGATTAGCTTGTTCATGCAGTGTTAAAAACCGCTCTCTGATTTTCTGGTCAAAGCCTTCATCTTTTTTCCACCACAGTGATTCATCAACTTCTTCAAACCAAAACGATAAAACATCGCTGTAACTCATATTGGGCTCCGAATAGTAAGTTTACATTTTAATAGATGAAAGAATTAGCTCCAATCTAGAATAACCTTGCCCGATTGCCCACTGCGCATTATGTCGAAACCCTTTTGGAACTCATCAATGGGTAAATGATGCGTGATAATCGGCTTTAAATCTAAACCCGATTGAATTAGCCCGGCCATTTTGTACCAGGTTTCAAACATTTCACGACCATAAATCCCCTTGATTTCTAACCCCTTAAAAATAATTTGAGTCCAATCGATACCCATTTGTTCTGGGGGTATGCCCAGCATGGCAATTTTGCCGCCATTGTTCATAGACTCAAGCATTGATCGAAATGCACTGGGTACGCCCGACATCTCTAAGCCAACATCAAACCCTTCTGTCATGCCTAGCTGCTGCATAACATCGGTTAAGGTTTCTTGAGCAACGTTAACGGTTTTGGTCGCGCCCATTTGTTGGGCTAACGATAGTCGATAATCGTTAATATCGGTGACAACAATATTACGAGCACCCACATGCTTTGCGACCGCTGCGGCCATTATACCTATAGGTCCTGCGCCTGTTATTAACACATCTTCAGCGACTAAGTTAAAACTTAAGGCGGTGTGCACGGCGTTACCAAAAGGATCAAAGATAGCCGCCATGTCATCGGTGACATCAGCCGGTAACTTAAAAGCATTAAAGGCAGGAATGACCAAATACTCTGCAAATGCACCGGCTCGATTAACGCCCACGCCTTGAGTATTACGGCATAAATGTCGACGACCAGCGCGACAATTACGACAGTAGCCGCACGTAATATGGCCTTCACCACTGACACGGTCACCAATAGTAAAGCCACTTACTTCCTGCCCTATTCCGACAACTTCGCCAACATATTCATGGCCGGTCACCAAACCCAATGGAACGTTTTCTTGTGACCAATGGTCCCAGTTATAAATATGAACATCGGTTCCACAAATAGCCGTTTTATGAATTTTAATCAATAAATCATTATGGCCGACTTCCGGTTCGGGTACGTCGGTCATCCAAATTCCTGGCTCAGCTTTTAGTTTTGCTAATGCTTTCATTGAATAACTCCGTGTAATTTACCTACCTCTATAAAGGCATCAATGGCTTTATCAAGTTGCTCGCGAGTTAAAGCTGCGTTCATTTGAGTACGAATACGAGCTTGGCCATTCGGCACCACAGGAAAACTAAAGCTAACAACATAAATACCACGGCTGAGCATATCCTCAGCAAATTTACCGGCAACCACTGCATCGCCAATCATCACCGGAATAATTGCATGGTCTTTACCGGCTAAGGTAAAGCCCACTGCTTCCATTCGAGTTCTAAAGTAGTCGGCATGCTGCCAAAGTTGGCTGCGCAATTCACTACCCTGCTCCACCAGTTTGAGTGCTTTTAAGGTTGCAAAGGCAATAGCTGGTGCTAGAGAGTTGGAAAACAAATAAGGTCTTGAGCGCTGCCTTAACCAATCGACTATGGGTTGGCGTGCTGCAGTATAACCACCACTTGCGCCGCCTAATGCCTTACCCAATGTGCCGGTGATAATATCAACCCGTGACAAAACATCGCAATATTCGTGACTGCCTCGGCCGTTTTCACCTAAAAAACCGACTGCGTGAC
Source organism: Reinekea sp. (assembly GCF_046710285.1). Taxonomy (GTDB): domain Bacteria; phylum Pseudomonadota; class Gammaproteobacteria; order Pseudomonadales; family Natronospirillaceae; genus Reinekea. Next base: position 79,046 of record NZ_JBKEGY010000006.1, read on the forward strand.
TGTCGTCGACCATAACTAGAGCATCGTACTTATCAGCTAGGTCACAAATTGTTTTTAAATCGGCTATTACGCCGTCCATGGAAAAAACACCGTCGGTCACAATTAGCCGAGTTTTGGCATCTTGGCTTTGCTGTAAAATAGATTCAAGCTCAGCCATGTCATTATTTGCATAGCGATAACGTTTTGCCTTGCAGAGCCTTACGCCATCAATAATAGATGCGTGGTTTAACGCATCAGAGATGACTGCGTCTTGGTCATCTAATAAGGTTTCAAACAAACCACCGTTGGCGTCGAAGCAACTTGAATACAAGATGGTATCTTCCATGCCCAAAAACTCGCTCAGCGCTTGTTCTAGCTGTTTGTGTATTTGCTGTGTACCACAAATAAATCGAACCGATGCTGCTCCAAAGCCAAATTGCTCCATGCCGTTTTTAGCCGCTTCAATTAGTTCCGGTGAATTCGCTAAGCCTAAGTAGTTATTTGCGCACAAATTTAGGACTTCACCTTGAATAGTTGATATCTCGGCACCTTGAGGGCCTAATAATTCGCGCTCATATTTGTATAAACCTTCAACTTTCAACTGATCTAACTGCTTTGGTAAGCGCTGTAACAATGTTTTTGACATAATAGGCTCCTTGTTTAGGTGATAGAATCGGTTGGTTTTCAGTGAAAATCAACAGAGCTTACGAATGGTTTTAACTTTTAGCTGTCAGGCCGTGCTGACAGCTCTTAAATGGTCACATTGGGTCATTGGCCCCCATAAATACTCGACTAAATAGTCAATATGAAAGGAAGACCAGCGATATAAGGGTTTTTGAATCAATATTGGCTTATAGAGTAGAAGAGTTAGTACTTATTTGACACAATACTAAATTAAAGTTTCATGATGAATCAAACAACGGTTATAAGAGCTGAATTAAGGCTTTTCATCGTCTAAACTTATTAGTAGTGCCGTAATAAACGTCGGCGGGAAGCCCGTTTAAGCTATTATGGTTTTTAACACCTAGAGGGATGCAAAATGGATCCACAATTAATAGAACTTGAAAATGCAATTGAAGAGGCTGAAATCGCAAAGCGAGCCTTTGTAAAAGAAAACCCAAATGGTGCTGGAGATAAGAACGAACGTATGCGTTTGTACACCAATGTAGAAATGTCTCGAAAAGCACTTAGAGAATATAAAAAGTTAAACCCTCACCTCTTATAACTTCTTAATATGGCATAGGTGCCAATTGTATTGGGCCTATGCCAACGTCGGAAACTATGCGATCAGTATGAATCGCCTACACAAGATGCTTCACCATAACGAGAGGCAGACATAGAGTAAGCACCCGCTTCTGATGCTATTAACGAAAGTGCTTCGTAATCTGCATCGAATTGAATATTAATAGAGACGTTAACGTCTAATATTTCGGCACTGTAACCATAGCCAGAATTACTAACCGAGACGTCTTGAGATGTCATTTGGTAGTTTTTCCAACCCGCTTTTTTGGCCATATTATTGATCAGGTCTATCTTTTCCTGATAATAATCGCCGATTTTATCGTCATTGGTTTTAAGCGCCATGTAATACAACGACACGGTTTCTGTTTGCACTAGCTCACATTCTGTTTCTGTTTCATCTGCATAGATGGTTGTAAGGCCAGATGAAACAAAAATGGCTAAGCTGATGGCGGTTTTTTTAACGTTCACAGGTAATATTCCTTATTACTGGGTTAGTTTAGATCTTAAACTTGATAAGTCTTCTAAAAGAACACCATCTTAATAGTTTTCAGGTACTTTGCCAGTGAACTGGCCGAAAAACTCGTAACAATCTTTGGCATCTTGCTCTAAATTGCCCGTTGGATAATATAATCCACAAAAAATAATTGTTTTGGTTTTGTATTCAAACGTCACCCGAAAAACAGGTACCTCGGCTGCTTGCGCAATACGTAGAAAGCCAGTTTTAAAGTGGCCAATTTTCTTACGAGTACCTTCTGGAGCGATAGTGATTAACATGGTTTCATGTGATCTAAATTGGTCTGCAATCTGCTCTGCCAAACCTCTCGGGGCATGTCGGTATACTGGGATGCCACCCCATTTAGTCATGATACCTTTAAAGGGCCATTTAAAGAGCGTGTGCTTGCCCATCCAATAAACTTTAAAATCCATGGCAAACATAAGCATAACGCCAAGTGGAAAATCCCAGTTACTGGTATGAGGCGCAACCGTAAACATGGCTTTAGGGATATCGGGTATGTCACCTTCGACCTTCCAACCCCAAATTTTTAACACGGTTTTACCTAGCCAGCGCGTAAAGCCATTACCAAACCGATCCCAACTATCGGGTATTTTAGGAAAATCAGACACACTAGCCTCCATTAACTATACAACTGTCTATTAACGACAGTGTAGCTGTTTTCAAACCATTAATTAATGAATTTAGTGCATGTTTCTATGAAACAAAAAGCTGTAAACAAGCTTTATAATTGTAATTTGCCGATTTTTGCAAGCATTGGTAGCGCAATAGTCAATAACATAAACCATCAGACATAAAAAAGCCGAAACAGGTATCACCCCGTCTCGGCTTTTATAATTTACTCAATTACACATTAGAAACTAAGCGAAACATCTCTATGGTGTGACAAACATGACGCAATTGATAAGGCTAGAGACTCGCCTAGCTTAGGCTGCTGACGCACGCCTATATTGTCAGCTAACGCTGCATCTAAAACCAACAACTCCGGCAATACTGCTTCGGTGGCTTGCTCTAACCAGGCCAACTCTTGTATTAGTTGCGCAACAGCTTGATTCATATACAGAACAGCTTCAACCGTATTTGGTGAATCGCCTCGTAACGAACGGCGAGCCTTCGTTACTAACCGTGCAACGTCATAAGAACCTGGAACGTTTGCCACCTTATCTTCAAACGACTTAACCCATTCCATGGCTTCATTTGCACCATCATTCTTAATGCGACCTTCAATCGATTCAATACCTGGTCGTAGAGCAGCAAGCTTATCTTTTGCACGAATCACACTGATCAGCTCTTGAATGGGCGTATAAGTGTTATCTACGTGATTACGATAACCGAAACGGCTGGTCTTAAGGGTTTGCTCTAATGCTTGATATGTTGCTTTAGTTTCATCCCAAGTAGCTGGAATTGTTCCATCGAGTCGAGCAATTTCTGCTTCTAACAGAACGATTTCTTTTTCGGCATCCCGAATATCTTCTTCGGTCGTGGAATCGTTATAACGAGCATCATCAATAAAGCTAGTCAACTCTTCTATTTCCACCACATGCCGAGCCTTTAATCGCTCTATATTGCGTACATTACTGTGTAAGGGCCGATATAAGTCAGCGGCTTCTGTAATCGCTAATTCAGCACTTTGTACAACACGAACTTTCTCGAAGGTTTGCGTGGCTTGCCGCAATGAGTCAGTTAAAGATTGTTGATATTGATCTGGTAACATTGAAACATCAATACGTTGCATTGCCTCAATCGCAGACAATATTTTATCTTCATCACGCCCATAGGTTCGGAAGACTTCTTCTTCTAAACATTGCTGTAGCTTTGGGTTGATCGGTGGCGGTGAATTTTCAGATGTCAAAAATGTTTTATTTGGCAAATAATTCACCAAAAATGGCATGAAACCAACTATCGTCAGTGCCAATAATTGCAAACCGATAAAAGGAATCACGCCTTTATAAATATCAACAGTTTTAACGGCTTTCGAAGCTACACCACGTAAATAGAATAGGGCAAATCCGAAAGGAGGCGTTAGGAATGAAGTCTGCATATTTAGGCCTATCATGACACCTAACCAAACTGCGGTTATGTTTGCATCTGGTGCCGCCAATAAAATTGGCGCAACCAATGGCACAACTACCACTGCAATTTCAATAAAGTCTAAGAAGAAACCAAGAATAAAAATAACCAGCATGACAACAAAAAACTGAGTCCAGAAACCACCAGGTAAACTCGTGAGTGCATGACGTACTAACTCCTCACCACCAAAAGCTCTGAATGCTGCGGTCAACATGGCAGCACCGAGTAGGATTACAAAAACCATACTGGTTGTTTTTACTGTTTCAATCATAACCGCGTGCATAGTGTCTTCAGCACGGTGTACTCGAATAATGCTCCAAGCAATACCCACAACAAGAATGCTTACAAGAATAAACGCTAAGATGATACCAACCGTTTGACCGGTGGTTTCGATGTTTTTAATGTTGATATCCCAAATTGAAAGCACAATGCCTAAGCCAATAACCGCCCCAAGAGCAATCATTGAAGGAGTATAAACATGCTTCTCGCCTTTATGAATGCGATAGCCGCCCATTAAAATTGCGCCTACTGCACCAATTGCACCCGCTTGGTTTACGGTGGCAACTCCCGAAAGAATTGAACCCAATACCGCAATAATAAGTGCCAAAGGCGGAATAAGTGCTTTTAAGACATTTGCTAAGAAACTGCGATCATATTCACCATCGTAGGGCACTGGCGGTGCTGATTTAGGTCGGAAAATCGCGTTGGCAAGAATATACAAAATATACAAAGCCACTAACAACAGACCAGGAATAATTGCACCCATAAACATATCGCCGGCACTTGCCGAAACAACATCTAAATGAGATGGCATTGAAAATTCACCCGTCGCTGCCCGATAAGCTGCAGCACGCATTGTCGATGCTTGATCGGCAGCGGAAGAAAGCTGATCCGCTAGGATAATCAATACGATAGAAGGAGGAATAATTTGCCCCAGCGTACCCGAGGCACAAATGGTCCCGGTCGCTAGAGATTTACTGTAGTTATTTCGCAGCATTGCGGGTAGAGAAATCATCCCCATAGCTACCACGGTTGCACCTACAATGCCTGTGGTGGCGGCTAACAAGGCGCCAACTAATACCACTGAAATACCTAGGCCACCGGGCACTGGACCAAACAATTGTGCCATTGCGACTAATAAATCTTCGGCAATGCGTGAACGCTGTAACATGATGCCCATAAAGATAAACAATGGGATTGCAATTAGCGTATCGCGTTCAACTTCCCAATAGATACTACGGAAGTTGGTTACCCCTGCTGTTAACCATTGAACAGGTCCACCATCGGCAAAATATGCGCCGGTATCACCAGCGAACATCCAACCACATAAGGCGGCTAATGAAATAGCAATAATGGCTGAGCCTGGCAATGCAAAGGCTACAGGGAAACCGGAAACTAATGCTCCGATCATCAAACAAACTAGTAAAGCTAGAAAAAACAGTTCCATGATATTCCTTACCTATGCGCCAACGTCTTCATGCTCTTCTTCGCTAACGTTTACTTCGCCAACTAGAATTGCAATATGTTTAAGAAAATAACTCGAAAACTGCATGATCATGGTCAATGCAAAGACTACGAGGTACGCGGCTAACAAATATTTAATGTACAAACCATAACTGGCTTGTGATATTTCGAAAGTTGCAATTGGGCTATTAAGTACACTGGTGCTTTCCCACATGCCTACGCCTAAAATTGTCCAGCACAATGGTAAACCTAGCAATAGGATACCCATAATATTGACCCAGGCTTTAAAACGAATAGACTTGCCCGCATATAGGACATCAACACGCACATGACCTTCTGATTTTAGTGTGTAGGCTGCCGCCAACAGAAATAATCCGGCATACCAAAAACGCACTAAATCACCCATAAACGTCTGTTCATAAGAGAACACAAATCGGGTAATAACAATAAGTAGCTCTGACAACACAACCATAAGTGCCAGCCAAGCCACTGAATACTTCTTAACAAAAAAGGCAATAATAAAACTGAGCGCAATTATCGGATAATGAACGTACATCCCTCTAAATGTAGCTATTCCAAGGTTTCGTTCTAAGCCTTCGCTTACGAACAGTCCGAGAAAACCTTCAATTCTAAGGAATGATATTACACTATCGACAATTCCTATGAGGAGAACAGACCAAAACACTGCCCTTACGACATAAGAAGTCCAACGAGAAAGCTTATCACTGTCTGCTATTAACAAAGTGGATTCGTTTTTCTTGCTCCAGAAGTAGGCGCAAGGGAAAACCAACAGGTAAAATAGAAGCTGCAACCAACTCAAGGGTGTCGCTTCATTCGCATCGGACCATAAGGCGACGATACCAGGCCAATCATGACCGACAATAAGAAAATTATTAAACAGAAAGACAAACGTAAAAAACACCATACCCAGAGCAAAAGTTCGAGCATAAAGGTTTATCGATTTGTAACTAGGGGTCGAGGGTTGCTCATGAACAGCGACAATATCCACTGGATCACCACATTAAAATAGAAGGGAAGAAAATCAAACACCTACCCACTTGTCTGGGTAAGTGTTTTCTTAGTTTTTAAGTAGCCAAATATTACAACTACAGACCAAGTACGCGGTTACGTTGCTGCACATAAGCGGAGTCAGAAATGTTATTCCAACCACCAATCTCTTTACGTGCTTTGATCATGCTCTGGTGAATCTCTTTCGCTAATGGAGAGTGATCTTGAACATCATCAAATACTTCATCTGAAGCTTCACCGAATGCATCATAAATATCATCAGAGAAGTTACGAAGCTTAACACCTTGCTGAGAAATTAGGCGCTCAAGTGCGGCACCGTTCTTTGCGTTAAACTCAGCAAACATTACATCGTTTTCCATTGCTGCTGCTGCTTCAATGATTAACTGATCAGAGCTTGATAAACCATCCCACCACTTCTTATTCATTTGTACGCTTAAAGAAGCACCTGGCTCATGGTAACCTGGGTAGTAATAAAACTTAGCCGCTTCATAGAACTTCATGATTTCATCGTTCCAAGGGCCTACCCACTCTGTTGCATCAATTGCGCCAGAGATTAAGTTTTCATATATCTGTCCACCTGGTAAAGATACCGGTGAAGCACCCATTTTAGCTAATACATCTCCGCCAAGGCCTGGCATACGCATTTTCAAGCCTTTAAAGTCTGCAGCAGAACGCATTTCTTTACGGAACCAACCGCCCATTTGCACGCCTGTGTTCCCACAAGGAATACCCTTTAGTCCGAAGTCGGCTGAAAGCTTGTCATATAATTCTTGACCACCTGAAAAACGCATCCAAGCGGTAAATTCACTAGCCGTTAAACCAAACGGAACCGCCGTAAAATAACCGAAGCCTGGGTGCTTGCCAGTAAAGTAGTAGTCAGCACCGTGGTACATTTGAGCGTTGCCTGAGGCTACTTCATCAAATACATCGAATGCACCGACACGTTCGCCAGCGGCAAAGTATTTAACCGTCATACGGCCATCAGTCATATCAGATAAACGCTGTGCGAAGCGCTGTGCGCCCGTTCCCAACCCAGGAAAATCACGTCCCCAAGTAGATACCATGCTAATTTCAATACGCTCAGAAGCGATCGCAGGTGCAGAAATAGTTGCAGCAGCTGCTACAGAACCAGCACCAATCAAACCCTTCTTTATGACGTCACGTCTTTTCATTATTTTCTCCTGGTTGGTCACTAATATGTCAGATTCGACATATTAGCTTTCTTTATAATTGTTTTTGAACTGCATTCGCAGTGAACCATTCTTTGGAGCGATTTTGCTCACCCTCTTGCGTGTTTAATTATTTTTTTAAACGCTCACTGAATTTAACCAATGAAGCATGGTTTGGATAGCGTTTATTTTCGAGTTACTACTATTTTACGACCTTTGACTAATTATCACTCAGACTAAAGTCGTAGTTTTTCTCAAGACACTATTGCAAAATTAGCGCTTAACTGTGGTTTTCTTTTATTGATCTATCTCAGTATGGAATGCATTCTAACAGGGTTTACTATGATCTTGATTTAAGGTCTACATTACTATGGTTAGGAGAAATTACCCCATGCCGTTAATAATTGCTGTACCACGAGACAGTGCACCGGGCGAAGCCCGAGTACCCGTCAGCCCGGTCACAACTAAAAAGTTGGTCGATCTCGGCTTTAAAGTTGTTATTGAAACGAATGCTGGCAATGCGTCGTTATTCTCAGATGAAGACTATATAAGCGCCGGAGCAAGCATTGAAACAGATCCCAAAACGCTTCTAAACACTGCTAATGTAATCTTAAAAATAAATGCGCCTTCCCAAACAAGTGAGATAGATTCACTTAACCCTGGGCAAACTTGGATTTCATTCTTAGCACCTGCTCAAAATAATGAGTACTTAGAAGCATTCCAGAAAAATGGCGTCTCAGCCATAGCACTTGAATCTATCCCACGAATTTCACGCGCACAAAAAATGGATATTCTAAGCTCCATGGCCAACATTGCTGGGTATCGGGCAGTTGTTGAAGCAGCGACGAACTTTGGCCGATTCTTTACCGGTCAGGTCACAGCAGCAGGCAAAATCCCTCCTGCCAAAGTATTGGTAATTGGTGCGGGCGTTGCTGGATTAGCGGCAATAGGTGCAGCAAAGAGCATGGGGGCGATAGTTCGCGCTTTCGATACGCGACCAGAAGTAAAAGAACAAGTTGAATCAATGGGCGGCGCATTTTTAACCGTTGAAATTGAAGAAGATGGTTCTGGAACCGGTGGCTATGCCAAAGAGATGTCCAAAGAATTTATTGAAGCAGAAATGGCCTTGTTCATGGAGCAAGCTAAAGACGTCGACATTATTATCACCACGGCGCTTATACCTGGCCGCCCTGCTCCTAAGTTGATAACAGAAGAGATGGTAAAAGCCATGAAGCCCGGCTCCGTCGTGGTTGACCTTGCTGCACCCAATGGTGGTAACTGTGCTTGTACCGTTAAGGATGAAGTTGTTACGGCTCACGGTGTGAAAATTGTTGGCTATACCAACATGGCTTCTCGCGCGGCAAATCAATCGAGTATTCTACTTAGCAATAACGTATTCAGTTTAATAGAGCATTTAAGCCCTGAGAAAAACGGCGAAATTGTATTTGATTTAGAAGATGAAATTACTCGTGGTTGCACTGTTGTACACGACAAGGAAATCCTCTGGCCACCACCACCGCCAAAATTATCTGCGGCGCCAAAAACAGTTGAAAAGCCTGCTGAAGTTGTTGCACCCATTGTCAAAAAAGCCAAACCTGTTGCTCTTTATTGGGTTATTGCGGCCGCACTCATGTTTGGCTTAGGCAAAGTAGCCCCTGCTGATTTCATGGGTCATTTTACTGTCTTTGTATTATCTGTATTTATCGGTTGGCAAGTCGTTTGGAACGTCAGCCACTCTTTGCATACGCCATTAATGAGTGTCACTAACGCTATTTCAGGTATTGTCATTGTCGGTAGTCTGTTACAAATCACCTCGGAAGGCTCAACCATTGTCACTATTTTAGCAACGATCGGTATTTTGGTGACAAGTATCAACATTGCTGGCGGTTTTTATGTAACTCGTCGTATGCTCAATATGTTCCGTAAGGAGGGTCAATAATGACTGGTGTAATTTCAATGGCTTATTTACTGGCTGGCGTCTTTTTTATCTTATCGTTAAGCGGCTTAAGCTCGCAAGAAACCGCACGTCGTGGTAATTACTACGGCATGACCGGTATGGCAATAGCCATTTTAGCAACGATCGCTGCACCAGAAGTCTCTAACTACGGTTTACTTATTACAGCCATGGTTATTGGCGGGGCTATCGGTCTTTGGTTAGCCGTGCGAGTAGAAATGACGGCCATGCCGCAGTTAGTTGCCATGTTGCATAGCTTTGTTGGTTTAGCAGCTGTATTAATTGGCTGGGGCGGATACTTAGACCCTTCTATTCACCTTGAAGGTGCAGAAGCAGCAATCCACAACACTGAGCTCTATTTGGGTATATTCATTGGTGCAGTAACCTTAACAGGCTCCTGGGTGGCTTATGGCAAGCTTCAGGGCTCTATTCCCGGCAGCCCGATGACTTTACCATTTCGCCATGGACTCAATATAATTGCATTAGCCGCGTCTATTGTCATGTTGGTGTTGTTTGTCATGGACGCCCACAGCACAGCTTCACTTTACATGTTGATTGCAATGACTGTTATCGCTGGCTTGTTAGGTATTCACTTAGTTGCAGCCATTGGCGGTGCCGATATGCCTGTCGTTGTGTCTATGCTAAACAGCTATTCAGGCTGGGCTGCTGCTGCAACAGGCTTTATGCTCGGTAACGACCTACTCATTGTCACGGGTGCCTTAGTGGGCTCGAGTGGTGCAATTTTAAGTTACATCATGTGTAAAGCCATGAACCGCTCGTTTATCAGTGTAATTCTAGGTGGTTTTGGCAACGATGGTGGTGCGGCGGCCGATGACGACACTGAATACGGCGAAGCCGTTAGTGTTTCTCCAGAAGAAGCTGGCCAATGGCTTAAAGATGCTGAGCGCATTATCATTACTCCAGGTTTTGGTATGGCTGTGGCTCATGCGCAACAGGCGGTTGCTGAGCTGACTGACAAGCTTCGCAAACAAGGCAAAGAAGTTCGCTTTGCGATCCACCCTGTCGCAGGTCGCTTACCGGGCCACATGAACGTGCTGTTAGCCGAAGCAAACGTACCCTATGATTTAGTTTTAGAAATGGATGAAATCAATGCAGATTTTCCAAGTACCGATGTTGTTATGGTCATTGGTGCGAACGACATTGTGAATCCAGACGCCATTGAAAAGCCAAACTCTCCTATTGCAGGCATGCCTGTATTGGAGGTTTGGAAGGCCTCCAAAGTCATTGTACTTAAGCGCTCTATGGCAACAGGCTATGCTGGTGTTCAAAACCCACTGTTCTTTAAAGACAATAGCGCCATGTTATTTGGAGATGCGAAAGACAGCGTCCAAGCACTGGTTGCTAATACCTAGTGGCATGATTTAGACGCTAGAAGATTAAAATTCGAATAAAAAAATACCCGCAATAGCGGGTATTTTATCGACTAACTTTTAATTAGCCCCGATAACCGAACAACTTATGCTTAATGATCTCATCCGCCACACCTTCTGGTAACGCTTCTTGCCACTTGCCCTTACCTCGGCCAAGTTGCTGTAAAATATCTCTTGAGAATATGTCAAATAGCCTAGGGTCACTTGAATCAATGCCCTTAATAAAGCCATTTTCAACAAGATGCAGATATAAATACCTTAGATGCTGCGCTATATGTACATTGTCCATACTATTAAGCTCACCATCGTCTGCTTTTTCAGGGTAGACAAATAGACGAGTATTATCAGGAAATAACTTGCCGAAACCTTCTAAGATTCCACCTTCAACACCTTGGTAAAAATCTTCATTGAAAATTTGTTTAAGATTGATCATACCAACAACAATACCTATTTGTAGGTTCGTGAACTGCCGGAAGTAAGCTCGCAACGAGAAGTAGCGGGTGTAGTCTGAAATCATAACATTATAACCCAGCAGGTTTAGCAGCCTCACTCGTTCAATTAAGTCTTTTTCAGATACGTTCAGGTCCTTACCAAAAGGATCGTTTAAAGATATTTCCGCTATCAGAACCGTATTACTAGCGTCGACACCCTGCAACTCTGAGAATGCCTTTTGACCTTGCTCGATCATATCGACATTCAAGTTTGTGACTGGCTTAAATGATCCGCGTATGGTGAGTACATTCTTTTTATAGAGCATATCTGCAGGAACAGCCACCGAGCCATCTGGACGAAACATGACTGCTCGGGTTTTCCAACTGCGAATTAATTGGATATTTTGAGCGCAGTTATCCACATCTTCAAAGTATGGGCCCTGAAATTCAATCGAATCAATTTCAATACGATTCGATCTTAGGTTATCGGTTAGCGAATTAATAATTTTATTTGGGTTTTCAAAGTAATAGTAGGCGGCGTAGATCAAATTCACGCCCAAGATGCCTAAGGCTTGTTGTTGATCTTCAGCGTTATCATCGAACATCCGCACATGCACAACAATATTAGAGGGAATTGCCCCTGGGTACATTTGAATAGCTACGCCACACCAAGCATGACATTCATTATCTCGGTTAAAGCTCTTAGCAGCGACAGTTGCGGCGTAGCTAAAATAACGAGACCCTTTCGAACGTACGTTGCCGACTCGCTCTACGACTAATTCGAATTCTTGCTCCATCATTGCAAGTACGCGTTGCTTACTCACATAACGGCCGTTTTCTTGAACACCGTAAATAGCATCTGAAAATTTCATGTCATAGGCGGACATGGTTTTAGCAATGGTCCCTGCAGCTGCGCCGGCAACAAAAAAGTTTCGTGCAACTTCTTGGCCTGCACCAATTTCTACGATAGTACCGTACTTTTTCTCATCTAAATTTAAACGAAGTGCTTTGTCTTTTGTACTGCGCGAGCTAACTTGCTTATCCATACTGTATCCAACTAAATTAACTAATTTGATTGTAGATTTTTTGATTTTAAGCGAATTTAGCGCTTATGTCAGCTTTATAGCTATGATCACTGTTGTCCCATAAAAACCTCAGCCTTTAGTTAGGGTTTAGCGGCACATTGCTTGAAATTTCGATCGCTCAGGATGCCGCCCAGTAAACCCTTCCATGGGGGCTTGAATATTGCCTTTTAGTGGCTAACCGTTTTCGAAAAGACGTTAATGACAATAACGCCCGTTATAATTAGGAACATACCAATGACGGCCGCTAAATCTGGTATTTGTTTGTACAATACTGCACTTATTGATGCAATTAAAACAATGCCCATCCCCGCCCAAATGGCATAAGCAACACCAACAGGCACTGTTTTAAGGACTAAAGACAGAAAGTAAAATGCAATTGCATAGCCTATTGCACACATTGTACTTGGCACCGCGTGAGAGAAACCATCAGATGCTTTTAAAGCCAGCGTTGCAATAACTTCCGCACCAATCGCTACCGCCAGATACCAATACCCCATGCTTATTCCTCTATCAAATGCTTTTTATACATTGAAAACAGCCGCTATAACCGCCTGCTATCTAAAACGAGGGTATCTTAACTGACTACAGACTAAAACGCAGACTTCTAAACCAAAAAACTCACGCCAAGCATGAGTTTTTGTTGTTTTTTCTCTTATCCCGCAGCCAAAAGCCCGCAGCTCGTAGCCGTTCCAATCAACCCGGACTAAGTCCACGCAAACGCTCTGTACGACGACGTAACAATTCAACTACCGTCAATAACAAGATAGAAAGCGCAACTAATATGGTTGCGACCGCAAGAATCGTTGGACTAATTTGCTCACGTAAGCCAATAAACATTTGCCATGGCAATGTTTTCTGCGCAGAAGAGCCAACAAATAATACAACAACGACTTCATCGAACGAGGTGATAAACGCAAACAAGCCACCTGAAACAACGCCGGGCAGTATCAGCGGCATCTGTACCTTCCAAAAAGTAACCACTGGATTTGCGCCCAAGTTCGCTGCAGCACGGGTGAGAGAGTGGTCAAAGCCAACCAACGTTGCGGTGACTGTAATGATGACAAACGGAATACCTAAAACGGCATGCGCCAATACAACCCCCCAGTAGGTACCTTGGAGCCCAATTCGACTAAAGAAAAAGTACATACCTGCGGCAGAAATAACCAAAGGAACAATCATCGGAGAAATTAAAATCGCCATGATTAAACGTTTAAAAGGAACATGTGGTTGACTCAAACCAATGGCAGCCAATGTGCCAAAACTAACCGATATTAATGTAGCCATTGGCGCAATCCGAATTGAGTTCCATATTGCACTGGTCCAATCTTTATTGGTAAAAAAGTCTTGATAGTGCTTTAACGAATAGCCCGCTGGGTCTAACGCTAACATTTCTTTGGTAAAGGTAAAGAAGTCTTGAGCGTTAAAAGACAGCGGAATAATGACAATAATTGGCGCAATCAAAAAGAAAAATATGACACCGCAAATTACTCGAAAGCTGTAAAACCAGAGTCGCTCACCTGGTGAAGCATAAGATGGAAGTTTCATCATAATAGTTACCCTAGTTTCAAGTTGTCGATGCCGACGTATTTATCGTAAAGCCAATACAGCACCAACACGACGATTAATAAAATAGCGCCTAACGCCGAAGCTAAACCCCAGTTCAGAGAACTTGAAATATGATACGCAATACGATTTGAAATAAAGATACCTGTTGTACCGCCTACAATGGCCGGCGTAATGTAGTAACCAATCGACATAATAAAAACAAGTATCGAGCCAGCGCCGATACCGGGTACTGACTGAGGAAAGTAGACTTTCCAAAAAGCCGTCCAGTTGGTTGCGCCTAGAGATTTCGCCGCTCGAACATAGCTGATCGGAATTGTTCTCATGACTGAATACATGGGTAAAATCATAAAGGGTAATAAAATATGAGTCATGGCGATGATGGTACCCACTTGGTTATTCATCATAATCAACCTATTGGCATCATCAACTAACCCTACCCAGACTAACAAGTCGTTGATAACGCCTTGTTGTTGAAGCAATACTTTCCAAGCCGAGGTACGAACTAATAGCGAAGTCCAAAATGGCAATAACACCAGGATTAAGATCAGATTCGCTTTACGCATAGGCAAGTGAGATAGCAAATACGCTATCGGGTAGGACAATAAAATACAGGCGGCCATAATCGCCATAGAAAGAACCAGAGTTCTAACGAACAGTAACTTATAAACCTGTAAGTTTTCTGGTTGCGCTTCAATGCCATCGACAGTTTTGTGCATGTCTAATGCATTAAGGAAATAGCCATCGGTTAATGCTGGAGAGAAGCGTTTTAATGCGCCCCAAATTTCGATTGATGTCCAGTCTTTGTCTGCTGCTTGAAATTCATTGATAATATCAATTGTTGCGAAGTTTTCGACCGTAGCCACAGTGTCAGACCACCATGAGTATTGGGTGTTTAAAGTCTTCGCTTTTGGATTCGTTAAGTCTAAGTAAAGTGCGTAGTACACTAAATCTTCAGGCACTTCTTTGGTTACGTCTTTTTCATCGTGTAGTAATAGTGCTTGCCAATCTTTCCAGACAGATGCAGTTGTTGGCAGAGCGGTAGCAAAGCTCGTGTTTTGACTCAAGGTGAGCCAGAACGCAGGGCTTTCCCATTGTGAATTAAGGGCATTAAACTGGTCAGTAATCTCATCAGTGCTAAAGCGGCTTATGCTACGCCCTGTTTTTCGAAATAATGATGAAACACCTGTTTGCTGATAATTTAGACGCGAGCCTAAACGGGTATGTATTTTGTATTCAGCTGCAAAAAATAAATCAAAGTACAATGCATTAAAAACTTCTGTACTAGGAGCAATACCTGACTCTTCTTGCCAGTCAGATAACATGACAACGGTTCTTGGTAGTGTCTCTGAGACAATTTTATTATCGATTGAACGATACAGCATGTCGGCAATTGGCGCGATAAAGGTTAGGAGAACGAAAAGCAACAACGGTGATATAAGCATCAAGGCACGTAATTTTTGCCTACGTAGCGCGCGTTGCAAACTTTGCTCCAACGGGCGACCGTCGGCGGCAAGGGGTATTGTTGGCGTTTCTGTTTCAGTCATATCTATTATCACAAGGCAGGTTAAAAAATATAGGGCACGCTAAGGTGCCCTTTTGTATAGTGAACTTAGTTACGAACTAACCAAGCTTGGAATTTGGCATCGATATCATCGCGATAATCAGCCCAAAATTCATAGTTATACAAGAATGTATTTTTAGCATTGTTAGGATCGGTTGGCATATGTGGTGCCATGTCGATTCCTAACTCAGCATGCTTACTGACAAGCGGTGCTGAACTTAGACGCGCAGGACCATACGAAATATATTTAGCTTGATCTGCTAAACGCTGTGTATCTGTAGCAAAATATAAGTATTTCTTAACAGCTTCTAAGCGATCTGCAGGTAAACCGGCCGGGATAATCCACCCATCTAGGTCAAATACCTGAGCATCCCAAAGCATAGCAACTGGTTGGTTTTGCTCTTCGATAACTGAAAATAAGCGTCCGTTATAAGTCGAGCCCATAACAACTTCACCGTCAGCTAAAAGCTGTGGCGTATCAGCCCCAGCGGACCACCAAATAACCTCATCTTTAATGGTGGCCAGTTTAGCTAATGCCCGCTCTTGGCCTTTTGCTGTTTCTAGCACATCATAAACGTCGTCTTTATCAACGCCATCACACATCAGAGCCCATTCCATATTGTTAATTGGACGCTTTTCTAATGAACGCTTACCTGGGTAAGTTTTGGTATCGAATAACGCACAAATATCTGTAGGAGGTTTGCTACCAACAAGGTCGGTACGATAGCCAACCGTTGTGGAGTAAACAATTTGCGGGATATAGCACTCAGAGATTAACAAATCTCCAAAATCATCAGACGCCTTTGTACCGTCTGGTGCAGGTGCTAACACCTCATCGTGATCTAGCTCCATTGCTAAGCCTTCATCGCATAAACGCAAAGCGTCGGATGCCACAACGTCGACGAGATCCCACGTTACATTTCCGGCTTCGTTCATAGCACGTAGCTTTGCAACGGCTTCTGCTGAGCTTTCGTCGTTAATGATATTTATGTCTGGGTTTTTCGCCATATAAGGATCATGGTAAGCTTTTTGTTGAGAGTTTGAGTAAGCCCCACCCCATGAAACAATAGTTAAATCTTGTGCAATAGCTGCAGTCGCTGTAAATAAGGTTAAAGCGCCTGTCACCAATAGAGATTTTGACATTTCCATATATTCCTCACTTCAATTACCCCATCTTATTATTTACAACCGCTTCAATTGGGGTGTATGAAAGCGGATTATTCGAAACTTGTTTACGCGGATCTATTCTAATTATTTAGCATTTAGTGCTCGACAATCTTTAGCGGCCCAACCAATATTTACATCTTGGCCTACATGCACTCGCTGGCTTTCCGGCGAATTGGGGATCTTGGCAATAAATTGATCATCACCATGTACATTCATACGACAACGAATATGATCACCTAGATAAATGAGCTCGAGTACTTTAGCTTGAGTGATATTTTCTGTGGCTTGCTCTCCAATACGAATTCGTTCTGGGCGGATAGATAATAAAGTTCGAGAGCCCGCTTCTCCGCAATTGACCGCTAAAGCGCTGCTCTGCTCGCCACTGTCTAAAGTTACAATACTGCTATCACCATCCAGTTTATCTACACGGCCCATGAGACGGTTATTTTCACCAATAAACTGCGCCACAAACGAGTTTTGTGGTCGCTCATATAGCTCTTCTGGGGAGGCCAGTTGTTGAATTCTGCCATCATCGAATACCGCAACCCGGTCTGACATTGTTAGGGCTTCAGATTGGTCATGGGTGACATAAACCACGGTTACGCCTAACTGTTCATGCAGATGCTTAATTTCAAATTGCATGTGTTCACGCAACTGCTTATCTAAAGCACCTAGTGGCTCATCCATTAACACAAGTTCAGGTTCAAACACCAATGCACGTGCTAGAGCGATACGCTGTTGCTGCCCACCGGATAACTGTGCTGGGCGGCGATTAGCAAACTCGCCCATTTGGATCATTTCTAACGCGCGCTTTACTTTTTCATCGCGTTCAGATTTACCCATGTTGCGAACAGACAACGGAAACGCCAAATTTTCACCCACGGTCATATGAGGAAACAATGCATAGTTTTGAAAAACCATGCCTATGCCGCGCTTATAGGGAGGAATATTATTAATAGGTTGACCATCTAATAAGATGTCACCATGTGTTGCTGTTTCGAAACCCGCCAACATCATTAAGCAAGTTGTCTTACCAGATCCGGAGGGCCCTAGCATAGTGAGGAATTCGCCTTTAGCAATTTCCAAGTTCAAGTCTTTCACAACCAGATTTCGACCGTCATAGCTTTTTTGCACACGATCAAATACTACAAACCGATCATCGTTAGCACTTGTCACTGACTCACTCCTTGATAGTGTTTTTATTTGTTTTGTATTGTTTTACCCTAACCCTATAGTTTTTTGCTTTCAAGCCTAAAGATTATTTTTTTTCAATTAATCGAGAAAATGCTCTAAAACAGGGCAAATATCGAGTTTTATATAGACAAATGATCAAATATGAATCATTTATCAAGCAGTTCATTAGACCAACCTTACTGGATTAATTAGAGGCCTATACTTTAACTATAAGAAGCGTATAAATTCCTGCCTACTAAGACGAATTGTGCAATGATTCAAGCTACAGAAATATGCTAACGTTTCAATATTACCATCGAGACACATAAGGCAGAGATATGACCATTTTATCGAGTTTGGCAGATATCGTCGGGCAAACAAATGTATTAACGGGTGACGATGTTGTATCGCGCACGGTCGGCTGGTTTGACAACTCTCCAAGATGTGCAAAAGCCATTGTTCGGCCAAAAAGCACTAAGGAAGTCAGTAAAGTTATGGCCCTGTGCCACCAAAATCAAATCTCAATTGTCACCTTAGGTGGCGCGACCGGCTTTGTTGACGGCGCCACAAGCCAAGAAGATCAAATTGTTTTATCTATGGAAAGAATGACTGACATAGAATCAATTGATGTCGATAATCGAAGTATCATTGTACAGGCAGGTGTACCACTGCAAAAATTGCATGAATTCGCTCAAGAACATGACCTGCACTACCCTGTTGACCTTGGCTCCCGTGGCAGCTGCACCTTAGGTGGCATGGCCTCGACAAACGCAGGTGGTAATGAAGTATTGCGATACGGCATGAGTCGTGAGCAAATACTCGGCTTAGAGGTCGTCTTAGCTGATGGTCAGGTCGTCAGCAACTTAAGAGCATTACTTAAAAACAATACCGGCTACGATCTAAAACAGCTATTCATTGGCAGCGAAGGCACGCTAGGTATTGTCACTAAACTTGCGTTACGCCTAAGGCCATTGCATTCTAGTTTGTCTACCGCTCTAGTTGCGGTTGATAGCTTTAAAAAGGTGGTTACTTTATTACGCACCTTAGATCGAAATTTAGGCGGTAGGCTGTCAGCGTATGAAGTGATGTGGCAAGACCACTTTAAGTTTGTCATTGATGATGAACAGAAACATAAAGCCCCGCTTCCACTTGATCATGCTTTTTACGTCCTTGTTCAGGCAGCAAACTATCATGAATTAGAAGCTGAAATTTTCATGTCGTCTTTAGAGCAATGCATGGAAAACAAGTTAATTGCTGATGCAGCAATCGCATCCTCTAAAGCACAACAACAAGCACTATGGGCTATACGAGATGATATTGAATGCTTAACAGTAGGCCTAGCCCCATACATCGGCTATGACGTCAGCCTGCCAATTAATGCAATGGAGAGCTATATAGAATCTCTAAAAGGAAACATAAAGAAAAAGTGGGCAGATGCTAAAGTCATTGTTTTCGGCCATCTCGGCGACGGTAATTTACATCTATTTATTCACATTGGTCCAACCTTAAGCGCGGCTGACAAAGCCGAAGTAAATCGCTTAGTTTATGCACCGCTAAAATTTGTAGACGGCAGCATCTCAGCAGAGCATGGCATTGGCTTACAAAAGAAAGCTTACTTAAAATATAGTCGAACCGCAGCGGAAGTAGATTTAATGAGGCAGTTAAAAAATATGCTTGATCCAAATAAAACTTTGAATCCCGGCATTATTTTCGATTAAGAAAAAAACCAAGAGTAGAACCAAAATAACTAAAAGGATGGCAATAGCGTGGCGCATATAGATCGCGATGCAATTAAAAATGGCTTCTTTCAAAACATGGCCAAAGAAGCTCACGAAAAGGGACTAATAGAATTAACCTCAGCAGAAGCACGTGAACGATGCTGGCGCAAAATGTTAGCAACGAACCCAAACACTGATGGCAGCGTTTGGGTTTTTGCCTATGGCTCCTTACTTTGGAACCCTGCCTTCCACTTGGTAGATCAAACAGATGCTAAACTCTATGGCTATCATCGAGATTTCTGCTTACGTACTTATATTGGTCGCGGCAGTGAAGAGCAGCCTGGCTTAGTTTTAGGTTTAGAAGCAGGTGGCCATTGCCAAGGGCGGGCATTAAGGGTTGACCCTTGCTGTATTGAAGAGGAGATTGATTTACTTTGGTCTCGCGAGATGCTCTCCAGCGCTTATCAACCACATTGGTTAACGATAACAACCGATAAAGAACAACCTATTTTTGCAATCGCCTTTGTCATGGATCGCCAAAGCCGCCAATACGCAGGTGCATTAAGCTTCGCAGAACGTTGCCATGACTTAGCGCACGGTAAAGGCGCCTTAGGCAGTGCCGCTGACTACCTATTTGAAACGGTTTCAGCTTTAAATACGATGGGTATCGAGGATAGTTTACTAAATCGATATAAAGACAAAGTAAATAGAATTACTGCACAGACAACCGAGTCTAATGATGCTGAGGGCAGTTAAAGAAGCGCACCGAATTGGCATACACTTCTCTGTTTTAAGTTAGCCTTTAACTCTTGGAATGCTCTCGCAATGCCCTAGCCACTGCTGTCCGGCCTTCTGCTTCGACCATTAGAATTTTAGGAATCTGCCCACCCAATGATTCTTGGGGCTTGCTTAACCAAGCGTGAGCTAAGTCGGCATCGCCAAATTCCAGACACGCTTTTACCACCAGCTTAGTAATATCATCGACCACGCCAAGCATAGGCGGCTCTTCTGACATATCCATCGATACAAGTTCAGCACTCGGAACCGCTGAAATAACCTGCTGTTTCGCAAATTCGAGTAAATCTGCGGCATGCTGTCCTTCACGCATAAAATGGACACTGAATTCACCGCCATTATAGGCTTGCGATTCAACTTGAAAATCGCTACCAGATATCTGACTGGCTACTTCTTGAACATTAATAGGCTGGTGTTCGGCCATTCTAAAGGTCAAGGTGAAATGATGTCTCATAGGAACCCTAAATAAAAAAACTACTGTATGAATATAACGAATGATCACCGATTTCGCTACTTAACTTATCGACCCTAAGCGCATTTTTTTTGCTAAACTGACTACAAACTAGAAAAGGCACACTAAAATGTCACAATTCCAATTCCCAACGGTCACCATCAGTGGCACTGGCCTCTGGCACCCAGAAAACAGCATTTCTAATGAAGAATTAGTACAAGTATTAAATGAGAACGCTGATCGTTTCAACGCTGATCATGCTCAAGCAATAGAATCCGGTGAAATTCAGCCATTGGCTAAGTCTGATGCCGACTTTATAACCAAAGCGAGCGGTATAAAGCAGCGCTACGTATATGAAAAAGAAGGCATTCTCGATATAAACAGAATGCGCCCTAACTTGCCGCCGCGCTCTGAAAATGAGTTGTCTTATCAGGCTGAAATGGCTGTCAAGGCAGCCAAAGCGGCTCTCGCAGATGCCCATAAAACTGGAGCTGACATTGATGCTGTTATTGTAAGCTGTGCCTATACCGAGCGAGCATACCCAGCAATTGCCATAGAGGTGCAAGAGCAACTTGGTATTACAGGCTTTGGTTTTGATATGCTCGTCGCTTGCTCTGCGGCTACCTTTGGCTTACACCGCGCCTATGAGATGATTCGTTCGGGCAGCGCTAAAGCGGTTCTCGTTGTTAACCCTGAGTTAGTCACGCCGCAGTTAAACTATGCTGATCGTGACAGTCACTTTATTTTTGGCGATGTAGCCACCGCGGTCATCGTTGAAGCTGAAGATACCGTCACGGCGCCACAATACTTTAAAATTCTAAGTACTAAAGCAGTCACTCAGTTTTCTAATAACATTCGTTCAAACTTTGGTCATTTGTCACGCGCAAATGATACCGATGTGTTTGCAGCAAACAATTTATTCCACCAAGAAGGCCGTAAGGTCTTTAAAGAAGTTTGCCCTATGGCCGCACAACACATGACCGAACACTTAGCCGCTCATGAGATCGATAACCAACAGGTTAAACGTTGGTTTTTGCATCAGGCTAATTTAAATATGAACTTGTTGATTGCGAAAAAGCTTTTAGGTCGTCTTGCAACAAATGAAGAAGCACCCACTATTTTAGACGAATTTGGTAACACTGCATCAGCGGGTTCTATCATTGCATTTAATCGTCACAACAAAGATTTTAATAATGGTGATATAGGAATGATCTGTTCCTTTGGTGCAGGTTATTCAATCGGCTCTTTGGTTGTTGAATGCGTATATAAATAATTATTCTTTGAGTTTGGCTTGTTGCCAATAGGCTTCAAGCTCATCCAAACTATACTCTGACCAAGCTCGACCACTTTGGTTGACTTGGTCTTCTATAAAGTCAAAGCGTGCTTCAAACTTAGCATTGGTTTTCCGAACACACAGCTCAGGATCTACTTTTAAGTGATTGGTTAAGTGCGCTAATGAAAAAAACACATCACCCAGCTCTGCTTCCATCTCATTCACAACGCCAGACTCTATCGCCTCTTCTAATTCATCTAACTCTTCACGAATTTTAGCTAAAACACCCTTACTACTAGGCCAGTCAAAGCCTACCGAAGATGCGCGTTTTTGGATTTTCTTAG
This sequence comes from Reinekea sp., assembly GCF_046710285.1. Classification (GTDB taxonomy): domain Bacteria; phylum Pseudomonadota; class Gammaproteobacteria; order Pseudomonadales; family Natronospirillaceae; genus Reinekea. The sequence goes on from NZ_JBKEGY010000006.1 coordinate 101,422, forward strand.
CTCGCAGCAATCCAGGCATGGCCTTAGGAATATCATCCAATAACTTAGTGGCTCTATTTTTTTGCTGTTTTTCTAATTGCTTTATTTTTTCCCACTGCCCTTTTACACCTTCGCCGTCTATCTCTGACTTTTGACTGCGACTGTCTAATGTACCCTGCGGAAAAACGTGCGGATGACGGTGAATCAACTTGGCGACCAAAGCATGAATGACATCATCGAGTTCAAAGTGCGACTCATCTTTAGCTATTTGCGCGTAGAATACGATCTGAAATAATAGATCGCCTAATTCTTCTTGCAAGTGATTAATGTCATTACGTTCAATGGTATCGATAACCTCGTACACTTCTTCAAGTGTATGAGGCACGATGGTTTGATAGGTTTGCTGTATATCCCAAGGGCAACCGTCTACAGGGTTGCGTAAACGAGCCATAAGCGTTTTTAGGTCTTCATAGCCGTACTGCTTAGTCACTTTGCTTACCTACATATACCCGACGAACATCTGAAATATTCTGAACTTTGGTAAGCAACGCCATAATACGCCCTAACGAACTAATGTTTTCAACTTCAACGGTAACGCGCATTTCTGCAGAGTTATCCGACTTATCCGAAAGTGTTTGCATTCCCGTGACATTGATACCTATATTGGCTAGCGTCGTCATAATATCAGCCAACAAACCGGTACGATCGTATGCGGTAATATGCAGTTCAACTGGGTATGTTGTGCGAACTTCTTTACCCCATGAAACATCAATAATTCGCTCTTGTTCTTTACTACGCAATTGCAACAAGTTAACACAATCGTCACGGTGAATAGAAACTCCTCGACCTAGGGTAATATAACCAGCAACAGAGTCACCTGGTACAGGCTTACAACAATTAGCAATAGTCGTTAGCATATTGCCAACGCCTCGAATCATTAAATCGCCTGAGTGGTTTTGCTCTTTACGTTCGCGAACTTGAATCTCTTTCGGTTGCGCCGGATTCATAATTTCTTCAGCGTGTCGAACCACATTCATCAAACGAATATCATTAGCACCTATAGCGGCATAAAGATCATCTTCCGTGGTTAAACTTACCGATTCAGCCAGCTGCAACATTTCAACTTTATTGATATTGAAACGACGTAATTCGCGATTCAGCATATCTTTACCATCACGAATATTGACATCTCGATCTTGCGATTTAAACCAATGTTTAATTTTAGCGCGCGTTCGAGGTGAGCGCACAAAACCTAAGTCAGAATTTAGCCAGTCTCGACTAGGGCCTGCTTCGCTACCGGTTAAAATTTCGACTTGATCGCCAACAATAAGCCGCGTATTTAATGGCGCTATTCGGCCGTTTACTTTCGCACCACGGCAGCGGTGGCCAACATCGGTGTGAACTTTATAGGCAAAATCTATCGGTGTGGCATCCGAGGATAAGTCGACCACGTGCCCTTCAGGTGTGAGTACATAAATACGATCTACAGTAACATCAGAACCGAGTTCGTCGACCATCTCATCAACACCGCCCAACTCGTCATGCCATTCAAGCACTTGACGCAACCATGCAACTTTTTCTTCATAGCCACGAGACTGCGAGGCTTTTTTCGCATCAGTGCCTTTGTATAACCAGTGGGCACAAACACCTAACTCTGCATCATCGTGCATTTCTTTAGTGCGGATTTGAATTTCAACAACTTTGCCTTCAGGGCCTATCACAGCCGTATGCAAAGACCGGTAGCCATTTGATTTAGGCGAAGCAATATAGTCATCAAATTCACGAGGAATGTGTCGCCATAGAGAATGCACGATACCTAATACTGAATAACAATCACGTACCTCGGGTACCAATATTCGGAACGCTCGAATGTCGTAGACTTGGCTAAAGCTGATATTCTTTCGCTTCATTTTGCGCCAAATAGAATAGATATGTTTGGCTCGACCTTGAATTTGAGCTTGTATGTCAGCCTGCTCTATTTCACTAGAAATAATGTCTTCGACTTTTTTGATATACTCTTGGCGGTCTAAGCGCTTTTCATCAAGTAATTTCGCAATTTTTTTGTAGTCTTGTGGCTCAATATAGCGGAAAGCTAAGTCTTCTAACTCCCATTTTAAGTGACCGACGCCTAAGCGATGCGCTAAGGGGGCATATATATCAAAAACTTCGCGCGCTACCTTATACTTACGAGCCGCCGGAGCGTTTTTTACCGCTCGGATAGCACAGGTGCGTTCAGCTAATTTAATTAGAGCAACACGCACGTCATCGATCATTGAGACGAGCATTTTACGAATGGCTTCACCTTGGGTTTCATTTTGCCCAAAGACACTGACTTTCGTCGACTTATACTTGGTATGAATAGCGGCCATCTGCATGACACCGCGAATCAAGTTAGCGACTTTAGGACCAAATTGATCTTTTACAGTATCGAGTTCAAGCTCTTCCTCTCTAACCGAGCGATAAAGCACAGCGGCCACAAGCGCGTCTTGGTCTAACCCTAAATCGGCCAAAATTTCGACCATTTCCAAACCAGTCAGAAAGGTGGACTCGCCCTCGCCCCATTGATTAGCTCGGTGGTCAGTTTCTTGTTCAGCAGTACGCGCAATACGACAGGCCCGCATTAATTCTTCCGGGTCTACGATGGGCGTTTTACCTTCTAACCGATCCAACCATGCTTCTAAATCGACAGAGCCGTCTCGAAAGACTGGTTGATCTTCACGTACTTTCACTACTTTTGATGTCCTATTTTCTTTTTCTCAAGCAATGCCATGCTTTCAATATGACGAGTATGAGGAAACATATCCATTATGCCAACCTTTCTCAAGTGCCATTTATCACTGACTAAACTGGATAAATCGCGCGCAAATGTCGCTGGATCACATGAAATGTACAGGATTTTCTGTACCGAAGGCAGCGCATTCAAATTATTTACGGCCAGCTCGGCACCCGCTCTAGGTGGGTCTAATATTACACAGGTTGGCTCAAAATCAACGACATTAGGTAAATCTTGTAACTTAGTATTAATTAAGTTTGCCACCTGGTATTGACTGTTTTCCTGCCTACTAGGGCTTTGCATTGCCAGCTCAATCGCCTTATCACTGGCTTCTAGGCCTAAGATACTGTGAACTTCATTTGAAAACGGCAAGCTAACATTCCCGTTACCACAGAATAAATCTAACAGGCGATCTGACTCGTTAACTAACAACCAATTTTTAGCTTGCTCGATCATGGCGGTGTTTACGCCTCGATTTACTTGGGTGAAATTGCCGGGCAAAGCCAATGTATCGGCTCCTGCAGCCGTATACTGCAATGCTTCAACGGCTACCCAGCCCTGTTCCATGCCCCATTGTTCAATAGCTGTTTTGGCAACACCTGAGCCTTCGATTACTGCAATACCCAGTTGTTTGTGATCATCTATAACAATTTCAACCTGCTTAACACCCTCTAGCGGGGCGTTGGCTTGAAGTACCTTCAAAGCGCTGTTTATTTCGTCTTGCACAACCGCACAATGATCTATCGTTACAATTCGATTACCTTTGATATTATAAAAACCCACTTCGCCTTTCTTTGAGACTTGAAAACGAGCTCGATGCCGATATGACTTAGTAACTGATGTTATCGGCTCTGCCCATTCCTTAACGTTGACATCATTGCGGCGTAAATGGTCTGCAAGTGCCTTTTGTTTAAGCTCGCGCTGATCTTGTTGAGGTACATGCTGCAAAACACAGCCACCGCATTCACCATAAAAGCCACAAATAGGCGTCTGCCTTACTTCACTTTTTTGCAAATGCTCAATAGCTTTACCTTGCCATAACTTAGTATTTGCTTGCTCTATTTTTACTTTTACCCGTTCGGTCGGCATAGCATTCGCGACCATGACCACTCGCCCCTGGTATAAGCCAATACCGCGGCCATCATGACTATATCGCTCTATTTCGAGCTCGATAGGCTCTGGCAACCTTTGTGACTTCTGCGTTGGCCGTCTTTTTCTCACTTGTTGTACACTCCTGTAGACAAATAGCGGTCACCACGATCACAGATGATCGCGACAATGACAGCATTATTTACCTGCTCCGATAACAATAGTGCGCCAGCTACAGCGCCTCCGGAACTAACACCCGCAAAAATACCTTCTTCTTGAGCTAATCGACGCATGGTCATCTCAGCCGTGTTTTGATCCATATCGATCACCGAATCTACGCGCGCTTGTTGATATATTTCAGGTAAGTAAGCCACTGGCCAGCGTCGAATACCTGGAATCGACGAACCATCGGTTGGCTGCAAGCCGATAATTTGAATGTCGGGGTTTTGTCCTTTCAAATACTCTGAACAGCCCATTATAGTCCCCGTCGTGCCCATTGCTGAAATAAAATGAGTAATCTGGCCATGGCTATCTTGCCAAATTTCTGGCCCGGTGGTTAAGTTATGTGCCGCAGGGTTATCAGGGTTACTAAATTGGTCTAATACTTTGCCTTCACCTTTTAACTGCATTTCCAGTGCTAAATCTCGGGCATATTCCATGCCTTGCTCAGGTGTTACCGAGATAATTTCAGCCCCATAGGCTAGCATACTGGCACGACGCTCTTCTGATAGATTAGAGGGCATGATTAAGGTCATTTTATAGCCTTTAATCGCTGCCGCCATGGCCAAAGCTATACCGGTATTACCACTTGTGGCCTCAATTAGGCGTTCGCCTGGCGTAATGTCGCCTCTCAACTCGGCCTGGACAATCATATTCATCGCGGGTCGGTCTTTAACGGAACCAGCAGGGTTATTCCCTTCGAGCTTTACAAGTACCGTATTGCTTGGGTTTGGATTAATTCGCTGTAAGCGCACTAAAGGTGTTCGGCCAATAAACGCCTCAATCGTTGGAAACTCACTCATGTACGCTCCTGATCATTCAATATTATGCTTTGGAATCAATTATGGGGGCCATTGTACCGTTTTATAACCGTGTTAAATAATAATCTTCTCATCTAATTCGATTAACTTTAGTCATGAGGCCGATAAACTGTGAACTTGGTTCATTTTTAGTCATAATGAGGTTTATTGTTGTTTATTCACTAATAGGCTAGCTATGAATTCCTCCGGATTACAGAATCGACTGCTATTTATATCGCTTATCCCAGTCTTTATTCTAGGTGCACTCACCTTTTCATGGTTTACCTATAATGATCTGACCCAGCAACAGCTGGCCTTTAGTGAACGCTCAAAAAGCATATCAAACCAATTAGCTGATACCCTTTCTGGACCCGTATCATCAAAATCTAAAGATTTGAGTGAAGCTTTAATGCGTAGAGCATTAAACGAAAGAGATGCCCGCTCGGTAAGAGTTTACGATTCTTTTGCTTCGCTTTGGTTGTCATCTGGCCCTAACCCGATAGGCCCAAGGTACCCTGCGTCAATTACCGATACAATCTCATTAACGCTCTATGAAAGTCAGGAGACCTATCGTTACTTAGTGCCTATTTTCCACCCTGATGATTTTATTTTAAATGCCACCTTATCAAACCCTATTGCTTGGGTTGAGCTAGAATTTGACAACGCCAATACTCGCGTAACGCAATATCAAACGATTCTCTTTAACCTGCTCATATTATTATTTATCTTTGCCATCATTACTGTAATTGCGCTGTATTTAAACCGTACTGTTATAGACCCAGTTCACAATATGATCAGAGCTGTTGGTGAAATTCGTGAGGGCAATTTAGAAGTTCGTGTGCCGACCCAATCAAAAGGTGAACTTCGCGAGCTAGAAGAAGGCATCAATGCAATGGCAGAGACGATCAAAGATGCTTACAACGAAATGCAAACCAGTGTTGACCAAGCAACCTTTGATTTACGCGAAACCTTAGAAACCATTGAGATTCAGAATATTGAATTAGATATGGCGCGCAGAGATGCTCAACAAGCCAACCAAGTTAAAACCGAATTCTTAGCCAATATGAGCCATGAGATCCGTACCCCACTTAACGGCATTATTGGCTTCGCACGCCTATTAACGCGCTCAAATCTGACAAAAAAACAAGAAGACTACATCAGCACTATTTTATCGTCTTCTCAAGTGCTACTGACCATCATCAACGATGTTCTTGATTTCTGTAAAATTGAAGCAGGAAAGTTAATGCTCGATCAACGCAGCACTAACCTGCGAGTTGCGATCGAAGAAGTCTGCACTATGTTGGCACCCACTTCACAACCTAAGACATTAGAAATTGTGTCACTTTTTTATGACGATGTTCCGGAGCAGCTGGTGTTCGATCCGCTACGCGTTAAGCAAGTTCTCACTAACTTAATTAGCAATGCTATCAAGTTTACGCCCGAAGGCAGCATTGTCATTCGTACAATGATTGAGCAACAAAAAGGCAACAAAGTTATTGTTCGAGTCAGTATAACGGATACCGGGATTGGCTTGACCAAGAAACAACAAAAAGCATTGTTTCAAGCTTTTGCTCAAGCCGATTCTTCTACCGCTCGTGAATTTGGTGGCACTGGCTTAGGGCTAGTTATTTCAAAACGCTTAGTTGAACAAATGGGTGGCGACATCGGTCTAGAAAGTGAAAAAGATAAAGGGTCAACTTTTTGGTTTAATATTAAATCAGAGGTGGCTCCTGCCGCTCAACAACCACCAAAGCACCGAGGACTAGAAGGCTGTAGCGTAGGCGTCATAGAACCGCGAGAAATGAGCCGCCTAGCCCTAAACCACCAAATTGCCGGTTGGGGAGGAGAGGTTCAAGAATACGCATCCACTAAAGAGATGCTTATTCAGTGGACTAAAAATAAGCTGCCGGCGAATAATTTAGTTATCATCGATATTGCAGGAATGACAGATACGAACGACGTCTATAAACATATCATCCACATGAAAACAAAATTTCATTGCAAGGTGTTAGTACTCACTTCCTCTTCAGATGATGACAACATTAATACTAAGTTACTTGAGAAAGGTGCTGACTATTCTTTAACGAAACCCATTAGAAACGCTGTTTTATATCAAACACTGATTCAAATTCTCAAACCGGAATCGACTGAAGCTATCGAAGGAACTAACCTAAAGCTCGGTACGAATCGAAGCGAAGTCTCTGTGTTGGCCGTTGATGACAACAGTGCAAACCTCAAACTCATTGCAGCATTGTTAGAGTCGCTAGGCATCTTAGTCACATCAACAAATAATGGTGAAGACGCCGTAGGTTTAGCAATAGAAAATGACTATGATCTGATATTTATGGACATCCAAATGCCTAATATGGATGGCCTTGAAGCAACAAGACAAATTCGACGGCTTGAAGCAACAGATAAGCATGTGCCGATCATCGCCCTTACTGCACATGCCTTAGCGGAAGAACGAGATGCTATGATGGCAGCAGGGATGGATGATTATTTAGCAAAACCTATTGATGAAGATCAGCTACAACGCACCTTATTTAAATGGACAGGGGCATTGTTAGGTTCCAATGTTAAACCAACGACCCTTGAACACGAGTCAGAAGCAGACAGTTTTCCACCGGTAGACTCTGATGCTTTAACGGAGTATGAAGTCGTTGACTTAGTCAGTGGCTTAGAAAAAGCCAATGGTAAACTGAGCCTTGCCAAAGATATGTTCGCCATGCTGATTGATACGCTTGCAAAAGACCAAGAACAAATCAACAATCAATACCAACAAGGCGATTATAAAGCGTTACTAGAATTGGTTCATCGACTCCACGGCGCCAGCGCTTACTGCGGTGTGCCACGTTTAAAAATGGCCTCATATAATGCAGAGACTATTCTAAAGCAGGGCTTTTACGCACAACTGGAAGATGCATTATTTGTACTAAATGATGAAATAAATAATATTGTACATTGGTCTGAAGATAACGAAATTGACAGCATTTTCGATAAGGCTCTAAAAGTTTATGCGCATAATCAACAACAAAAGAAAACGGTGCTGACTCTGCAATGATATTTAATTTTAACTCAAGACTACAAAAGCAACGGCGTAGTCTCGTTCATCGGACAAACTAATATCTGCTCGACAGCCACCTTTTTCCTCAAGTAGTTGCTTGGCATATCCATGTAGACTCACTTTTGGTGCTCCGAATGGGTCAGGTAAAACTTCTAGGTCTATAAAATTCACACCTTTAGCGATACCCGTCCCTAATGCTTTGGCAATTGCTTCCTTTGCTGCATATCGATTGGCTAAAAATGCGATTGATTGTTGCCGTTGATGAAAAACTTCTTGCTCCGCTTTCGTTAAAATTCGGTTTACAAATCGCTCGCCTTGTTTTTCATATACTTTAGCAATTCGATCTATTTGAACAATATCAGTACCAATACCTATCATTTAACAACCTCTCTATTTGGCGCTAAAAATTTCAACCATTCTCGGCTATTGATCGGCCTGTTTTCTAACAGAATCAATAACTGCTGATATTGGCAGTGCCGAGCAATTGCCAAGGCACCCTTCACCTCATAGTTATTTTCAGCGTTAGCTAAAATAGGTTTACCTAAACAGGCTCCTAGTGCACTTTGTACAAAACCCAACCCAGCTTGATAGTGATAATGTGACTCTGGATCAATAGAAAATCCATCGACACTTCGTTGGTAATCTATCCCAGATCCAAGCAACGTTAATAACTGTTTTTCATAAAAACGAAGGCTGGGTAATAGGTTTTTACCCGCTTGAATCTGAACCAAAGAACTTACGTAAGTTCCGTAAAATGGTCCTGTTTCTATTTGTCTAGGGAGTAAACGAAAAGCCAACTCATTTATATATAAACCATATAAACGCGCTGGTGAATCATGAATACATAATGGCTCTAAATAGCGAAAGTCATGACACGAATAAAAGTTGTTTTTGGAAGTGAGTTTAATTTCAAACTGGCGGAAAAATTCAGGACGATTACCATTAAACTTACAACGAAGGAGTCCATTTTCGTGCGTAAACACATCGCATAAAAAATGACGCTCTTCTATAGCTTGCGCATGCAAAAGAAAACCACGAACAATCGTTGCACGCGCTACCATTTTCGTTTCTACTCGTCAAAGTAGCCTAAGCTTTTCAAGGCTCTTTCGTCATCTGCCCAACCACCTTTGACTTTAACCCAAAGATTTAACATCACTTTGGTTTCAAAAAGCGACTCCATATCTAAACGGGCTTCTTGACCCACTTGTTTAAGTCGAGCGCCTTTATCGCCAATGACGATACGCTTTTGCCCTGAACGCTCTACTAAGATTAAACCATGTAGATGTAAGACACGGTCTTCAAATTTAAATTGTTCAATTTCAACCGCTGTTGAGTAGGGTAGTTCTGCACCCAACTGGCGCATTAGCTTCTCACGAATAATTTCCGAGGCCATAAAACGTTGACTGCGATCGGTTACTTGATCTTCTGGGTAATAATAGAGGCTTCGAGGCATTTGCGAAGACAATATTTCGATCAATCGATCTAAATTATGGCCTCGCAATGCTGAAATTGGTAACACCTCTTTAAAATCAAATTTTTCTGAGACTTTTTCAATATGCGGCAACAAAGACTCTTTGTTTTCTAGATGATCTATTTTATTGATAACTAGATAAACGGGTGCTTTCACATGCTTCAGCTTATCTAATACCCACTGATCTTCATCGGCCCAAACAGTGCGATCGACGACCATTAATACGGCGTCTACATCGGCTAGTGCAGAATCTGCCGCACGGTTCATCACCTTATTTATCGCTTTTTCTTGGCCGCGGTGCATACCCGGTGTATCAACGAAAATAACTTGAGTTTTATCTTCGGTATATATGCCTACTATTTGGTGGCGTGTGGTTTGAGGTTTACGCGAAGTAATTGATATTTTCTGACCTAAAATGTGGTTCATTAATGTCGATTTGCCGACATTAGGACGGCCAACAATGGCGACATAGCCGCAGAATGTATCTAATTTTTGATCTTCAATCATGATTTTTCTACCTCACCTAATAGCGTCAATGCTTGCCGAGCAGCTTCTTGTTCCGCTATGCGACGGCTGTTACCAATACCTTCTATCACGTGAGAATAACCTTCAATAGTGCAATGCACTGTAAATTCTTGTTGATGTGCTTCACCAGAGATATTTACAACATCGTAAATTGGTAAAGCTAAGCGGCGTGCTTGCAAGTATTCTTGTAAGCGCGTTTTAGAGTCTTTAATGTTTTCTTTTAAGTTTAAACCAGCTAAACGCTCTTCGTACCAGCTTAATAATACTTTTTGTGACGTTGCTAGATCGGCATCTTTACTTATTGCACCGATAATTGCTTCAACAGCGTCAGCTAAAATACTATCGCGGCGGTAGCCTCCACTTTTTAATTCGCCACTGCCCAACTTAAGGAAATCACCTAGGTCAAATTCACGACCAAGCTCAGCCAAGGTTTCACCCTTAACGAGATGCGCTCGCAGGCGAGACATTTGTCCTTCTTTAGCTTTAGGGAACTGCTCATACAATGCTTGCGCAATGGTACAATTCAATATTGCATCGCCTAGAAATTCAAGTCGCTCATTATTGGTACGGGAAAAGCTTCTATGCGACAAAGCCTGCTCGAGCAGGCTTTGGTTACTAAACTGGTATTGAATTGATTTTGTTAATCGAAAATATTTGTCAGCCAATGCTATAACTCGTATGTTTCTTTAAAAGACAATAACACATCTACATTACCCATTAGATGTATGCGTTTTTCATAGTCCAGCTCTATTACAATAGGCTGTTTACGCTTGTTTACGATAAGTTCTTTTTTCAAATCAATTCGAATGTTATTGATTTGCATATTCTTTTGCAGGCGATCTTTAAAAACCGCTTCATCGAACCGACCCGCACTGAAGTCGCCGAGGCTAGTCTTGATCATTTTGTTGACGGTCATATGATCATAATAAGGGCCACTTAACTTCACGAACAGTAAGCCAAAAAATATAATCAAGAACGCTAAGAAGGCTGCGCCAAATAAACTCAACCCTTGTTGCTTACGAAATCCAGCCATCAAATTTGCTCCATATTTATATTATTGAATACTGCCCGTACGTGAAAAGCTTGGATAAAAGCCCTTCCAATGCATCCAGACAGCAAAAGCCTTACCTAAAACGGCGTCTTCGTCAACAAAGCCCCATGCATTATTGCCCTTGTTGCTTGCATCACCTTGATATAAACGTCGTGTGCCTTCCCAATAACGAGCATCATGACTGTTGTCACGGTTGTCGCCCATAACAAAATACTTACCTTCAGGTACCACAACGCCTTGGCTTGGTAGCCATTCATCTCGACGTCGGCTTGCAGGAGCCTGATTGGTATATATTGCATGCTCCCGTTCAAACAAATGCTCGGTATACAGGTTAAAACGTTCACCTTCGATATTAACTTTATCGACCAGTGTTTTCTCTATTATTTCACCGTTTACACGAAGCTGCTTAGTCGCATAATCATATTGAACTGTATCACCGGGCACTGCTATTACACGTTTAATAAAGTTCTTTTCTGGTTCATGCGGTGGCTTAAAAACAATAACCTCACCACGTTGAGGTTGATCAACAGGTATCAAGATTTTGTTTGTGATAGGCATTCTAATACCGTAAGCAAAACGATTAACGAGAATGAAGTCACGAATTTCTAATGTAGGCCGCATTGAACCCGATGGAATTTGAAATGGCTCGATTAAAAAACTGCGCAAAACGAACACAAACACCAAAATAGGGAAAAACGCTTTGCTGTTTTCAATTAACCCTGGCTCTAACGCAGTGCGATCAACTTTGTCATCAAAATCGTTGATAGACTCTTCAGCACGAGCTAATAATGCATCACGAGACTTTTTGGTTAAGAAACGATCGATACCCCAAACTACACCAGCAAACACAGTGGCGCCGAGCATCAAAACAGCAAAATCAAAACCCTGTTTAATAGTCTGAAGGATCAAATAGCCTAAAACCGCGATCAAAGCGTAACCTAAGCTTCGCTCGATCGGAGTTGATTTAAACACAGTTTCAATTTGCTCAACGCTTAACGATTGGCCAGAATCTATACTATTTAAACGCTTTCGATAACTCCAAAAAACGAGACCCGTTTGAGCCAGAGCAAATAGCAATATAGCGGCAGATAAAGCATACAAACTCATTTAATTTCCTTGTTATTGATGTTCGAGCCTATTAAGAAACACTTTTAATCTTGGATATAGGGTCGTCGGTCATATCGACACTAAATTTACGTTTAGCTATCGATTTTCAAAACTGCAAGGAACGCTTCTTGCGGGATAGAGACAGAGCCCACCTGCTTCATACGTTTCTTACCATCTTTCTGCTTTTGCAGTAATTTCTTCTTACGAGATACGTCACCACCATAACATTTGGCCGTTACGTTCTTTCGTAAAGCTTTTACTGTCGTTCTAGCCACGACATTCGACCCATGTGCTGCCTGAATAGCCACATCAAACATTTGACGAGGAATTAGTTCTTTCATCTTTTCGCATAAAGAACGCCCTCGACGCTGGATTAAATCTGCATGCATGATAATGGCTAAGGCATCGACTCGCTCACCGTTTACCAAAACATCGAGTCGAGTTAACTTTGCGGCTTCAAAACGGTCAAAACTGAAATCTAGTGACGCAAAGCCTCGACTAACTGACTTCAAACGATCAAAGAAGTCTAAAACGACCTCTGCCATCGGAAGGTCATAAGTTAGCGAAACCTGCCCACCTAAGAACTGCATATCTTGCTGGATACCACGTTTCTCAACACACAAAGTAATGACGTTACCAACGTGCTCTTGAGGCACCAATATATGTGCTTTAACAATAGGTTCGCGGAACTCTTCTATGTTATTAACGGCAGGTAACTTAGATGGGTTGTCAACATAGATCACTGAGCCATCAGACTTTAAAATTTCGTAAACTACGGTTGGTGCCGTAGTGATCAAGTCAAGATCATACTCACGCTCTAGTCGCTCTTGAATGATTTCCATGTGCAGCATACCTAAAAAGCCGCAACGGAAACCAAAGCCCAACGCATCAGAGCTTTCTGGCTCGTAGAATAAGGATGCATCATTCAAGCTGAGTTTGCCTAATGCTTCACGGAATGCTTCATAATCGTCAGAGCTAACAGGGAATAAACCGGCATAAACTTGCGGTTTTACCTTTTTAAAACCAGGTAGCTGAGCAACATCGGGCGTTGACGCATGGGTAACGGTATCACCTACGGGCGCGCCTTTAATTTCTTTAATAGATGCGCAAATAAACCCAACTTCACCAGCCTTGAGCTCTTTTAGCTCATTCATTTTAGGGGTAAAGAAACCCAAACGATCTACGATGTGAGTACGGCCGGTACTTTTCACCGAGATTTTATCGCCTTTTCTCAAAATACCGTTCTTTACACGCACTAATGAGACAACGCCCAAATAGTTATCGAACCAAGAGTCGATAATAAGCGCTTGTAAGTCGCCGTTTAAATCACCGACTGGCGGTGGCACAGCTCGAACAATTTCTTCAAGTGTTTCTTCAATACCAATACCGCTTTTAGCCGAAGCACGAACGGCGTCATGCGCCTCGATACCAATAATTTCTTCAATTTCAGCAGCAACTCGCTCAGGCTCAGCCTGCGGCAAGTCCATCTTATTCAAGATTGGGACGACTTCAAGGCCTTGTTCAATAGCGGTATAGCAGTTGGCTACCGATTGAGCTTCTACACCCTGTGCTGCATCAACAACCAATAATGCCCCTTCACAGGCCGATAGTGAACGCGAGACCTCGTAAGAAAAGTCGACGTGCCCAGGTGTATCAATAAAGTTTAGCTGGTAGGTTTTACCATCTTTCGCATTGTAGTTTAGCGTCACACTTTGCGCTTTGATGGTAATGCCGCGCTCACGCTCAATATCCATTGAGTCGAGTACTTGAGCGGCCATTTCACGGTCTTCAAGCCCTCCGCAGAATTGAATAAAACGGTCAGCCAATGTCGACTTGCCGTGGTCGATATGGGCAATAATGGAAAAGTTGCGGATATGAGATAAATCGCTGCTCACAAATGTCTTCACTTGACTGAAAAATGGGGCGCGAAGTTTAAACTATTTAGCCCTTGATCTCTATGGTTTTGCCCACAAAGTGCGGGCAAAACCAAATTTTGACTACTTTATCGGTATTGCTAAGTAAACAATGTTATTACCACGAATAATCCGAACGGCAACGGCACCATTTGCAGGTAGCTCAGACATTATGCGGTCAAAATCGTCTTCGGTACGAACGAACTCATTACGCATCATGGTAATAATGTCGTTTTGGCGCATACCGGCTCGCTTTGCAGGCCCATCTAAGACTTGATCAACGACCACCCCGTTTTTTCCACCGGCATCACGGACTATGATATTTAACGGGTTATCTGCCTGCGGATTCAACGCGGGCGCGGTAGCTAAGCCGTTTTCATTTAAAATGCCTATTGTCACGCTAACTTTACGTTCTTTACCATCTCGTAAAATAATGGCATCAACTGAATCACCTGGTTTAATTAAACCCACCAGCGGCGGTAAATCGGAATAACGCTTAACTTCACTACCGTTAAGCTCGATAATTACATCGTTAGCTTGAATGCCAGCTTGCTCTGCTGGGCTATCATCGAACACTCGAGCAACGAGAGCGCCTTCAGCACGGTCTAAACCAAGAGATTTTGCCAATTCGAGATCATCGTTAAAGGCAGCGTACATTTCAACACCCAACCAGCCTCGTTGCACAACACCATTTTCTTTCAGTTGCTCAGCAACGCTCATAGCTATGTTAATCGGTATCGCAAACGACACGCCCATAAAACCACCCGAACGTGTATATATTTGCGAGTTAATACCCACAACTTCGCCATCTAGGTTAAAAAGTGGCCCACCAGAGTTTCCTGGGTTAATGGCTACATCGGTCTGGATAAAAGGAACATATCGGTCATTACCACCTAGCGCGCGTCCTTTGGCACTGACGATGCCTGCGGTGACACTGTATTCAAAATTAAACGGCGAACCGATAGCAAGTACCCACTCACCTACTCTAAGCGCATCACTATCGCCCAGTTTCACCGCAGGAAGTTTTTCACCTTCAATTTTGAGTACAGCTACATCGCTTGCAGCATCGGAACCGATTAATTGAGCTTCAAACTCGTCACCATTGGTTAACCGGACGGTAATTTCATCGGCACCATCAACGACATGATTGTTGGTCAAAATATAACCATCTTCAGAGAATATAAACCCAGACCCCAAACCCTGACTTGGCTGAGGTTGATTATAGTTAAAATCGTCGGGTAACTGGTCACCGAAGAAGTAGCGAAACAGCTCGGGCACATCTTCTCGGCCTTGCGCTACCGCTTTACGGGTGGATTTGGTACTGATTTTAACGACCGAAGGTGACTGATCTTCAACCAACTGGGTAAAATCAGGCAAGCCTGAAGACAGGGCAAAAACCACTGTGCTCGAAACGAAAAATAAATTGAATAGCAATAAAAATCGCTTAGCCATCTGTTCTACTCCTAATAAGACTGCACTAACAATAGCGCTAAGAGTAAGGCCACACGAAGTGGTTAGTAGTCGCTTTACGTCTGTTTTACACCCTAAGGCTTAATTTGACGAAGCAATCACATTACTTTGACGCGCACCATACACTTGGAGGATTACAGGGGTTAATCGCGCTGTTTTTATGAAGGAATATTTATGCATAAACGCATAGGCTGCGAAAATACCAGCCACAAAACCTATTAGCTGAATACCTTCGTTAAAATTCAAATACAACGCCAAGCTTAAAAACGCCAAACCGAAGAACAGTGGCAGTATATATACCAACAACGCCACTTGAGAAATGACGTCAGGTTGCATACCTAACTTAACCACATCACCAACATGAAATGCTTGGTCGGTCGGGATATTAAAATGATTTTTAGCTTGCTGCTTGGTTTCACTACCCCACTCGCTTAGGACAGCTTGACCACAACCTTGCTTAGCTTTACAACTTTGACAAGCACTTGTACGCACGACTTCAACAACTACGCCAGCGGGCTCGATGGCAACAACAGTGCCTTGTTCTTCTATCAACATGGGGTTTAGAAATCCTCGACCAACACAACATTCTGCGCCAGTTTTAACGCGGTTTGCTCTGGCACTTCACCAATCACGGTAATACCAAGTTTATCACGACTGATCATTAATGCAGTGGTTGCGCCCATTTTTGCCATGGTTGATTGAGGCATCTTAAGTCCAGCACTATCGACAAACACACTGAAACTCGTTAAACCATCACTGTAGATAAGCTTTTCGGTCCAACCCTGGGCACTGGCACTGGTCGCGGAATGGGACAGCATAAAGCCATTCGGCATCCAATTTAACTTAACTTTTTTACTTTGCTGCTTGTTAGCAAGGTGACTAATTTGGCTTTTTTGCACTAGCACGGGCGACTCGACAGTTGGTGTCAACTCAGTCGGTTTTAACACCGCGTTTAATTCTAAGCGAGTAAAACGAAACTGCTCTAAAACATTACCATCGGCATCAATTAATTCTGACTGCAATAGCATATGAGTGCCTTTATCAAGCCAATAGCGATGTTCGTATCCCCACGGGCCTGTCGATAAACTAATAATTTTAGTTTTAAATCCAGCGACTCTCTCCTCCCCTACCTCCATGGCTTTGTAGGTTTGGCTAATGCGCTCTATGTCCATCGCCGTTAACTGAGTAAAGGGCGCTGCAGGCACGGCATGATCGGCAGCCGTTTCAGACCCTTCAGGGAAGTAACAGGTCAACAGTTCCCCTTGCCTTAAGACTTCTACCATGAACCCGTCAAGCTGCTTCAGTAACTCTGTAGTGCCGCCTTGCTTATCATACTGATGAATAACGCTATAAACATTTGTCTCATCACCACGACGATGCAGGAATTCACCTCGATAGGTCAACTGCTGAACCGACAAACGCATTTTCTCTAACCACATCCATTCCATTGCCTGAACTGACTGCATTGAAACTAAGCCAACTAGAAGCAATCGAAAAACTATTTTACTCATTTGACTCACTCAATTGTGACCAAGTTAAAGCACTCGGAATAACACCATGCCCTGATGAAAATGAGGCCTGCTCAATATGTTCCTTCAAAAAAGCCTGTAATCGTTGTTGCGCTTCGAACTGCTGCGCAGCTAAAACAGCTGACGACTGCTCACTTTGATTGATACTAATTTGTGGAACTGTAGCGTTGGTATTCGATTGGACCGTGACCCAATACCCACTGGTTACCGCAACGACAACCACGGCGGCTACCGTAGCTCTCGGCAACCATGCTGTTAACGATTTTGCCGGTTTGTCTGAAGCTGAGGCTGCTTTAAACTGCAATCCAGCCTGACTAACAACTTCGTTATTCAGCAGCGCCTGGGCGCTTGATAGGTTATGCCAATGACCAGCGACATTCGGATCCTCCTCATAGGCTTTGAGCAAGCGCTGGATATCTAATTCACTTGCCTCACCATCTAAAAAGGCGGAAAAACTTTCATTTACTTTTGTCATCGACGGCTACCTCAATTCTCGGCTGATAAACGGTTACGACCCGCGATCACCGAATGTAATTGTTGTTCAATAAATTCTCTTGCCCTAAAAATTCTGGAACGAACGGTTCCAATCGGCGTGTCCATAATCTTCGAAATATCTTGATAGCTTTTGCCTTCAAACTCTCGCAGCGTTAATGCGATGCGTAAGTCTTCGGGCAAGGCGGCCAAAGATTGCTGAAGCTTATCTTCCAACTGCTGCTTAGCCATTAATCCATCGGGGGTATCATAGTCGCGCAGTGATTCTGGCGTATCGATCGTGACTAATGCATCAAGGTCTTGCGCCCTATAACTCGGCTTGCGACCTGCTGACTCTAGGTGGTTTTTTGCCGTATTTGTTGCAATACGATGTAACCAAGTAAAAAACGCACTGTCACCTCGAAACCCCGTTATCGCCCGATAGGCTTTCACGAAAGAGTCTTGCACTATGTCTTCTACAATATCGCGCTCTGAGATCAGTTTAGCCACGACACTGGCTAATCGGTGTTGATACTTCAGCACCAGTAGATCAAACGCGCGTTTGTCACCTTTTTGAGCTTTTCGTACCAGTAGTAAATCGACATCGGCGGCATCTGCCATTCCGTGTGCTCCAAGTTTATTCTTACTCTATTGACGTGAACTCGCTTAAAAAGTTCCCAATCTCTTTAAATTTAGACCTAATCTGTAACGTTTCGATTGATTCAGATTATGTACATGTGCTGTAAACTCCGTACAATCTTCGCCGGTTACCGTTAAGAGTATAAAATTATGTCTACCCGTCTTGCTACTGATGTTTTGATTGTCGGCTCTGGAGCGGCTGGTCTCACCATGGCGTTGAGCCTTCCGAGCCACATGAATATTTTGGTATTGAGCAAGGGGCAGCTTGGTGGTGGTTCTACCGCCTGGGCTCAAGGCGGTGTTGCTGGTGTTTTAGATGATGTCGATTCCGTCGACCAGCACGTGGAAGACACACTCAAAGCTGGGGCGGGATTGTGCGACCCTAAAGCGGTACGTCACACGATTGAGCGCTCAACCAGTGCTATCCATTGGCTAGTTGACCAAGGCGTCCCTTTTACCATGGCTGATGGCTCAGACGCTGAGTTTCATTTAACACGTGAAGGCGGACATAGTCAGCGACGTATTATACATGCAGCCGATGCCACGGGCCTTGCCATTTCAAGCACACTGATAGACCGAGTAAATCAAGCACCCAATATTTTAGTGCTCGAAAACCACGTAGCCATTGACCTTATCATGCTCGAAAAGCTTGGCGTTACTAATGAACCTAATCGTTGCGTGGGTGCTTATGTTTTAGATATGGCCAAAGACGAAACAGTAACGATTGGTGCTCAATTCACTTTACTGGCTTCAGGTGGGGCAAGTAAAACCTATTTATATACTTCTAACCCCGATGGTGCGACCGGTGACGGTATAGCAATGGCATGGCGCGCAGGCTGCCAAGTGGTCAATATGGAGTTCAACCAATTTCACCCAACCTGTTTGTTTCACCCAAAGGCTAAATCTTTTTTAGTCTCGGAAGCGGTTCGAGGTGAAGGCGGCCTATTGAAACTGCCCAATGGCAAACGCTTTATGCACGAGTTTGACGAACGCGCGGAGCTCGCCCCGCGCGATATAGTAGCCCGAGCCATTGACCATGAAATGAAGCGCTTAGGGGTCGACAATCTTTACTTAGATATCTCTCACAAGCCTGCTGAGTTTATAACCAGCCATTTCCCAACTATCTATAAACGTTGCTTAGAATATGGCTACGATATGACCAAAGAACCTTTACCTATCGTACCCGCTGCTCATTACACTTGCGGAGGTGTACGAACAGATGTGCATGGCTGCACCGAACTACCCGGTTTGTATGCCGCAGGTGAATGCGCTTATACCGGGCTACATGGAGCTAACCGCCTCGCATCTAATTCACTGCTTGAGTGCATTGTTTATGCCCGTAGTGCCGCAGAGCACATCATAAATTCTGAGCTGAAAGCCTATAATCCCGAAAATTTACCGTTATGGGATGAATCACGCGTAAGCGATTCCGATGAACTCATTGTCATTACTCATAACTGGGATGAACTACGCCGTTTTATGTGGGACTATGTTGGCATTGTGCGCACAGATAAACGCTTAGAGCGCGCGAAGCGTCGTGTTAAAGTGCTTAAACAAGAAATTATGGATTACTACTCTAATTACCGAGTCAATGCTGATTTACTGGAATTGCGCAATTTAGTCGTTGTCGCTGAATTGATCATTGAATCTGCGCTTTCGCGCAAAGAAAGCCGCGGTCTACACTATACTCGCAGCCATCCACAAACCAATGAAAACGCTGAAATTACGGTACTGTCTTCGCGGGAAGTGCCTTAGCGGCCTTAAGTTGCTGTATAATAACTGGCTGCCAAACTGAAAACGCCATATTCAATGCACGCCAGCTAGCTTCGCTCACTTGATCTTTCCAGATAACTAGGGACTTTTTGCCAGCTTCACCTTGTAATTCTAATTTAATAAAAGCAAAAGACTGACGCCCATGCCCTGCCCACATCCACTTATTCGTCTCACTACTTTCATTATTCTCAGAGACTGGTATCAAGCGTATTTCAGAGCACTGCCATTGCAAATGGCGATATGGATCAGGTGCTATGCGTCGAATTGTAAGCAGAAAAGCCAAAGCAAGCATGATTATAAAATAACCATGCTCAAATAATGCGATCGTCAAAAAACTGGTTAACACCAATGCAAAGCCGTGAACAAGGTATGGCCAACGGCTGTGCGACAGGGTTGCGCTAACCGTTACGTGCATATTCAAGGACAATTTCGACCATCCTCTGAAGCTCTGTATCTTCACTTTTTGATTTTTGCATAAACCAGTCAAAGAGATCCTGATCTTCGCAATCAATCAAACGACGATACAAAAATTTATTCGCCTCTGTTAAACCACGGAATTTATTTTCAGTGAAAGGTAACAATAAACCATCAAGCTCTAGCATGCCTCGACGACTGTGCCACCATAAACGGCGAATTTCTGTTTCTTCTTTTTCTTTTTGATCCACTTTCAATTACTCTACACATTACGATATTGTCCTTAGTTTACCATTTTCTAGAGTCAAACCGAGCCCTATGAACGAAATAACTCAACATCCGATCAAACATTTAGCCTCTATCACGGTCTGTGGTAGCGATGCACTGACCTTTTTACAAGGCCAATGCACCCAGGATATTAAAAAGATCCCTAGTTTTGGTGCCTTGCCGGGGGCTTTTTGCTCAGCGAAAGGTCGCGTTGTCAGTAATGTTCTTGTGCATCGTGTCAATGACAGCCAAGATGATTTTGAATTACTTTGTCATGCTAGTTCAGCGGCTTTGCTCTATGACCACCTTAAAAAATATGTGCCTTTTTTCCGCGGCACCAAAATGTCGATAACCAGCAATGCAGCGCTGAATATGGTCGGGTATATTGGAACAGGTGATCGCCCTGGGTTTAAACTCAATGACCTAATGAGTTTAGAGCTTAATTCGCCAGCAATTAACGAAGAGCTGGACACAGCAGAGCAATGGCTGGTTGAAGAGATTAAACAAGGTGTTTTATGGCTTGACGAACATCAGTTTGAACAATGGATAGCTCAGAATATCAATTTAGATAGTTTAAACACGGTCTCTTTCACTAAAG
Organism: Reinekea sp.; assembly: GCF_046710285.1. Taxonomy (GTDB): domain Bacteria; phylum Pseudomonadota; class Gammaproteobacteria; order Pseudomonadales; family Natronospirillaceae; genus Reinekea. Next base: position 122,574 of record NZ_JBKEGY010000006.1, read on the forward strand.
GTTGCTATACCGGCCAAGAAGTTGTTGCACGTTTACACTACAAAGGTAGCAGCAAAAAGCGGCTTTACGCGGTGCGTGCGACTGATTCAATGACAACCTCGCAATCAATTTCCGCTAACGGCAAAACTGTTGGTAATCTGCTGCAATGCGCTCATTGGGGTCCGCATTCATATGGCCTAGCCGTGATTAAAACCGATGCAACTGAAGGTCCGCTTTTTATCACGGAAAACGAGCAGCTTCAGTTAGAGCTGCTACACTCTTTTTAAATAGTTTCGAACGGGTATAGAGAAAACATGAGCAACTTAGTTGAGACGGTCACAAAAGATATAGTAGAAGCATTAAATAATGACCAATTAACGCTACCAAGCCTTCCAGAGATAGCGCTAAAAGTGAGAGATATTGCCGAACGAGACGACTCCACTATTAACGACTTAACTGAAATTATCGTTCAAGACTCCGCTTTAACGGCCAGAATTATCCGTGTCGTCAATAGCCCTCTTTTACGCGCTGCTCAAGACGTAAAAAACCTTCCAATGGCGGTAAGCCGTCTAGGTATGAATTACACTTCAAACCTTGCCATTGGCTTAGCGATGGAACAAATGTTTCAGGCTACCAGTGACATGATTGAAAAACGCATGCGCGCCTTATGGCAATTAACAGGGACTATTTCAACCTGGGCATCGGTACTGGCTTCACACACCAAATTACTACCGCCTGATGAAGCCATGCTCGCCGGCCTCATTCATCGCCTCGGTGCGTTACCTATCTTGACCTATGCCGAAGAGCGTGACGATATCATCCAAGATAACATTACCTTAGGTAAAATTATTGATCGCTTACATGGGCCCTTAGGTGAGGCCATTTTGAAGAAATGGGATTTCTCTGAAGAATTAACATCAGTGCCTAAGTATTATCGTAAAACTGATCGTGTTTCTGAACAGCCCGATTTTACCGGACTTATTACACTTGCAAACCTCATTCACAATAAAGATGTGCAGGCAGGTTGGGGTCTAAAAGATTGGTCAGAGATCAAGCTCTTTGAGCAATTTAACTTACCACCCGATAGAGATCATGAAATTTATATAGAATTGGATAAACAAGTACAGGCCTCACGTGCGGCATTAATGTAAAACGGGTTAGTCTTCACCTACCTTGTTAAGCGTTATCAATTCTAACTCTTCTAAAATAGAGAGGGCTTGCTCTCTATTGTCACCACAGATACTTTGTTCAGCGGCAAAGTTTGAACAAACCTTCGGCCTTTCTGGGCGATCAAAAATCAAACAATTAAAAGAGTCATCAAGGTGTACACAGGCAATTCCTGCTGGCTTACCCTCTGGCATGCCATAGAACGGTTGGTTGATACTGGGAGCGATACAACAGGCGCCGCAGCCAAATCTACACTTCATACTGCTTGCCTCTGACTATTTATTATATAAACTGCTCTGCTACAACACGAAGGACATAGCATGTTAAACACTGAAACACTTGGCAGCGGACCCGATTTAGTTTTTTTACACGGCCTCTTCGGTGCCGGTGACAATTGGAAAAGTATCGCACGAAGTTTGAGTGATCACTACAGAATACATTTGATCGATTTACCGAATCACGGACGTTCGGCTTGGGTAAACGACCCTTCATACCCAGCCATCGCGAACATTGTTGAACACTGGATTGACCAACAAGACATTACCAGCTACCGACTACTCGGTCATTCTATGGGCGGTAAAATAGCAATGCAAATGGCTTTAAACGCACATGCGCAAAGAATAGAAAAGCTCATTGTTGTCGATATCGCACCAAAATTTTATCCTCCCCATCATCAAGATATATTTAAAGCTCTCAATACCATTGATCTGAACCTTTACCAAGATCGACAAAGTGTAGAAGCCCAGCTCGCACCTTGGGTTGAAGATCAGGGCATACGACAGTTCTTATTGAAGAGTCTATATAAGAAAGACGGCGTCTTGAACTGGCGGTTTAACTACCCAATATTAGAACAGCACTATGATGAGATTGCACAAGCCCCTACTATGAATGAGCCATTTCGACAGCCCACTTTATTTATAAAGGGAATGAATAGCCAGTACATTAGCGCCGAAGATCAACCTCAAATCAACGCCCTATTTCCATATGCTCAAGCAAAACTCATAGAAGGCGCGGGCCATTGGCCTCATGCAGAAAAACCCAACGTCTTTCTCAAAATTATAGAAAAGTTTTTAAACTAAGGAATTTATATGGCTGGAACAAGCCTCCTCGCACTAATCGACGACATAGCAACCCTATTAGATGATGTCGCACTCATGACCAAAGCTGCGGCCAAAAAGACCGCTGGCGTGCTTGGTGATGATCTCGCTCTAAACGCCGAGCAAGTAACCGGCGTTAGCGCCGCCAGAGAAATACCTGTCGTTTGGGCTGTTGCCAAGGGCTCGTTTATCAATAAACTCATACTCGTGCCATTGGCCTTGTTAATCAGTTTTTTTATTCCTTGGGCTATTACACCTTTATTGATGCTAGGTGGCGCATTTTTATGCTTTGAAGGAGCGGAAAAGATCATTCACAAGTTCTTTCATAAGCCAGAAGAAAAGAAATTGGCTCGAGAAGAAAAATTAAAAGCTGTTCTTGATCCTCAGGTAAACATGGTTTCTTTTGAACGAGAAAAAGTAAAGGGTGCGATACGAACTGACTTCATTCTGTCTGCAGAGATTATTGCCATTACCTTAGGTACCGTTGCTGCGGTTAACTTAACAACTCAATTTTTGGTACTTGCGACAATCGCGATAGTTGTGACTGTGGGTGTTTATGGCCTTGTCGCTGGCTTAGTCAAAGTGGATGATCTTGGCTTGTACTTATTTAACAAGCCCAATGCAACTACCAGTTCTAAATGGGCTGGATCCTTTTTGCTTAGCTTAGCTCCGAAAATGATGAAGTTTTTGTCTATTGCAGGCACCATCGCCATGTTTTTAGTCGGTGGCGGTATTTTGGTTCATGGCATTCCCGCTTTACATCATTTATTTGAAACATGGGCCGTGAATTTTGGTCTACTGTTAACTGTACTGAACGGCCTCACCGGACTAATAGCCGGCGTTATTTTGGTTCAAATATACAACCTAGTGAAAAAACTAAAACACAGTTAAGCTTGCTTAAACCGAGGAGCCTGAACACTCAGGCTCCTCGAGTGTTTAGTATTTAGCCATAAATACACAAATAGACTGTCTCTTGGGTGACTTTCAACTGAAATTTACTGTTTGCAGGCACATTGAATTCGGTGCCCGCTAAATAAGTTAACCAGTCATCCGAACCCGGCAGTTTCACAATCAGCTGCCCTACGACCACTTTCATCAATTCAGCCGCTTCTGTACCGAACTCATATTCACCAATCGACATAACACCAACCGTAGCTGGTTTATCATGGCCTGAAACGGAAAGCGACTGAACTGCACCGCCAAAATACTCATTATGTTTTATCATCTAAACCCCATTAATACGCGTAGTGTAACGTTATTCTTCACCTAAAAAGCCACCGGTTTGATGCGCCCAAAGTGAGCTATAAATACCGCCCTGTTCTATTAACTCTTGGTGAGTACCTTGCTCTACTACTCTGCCTTGGTCCATAACAACCAAACGATCCATGGCCGCAATAGTCGAAAGCCGATGGGCTATCGCAATCACGGTTTTACCTTCCATAAGCTTATATAGATTCTCTTGAATGGCGGCCTCAACTTCTGAATCCAGTGCTGATGTCGCTTCGTCGAGAACTAATATGGGTGCATTTTTCAACAAAGCTCTAGCAATTGCGATTCGTTGCCGCTGACCACCAGAGAGTTTAATCCCGCGCTCACCGACTTGCGCATCGAAACCTTTTAGCCCGTTAGGATCGGTTAACTCTGCAATAAAATCTAAAGCCTCGGCCTTTGCACAGGCGGCGTGTAATTCTGCTTCGCTGGCGTCAGGTTTGCCATAAAGGATATTGTCCCGCACAGATCTGTGCAACAACATTGTGTCTTGAGTCACCATGCCAATTTTAGATCGAAGTGACTCTTGTTGCACTTGGTTAATCTCTTGACCGTCGATACGTATAGCACCTGATTCAACATCGTAAAAGCGTAACAACAAATTAACCAGTGTCGACTTCCCTGCCCCTGAACGGCCAACCAGGCCTACTTTTTCACCGGGCTTAAGTGTTAGGTGTAGGTCTTCTATGACACCAGAGCCTTTACCATAGTGAAAGCCAACTTGGTCAAATTCAATTTCACCGTGCTCAACATGCAACACAGGTGCATTAGGTTCATCTTCAATTGCAATGGGTTTACTCAATGTGCCCATGCCATCGATTACTGTACCTATATTTTCAAACAGCGCTGACACTTCCCACATTATCCAATGACTCATGCCATTTAAACGCAGAGCCAAAGCAAGTGCCACAGCAATTGCACCCACCGTGATACTGTTTTGCAGCCAAAGGTATAAAGACAGAGCGCCTATAGAGAAGACCAACGTATAGTTAAGCCATTCTATGCACATATTGAAACCGGTCACTAGCCGCATTTGCTTATGAACCGTGGCAAGAAAGCCGTCCATACCTTCTTTCGCGTATTCGGTTTCCCGATCGGTATGGGCAAAAAGCTTTACCGTCTGAATGTTGGTATAGCTGTCAACAATTCTGCCTGTCATTAACGATCTGGCATCGGCTTGTTCTGCGGCAACATTACGCAAGCGAGGGATGAAGTAACGCTGCACCATGACATAACCTAACAGCCATACGAGCATTGGAATAATTAAGGCTTTTTCAGCATTACCCACCAATACCAGCATGGTGACAAAATAGATAACCACATAGACTAAGACATCTAATAGCTTCATCACTGATTCACGCACCGAAAGTGACGTTTGCATTAACTTGGTGGCAACTCGACCGGCAAAATCATTTTGATAAAAAGATAAGCTTTGCTTTATTAGGTAGCGATGCGCCTGCCAGCGAATCGCCATCGGGTAATTCCCCAGTAGCGTCTGATGTACAAGCATTGAATGAAGCAAAACGGTTGAAGGAATTACCACCAATAAGAGAATAGAGATCGCGATCAACTCAAAACGATAATCAACCAAAAAAGTTTCACGATTCCCCGAACTTAGCCAATCAATAACCACACCAATCATGCCGAACATAGAGGCTTCGGCGATAGCGACAATCGAAGTAAGCAATGAAACAATCAGAATTGGCCACCACATACCTTTCGTATAATGCAAGCAAAATTGAATTAGGGTACTAGGTGGTTGGCTCGGGCTTTCAGAAGGGAACGGATTAAGTATCCGTTCGAAAAAAGACAGCATGTGACTCCTTAGTCAATAAATGTTACTTCTCCAGTCGCCAAGGAATACTCTGCGCCGACAACGGCTACCTTTCCTTGCTGGACAAGTCTTTCGAGAATTGGCGAAGAATAGCGTATATGAGTCACGGATGCGCGAACATTTGCTCTGACCGAATACTTCATCAGCTGCTCGTAGTCATGCTTGAGATCGGTTTCATAGAGAGTTTCAATGACTGGTTTTATTCTAGACACGATTGAGTTGAGATTATGAGAAGATGTGTCTGTCTTGCCTGCTAAGGCATCCAATGTTGATTGAATAGCCCCACAATTTGAGTGGCCTAAAACGATCACCAAGGGCGCACCAAACTTTTCTACCGCATACTCGATTGAGCCTACTTGAGAAGGTGCAACAATATTTCCTGCAACGCGAATCACAAATAAGTCACCCAAGCCTTGGTCGAATATGATTTCCGCAGGGACTCTGGAGTCTGAGCACCCTAAGATAATTGCAAATGGCTCCTGATCCGCGACTAATAACTGACGTCGACGCTCTGAAGACATCGATTTATGCTGGCTGTCTTCACTATAAAATCGTTGATTACCTTCTTTTAAACGAGATAAGGCTTCTTCTGCAGTAATCATAAAGGCTCCAAAATAGAATTGTGTCACTAACAATAGTGAATTATCAGCATACCACAAGACTATAAAAATCAGAGCAATAGTGAATTTTTGGAAAAGACGGGGATAGAGCCAAGCTCAGTTGCTCATTTTTGTAGGCCCAAATTAAGCAACTGAGTTAAAACATCGAAGGTAATTGAAGCCTCTATTAAAATCTATAACCTATGGAAATACCTACTGGCATTGTATCTGCAATAACACTTCCTCCAGCACCAGAAGTATATGAAGGGTCAACTCCACTAAAATAGCCAGAGTCGCCTAAATCAACGTAATTGCCCTCTCGTAATTCAGCGAACAACTCAACATTAAACTGTTTAAAGTTTGCACCGATGCCCAATGGAATAGTAAAGCTGCCAAATGAAACCGCTTTATTTCCCTCCCAAAAGTAATGGGTTCCGGTATAAACATAAACACCTTGGCCATTCATGTTATAGCCGGTTAACAACTCAATTTTCAAGCCTACTAGTGGCTTATCAACCTCACAACCAATATTGAAAGAATTTGATGCCATTGAGCATTGATTCATTTGATAGATTTGCACGCCAATTGTCGTCCATGGAGAATAAATGTAACGACCTTCCAGCCCAATACCCTTTAGCTCATACAATAAACTCCCTGGGTTGCTGCCAAAAACATTATAATTTCCAGAATAGGTCCTGCTGACTAGGTTTACTTGAAACTTATTGTCTACATTCGTTTCGGAAAAGCTAAAAGAACCAAATAGAACCAGCCCTGTTAGTACAATTATCTTTAGTTTTTTCAATTAAAAATACCTACAATTTAAGTTAAAAACGGAAGCCAAATTCAGTTTGAGCGCCAAATGCTTCAAAGCCTTCGGCTGACTTAAAAGCGGTAGAGACCTCTAAGCCAAACCGAACAAATAAAGCGTCTATAGGGCTGATTGTCCAAAAGCTGGCAATTGTGGGAGACTTTCTTCGCTCTGACAAAGTTACTTTGAGTCGTGCCTCAGTAGAAACGATGTGGTTAACAGGCGCGGCATAGGTAGCAGAAAAATGCCCCTGATGCGTGATCGTCTCGATGTAGTCAGCTATTGACCGAGCAGAATGCTCAATAGGCGCTTGCCCAAGGTAGCCAATTTTAAATTGGACCTCAGCATCATTACTGACTAAAGCAAAGTCATAGCCAATTTCTGCCCCTAAGTAGATATCATTGACAGGTGTAAATGCACTACCCCATACCTCTGTTCTTACCTGACCGAGAATAATGTTCATTGGTATTTTTGGAGAAACAAAAGTGCCTCCCTGTATAAAATAGCCTCTTGGGTAATACTCGTAGTGCTCACTTCCTGTTACCAAGTCAATTCGGTACCCACCCGAGATATAATTTTGCGCCATCGCTGGAAACGTGAATCCGATCACAAATAAAAACAGAATGATTTTTTGTATGCCCTTCATTAAAGGTCCCTTTTACGTAGATATATTTTAGCAGCCACTTCAACGCGGGGATATTAACGTAAAACATAATATTAATTAATGAATAATTTATATTTTAGGATATTAATACTGCAAGGAAGGAGCACACTCGATTTAGGAAAGCCGAGTGCACTAAACAATATAAGATTCAACTAACAAAAACTAACTTCTTAAAAATTACTCAGGCACGTGAACTTGACCCGACATAATAATTCGCGCACTTCGGCTCATGGTTGCTTTTGCCACTTGCCACTGTCCGGCAACTTCCGTTGCTTGTGCTCCCACTTTTAAGGTGCCCGATGGATGGCCAAAGTTAACAGTTGGCTTTGCGCCACCCGCAGCGATGCTTACTGTGGTTCCAGGGATTGCTGCTGCCGCGCCAATGGCCACTGCGGCGGTACCCATCATAGCGTGATGCAGTTTGCCCATGGAAAGAGCTCGTACTAATAGATCAATTTGTTCAGCCTGCACTTGTGTACCACTTGATGCAGTATATCCTTTAGCTGCACTCACAAATGCAACCTTCGGAGTATGTTGACGCAATGCAGCTTCATCTACGTGCTGTATTAAACCCATTTTAACGGCGCCATAGGCACGAATTGTTTCGAAACGCGCCAGCGCTGTTTCATCGCTGTTAATCGCTTCTTGCAGTTCAGTTCCTTGATAGCCTAATTCTTCAGCATTTAGAAAAATAGTTGGGATGCCTGCGTTAATTAATGTGGCGGTTAACTTGCCACCGGCAACTACAGATTCTGGCACCTTGAGTTGGTCAATCACATTACCAGTGGGGAACATAGCACCCTCACCGTCTGCCGGGTCTATAAATTCAACGACTATTTCAGCGGCTGGGAAGGTGACTCCATCTAACATGAAGTCGCCGGTTTCTTGCACTTGACCATTACTCATTGGAATATTCACAATAAGTGTTTTTTGAATGTTCGCTTGCCAAATTCGTACTGCGGCAATGCCATTGGTTGGCAAACGATCTTTATCAACCAAGCCCTTATGTATAGCAAAGGCACCCACCGCCGCCGTCAGGTTGCCACAGTTGCCACTCCAATCTACAAATGCTTTATCAATGGCTATTTGACCAAACAGATAGTCGACATCATGATTTGGCTGCAGACTTTTTGACACGATAACTGTTTTACTCGTGCTTGAGGTAGCACCGCCCATACCGTCAGTTTGTTTACCGTAAGGGTCTGGGCTACCAATAATACGCATTAACAATTCATCGCGAGCAGAGCCCGCTTGTTGTGCTTTTTTAGGCAAGTCTTCCAAATTGAAAAACACACCCTTGCTAGTTCCACCGCGCATATAGGTTGCCGGAACGGTAATTTGTGCTGCCTGTGTCATTGGAGCCTTCCTTTATAAATAAGCTGACTTGGTTCTGTTATAAATTCACAAAAATTCTAAGACTGTGCTGTGGTGCTGTAAAACTAGGGCGTTCATTGGCATGGATGCCAATGACGAGCTCCCATGGATGGGTTCACGGCGGTCCTAGTTTTACAGTACCTCAGCGCAGGAGCCGCTGTAAATTAAGCTAGATTAGATTCTAGAAAATCTTCGGCGAAACGCTGCAAGACGCCACCGGCTTGATAAACCAAAACCTCATCTTTAGTATCTAATCGGCACGTCACGGGTACTTCAACCGACTCACCATTTTTTCGGTGAATGACTAATGTTAGCTGCGTACGCGGCGCTGCTTTACCAACAACATCAAAAGTTTCCGTGCCATCGATTGCATAAGTTAAACGACTTTCACCTGGTTGAAATTCTAGCGGCATCACACCCATACCCACTAGGTTAGTTCGGTGAATACGCTCAAATCCTTCGGCGACAATGGCTTCAACACCGGCCAAACGCACACCCTTGGCTGCCCAGTCACGTGATGAGCCTTGGCCGTAATCGGCACCAGCAACAATAATTAGTGGCTGCTTGCGTTTCATGTAAGTTTCGATTGCTTCCCACATGCGCATCACTTCGCCTTCTGGCTCGACACGCGCGAGTGAACCTTGCTTAACTTTTCCCTGCTCCAGCACCATTTCATTTAGCAGCTTAGGGTTTGCAAAGGTGGCACGCTGAGCAGTTAAATGATCGCCTCGATGGGTCGCGTAAGAGTTAAAATCTTCTTCAGGCAAGCCCATCTTATGTAAGTATTCACCGGCTGCACTGTTCATCATAATGGCATTCGAAGGTGATAAATGATCGGTAGTTATATTGTCACCTAGCACCGCCAAAGGACGCATTGCCGTTAAGCTACGCTCACCGGCTAAGGCACCTTCCCAATAAGGCGGCCGACGAATATAAGTTGATTGTGGTCGCCAATCGTATAGCGGGTTAATACTTTCATTTACTGCAGGTGTAGCATCAAACATGGGGATATAAACTTCTTGGAACTGCTCTGGTTTAACGTGAGCATTTACAATTTCATCAATCTCTTCATCGCTTGGCCAAATATCTTTTAAGCGAATTTCATTTCCTGAAGAATCAAGTCCGAGAATATCTTTTTCAATATCGAAACGAATCGTACCTGCAATTGCATAAGCAACCACCAAGGGTGGCGATGCTAAGAAAGCTTGTTTGGCATAAGGATGAATACGACCATCGAAATTTCGATTACCCGATAAAATCGCCGTTGCGTATAAATCTTGATCGATTATTTCTTGCTGAATAACGGGGTCTAGCGCGCCACTCATGCCATTACAGGTTGTGCACGCAAAACCGACAATGCCAAAACCAAGTTGCTCCAATTCCGATAGAAGATTTGCATCGTTTAAATACAATTCAGCAACTTTTGAACCCGGCGCAAAGGAAGTTTTTACCCAAGGTTTGCGAGCAAGGCCTAACTTGTTTGCATTTCGCGCCAACAAGGCGGCCGCAACAACGTTACGAGGGTTACTGGTGTTTGTGCAACTGGTAATGGCCGCGATAATAACGGCACCATCTGGCATCTTGTCACCATGAGCGGGAACTGCGCGTGAGATACCCTCTTTCGCTAAGTCACTGGTTGATACTCGGCGATGCGGGTTAGAAGGCCCGGCGATGTTGCGACCTACACTCGAAAGATCAAAGTTCAAAACACGCTGATACTTGGCCTTTGTCATGCCATCGGCCCATAAGCCAGTGTGTTTAGCATAATTTTCAACCAAAGCGATTTGCTCAGGTTCACGGCCTGTTATGGTTAAGTAATCAATGGTTTGTTGATCGATATAAAAAATACCGGCACTAGCACCGTATTCAGGTGTCATATTTGAAATAGTTGCACGGTCACCAATGGTTAAGTTCGCAGCACCCTCACCAAAAAATTCTAGATAAGCCGAGACCACTTTTTCATTACGTAAAAACTCTGTGATGGCCAAAACAATATCGGTTGCCGTGATACCAGGCTGACGCTTGCCCGTTAGCTCAACACCAATGATATCGGGTAGTCGCATATAAGAGGGTCGGCCTAGCATAACGTTCTCAGCTTCTAAACCACCCACACCTATAGCAATAACGCCTAAGGCATCAACGTGTGGCGTGTGACTGTCAGTACCCACTAACGTATCAGGGAACGCAACGCCGTCTAAGTTATGAATAACTGGCGACATTTTTTCTAAATTAATTTGATGCATAATGCCGTTGCCAGGCTGGATAACATCGACATTTTTAAAAGCTTTTTTGGTCCAATTAATAAAGTGGAAACGGTCTTCATTGCGGCGATCTTCAATGTTACGATTTTTTTCAAAAGCGCCTTTATCAAAACCCGCATGTTCAACGGCCAATGAATGATCGACAATCAATTGCGTAGGCACTACGGGGTTAACTAAAGCAGGATCTCCACCTCGCTCGGCAATTGCATCACGCAGCCCGGCCAAATCTACCAATGCTGTTTGGCCCAAAATATCATGGCAAACCACACGCGCAGGGTACCAAGGAAAATCAAGATCTTGTTTAGCTTCAATAATCTGCGTTAAACAATCGTTAAGAATTTCTGGCTGACAACGACGAACTAGGTTTTCTGCCAGTAACTTAGAGGTATAAGGCAGCGTATCGTATGCACCTGGTTTAATATCATTGATCGCTTGGCGCGTATCAAAAAAATCTATCGCCGAACCCGGTAATTGTTTTCTATAATTCGTATTCATAGCGTATCCATATTTTCAAGTGAGTGCCCATCTTGGAGCGTCAATTCTAAACTCGTCACGGAATGAGGATGGACTAAAAGGTTTATTTTAATAAGCCTCAGCGAGAAGGATCTCGCTGTAGAGTGTCACATGGATGTGCTCGAACGACTTCTTAAAATAAACCTTTTGGTCAATCCGTAACAACCCACCGCATTTGGGTGAGAAAAAGTTATCGATCCGTTATTGGCGTATATACCCGCGGCTCTTCACCAATATAATCAGCACTTGGCCGAATAATTCGGTTATTCGCACGTTGCTCTTTAATGTGTGCAGCCCAACCTGAAACACGTGACATAACAAAGATAGGCGTGAATAAATCGGTTGGAATGCCCATGTGATGATATGTCGAGGCATGATAAAAATCGGCGTTCGGGAACAGTTCTTTTTCCCGCCACATAACTTTTTCACATTGCTCGGAAATATTATACAAGTTCATATTGCCAACTTCTTCACCGATACGTTTAGCCCATTCCTTAATAACAATACTACGTGGATCACTGGTACGATAAACGGCATGGCCAAAGCCCATAATCTTATCCTTTGCCGAAAGCATCGCCATTAAACCCTGCTCTGCATCCGCAGGGTCATTAAACGAACTGATCAGCGCCATTGCCGCTTCATTTGCACCACCATGCAATGGCCCACGTAAAGTGCCAATCGCAGCCGTTACCGCACTGTAGATATCAGTTAAGGTACTTGCAGCAACCCGCGCAGCAAAAGTAGAGGCATTAAACTCGTGCTCAGCGTATAGAATCAAAGACGCCTGTAGCGCTTGAACATGTAACTCACTCGGTGATGACTGGGTGAGCAGCTCTAAAAAATGCTCAGCTATTGAATCTGCATTGGAGCCAGTTTCAATTTTTTTACCATTAAAATGAAAGTGATACCAATAAGTCATGATGGCAGGAAATTTTGCCAACATATTAATAATGTGGTCGTCCTGTTCAGAAAAATCATTTTCTTGCTGCAATACACCTAGGGCAGAGCAACCCGTGCGCATAACATCCATCGGGTGTGCAGACTTAGGAATGCGCTCCAATATCTCACATAAAGCTTGTGGTAATGCTCGCTGCGCTTTTAAAGCTTGATGAAAGCGATCTAGTTCATCTTGGCTAGGCAATTGACCAAATTGCAGTAAATAAGCCACCTCTTCAAAGGTAGCGTTAGCCGCTAGGTCAGATACATCATAACCACAATAGGTTAAACCACTGCCGGTAACACCAACAGTGCATAGAGCTGTTTCACCAGCGACCTGACCACGCAGGCCAGCGGTTGAAGTAGATTTTTGTACCATCTTGCTCTCCATTTATTTTTGTTTTAGGACAATAAAAATTCACGCTAAATGTGCGACTATGCCGAGATACTGTAAAATTAGGAACGCCGTAAAACCTTCCATGGAGGCTCGTCATTGGCATCCATGCCAATGAACGTCCTACTTTTACAGCATCTCAGCACAGATGTTACTGAGACCAACTTTAAAGCTAGTTCAAGTAATTACTTTTTAGTAAACAACGCATCTAACTTTTCTTCGAACTGGTGATAGTTCAAAACATCATATAAATCCATACGTGTTTGCATGCTATCAACCACTGCTTTTTGATCGCCATTTTTATGGATGCTTTCATAGACATTCAACGCCGCTAAACTCATCGCTCTGAATGCACTTAATGGATAAAGCACCATCGCGCAACCGACTTCATCCAATTCTTTTTGGTTATAAAGTGGTGTTTGACCAAATTCGGTAATGTTTGCTAAAACCGGAACGTTCAATGCATCGGTAAATGCTTTGTAGTCTTCTAAGGTGTGCACAGCCTCTGCGAATATGCCATCGGCACCGGCTTCGACACAGGCCGTTGCGCGTTCAAGCGCGGCTTCGAGACCTTCTTGTGCAAACGCATCAGTGCGTGCCATGATGAAAAAGTTTTCATCAACACGCGCATCTACACAGGCTTTAATTCGATCGACCATCTCTTCTTTACTGACAATTTCTTTATTCGGGCGATGACCGCATCGCTTTTGAGCAACTTGGTCTTCAATGTGAACGGCAGCAACACCCGCACGCTCCATCTCTTGAATAGTACGCGCAATATTAAACGCACCACCCCAGCCCGTATCGATATCTACTAATAACGGTAAATCACAAGCAGCTGTTATTCGACGTGCGTCTTCTGTAACATCGTTTAACGACGTCACACCTAAATCGGGTAAGCCAAATGACGCATTCGCAACACCGCCGCCCGATAAATAAATAGCATGATGCCCTGCACGCTCGGCCAGCATCGCTGAATAGGCATTGACCGCACCAACAATTGGTAAGGGCTTATGGGCAGCTAGTGCCTGACGAAATTTTAATCCTGCGCTCATGAGAATTCCTCTTAGTTCACTGTATTGTTCGACGAAAGCAGTAAACGCTTTGCCGCTTGGATGTGCCGCTTCATCAATAAAGCCGCTAACTCACCGTCTCTATTTGATAAAGCCTGAAAAATACCTTGGTGCTCTTCTAACGCTTTCGCCGGTCGGCTGCGTTGGTGTGCCGATTGATAACGATACATGCGAACGCGGTGATAAAGTTCATCGCATAGCAAACGAATCAGCCACTGGTTTTCTGAACACTGAATAATAAAAAAATGAAAATCTAAATCAGGGTCTTGGTCGATGTAGGTTTGGCCATCATTGCTGGCTAAGTACGCCTCATGCCGAACCAGTATCGCTGCGAGTTCTGCTAGCTTAGTGTCACTCATATTCTGCGCGGCAAGCTCACAAGCTAAAGCCTCTAAGTTTTCGCGCAGCTGATAAATTTCCACCAACTCACGCTCATCAAAAGCAATAACTTGTGCACCGACATTCGGCACTTTGGTCACCATTTTACGCGCTTCAAGCTTATGAATAGCCTCTCGCAGTGGCCCTCGACCTACCCCTAACTCTACGGCAAGCTCAGTTTCACGAAGACGCGCACTCGGCGCTATATCGCCCTTAACAATGGCTTCTAGTAAGTGGCTGTATATTTTATCAACACTGGTTAATTCGATCATATTGTTAACAATCTAGAAATATCGGAGCCAAAATACGCCAAATTTTGGCAAAACTCAAATATATTGTTAACGATTTGGAATTTAGAGCAGATTATTGTTTAGAGTTTTGGGCAATTAGCCCAAGCGGATTACCTAGATAACGCTAGAAATAAGACGGAAAAGGAGCGAAAGCAGACACAAGAACACAGAGAGAAGTAAGACTATATAGATTTGCTTAGTAGACCCACTTGAGCCTGTTTTGTTTAATAGATATTCGTGAATGCCGACTTCTTTTAAATGGGCTTTCGCATTTTCAGCAGTACAGGATTTACCATTCTTATAATGATTGACCGCTCATTGATGAATTAACCAAATACCACCAGCCGCCAAGACAACCAATAATAGATCAATCACAAAGCAATACCTCTAAATAGACACGTTAGCGAATTTGGCTGTCTTTGTTTCCACGCCGATTTATACCACCAGTGGCAACACTTCAGCTTCGAAATTCGATTGACAGTTAACACATAACTCTACGTCCAGAATAGCCGTACGATGAGACTTAGGAATAACAGCATCACATTCTAAGCAGTTTTCAGCCTATCGCCAGAATGAAGTTTACTTCTGGCCTCATGGACCGCATCTTCAATAGTGGCATCAATCTGATCTTGAACCGCACCATCACGTGCCCAACCACCAGCCATATCATCCCCCCTTAATTAAACGCCAAATCTAAGCAATAGATAAGGTCATAAAATGACTGTCTCCATTGCTAGCCAGAGTGCTATCAATTTGAAAACCAGCGGTCTCATATAAAGAAACTGCTTTCCGATTATGCTTAAACACCTCAAGGACTAAAAATCTAACACCGTCGCTTTTACTGAATCTCTCGGCTTCCAGAATTAATAGCCGACCAAGCCCCAAACCTTGAAACTCAGGCGTTACATACATTTGAATAATTTCCGCCGCACTTGGAATGAGTTGAGTTTCATATGCAATCCCGCACATCCCTACTAACTTACCTTCGATATATGCACCAAGCATTGTACCTTTTGCAGAACGTTGCTCAATAAGGCTCTCAAAGTATAGCTTATCTAATCTTTTCTGCTGATCGTAGCTTGAACCAAAGTATTCTGGATTTGTTTGCAATGCCTCAAGCCTAAGCTTGCGGTAAGCCAATGAGTCGTTTGGTTCTAGCACTCTAACTTTTTTCATTTTAGTCCTGCGGGCTTTTAAATGGCATGAGGCATTCTAGCATGTACCGATTTTAGGCTAGTCAAAAGAAACCTCAGTAAAATGAGGGTTTTCAACACAGACTTCCAACTTTGAAATGCTACTTAAAACGACCAAAATTTCCGTGTTCGACTGCTCTACCTTAATGCACTCCTCACGAGAATCATTGCGAGCTGTATCAAGCGCAGTACACTCGATGGTCTCACCTGTTTTCAAGGTCAACTTAATCGGATATTTAAACATGCAGACTATTTCAATATAGTCGTATTCATTGCAACTAATCATGACAATCACCTTTAGACATTTTTAATTACATTTACCAATTGCCCATTTCTTACAAGATTTTGAACTATCTTAGTTCCTATTGATCAAATATATGACCTATATTGAGTCACTGGACATGTTCTATAAAGGATGTTCAGTTGAGCCTTTTATACCTTAGTTGATACATCTATTCTTTACCTAAAGGAATACCAATGAAACCAATTCTATATATACCGCTGCTACCTGCGCTTATGCTCGCCGCATGTAGCTCAAACACTATTAAAGCAGAAGATCATAGTGACTTTCACAGTCATGGTAGCGGTTTTGATTTGGGACTGTTTTATGATGGTGCTGTTGAAGACCATTCAATTGTCGACTGTACGCTCTCAGATGGAACTGAAACAAGTTGTTATGAAATTACTATCGCTGGGTACCCCGTCAATCATGACATCGGTCCATTTTGCCCAGAGACAATAACGACAACCGCTGACGAGGCGGGTATATGGTTAGACGGTAAAGCCGTATATGACGCCGACGGTGCTTTTATAGTTTCATTAGCAGAGCTGTATAGCGACCCGAATTGGAAAATGTACGATGAAGATGGCAATGTTTATATCACCGATACAGAAGAAGCGTTTGAAGCCGCTGCCCGGCCGGATGTAGACCCAGCTTATCAAAACCATTGCGTGGAAGGTCGAATGGCGTGGTTAGCAAATGGTGAGCCCGTTACGACCACAGTTGTGCTACCAGTTGAACCTGTACTTGCCGACCGCACCTCTTCTGGTGGTAACTGGGGTATTACCCTTAATGGCGTGGTTATTGCTGCTTCAGCTCCGGTGGATACAATTTTAAGTGCTTATACCATCGCAACGTTTGATGATTGTGGCGGACACATAAACCCATTTGATGGTTATCATCTTCATGGCGCTCGGGGTTGCTCAGAAGTCGGCAATGCAGAAGATGGTGAAACGCCGATTTTTGCCTACGCAATGGATGGATTCCCTATTCACAGCGCCCTTTCCTCTGAAGCAACCGAAACCGCTAATTTAGATGAGTGTAATGGCCACGAAACCCATTCCGATGGTTATCACTACCATGCAAATACAGCGGAGAAAAACAGCGTACTTACCTGTTTTAAAGGTTTAACAGTTGCAAGCAATCAAGGCGACCAAGGCGGACCCGTTAATGGAGCTGGTGGCGCGCCAGATTTTTCAGCCGCAGCAGATCAACTAGGCGTTACAGAACATGAATTACAAGACGCGCTAGGTATGCCACCAAACTTCTCAAATGCTGCTCAAACTTTGGGCGTCAGTGAAGCAGAGTTAATTGATGCTCTAGGTGATGATTTACCACAACCTCCGCAATAAGCCGCATTCTAAAGCCTAGCAATACGAGCGTTGAATTATTTAATCAACGTTCGTTATTTTCTTTCAAACCAAGCTGCCTTCGATTTTTACGGCGCCGTATATGCAGTTCAATAAAAACTGAGTCAATTGCGCTCTACTCCAGTCATATTGACGTTAGAGCAGCACTGCCAAGTAAACCAAAAAAATTTCTAGATCCACTGCTAACAGCTCCACTCAGGTATAGAAAGTTTTGACTAAAGTTACCCCCGCTATTGAGCAAATTAACAATTATTCTTGATGGCAGCTAAGTGTTTTACAGCAGTTTATTTTCAAGAGCACAACAAATCGATCAAAACAATACATTAGATTTATCTAACGCCAACTTTCGGCAATGTATATAACCGAAAGGCGCTAAATACGAAACTCCTTTCCTCAATTATTTAATAGCGACCAATCAAGGCTGATTTGCCACCAAAAGAAACAATAACCACATACATTAAAACAACAAATGCCTAACTTTTGAGCCACTGATGGTAATAATCGGCTATCAGACTTAGATTAGCTGTCTTTGCTGGAAACTGCTGTTGTAGATAAACCAACGCGTCAGCTAAGGTAACTTGATGTAAGTTGTCACAAGTGTCGAATATCAGCGCGCTTAGTTTTTTATGGAACTCATCTTCACTGGAAATTAACTCAATTCCATTCAGTATTGTGATATCTAATGCATCATCTGGGTCATCTAAAGGAGATGTGGCTTGCAAGTATAAGTGATAAGACATTTTGGATAATTGCTCCGAGTTAAGCATCGCCTCACAGCGAATTAACCAAGCTAACGTAATTAAATTATGCCCGAAAAAGCTGGGTTGCTTGATTGAAACTTCTAATAGTTCACTAAAGCTCGGTGCCTTGACTGGATTGCTTGGAACTACTGATGAATTTCGCTCGAATGTTGAAGTTAAGAACTCAGTCATTCGATTCAAAAATGGCGTGGTTTGAGCAACCGTTAGTTGTTGATAAACAGTATTTAACGCCAGCAAAATAGTAACATTATGCGAAAGGTATTCACTATGGCTAGCAGCCTCTGCAATATAGTGTGCAAAGATATCTTCAAAGCCTTTGCGTTCATACCATTGCGCTAACGCTAGGTAAGCCGCAGGGTAAATACCGCCAGACAATATTCGAGAAATGCGAACTTCTGAAAATTCGGGGGCCTCAACCATTTCAGAAATAGAGCCTGTCACCGAAAGCTCACTTTTTGAAATCAATTCACTGACCTGCAGCCAAAGACCATCACAATCAGGTAACGTAACAGATAAATACTGAGCAGCTATAAAAGCTTTCAACGCATGGGGCTGATGAATTGACGCGCTACTGTGCAATGCTTTTTCTAATAATTCTGTTTCTGTCACGCTTTATTCCATTGAACCATCATTGATTTCAAAGACAAATGTACCACTAATTTTTCAAAATATGACCTTTGATCATACTTATTAATCAACTCACTTTTCTTTAGATTCATAGTGAATCAAATTAACGGAGATCCGCTCATATAGTGGTAAAACACTCCCTTTCCAATTTACATGATCGTTAAGTTAATAAAAACACCACAAATACCTTGACTCATAAATAAGAATGATTATCATTTGTGATGAAAATAACAAAACCAAGGATTGAAAATGAGCTACCACATCAATGCATGGCTTGAAGATGGCAAGCCGCAATTACAAATTGTCGATGCTCAATCTAAAGCCATCTGCATGTCTTGGAGCTATGCGCCAAATAAGGAGCAAAGCTATAAGGAAAGGCACGAAATTCAGAGGCTGTTCAAAGAGTTACTCCTACTAACCTGCAAGCAAGACATCTCTAACTGTCGTATTTTTAATGTTAAGCCACAGGGAAATTAAGGGTGCGGGTAAGCTAGGGAAATAAACTAAATGCGCAATGCGGTGAATTTACGGCGATATTGCTACATCTTTTAACGCTTTGGATAATATAGATCATCAGGTTGTTTACCTATATTGTCTGGTTCCAGCGGCTCAGGAAATTGAACGGCTAATAGAGTTTCGCGGCCTTCCAATTTAGCCTTACAAACCCGATGCATTCCATCCATTATTCGGCCTTGGTTACATAAAATAATTGGATAACTAAGGTCTGCCTCGTAAATCTGTTTTGCGTGCTGAATTATATCTTCACACTTAGGCTCCAATCCCGGCATAAAACCAAACCAGTAGTTTTCTTTAAGCTCGCCAATTTCACTTACTTGTTTTTCAAAAACTGGGAAGTCTTTGGACAACTCAATCAGCTTCAATACATCCCATGACAGCAGCCCTTTGGCAGAAGGTCTAAAATGATATTGTTGATGTAATTTCTTTTTCATACGGGCCTAGCTCTCCTATTCAGCCTATGTAAAACATTTAGCTGCTGTACTTCATTTAACACATTAAACTAGGCCCCTTCTGTTTGCTATATAAAACCTAAAAACTATTATAGTCTTCGAGCTACTGGTCTAAAGCACAACTCAGAAAAGCTCATTTGTCACCAAAGCGTGAACTGCCACTGAATCGTGGTTTGATTTTTCGCGTCTCCGCAGGCTCCGAACTCTCCTACAATAAATATAAACGGTTATTGGCTTCGGGCTGCGAGCTTCTGGTCTAAAACATCAAAAAACCGAAAAGCTAAGCTTTGGTGGCAAATTAGCTTTTATCGGGAATCTGAGGCATGGATGCCGAAGCTTAGCGGCGCAGGGATGCGCGAACAGCGACCGATCAAAGCTGATTTGTCACCAAAGCGGAAATTGCCACTGAGTAGTGGTTTGGTTTTTCGCGTCTCCGCAGGCTCCTACAATAAGTAAAACCGGTTATTGGCTTCGGGCTGCGAGCTTCTGGTCTAAAACATCAAAAAACCGAAAAGCTGAGTTTTGGTGGCAAATTAGCTTTTATCGGGAATCTGAGGCATGGATGCCGAAGCTTAGCGGCGCAGGGATGCGCGAACAGCGACCGATCAAAGCTGATTTGTCATCAAAGCGGGAAAACGGTACGAAACAAGAATAACAGGAATCAAAAATAGGTTTAAAACTAAAAAAAGAAATACAAAGAAGTAAAACTGGGGAAAGTTGGTCGGAGCAGAGGGATTCGAACCCCCGACCCTCTGGTCCCAAACCAGATGCGCTACCAAACTGCGCTATGCTCCGACTTTTAACTGGCGGTGAGTGAGAGATTCGAACTCTCGATACGATTTCTCGTATACACGCTTTCCAGGCGTGCTCCTTCAGCCACTCGGACAACTCACCTAAGGGTAAGTTTTGGCTTAATGACATAAGCTCTACTCACCTCGTTTTCGAAACAAACAAGTCACCTCGAAAACGGGAGCGAACTTTAACCAAAAATATCATGACACGCAAGTTTTATTTTTAAAAACAACGAGTTACCCACTATTTGGGATTAAATTCACTCACAAAATCATCAATGGCCAAGGCTTGAATTGGCTTATCGTCATTCGCAGGCGTGCCGAGATATAGAAAGCCTACCACTTTATCGGTTTCCCGCAAGCCAAGAGCGGCCAACAGACTATTAGATTCGGTAACGTGCCCAGAGCGCCACATAGCACCCAAACCCTGTGCATAGGCAGCAGAGACTAAGTTATGTGCTGCACAGCCCGTCGCTACGACTTGCTCCCAAGCAGGTACTTTCGCATGCTCTTGAATATGGGCATAAACGATAATAACCAAAGGTGCACGTAAAGGCCCCTTTTTAGCCTTCGCCAAAGCCGCTTCGGCAACATCAGGGTCATCCGCTTGCATCGCCGCCGCCATAGCCTCGCCTAGCACGATGCGTTGATCACCACGCACCTCGATAAAGCGCCAAGGTCGCAAATAAGCGTGATCTGGCGCACGAAATGCAGCATAATAACACTGTTCTAACTCTTCTTTAGTTGGAGCAGGGTCCGTTAAAATAGCGTGTGAAACCCTAGTTTGCAGGCCCTTAAGAAACTCAGGGCTTTTATGAATAGTCATAGTTAAACCAATGATTTAGTTTGGTTTTTATCATACATTAATCAGTTTAATCCGCTATCATATATAAAACACAAATAATAAATTAGACTTATTGAAGTGAGCGCACGCCATGACACGGCAGATAAAAACGCCAAATAAACAAAAGCCAGTACAACAGAAAGCTAAAAATATTTCCAAGACTCATATTGCAACCCAAGAACTTGAAATATTTGACGATTTTACGGTATTACCTATATCGGCCGAGTTTAATTCCCGCTCAATAATTTATTTAACCTTAGCTGGCACCATTGTAAGTAGCATTGCTTTTGGATCAATGACCGTCCTATTTTCATTGGTTGTTGCATTTTGCCTACTGTATCCCACTTTTATACGCTTTTTGAGCTTACCGCTTCGTCGTAAATACCCCAAGCAAATTGGTTATACCCTTATTTTATTTGACGCATTTTTTATCGGCGCCATTTTGACCGTGATGGGCCTGCCTTTAGAGCCTACTATTTTCATCCTTATCATGGCCAATGCCAGCTTTATTGCCCTAGGGCGAGCAGTCGCCTACATGCTTTGTATGATTTTCTTATTTGGCGGCGCGATTGCTGCTTACTCAACCCAACCTGATTTTGTATTCAATGAGGCGAGCGTCACCATGATGCTGATTGCAGCTTTCGGCACGGGTTTATATGTGGCCGTAACGGCTTTTTATACCAACCAATCGGCACGTAGATTAAAAGCAGCTCGTTTAGAGTCTTATAAACAAAACGAAAAATACCGAACCATCTCTCGCAAATTGTCTAAATATTTGTCACCGCAAGTTTGGGAAAGTGTTTTCAGTGGCAAGCGCGACGTAAAACTAGAAACCACTCGTAAACGCTTGGTTATCTTCTTTAGTGATATTAAGGGCTTTAGTGAGCTTTCCGAGCAGATGGAGTCTGAAGCCTTAACAGAATTGATTAATACTTACCTAACTGAAATGAGCCGCATTGTCATGAAACACGGCGGCACCTTAGATAAGTTTATTGGTGATGCCATTATGGTCTTTTTTGGCGATCCAGAAACTAAAGGCGTTAAAAAAGACGCCGAAGCCTGCGTTTCAATGGCCATAGAAATGCGCCGCCACATGAAAGTGTTGCGTCAGCGTTGGAAAGCCCAAGGCATTAAGCACCCGCTTGAAATTCGCATGGGTATAAACACCGGCTATTGTACGGTAGGTAACTTTGGTGCCGAAACTCGAATGGATTACACCTTACTAGGCAAGGAAGTTAACTTAGCATCTCGCTTAGAATCGGCTTCAGAACCTGGCGAAATTTTAATTTCATATGAAACCTATTCCCTGGTACAAGATCGAATTCTTTGTAAAGAGAAAGGCCAAATAAATGCTAAAGGCTTTTCACGCCCTGTACCGGTATATCAAGTCATTGACTTCCGACGCGACCTAGGTGGCCGACGCACATTTACCGAACTCGAACTCGAAGGGTTCTCAATGGCTTTAGATTTAGACAAAATTAAAAATTACGATAAAGATCGAATAATCGAAGCACTCGATAAAATCAAGCAATCGGTTGTTGGTCGGAATATGCCTTAGGGTTTTTGGTTTGTTGGCTTGGAGTGGTGAGGGTTCGCGCAGGTGGTTGATTGTCTTTGACCGGCCGCTCGGGCGCATCCATGCGACGCTATACTTCGCCATCCATGGCTCAGAATTCCGGTCAAAGACAATCAACCACCCGCGCTTAGTTTTGAGTTTGGTCTAGGTTTTTTAATCTGCTTTTCGCGTCTTCGCTTTGCTACGAGCGCTCCTACTTGAGCTTATCTATTTACTTCGCTTTAGATTTTACCCGCAGCCCGAAGCCCAAAACCATCTCTTGAACCTACTTGCAGCTTGCAACTATAAACTTAAAACTTTCTTTACTGCCTCACTAACCGTACATTCTCAGGCTGCGCGCCATCAACATTAGTACGGAACGGGTTAATATCTAAGCCTCCCCGTCTTGTGTAGCGTGCGTAAACCGTAAGCGTTTCACAGTGGCAATGTCCCATTAAATCGGTAAATATTCTCTCGACACATTGTTCGTGAAACTCGTTGTGCTGTCTAAATGAAATTAAATATTTAAGTAACGCTTCATGGTCTATTTTTGCTCCGGTGTATTCAATAATCACACTGCCCCAGTCAGGTTGGCCGGTGACTAAGCAGTTTGATTTCAATAGATGCGATACTAATTTTTCGCTAACAATTTGATCTGCGCTAGCTTTGAGCATATTTGGCTGTGTGCTGTAGTGCTCGATATCGACATCGAGTTCATCAATACAGACGGCATCGAAAGCTCCTATATCTGCAGAGCTTCCTGCTTGATGCAAGTAGACTACTGTTACATGAACATCAGACCCTGCGGCTGCAGTAAGGTCAGCTTCAAGTCGATTCTGTACCGCTTGCAGTGAGTCAAATTTCGTTTGATTAAAACTATTTAAATATAGCTTAAAAGATTTAGATTCAACCAAATTGGGTGAACCCACCGGTATAAAAAACTCAGCTAAGGCTACAACGGGCTTACCCTTGCTATTTAGCCAAGAGAGTTCGTAGGCGTTCCAAATATCTACGCCTTGAAATGGTAGTTGACCGTCTATACCTAGCTCTAATCGTTTCTCAAGCCTTGATATAGGGAATAGTAAGCTAGCATCATACTCATCAATGTATGAACTTGTTTTACCTAATGGTGATTGTTCTGGAGTCGCCATAACTGCCCTTAAATTTTATCAGTCGTTTATGACCGTAGACCTTTCGCTACGTTTAGCAAGTGCAGCGCCCAGCTACCTAATACCACTACAAATAGCAATAGCATTGCATAAGCAGAGCCGACTGGTATATCGGTAATGCCAATTATGCCATAGCGGAATGTATTCACCATATAGAGTACCGGGTTTAACTTACTGACCCACTGCCAAAACTCGGGCAATAGTGAAACCGAATAAAACACACCACCTAGGTAGGTTAGTGGCGTTAAGATGAAAGTGGGAACAATGGTGACATCATCAAACTTAGTCGCGAAAATAGCATTGATGAGCCCCGCTGTCGCAAACACGATAGCCGTGAGTAAAATAACCGAAACGGTTACCCAAATATTGTGAATATGCAGCTCGGTAAACCATAGAGATAAGGCCATTACAATTAGGCCACAGGCGATGCCTCTTGCCACTCCGCCAATGACAAAACCGGATAAGATAATCCAGTTTGGTACCGGTGCAACCAATAATTCTTCTATCGAACGGGCGAATTTGTTAGAAAAAAAGCTCGAACTGACGTTGCCGTAGGCGTTAGTAATGACAGACATCATAATGAGCCCAGGCACGATAAACTGCATATAATCAAAGCCATCCATCTCACCAATTCGTGAGCCGATCAGATTACCAAATATGACGAAGTACAAGACCATCGTTATGGCCGGGGGCAAAAGTGTTTGGGGCCATATGCGCAAAAAACGTCGAACTTCTTTATACACAATAGACCAAAATGCGACCCAATATGGATGACTCATGCTAATGCCTCCTGTGCGTTTTGGGTACCGGTTAAATCTATAAACAATTCTTCGAGTCTATTGGTTTTTGGTCGGATACTGTTTACTTCAATATTCACCTTGGACAAGGCGTTAAAAATAGAATTCAAACTGTGACCTCTTTGAACACTGAATTCGAGACTGGTGTCGTCAATTAGATTGGCTTCAAATTCGCTGAGCGTATCGGGTAATTCGCTAACAGGCGCACTCAAATCGGCAATGAATGTCGATTTATTCTTTTCTTTAAGCAGCTCTTTTGTTGGCCCATTCGCAATAATACTGCCTTGACCAATGATGGCGATATTGCGACACAAACTCTCAGCTTCTTCTAGATAGTGGGTTGTTAGAATAATGGTGGTGCCTTGACGGTTTAATTCTTTAAGGAATATCCACATTGAACGGCGAATTTCTATATCTACACCCGCTGTCGGTTCATCAAGGATAAGCATTTTTGGCTCATGAACTAAAGCCCTGGCAATCATTAATCGACGTTTCATACCACCAGAAAGCATTTGGCCGCGAGTATCTCGCTTATCCCATAAATCTAACTGCTTGAGATATTTTTCAGTACGTTGCTTTGCAAGCTTGCGTGGCAAGCCATAATAGCCTGCTTGCTGAATGATAATGTCTTCAACTTTTTCGAATGGGTTAAAGTTAAATTCTTGCGGAACAATACCTAGGCACCGTTTTACTGCTTCACGCTGCGTATCTAGGTCGTTGCCAAATACTCGAACTTGACCGCTGGTTTTGTTGACCAATGAAGAGACGATGCCAAGCGACGTTGATTTCCCCGCTCCGTTTGGCCCTAAAAGCGCAAAAAAATCGCCTTCTTTAACGGTTAAATCTATGCCCTTCAATGCTTGAAAGCCATTCTCATATATTTTAACCAGCTGCGAAATTTCTAGTGCATTTGACATATTTGCCCCAACTTTAACTCAAACAAGTAACTCTATATGGGTACCAATTTAGCAAAAACAACTGGTTTAGCGGGGCCTTTTCTCTAATACATTGACCACATAGCTCTTCGACGCGAAATCCATTCCGACATCATGACCCTGCTCCTCACTTAGGTACCAGCGGTGCTCTAGAATCTCATGGAACAATTCAGCGTCATCTAATCCGCCTTTCATGTGGTAAGGAATATCCTGCACGGCGGGGTTAAAAATCTCTGAAGTCCAGCGATAAGCCGCAACCGGCAACGGCACATCATGCCCTGCTTGCTCGCTTAATGTCACTTTATAGCGGTTTAAGCTATTTAAAAGGCGCCTTGCTTGATTCTCTTGTACTTGCAAACCTGTCAAAGAGGACAAGCGACGCTTATGGTGCCAGTGCTCTACAACGCGCGGGACCATTCTGACTCGTTTACCATCATCGACTGTCGTAATTTCCATTTCTTCTACATCGAAACCTAAATCGTTCAGTCGACCTATACGCTTTTCAATCTTATATTGATCTTCAGGATCAAAGACCTCGTCTTTCGTTAGTTCAGACCATAAATTATTATAACGCTCGACTAACGAGTCGGCTAAATCGACCGGGTCTAACTTACCAGGCAACCCTACCGATGCTTCTAGATCCATTAAATCACCGGCTATATTGGTGTGTGCGATATCGACATCGAACTCTCGGCGGCGATCGGATACTTCATCCATGAGCTCACCTGTCTCAGCGTCGACCAAATAAGCTGCCATTAAACCCGCATCCCGACGAAATAGAGCGTTCGAAAAAGAGCAGTCACCCCAATAAAAACCTGAGAGGTGAAGTCGCACTAACAACTCAGCTAATGCATCTAACATTTGATGCATTTGCTCTGGGCTAATGCCTTGCTGGATAATAATGCGATAAGGTAACGCACCAACCAAATAGTTGGTAATGAGCAGGCCGCGGCCTTTCATATCTAGCTCAGCTGTTTTCAAGCCACTGGGTACTGACGCAGCCTTAACATTTTCATCTCTATGCGTCACCAATCCGACTGGCTCAACGACTGGCAAGCCCATTTCTTCTAATTCTCGTAATAACCGATATTCTTTAGCTGCAATTGGGGCTGCTAGCTCTTTGAGCGCATACACTCGCTCCTTATGGCTAATAAACTTAACCACGTTGCGGTGAATACCCCTAGCCACTTCAACAAAGTGCTCTTCTGGCCATTCATTCAAATGGCGTGACCAAGGCAAACGAAGATCAGTAAAATAATGACTAGGTGAGGCTATTTGAAATTTCATTAGATCTATCTTTTATCAGTTATTTAGGGAGTTAAACGCTGTATAAATCAGGGTAAGTTTAAAGCATTAAATACAAAAAAGCCGACTATCACGTCGGCTTTTTAACATTTTCTACATAGAGAAGCGTTTATAGACGTTCTTGTGTGTCAGCGTCAAATATATGTAGCTTATCGACGTTTACGTGTAATGCCACATCACCACCAATGCGCGGCGTGCGATGAACATCCATCTTAGCAATAAACGGTGCTTTTTCACCTGCAACTTCAAAGTGAACAACAACTTCATGGCCTAGTGTTTCAATGATGCACACTTTACCTTTAAGTTCTGCCGTGTTTTTCCATTCATGTTCTTCTGATTCACGGACATACTCAGGGCGGAAACCGACTACAACTTGCTTACCTTTTCGAGCTTCAACACCTTCTTTCCAATTTGCTGGGGTGTTAAAGGTAACGCACTCGCTGACCAACTGAGAACCGTCTTCAGAAACGGTCATTGACAAGGTGTTCATGTTTGGTGTTCCGATAAACTGCGCAACAAAAATGTTGGCTGGCGTATCGTAAAGATCTAAAGGCGTACCCACTTGACGTAAATTACCATCATGTAATACCGCAATACGGTCGCCCATGGTCATTGCTTCAACTTGGTCGTGCGTTACGTATACAGCAGTAATACCTAGACGCTTCTGTAGGTTTGCAATTTCTGCACGCATTTGCACACGCAACTCAGCATCTAAGTTTGATAACGGCTCATCGAATAGGAAAACTGATGGCTTACGAACAATGGCTCGGCCAAGTGCAACACGCTGACGCTGACCACCAGAAAGAGCTTTAGGCTTACGATCTAGCAACTGAGCTAAGCCTAATGTTTCGGCAGCTTCGGTGACTAAGCGGTCAATTTCATTCTTGTCCATTTTACGAAGGCGTAAACCAAATGCGATGTTTTCATAGACAGTCATGTGGGGGTATAGCGCGTAACTTTGAAAAACCATCGCAACATCACGGTCTTTCGGGTGAACGGTGTTTACAACACGATCACCAATATAAAGTTTGCCGTCGGTTATTTCCTCTAGACCTGCGATCATTCGCAAAGTGGTAGATTTACCACAACCTGAAGGCCCAACTAACACCATGAATTCTTTATCTTGAATTTCAAGATCTAGACTTTTAATGATGTTCACATCACCGTAACTTTTTACTACTTTGTCGAATTTAATACTAGCCATTAGTTTTTACTCGTTTGTCGTTATCAGTCCGTCTACTCATCTTCTCAGAGGATGAGAGCCCGTGAATGCTTACCCCCTAAGGGTTCGCATCGATACTCTTTATTGTAATTTTATTACAACATAATTCTAAAAACTTGTCGAACAAATCCATTATAGCCGTAATTATACTACCAATGACAAGCTTAAATTGAATTCTAATGACTCAGGTCAGGCAAATACAGATGAGTAGCCGTGTAGAACATCGTTTTACACGGCTAAAGTGTGGGATAGCTATTTACGGTGCTTATTTAGCTTTTGACAAAAACTGACGATTTCTGGTCGAGAAAACAATTCAGTACTGCTCATATCGAGTTTTCTGCGCCAGTTTGGGTATTCTGAGCTTGTTCCTGGGATATTAACTGGCTTATTTATCAGCATCATATCTTCCAACTGCACGGCAACAATCTGAGAGTGAGTGACCGCTAACTGCTCATGAATGGCTAAGCATAGCTCTTCAGTCATCTCTGCTAATTGG
This sequence comes from Reinekea sp., assembly GCF_046710285.1. GTDB lineage: Bacteria > Pseudomonadota > Gammaproteobacteria > Pseudomonadales > Natronospirillaceae > Reinekea. The sequence goes on from NZ_JBKEGY010000006.1 coordinate 151,523, forward strand.
CTTGCGTCTTTAGGTGTACCTGCTGGCAAGCGGTTGTGCTTTTGCAATAAGTTTAAAATGTGTTGTTTAGCGCTCTCACGTGATGCTTGCTCAGCACGCAAGTCAGCTTCAGAACCAAACATGCCTAACTGCCACCGTAAGTCTAAATCACTCTTATTCCAATAAGCCTTAACGGTAGGCATATCGTGATTGCAAACAATCGCTAAAGCCTTATCCGCGTAGTCTTCTGGCTCAGTACAACCCTGCTCGCCAATTTCAAAATAGAAGACCTTATTTGAGTAGAGCTCGGCTTTAGGGAAGTTTTCCATAACCGCATCTGGCACGGTGCCAAGATCTTCAGCAATGACTAAACACTGATTACGTTGTGACTCTAGATTCAGAATTCCAAGCATATCGAACATATCGTAATAAACGTATGTGCCATAAGCGGCTGTTTTGCCTGGTGGGCACCACCATAGACGCAATAGAGCCATGGCGTGATCTATCCGCAATGCACCGCATGCACGCATATTGTTACGAAGCAGTGTAATAAAGGTCGCATACCCCTTATTTTTCAACTGTATTGGATCTAACGGCGGGAGTCCCCAGTTTTGACCGCTGGGTCCTAATGCATCCGGTGGCGCACCAACCGAGGCGTCTAAACAAAAACTCTCTTTATTCGACCATATTTCGGCACCACCGCGGTCGGCACCAACGGCTAAATCACGGTAGAGGCCAATTTTCATGCCTAAGCTCTTTGCAAGCTTATCAACCTTTTGCAATTGTTCATCGGTAATAAACTGCAAATATTGCCAATAATGGATCGCGTCTTCATTTTCTTCTTTGAATGACTGTACAGCTGCCGAGTTTAAATCTTGATAGGCTGCCGGCCATACTGGCCACCCCCAGGCGTTAATATCTAAAGCTTTAAAGTGAGCTAACAGTGCCTCAAATAGTGAATGTTGCTGCAATGGCTCACCTTGCTGCTCAACAAAACTAGCGAATGCTCTGCCACGAGCAGTCTCTTTATTAAGGTGGTTTTTCTTAAATACTTTATAAAGTACCGAAAAACATTCGTGCTTTAGGGCGCTGACACCGGTGTACTCTACGTCGGAGGTTGCTCTCAAATGCTCTACCGTTGCTGCAAACTTTTTAGTCGTTACTTTACGCTTTAATGCCGCAGACTCTTCAAATTCAGGTACGGCCGTAATATCGGTATAGAGTATATTTAAAAAGCTGCGATTAGATGGAGAGTAAGGACTGTTATGGTCAGGACTAATAGGGTATAAGGCATGAATCGGGTTCAAACCGATGACATCAGCACCTTGGGCTGCCATGTCTTTTATCAATTGAGCTAGGTCTGAAAAGTCACCCATCCCCCAATTATGGTCAGACTTTAATGTGTACAACTGAATCGCTGTACCCCATATTTTATCGCCATTAGCCATCGGCTTAGATTGAAAACTTGTTTTTGGCGTTACTATAAGCGGACTCGTACGCTCAAGATCTCCAACACATACTCGAATTGAGTGATAACCTAATGCAAGATCTGTTGGCAAAACCAAGACTCGACGGACATGTTCTGTGCCATCTATCCAATAGTCCCCAGTTTGCTCGAGCATATCTAAGTTAAAGTGGCCTTCAATTCGCCCACCCTCTTCTAACTCAATCGTCCAGTGACAAGGTTTCATTAGGTCATGAGATGTAACATAGACATTAATGCCCCAGTAATCTCGTAATGGCGACAGTACCGTTATTGGCTCAAGCATTTCGCGCCACTGGTGCATATCTAACTCGGCGGCGTCATGTGCCAATTTTTCATCGTTATCGAGGTCGTATCCCATTGCACGAAGTATCATTTCTATATTGTCGAAGGGAACTTCCGATTCCTTACCACGATAATCTACAAACTTACTAGAAATGTTACGCAAATGAGCGACCTTCGATGAAAGCTCATAATTTGCCATGAAAAACCCCTTTGTCATTGATAAAACACCTTGAACTAAGGTGCTATTCTTAAATTGATTACTATGGGGCTCAGTTTAGAGTAGTCGCTAGGAAAAAACTCACTGGAGATTGAAATTTGCAGTCGGATTTTTGGTTAGGTGGAGTTTGACCCCGCCCCACCTTAACCAAAACAACATTGAAAAATCTAATTCCATTAAAGTAAATGGTCCTAAAGGCAGGCTTCTCTAGCTAACTGCTCAATACGCGACCAGTCTTGTTGGTTTAACGCATCGGCCGGTACTACCCATGAACCACCGACACATTTAACGTTATCAAGTGCGAGATAGTCTTTGAAGTTCGCGATAGATATTCCGCCGGTTGGGCAAAAGCTTACATTAGGAAACGGACCCGCAAAAGATTTTAACGCTGCAACGCCGCCAGACGCTTCAGCAGGGAAAAATTTAAAACTGCTATAACCCATTTCCAATCCTTGCATCATTTCTGAAACACTCGCGATCGCGGGCAAAAATGGAAAATCTACAGCTTTTCCTGCTTCGAGAAGTCTTGGTGTTGCACCAGGACTGATCGCAAAATCTGCACCAATTCGTTGCAGCTCTATCAATTGCGTTTCATTCGTTACGGTACCCGCGCCCACAATAACGCCTTCGACTGTTTTCATCGCCTCGATAACGGCCATCGCCGCTTCTGTTCTTAACGTTACTTCTAGTACCGTTAAACCGCCAGCTTTCAGAGCCTCGGCTAGCGGCACGGCATCTTCTACACGATTTACGGCTAAGACAGGCATTACCGGATAAGCCGCGGTCATTATTTGCTCTACACTGTATTTCATAATTAAGTTATAACTCTTTTAAGTTAAGGACGCATATTGTTTGTTGTGGATTCGGTGATTGAGTACAGCAGCTGCGCCTAATAGACCTGGCTGTTTTGCCATAACAACATAGGTTGGAATGGTCACAACAAAGCCACTCATTCGTGCTTTGTTTTCAAAACACGCTCTGAATTGACTGTTTTTAAAATACTCAATAAACCGCGGCACAATTCCGCCCGTTATATAAACACCACCTTTTGCGCCTATGGTTAGCGCTACATCACCCGCATAATTACCCGTGATTGCACAAAATGTTGCTAACGCTTCTTCGGCAACAGAATCCGTTTTATCCAATGCTGCTTTCGAAATTTCTGGTGCTGACAACTCAACAACTGGCAGTCCTTTTGAACTACACAATCCTTGATAAATATTTTCTAAGCCCATACCGGAGATAAGCCGTTCGTTTGAAACACGACTGTATTTGGTTAGAAGATATTTAAGAATATCTATTTCTGCTGCTGTCGTCGGTGCGAAATGAGCATGACCACCTTCGGTTTCTAACGTCAGCGGGCCTAAATCACTGAAAGCCAACGCAGCTAAACCTAACCCTGTCCCTGGGCCAGTCACCGCAATTGGCATACCTTTAACCGCTGCACCGCCACCGACTTTAACCAACTCTTTTTCACCCATATGCGGAATAGCATTGGCCATTGCATTGTAGTCATTTATAAATTTCAAACTAACCAAGCCTAGACTGGCCTTGAGTTCAGAAACTGAAAAGGACCATGTATGGTTGGTCATGGTGATTTGATCTTTATCGGTAGGGCATGCGATAGCCATAACAGCATGATCTGGCCGCGGGTAATCGGCGGCTATGCTTTCTAAATAGGCTTCAGCGGCCTCTAAAATAGAGTTATAGTCCGCTCCATTTAACGCCAACGGCGCAATTAATTCTTGTTCCGACAGCATCAATGCATCTGGTGTTTCAAACTGTTTTATTGGCGCTAGTGCAAAACGTGCATTCGTTCCGCCAATGTCTGCGATCAAGCCATACTGAGTCATGAAAATTATCCTTCAAAGTCTTCGAATCGAAATACGGTTGCACCTTCTTCAGGTGCACTCACCATTTGTCGCATGTGCGCAAACAATTCACGGCCAACGCCAAATTCATTTTGACTAAAATCACCTTTCGCTAACGGTCGCGCAGCTAATTCTGTTGGTGAGAGCTTAACCTCTAATGTGCCCGCTATCGCATCTAAGCGAATTACATCGCCTGCATTAATACGAGCAAGCACGCCACCTTCTTTGGCTTCTGGCGATACATGAATAGCCGCAGGTACTTTACCTGAAGCGCCACTCATCCGGCCATCTGTAACCAGAGCAACCTTAAAGCCTTTGTCTTGCAAAACACTTAATGGCGGTGTGAGCTTATGCAACTCAGGCATGCCATTGGCTTTAGGGCCTTGGAAACGCACGACGACAATGCAATCTTTATCTAAATCACCGGCTTCAAATGCGGCCTGTAAATCATGCTGTGATTCAAAAATAACCGCAGGTGCTTCAATAATTCTATGCTCAGGCGCTACAGCAGATATTTTAATTACGCCCGTACCTAAGTTCCCCGTCAACATCTGTAAGCCACCCTCTTCACTGAACGGGTCGCTTACGGGTCGGCAAATATCTGTATTTAATGAATGCGCTGTGCCTGCTTTAAACACAACAGTACCATTATCAATAAACGGTTCTTGAGTATATTGATCCATGCCAACACCCATGATGGTTGTCACGTCATCATGCAGTAAACCATTGGAACGCAGCTCTCCAATCACGTAACCAACCCCACCAGCGGCGTGAAAATGGTTCACATCCGCCATGCCATTAGGGTAAACACGCGCTAGCAAGGGTATGGCTTTGGAAAGTTTGGCAAAATCATCCCAAGTTAAAATTATTCCCGCTGCGCGGGCCATGGCAATAAGATGAATGGTAAGATTGGTTGACCCACCTGTGGCCAACAAGCCGATAATGCCATTTACAAAAGCCTTCTCATCTAATATTTGATAAAGCGGCGTGTAGTGACCGTTCTGCTTGGTTATACGAATAGCCTGGTGCGTGGCTTCTTTGGTTAACAAGGTTCGTAGGTTATTTTCCGGATTAACAAAACTACTGCCCGGTAAATGCAAGCCCATAAACTCCATTAACATTTGATTAGTATTGGCCGTGCCGTAAAAAGTACAGGTGCCTGCAGAATGATAAGAGTCTGATTCGGCTTGCAGTAATTCATCACGACCAATTTTGCCTTGTGCATATTCTTGGCGAATACGTGATTTTTCACTGTTCGGCAACCCAGAAGGCATTGGTCCAGCGGGTACAAATACCGTTGGTAAATAGCCAAACCGCAAAGCCCCCATCACTAAACCCGGTACAATTTTATCGCATACGCCTAAATACATTGCAGCATCAAACATATTATGCGACAAGCCAATACCGGCTGACATTGCAATGTTGTCACGGCTAAACAAACTTAGCTCCATGCCTGGCTGACCTTGGGTAACGCCATCACACATAGCTGCTGTTGCGCCAGCAACTTGCGCGGTACAACCCATCTCTGAACTGGCTTGCTTAATGATGTCAGGAAATAGTTGGTACGGCTGATGGGCACTGAGCATATCATTGTAGGAAGTAATGATGCCAATGTTGGCTGCATTCATCATTTTAATAGTGTTTTTTGTTTCAGGTTCACACGCCGCAAAACCATGCGCTAAATTGCCACAAGACAATTGATTCCGATCAGGAATATTATTACCTGCATCGATCATGCGAGCGACATACTTATTTCTAGAAACTTTACTACGTTCAATAATGCGTTGGGTTACTTGGTCAATAATCGAATTCATCTTAAAACTACCTTAACTTGCAAAGTAAATGGTTACCGGAGTTTGCGTTTGCTTTAAAACACTGCGAACTGGCATCTCTTCAACGTCACCCTCTGCTAGAGCAGCTTCAAGAACCGGTAATTTGCTGTCGCCAGTCAAATGTAAAATAATTTTTTTGCTGGCCAACACTGTCGGCAATGTCAAAGTCATTCGGTCATGAGGCGCCGTTAAGGGTGTTGTTGCGCAACACATTAAACCTGAATCCATATCAAGTGCTTTGCTAAGTGTTTTTGCACCAGGGAAAAACGAAGCAGTATGACCATCTTCACCCATGCCCAAGATCGAAACCGTCATGGGCAAAGGCAACTTCATTAAACGCTGATGTAATTCAGTTACGGCGTCATAAGCAGAGTCATAATGTGTTTTTAAGGCAACGAAATTAGCCTCACTGGCGTAATTTTGCAGGAAGTGGCGGCGCACCAAAGCTTCGTTACTGGCCTGATGGTTTGGCTCAACCCAGCGCTCATCTACTAAAGTAATAAAGACTTTAGACCAATCTAGCTCTACTTTGCTCAGCTGTTCAAATAAATCAATGGGCGTTCTTCCGCCTGAAACCGCAAGCGCTGCGCTACCTTTGCTCACTAAATCACTGCGCAGCAAATTAGTAACTTCATTCGCCAGTGCCTGAGTTAACTCTATACGTGAGGTAAATGTTTTTTGTTCCATAACTCGTTTCCCCTTAGGTAGATTCATGCCACGAACGGCCATCTCGTGCAGTCAATTCAAAGGCGGCCTGCGGCCCCCAACTCCCAGCGGGATAATAGTGAGGCTCAGCGGTTGATGCTTGCCATTCATTTAAAATTGCATCCGCCCAAACCCAAGCGGCTTCCACTTCATCACGATGAACAAACAAAGTAGAGTTGCCTCGCATAACATCTAAGATTAAACGCTCGTAAGCTTCAGGCACGCGAACTTCTGCAAAGCGGTCAGGCATAGATAAATTTAGCGATACTGGCATGACCGGCATCCCCTCACTTAATCCAGGAATTTTATTCATCATTGACAATTGGATGGACTCTTCGGGCTGCAATCGAATGACTAGCTTATTCGACCGAAGGTGCGTTCCCGCAGGGAAAATGGAATGCGGTACATCTTTGAATTGAATCACAATTTCACTGAATCGTGCAGGCAGTCGTTTACCTGTTCTTAGATAAAATGGCACACCACGCCAACGCCAGTTTTGAACTTCTGCTTTTACAGCAACAAAAGTTTCTGTAGTGGAGTCTGTCTCACCGCCATCTTCAGACCGATAACCGGGTACTTGTTTACCGTCCATATTGCCTTCAGTATATTGCGCTCGCACAACATTTCGACGTACACCTTCTGGGCTAAGTGTTTTCAAGGACTTTAGAACTTTAATTTTTTCCGCACGAACCGCTTCGGGGTCAAGGGATACAGGAACGCCCATTGCGACTAAGCACAGCAACTGAAGCAGATGGTTTTGTATCATATCTCGCAGCGCACCAGAATCATCATAATAGCCCCAACGACCACCGACACCGACTGTTTCGGCCACGGTTATTTGTACGTTGTCGATATGTGTATTGCTCCATACCGGTTCAAACAAGGCATTAGCAAATCGTACGGCTAATAAGTTTTGAACGGTTTCTTTTCCTAAGTAATGATCTATCCGGTAGATATCTTTTTCAGGAAAAACTTTTGCCACGGCGTCGTTAATTACCTTTGAGCTTTCTAAGTCTTTGCCTATCGGCTTTTCAAGAACAACACGGGTATTATCAGAAATAAGGCCAACATGGGCTAGATTTTCACATGTCGGGCCAAAAAATTGTGGTGCGGTTGATAAGTAATATACTGTGCCCTGCTCTTCAAACTCGTGGCCCAGCGCATCTTTTAAGCCTTGAAATGAATCGGGATCTTTTGCATCAACGGCAATATAGTCTAGCCGTTTAGAGAAAGATTCCCAGATGGCTTCATCCCAGTCGCTGCGGTCAATAAATTGATCTAACCCTTCTTTAACCAACTGAGTGTATTTTTCTTTACCCAGATCTGTTCTAGATGCACCGATTATGCGAGCACTGCCACAGACATAACCGTCTTTCTCAAGGTGATATAAGGCCGGCAGTAGCTTTCTTATGGCTAAATCACCGTTGCCGCCGAAAATCACAACGTTACAGGGTACTTGCTTAGCTTGCGAGGTCATTACAGTCTAATTCCCACTATTCTTGTAGTTTTATTTCATTTGCTGGTCATGATAGCAATGTAAACCAACAAATCTAGTAATTTAATTACAAAAAATACTTTTAATACCTCATATCCTAATCCATTCATCACCCTCTTGTAGACACTTGGCAACTATATATGACGATCAATTCTAATTAACCTTAAATTCTATTCTCTTTTCCCTTTACCTTTAGCCCCCGCATTCCCTACAATCTGTAGACGACAAATCCAGCGGAACAAGACCACAATGGCCACAAATATATTAGATCGCCTTAAATCCAACCCGAGTGTACTCAGTAAAAGCGAACGAAAGGTAGCGGTCGTAATATTACAAGATCCCAACAAGGCGATTCGTTCCAGCATTGCTAGCTTAGCAAAAGCAGCCGATGTATCTGAACCTACCGTTAATCGATTTTGTCGATCGCTAGATTGCACTGGCTTCCCAGATTTCAAGCTAAAGCTCGCACAATGTTTGGCAACAGGAACACCCTACGTAAATCGCAACGTAGAGCCAAATGACCGTGTTGAGGACTATAGCAGTAAGATTTTTGAAGCGACCATGAGCGCCATCAGTGATGCAAAACGATCTATTGATCCAAACGCATTGAGCCGCACCGTTGATGCTCTGGCACAAGCTCGTAGAATAGAATTTTATGGTTTAGGTGCGTCCGGCTCTGTCGTCATGGACGCGCAAAATAAGTTTTTCCGGTTAAACACGCCCTGTGTTGCATACGTAGACATTCTTCAACAACGCATGGCCGCCGCGGCGACTAAACCTGGCGATGTTGTAGTCATAGTCTCCAATACCGGCCGGACAATTTCACTTGTAGAAACGGCTAAAATTGCTCGCGATTCAGGTGCTACGGTTATTTCTCTGACCTCACCTCATACCCCTTTAGCAAACAGCAGTCATATTTTATTGGGTGTCGACAGCTCCGAGAACACCGACATTTATACACCAATGACTTCCCGACTAGTTCATCTGACTATCCTTGATGTACTAGCAACCGGTGTAACGTTGAAACTGGGACCTGAATTCCAAAGCCACTTGAAGCGCATCAAAGCCGCACTGGCTGACACTCGTTTCCAAGAAGACAGCGGTGATTAACGCAACTTACGACGATTTAAAAGCAGATAAATTCCGGCTAGAATTGCTTTGAATTATTTCTTTGAAATGTAATAAAATTACAAAGCCGATTTTAAAAAGTTTAGGTTTGTAGTAGATTAGCGCCCTGCAGTGCAATTTCGACACAAATAGAGAGCTGAAAGCATGACAATTAGACGTACCAAAATTGTGACAACCTTGGGCCCTTCGACTGACCCAGAAGGAGTTTTGGAGCAATTAATAATGGCCGGTGCGAATACTGTACGCTTAAATTTTTCTCACGGTAATGCCGAAGATCATAGAACTCGCGCCAGCGCTGTTCGCGAAATTGCAAAAAGACTGGGGAAATCCGTCGCTATTCTAGGTGATTTACAAGGCCCGAAGATCCGCATTGCACGTTTCAAAGATGACCAAAAAATTCAAGTTATAAAAGGCCAAAGTTTTATTCTTGATGCCGATTACGATAAAACCGCGGGCAACAATCAAATTGTGGGTATCGATTATCCAGCCTTAGCCAAAGACAGTAAGCCAGATGACATTTATTTATTAGACGATGGTCGTGTTCGCGTTCAAGTAACAAAAATTGAAGGCAATGCCGTACATACCACCGTTTTACAAGGCGGTCCCTTGTCTAATAACAAGGGCATTAATAAGTTAGGCGGCGGACTATCAGCCGCTGCGTTAACAGAAAAAGATAAGAACGATATTAAGTTGGCTGCTGAAATTGGCGCTGACTATGTTGCAGTTTCTTTCCCACGTGGTCCTGAAGACATGATGGAAGCTCGGCAATTATTAAACGCTGCTGGGTCAACGGCAGAGCTGGTTGCTAAGTTAGAGCGCGCAGAAGCGGTTCTAGACCATGACAATTTAGACAAGATTATCCTTGCATCCGATGTCGTCATGGTCGCCCGGGGTGATTTAGGCGTTGAAATTGGCGACCCTGAACTTATCGCCGTTCAAAAACATATTATTAAACGCGCACGCACGCTTGACCGTATTGTCATCACGGCTACTCAGATGATGGAATCAATGATAGAGAATCCATTCCCGACTCGCGCTGAAGTTTTCGATGTTGCCAACGCTGTATTAGATGGCACCGACGCCATCATGTGCTCTGCCGAAACCGCTGCAGGAAAGTACCCACTCGAAACTGTTAAAGCCATGAGTGACATCTGTATCGGCGCAGAAAAGCATAAACTAACCACTGAGTCTCGCCACAGAATAGGCTCTGAGTTTAAACGAATTGATGAAACCATCGCGATGACAGTTATGTATGCCGCAAACCATTTGCGTGGTGTTAAAGCTATTATCGCCATGACCGAATCAGGCTCTACGGCCAAGTGGATGTCACGAATCAGCTCTGGCATGCCAATTTATGCATTAACCCGACATGAAGTAACACAAAGCCGCGTATCACTTTATCGTGGCGTTGAAGCGATCCCATTTGATTTATCAGCCGTAGCTCCAAACCAAATTAACAAAGCAGCCGTCGATGAATTAAAGAAGCGTAACTTCGTACGGGACGGTGATTTAGTTATTTTAAGCTATGGTGATCATCAAGGCGTTCATGGCGGTAGTAATACAATTAAGATTGTAAGTGTTGGTAATATCCTGTAAAAAGGCGACCGTTAAACAACAATTATCAAACGGCAGCCTCGGCTGCCGTTTGTTGTTTTAGAAACAGAAAAAGCGTAATTTCGCCAGTTTTCTTTAACTCGCTAATTAGCGTAAGTTAGCTAAAGTAAACTGATTAAATAGCAAACGTAGAAGTTTAAAACACACCATTGGGGCAAGAGGGTATTAACCTATGGAACATGATTTAGATCCTATCGAAACACAAGAATGGCTTGATGCACTCGCATCTGTTGTTCGTGAAGAAGGTAATAATCGCGCTCAGTTTTTATTGAAGCGCCTTTCAGACCAAGTAACCGACGGCGGTTCTGATGTGCCGTTCGCGATCAACACGCCGTTTCGCAACACTATTAGGTTGGAAGATGAACCTAAATACCCTGGCGACAATGAGATCGAGCGCAAGATTCGCGCGATGATTCGCTGGAACGCGGTCGCAATGGTGGTCAAAGCAAACAATTCTGGTGACGACTTAGGCGGCCATATCTCCAGCTTCCAGTCATCGGCTACTTTGTACGATATTGGTTTCAACCATTTCTGGCGCGCACCTACCGATACACACCCTGGTGATATGATTTATTTCCAAGGTCATATTTCTCCAGGTATCTATGCTCGCTCTTATGTTGAAGGTCGCCTAACGGATGAACAGCTAGAAAACTTTCGTCGTGAAGTTGATGGCAAAGGCCTATCTTCATACCCACACCCTTGGTTAATGCCTGACTACTGGCAGTTCCCTACCGTTTCGATGGGTTTAGGTCCGATCCAAGCGATTTACCAAGCGCACGTTATGCGTTATTTAGAAAACCGTGAAAAAATCGACAAAGGCGGCCGCGTTTGGGCTTTCTTAGGTGATGGTGAGATGGATGAACCAGAATCTATCGGCGCTATTTCACTGGCGGGTCGTGAAAACCTCGACAACCTAAACTTCGTCATTAACTGCAACCTGCAACGCTTAGATGGTCCTGTTCGTGGCAACGGAAAAATCATTCAAGAACTTGAAGGTATGTTCCGTGGCGCAGGCTGGAATGTTGTTAAAGTTGTTTGGGGTCGTCACTGGGACCAACTGTTTGCTAAAGACAAAAAAGGCTTTATGCAAAAGCGTATGGACGAAGTGGTTGATGGCGAATTGCAAGCCTATAAATCTCACGGTGGTGAATACACTCGCGAATTCTTCTTTGGCAAATACCCTGAGCTAGCCGAATTAGTTAAAGATATGTCTGATGACGACATCTATCGCTTGAACCGCGGCGGACACGATCCGTATAAAGTTTACGCTGCATTCCAAAAAGCCGTTAACGATAACAACGGCAAACCAACCGTTATTCTTGCTCATACGGTTAAAGGTTATGGCATTGAAGCAGGCGAAGCGAAAAACATGACTCACTCACTGAAAAAACTTTCAGTTGATGATTTAAAAACATTCCGTGATCGTTGTGGTGTACCTATTAGTGATAAAGATTTGGAAGATGGCAAAATTCCATTTTATCGCCCGAGCGAAAACAGCCCAGAAATGCAATATATCCGTAACCACCGTAATAATTTAGGGGGTTACATTCCGGCACGTCGCGTTAAAGCAGCTGAGCAATTAACGGTACCAACGCTTGAGTCTTTTGAAGCTATTACAAAAGACAGTGGCGATCGTGAAATTTCAACCACCATGTCCTTTGTACGCATGCTGTCCCAGCTAATGAAAGATAAAACCATTGGAGATCGCATTGTACCGATCGTACCGGACGAAGCTCGTACTTTCGGTATGGAAGGAATGTTCCGTCAATTTGGCATTTACTCTCCGTGGGGCCAAACTTACATCCCACAAGATAAAAACCAAGTCATGTGGTACAAAGAAGACCTCAAAGGCCAAATACTTCAAGAAGGGATTAACGAAGCAGGTGCCATGAGTTCTTGGGTTGCCGCGGCAACGTCTTACAGTACTTACAACCATCAACTGGTGCCTTTCTATGTTTATTATTCTATGTTTGGCTTCCAGCGCATTGGCGATTTAGCTTGGGCAGCGGGTGATTTACAAGCTCGTGGTTTCTTAATTGGTGCAACCTCAGGACGAACTACCTTAAATGGTGAAGGCCTGCAGCATCAAGATGGACACAGCCACATATTAGCGGGCACTATTCCAAACTGTGTCACCTACGATGCCACCTATGGTTATGAAGTCGCCGTTATCATCCAAGAAGGGATGAAGCGCATGGTTGAGAACCAAGAGAATGTTTATTACTACCTAACAACTTTGAACGAAAACTATCAGAACCCTGGTTTAGTCGACGAGAAAATGACCGAAGGCATCAAGAAAGGCATGTACCTACTTGAAGACGGCGTTAAGAAAGGTAAGAAAGCCGTTCAGCTCATGGGCTCAGGTTCTATTATGCAAGAAGTTCGCGCAGCCGCGGTTATTTTGCGAGAAGAATACGATGTTCAAGTCGATGTTTGGGCGGTCACGTCTTACAACGAATTAACACGAGATGGCCTAGCCGTTGACCGTATTAACTTATTGAACCCAGAAGCAAAAGCTCAAGAATCTTTCGTGACGCAGTCATTAGCGAAACGTCGTGGCCCTGTTGTTTCAGCAAGTGATTACATGAAAAACTACGCAAACCAGATTCGTAAGTGGGTTCCTCAGGACTACCACGTATTGGGCACGGATGGTTTTGGTCGCAGTGATTCACGTGCAAAACTTCGTCACTTCTTCGAAGTTGATCGTAAGTGGGTCACCATAGCTGCACTTAAGGCCTTGGCCGATGAAGGAACGATCGAAGCAAAAATCGTGTCACAAGCGATTGAAAAGTTCGGTCTAGACATCAATAAACCAAACCCAATGACAGTGTGATTGCGGAATTAGGAGTCTTACATGACAACTGAAATTATCCTAGTACCCGATATCGGGATGGATTCTGCCACCTGCATCGAAGTGGCAGTGAAAGTAGGCGACATGATTAATGAGGACGATACCCTCATAGTCTTGGAGTCAGATAAAGCATCGATGGATGTGCCTGCACCTATGTCAGGTAAACTTGTTCAGATTAAGATAGCTGAAGGCGACACCGTAAAAGAAGGTGACGAGCTTGTGTATTTAGAAATCGAAGGAGCAGAGACAGCGGCGCTTAATGATACAGCTGAACCTAAAACTGAAAGCAAAAGTGCAAGCCCTGCCCCTGCGGCAGAGCCAGCACCGGCCAGTGAGTCGGCTGTTGAAGAAATTGCCGCGCCAGATATTGGTATGGACAGCGCTAACGTCATTGAAATCTCTGTCAAGGTGGGCGATATCATTGCCGAGGACGATACGATAGTGGTATTGGAATCAGACAAGGCGTCAATGGATGTACCTTCGCCAAAGTCAGGTGAAGTGGTCGCTATTCGCATCAAAGATGGCGATGAAGTTTCCGAAGGCAGTGTTTTAATTGAACTTAAAACAACTTCAGCCGCTCCGAGCAAGGCTGCATCTGCACCAGCAGCTCAGACAGCGCCAGTGCCAAGTGCATCAACACCGCCCGCTGCTGCCAGCAAAGAGCAAGTAAAAGTGCCTGATATTGGCATGGACAGCGCTCAAGTCATTGAGGTGTCAGTACGCCCTGGTGATTATTTAAAAGTGGATGACACCATTGTCATATTAGAGTCAGACAAAGCCTCAATGGACGTACCATCGCCAGTTGAAGGCGAAGTAACGTCTATTAAGGTCTCTGAGGGTGACGAAGTATCCCAAGGTACTTTGCTGCTTGAAGTCAAAGTAGCCGGCGCGGTTGCCGCAACAGCAACGGCTCAATCGACTCCAGCATCACCAAAAGCTGCGGCAGTCGAAGAGCCACCAGTGATTGCGCACGCTTACGAATCTGCTCCAGTTAAGCCAAGTAAAAATGTTCATGCTGGCCCTGCGGTACGTAGACTGGCTCGTGAATTTGGTGTCGACCTAGCATTAGTCCCTGGTTCCGGCCCACGCAGTCGTATTATTAAAGATGACGTAGCAGAATGGGTTAAAAAACGGCTTCAAGAACCAAAACAAACGACTGCAGGCAGTGGTTTACCAACGGTTCCTGATCAAGACTTTTCTAAGTTTGGCGAAGTCGAAATCGTTGAAATGAACCGTATTCAGCAAATAACCGCTGTTAACATGACTCGAAACGCATTAGTCATACCTCATGTAACCCAATTCGATGAAGCCGATGTCACCGAAACCGAAAGTTTCCGTCAATCGCTGAAACCTGAAATGGAAAAGCGTGGCGTTAGAATCAGTGCGCTCGCCTTTATTGTAAAAGCTTGTGCCTCTGCCTTGGTTGAGTTTCCAAAGTTCAACGTATCACTCATGGCCGACGGCAAACGCCTGGTTAAGAAGCACTATGTCAACATTGGTATTGCGGTTGATACGCCCAATGGACTGATTGTACCGGTGATCAAAGATGTCGACAAAAAGTCAGTTTGGCAGATTGCTGAAGAAATTATCGATTTCGCCAAACGCGGCCGTGATGGCAAAGTGAAACCCAATGAAATGCAAGGGGGATGCTTTACTGTTTCCAGCCTTGGTGGCTTGGGCGGCACTGCTTTTACACCCATTGTTAATGCGCCTGAAGTTGCAATTCTTGGGGTTTCAAAGAACGCTGTTAAGCCGCACTGGAATGGTAAAGAGTTTGTACCTCGTACCTTTATGCCGCTTTCATTGTCTTATGACCATAGGGCAATAAACGGTGCAGAAGCTGCGGTGTTTACCACCTACCTAACCCAGGTTCTAGCTGACGTTCGTCGACTCGTATTGTAATAATCGGCTTAAACGACATACTCAAAGGCCCTGCATCTGCAGGGCTTTTTTTGATCAAGAACAACCTACATATACATTACCTTATTTTAATAATGCATTGATCATACGTGTTAGTTATCCACAACCATGGTGCCACCTTAGGTTTCGAGCTAAATAGCTGGAAAAACAATCAAATTTGATTTTTGTCGTAATTAAACAACATAATTTTTTGCAATCCATGTTTTTTCTACCAGCACCCTACTAAGTTCAGAAAGACTAAATAAACTTGATTTTCGATGATTTTTTGCGAATATCGATACTTTTATTAGCCAAAACACAACATAAATAGCTATTTAATCATCACAAAAGAAGAACTTCATAGCAATCTTAAGTTGTAGTATTACCAAAATATTGATCTGGGATAGTGAATTTTTCCAGAAACATGGTAGTGTGCGCCTCAATAATTACGTAATCATTCCATTTGTTGGATGAATGAGCAGCCATAAGAGGTTCCATAAGATGAGAAAAACCAAGATCGTTTGTACAATCGGACCTGCTTCCGATTCAAAAGAAATGCTAACTAAACTTGCTAACGCTGGCATGAACGTTATGCGACTTAACTTCTCTCACGGTGACTACGATGAACATGGCGGCCGTATTAACGCGGTCCGTGAAGTAGTCCAGGAGACTGGTAAAAAAGTTGCCATCTTATTGGATACCAAAGGTCCTGAAATTCGCACCATGAACCTCGCCGACGGTGATGTTCTGTTGCAAGCGGGTCAGAGCTTTACGTTAACCACCGATCAGAGCGTTATTGGTGACAATACACAAGTTGCGGTAACTTATGAAGACTTCGCAAAAGACCTGTCAGTTGGCAATACTGTTCTTTTAGATGACGGCCTACTGCAGTTAACAGTGACAGAAATCAAAGGCAATGATGTGATTTGCCGCGTAGAAAATACCGGTGAATTAGGCAACAAGAAAGGCGTAAACCTACCTGGTGTCAGTGTAAAACTACCTGCATTGTCTGAAAAAGATAAGTCAGACATCATCTGGGGTTGTGGCCAAGGCGTAGATTTCGTTGCGGCGTCATTTATTCGCAAGGCGTCTGATGTTGAAGAGATCCGTACTCTACTTAACGCCAATGGCGGCAAGCAGATTAAGATCATCTCAAAAATTGAAAACCAAGAAGGCGTAGATAACTTTGACGCTATTTTAGATGCTTCCGATGGCATTATGGTTGCCCGTGGCGACTTAGGTGTAGAAATTGCCGTTGAAGAAGTCATCTTCGCTCAAAAGATGATGATTAAAGCCTGTATAGCAGCGCGTAAGCCCGTTATCACGGCAACTCAGATGCTTGATTCAATGATCAAAAACCCTCGCCCTACGCGCGCTGAGGCCGGTGACGTTGCCAACGCAATTCTTGATGGTACCGATGCAGTGATGCTTTCAGGTGAGTCTGCAAAAGGTAAGTATCCGGTTGAGACGGTTGCCATCATGGCACAAATTTGTGAGCGTACAGATGACGCAATGGAACAAATAAAGCGGCCAATCGCTTTAGTAGAAGAAGGCGACTTACGAGTCACTGAATCTGTTTGTAAAGCTGCTGTTCAAAGCGCTGTTGATTTAGATGCAAAGGTTATCGTTGTTGCAACCCAACACGGAAAATCAGTTATGTCTGTTCGTAAGTATTTTCCAAAAGCTCAAATATTGGCCCTTACCCTTGACCCAAAAACGGCTCAACAACTTTGCCTGTCAAAAGGTGTCACTACTTCTGTCGTAGAACCGTTCAAGAACAGTGATTGTATGTTCGAAAAAGCAAAAGAAAAAGCGGTTCAATATAATTTAGCTAAGTCTGGCGAGCCAATTGTTGTTGTTGCTGGCGCTCTATTTTCGACTACCAATACCATGTCGGTTCACTATATCGATTAATTCTAAAGCTTAATGTCCAACTCAAGACCCTACCTTTACAACGTAGGGTTTTTTTATGCTTAAATTCTTACGATTTCAGCAATCTATGGTCATTATTCCAAGTCTATAGCAACCAAGTACCGACGCAAATTGCCCTTATTTAAATAGACTACCAAAATTTGAAAACCCTCAACATTTATAGTGCCTGGCCGATACCCCATCATAGGTAGCCCTATTATTTAGAACACTATAAGAGAGAGATCAAATGCGTAAAACAGGCCCTGTCACCCAAATTGACATTCCACTTCAAGATGGAGACCAATTAGTAAGTACGACAAATACCAAGGGCGTCATACTTTTTGCGAACAGTACATTTTGCAGAATCGCTGGCTTCAACAAAGAAGAGCTCGTCGGCCAAGCGCATAACATCGTACGTCACAGTGACATGCCACAAGCAGCGTTTGGGATGCTGTGGGACACGATAAAACAGGGCAAACCATGGCGTGGCATCGTAAAAAACAGATGTAAGAATGGTGATCACTACTGGGTAGACGCCTACGTAACGCCCATGTATGAAAATAATGAGATAATCGGTTATGAATCTGTTCGCCAACGCGCTCAGCCTGAATGGATAGCCAGAGCAGAAAGTGTCTACAGCAATATCAACAAGGGCAAACCGGCTATACCTGCCGTCCAGCGTTATTTCGAAAAATACCAACACCTATATATTGCTGCTTTAGTTGGTGTCTTTGCCTTTATCTGCAGCTTTGTACTTGCAGCCGATAAGGGTTGGCTGCTCGGTTCACTACTCTTTGCATTGAGTTTTTTATTACCACGGTTTTTTAGTGATCATAAAAAAACGAATGCGCAACTCTCTGAATTCAATGACGACGAACTTACCCAATACATTTATACCGGACACCTTGGCCAAGCAAGCCGAGTCGAGTTGTTGCATAGCTTTCATAAGCGCCATTTACACACCGTCTTAGAACGAATGGACCAAATGGCAACAGAAATTACCGAATTATCTGAGATGAACTTAAACCGAGTAAAGCAAGAATTTGCTAGCATTGAACTAGAAAGACAGCAATTAGATGCCGTTGCATCTGCGGTTCAAGAAATGAGTCACTCTATTCAAGAGATCGCAAATAGCGCTCAAAATACGGCAGATTCTACCCATAATGCCAACCAAGAAACGCAAACTGGCTTGGAAAGCTTAACCCGTGCAACACAACAAATAGAATCTTTAGTGTTAAATATGAATCAAACCGAATCATCGGTAACTCAGCTAGCACAGAACAGCTCCGAAATTCGCAACGTGATTACCACCATTTCTGGCATAGCAGAACAAACAAACTTGCTGGCGTTAAACGCCGCGATAGAAGCGGCTCGTGCCGGTGAACAGGGCCGAGGTTTTGCGGTCGTTGCAGACGAAGTGCGCGGCCTTGCACAAAGAACGCAGGATTCAACTCGAATCATAACTGAGGTTATCAACCAACTTGTCGAAACAACCGATCAATCGGTAGAGTCCATTAACCTCAGCGTCAGCATTTCTCAGGATGGCATGACGGCCATTAACAAGGCCCAAGAGAGTATTGAATCACTAGCCAAAGCCATTGCCGGTGTTAAGTCTAATACAGACGTTATTGCTGATTTATCAAATCAACAAACCTTAGCAGCGAATGAAATTAGCAGCAGCTCAGAAGCTGTATTGGCATTAACTAAAGAACTGGCTGAAAGCGCAAGTGAAACAATGAGTTTTAGTGACACGCTAAAGCAGCGTTCGCAGCTGCAAGCAAAGATTATTCGTCAATTTAGATAGCCGAATAAAATTAGGCTACTAACTCGAAAAGTCTTCATCTCGAGATAACACCGTCCATTTTTAAATTCAGCGTCTATGATTTACCGGTTTAACTCTTAATACATAGACGCTGTGACCTTAATAATCTTTCTTCCGCAAAAAAATGAAATTAAACTTTCAAAATGACCAGTCAGTACTAGTATGAACATTAAAGGTAACTTTTAACCTCAAAAAAAGAGAGACTTCCATGCGTAATACCGGCCCTGTTACACAACAAGACACTCCTCTAGAAGCGGGAGATCAACTGGTAAGCTCCACGGATACTAAAGGCGTGATAGTCGTCGCTAATGAAGCTTTTTGTAGATTTGCTGGTTTTACGGAAGATGAACTGATTGGACAAGCGCAAAATATTGTTCGTCACCCCGATATGCCTGCAGCCGTTTTTAAAATGCTTTGGGATACCATCAAACAAGGCAAGCCATGGCGAGGCGTTGTTAAAAATCGCTGTAAAAACGGCGACCACTATTGGGTAGATGCCTATATAACGCCAATGTATGAAAACAATGAAATTATCGGCTATGAATCTGTACGTCAAAAAGCCGAACCTGAGTGGATTAGTCGAGCTGAAGAAGTTTACAGTCGTTTAAAAGAAAACCAACCTGCCCTACCCAGGCTCCAACGCTACTTCGAAAAGTCTCAAACTCATATAATCAGTGCCTTGATTGGAGCGGTGGTATTTATCGCCAGTCTTTTACTCGGTGGGAACCTAGGTTGGTTGCTGGGCACTATATTATTTGCGCTAAGTTTTTTGTTACCCAATCTGTTTAGTACACATAAAGCCAGCGACAACCAATTAACAGAGTTTAATGATGACGATATCACGCAATATGTTTACACAGGCCACCTTACTCGCACGAGTCGAGTTCTATTACTGCAAGATTTCCATAAACGCCACCTTCACACGGTTCTAGAACGAATGGATCAAATGGCCGCTGAAATTACTGTGATGTCAGACACTAACTTGCAGCGTGTCAATCAAGAATTTAAAACCATTAAATTAGAGATGGATCAACTGGATGCCGTTGCGGCAGCAGTTCAAGAAATGAGTCATTCCATTCAAGAAATTGCGCAAAGTGCACAAAGCACGGCTGATACAACAAACCAAGCAAATCAAGAAACTCAATCGGGGTTAGAAAACCTAACCAACGCCACTCAAAAAATACAGGCATTGGTCACTACAATGAACAAAACGGAAGCATCCATTAACTTGCTGTCAGAAAACAGCTCGGAGATACGTAACGTCATTACCACCATTTCAGGCATTGCAGAACAGACCAATCTATTGGCGCTGAATGCTGCTATTGAGGCTGCCCGTGCGGGCGAACAAGGTCGAGGTTTTGCTGTTGTTGCAGATGAAGTTAGAAGCTTAGCGCAACGCACTCAAGAATCGACCAGTGTCATTACCGAGGTTATTAATCAACTGGTAGAGACAACAGATCATTCTGTTGAATCCATTAAAGTCAGCGTGAGTATTTCTCATGATGGTATGGCGGCTATTAATAAAGCTCAAGAAAGTATTGAGTCACTCGCATCCGCAATTTCTGGTGTGAAAAGTAACGCGGATGTTATTGCTGAACTCTCCAGTCAGCAATCTGTTGCGGCAAACGAAATCAGCAGTAGCTCAGAAGCTGTTTTAGAATTAACGAAAGAGTTAGCTGCAAGTTCGGCAGAAACAAAAAGCTTCAGTGAAGCATTGAAACGTCAGTCGCAGTTACAAACCAAAGTCATCCGTCAATTCCGCTAGCACTTGAAATGTACTTTATATTTGTTGGTTTTTTGACAGCCAGTAGTTTGCCAAAAGACCAATTAATAACCCCCAAAATGCACTGCCTATGCCAAACAAACTGATGCCTGAAACGGTAATCATAAAGGTAAGTAGAGCAGGCTCGCGAGATTGATCATTTGATAAGGCGATGGTTAAACTGTTCGCAATGGTGGTAATCAATGCGATCCCTGCAATTGCCATAACCAGCTCTGTTGGAAACATTAAAAATAACGAGACCACAGCGGCGCCGAATATACCCGTCAATAAATAAAACAACCCGGCCCAAACGGGCGCCATAAAACGCTGTTTAGGGTCTTCATCAACTTCAGGAGTCATACAAATTGCCGCGGTAATTGCAGCCAAATTAAATGCATAGCCACCAAACGGGGCTAGGATAACACCAGCAAGACCGGTCCAGGTCATAAGTGGCGAAGGGTTTACTTGATAGCCATGGGCGCGCAAGGCGGCATAGCCGGGTATATTTTGAGATGCCATGGTAACAATAAACAATGGGATTGCGACGCCTATGATCGCACCTACAGTGAATTTCGGCGTAACCCAAACAGGCGTGGTTAAACTTGTTTCGAAAGAAGACAACAGCACTTCGCCTTGAACCAATGACGTAAAAACACCCACAATGAGCGTTAGAAAAATAGCATAACGCGGCAAACGAAATTTTAATGTGAAAAACACCCCTAGCATTAGACCTACTAGTACCACGTTGGATTGCATCGCTACAAAGACATTAATACCAAACGCAAACAATACCCCTGCCAACATGGCACTTGCCAACTCGGTGGGTATAGAACGAACAAATAAATTAAACCAACCCGCTACACCGAATAGCACAATTAACAT
>NZ_JBKEGY010000007.1:0-161862 GCF_046710285.1 Reinekea sp.
CTGGTTCTGGTTCTGGTTCTGGTTCTGGTTCTGGTTCTGGTTCTGGTTCTGGTTCTGGTTCTGGTTCTGGTTCTGGTTCTGGTTCTGGTTCTGGTTCTGGTTCTGGTTCTGGTTCTGGTTCTGGTTCGACAATAGTTTCGACTACAGTCGTTTTAACTTGAATTTTTTCTTCAACTTTTGTCTCTACCTCAGGTTTAATTTCCTGAACTAAATCTTCCTCTTCGATATTACTGGTGGCGACATGCAGCATTTCATCCAAATACGACATAACCGCCAACTTATTGGAGACGACTGCCGTTTTGGTTTTAACTTTAGGTGCTGTCATATTGCTCACTTCTTACAATCTCAACAGAAACATTGGTTATTCCTGCCCTAACAAGGTTTTTAATAGCAGACTGTACGCTCGTGCTCCGCGTGAATTATGGTCGAGCTGGCTAATGGCTTTACCTTCACGGCTCGCATCTCGTAGCTTTGTATCAACAGGAATAGCCGAGTGCCAAATATGACCTTCGTGCTGCTCTCGCAGCGTTTTTAAGGTCTTAATGGATGCCTGGGTTCTGCGATCAAACATAGTTGGGATAACAATGTAGTCGACATCTCGCTTCTGTGAGCGCATCACCATGGCAATGGTATTCACCATTCGCTCCAACCCTTTTAAAGCTAAAAACTCTGTTTGTACTGGTACCAGTAGTTTTTTGCACGCCGCTAAGGAGTTAATCAACAAAACGCCCAATAGAGGCGGCGTATCAATGAGTGCGTAATCGTAATCATCCCACAATTTCGCCAAAGTTTTTGACACCACAAGACCCATGCCTTCTTGTTGACTGACATTTCGCTCTAATGTCGCTAAGGCCGTAGACGCAGGAATCATGTTCATACCATCGACCGTGGTTTTTATAATGACATTACTCAAAACATCATCTGGAATTTTGCCTTGATTCATAAACAAGTCGAAAGCACTGTGTGGGATTTCATCTGGGTTATGACCAAAATAGCTGGTTAATGAGCCTTGAGGGTCTAAGTCGAACAGCAGCACTCTGTGCCCTTGTTCAGCAAGCAATGCACCTAACGAAACAACGGACGTCGTTTTTCCGACTCCGCCTTTCTGGTTAGCAATTGACCAAACGTGCATATTGACCCCTTATTTCCATTTGTACCGCCGCCAAAAGGTGGCGTTATTCATACAGTGTATCGGCCGCTATAATAATAATTTAACTTTTTAATCGCTGTATTCTTGTAAACGATGCGCCATCACTCGAGCATTTTCTTGATCGGTAATGGCAATAAAGCCATCTAAGGCCATTTCGTCAAAACGAATGCGCTGCGCAACTTTCGTTTCCAAGCGAGCTGCTAATGGATAAAGGAAAAAAAACGAGAGACCGAGCCCATATGCAAGCGCCGCTATTGCCGCTGCAATTTGAGCCACCTCGATTGAGGCTAGGTTAGGTGTGCGTATAATGTCGATGATCCCTAGAAGAGTAAAGCATAACCCGACTCCAATCGCGCTTCTGGCCATATACTCGAACAAGTTCACGAGTCGTTGCCATTTCATTATACGAGTTTTGCTGGCGACGCTTAAGCCGCGCCTTAGTATGTCTTCATTTGCGCTATCAATAATATATTGCAAACCCAGGTTCAGGTACTCGTCTTGCTCCTCTTCTAGCACCGTCTCTAGGCCTAACGGCCCTGTCTTACGAACCATTTGATTCCAATTTATAAGCTTTTTGATGGTCTTTGGATGGCTAAAATCATTTGGCCAGAATAGGCTGGGAAACGCCTGCCAAATGTAGTGTAACTGGCTTTTATCGCTACGAATAAGCACCACAGCAATCAAACCCATCAACACGCTTAAGCTTGCACCGTGCATGCCCAATATTTTTATAAACAAGGGGTTTAAAATAAAACTTAGCCAAGCAAGTATAAGCCCGATTACCGGAAACATGAACGCCTCTCTTTAAACGACTTCGATCATGCGTTTACTGATCTCTTGCAGAGCTATGATTTCATCTGCAAGATTAGCTTTTACTATAGCCGATGGCATTCCATCAATAACGCAGGTTTTACCTTCTTGGGCCCAAACCACGGCACCGGCCTGTTTTAATAAACGAGCACCCTCTCGACCATCCGCCCCCATGCCTGTCAACACAATCGCTAATGTATTGCGGTTATAGTATTTAACGGCACTGCCAAAGGTTAAGTCGACACTAGGTTTATAATTGAGACGCTCATCCCCTGCCATGATTCTTATTTTGCCTTTTTGAGACAAAATCATTTGCTGACCACCGGGCGCTAAATAGGCCGTTCCAGGCTTAAGCAAATCACCATCATGAGCTTCTTTAACCGAGATTTTACACTGGCCATTTAGGCGTTCTGCGAAGGCACCGGTAAAGGTACCAGGCATGTGCTGAATAAGTAAAATAGGTGCAGGGAAATTCGCTGGTATCTGCGTTAGAACTTTTTGTAAAGCGACTGGGCCGCCAGTAGAGGTTCCAATCATCACTAAATCGAAACTCTGCACGTAGATTTTTTTCTTGGACCGAGACGAAGCGCTAGGCGCTTCAACCGTGCTAGGCACACGCGCATTAGCTTTAGCAACTGGTCTGGCTAAGGTAAGTATTTTATTGACTAATATTTGCCGTAAACTTGAATTTGAACCCGAAACTTTTTCATAAGATTTTGGCAAAAAATCTACGGCCCCGGCTTCTAACGCATCTAAGGTGACGCGCGCGCCTTGCAAAGTAAGCGACGAAAACATCAGGATAGGCGTAGGGCATTCGTTCATGATATGCCGAACAGAGGTAATGCCATCCATTAATGGCATTTCATAGTCCATGGTGATGATATCGGGTTTTAACTGCTTAGTTTTATCTATGGCCTCACGACCATTACTTGCTTCTCCCACAACGGATAATTGAGGATGCGCGTCAATAATGGCCCTGATTTGATGCCTGAAAAAAGATGAGTCATCAACAATTAAAACCTTAACAGGCATTTACTTACCTCAATGAATTTAGTTAAGCACCTGTGTGTGCTTTCAGTAACCCTGGTATATCAAGTATCAGCGCCATACGGCCATCTCCAGTAATGGTCGCACCGGCCATGCCATCCGTGCCTTGCAGCAATTTACCGAGCGGCTTAATCACCACCTCTTCTTGGCCAACCAATTGATCAACCACAAGGCCAATGGTTTTTATACCAACTGACACAACTACAACGTGACCTTCTGTGGTTTCAACCGCTGAATTTTTGTCTATTAACCAACGTTTTAAATAATACAAAGGAATAGGTTTGCCACGTACTAGGACAATTTCTTGCCCGTCGACAACATTGGTTTGCGACAAGTTTAGATGGAAAATTTCGTTCACGCTTGCCAAAGGCAAAGCAAAAGCTTGATTGCCTAACATAACCATTAAGGTTGGCATAATTGCTAACGTTAATGGCACTTTAATATTAATTGTGGTGCCGACATTGAGCTTTGAGTCTATATCGACGGTGCCATTGAGTTGCGAAATTTTAGTTTTCACAACATCCATTCCGACGCCTCGACCAGAAACATCTGAGATCACTTCTTTGGTGCTGAAGCCGGGGGCAAAAATTAGGCTATAACATTCTTTTTCAGTTAAACGATCTGCAGCTTCTTGATCCATCACGCCACGTTTAACCGCAATACCGCGTAATTTCTCTGCATCCATACCTGCGCCATCATCTCTGATGGTTAACAAAATATGATCGCCTTCTTGTTCGGCAGACAAAATTATCCGCCCGACGCGTGGTTTACCATGAGCCTCTCGAACGTCGGGGCTTTCAACACCGTGATCGACTGAGTTTCGCACTAAGTGAACCAAGGGATCAGCCAAAGCATCAACTAAATTCTTATCTAAATCTGTTTCTTCACCGACTAACTCAAGGTTTACTTCTTTTTTCAGATTACGAGCTAAGTCACGTACAACACGAGGGAATCGACCAAAGACCTTTTTAATGGGTTGCATGCGCGTCTTCATTACTGAAGATTGCAAATCAGCCGTTACCACGTTTAAGTTACTGACTGCTTTTTGGAGTGCTTCGTCTTCAAGCTCACTGCCTAAACGAACCAGACGGTTTCGAACCAGCACTAACTCGCCAACCATATTCATGATGTCGTCTAGCCGTTGAGTGTCGACTCGCACGGTCGTATCTTGACCGCTGCCTCCTGATGCTGCTTTTGCTGGCGCGGCTGCACTAGTTGCTGCTTTTGCAGGTGCGGCAACGGGTGCCTTTTCTGCTGCCTTAGCGATAGTGGCTGGCGCTTTAATCGCCTCTGACTTAGCTTCGACATTGGGCGTTGGCGCAACAACGGACTTAGTTTCTACTGAGGTGTTACTGGCATCTGAGGCGGTAAACTTACCTTTGCCGTGGAGTTGATCTAAGAGCGCTTCAAATTCATCGTCGGTAATTTCGTTGCTATTACTCGCTGATTCTGGAGCTTTGAGTTCAGGTGCTGGAGTTTTTTCAACCGGCTTACTATCTGAATCATCAGAGGCACTAAATTTACCTTTACCGTGGAGTTGATCAAGTAAAGCTTCAAACTCGTCATCAGAGATTTCATCGCTATCACTATCACCAGTGGCGCTAGCTATCTCCTCTTTAGGAGCTTGCTCTTCTGGTGGGTTATTTGAGTCCGGCGTAATTGCATCTAGTAACTGCTCAAATTCAGAATCAGTAATGTCATCTCCAGGCTCACCCGATTTGCCGCTCGCATCGCTTTCTTCTGCTGGCGCTACAGGTTCCTCTGATGCTGGCGGAACTGAGCCTGTTTCAGATTCTGGTTTTGCATAATAATAAAGTTTTTCAATTAGGGCTGGGTCAGCGGGTTGCAAACCTTCTTCAGAACCAATTGCAGCAAACATTTCATTTACTGCATCTAGGGCTTGCAACACGTAGTCCATTAGTTCTGAATTAACGGCGCGCTGACCATTGCGAAGCGTGTCAAATACATTTTCTGCTACATGGCAGCAGTCGACCAATTCATTTAATTGTAGAAAACCTGCTCCGCCTTTAACGGTATGAAATCCACGGAAAATGGAATTCAATAGATCTTTGTCATCTGGTCTATTTTCTAAATCTACCAGCTGCTCTGATAGCTGCTCTAAAATTTCACCGGCTTCTACCATAAAATCTTGGAGAATTTCGTCATCCGCTTCAAAGCCCATAGGTGCCCCTTAAAATCCTAAACTAGATAAAAGATCATCAACATCGTCTTGGCTGCCCATTACATCTTCACTTTCGGAATTAATTTGTGGACCGTGCCCTTTCATGTCTTTATCGGCCGTTGTTTCTGAATCTTCACCTTTTGTCACAATTCCTGTAATTTGCTCAACTTGACTTGCCATAAAGACTAAATCGACCAAACTTGTTTCAACTTCTTTTACTAAACCAGTCACTTTATTGATCACTTGGCCAGTCAAATCTTGAAAGTCTTGTGCCATTAGAATTTCGGTCATATTCGCAGATAATTTATCAGTGTTTTGATCGAGTCTTGTAAAAAACTCATCTAAACGCCAATACAAGCCTCTAAATTCATCTGGCGTCATGTCTCGCTGAACAAGCCGGCCCCATTCAGCCCGAAAGGCTGTCGCTTCAGTTTTTAACGTATCTACGATTGGCAGGCTATCTTCGACAAGATCAAGCGTTTTGTTGGCAGCACGATCGGTCAACTTCATAACGTAACCTAAGCGATCGGTTGCTTCGCTCATATTCGTTATGTCGTCATCGTCTTTATCGTCGCCGCCATCAATATGGAAATTGGTAATGGCGTTATGCAGTGCCCGGGTCAACTTGCCTACCTCTTGATAGAGGCCTCTATCTCGAACCGATTGCATTTCTTCCAAGGTCGCCATGGCATCTTCTAGCTCACCTTCTTCGATTTTCGCATGCAATATGAGTGCTTTTTCTCTAAGTGAAGAGACAAGGTCATAGTCTGCAACTACGTCAGTTTGCTGTGCTTGGTACAATTGCTCCAGCACGTTTGCAGCTAGATCAATATTTCCAGCGTCGACGTGCTGTAAGAGCTCCGGCGCTTTTATTTTAAGCAACTCCGAAAACTCAGTAGGCTTATGTGCTATTTCCGACATAAACTCCCCCGGAAGAATAGGCGATGTTTTAACCGTCTACACGCTCAAAGATTTTTTCAATCTTTTCTTTGAGTGCGGCGGCGGTGAATGGCTTAACGACGTATCCGTTAACACCTGCTTGGGCGGCAGCAACAATTTGGTCACGCTTAGCCTCTGCGGTCACCATCAAGACTGGAATGTCTTTGAGGCGATCATCTGCCCGTATCTTTTGTAATAGCTCAATCCCTGTCATGCCAGGCATGTTCCAATCGGTTACTACGAAATCAAAATCGCTCGATTGCAGCATTGGCCAAGCAGTCGTGCCATCGTCGGCTTCTTGAGTATTGGTAAAGCCTAGATCGCGCAACAAGTTTTTAACGATTCGACGCATCGTAGAAAAATCGTCAACAACCAGAATTTTCATATTTTTGTCCAAGATGACCTCCTATAGCCTATCTCTAGCAACCTACTTATTTATGATAGACCGTTGTTCAGTTCTATCCAGTTTTTAGATTGCCATGATCAAACAATCATCCGCTGCTTTATCACTATTTAGATATATCGGCGGAACTTTTGATAAGTTTATAATAAATAATGAAGATAAGGGATAATAAAGTAGTTTAGCTCCAATCGCGCATCTTCGAACGCAAGCGCATTGTCGCCTGAGAATGGATTTGACTAACCCTAGATTCACTGACGCCGATCACCGCGCCAATCTCTTTCAAGTTTAATTCTTCTTCATAATAAAGCGCTATGACTATTTGCTCGCGCTCGGGTAGCGCTTTCATGGCGTCAATTAGCTGATCGTTCATTTGATCATTTTGTAGCCCAATTAAAGGCGCTTCACCATCGACTAGCTCTGGACGAGGTTCTCTATGTTCAGAATTGCTGTTTTCGACTAACTCTTCAAAACTAAACAGCCGTGAACCTTGGGTGTCTTTGAGCAAACCAAAATACTGATCAATAGTAATGTTTAGCTCTTCGGCTATTTCTTGATCTTGCGCATCACGTCCTTCACGCATCTCAATGGTATGAATTGCGTCTGAAATACGTCGAGAATTGCGATGTACACTACGCGGAATCCAATCGCCCTTGCGGATTTCATCGAGCATCGAACCACGAATACGAATCCCAGCATAGGTTTCAAAACTAGCGCCTTTGCTTTGGTCGTAATTAGCAGAGGCTTCAAACAAGCCAATCATGCCAGATTGAACTAAGTCTTCTAGCTGCACGCTGTCTGGCAGTCGTGCAAGTAAATGATGGGCAATACGCTTAACTAACAAGCCATACTGATCGATCATGTGCTCATAATTTATGGTTTTTTCGGTTTTATACATAGTATATTTTTGCACCGACATCTCAGGCGACCCCAACACCTTGAACTAAACGCTCGACAAAAAACTCTAAGTTTCCTTTCGGCGTCACAGGGAGTGGCCAGGTTGCGACTTTTTGTGCCAACGAGCGATAAGCCACAGCAGCTTTCGAACGAGGGTACGCCTCTAGCACAGCTTTTTGTCGCTGTACCGATTTTCTAACAGCATCATCCATTGGGATAGAGCCGCAATATTGTAGAGTAACATCTAAAAAGCGATCAGCAACTTTTGCTAATTTATTAAACAGCATTTGGCCTTCTTTAGGTGTTCGAACCATGTTCGCCACTACTCTGAAACGATTGAGTCGACAATCTCGCTCTAATACCTTAATTAATGCATAAGCATCCGCTATAGAAGTTGGCTCATCAGTGACCACCACTAGGGCTTCTTGGCTGGCTCGCACGAAACTCGTCACGGTTTTTGAAATACCCGCAGCCGTATCGACAATAAGCACATCCATATAATCAGCTAGTTCACTAAAGGCGGTGATAATACCGGCATGCTCTATTTCGCCTAGGTTGGCCATTTGCTGGGTGCCAGACGATGCAGGGATAATTTTTATACCTGATGGTCCCTCTACCATAACATCCGATAAGGTCGCTTCTCCTGCTAGTACATCGCTAATATTTTTATTAACAGATAAACCGAGCAATATATCGAGGTTGGCTAAGCCTAGGTCAGCATCTAACAGCACGACTCGCTTGCCTTGTTCAGCAAGGGCAATCGCCATGTTGACGGATACGTTACTTTTACCGACACCACCTTTGCCTCCGGTAACCGCAACTACTTGTACTGGATTCACTGAATTCATTACCTCTTTCCTCTCATGCTGTTCAGTATAGAACAGACATCGAATTTTGCTCACCTATATCAACAAAAACTCTCACTAAACGCCTTAATTATGCGCTGGCTGACGCTCTTAGCGTCGATTTTTCGCCGTGAAGGCTTTTTACCAGCCGCTGTACTAAGGGTTTAACTTCACACATTTGAATATCTTGGGGAATACTTTGACCATCGGTGCAATACCAAATTGGCCAACGATGCTTCAATACTGGCTCTAGTACACCACCAAAGCTGGCAGATTCGTCTAGTTTGGTCAAAATTACTGAATCAAACTGGGCGGTCGTGTAACTTTGAATAAATTGGGATAACGCAGCCGGATGCATAGTAGCAGGAATAACCAACATGGTTTGTATTTCGCGCGATAGCTGTTCTTGGCTAATGAGCTTATTCCAATAACGCATAGCCTCTTTACTACCACTGGTATCAATGAAGACGATTTTTTTAGCTGCCAACGTTGAGAGTTTGGCCGCTAGAGATTGACCTTCAGATAAGGCAAAAAAATCTACATTTAAAATCTGTGCGACAGATTTCAATATATCTTGACCGCCCACTTGAAACCAATCTAAAGAAATAATGGCCACCGCATCCATACCAAAGTCTTTCACTGCGTGCGCTGCCAGTTTTGCAATAGTGGTCGTTTTCCCTGCCCCTGTTGGACCATTCACGGCAAAAACACCGCCGTTTGCAGTTGGCTCATAGAGCGGTGCCGGTATGGCAGAACTCAATCGACCCATAAGTTTACGCCAATTGTTATCAAGCGAATCCTCTCGGTCATGATGCGCCATTAGCTTACCGATAACACTCGACGTAAAGCCCATGGTTTGCAACCTTGCTTCGAGTCGCTCGTATTGGGGACTTACTTGTCCAATGGGCTGCGCTAATTGTTCGGTTTGCTCTTTGAGAAGATCCTTTAAGCCGTCAATTTCTTGTCGGATCATCTGAAATGCTTTTAAGTCATCATTCGATGACACCGTACGTGCCGGTTTTACCTGACGTGCCTGTTGCTTCGTGACTTCATCAGCTAGCTGAGCCGCTTGTGCAGAGGTTCGAGGAGCCTGCTTTGGCTTGGGCAAAGGCGAGGTTGATGTTGAAACCCCTGAGAACGCCTGCTGATTCTTATTCGACATAGTTCCTAATAATTGCGCCATGGAATCTACATCGAGTGGCAAACTAGAGCCTGCTTTGATTATGCCCGAAGCGGTTGTTTGCTTTACTTCAGAAACTGTTTCGGTTTCTAGCTCAGCAGAAAACTGATCATAATCTTGTTCGTCAACACCGGCGACAATTTCTAAACCAGAACCCATTCGCTTGTTAGAAAGGATCACCGCTTCAGGGCCAAGCGCTTCGCTGATCATTTTCAATCCGGCTTGCATATTTGTTGCAGTAAAACGCTTAATTTTCATGGTTTTTCCTTACTGACCGCCAACGGTGGCCACTATCGTAATGTGCTTGTTATCGGGTATTTCTTGAAAACTTAATACTTTTAAGTTTTCAACACCGTGACGAACAAATTTAGCTAATAATGTTCTTAGTGATGCTGCCACCAACAACACAGCTGGCTTGCCTTCTGCGTCTAAGTTTTTCACCGCTTCCGCAAGTGAATTCTGTAATCGCTCTGCCATTCCTGGCTCTAATGCGACACTGTCAAGATTCCCATCAGCACCGGCCTGTTGTACAGTCTTATGCAATAGCTGTTCCAATCCACGATCTAAGGTGATTACGGGTATTTCTTTGGCATTGCCAACAATGCTTTGCACAATCATACGGGCCAATCCCATCCGCGCTGCATTGGTTAATACGCCAATGTCTTGTGATTTAGAAGGCATGTTCGTGAGTGATTCGGCAATACTGCGCATATCTTTCACTGACACATCTTCGACTAATAAATTCTGCAAAACCTTCAATAGCTGCGACAAAGACAAGGTATTCGGCACCAACTCTTCTGCCAATTTTGGCGAATTTTTCGATAATAAATCGACCATTTGTTGAACTTCTTCATGACCCAATAATTCATAAGCATGCTGCTGCAAAATATGATTCACATGAGTTGCCACAACGGTGCTGGCATCAACAACGGTGTACCCTAAGGTCTGGGCTTTGTCTTTCTCGGAGGAGTCGATCCATATTGCGTCTAAACCAAAGGCAGGGTCTTTGGTTTTCACCCCTTCGAGCGGTCCAAAAACTTGGCCTGGGTTTATCGCTAACTCTTTTTCTGGGTAGACTTCACCATCGGTAACGGCCACACCCATGAGGGTTAATTGGTAGGCGTTGGGCATTAAATCTAAGTTGTCACGTATATGGATCGAAGGCACGAGAAAGCCAAGTTCTTGTGACAGCTTTTTACGAATGCCTTTTATACGGCCCAATAATTGACCGCCTTGGGAGCGATCCACCAGCGGAATTAAGCGATAGCCTACTTCTAGCCCAATCACATCTACGGGCTGTACATCATCCCAACTTAACTCTTTGGTTTCTTCTGGGCTCGACATAATAGGCGGAGGTCCATCCAGTCCAGGCTTTTTGTCTGTGGCTATTTTTTTACTGCCAAATGGCTGAGAGCCAGCCTTCATGGGCACAAAGGTTACACCTTCTTCGACAGTCTCTTTGTATTTAATGTAAAACGCTCCGGCTAATGAAATTACGGCAAGCGTTAAGAATACAAAATGAGGCATACCCGGAATAATACCCATGATAAACAATACAAAGGCGGTAATTGCTAAGGCGTTAGGTGTGCCAAACATCTGTTGAGATATCTGCTCGCCCATTTGGATGCTGGAACTGTTTCGCGTCACAGTAATGGCAGCAGCGACCGATAACAGTAAGGAAGGTATTTGAGCAACCAAGCCATCACCAATGGTAAGCAAGGCATACTTTTGAACCGCGTCGGAAAACTCTAAGTTGTGCTGCATCATGCCAATGACCAGCCCGCCGACTATGTTGATCACTAGAATCAAGATACCGGCAACCGCATCACCTCTAACAAATTTAGATGCACCATCCATTGACCCGTAAAAATCGGCTTCTTGTGATATTTCTGCACGTCTCGTTTTTGCTGTATCGGCGTCTATTAACCCAGCATTTAAATCGGCGTCAATTGCCATTTGCTTGCCTGGCATTGCATCCAAGGTAAAACGAGCGCTTACTTCTGAAACACGACCCGCACCTTTGGTGACGACGACAAAGTTAATAATCATTAAAATGGCGAAAACAACTAAGCCAACGGCATAGTTACCGCCGATGAGTACTTCACCAAATGCTTCAATAACTTTACCTGCTGCGTCACCACCTTCATGACCATACATCAGAACAACTCGCGTAGAGGCGACGTTCAAGGCTAAGCGCATTAATGTAGCGACTAACAAAATAGAAGGAAAAACAGAGAAATCGAGCGGTCTTAGAACATAGATAGTGACTAATAAAACGACAATAGATAGCGCGATGTTGAAGGTGAAAAACATATCGAGCATAAACGTTGGCACAGGCAACGTCATTAACCCTAATAACAAGAGCAAAAATACGGGAACACCCATTAGACGCTTACTGGCTAATTGGGCGTTCCGGCCTGTTCCGCGTAAAACCGCTTGGCCGTCTACATTTTTAAATTGTGAACCCGCAGAGCGGACAGAATCAAATAGAGCCATTCGTCAAATTTCAGTCAGGTTAAGTATCTAACTGATTAGATCGCAAGTATCAGGCCAAGATGGCAATAACGAGGTTTTTAATTACAACCAAATTGCAGGGGTCGCAAAGGTTATCTTAATTGAGAGACCATCAACTATGGCGTCGTTTAAAAGATCCACGCCATTCATGGTCATTTTTCGCTTCTTCCAAGCGCTAGGTAATCCTATTTCGAGAACAGACCATTGAGCTTTAAACTGGCTTTGATCTATAGATAAATGACACTCGACAATATCTTGGCTTAGTTGATACCCAAAACTTAGGCGTACATATTTATGGCTCTGTTTTGCAATCGAAATACCATCATCATCTCTAAATAAAATACGATTTGACTCTTTGCCTTCAATTATCAATAGCCGCAATACGGTCATCGGCGCTTCGGAAGATAACCTTGGCGGCGCTAACGGTAAAATACTCCCTGCCCGCAAGAACATGGGAATATCTTCTAGCCCGGCGTGCGCTAACTGATAGCCAGAACCCATAACCAGTTTATCTTCGTGCACATTTAACCACTGCCCTTTAGGCAGCCAAACGGCTCTGGCCAGTTGCCCAGGCTCCATAATAGGAGCAACCAACATAGCCTGGCCGAGCATAAATTGATCGGCCATGTTTTCGGTGATCACTTCTGAAGGATCGTGCCACATCATGGCTCGCATAATTGGCGTACCTGTCTCGTTGGCATCTCTGAACAACTGATACAAATAGGGCAAAATGGCATAACGTCGTTGAATCGCGCGTGTCGCAATTTTGGTCCAAGGCTCACCAAAAGACCAAGGCTCTTGTGATTGCAAACCAATAGAACAATGATTTCTCATAAACGGATAAAAAGTTCCGAGCTGCATCCAACGAACGAATAATTCAGGCTGTGCATTGTCCATGAAGCCGCCAATATCTGCACCTGCAAATGCAACCCCAGACAACCCTAAGTTTAACAGCATAGGAATGCTCATTCTTAAATGCTCCCATGAGCTACGGTTGTCTCCTGTCCAAACCGCTGCACTGCGTTGAATACCGGCATAACCTGCGCGAGTTAAAACAAAGGGGCGCTGATTAGCGTGTTCGGTTACGGCTTGGGCAGTCGCCTCAGACATTAACAATCCATAGGCGTTATGAACTTGGCCATGCTCAATTGTTTCACCATCAATATAATGAAGCGCATTGTCATCAATGGTTTTTTGTTCGTTAAAGACCGCAGGTTCATTCATATCATTCCAAAAGCCCTGAATGCCCATGTCGATATAAAAATGGTGTAAATCGCGCCACCAGTGACTGACCTCTTGATTAAAAAAGTCGGGCCAAACAGATACGCCAGGCCATACAATTCCTTGCCAAGGGTTTTGATCTTGCCCTTTAATGAAGTAATCCCCGGCTAGCCCTTGTTGATAAACCCGATATTGATCATCAACCTTAACGCCAGGGTCAACAATTGGCACGGTGTGCACACCTAGCGATCTGAGTTTTTCAACCATGGCTGGCGCTTTTTGAAACTGCTTAGGATCAAAACTAAATACCCGATACTCATCCATGTACATTATATCGAGGTATAAAGCATCAAGCCCAATACCGTGTTGACGAAACTGCTCAACCACCTGAATAACTTCTTCAGAACTTTGATAGCTATGTCGTGATTGATGATAACCAAGCGCCCATTTTGGCGGTAAAAAGGGCTTTCCTGTCAAATCGGTATAATGTTTCAATATGTCCGGTAAGCTTTCTCCTGAAATCAAATACAAGTCAATAGCGCCGTTGTTGACACTGATGCATAGCTCCGCATTCAAGCTAAAGTCGAGTGTGCATCGGCCTGGGTTGTCTAAAAAGACACCTAACCAGCCTTGATCGGTTTTAGTAATAAAAAAGGGAATTGACTGATATAACTCATCGGTTGCTTCGGTATGGGGTGCAAACACATCGCTGTTCCAAAAACTCCAACGACGGTTTTTTTTGTTTAGCTCTCCGGTTTTTTCTCCTAAGCCATAGACCGGCCAATGATTTTCAAAATTTAAATACAGATGCTGCGCACCTGAATCATCAGTATAGAGTCCTCGTGAAGTTGAAAAACCGGTTCCATGACGATGATAACCCACCTGCCAATGCGCATTAGGACGCCAAGTCCATTCCATAGAAGCTTGCTGTACTTCCGGAGTGTTTAGGTTGTCATATTGTATAGCGAAACTTTTGGTACTGGGTGTGCCAATGCAAACCCTCAAAATAGCGTTGTTTAAGTGACGAGTGACAATGGGAAAGTGCTCGTGATCTATTCGGGAACCTAATGAACTGCTTATTTCAGTCCGGTAGCCCTCTACCCTTCGCTGTATAGGCGCGTTGTTTGCTAAAACAATTTCAGGCTGCACCGAAATACTACTGGATTGGTTCACTGCGTTGGACATAAAGGCTCTATCAGTTCAGGTAGATTAGAGCCTTAATCCTATGTCTTTGACGCCAATAGCCAAAGGCGGAAACAACCATAAGGTTGAGTTACCGCCTTAGGGTTGAGTTTAAACTTCATCCTCCCAAATCACAGGGGCCAACTCACCTTTCATGGCGACAGTACGGTAATGATCTTCAAGATCGGTACGCTTAATTTTAAGTGTTGGCGTTAGGTATTGGTTTTCGATAGTCCATGCATCTTTAGCAACAATTAAACAGTCGAGTTTCATGTGAGACTCAAGCTTGGCGTTAACTGTCGTTAATGTTTCTTGCAGAGACTCTCGTAATAAGCCTCGATCTTCATGCACTAAATGTTCAGCAAGAACAATAACCGCTACTGGCTGCTTACGACCGGTGCCCATCACACATATTTGTTCAATACTTGCATTCGCCGCTAGTAAAGACTCAATAGGCACTGGCGCAACATACTTGCCCTTGCCAGTTTTAAATTCTTCTTTAACTCGACCAATAATTTTATAGCTGCCGTTCTTATCCTTTATTGCTCGGTCACCTGTAAGGTACCAACCATCGGAGAATGAGGACGCTGTTGCTTCAGGGTTTTTATAGTATTCTTTAAAAACCGCATCGCCCTTAATTTTTATTTCACCTTCGCTGGTCAATGACATCTCAACACAATCACACGGCATACCAATTGTACCGATCAACTTAGGATCGAAGGGTAAGTTGGTACAAGATAGCCCTGTTGTTTCTGTCATTCCCCAGCCTTCGCTGATTTCAATGCCAATACTTAGGTACCACTCTAAAATACTGGGTGAAATGGGCGCAGAACCAGAACCAAACAATCTAACGCTATTTAAACCTAAGCCTTTACGGATCTTCTTAGCGACTAATCCGCCTAAAATTGGAATTTTCAATAAGGTCGCGAGCTTTTTAGCCGGCATCTTTTCAAATACGCCGGTTTGGAAGCGAGTCCATAAGCGAGGAACAGACAAAAAGACCGTTGGTTGTGCGTACTTTAAGTCGTCAACGAAGGTATCTAATGATTCCACAAAAAATACTTTTCCTGCGCTGTAAAGACTGGGCCCTTGAATCACACCACGTTCGACAATATGGGCCAGCGGCAAATAAGACACAACTCTATCATCGTGGTTAAGATTCATAGACGTATAGTGTGTTTCACTCACCGACGCATAATTACGAACGCTGATCATGACACCCTTCGGATTACCCGTACTTCCCGAGGTATAAACAATGCTCATGGTGTCATCAAGCGATTGCGTAGCTGGGTTTGCTATTGGCTGATGCTCTTCTAGCCATTGATTCCACTGTAAATCAGCATTCGCCGTTGGGTAAGGAAAGGCAATACGTGGAATTGAACCATTTAATACAGCATTTGCTGCTTTTGTATCATCAAGCTTACCCAAGAAAATAGCTTTAGCGCCACTGTGTTCAACAATGTACTTTAGGGTTTCCTCTCCGGCTGTTGAATAAACTGGCACACTGATCATACCCGCCATCATGATCGCCCAATCAGCAATAAACCATTCAGCTGAGTTCTTAGCTAAAATGGCGACCTTATCTTTAGGCTGTAAACCAAGCTTCTGTAGGCCTGTCGCAATAACTTGCACTTGCCGAAGCGTTTCGTTCCAGCTTAAGACTCGCCATTGTCTATTTTCCGGTTGATGTAAAAATGGCGCATCGCCATATTTTTCTACATTACTGGTTAAAACCTCTAGCGGAGTACGATAATTCATAGGTCTTCCTTTGTGTTATTTTTATATTTTTTATGAAACCAACTCTACTTCAGCAAATTATCCGTTCATCTGCAAGTACCAGTGTGGCATTATCAACCTGTTTTCGTTAATAGCGACTTAAAGAGTAATATAACCACCCGTTACTTAGGTGTTACGTAAGTTAAGGTATCGAATTGTCCAAATTGACCCAAATCCAGAGCAGCATATTTTTAACCGTAGCCTTAATTGTGTCTATCGTTGCCAATATTTTTTTGTTTAGTGAGAACAATAATCGTCAAAATGATCTGGTAGCCTTAACTGGCCAACTGGAGCACGCGAATGCGCAAAATAAGCAACGGCTTGAAGAACAACTTCAAGCCGGACAGCGTGTAAATTCTATGCAATCAACGCAACAAGATTTGTCGATTATGATTAATGACTTGCAAGCCACCCTGGCAAATTTGCAAACCGATTATCAAAATAGCCGACAAACCGCTCAGCTAACATCGGATAAGTTCGCCAAGGCAACTGAGCAGGCCAAGTTATTTCAAGCTGAGTTGAAAAAAACCAAACAGCAACTTCAAAATGCACAAGCTACCGTCGCTAACTTAGAACGTGCTTTACGTAATAAAGGCAATGAAACACCTGCAACGACAGAAACAGACTCTTTAAAGCTCACTGAACTTAACAACCAGCTCAGCCTTGCTGACCCGGAAAAAGAAATTGGCATTGTTCAGAAATCTGATGGCTCGATCGTACTTAGTATTCCGTTAGAGAAGTTATTCGAGCCCGGTACGGTTGT
This sequence comes from Reinekea sp., assembly GCF_046710285.1. Classification (GTDB taxonomy): domain Bacteria; phylum Pseudomonadota; class Gammaproteobacteria; order Pseudomonadales; family Natronospirillaceae; genus Reinekea. The sequence continues at coordinate 16,907 of NZ_JBKEGY010000007.1, forward strand.
ACTGTCGCCTCAGTCTGCTCAGGTGCTAAAGCCAATTGCACAAAGCCTCAAGTCTTTTAGTGGTCGAGCTATACAGATTGTGGGTCATAGCGATGAACGCCTGATCACTTCTGCATTGGCTGATAAATACCCAACTAACTGGGAGCTGAGTAGCATTCGAGCCAGCAAGGTGCTGTTAGCCTTAATAGAGCAAGGTGTCGACACAACGCAGCTGATGGTGGCTGGTAAAGCAGCCACCCAGCCCGTGCGCGATGAGTCCGGCTCGTCGGCTTGGCAAATTAACCGCCGAATAGAGATAATTATAGAATAGCGGGGTCATTGCAAATGGCTAAGCAGTTGATTCCTATAATTAATTTAGAAAAACTCTTGCAATGTCGCTCTGCAATGTTAAGATTCGCGCGCTTTTGAAATCAGCACAGTGTCCCGTTCGTCTAGTGGTTAGGACACCGCCCTTTCACGGCGGTAACAGGGGTTCAAGTCCCCTACGGGATACCACTTATTTCAAGCGCAGCTAGTAGTTTAGTATGTCCCGTTCGTCTAGTGGTTAGGACACCGCCCTTTCACGGCGGTAACAGGGGTTCAAGTCCCCTACGGGATACCATCCTTTTTCTATATTTGGGTGGTATTTACAAACTTAACAATTCTTTATCTAATCACCTGTCTATATCAAACCTTAGCCAATTTATCGTCAGACATCACAACCTCTAAATTTTTGAATCTTTTAGCTGTGCAACTCTTGACCAGATGCGAATTAATACACTAAAACCAACCTTACCTATTAAATAAAAACACCATTACCTTTATTGCTGCTTATAAGTCATTTAAGCTTAAGTACTCATAGCTTGCTTACCAATAGGATTACAGAGATGATTTCAAAATGGGCAGTTCGATTCGTGCAAATGGCACAATTAGTAGGCTCTTGGAGTAAAGACCCGTCAACTCAAGTTGGCGCTGTTATTACCCGTAAAAACCGAATTGTGTCACTTGGCTTCAATGGTTACCCACATGGTATTTCAGACAGCGCTGATACCGATGACCGTGAAATGAAGTTATTGAAAACTCTCCATGCTGAAGAAAATGCCATCTTATTTTCAGGGCAAGACTTAACTCAGTGTGAAATTTGGGTCACCCATTTTCCATGCCCTAATTGCGCAGCAAAAATAATTCAAACTGGTATGTCTGTCGTGCATTGCCCTGAACAGAGCGAAGATTTTTTATCTCGATGGGGTGACAAAATTAAAATCAGCCAAGACATGTTTAAACAGGCCGGCGTTACCGTTCATTGGGTGCCCGCCGACCTTTTAGCTAGTGAGTCTTAAACTGATGAACCGAATCATCAAGGTCTTTAACCACAACACTTAAGCTTTCAACACTTTCGGAGACTTGCTTCGCCTCTCGCGCAGTTTCAGACGCATTCTCTCCGACTGAACGCATCAACCCAGTTACTTGATCTGCGGTTGCGTTCTGCTCTTCTGCCGCCGCGGCTATCGATACGTTAGCGGTACTTAAATTACGAATAGTCGATACGAAGGCTGTAAACTTTCTACCTGACTCGCGCGCTGTATCTGATACGGCTTCAGTCGCAACTCTTGAACGCTCAATCACTTGAACTGCTTCGCCAGATTCTTTCATCATCTGCTCAATTTTTTGGCGAATCTCATCCGTTGAATCTGCAGTACGACCTGCTAAAGTTCGCACTTCATCAGCCACAACCGCAAACCCACGACCTTGCTCACCTGCACGCGCTGCTTCGATCGCGGCATTTAATGCGAGTAAGTTGGTTTGCTCTGCAATACTTTGAATTGTTTCAAGAATACTTTCGATACTGCTCACACCAACATCAAGTGAACCAATCACAGAAACCGCTTCTTGCATCTGTTTATCAAGCCTTTCCACCGATGCAACAGTGACATTAAAGGACTCATCAATGTCGTTGGCTTCTTGTTCACTTTTTTGCATTTCTTGACTGGTTTCTTCGGCAATTTTAGCGACTTCACCAATTGAGCTGGCCATTTCACTCATTGCATTGACGGCTTGCTCAATATCCATTTGTTGATGGTCTATTTTCGATTGCGTTGCCTGGGAAATCTCGCGTGTGCTGCTAACAATATTGTTAACCTTACGACTTTCGTTTTCAATCCCTTGAATCATTTCACGAAGATCGGCTACCAACTTTCCAACTGAGTCCGCAATTTCCGCAATTTCATCCTTGTTAGAAATGCTGATCGTCGCCATTAAATCACCACCGCTAACTTTACTGATATACCTGTGTAGTTGCTTAATTGGCTTACGAATAGAGGCCACCACGACAAATGCTATGCCTATCGTAAGCACCAATACGACCGCACCAATTAAAATTAACATTGCATAGGTGTCATCTACTTTTTTCGATGACTGTTGAGCCACAATATTCGCTTCTTCAGTTATGGTTCCAGCAATAGAGTCCAGTTCACTGATCAGGGCGTTTAACTCTATTGAGATATTGCTGACGCTGCTTGAAAGCGTATTTTTTAACTGTAAGTAATTGTTCAATGTTGGGGCAATTCCACCTTCCGCTTGTACCACACTGATAAGGTCGCTAACTGAAGTTGTGACGGTTTTTAAGTTATCTGCAAAAAACTGATCATTTCGTGCGAACCCCATAAGCCGGAACGCTAAACGGCTATAGCCATCAGCAAAATCGCGAAACAACTGTTGACTGTCTGAGAAATCTTCAATTTTAGTAGAATAGCTCAACTGCAATGCCAAACTTGAACCACGATCGACCAAACCTTTTGCTTCATAGACTAATTTTTGAGCCGATGGATCAAAGGTTTCATCTATCAGAATAGGCAATGATAATTCTAAATCTTCGACGATAACGTTCAGTTCATCGCGCTTTCCATCGAGTAAATTCAATGATTCAATACTGCGTTGATAGACAGCCAAGTTACTATCTAAGCGCACTGCTAGTGCGTCCATTCGTTCGGTGATTTGATCAATTAGCTGGGCTTCGGACTCCCACGCGGGGATTTGAGGCAAAATGCGGGCTAAAACGGCTGTTTGTTCATCAAACCGTTGAAAGTCCGCCGTTACCATTGAGGTGGCCTTGGTGACTTCCTCAATATCACTTGCGCTAAAGGCATTGGTAATATGCAGGGTTAAGTTTAGCGCCGCTTGTTGGACTTGCCCTACAGCTCTTTCGGCAGGGTTAGCGGAATCAACAATTAGGTTAAGGTTGTCTCGGGTAGAAGATAACCCACTCATACTCATATAAGTTGAAATTAATATCCCAAGCCCCAATACAGAAAAACCTAAGATTAGCCGGCTAGCAACGTTCAATTTCAAACTCATTTCCACACCTCAACAGTAAATTCAAGTTCATTTAGGATTTTGCCTATTAGAGATAACGACCAGTCGCCTTAAAACTGTAATAAAACGACTCACTATTTCAGGGAACTAAGCCCCTGAAATAGTTTGTACACCCGCAACGGCCTGTTTCCAACCTGCGTAGAGCCTATTTTTCTGCGCGGAATCCATTTTCACTTCAAATGAGCGCTCTTCTTGCCATAGGTGCGAGAGATCATCCAGTGAATCATACAAACCCAAGGTTAACCCTACTAACATGGCGACACCTAATGCAGTGGTTTCTGACACAGCTGGCCGATCAACCTGTATATCGAGTATGTCTGCCAAAAACTGCATCGCCCAATCATTGACGACCATACCGCCATCGACGCGAATGGTTTTTAAGGTTGCCAAGCCATCCTTGGTCATTGCTTCGATTAAATCGCGAGTTTGATAACCTACTGACTGTAGGCCAGCGGTGACTATTTCCTTGGGTCCGGTATCACGAGCCATACCAACAATGGCGGCGCGAGCTTCTGGGTCCCAATAAGGCGCACCAAGGCCTGTAAAAGCTGGAACCAAATAAACCGATTGAATAGCGCCGACCTCCTCGGCCATCGCCTGAGACTCGCTCGCATGCTCAATTATCCCTATTCCGTCACGTAACCACTGCATGGTCGCACCGGCCATAAAGATACTGCCCTCTAGTGCAAAGGTGGTCTTGCCCATTATTCGATACCCTACGGTCGTCAACAGCTTATTAGCGGAAGCAACGGGTTTATCGCCTGTGTTCGCGATCACAAAGCAACCCGTTCCATAGGTGCTTTTTACCATACCTGGTGTAAAACAAGCCTGGCCGATGAGCGCAGCTTGTTGATCACCCGCTATACCGGCAATAGGTAAGCTAATGCCAAGAATATCTTCTTTGGTAACGCCAAAATGGGCTGAACAATCTTTGACTTCTGGCAACATAGCCTTGGGAATGTCAAATAGATCTAATAATTCTTGATCCCATTGCTGCTTATTTATATCAAAAATCATGGTTCGAGAAGCATTGGTCGCATCGGTCGCGTGTGACTCACCTGCTGTTAACCGCCAGAGCAAAAAACTGTCAACCGTGCCGAAAATAAGCTCTCCACGCTCGGCTTTTTGACGTGCCTCGGGAACGTTTTCAAGAATCCAGCGGATTTTGGTTGCGCTGAAGTATGGGTCTAATAAAAGACCAGTTTTTAGCTTAATAGACTCTTCCGCCCCCTGCTGCTTGAGCGACTGGCAGTATTCCGCGGTGCGGCGGTCTTGCCACACAATCGCATTATAAACTGGCTTGCCTGTTTGCTTATCCCAGACTAGGGTTGTTTCACGCTGATTAGTAATTCCAATGCCCAAAACTTCGCTTTTTTTGACCCTAGAGAGCACGTCTTTAGCGACCTGTAGAGTAGACTGCCAAATATCTTCAGGGTCATGTTCAACCCAGCCATTGTGCGGAAAGATCTGACGAAACTCTTGCGCTGAGGAGTGAATTATTTGACCAGAAGCATCAAACAAAATGGCTCTAGAGCTGGTTGTACCTTGATCAATCGATAAAATGTAACGCGCCATCAAATGGCCTCCTAGTTTTTTTATTCTATTTTGCAGTACCGCGCCTATGGTGCGTTTAACGGTAGTTTTCATCAATATTTAGCAATTATAAATCAAGAACAAAAATAAATCCTTGAAAACGTTATCATAGAAATACATAATGATTTTTGTCCAATCAATAAATACAAATAAAAAGGGCCTTTATTGTGAAACAAACCAATAAAAAACCGTTAATGGATCAACTAACACCGTGGCTATTCATGCTACCTGCGTTACTGCTGTTTCTGGTTTATGTAATCTACCCGATCACACAAAGTATTGCTTATAGCTTTTACGAATGGGATGGAATTGGCCCGAAAATATTTATTGGTATCCAAAACTATATTGACCTTTATTATGATCCACAATTTTGGACCGCCCTTTGGAACAACATTTTATGGCTAGTTTTTTATATGCTCGCCGTTCCACTGGGTTTAGGCATTGCCTTATTTCTAAACCAAGAAGTGTTAGGCATTCGCGCTGTTAAATCACTTTTCTTTTTTCCTTTTGTAATTTCACAAGTCATTATCGGTATTGTTTTCGCTTGGTTTTATGATCCTGGTTACGGCTTGCTTAAAATTATTGTCGGTGTTTTTGGCTTTGATCCAATCCCAGTTCTCGCCGATGAAACCTTAGTAACCTACGGCATTATTGCTGCGGGTTTATGGCCTCAAATAGCCTACACCATGATATTGTTCTTAACCGGCCTCAACAATTTACACCCTGAGCAAATAGAAGCAGCTCGGATGGATGGCGCAAAAGGCTGGACAATGCTGCGTTACGTTATTTTACCTCAACTACGCCCCGCAACCTTCATTGCCATTGTTGTTACGGTTATCGGAGCCTTACGTTCATTTGATTTAGTCGCCTCTATGACAGCCGGCGGTCCTTATGGCAGCTCTACCGTATTAGCGTATTTTATGTACGAACAAGCTATTTTCAATTATCGAATGGGCTACGGTGCTGCAATTGCCACGGTATTATTCTTGATCATGTTGATCTATATCGCCTTTTTCTTATGGCGCATGTTAAAAGACGAGAGAGGTTAACTTTATGTTTCCAACACCTATTGCACAAACCAGCAAGCTTACACAGATGTCATATAAGGCAGCGCTGCCGATTACTATTATTTTATGGTTATTACCATTAGCGGCGGTATTGATGACATCAGTACGATCTATGGCTGACATTAATGCGGGTAACTATTGGGGGATTCCTGAATCATTTAATCTTATTCAAAACTATTCAGCTGTATTTGGCACAACCAATATGGGCCGCTACCTACTGAACAGTATTTTAGTCACCGTACCAGTCATGTTTGGCTCAGTGTTATTAGCAACTCTGGCTGGTTTTGGTTTAGCAAAATTTAAATTCAAAGGAAGGTTGGCTGTTTTTGCCTTATTTATTGGTGGCAACTTCGTACCTTTTCAAATTTTAATGATTCCTGTTCGAGACTTAACCATTAGCTTAGGTATGTACGACACTGTCTGGGCGCTTATTATTTTTCACCTCGCATTCCAAACAGGTTTTTGTACGATGTTTATGCGCAACTTCATTATTGGCATACCCGATGAACTTTTAGAAAGCTGTCGTTTAGAGGGTTCTTCTGAGTGGCAAATATTCTACAAAATTATTTTACCGTTAGTTCGACCAGCATTAGCTGCACTTGCTGTATTAATTTTCACCTTTGTTTGGAACGACTATTTCTGGGCCTTGGTATTAGTGCAAAGTGATGAGGTGCGCCCCGTTACTGCAGGTATCAGCGCATTACGCGGTCAATGGCTTGCTTCTTGGAACTTGATCTCTGCCGGCTCAATTGTTGCTGCGCTACCGCCAGTAATCTTGTTCTTCGCAATGCAAAAACACTTTATTGCAGGTTTAACTCTGGGTGCAACTAAGGGGTAATAGACATGGCTGTTCTTCACACGAATAACTTAACCTTGATTGCTCGTATTCAAGACAACGATGCTGATATTGTTTATTTCGGTAAAAAATTATCGAATAGTTACGATGATGCAACAATCAATAAATTAGTTACACCGCCATTAGCTCAGGCGGGTTTGGATGAAGTTCAGACTCTTAGTTTGGCGTCTACTTATGCAAGTGGCACCTTTCTAAACCCGGCAATTAAGAGCCATCATGATGGTCAAAACTGGGTAGTACAGTGGACACATGTTGAGGCCAAGCAACATACACATTCACTGGATATTATTTTTAATGATAGCCATGCTAAATTAGAACTTGTGTTATCAATCGTGGCCGATGTTAAAAATGATGCTTTTAGCTTTGATGTTGCGGTCACCAATAAAGGCGAGCAGAACCTTGACTTGTCACAGTGGCTAACCACCTTGCCCATCCCTAAAAGCTTCAAAAAAATCATGCACTTTTCTGGACGCTGGGTAAACGAATTCCAACCAGTTCAAAGTGATTTCCCAATTGGTTCACTTGAGCTAACTAACTTAAAGGGGCGAACGTCGCAAGATCATTTCCCTGGTTTATTGGTTGCAGAAAACGAATTCAGTTTCGACCATGGTTTTTGTATCGGCTATCACTTAGGCTGGAGCGGTAACCATAGCCAACGCATAGAGCGCAACCAACTCGGTTTATCTCAATATCAAGCTGGCATTCATTTAATGCCCGGCGAAGCAATTTTAACCACGAATGAAACGTTTAATGCTGCCACTTTGTATATGACGGCGAGCTTTGAAGGTTTGGGCGGTATTAGCAAAAACTTTCAAACTTTTGTTCGCGATAACATATTAACCTTCCCAACTAAGATGGAACGCCCGATTCATGTAAACACTTGGGAAGCTGTGTACTTTGACCATAATAAAGCGGGTCTCGATGCTTTAGCGGAAGCCTCACAAGGCGTTGGCGCTGAGCGCTTTGTTCTTGATGACGGTTGGTTTAAAGGTCGTCGTGATGATACCGCCGGCTTAGGTGACTGGACGATTGATCAAGATATTTATCCTCGCGGCTTAGTACCACTTGCACAAACACTGAAAGATAAAGGCTTGGAATTTGGCTTATGGTTTGAACCGGAAATGGTCAGTGAGCGATCGGACCTATTCAAGGCCCATCCTGAATGGGTTTTAGGCATTGAGCATCGTCAACAAACTACTGGCCGTAACCAGTGGGTTCTTGATTTATCGAACGATGATGTTTGTGATTTCTTATTTGAAAGTATTGACAACATCCTAGTTCAGTACCCTATTCGATATATAAAATGGGATATGAACCGAGACTTATTACAAGCCGGTGATATTAACGGCAAAGCCTCTTATGCAAAATATGTAAACAGTTTATATGCGCTACTGGCGAGAATTCGCAGCGCCCACCCGTTAGTCGAAATAGAGTCTTGCTCTTCTGGTGGCGGCCGAATGGACTATGGCATTTTAAAGCACACCCATCGCTTTTGGCTAAGCGATTGCAACGACGCATTAGAACGTCAACGCATGCAACAGTGGGCGAGCATATTTTTTCCAGCAGAAGTGCTTGGCAGCCACATTGGCCCCCATACCAGTCATACCACTCGCCGTACTCACAGTTTACAAGCACGTGCAGCGACCGCCTTGTTTGGTCACTTAGGGATTGAATGGGACATTCGTCACCTCACCTCACAGGAGCATGAAGAGCTTGTTGGTTATTTGAACTTATATAAATATATTCGAAAAGATATTCATTCTGGTATCAGAGCACCTTTAACTTGCCCTGACGAAAACCAAATAGGCTTTACTGTTCAGTCAGGCGCGAACACCTATGTAAGTATTTACCAAGAAACAATGCCTAAGTTTTCTGTTCCTGGTGACTTACAACTGCCCAAACTAGATAGCCAGAAAAATTATGCAGTTTCAATAGTTATCGAACCTGTGATCACTCATCACCTAATGAAACAGAAGCCACCATGGTTTTCCGAAGATAACTTCGAGGTGAGTGGTGAATGGTTGAAAAACAAGGGTCTACCGTTGCCAGTGTTAGATCCTGAAACAGTTTTAATTATTAAGCTCACTCGCTTGTAATTAAAAATAAAAAGGTTTTAAAGGGACCTTTCGACAACCCTTTAGACAAATGTAATTCGTCAAAAACAATAAAGAAGGACGAGATAATGACTCTTAAAAAAATATTTACCGCAAGTGCAATTAGTATTGCCATGATGTCACAAGCTTTAGCTGGGACCTTGGTAATTAACTCTAACCAATCTGACCCTGCACCGAAGAAGGCATGGGCTGAACTGATTGAACGTTTCCAAGCCGAAAACCCCGATATCACGGTTAAAGTGAATGAATATGACCACGAAGGTTATAAGAGCGCCATTCGAAACTGGCTAGTCACTTCGCCGCCAGATGTTGTTTTTTGGTTTGCGGGTAACCGCATGAAGTATTTTGTAGAACGTGGCTTATTAGATGATGTTTCAGATGTATGGGCTGACCAAGACCTATCTGACTCTATGTCTTCTACCAAAGCATCCATGACTGTAGAAGGTAAGCAATACGGTGTTCCTTACTCATTCTATCAATGGGGCATGTACTACAACAAAGACATGTTCGATAAATATGGTTTGTCTGAACCTAAGACCTGGGAAGAATTTTTAGCTGTTTGTGAAACACTGAAAAATAATGGCATCGCACCCATTACCATAGGTACTAAGTATCTTTGGACTGCCGCGGGCTGGTTCGATTACTTAAACATGCGTACCAACGGCCTGGATTACCACATTGATTTAATGGATGGCAAAATCCCTTATACCGATGCGGGCGTTCGTAAAACATTTGCTAACTGGGAACAGTTAATTGAAGGTGATTACTTCCTTGCCAACCATGCTTCGTATAGCTGGCAAGAAGCTCAAGCACCTATGTTCAATGGTGAAGCGGCGATGTACCTCATGGGTAACTTCTTAACACCAAACTTCCCTGAAGGCACAAACTATGACTTCTTCCAGTTCCCAATGATTGATCCAAGCGTGGGAATGTTTGAAGACGCTCCAACTGATACAGTACACATCCCGGCTCGTGCAAAGAACAAAGAAGATGCTCGTAAGTTCTTAGCCTATGTTGCCAATGCAGAGAATCAAACGATTCTAAATGAAGTGCTTAACCAGCTTCCACCAAACAAGTACGCGAGTGCGGCTGACAACAAGTTCTTGATTGAAGGCAGTGAAATGTTAGGTGGCGCAGATGGTACTGCACAGTTTTATGACCGCGATACAGACCCTGCTATGGCATCTGAAGGCATGAAAGGTTTCCAAGAGTTTATGATTAATCCAGATCGTTTGGATAAAATCTTAGAAAACTTAGAGCGTGTTCGTAAACGTGTATTCCGTTAATAAATACTGATTATTAACTTAAAGGCTGCATTTGCAGCCTTTTTTTGTTTGCTAACTTAAATTAATCGTTCGTTTTTGCTGTGCCGATAAGTGCGCCATCTCAATTAATTCGATGACTGTTAATACATCTGCTTTCGGCACTGGACTTGCCCCACCTGCGGTAATGGCATTCGCTAATTGAAACCAAAATGCCTCATAACTACCCGGCTTGGTGGTAATAATCTGATTTGAGGCTTCGCCATATAACACACCCCAGTCACTTTCAGGCTCTATACCCCAGCGTTCATCATGAATATCCACTCCTTTCTTTAAAGCTTCTTCTTGGACATCTAATCCGTATTTTATAAATGACCCTTTGTCACCTTCAACGCTGAATCTTAAGTTCGGACCCGCTTGATAGCAACTACTGCCTAACACTACTTCAAACTCTGCGTAATGACACCACAGCTCAAAGACATCATCGGCAAGCGCGCCAGGCCGTAGGTGGCTAACATTTGCGGTTATAGCCTTTGGTTTGCCAAATAAAGCCACCATTTGATCTAAGAGATGCGGCCCAAGATCCCACAATATACCTGCGCCTTCATCGCTGCTTTCACGCCACCGATCTCTAACAACGGGCCGAAAACGATCAAAACGAGAAACGAAACGGCCCAATTTACCGACTCTATTCGCCTGCATTAACGACTCTACGGTTAAGAAATCACCATCCCAGCGTCGATTTTGGAAAACCGTGAGTGTTTTTTTGTTTTGCTCGGCAACCTCATACAATTTCTTAGCTTGGACCAAGTTGAGTACCATTGGCTTTTCAACCACCACATGCAGGCCCAGTTTTAGTAATGCATTCACTTGCTCGAAGTGAAGCGCATTGGGCGTGGTAACAATCGCTAAATCATATTCTTCTGCTGAAATATCATTGATAGAGGCCAACACCGTAACTTGAGGGTAATCTAATGCAATGGCATCGGGTTTTGAACTAACAGACGCCTTCCAAATAAAAGATCGTGAAGCTAACAAAAATGGAACGTGGAAGGTTTGCGCTGAAAAACCATGCCCTATGACTACGGTACGAATCATCTATTACCCCTTGTTCTAAAAATTATATCCACTCACTGCTGTCCCATAAATATCTCAGACCTTATGCAGGGTTCTGCGGCCCACCGCTTCTAAATTATGGGACAACAGTGGTCTCCACCCTAAAGAATAACGTTTATTTCTTAAAGACGATAAAGGTTTAATGTAACAAAGTTGCATTCGACTCCATTAGGCAACGTTTTCTAATGGTTCAGTTTAGAAATGAGCTTGCACAGGTTACAATCGGAATTAAACGACATTTTAAATGACCCATTTGGAGCACTCTGTGCGTAAAGGATTACTAATTTCAGGTTACCACTCAATAAGCCAAGCCAGTTGGTCTGACTTTATTGTTAATCAAGTTGCCGATATATCTTGGTCTATCATTGCACTTCCGCCACGTTACTTTTCATGGCGTATGCGCGGTAATCCCCTTTCTATTGGCCAGCTGGCACCAAAACACTTAGATCAAAACTATGACGTTTTGCTCGCAACGTCCTCGATAGACTTAGCGACCGTTCAAAGCATTTACCCTGCCCTTAGGCAGACGCCGAGCATTCTTTACTTTCATGACAATCAGTTTGCATACCCTGCCTCTAACAACCCTCAAAGCGTGGTAGATTGGCAAATAACCGCAATCTATTCAGCCATTCGCGCTGATAAACTAGTTTTCAACAGCCAATATAACCAAGACTCCTTTTTAAGCGGTGTTAAAAAGCTCCTTAAAAAAATGCCAGACTTGGTACCGAAACAACTGGCAATAACACTGCAACAAAAAGCCACGGTGTTAGCTGTGCCTATTCAAAAACAAACAATAGGAAAAAAGCCCACTCCAGAAAAAAACCAAAAACTTCGGATTGTGTGGAATCACCGCTGGGAATGGGATAAAAGCCCTGAGCTGTTAGAAAGCATCATCAATAAATTACAAAAGCACTCAGAAAACTTCGAACTGATTATTACTGGGCAACAATTCCGAACAGTTCCGGTCAGCTTCAAACGTATTCAACTTCAATCGAAATTAATTAGTCATTGTCAGTTTGTAGAAGATAAAAACCAATATCAACAGATGTTAACCACCTGCGACGTGGTTTTATCCACTGCCATTCATGAATTTCAGGGCATTGCTGTCTTAGAAGCCGTAGAGGCGGGTTGTGTACCTTTATTACCCAACCGGTTGAGTTACCCTGAGATGTTTGAGGCTAATTATTTATATTTAGGTGAAGGGTCTCTAGAGCAGCAAGCCACCAGCGCGGTAGATACATTAATAAACTGGCTAGAAAATGGATTGCCCACTATTCCTGATGTAAATAGTTTTCATGAGTCAAACTTACAGCCAAAATATGCTGAGTTAATAACCAGCCTATTATTCAAATAAAAAATAAATAGCGGGTTGTCAGGATATTCACTTTAAATTAGTCGCTTATTTTTACTTCCGCCCTAGGCGATTCCGCCCAGTTTAAATGGTACGACTCAGACTCTGGCCGGTCTATTCTTCGATAACTATGAGCACCAAAATAATCGCGCTGCGCTTGTATCAAATTCGCGGATAAACAACCGCTTCTTAGCGAATCAAAATAGCTAAGAGAAGCACTCAGTGCAGGTGCCGCAACGCCCGTGACACTAATTTGTGCGACAAGCTCTCGCCAACCCGATAAACCAGTTTTGATTTGCTGTTGGAAATATTCACTTTGCAGTAAGTGTTCTAGTGATGCATTTTGCTGATACGCATCACTAATATGAGTTAAAAAGCCTGCACGGATTATGCAGCCGCCGCGCCAAATTTTAGCAATCGCTGAAAAGTCTAATGTCCAATTTTGTTGGTTAGCGGTTTCAGCCATTAAAGCAAAGCCTTGAGCATAAGCACAGATCTTAGAGCAATAAACCGCTTGCTCAAGTGCATCAATTAGCTTGTTTTTTTCTGACTCACTGTAACTTGAGTGCTGAGCTGATGGGTATAAGCCCGCTAGACTTAAACGCAAATCTTTTTGGCTCGATATACCACGGCTCATCACCGCTTGTACGATGGTTGGCGCGGCAATAGCCGCCTCTAAACTATCTAACGCGGTCCAAAGGCCCGTGCCTTTTTGGCCAGCCTTATCTAGAACCACATCGACGAAGTCTTTACCCGTAGCTGGGTCTTGTTGCTGTAAAATATCGGCCGATATTTCCATTAGGTAACTGTTTAATGCACCTTTATTCCAACGCTCAAATATTTGGCCAATATCTGAATTAGATAACCCTAAGGCTTCTTTCATGAACTGATAGCCATCACAGATCAACTGCATATCGGCGTACTCAATGCCGTTATGAACCATTTTCACATAATGACCCGAGCCTTTCGGGCCAATATAAGCTGCACAAGGCTCACCATCGAACTTCGAGGGATGGTCTTTACCATTTGTATCAATTTTAGCTGAAATGGCTTCCATCATCGGTACAAGGTACTGCCAAACACCTTGCGAACCACTGGCCATGAGTGAAGGACCAAAACGAGCGCCCTCCTCGCCCCCAGACACGGCGGTAGAGAAAAACTGGCAACGACCTTCATAGTGCTCAGTTCGGCGGTTGGAATCGGTCCATAAACTGTTGCCGGTATCAATTACAATATCGTCTGTTTCGAGGCCAGCTGCCAATAGACTTTCTATGGCTCCGTCTACCGCTTTACCCGCAGGAACCGACAAAATAACGCGGCGTGGTAATTTCAAACTGGCTAACAGTGCCGCTACATCGTCGTAACGAGAGAAAAAACCTGGCATTTCAGCAGCCGCTCGCGCGTCTAACTTTTCGACAAGTAAAGTATTTAAATCGATACCGGCAACGCGAAAGCCATGATCCATTAAATTCAGTGAAAGGCTTGAGCCCATAACGCCCAAACCCAGAACGGCGATATCATTAATAGGTGCTTGCTGCTGCATAGAGATTCCCGTGACTGAAGTGACTTGAAATGCATCTATGATGGTGTATTTTGGCTTAAAACTCTACTGTTGTGTGAGGTAGTACGTGAGTGAGTCTTGAAGCAAGTTGCAGATATCTAAGAGAAAGGTTAAAGAATTAGCAACGTTGCCAGAAAGCTGCAGACGAAAAAAAACCGAGTGAAATGACTCGGTTTTTTATAGAATTTGGAGCGGGAAAGGAGGCTCGAACTCCCGACCCCAACCTTGGCAAGGTTGTGCTCTACCACTGAGCTATTCCCGCATTTGAATCGCTACTTTCACTGACGATTCTTGTTCTTTTTAGCATTATCAACCTTGATTAATCTAAGATTGATTTGGCATCCCGTAGGGGACTCGAACCCCTGTTACCGCCGTGAAAGGGCGGTGTCCTAGGCCACTAGACGAACGGGACACTGTGTGCTTCAAGAACGAGCGCTATAATACAGCGAAATGATCTCAATGCAACATTTTTTTGTTAGAAATCAACATATTACCGTTGTTTTGATATCTGCTGGCCAATTTTTAATTCGTATCTTGAATAGAGTGTTTCCCAACCCTCGCACTGTGGGCATTGCCAAATCATTTGATCGGTTTGGAAGCCACACTGAAAGCATTTATGTCGGTCTAAGCGCATTAAACTTCGTGATTGCACCAGTTCTGATACCACGTAACGTGCATGACTATCGAAGCCGCCAATACCTGAAAGCCAGTGATCAAAGACTTTTTTCGAGCGCCCTTCTTTGGCATGTAGTTCAACTTCGGCAATCCAGTAGTCGGAGTCCATTTCAATACCGATTTCGACCAGAGCTTCTAATATTCGAACCGATGGCTGAATTTGATACAGCCCTTTTAAAAATTCGGCTAAAGCAGGGTTAGTTTTGGTTACAGTTGATAGGTGCTTGAGCGACGGTAGCACTAAGTCACTGCGTAGCGGGTCTCGTATAAGTACATCACGATAGTACTTAATACTTTCTTTAAGGCGGTTCTGGGAGGTGGAGACTTCAGCTGATATTAGGCTAGCGCGCACTCCTAGAGTAAGTTTACGAGCTTTCTTCAGCACCTTGGTTAAGCTACTTAGCTCACCTAGGCTTTTCAACTCTAAGGCGTATTCACAATAAAGGTTTACAAGGCGGATACCGCCAGAGCCCGTTTGCCCAAACTGCTCGACCAAGGCTATTGCCTTACCCCACTCCTGTTCCCGCTCCAAAATAGACAACCATAGTCGAAATGCGACTTTAGAGCGCTCTGGGTCGGAATCTTGCAATACACGTTCGAGTAGAATTTCAGCATGGCCTAAAATGCCTGCAGCGTAGTAATCTTGGGCGATCTCAAGCAGTAAATCTTCTTCTTGGTAATCACTGAGTTGTGCATTGGCAATGGTTTCATGAACGGCCACGGCTTTATCAAATTCACCTCGGCGGCGAAATAGCTCCGCTAATGCCAAGTGGATTTCAACGTTGTCATCGTTAATTGGGTATTTTTGCATCCAATCCGATACGTCGCCTTGAAATGAGGTTAATTCAAAGTGAGCTTGATCGAGTAGGAAACGCTTGGAACGGAAAGACGGAAGAAGAAGTCTTTTTAAATAATCGACTAAGTTCATGACCTAAAGGCCCTTAACGGAATAAACGGCTAGACAACAAGCCCAAGACAAAACCAATAAATACGCTAACAAATAGCCATACGAAAAGAGGGAAATTGGGTGTCTGGAAGTTTAAAAGAGACAGTGTTGTGTCGGCATTATTTGACCAACCGATCAACCAACCGAGAATAAGCACAACCAATAAGATAATAATTTTAACAATACGCACGGAGTATCTATTTCCTTTACCTGACGTTAATCAGTCTTCGAGGCAATCGTTTACTGACTCTCGCAACTCTTTGCCTGGCTTAAAGTGCGGCACGTACTTACCTTCTAGCTCAACAGATTCACCTGTTTTAGGGTTGCGACCAACACGAGCCGAGCGATAATGCAGCGAAAAGCTGCCAAAGCCACGGATTTCAATGCGTTCACCCTCAGCCAAACTCTGCGCCATATGGTCTAACATGGTTTTAATGGCAAGCTCAACATCACGTACTGATAACTGATTTTGGCGTTCGACGATGCGCTCAATCAGTTCTGATTTTGTCACTGTCATACCCTCCTCGACCCTCATATCGAAGCGATTAATAATCAGCCTAATTCAGCTTGCAAAATAACACAAGTATTTATTTTTAAACGGTTTTTTTGTGAAGACTGGTTTTGAGCTTCGGGCTGCGGGCTTCGGGTTTAGGACCTTAATAGAACAAATTTTGAGCTGCGATTGGGACATTATCAAAAAAGCCAAAAAGTAAGCTAAGTCGGCGGATTTCCCTTGAATGGGAATCTGAGCCATGGATGGCGAAGTTTAACGTTGCAAGGATGCACTTGAGCGACCATTCAAGGGAAGTCCGCCGACTTAGCGCAGAGTGCCTCGTTACTACATTAAACCCGAGACACAAAAAAGCCGGCTTAGAGCCGGCTTTTTTAAAGAATGAACAACTAACTTAGTTGCTGCCTTCTTCTAGTTTAGCTTTGATCAGGTCGCCGATTGTTGTTGGGCCAGCAGCTTCTACTGCTTTTTCCTTCAACTCTTTAACAGCGCTCTTCTCTTCTTCTACGTCTTTCGCTTTGATAGACAAGCTAATTACGCGGTTCTTACGGTCGATGCTAACAATCTTAGCTTCAACTGCATCGCCTACGTTTAATACGTTGCTTGCATCTTCAACTTTATCGCGTGAAATTTCAGAAGCTTTCAACGTACCTTCAATATCTTCTTCTAAAGTAATGATCGCTGCTTTAGCGGTTACTTCTTTAACGATACCGTTAACGATGGTGCCTTTGTCATTTTCAGCTGCGTAAGCTGCGAATGGGTCCATATCTAGCTGCTTGATACCTAGAGAGATACGCTCGCGCTCTGGATCGATAGAAAGGATCGTTGTTTCCAACTCTTCGCCTTTCTTGTACTTACGTACAGCTTCTTCACCAGACTCGTTCCAGCTGATGTCAGACAAGTGAACCAAACCGTCGATGCCGCCTTCAAGACCGATGAAGATACCGAAGTCAGTGATAGACTTGATCTTGCCAGATACTTTGTCGTTCTTGTTGAAACGGTTACCGAAATCTTCCCAAGGGTTAACAACAGTCTGTTTAATACCCAAAGAAATACGACGACGCTCTTCGTCGATATCAAGAACCATTACACCAATTTCGTCGCCAACTTGAACAACTTTAGATGGGTGAATGTTCTTGTTAGTCCAATCCATTTCAGAAACGTGGACTAAACCTTCAACGCCTTCTTCTAACTCAGCAAAACAGCCGTAATCAGTAAGGTTTGTTACACGTGCAGTAACAACAGCGTCTTCAGGGTAACGCGCCTTGATTTCTACCCATGGATCTTCACCCAATTGCTTAAGGCCTAGAGATACACGGTTACGCTCACGGTCAAACTTTAATACTTTAACGTCAATTTCATCGCCAACCTGAACAATTTCACTTGGGTGTTTAATACGCTTCCAAGCCATGTCAGTGATGTGCAATAGGCCATCTACGCCACCTAGGTCAACGAAAGCACCGTAATCAGTTAGGTTCTTAACGATACCCTTAACTTCTTGGCCTTCTTGTAGGTTTTCAAGCAATTCTTCACGCTCAGCGCTGTTGCTTGCTTCTAGGACGGCACGACGAGAAACAACTACGTTGTTACGACGTTGGTCTAGTTTAATCACTTTAAATTCAAGCTCTTTACCTTCCAAGTGCAAAGTGTCACGCACTGGACGGATATCAACCAAAGAACCTGGAAGGAATGCACGAACAGATTTAACGTCAACGGTGAAACCACCCTTAACCTTACCGTTAATGATACCTGTAACGACTTCTTTCGCTTCGTATGCTTCTTCTAGCTCAGACCAAGCTTCAGCACGCTTCGCTTTTTCACGAGAAAGCTTAGTATCACCAAAACCATCTTCAACAGCTTCAAGTGCAACTTTAACTTCATCGCCAAGGGCAACTTCAAGTTCGCCCGCTTCATTCAAAAATTGAACACGTGGGATAACGCCTTCAGACTTAAGGCCTGCGTGAACAGTAACCCAGTCAGAATCGATGTCTACAACAACACCGGTAACAATAGAGCCTGGCTCCATTTCGATCGTTAATAAGCTTTCTTCAAAGAGGTCAGCAAAAGATTCAGTCATGTATTTTAAGTTCCTAAACTATAAACGCCGCAAATTAAATTATTTACGACACTTTTCCGCATTCCAGCTAACACGGTCTATTAATGATACTCAAACGTTCGAAATTGCTGGTCTTAACGACGTTTGAGGCCAGTTAAAGTGCCTTTTTCCGTAATGAAAAGTGGGCAAATCATCTGATTTCAGGGTGGCGTATTATACGGAAGAAAAGCAAAAACCCAAGCCTTTTGGTGACTTTTAACGGGTTTTTTCGCTTTTTTTGGATATCTTTCTTGAATAAGTGCTTTTGAGCTAAAAAATAGGCCTTTTTGACCAATTTAACCGCACTACGACATTAAGCCTCGCGCTTTGGCTTCTTGCTCAATAAAACGCACAACCGCCTCGATAGGCATTTCAGTGGTATCGAGCTCAATTGCGTCTTCTGCAGGGACTAAAGGTGCTGTTTTTCGATTCATGTCGCGCTCATCACGCTCTTCGATGTCGGCTTTCACCTGTTCGAAATCGGCATTGACGCCGCTAGCCAGTAATTGTGCGACACGACGACGCGCTCGCTCATCTGACGTTGCCGTCATAAATATTTTTAACTCTGCCTGCGTGAAGACAACGGTACCCATATCCCGGCCATCAGCAACCAAACCTGGCATTACTGCAAACGCACGCTGGCGCTTTAACAAGGCGTCACGGACGCGGCTAAATGCGGCGACCTTCGATGCATTGGAACCCACTTTTTCACTGCGGATAGATTCGGTAACGTCATCGTTTTCGAGCATAATAACCGTACGACCATCATTTTGCAGAAAAGACACATCGAGGTGCTCAGCAACAACGGCCAAACCAGACTCATTAGTCATATCAATAGCGTGGTTCATCGCTGCCAAGGCGGTTAACCGATACAGAGCACCTGAGTCTAAAAATTGCCAACCTAAGCGTTCGGCCAAAAGCGTACTTACGGTGCCTTTACCCGCCCCACCTGGGCCGTCAAGCGTTATGACTGGTGCTTCTACTTGCATGGTACTTCCTCGTTATTATGGGGTGTAATCTGTGATAGCAGAAAAGGAAACCCCTTTTTCGCGCTGCTCGAGTACTTGGGTAAAGTAATCACGGGCTGATTTTGAGCGATGGAAAACAGTTTTTAATAGTTCACCATCGGATGTTTCAATTGCGTGTTCGAGCATTGCTAAATCGGACTGGAACTTTCGTAAAATTTTAAGTGTTGCATCTTGATTGGTCAAAAACACATCATGCCACATAGTCGGATCTGACGCGGCAATGCGCGTAAAGTCTCGGAAACCACCGGCAGCATAACGGAAAATTTCTCTATTATCAGATTCTCTAGCCAAGGTATCAACTAAAGAAAATGCCAATAAATGAGGCAAATGACTGGTGGCGGCCAATACTTCATCGTGACGTTCGACATCCATGGTCACAACATCTGCGCCAACAGAGCTCCAAAGCTGAGTAAGTAAATCGACAGCCGCTGGGCTGCTTTGCGGCAAGGGCGTTAAAATGTGCAAGTGCTTGTCGAACAGTTCTACGTTTGCTGCGCCAACACCACTTTTTTCTGCCCCGGCTATCGGATGGCCGGGCACAAAATAAGCGGGTAATTCACCGAGAACTTCTTCTACCTGTTTAACGACTGCGCCTTTAACACTGCCGACATCGGTAAGTACTTTAACGGTTGGCAGTAGATGGTTAATATTGGTTAATACCGAGGCTATCGCTTTTACGGGCACCGCCATAACGATCACATCAACTTCTTTTAAATTCGCCAAATTTTCGACAACTTCGTCGATAACCCCAAAAGTCAAAGCCACCTCAGGCACGTTAGACTGCTGATCAGAACCGTAAACAAAAGCGGTACCGGCATGCCTTAACGCTTTACCTAACGATGCGCCTATTAGCCCTAAACCTATAATTAATACGCTTGGTTTTGAATCCAACACTTATAAAACGCCCTTCGGATATGAACCTAGCACTTTCACATCGACGGCGGTTTCTCGAATTGCATTGATCACTTTAATGGTTGCTTCGTCGTCACAGTGGCCTGAGAAATCAATAAAAAACACATACGTCCAGTTGCCGGTCATTGACGGTCTTGTTTCTAGACGGGTCATATCAACACCAAACTCATTAAACGGTTTCAACAAGTGGTACAGCGCGCCTGGCTCGTTACGCATTGAGACTACGAGTGAGGTTTTATCTTCGCTTGAAGGCCCAACTTGCTCAGAACCAATGATTAAGAAACGGGTTGAGTTATCGGGTGAATCTTCAATTTTTGACTCAACGATTTCTAGATCATAAAGACTGGCGGCCAGCTCGCCAGCAATGGCGGCGGAGTTCCATTCACCCTGCACTCGCTTAGCCGCTTCAGCGTTACTATTA
This sequence comes from Reinekea sp., assembly GCF_046710285.1. GTDB lineage: Bacteria > Pseudomonadota > Gammaproteobacteria > Pseudomonadales > Natronospirillaceae > Reinekea. Next base: position 37,766 of record NZ_JBKEGY010000007.1, read on the forward strand.
ACGGCAATGCGCTCGGCGTGAGGCATGTGCGCGTCTAACCACTTTCGGCACTGGGCTAAGCTCTGCTGATGACTGTATATGCGTGAAATTTTATCGCGTTTGGTATTTGGACCCGCCAATAAATGATGGTGAATACGCAATTCAACTTCGCCACATATTTTAATATTCGAGGTAATAAAGGTATCTAAAGTATGGTTTACAATGCCTTCACTGGAGTTCTCTACTGGCACTACACCGTAGTTACAGGCACCGGCTTCAACCTCGCGAAACACTTCATCAATCGCAGGTAATGGCTTGGTTTTGACCCACTGACCGAAATGTTTCAAGGCGGCTTGCTGGGTAAAAGTACCTTCAGGACCCAAATAAGCTACTTCCATCGGCTTTTCTAAGGCTAAACAAGCAGACATGATTTCTCGAAACAGTTTCGCCATATCTTCATTGCCTAGCGGCCCTGGGTTGCGCTTCATGACACTGGTTAATACCTGTGCTTCACGCTCTGGACGATAAAATACGGCGCTGGTGCCTGATGCCTTCATTTTGACTTCGGCTACTTGCATGGCGCAATTGGCTCGCCTTGAGATAAGTGCCAGTATTTCAGTATCTAGCTGATCGATTTCTTTTCGAAGCTGCTGTAAGGCGGATTCGTCGGCTTGGCTTAGAGATTCAGGTGTGTCTGACATAAGAGTTCTCAGCAATTAAAATAGGGTCACGAATCAGTATTGTTGGTGAAGTTGGCGCTTGGTTCAATGCCCGATATTTGCAACTTAGCATTGCACTAGGTTGCATAATGTTCAAAGCAGCTAGAAAGCGCAATAAAATGGGCTTAGTGATCACTCGCTAAACCCATTTACATCAACTTAATATCAGTCTTCGCTTTCTTCGCTCGCGTCGTCTTCACTGGCTAAATCTTCGTTACCAGACTCATCGGCAGATGCCGCTGGAGCTTCAGTCAACGCTTCACCATCGATATCAGTCATTGGCAAGTCGATTTCTTCAGGCTCTTCAATACGTTCAATACTGACGAGCTCTTCATCTTCAGCCACTCGAATTAAGCGAACACCTTGAGTGTTACGGCCTAGAATCGAGATTTGGTCCACACCGGTTCGAACCAGCGTGCCCTTGTTACTGATCAACATGACTTCATCACCATCAAAGACCTGCTTAGCACCGACTAATGCGCCGTTACGCTCGCTGGTCACCATGGCGATAACACCTTTAGTGCCACGACCTTTCGTTGGGAACTCTTCAACACTGGTTCGTTTACCGTAACCCCGTTTTGAAGCAGTCAATACGGTACCGTTTTCTTCTGGCACAATTAACGAGATAACTTGCTGGCCGTCTTCTAAAGAGATACCTCGAACACCACGAGCGGTTCTGCCCATTGCACGAACTTTCTCTTCTTTAAAGCGAACAACTTTACCGGCATCTGAAAGCAACATGACTTCACGCTCGCCGTCAGTTAAAGCAACACCAACAAGGTGATCGCCTTCATCTAATGACAATGCAATTAGACCACTGGTACGAGGACGCGAGAATGAATCTAGTGAAGTTTTCTTCACCGTACCGCTTGCCGTCGCCATGAAAATAAAGTGATCGGCATCGTACTCACGTATCGGCAGAATTGCGGTAACGCGCTCATCGGCACCTAACGGTAATAAGTTGATCATCGGTCGGCCTTTCGCCGCTCGACTGGCTTGCGGTATTTCAAACACTCGCAACCAATACACTTTACCAAAGTTAGAGAAGCACAAAATAGTTGCATGCGTACTGGTCACCAAAAGATGCTCAATAAAGTCTTCATCTTTGAGGGCAGACGCTGAACGGCCTTTGCCGCCGCGCTTTTGCGCTTCGTACTCAGTTAAACGCTGTGTTTTCGCGTAACCGGCATGAGAGATTGTCACCACCATGTCTTCTTCGGTGATTAAATCTTCCATTGAAAGGTCTAAACGAGAGGTTAAAATTTCTGTTTTACGCTCATCACCAAAGTCAGCTTTGACTTGCTCTAGCTCTTCACGAATAATTTCCATCAAACGCTCATAGCTGTTCAAAATACGTAAAAACTCACCAATATCGTCGATGATCGCTTTATATTCACCGATGAGCTTATCGTGCTCTAAGCCAGTCAGCTTTTGTAAACGCATATCTAGAATTTGCTGAGCTTGCTCTGGAGATAAGTTATAGCGCTCATCATGCACGCCATATTGCTCTTCAAGCTCTTCAGGACGACAAACATCTGATCCTGCGCGCTCTAACATGGCAGAAACATCACCTAAGGCCCAGCTACGCGCCAACATGCGCTCTTTAGCTTCAGCACCGGTGGCCGAACCACGAATTAGCTCAATCATTTCATCGATATTGGCCAATGAAATCGCCAAGCCTTCTAAAATGTGACCACGTTGACGTGCTTTACGCAAATCATAGATAGTACGACGCGTAACAACTTCACGACGGTGACGTACAAACGCATCTAATAACTGTTTAAGGTTTAGTACCTTTGGCTGACCATCGACCAGTGCCACGGTGTTAATACCGAAAACGGTTTCTAGTTGAGTTTGAGCATAAAGGTTATTAAGCAGTACATCGCCAGACTCACCTCGCTTTAAGTCTATCGCGATACGAAGGCCGTCTTTATCGGACTCGTCTCTGAGTTCGGCAATGCCTTCAATTTTCTTTTCTTTAACCAGCTCGGCGATTTTTTCAATGAGTCGAGCTTTGTTAACTTGATACGGTATTTCATTAACGATAATGCTTTCGCGACCGGTCTTTTCATCGACGATCACATCGGCTTTAGCGCGCATATAAATACGGCCACGACCTGTTCGATAAGCTTCGACTATTCCTTTACGGCCATTAATATAGGCGCCTGTCGGGAAATCGGGGCCTGGGATGTATTCCATTAGGCCGTCAATATCGATATCTGGGTTATCAATTAGCGCTAAGGCACCATCAACGACCTCATTAAGGTTGTGTGGCGGTATGTTCGTTGCCATACCGACCGCAATACCTGAGGAGCCGTTAACCAGCAAATTGGGAATTCGTGTCGGTAGAACATCTGGGATAAGTTCGGTGCCGTCGTAGTTCTCGACATAATCAACCGTTTCTTTTTCAAGGTCGGCTAATAATGAGTGCGCCAACTTCTCCATACGAATTTCGGTGTAACGCATGGCAGCCGCTGAGTCACCATCGATAGAACCAAAGTTACCTTGACCATCAACCAGTGTGTAACGCATTGAAAACGGCTGCGCCATACGAACGATGGTGTCATATACGGCTGAATCACCATGAGGGTGATACTTACCAATAACGTCACCCACAACACGAGCTGACTTTTTATAGGCTTTGTTCCAATCGTTATTCAGCACATTCATAGCGAATAAAACACGCCTATGAACAGGCTTGAGGCCATCACGAACATCAGGCAATGCGCGCCCAACAATAACGCTCATGGCGTAATCTAAGTATGATTGTTTTAATTCTTCTTCAATGTTTATATGAAGAATTTCTTTGGCTAATTCACCCATGCTAATTCGCTATCCTTCTTATCGAGTGTGCAGGCATTTCCTGCGCGCTACTTTCTGATGACGCTAACTACTCACGAAAGGCGAAATCATACCACAAATCAATGAGATAGACAGTTTCAGAGAATATATTAATAGCATCTCTTTGAACCTCGTCTACACTACAGAAAAAGGCACTTTGAATAGAGGCATTTATATGCGGCCACTTGTGGCGGTGGTCATCCCCACCTTTTCGCAAACTATTGAACAGCGTATTGCACTTGGCATATCTGAAGCTTTTTCTGAGGTCGATGTAGACGTGCTTTTTGCCCCCGTCGGTTACTTCCCCAAACCTCTTTTATGGCATGACAGCGGACTTCAGCCGCACCGTGATATTATTGCCCTCAACCCAACTCTGGTTATTTTTTATTCAGGTGGGCTAACCTACAAAACCACTGCTGAAGTGTCAGAGCGCGTTTTGGCTGAATACGAAGGCATTCCCTGCATTCACATGGGCGTAAAAATTGGTGACGCCCCTGCTGTACAGGTCAATAACTACCAAGGTATGAAAGACCTTATCGACTCAGTGCTACTAAAACGCACAAATCCTAGCGTTGTTTTTATTAACGGCCCCTCTGAAAATAGTGAAAGTCAGATGCGCCAAAAGGCCTTATTCGATGTTTATCGTGAAAAAGGCCTCGATACCGAGAGAATTATCGTTTTAGACAGTAATTTCACCTCAGTACATGCCCAGCACACACTTAGGGAGTATTGGTTACAAGCACAAACCAAACCTAACCTCATCATTTGCGCAAACGACTTAATGGCCAAAGGTGCGCTAGATTGCCTTACCGAACTCAATGTGAAATGCCCTGAACACTGCTGGATAACTGGCTTTGATGATTTTGAATACGCCCAATTCATGAAACCTGGGCTGACCACTGTTCACTACCCTGCACAAGACATGGGGCTGCGCACCGGTCGCATGGCGCTAAAAATGATCAATGGTGAAGACGTTAACGATATCATTGTAAGCACCATTCCAAAATTTAGAGGCTCTACCGGACATACGTCTAGCGACTCAAACCACATGCGTGAAAGACTGATGGATTTATGGCAATTCATCCAAGAAAGGGATGCTACCGCGCGTAAATTTGCCGTTGTTCGCCAGATTCATGGCCAGCAAGACGCTGACATCATCTTAGATGAAATTGATTTTGAACTGGATGCTTTGTCTATTGATGAAATGATAATTTTTAAACGTGATTGGCATGGCTCTCGAAATGTCTCAATTATTCAAAAGAAACAAAATGTCGAGTTTGGGAAAAAAGACCTATCTAAACACTATTGGATATTCTGCCCACTCGAAACCCAACATAATAATTATGGCTACGCACTGACCCGTTGTGACAAGCACTCTGCTGAGTTAGTTGAGTTTTTCTGCCCGCAAATTTCAGAAATCCATCACCGTCAAGTGATAGAAAAAAAGAATAATCAACTAAGAACACAAAATGAATTATCTGAACGCATGGCGTCACTGGGCAGATTAGTGGCGGGAGTAGCACATGAGGTCAATACGCCCGTTGGCTCTGGAAAACTTGCTGCATCATCACTGCTTAACGATATTCAGCACCTCAAAAACAAGCTCCAAAACAACCAAATAACTCGCAGTGATTTTGATCGTTTCTTACTCGAAACTGAAGAGCACGCCCAACTCATATACAACAGCCTTGATCGGGCAGCTGGCCTTATATCCAATTTTAAACTGGTCTCTGTGGATCAGTCGGTTGAATCCACGCGACACATACTGTTGAGTGAATATGTAAACTTAGTGGTCAGCAGCCTTCGACATGAGTTCAAGAGCACGACCATTGTCATTGAGACTGATTTAGACCCCGAAATTAGCACCGAGACATACCCTGGCATTGTGGCCCAGCTGTTAACAAACGTACTGCTGAATTCTAAAATGCATGGCTTCGATAACGGCAAGGCCAGTGGCACTATAAAGATATCACTCGCTAAAGACCCTACAGGTTTTGTATTAGAGATCAGCGATAACGGCACCGGTGCAACCCAAGAAACTATTGAGAGTATATTTGAACCTTTTTATACCACTGCTCGTTCAAAAGGCGGCAGTGGTCTTGGCATGTACATCGTATTTAATATTGCCAGCCAAAAGCTCAAGTGGGATATAGATATTCAGAGCGAACTTAACGATGGCTTCTGCATCAGCTTTCGACCAAAAAAAGAATCATTCGCTTAATCCGGCCATTTTTTTTATCATAGTCAACATTGACTCATCAGACAGGATTACTTCATGCAATCAGTAGACACTCTTATCCACGCCAGCTGGATTATCACCGTTAACGCTAATCGAGATGTATTGACCGATCACAGTTTGGCCATAAAGGCGGGCGAAATTGTGGCCATATTGCCAAAATCTGACGCTATAACGGCCTATCAAGCTACAGAAACCGTTGATTTGACGGGCCAAGCCATCATGCCAGGCTTTGTCAACACGCACGGACACGCAGCTATGGTTTTATTCCGTGGCATGGCCGATGACTTAGCCTTACAAACCTGGCTAAATGATCATATATGGCCTGCCGAAGGCACTTGGGTCAGCCATGAAATGGTTGGCGACGGTACGGAACTCGCTGCAGCTGAAATGATTCGTTGTGGCACTACAGCTTTTTCAGATAACTACTTTTTCCCAGATGCCGCCGCGGAGCGTGTTGTTAAAGCCGGCTTACGTGCGCAATTGTGCTTCCCAACCATCGACTTCCCAACCGCCTGGGCAAAAACACCTGACGAGCACATCGATCTCGGTGTAGCGGTTATGGAGCAGTACAAAGGCCACAGCCACATCAAAGTAAACTTCGGCCCTCATGCGCCCTACTCTTGCTCTGATGAACCACTATTACGCATTAAAGAGCTGGCAGAAAAATACGACGTTGGCATTCAAATGCACGTACATGAAACTCAGGGCGAAGTTGATGATGAGCACGCTCGCCGTGGTCAACGCCCAATTAGACGCCTAAAAGAATTAGGCTTGTTAAGCCCAAGATTCCAAGCCGTTCACATGACTGCGCTAAGCGATGAAGATATTCAAGACATTGTCGAAACCGGTGCTCATGTCATGCATTGCCCTGAATCTAACCTAAAGCTTGCCAGTGGTTTTTGCCCTGTCGATAAACTTCAAAAAGCGGGCGTTAATGTGGCTCTTGGCACCGATGGCGCCGCCAGCAACAACGATTTAGACATGCTCAGTGAGATGCGTACCGCGGCTATGTTAGCCAAGGCTGTTAGCTCAAACGCTGTCGCTCTACCTGCTGCAGAAGCTATCGCAATGGCGACCATCAACGGTGCTAAAGCCTTAGGATGGGATGCAGAAATCGGCAGCCTTGAAGTTGGTAAACGTGCAGACATAACCTCTATTGCACTGGATGATTTAGAATCTCAGCCGATCTTCGAGCCAATGTCACATATTGTGTATGCCAGCTCACGCGATCAAATCAAAAACGTATGGGTTGACGGTAAGCAATTACTTAAAGATCGTCAGCTAACCACCTTGGATCAAGCCGCTATTATTGCAAACGCAAAACAGTGGCAAGCTAAAATCAAAGGTTAATTGCCTGCCTTAAATCAGTAAAGTACAGCTTGTTCATCGTATTCACCTTAAAGGCGATGAACAAGTACTGTGAACCGCCATCATTTCACGTCATAATAGCTGCTAAACAAACTATAAAACTCGCAAGGAGTATTGTGTGGCTGCGAATGTTGATCCGGCTGAATTAGCCAAATTTGAAGGGCTTGCCAGCCGTTGGTGGGACCCAGACTCTGAGTTTAAACCTCTACACGATCTCAACCCAATTCGAATGAACTACATCGACCAGCAAGTTAATGTCGCTGGACTGGATGTTGTCGATATTGGCTGTGGGGGTGGCATTCTTTCGGAAACGCTAGCAAAACGCGGCGGTAAAGTTTTAGGCATCGACATGACAGACGCCCCACTCAAGGTCGCTCAACTACACGCACTTGAAAGCGGGCTAACAAACCTAACTTACCAACAAAGTACCGCTGAAGCGTTAGCAGAAGCACGTCCAGGTCAATTCGATGTCGTTACCTGCATGGAAATGCTCGAACATGTCCCAGACCCTTCATCAGTAATTACTGCGATTGCTAAATTACTCAAGCCAGGCGGCACGGCTATTTTCTCAACCATTAACCGCAACCCTAAAGCTTGGTTAATGGCCATTGTTGGCGCTGAATATGTCTTGAGCTTAGTTCCGAAGGGCACGCACGAATACAAAAAACTGCTTAAACCATCCGAGCTTGCCCGAGGCGCTCGCCAAGCACAGCTGAAGGTAATTGGTTTTAAAGGCACCAGCTATAACCCTTTTACTAAAGATTTTAATTTAACCGATGATGTCTCAGTTAATTATATGATGACGACTAAAAAGCCGCTCAGCCAATAGGACGATTGCTTGATGAATATGCCAACCAAAGAACAAGTCACACAGGCGCAAGCAAAGAATGTGTTATCGGGTAAAACCATCTTAGTGACCGGCGCAAGTGCGGGCATTGGTAAAGCCGCAGCAATAGACTTTGCACGCCATGGCGCCAATGTGATTTTGCTCGCTCGCCGGCAGGAGAACCTAGAAGAAGTTTATGATCTTATCGAAGCGGAAACAAAGACACAGCCTATCATTTTCCCCTACGATCTTAATGTTCTTTCTTTAGAGGTCGCAAAAGAAATGGCTTTTGCCATTGAGCAAGAGTTTGGCGGACTCGATGGCATACTCCATAACGCGTCACTACTGGGCAGTAAAATGGCTATTGGCCAATACCCCGAAAATGAATGGAATGACGTTATCAATGTCAACCTAAACAGTGCTTTTTTGTTAACACAAGCAATGTTGCCACTCATAGAGGCGTCTACGCATGGCCGCTTAGTGTTTACAACATCAAGTGTTGGTCGACAAGGTCGAGCTTACTGGGGGGCATACGGTGTATCAAAGTTTGCGACTGAAGGGCTAATGCAAACCTTAGCCGCCGAACTTGGCAACCAAAGCAATGTACGTACTTTTGCGATCAACCCTGGCGGCACTCGCACTCAAATGCGTGCCAGCGCCTACCCAGGTGAACATCCTGAATCAGTACCTACTCCTGAAAGCCACATGCCCTTATATCGCTATTTATTTTCTGAGCAAGCACAAGGCATCAATGGCCTTTCTATAGACGCGGCTAACTACCTAAGTTAAACCCCTTCTCCATCAATAAACTAACGCTAATGAGCACTGTGATAATAGCGTTAGTTTATTGTCACTTTAAAAAAACAAATGACAATTTCCCGACTAAAAAGCGGTAACTGCGGTTAGACACTGCCGTTTTCTAACACTAATCGGCCGATACAAAACTCTCAACCCATTGATTTTATTAGATTTTTTAATATTGGCACAAATATCGCTGTAAGCTCCAATAAGATTAATTGTTTACTGGTGAATGCGATGGCCAACAGTTTTACGCAGCATAGTTTTGGAACCAATGTTAAGAACCCTCCATTCCCTATGGACGTCACATCAATTACGATTGATACCTTAACGCCTGAACGGTTAAAAGACTTTCGCTTGCATCTGTTTAGCCACCTTCAAACATCACTTGAAGTTGAGCAGCTCATTAGTATTTTTCATCGTCATTTAAAGCAACTTATTCCGGTATCTGGGATTGAGTTTATCCATGGCGACAAGATGATCGACATCACCATCGGCCAAGTGCGTAAACACCGTTGCAATTATCAATTGTCGATGAGTCAACAGAATTATGGCGATATTACTTTTACTCGCGGTAAGCGCTTTTCTGAAAAAGAATTATCTGTGATTGAATCGATCATGGACGTCATCATTTTCCCATTACGCAATGCACTGAAGTATCGTGATGCCTTAGCCACCGCTATGATTGATCCCCTAACGGGCCTCAATAATCGCGGTGCCATGTCTATTAGCTTAACTCGAGAACTTGAACGAACACGCCGTCACGAAGACCAAGACATGAGCTTAGTGATGGTCGATATAGATCACTTCAAAAAAGTAAATGACCGCTACGGCCACCTAGCTGGTGACGATGTATTACGCCAAGTAGCTCAAGTCATTCAACAGTCTATTCGCGGTTCAGATGCTTGTTTTCGCTTTGGTGGTGAAGAGTTTGTTGTGCTTATTACCAATACACACTTAGCACATTCGAGAATGGTTTCTGAACGCATTCGAGAAGCCATTGAGGCAAACGTTCGACTACCCGATAAAGACTTAAAAGTGACGGCCAGTTTAGGGTTGGCTCATTACAATGGCGAGTCTGATTGGCCAGCTTTATTAGAGCGTGCCGACAAAGCGCTTTATGCAGCAAAAAACCAAGGGCGAAATTGCGTTGTAACATCACTAGTGAAGCAACCAACCTCACTATGTATTTGAATTGTATTGAAATTTGTTTTAATTACTTAGCCACACACCTTGATAGGGTGCCAGAGATAGATAGCCATTTATATTTTCAATAGCCTTCCCGGCTATTAAATCGGTCCAGTCTTGACTCTGAATCAAATTAAGCTCTGACAGCGCAACTGTTCGATCTACATCCGTTATATTATAAATACAAAAAATGCTTTGTTTACGATCCTTACTTTGTCGCCAAAACCCAAACAGGTTAGAGCCTAATTGCAGAGTAAACTGAGTAGCATTTGGATGAAATGCCTTCTGTTTAGATCGAATTTTCAGCAATCGAGTTAATCCATTAAAAACTTTACTATGATGTGAATGCGGCTCAGCTAACCTTTCAAGCAACTCGGCTTCATTCCAGCGATGACGATTTATAGATCTATTTCTACTTGTATTTTCAACACGTAGATAATCATTTTGAGTGCCGAGTAAACTATGAATATACACCCCTGGAATTCCCTCTAAAGAAAACATTATGGCGTGGGCGCACAAGTATCTATGTAATTGCCATTTATCAGGGCCTTTATGAGTTCCTTGCAATGCATCGAACAAAGCTATATTTATTTCATAAGGCGTAGAAGAGCCATCGGCATTTGCTCGCATAGAAATTAGCCCGCCGAACCGTTTCATCGTTCCTATCAGCTGATTTAACTCAGTATCACTCAACAAACCTTCAACAGGTCTTAGACCAATTCCGTCATGTGAAGCTATAAAATTAAAATAAGCAGTACCCTCTTGAGAGGGTGGCATAGACATGAGCCACTGTTTCAAATAACTACAATCACCATTGACCAACGTATTTACTAACAACGGCGGTAGCGAAAAATTATAGATACAATGAGCTTCATTGGCATTACCAAAATAAGATAAGTTCTGTTGTGTTGGTATATTAGTTTCAGTAATTATGACCGCATCTGGACTGGCATGTTCTATGATAGTCCTAAGTAATCGAATGACTTCATGCGTTTGCTTAAGATTAATACAATCAGTCCCCTCTTGCTTCCATAGAAACGCAACCGCATCTAATCTAAAAATTGAAATTCCCTTATCCAAATACAATCTAATTATTTTTACAAACTCTAAAAGCACATCTGGATTTGAAAAATCAAAATCGACTTGATCATGACTAAAGGTACACCACACGTATTTTACACCGGCTTCCGTCTCGGTTTCACGCAACAAATCATTTGTACGGGGGCGTACAACTTTACTTAAGTCATTATCAGGGTCTGAGGTTTTAAAATAACGATTACCTGGCGGCTTATTTTTCAAAAATTGATCAAACCATACACTTCGACTAGAGCAATGATTGATAACCAAATCGGCCATTACCTTATAACGCTCAGACAAGGATGATATATGCTCCCAACCTCCGAGTGATTCGTTTACGGAAACATAATTTATGACCGAAAATCCGTCATCTGAGCTATAAGGATAAAAAGGCAGTACATGCACACTGCTAAACGAATCTTTCACTCGCGTATTTAAAAACCGGTTAAGCGTCTCAAGCGGTGGTTCAAGAGTTTTTTTATCGTTTGATTGTTCAATGCTGTCACCGTAGGTTATTAGTATCGAATCTTTTTCGGACCAATTGTTTGAGTACGGCTCTGGCGCGACTTCAAGGCCTTCAAGCCTCATTGCAGCTAGTACTTTTTCACCTAAGCATTGCAATGAATACTGTATCTCAATTCCACCATATATGACGCTAAGTTGGTGGTTAATTATATTCGTTAACGCACTTTCAGAAACCATAAAGACACTCTCATTATCGTTCTAGTGAATTTAGCCATTCTTCATGGTCAGCTTCAACCGCCTCGACTAAGCGATCATATACATTGGGCATAGCACTCACGACGCGATTCCATGATGGTATAAATGGACTCTCCATAGGTGCATCTAAAAACTTTTGCCCTGCAAGCATGATATTTTGAGCAAACATTTCAACGGCTTTCTCTTCTGCATGCACATCCAAGGTTAACCCGTTCATAATTGCGTCATTGTGGTAGGTCTCCACAAAATCGAGTGCTATACGGTAATAGCTTGCTTTAATTGATCGAAAGGTCTCAGTATTAAAAATAACACCATAGGTCGCCAACTTACGAAATAGTGATTTTGTAATATCAATGGACATTTTAGACAGCCCAGCATTAGCATCATCAAGAGAAATATCTTGATGCTTATGATCATATACTTTTGCTATATCTACTTGGCATAATCGATTGTTGGCATAGTTACGATGCATTTCAGATAGCACACCAATTTCGAGCCCCCAGTCACTTGGAATTCTTATATCGTTAAGGACATCCTTACGAAACGAAAACTCCCCTGCCAAGGGATAGCGAAAACTATCCATAAACTCGATATACTCTAGATCACCTAAAACCCGCTTTAACGAGCGAAGTAAAGGTGTCACTAATAGTCTCGATACGCGTCCATTTATTTTTCCGTCGGCTACTCTGGCATAAAACCCTTTACAAAACTCATAATTAAACTGCGGATGTGCTACTGGATACATTAGCCGAGCAAGCAAACCACGATCATAAGTAACGATATCGCAATCGTGCAACCCGATTGATTCAGATTTCCCTGTCGCCAACATATAACCCATACAGTACCAAACATTTCTACCTTTACCTTTTTCTTTCGGTGCCACATCCAACGCTTGCAGCTCCGCATCTAATGCTTTCAAACGCGGGCCGTCATTCCAAAGCAACCGAAAGTCTTGAGGTAGTTTTTTGAAGAATTCTTGCGCTTTGTAGTACTCATCTTTAGAGGCTCGATCTAACCCAATCACAATTTGTGAGAGGTATGGTACTTTTACTAACTCATTTACAATATCAGGCAATGCGGTTCCTTCTAACTCAGAGTACAGTGATGGAAGGATAAGGCCCATAGGGCGAAATCGAGAGAAATGCAATAATTCATATTCTAAATCTTCAATTGTTCTCTCGGACAAATTATGTAACGTCGTTACAATTCCACTTTGATGAAAATCTGCCATAATAATCCCTATCTCTTTTTGAGTTTTTATATGTTTTTAAAATCAATTCAAGCTATAAACTTTTGAATTGCTTCCGACCACCCTGCCGGACCATAGTGACTTGTTCGATAAGCCGCCGTTGAAGCCAAATTAGGATAACCATGGGATTTAGATCGAATCAAAACTGGAGTATCCGCTAGCTCCAGCATTGAAATGTCATTATCCCCGTCGCCTAGAACCATTACATTTGGTTTATCGGTAGTTAATGAACTATAGAACTTTATAAACCATTGAACTGCCAAGCCCTTATTTGTACCTTTTAATAAATGAACAAAGCGTCCCCCACGGACCACTTTTAGACCCTGACTTTCCATGGTCTGTTGAAAAGACCTGTATAATTCGTTAGAACCAAACCAATAAATTGGATCTGAAAATTCGCGTTGCTGGGCCTTTATAGCCGCGGGAGTAGATAACCCAGTCAGTTCTGATATTTGCTCTGTTGTCAGATAAGAAAACGGAGTGCAAGCTTTTCCAAATCGCTCAATAACGCTCTTAGATATAGACTGCCAATACGCATATTTCGGCCCAAGGGGATAAATCATATAATCGTCTTTTGAAACTAGATCCCCTTCTAACTCTAGCCATGGATAGCCAAGAGTAGAAGTTAGAGTACTTTTAGGAAAATATATTGCGGCACCATTTTCAACAATAAAAGGATAATCTAGATCTAACGAACTTCGTAACTCATCAACTTCAGCGAATGTTTTACTGGTCACGATTACAACTGGAATTTTTTTATCTTTTAATAGGCACAATGAATCGGATGCGGCATCAAAGCTATAGCTATCGTGATCTAGTAAAGTGCCGTCTAAATCAGTGAAAACAATCCAGCTCATAATGTTGACTTTGTATGAACTGAGACAATGGCTCTTTGGTCATCTAAATAGAATATATCGTCCGCAATATCAGGAATTTTTAACAAACCATGGTCGGTAATACGTTGGTAATGTGCAATAAATCGTTCTATTTGATCTTCTGACATAATTCCAGATTTTATTGCCTCTCCTTTACTGCTCAGCCTTAATTTGTCCTCTTGCTCTAATCGCCATTTTTTTACAACATGAAACCCCGGTGCTTTTAACATAACGAGCCGATCGAGTTTACTAAATAGTGATTGCTCGTAGCTTTTTAGTGCTCGATTCGAATAGGACCGCCAGTGACTATCTTCATCTTCTGTTGCTTCTAATGAATTGACGGGTGAAACTAAATCTTCAGATTTTTGGCTTGGACAGCCAATACACCAACCCTCCAAAATAATTATATTTACATTGAAGTTAACATTCTGCCAAAGATGTTTCGGTGCACGGTCGTCTTTCGATTTTAAAAACACAGGAATGGAATAAGGCGGGTTTTGATTCAGCAATGAATCTATTGTTTGGATGAGCAAATCGAGATCATGTGTACCTGGGACGCCGCGGGTCACCAAAAGGGGATGTTCCGTTTGTGCGAGTTTCTGACGTTCTGATTTCTTCAAATAGAAATCATCAATTGACAAGCCGATAGCTGGACAATTTTTAATTTGATTCAAATACGCCACCAAAAAACTGGTTAGCGTAGATTTACCTGAACCTTGACTGCCGTTAACTCCGATGATTATAGGACGATTCATCTTGTTAGAATGAGCATGTAATTTATTCACTAAAGGAATAAAATATGCTCTTGCTATACGTTCATAGCTAGTAGGCAACTGCTGCTCTTCTAAGAATATTTTAAAAAATTGCTCTTGAGTCACGTAAATGCACTTTATTCAGAACCTAAAGTATAACTAGCATAATACGTACCACTATTACGATCTTTTTTACTTCTAAAACAGCGCATCTTTGTTTAAATCTTGGTTTATTTTGGTGCCACCGATAATCCATTGCATCAAAAAAGTGCACAAGATCGATGATAATGGTTAAAACTATCATTTAAACAAAAAAAAGAGCCAATTGGCTCTTTTTTTTTATTACAAAACTTACTGATCTAACCACAATTGGTAGCCTTGACCAGCAGTCGCTGGTGAAGTTGCTGTATCTACACGCCATTGGCGCAATAAATAGCTTCTTAACGCTGCTCGACAAGTCATTTTTAATACCCCGCCTCGCATGCCATATTCACGCTCTACTGCTTTCGGATGCGCCAAAGAAGGATGCGGTTTCAAATTTAGTTCAATAATTTGATTCCACAAAACATCGGCGTCTTTCTGCTCATCTACTGTTGGCTCATCATTACAATCTTGAACATCGGTAATGCGGTTAATTACGAAATCTTCAAACCGCTCAGCACCGCGATTGTAGGCGCGCAGACTCCAACGATTGCCTGAGTCTATGAGAGAATGAGGTACGATTGTCGAAACTTTTTCACCAACTTCTTCACTGTAGTAGTTAACAGTTAACGACTTCTCTTTATGAATTGCTCGCGTTATAGCCGCTAATGTAGGGATAAAAGGTAATGGCGCTTGCGACGGTGCCTCAGAGGATATCTCTGGGAATTTCGGCCCTGCATAGTCATCACCAAAGCCATGAGTTAACGCGGTTAAAACTTGAGTGCCGGTATAAGCAAACAACGGAACAAAGCTCGGTTGTGGAACATAAGATTTAATACCGTAGTCATATACAACGTTATTAGGAACTAACTTTTTATATAACGCTATGTCTCTTGATGCAGATGACTCTTTTAAGCCAAATCGTAATTGTAAGTCACTGCGGTTTGCGTGACCTAAAAAGTACAAACGAAACTCCAAATAGAAGAGACGTTCCTGCTGAGGTTGGCTTTGATCTTCTAGCCGTGGTTCAGCCTTATTATCCATCTTTTTTCTCACCCTATTTTGAATGACTAACACTTTAAAGTTGACGCTGAGAAGTGTCAAACACCTTTCAAACGCTGTAGATATACTTTAAAGTCGACACTATTCAGAATGAATACCTATATAACTCGGATTAGGTCTTCATAAACCCTTTTTGTATATTTTTCAGCCAAATTGAAACTGAAAGTCAGCTAAATATGGCACTTAGATGTTAAAAATGAAACTGTAAATAAAAATAAAAATAAAAAAACACTTGCCTAATTATAGACCATTATGATCTCTATATACTTTTGATAACCATTTTAATGTCACACTTTTGTATGAATTCAACGCCAAGTTGCCGAAAACTATCGTATTTTGAGGAATTTAAAGCAGTTTAGGTGGTGTTTTATAAATGCGACAATGGTTAGTAAATTACAAAGTGGAATGGTGATTTGTTTGCTCAATTTTAACTGAGTCTGGTAGCTGACACGCAATATCAACTGAGAGCTGATCGGTAAAAAAGAGGTCAATATATTTAAAGGTAGCGACCTTACACATTGCTTTAACCTGCCACTTCTCTTGACCGGCCAGCAACATTTTTGTGCGAGTATTGGAGATAATAGCCCTATTTGCTTCTGCTTCTCGAATATCGAAATCCATCAATCCATGCTCAGGATCTATACTGCCACAGCTTATAATTCCGAAATCTGAAAAGAACGAACTAAAAAAATTAGTAACCTCTGGGCCAACCACATCGTTATTTGCATGGCGATACTGCCCGCCAGAGACGATCACTTCAATGTCAGTATTACTAGATAGGGCCGACGCAACGGCAAGGCTATTGGTCAGTATTTTCAAAGAGCTGTGATTCAATAATGCGGTCGCAACGTGCACTATTGCAGGCCCACCGCCTAAACTGACGGAGGCACCATTGGGTATTTGATTGCTCACCTCTTTAGCCATTCGCTGCAAGACTAAGTCGTAATTTGAACCGTTCACTGCCGTTGAGTGGCTGGCAGCGGGTAAACTAACGCCACCGTATCGTCGGCGCAACAAACCTTGCTCGCACAGTAAATTGATATCACGGCGAATGGTCTGCGGTGTCACACCAAAACGATCAGAAATAGAGTCGACATCAACATGATGATCCTCTCTGACCCAGTCTAAAATGATGCTTTGCCGCTCTTTCGCACTCATGAAAGATTACACATTTGTGAAACGTTACCCTTAGGGAGATCGTCAGCAGGAGCCAATAAGCCCCCTAATGACACTATAATAAGTTAGTTTTACGCTAATACCAAAAAGTTCAACGCCCGAAGGCGCTGCTATAGTTTATATGACTTTTTTACGCAGTGCGCTGGTTATGGCTTCGCCAATTATAACTAAAAATACAATGCCTAATAGGATAGTCGCGACCGTCTGCCATGCGAAAGTATCAATAGACCCTTGTAACAGCACTCCAATACCACCGGCACCTACCAAGCCTAGCACCGTAGATTCTCGCACATTAATATCCCAGCGTAGAATAATAATGGCAAAGAACGCGGGCATGACCTGAGGCACGATGGCGTAGGCAACAACCTTAAGCTTCGAGGCACCGGTTGCTTGCATGGCTTCAACTGGCTTTTTATCGATCTCTTCAATGGCTTCACCCATTAGCTTGCCAATGAAACCAATTGAGCGAAACATAACCGCTAAAATACCCGCGAGCACGCCAGGACCGAATATAGCCACGAACAACAGTGCCCAAATAATCGTATTTACTGAACGACTCGACACTAGAATAAACCGGCCTATCCACAAGGTTACTTTATTAGGTGTCGTGTTTTGTGCGGCAATATAAGAGACCGGCAAGGCAATAAAGATAGTCAGCATTGTCGCCAAGGTTGCAATATGTACGGTCTCGACCATGGCATAAAAAATGGCTTTACCACTGCTAACATTCGGCGGCCACATTCGGGCACCTAAACTTTGTATTTGGTTCGGCGCGTCCCAAACCCAAGGCCAGAAAATATCAATATCACTGACTGCCCAAACCACGGCAATGAGCGTAATGAGATAAACAGCATAACGAATTAACTGTTCTTTTGGACTATAACGTGACCACACTCGTTCGAGTGATGCTGAAGTTTGGTCTACCATATTTTTTTCCTCACCCATCCGCTCACACCTTCGCTGACCAAAATAAGGCCGATGATTAACAGCAAAATAGCAAATGCAAAATCGTAGTCGTAACGCCCGAAGGCATTCATTAAGGTTCCACCAATACCACCGGCACCGACAATACCAACAACCGCCGAGGCACGTAAATTGCTGTCGAGTTGATACATAGATAACCCAATTTGACGTGGTAAAATTTGAGGGAACACACCATAGATTAACGTCTTTAAATAGCCAGCCCCCACAGAACGCATCGCCTCTACTTGACCCCAATCAATTTCTTCAATTTCTTCGGCTAATAATTTCGCAACGAAGCCAATTGAATAAAGCGTTAACGTTAGTACACCCGCTAAAGGACCAAAGCCTACCGCGGCTACAAATAAAATGGCGACAATAACCGGGTGGAAGCTACGTGACAAAATAATGATGCCACGGCCCACATAATAAACCGGCTTAGGTGCAATATTTTTTGCCGACATAACGGCAATAGGAATCGACAACAGCAAGCCGAGTAAAGTCGCCAAAAATGCAATTTGGAAGCTTTCGGTAAAGCCAGTTATTAACAAACTAGAACGCTGGAAGCTTGGCGGAAAAGCACCGCCGAATATTTTCCCTGCGCGAGGAATGCCTTCTGAAATACGAACCCAGTCAAAAGGTAAGGTTGCAAAGGCCCATACCAAATAAACCACTATTCCAATAAATAACCCATACCTCAACCAAGGGTTACTAATAAAATGAGGCTTCTTCCATGTTTGACTAGGTGCAAAGCTGGTATTTTCGGTCATATCGCGACCCCTGCTGAACTTGGTTCGTCAGTGCTATCTACCCCTTCTTCATCTGGAGATTCAATACCGCCATAAACTGCATCCAATGCATCTTGATTAAAATCTTTTGGGCCGCCATCAAAAATCATGTTGCCATGACGCATACCTACAATGCGATCGGTATACATTCGCGCTTGAGTCACGTTATGAATATTAATTAACACGGGTAACGACATTTCTTGCGCAAGCGATTGCAATAACGTCATAATTTGTTGTGACGTTTTTGGATCAAGAGACGCTGTTGGTTCATCTGCCAGTAGTATTTCTGGCTCCTGCATTAATGCTCGCACAACAGCGACACGCTGACGTTCACCTCCAGATAACTCATCGGCACGTTTGTTGGCATAATGTGCAATACCCACGCGATCCATTAATTTAAAGGCACGATCAATATCGGATTGCGGAAACTTGCGCGTAACAGCTTGAAACAAAGAGACATATCCTAAACGTCCAGACAGTACGTTTTCCATAACCGTTAAACGGTCAATTAGGTTGAAGCCTTGAAATACCATGCCTATCTTACGACGCGCATGCCTTAATTCAGAGCCGCGTAAGTTCACTAACTCTAAACCATTTAATTTGATTGAGCCCGATGAGGGTTCAACAAGTCGGTTAATACACCGTAACATGGTACTTTTGCCCGCACCCGATGCGCCAACAATAGAGACAACACTGCTACCCTCTACAACTAAATCTAGGTTTTTTAATACAGGTTCGTTTTTACCGTAACTTTTAACTAAATTTGAAATTTCTAACATTACTTACACTCCACCGAACGACTACTAAGGCAAACGACCGGCTCGGCATAGCTGAGGCGGTCGTTTTGAGTAAACCTAGTTACTGATTAAAGATTCTCTTGAGTGTATGTAACACCATTTGCACGTTGGATCGTTCGAATTACTTTCCAGTTTTCTTGGTAAGTAATTGGGATAAATGTTTCTACCCCTGCAAATTCTTCACCAAGAGCAGTACCGGCAAAGTCGAACGTATAAAACGCTTCACGAATTTTCTTAACTAGGTCCGGGTGTAGGTTATGTGCATAGTTATATGAGGTTGTTGGGAAACGATCTGACTCCCAAACTAAACGGACGTCACTTTCATCATAAAGACCACGCGCGGCCATACGCTCAACAACTTCAGATGCAACTGGTGCCGCATCATAATCTTTTGCAACAACGCCTAGCATTGACTGATCATGGCTGCCTGAGTAGACAATCTCATAATCTTCGCCAGGCGTTACACCCATTTCAGGGAACAAGGCGATGGGCGCTAAGTTACCCGAGTTAGAAGTAGGTGATGTATGAGCAATTCGCTTACCTTTAAGATCGGTCATCTCATAGATGTCACTGTCTTTATGCGTAAACACTTGAAGCGTGTAACCGAACTGACCTTTTGAAGAACCCATCAACGCGAAAGGAACTGCACCCGCAAGGTTTACAGCAAACGGCGTTGGACCGGTTGAGAATCCAGCAATATGCAAACGACCACTGCGCATAGCTTCTACCTGCGCTGCGTTAGACTGAACCGCGAAGAAACGAACTTTTTTGCCAGTTACATCTTGTAGGTGGTCAATGAACGGCTGCCAAATATCAGCATAAATAGCAGGATCTTCTACAGGCGTGTAAGCAAAAATCAACGTCTTAGGGTCTTGCCATTCAGACTGAGCGGTTGGAAGATCGGCTACTAAGTCACCATTTGCATCGCAATATTGCTTATCTAATACGCCACGTTCACAGTCTGCAAATGCAACACTGCCTAACCCTAAAAGGGCAGACATGAGGATCGCAGGCTTAGCAAAGGAATTGCGCAGAGACGGAATCGAAAATGAAAGTTTTTGCATTATTTCTCTCCAGCACGCGCTGAATAGCAAAGCCATTAAAATTAATGGTCACAGTGCTAATGAACAGCGCAGATTATTGTTTTTGTTGTCTTCGATGTTCTATCGAAAATACATCCTATCATCAAGTGAATATTAAAAAACAGCCGAATTTTATAATTAGCCGTTATTTTTTGAAGATATTTGTCATATTTTGTTCACTTAATATTCAATTTCGATGAATAGATCATATTTCCTGATCTTTTGATCATTTTTCGCCAACACTAAAATAGCAAAATGTTCGATTGAACATTCTATAGAAAGGTAATAAAAGTTTAGTGGCAGCTAACATAAAAATCTGACGTTACGGTTGCCAGCGCCATGCAAGTACAACAATTGAAATGGTAATTATTATTTCAATAGCCCCGTAGGCTAGATAATAGATCCACACCTCCCCGACTAAATTACTAATATTTACTAACGTAAAAAGCGCCCCCAACGAAATAGTCGAAATTTTAGTAATCTTCATTGAGAATAAAAAGGAACCCGCCACCATCAGTGCGGGTATAGCCAACATGGCAGCCGCAACGGCAATAGTAGTCTGAGAGGCTTCAAATGGCCCCATGAAGCCGTCGCGAATTTTATCAATCATGCCTGGGCGATATAGTGAAAATATGTCGGCATAGATATAAAGCAACATCAATGATGTCCAAAGCGCCGCTAATTTTATACGAATAAATATTGAATCTAAGGTAAGGCCACTCGCTTGAGAACTCGACATACTCTTGTCTCTTAAACTTAAAAATATAAGCCTAGCTTAATTTAGTTATTAAGAAACAAAGAAGGCCCGAGGCGGGCCTTTAATACCTTATGTCGTGGCAGTTATGGCTTTTTTAGCAAACATTTTCTGATTGATCATTAAGGCTAGGAGAATAATGGCTGCGCCAATGATTAGCCGAACAATGTCTGCTTCACGATTCCAAATAACAACGTTTACTAAAATTCCCGCCGGGATTAGCAAGTTGTTCATCACGGCCAATGCACCAACGTTAACCAAGGTAGCGCCTTTATTCCATGCGAAATAGCCTAGACCCGAAGCAACGATTCCAAGGTAGGTGAGAATAGCCCATTGCAGGTTTGTTTTCGGCAGCTTAGACATATCACCAAATATGAAGAACGATACTACCGCTACAATAAATGCACCGATAAAGAAAAAGCCAAATACCGTATGTTGCGATAGATTAGGTTCGTTAGCCATTACTCGCTTATAAAAGACTTGTCCGCTCGCAAAGCAAAGGTTGGCCGCCTGAACAATAAGGAAGCCGATGACAAAATCACTGCTAATGCCATCGTAACGAATGGCCACTGCACCTAAAATTGCAATCAACGCAGCAACAAAAAACCAGCCGTTAAAACGTTTCTCAAGGGCATCATTTAGTAGAGTGACAAACAGCGGTGTCATTACTGTAAACAATAGGACTTCCGGTACAGTTAAAAATAGGAACGATTGATAATAAAAGCCATACATTACACCTAATTGAATCGCACCTACTGCCATTAATTTAAACGCCAATGACTTTTTAATCGCGCCTAGTTTTAAAAACGGTAAAAACACAACCATCGCTAATGCGACACGCATTAAGACCGAAAACCAAGCATCGACCTGCCCTGCAAGGTAAACACCAATTAAACTAAAAGAGAACGCCCACAATAGAGTTGTGCCAAATAGGTAAATCAAAGTAAAACCTCATGTAAAATTAATACTGTTATCGCACGTTTGCTTGCCATGCCCAAACCCACAGCAGCGCTATAAATATTTCACAGTTTAAGCCGCGCTCAGCGGCCCATTGCTTGAAATTTCGGCCGCCATTAACCCATCCATGGGGGCTTGATTGAAACATCCATGTTTCAAACACCCGAATTCCAATCAATGGGCCGCTTCTAAACTATGGGACAGCAATGGCCTAAACTCTAAATTTAAGTTTAGAGCCAAGCCAGATAAATCTGGCTGTATGATAGCCCATATTTTAAATCAACCAACAGCTTAATTTACTTTTTCTTATTACCTTGTTTACCTAGTTAATCAGTACGATGCATTAAACGATTAGTGTGGGGCAAGGCGCCTGTCCACTGACTCGTTGAGAAACACTGCCCAGCAAGAAGCTATTAATATCGGAATGGGTACCATGGGCCCCCATCACGATCAAATCAACTTCTTTGGTTTGAGCGAACTTGACGATGGCCTTAGAGGGCCGACCATTTTTAACAAAACCTTTAATTCTTTGACCACCACACTGTTTCGCATGTTCTTTAGCGTGCTCAACAACACTGGTAGCAAATTCGGCCAACGCTTGATCAGGGATCTGTATATCCGAGGGCCTGACCATCGATAACGATACTTCGAACAAGCTATGGTGTTTGTATACGCACAGTAATAGCATCTCGCAGTCTTCATCAAGCTTTTGTAGCTCTATGGCCTTTTCTAGTGCCAACAATGAGTTTTTGGAACCATCAACGGCAACCAGTATTTTCTTAAACATTAGAGAGCTCCTGTACGTTTAACGGAATGCAACATCACGCAAAAACAATGCAATCTGCGGGAAAGCAATCAATAGTCCTGCTGCGAATAAGAGAATAAATATAAAAGGAGGCGTGCCTCTAATAACTTCCCAATAGGGTCGTTTGAATATGGCAATTGCCGTAAAAATATCACAACCAAAGGGCGGGGTTGCTGAACCAATCGCAACTTGAAGAGTAATTAAAACACCAACGTGAACTGGGTCTAACCCGGTTGCCGCTATTGCGGGCGCAAATATAGGCGTTAACACTA
Organism: Reinekea sp.; assembly: GCF_046710285.1. Taxonomy (GTDB): domain Bacteria; phylum Pseudomonadota; class Gammaproteobacteria; order Pseudomonadales; family Natronospirillaceae; genus Reinekea. The sequence continues at coordinate 61,191 of NZ_JBKEGY010000007.1, forward strand.
AAATAACAACGATAGGGTCAACAAACATACAGGCAATAAAAAAGGCAACACAAATAGAGATCAGCACACCGACGGGGCCCATTTCATTAACGCCAACGGTTTCCAAAATAGCTTGCGGGATTTGCGCAAAAGATATAATCCAAGAAAAACCATTACCGACACCAACAAGAATAAACACCACAGCGGTAATAAGGCCAGTAGATTTTGCAATGGCATATATGTCTGGTAGCTTTAAGGATTTAAACACCACAAATTCTAAGAACACGGCATAGAGTACGCAAACTGCCGCGGCTTCTGTGGGGCTAAATATTCCGCCATAAATGCCACCTACAATAATAACGGGGAACATTAATGGCCAAAGCGCTTTTTGTATTGACTTAAAGCGCTGTGTCCAAGATGCCTTCTCTTCTGTTGGCAAATCATTAACTGTGGCGTATATAAGGCAATATATAGAAAAAAGGAAGAGAATAAGCAACCCAGGACCGACACCAGCAATGAACAACTCCGCAATGGATGTTTCTGATATCACGCCATAAATAATCATACCGATACTGGGCGGTATCAAAAATGCGATATCCGATGCGTTAATAATTAACGCCAACGTGAACGAATCGGAATAACCCGCTTTGAGCATTTTGGGCCGCAAAGGTGAACCAACTGCAACGACCGTTGCTTGAGTTGAACCAGATACTGCGCCAAAAAGAGTACAGGAAGCAGCCGTACTAATAGCTAAACCACCTTTTACATGACCAATAAATGCCATGACCATATCAATGAGTCGGTTCGCTGAGGTGCCTCGGGTCATAATGTCGGCAGCTAAAATAAACATCGGTACTGCAATCAAAGAGGCTGGCCGAATACCCCCTAATATTTGCTGAATAAAGGTTTCCATTTGTCCGAAACCGCCAAACATCATGACAAAACCAGCAACCGCTGCGGTAATTAGAGGAATCATCATCGGAAAGCCCAGCAAGAGCAAAACGATCATGATGGTCATAAGGGTGGTTGCCATACATCAATCTCCTTGTAAATCTGGCTAACTAAACTTCGGTTTCGTTATCACTGTACCCATCGAGTACTTGAGTTGATAGGTACACATCTGGGGATGTAGCATTCTTAACTGCAGTTAATAAATACTGCACGCCCGTTACGAAAAAGCCTATTGGCACCCATACATAGATAGTCCATATTGGTATTTGTAACGCAGGAAGAATACGACCACGATCGTAGACTGTATCGATATATCGAACCGAGAAATAACACAAAAAAAACATCACAGCAGAGGTAAACAGAGCCATAATTATCATTAGGACTTTGCGTCCCTTAAATGGGATAGCATCATAGATCGCTGACATTCGAATATGCCTACCGTGCCGAGCAGCATAACCAATACCGGCAAAGGTAATCATGATGATTAAAATACGATTAATTTCGCCGGAAAAAAACAAGCCTTTGCCAAAACCAAAACGAGCAATAACATTGACACACGTATTGAGTGCCATCAATAACACACCGAGAGCTAGAATGAATGCTTCAAGCTTTGCGATCCGCTCATCAATAGTGCCAAGCAAACCTGGAAGGTGGGAGGTAAAATGTTGGGTATCATCTTCAGACAAGACACGCGCTCCTATAAAGGATAAGTACTACAATAACGAAGAACGCACTACAGATTTACCCGCAATGCGCTCTCAGATTCAACTTACTTAATCGCTTTTAAATCGGCTTTGAACTGATTTAGCAATTTTTGGCCGCCATTCCCGGTCATATCAATAAAGGTTTTCTCTACCTGTGGTGCGCGCTTACGAAACTCGTTCATTTGCGCTTCAGTCAAACGTGTCACAGTGACTTCATCACTTGACGCAAGAATTTTCTCTAAAGAACGATCAGCTAAACCATCAATGTGTTCGATTGTTTCATCGAAAGCCCAGTCAGAAGCTTCTCGAACCATTTTTTGTTCGGCAGCAGACAAGCCGTTAAAGAAATCTTGGTTTGCCATCATCGCCGTTGTGAACCAGCCATGCTTTGTGAAAATCAAGTGAGGCGACACCTCATATAGGCCACCAGATTCAATCCAGAAGATCGGGTTTTCTTGCCCCTGAATCATATTTGTCTGCAAGGCACCATAGACCTCGCCCCACGGTAATGGAGTCGGTGTTGCACCAAAGGCTTCATAAGTTGAAGACAATAGCGGGTTAGTCATTGTACGAATTTTCTTACCATTGAATTCAGATGGCGATGTGACTGGCTCATCGGCTGTAACAACCATTTCACCTTCTGGGTACATTTTTAATAGCTCTAGACCTTGGTCAGCATACAAATCGACGAAATCTTCGTTAATGGCTTTTGAGTTTTCGAAAAACTTAACTACCGTATTGAAGTCTGTCGGCATTAAATATGGGATAAAGAAAATTTGAGCCTCAGGGATAAGCGCGCCGGTAAAGCCAGGAGATTGGTTGACGAATTGCAAAATTCCCGCCTGAGTTTGCTCCATAATATCGTCAGACTCACCTAATTCACCAAAACGATAAACCTGAACATTGTGCTCTGAATTTTTTTCAACATACTCTTTGAATTTTTGAGCATAAACATCTTGTACGTCACCGTCGTACTCTTCATGCGCGTAACGCCAAGTATCGGCTTGTGCCATACCAGAAACGGAGCCCAGCATGGCCAGTGTTGATATTGCAGCTATATTCTTTAGTGTACTATTAACTTTCATAAGACATCCTTACCAGATTATTTGTTATAACTTTTTTACGCACCCTCTTTCTGGGAGCCCAGAAAATGAAAAATCGCCTGATGGTCAAAGATTACCTACCTTGCCAACTGTTGATTAACATTGCAAATAGACTAGCTAGTTTTTTTATTCGATTTAGCGATGATTCGCTAATTATTATAACTGTAAATAATTAGCGATGATTTTTGGTGGGGATGTGACTGGAGTTTTTACTACTTCGTTCTTATCTTGAGGCGGATGTTAAGGGTAACTCTTGAGTTTCCTTGACCTCTTCCATAACGATGTAGCTTTTTGAGTGCTTCACGCCTGGCAACGTTAACAACATATCACCTAGTAAAGCTCGGTACTCGGACATATCTTCTATACGAGCTTTGAGTAGATAATCTGCATCGCCTGAAACTAGGTGACATTCAAGAATATAAGGCAAGCGAGATACGGCCTGATTAAAGGTTTGAAATGCATCGGGTGATTGATAAGACAACGAAATTTCAACAAACACCAACATGCCATAGCCCAGCGCTTTAGGGTTAAGGCGAGTGTAGTAGCCTTCTATATAGCCGTCTTTTTCTAAGCGCTTCACCCGCTCAATGCAAGGCGTTGAGCTTAAACCTACTTTTTCAGCTAAATCTACATAGCTGATACGTGCATCTTGCTGCAACGCATGCAAAATATTTCTATCGAGCCGATCTAACTCGCGCTTCTTAAACTCAGCCATACGACACTTTCACCTGTTATTTTATATAATTTAAGTGTTTTATCCTTTTTATACCGAAAAATCAAAGTAATAACCTTATTATTTTCACCTAAACTAGGCGATCTTCATATCCATAATAACTATATTTTTTGAGGTTAATCATGCACATAACGATATTGGGTGGCGGCGTTCTAGGAGTAGCCAGCGCGTGGTATTTAGCAAAGTCTGGGCATCAAGTCACCGTGATTGACCGTCAAGATAGTGTGGCGCAAGAAACCAGTCATGCCAACGCAGGGATGATCTCTCCTGGTTATAGCATGCCTTGGGCCGGACCCGGAGTGCCATTAAAAGCTATCGGTTGGATGATGCAAGACCTTGCCCCTTTCATGATTAACGTCAAAGAGCTCGACGGTTACACCCTTTCTTGGATGATGAAAATGCTGGCCAACTGCAACACTCGTGCATACCAAGTGAATAAGGAACGGATGTTACGCATTGCCGAATACAGCCGAGATTGCTTCGTGGATTTGCGTAAAGAGCTCGACATTGTTTATGACGCTCGCCAGCAAGGTACTCTGCAGCTATTCCGCAAGCAAAAGCAAATAGACGCCCTGCAAAAAGATATCAAAGTATTAAAAGAGCTGGGGATTCAACATCAAGCGCTAGATATGGACGGCTGTATCGAACACGAACCTGCACTGGCACACGTTAAAGACAAGTTTGTTGGCGGTCTGCGTTTGCCCGGAGATGAAACCGGTGATTGCTTCATGTTCACCACAGAACTTGCAAAAGAATGCGAAAAGCTCGGCGTGAATTTTTTATTGAATACCGATATCGAGCGTTTAAACGAAGCCAACGGCAAAATTACCAGCGCCACTACATCGAACGGCACCATCGCTGCCGATGCTTTTGTTTGCGCGTTGGGTAGCTACTCACCTAAAATTCTAAAAACTGTTGGTATTAAGGTCCCTATTTATCCTATCAAAGGCTATTCGCTAACCTTGCCAATAGAAGACGAAAGCCGAGCACCTTTATCGACTATAATGGATGAGACTTATAAAATAGCCGTCACAAGGTTTGAAGATCGCATTCGTGTCGGCGGCACCGCAGAAATTGCCTCATTTAACTTAGAATGCCCAGAAAAACGTAGAGCGGCTGTCGACTTTGTTATTCAAGATATGTTCCCTGGCGCAACCAAAGTAAGCAAGGCCGAGTTTTGGACAGGCTTACGCCCAATGACACCGGACAGCGTGCCAGTTATTGGCGGTACATCCTATTCAAATTTGTATCTAAATACTGGCCACGGTACTCTTGGTTGGACCATGTCATTAGGCTCAGCAAAGCTGCTCAGTGACATCATTGACAACAAAACATCCGACATTGATCCTGAAGGATTATCTATCGCGCGCTATGCATAAACAGCACGTAACTATAAAATGATTGTGATTTAATTTTATCAAAGGAACGAGTATGTCTACTAAAACGATTATCAGTACCGAAAATGCACCCGCAGCAATTGGCCCTTATTCACAAGCGGTCAAAGTTGGCGACACGGTTTACCTTTCGGGTCAGATTCCATTAAACCCTAAAACAATGGAAATGGTCACCGAATCATTTGAAGCACAAGCTGTACAAGTTTTTGAAAACCTAAAAGCAGTGGCCGAAGCCGCCGGCGGTGATCTTTCGAACTTTGCAAAGATGACAATTTTATTATCTGATTTAAAGTACTTTAACCAAGTGAATGAACTCATGAGCCAGTACTTTTCTGAGCCGTACCCTGCCCGTGCAGCCTATGCAGTAAAAGCGCTGCCCAAAGATGCCGACATTGAAATTGAAGCTATTATGGCGCTTTAAGTTTTTATCAAACGATGACGCCTAAGTTACGGCGTCGTAGTTTCGAATAGATCGACTATAACAAGATTGATGAGAGAGATAGCATGGCTAGAGCTGCCACCGCGACTATAGATTTAGCCGCTTTCCGTGAAAATTACCGTTTGGCCAAATCACTCGCACCCACACAACAGGCTGTCGCCATTATAAAAGCCGATGCCTACGGTCACGGTGCCGTGAAAATGGCTTTTGCACTCGAACCTGATGCCGATGCTTTCGGTGTGGCTTGCATTGAAGAAGCTCTAGAATTGCGTGAAGCAGGCATCAACAAGCCTATTTTATTGTTAGAGGGTTTTTTTACAAAAGACGAACTGCCGATTATCAGTGAGAATAACTTTTGGTGTGCCGTACACAGCGTTGAACAAATTGATTCCATCGCGCAAGCTCATTTATCTAAACCAATGACTGTCTGGCTAAAAATGGACAGCGGCATGCATCGTCTAGGCATAATGCCCAACGACTATCATGAAGCCTATGAACGCCTTAACAACCTAGAGCAAGTGGCCGACATTGTTTTGATGAGCCATTTCGCCAACGCAGACAGCCTAAACTGCCCTATTACAAAAAAACAAATCAACTGCTTTGATGAATTCAGCCAAACCTTAAAAGCACCCGTTAGCATCGCTAACAGCGCCGCCTTACTTGGCCATGACAACACCCGACGCAACTTCCAACGCCCGGGTATTATGCTTTATGGCGCGACTCCGTTTTCAAACCCGCACCCACTAGCCGATAAACTCAAGCCAGTTATGACGCTGACCTCTGAAATTATTGCAATACGCGAAGTGCCCGCAGGCGAAGGCGTTGGTTACAGCCACCGTCATATTTGCAACCAACCTACTCTTGTGGGAACGGTGGCAATGGGTTATGCCGATGGCTATCCGCGCCACGCCGTAGATGGCACACCCATCATCGTCAATGGCCAACGTACAGCAATTATTGGTCGTGTTTCTATGGACATGCTGACAGTAGATTTAACCCAAATAGAGGGCGTAGCCGTTGGTTCAAAAGTAGAGCTATGGGGCAACGAATTAGCCGCCGCAGAGGTTGCCTCCTATTGCGATACTATTCCTTATACCTTGTTTACCGGCATTACCCGCCGCGTACATAAAAAGTACATTAACGAGTAAAGCTGTTCACTAAGATTACATGCTGTTTCATAGATATCTCAGGCTTTACGCGGGGTTCAGCGACTCACCGCTTCTAAACTATGGGACAGTAGTGCTAAGATTATTAAAAATAACTTTTCCGCTTGGCGTGGCATAAGGCGCTAATAGAGCGATAAGATGCTCTCGGCCAGCGTGCACTTGCTTTTTGGTGAGCTCTGTTCCGAGGTGGTTGGCGATACTAAAGCCTACCCAAAAACCCGTCACGAGACGCATCAGGTCAACCAGTGTCGCTATTTGGTTTTCTTCAATCTCTATCAACTCAAAATCACGTAACCATTGTACAGCGCTGCTTGCCCGAGCTATTAAAAGCTGGTGAGCTTCCAAATAATGATTATGCAGTTCGTTATGCTGTATTAATAAGGTCGGCATACTGAGATGAAGGAACCGATAATGCCAAATGCCTTCAAAAATATCGTCGCAATAGGTCGCGAGAAATTCAGACGGATCACTTGTGTCATTCGGTACCGTAATGGCATTTTTAATATGTAAGGTATATTCCAAAAAAATCGCCTGAATGATCGACTCTTTATTTTTGAAATGGTAATACAATAAACCAGGGCTAATATTCAAATGCTCAGCAATGTGGTTAGTCGTCACCACTCGTTCGCCTTGTTGATTAAACAGCTTTAAACTCGCCTGAATTATTTTGTCTTTGGTTTTCATATCGGCATCGTTAACAATTGATGGTGAATATTATCATATTACCGCGCATAAAAAGAGGCGCAATTTAAAGCGCCTCCAGTTCCGATATTGATATTTAAGTAATCGCGAGGAAATATGCTCGCTATACAAAAGCACTCTGTTTCGGGTAATCCTTTACCAACGGCGGCAAATGCTTACCATAAGGCGGTTCTTTTGTTGCGCTGGATTTTTTCTTCCAGAAAAACCACACTAAGAACGGCACATGCATAACCAAGTTGATAACACCCCAAGTCCATAAAACCTGCTCATTCATCCAAGTGCTTGAATCCATCAAAGGGACGAATATCTCACTGCATGATCGAATTAGAATATGAAGCGCCAGTGTATAAACACGTGCTGTAATATATAACTCCGGACGACCTTTCAACAAAGGATACAGTTCAGCGGCAATCAAGATACACATCGATGACGCGAAGAACGGACCTGCTTCTCCATACACAAACGCCAGGTTCCAAGTTGTGTATAAGAAGTTCCAAGCCGCTGTTGAATAAAACAACAAATCATTCGGCTTATCTTTTCCGATAACCCAATAAACTCGCTCACCATTTTTGTAGCGCGGAAACGGAATAGTAATACAAAGAATAACACCACAAATGGCATTGAAGTAATTAGCGGTAGCGAAATCTTTCAAGGTCGCCTCGGCAATATTGAGGAACAAAATACCGTAAAGGAACTTTAATACCCAGTCACCTCGGAAAAAAGCTAAAAACCGATGGGAATTGTCTTTATTTAGCCAAGCGATTCTAGCAAACCCAACCACGAGTGCAGTGGGCAGAAGCACGCTTAATGTTTTGGCCCATCGAAACCAACCATCTAAATAGTCAAACCAAAGCGGGAATGTTAATAACGATGCCAACCAAAAAACCAAAGCAAATTTTGGGTTTTTGCGCATCACCTCGACTAACACCAATAAGATACCGATGTAGCCACCCATGGTTAAAGCATATTGCCAAACTGGAATACCCATACTGCCTCCTAACGATCAATTATCCGCTTTTGCATCAATTGAATCGAAGCTAGCGGAACCACTTATTTGAGTAATTACTCTAATTGAAATTGGTACTGAATTATTGATATCGATCAAGATTTAGGCGAGCAAATCACTATCGTTGTCGACTTGCAATACAATCCCCCCTAATCAAAATATTTGTCTAAAATAGAAATGAAGCTATAGCAATGACAGCGGAAAAAAACAGCAGTACTTGCGTAGTAAGTACTGGTACAATTCGATCTGCAAACGTATTTGAGTGGTATAACTCAAGTTATCTAGCGTTTATCTTAGCAACTAATTTTTTGTAATTACTTTATTTAAACTTGATGTCAAAGTATTGATTTCGTTCAATACTTGAGAAACCAATACTTAAATGTTCATAAACTCTAATAGTTGCAGTGCTTTTCTAGCGAAGATGTTTGTACTGGTAAGTTATGGGAACCGGATGCAGGTCAAATTCGATTTATGATTCTCCAAGTGCCTGTCTAGTTTAGTTCGTTTTTACACATGGTATTTGCATGAAATAGTGCTAAAAAGGGCAGAACGGCACATAGAATACCAAGTGAGCTACGCTTAACTTTCTTTAAACGGAGGGCCTGAAATAAGTTCTTGATCTGAGTCCGCCGCCCAAACAAAAGGCCACCCTGAGTTAAAGGTGGCCTTATGAGTTTTGAACGATGGGACAATCTACTAAGATGAGCAGCTCAAATGTGACAACCCACCGGTTTCAAAGAATTCAGCTGGCTTTAACTTATAATACTTTTCTTCAATGACTTTCGATTGCTCATCATATGGGTGAGTCATAATTTCTTGTAACTCACGTAATAGCGAGTAGTCCCCAGTCGCTGCTTGTTCATAAGCTGGGGCGACGATCCATTCACGTAAACTGTATTTTGGATTAACACGTTTCATTTGTTTAGACAGGACCTCGCGTGAAATTGGTGAAGTGTCGATAACTGACTGCCAGCGCCTAAACCAGAGTAACCAGCGGTCCTCTAAACTTTGATAATCCTTTTGATTTGACGATTGGGGGCTATCGGCTGACGAATCTCGTACTCTATAAAAGCTCTTTTTAAGCGGCTCTAAATCATCAGGTATTGCCGATAATTCTCGGAAGAATAAAGTGTAATCGACCGGAGTTTGTACCATTAGAGTCGTAAGTTCACTAAACAAAGATTCATCAAAAGCATCTAGTCCCAGCTTAGCAGCCCACATACTTGTTAACTGCGTTTCCATGACTGAAGAAAAGCCTTCTTGGAGGTTGTTGAGCTGTTTAAGTGATTCCTCATTATCGATTAACAATGGTCGTAACACTGAGCAAAACATCTGAAAGTTGCGTTCAGCGGCTGCCGGTTGATTCAAAAAAGAGAAGTGCTCACCGCCACCCGTCCAAGGCTGAAGCCTAGGATCAAAAACTTCACAAAATCCAAATGGGCCGTAATCAAGTGTAAAACCACCAGCTGCACAGTTATCACTGTTGAAATTGCCTTGGCAATAACCTACCCGAATCCAATTCGCAACGAGTGATGCCAGCCGGTTTCGGAACTCATGCGCGAGCAAGAGTATTTTTTCATGGCTGGCCAGTGTTGAGTCGATAACGTCACTGTATTCACGTTCGATCAAGTGTAAAACGATTTTTCCAAGCTCAAGCTTTGCATTTGGATGTTCGTTATTGCGAGCACGACGACCAAAAAGCTCGAGCTGGCCCACCCGAATGAAGGAAGGAGCAACGCGTGTAGAGATGGCAACAGGTTCCAATACGAGTTGGTCTGGATCCCAAGATCGTGAACCTTTTGAATACCAAGGCCGCCGGACTTTTTCAGTTTTTGACACATACAAACTTAATGATCGGGACGTGGCGACTCCCAGTGCATTCATGTGCTCTTGCGCGAGAAACTCTCGAATACTTGATCGCAACACAGCACGGCCGTCGGCACCTCGGCAATAGGGGGTTCGACCGCCGCCTTTTAACTGCATTTCCCAACGTTGACCGTTTATAACGGCCTCTAGTACAGACATGGCACGACCATCGCCATAGCCATTACCCGTTTGGAATGGGCACTGTTGAATGTATTCTGTACCATAAATAGATAATGCATAACCACACGACCAGCCGAGCCTACGCATTGGTTCTGGCACTTGTGATAGGTCTCCAGAAAACATGCTCACAAAATCGGCAGACTCGGCCAAACTGTCGGCAAAGCCCAATTCGTTAAAAAAAGCTTTACTGTGCGTGACGTACTCTGGGTTTGGGATAGGCGTAGTACTAACCGGTACATAGTGACCGGTAAACACCTGACGCGGAGAATGATCAACACCATCAGACTTTGCATCTGGATCACAGTTAAGCGTGTCCATAAGCGAGTAATTCGCCAGCAATGCCAGTTGTTTAAGATTGCTTATCTTTTCGACAACACTCGGTATTGAGGTATTTTGTTTGGCATAATTAGCCGAATCAAGTGATGAATCTGCTGCGATATTTGAATTTTTTTTCGGATCAGTCGTCTGCAAAGCTGAGCTCCTTTTTCACTAAAATTAACTGTGTAGAGGGCGGCGTTCTAAACCGCTTCAATAGGTTGGCATCGACTCGTCAACCTGCTCTGCCCAAGCCTGTACGCCCCCAGTTAAATTAATGATTTGGTTAAAATTATTCTGTTCTAGAAACAACCCGACTTGCCTACTCCGTATGCCGTGATGACAGATACAAACCACCGGCAACTTGGCGTTCAACTGAGATAGTTTATCTGAAATACTGCCCATAGGCATCGATATCGAGCCGTCTATGTGGCAAGTTTGAAATTCCCAAGGCTCACGTACATCTAGTAAAATTGGCTTCTCAACTGCCTTATCCTCAAGCCAAGTTGCTAACTGGGTTGCTGTTATGTTTTGCATTGGTAAAAATCCTCAGCTGAATTAGACACTCGCATCAACGCCCTGCCAACGTCCTTGATATCTCCCGACAGGGTGAGTTTAGACACCCATCGCTCTGGAATATTGCTAACACCATAGTAAGCACCCGCTATCTGACCACAAATCGCTGCGGTTGTATCTGCGTCATTGCCAATATTAGCCGCCAGAAGAATGCACTCTTCAAACGAAGTGCCGTTCATAAAGCACCAAAGTGCGGACTCTAAGCTTTCGATAACATAACCACTGCCGGTTAGGTCTTGATAACCTTTATTGAGAAAATCTCGATTAGCAAGGTTAACCACTTTTTCGCTGGATGGATTATAGGTATTACGTTCAAAAATAGCGGATTTATCTTCGGTGCGGAAAGCCTGGAAAATAAGGCTTGCAAATAAACGACTGCTATCAACACATTCTGCAGAACCATGAGTAGTGCGAGAGCTTTCACCCGCAAAATGAATACAGGCTTCGATATCTGAATTATAAACCATGGGGATAGGCGCCAAGCGCATAAGTGAGCCGTTGCCAGATGAGTGCTCTTCAACCGACCCGGCAAATGGATCATGAGTTCGCAGGTATTTATTAAGCGCCGCAGAAACAGTCATGCCAATATCGAAGCAATGGCCGGTACTGCTCATATAACCGTGCTGATACCAGTTACAATATCGGTTCATCTGATCTACAGGATCAAAGCCTTGCTTATGTATAAGGCTATGAGCAAGACATAAAGCCATAGACATATCGTCAGTCCATTGCCCTGGCTGAAGCCTAAACGGGCCTCCCCCGATCATATCGGCAAGGGGTTCAAAGGTACCTCTAGGCTTAAATTCTAAGGTTGTACCAACGGCATCTCCACAAGCCAAACCAATTAACGCCCCCACTATTTTATCTTCCATTTACTCCCCTATGCCTAACATTTAATCGGCTTCAATATTTCTCACGAAGCGATAATCGGCTATTTTTGGCTTGGCTCGATACAGCGTTGCTGGCCGGCCTCTTTCTTGACGCAACTTTCCCGTATCGACCAACATCTCTGATGCTTCCGCACGGCGTATGAAACTCTTTCGTTGAATCGATTTGCCAATGAGCAATTCATGTACACGGCGCAACTCAGTCAATGTAAAAGGCTGCGTTAACGCAAACACAGGTACAAAAGAATACAGTGCTTTTTGTTTATGTCGTAAAACGGCTAGGCTGATCAGCTCTTGGTGATCGAATGCAATCTCTAGAGTGCTTAACGTTTCGACACTTACCCACCGAACATCTTCAACCGACTCTATATGAAAAGCACTTTGTTCATGGGGCATTAACGCGGTATACACAACGGATACAGACCAACCTCTAGGGTCCCTTTGTTCTGAACCCACCGTAGCTACTTGCTCCATATACCCAGGTTTTACGCTGGTTTTAAGCTGAATACTGCGAATCGCAGCGGCTTCTAAACTGTCATCACTTTGCTGGTTTAAAAAGCCTCCAGGTAAGCCCCACTTGCCCTTCTCTGGGTAGTTTGCGCGCTTAACCAATAAGACTTTTAGTTGGTCCTCATGATAGGTAAGCAGCACGGTGTCAACCGTCACCAACATCACTGGAAACTCTTTTGCATCATATTTTGATAAAAAGCTCTTCTCAGAGTTGAACATAACCAGCCTATTTCGTGTCATTTGGACTCATACTAAGCTATTTTGGAAAGAACGTAAATGCCGGCCCACCCTTCAGCTCGGTTTACTCAATAATTGCTCGCTAAATTAAAACCTCTTCCCCCACACAAATCCATTGATCCAATAGAGTCTTTAAGACACTATATCCATGAGTTTAATTATGTGATTAACGGTTTAACAAAAAAGGACTTAAACTTGAATACTCTGACATTACTTGAATGGTCTGCAAATGCGTTTTATCTGGTCTCTATTGCCTTAGCCGCCAGGAATAACATCCATACCTGGTGGACGGGTATTATAGGAACTGTGCTCTTTTCGGCTTTGTTTTTTAAGGTACAGCTCTATGCAGATGTAACACTAATGGTATTTTACTTAGGAACGTCTATCTACGGCTGGATGTACTGGAAAAAAGGTAACGCCCTTTCTCCTATCCGAGCGACAGCCTATAAGTATATTGTACTTTTTACTTTATCGGCCCTCGTCACCACAATTATTTACGGTGCAATACTCTACTGGCTAACGAATGCATACGCGCCCTTTGTTGATTCGGCTGTACTCATGTTCAGCGTGCTCGCACAATTGCTGTTAATGAAAAGACGGTTAGAGACGTGGATCTTTTGGATCGTAGTCGACACATTGGCCGTTCCACTCTACATAAGCAGAGAGCTTTACCTTACAGGTATTTTGTATATAGGGTTTTGGTTTAATGCCTGGTACGGTTTATATATGTGGTCCAAAGATACCCAAAAAACCAAAGTAACCCCCACTGTTAAAGTGAAACTATCATGAAGCGGGTAGGCTTAGTGGTGGGTAAGTTCGCCCCTTTACATAGGGGGCATGAATTCCTTATCAATCAGTCTTTAAAGTGTGTTGATGAACTCATCATTATTAGTTATTCAGTACCAGAGTTTACCAACACTCACGCTAAATTGCGCCAGCGCTGGCTTAAAAATAGCTTCCCTACCGCTCAGGTAATTGTGTTATCCGAATGGGATGTGCAACGATTGTGCACTGAATTCAAGCTGCCTTACGCAAGCAATATTGCTCATGCCGATATCCATCGACAATTTTGCTTTCAAATTTTAAACAAGTATCAACATTACATTACGGATGTTTTTTCGAGTGAAAGCTATGGCAATGGCTTCGCAGAACACCTCACAGATTGCTATCGCAAGCATAACCCTACTTATATCAATATCTCACACCATTTGTTAGACATTGATCGGGCTCATGTTCCAATAAGTGCGACTAAGATTCGAGAGAAATCTAAAAATTCAGAAGACTACATAAGCACTGTTGTAGCAAACGATTACTTTGTAAGCAGCCTATGTTTAATTGGTGCCGAATCTACAGGGAAAAGTACACTATCAAATGCGCTGGCGAAGAATATAAACGAGCCATTGTGCCAAGAATACGGTCGTGAGCTATGGGAAAGCAATAACGGAACTCTTACTGAGCAAGACCTACTTGAAATAGCAAAAGTGCAATGCCAACGTGAAGACCACCTTAGAATGAGTGCCAATAAACACCTGATTTGTGATACCTCCCCGCTTACAACCCTACTCTATTTCGAGTATATGTTTGGCTACCGGCCGCAAATTTTGGACCATGCCGCCGACAGACGCTATAACAAGATATACCTATGCGCACCTGACTTTCCAATGGTCCAAGACGGTACAAGAAGTGATGAGTCTTTTCGTCAGTTTCAGCATGAATGGTATTTGAAAGAGCTGGAATACCGGAACGTTGAATATACTGTTATGGAGGGAACATGGCGGGAGAAACTACACACACTTCTAGGTGAAATGTAACTTAGCTTGTATGGTCGCTTTCAAGCTTTGCTGTTCCACTCGTGATGAGATAGTTTGGTTGGACTGTTGGAAAAATCCGAAAACTCCACTTTGTAGAACTTATTTGCGGAGTTTTCTAGTGTAGAATCTAAAGTGGGTATCCTTTTAAGCCACTTAAAAGGAAAAGACTTGTACAACTAAGCCGACTATCTGGTCATGAGGCACCACACCAAATTCTCGGCTATCGGTGCTGTTGCTTGGGTTGTCGCCCAATACAAAGTAGCCTTCTATGTTTTCAAGCGTGCGTGTTTTACGGATAACTTGTGGTAAGCGAGATTTTGGGTCTAGCTCGGTTGTGGTTTGGCTGTAGGTGACGGTGTCTCCTGGAATGTGTACCAGGCGTTTTATTAGTTTTGATGTTGGGTCATGCGGTGAGCGAAGTACCACTATATCTTGAGGATTCAGTTCACCCTTACCCGGTTCTTGGAATAATTTAACCAATACGACATCGTTAGGTTTTAAGGTGGGCAGCATTGAATAGGATTCAACCCGGTATAGGTCGTAACCGAACCAAGCTTGGCGGTTTTGCCAGCTTGCGAACAAAACCATCGTCACTAGAACGAGCGAAAAAAACATAATGAGAAATCGTTTCGCTAACTTGGGCATTAACAGTAATCGGAATCTAACGTTGTGTTTACTTCAACGTCTGACGCGCCACAGGCTTTAAGGAACTGTGTCATCGGTTCTATGCTGGGTTCCAAAATGTGGTAACCGCTCATTTCAATAGTGGCTTTGCCTTCTGAGATGGTTGAGCCGCGCGTATCAATTTCGTCACGGGCTTCATCCCAGATATCCAATAAGGGTTCGAGGATATTTTTAGCAGCCTCACCAAAGACTTCTGCGAACTCCTCCAAGTAGGCGCCATGCTGGTTTTGGGCTAGGCCTTCAACTAATGCCAACCACTTAAGTTGGCTGGCTTTGTCGAACATAATTTCAAATGTAGCGTAGGATTCAATCATTTTAAACTGCGCTCAAGTCGTTCCATAATGGGTAACAACGCCTCAATCAGTTTTTTCTGATAGGGAATTACCGACTCTTTTTTGCTTCCAGTTTCACCGCTTTTTACTCGTTCAACTAGCTTTAGCATCATTTCACTGTCAATTTTTGACGCGTCGATATTATTATTTTCAATATAATTAACCAAGCTTTCAAAATAATGAACAAAATAAAGTATTTTTTCTGCGCCGGCCCCCACTCCTTTTCTTAAAAAAATAGAAAATTTTGCTATCATCGATTCAAAATCGCCAATCGCGTCAAGTGAAATGACAACTTCTTTCCCAGCCGTCACAAGGGTAATTTCTGGTTTGTATTCCTGCCCAACATGGTAGTCAAAATATGCCTTTTGTTCTTGCCAACGCATACCTTTTGATTCTTGATTAAGAAATGCACTCCGGATATTGCCTTCAACCTGGTCTTGTGTGAACTCATGTGTTTGGTAGTAATAGTCGTAACCGGCTTTGGTTTGGATTGGGAATAAATCAATCATATAGCCTGTGTACTTTGTTATTGGTAGATCGTCCAATACCTCCCCAGTAAAAAAATAATGCCTAATTCTTTCGAGGTCTTTTTTCCGGTACTCACTTTTCCATTCCCCTTTTTCCAAAGCAAGCAACCAACATTCTTCACGTTCTTTCTGCCAAGCCTCGGTTTGTATTTCCGGAAATAACTCCGCCAATGGTTGTGTCATAAATATTCCTCTGCTGCCGCATCCGCGGCTTCTCCAAACCCATATTTAATTAAGTCTTTTAATAACGTTGCCATGCTGGCTTCTTCAAGATACGACCCTGCCACGGGTGCGGTATTACCCCAGTTGGTTTTCACCATTTCTGGGAAGCTCGTGACATTGCCGAGTTTATTCTTAAAGATACTACGGACTGAGCCCTTTTTGGTACTGGTAATGTCCAGACTGTATCCCATGCCCTTATTGCTTGGCGCTTTTTTGCGTGGCGCAAACTTTTGAAAACGCCAACGTGGATCATTAATCACATCAACGCGCGTAAAATCTGCCGGTCTCCCTTCTATTGGTCTCCAAGCATGCCCAACGGTGGCGGCTGCGCGGTCTATCGAAAACTGTTTGTGCATGCCTGCACTGCCTGCTTTAACTTTGGGCTTAGCTATCTCCCACTCCTTTAAGTTGGACTTAGGCAAATGACGCTTCGAATCTTCGTTTTTACCCGCATAAGATTTTAGTTCAATCCATTGTTCTTTTTTACCTAAAGCCGTTTCAACTTCTAAAACAATATCGATCCAACGATTGTAGCCAAAGGCTGTAAGGTCATTCATTACTGTCTTTGAAGAATCATCTTTATCGCTTTGCTCATCTTTGCCATCCTCATTTTCATAAAAATAAACCCATCGACTGCCCTCTATCTGTTTAATCGGGTTGCCAACCCCTGCCCGGTATTGCAACTGATAATAAGCCACCTGACTTAAGTGAAATAATGCCCCGTGGCCACCTCCATGAAACACGGTATAGTTTGGAGGGTCGTTATGTTCTTCTTCTTTAAACTTTCCACCCACAACACCACTGAAGCCTCGTTTATACAATGTATTAACAGCATCACGGTTGTGTTCCGTCCGAATACCTTTGCCACCGCATTCCAACTCAGTGGCATCACCCCCTCGGCCATCCAAGGCTTTGCCGCATTTAAGTTCCCATTCCACATAGGCGATCATACCCATCATCGTGGCTGGTGCAAAACGCATATTAGATTTACCGGTCATGACCGACTTAATAGCGCGAGACCCTCCTTTTAACGACAGTACAGCGGTGCTCACAAGTACTTTCGGGTTACTAGCTAATCGACGCACTTCTGCCGTCACGCCTTTGTCTCGTAAGGCTTTATTAAACGATTTAATCGCTGTTGGTATTTCACCGATACCTTCTGCGTCTAAATCCCGAGCAATGCTTTTAATCATTTTTTTGATTTTAACTTTACTGATTTTCAGTGCCCGACTCTTCTTGCCAGCATGAACCGTTGTTAGTTGCTGCATCGGCCAACTTAACATCGCGACATCATCTTCTTCAGATACCCCATCAAACGCGTCTACCGCTGGCGGAGGCTCGTCGCCTTCCCAATCTTCTGCCGGTAAGGCAAAGAAATTGGGCTTGTGTTCTCAATCTTTAAAGCCGTCTTCTCGGCTGTGACGAATTCGGACGATCACCACTCGGTTCGGGTTTTCTCGTCGATATCGGATGATATAATCACCCGCGCCAAAGCTGAGCATCAGTTCTCGATAGTCGGTAAGGTTTTCTACAGGGACGCCTGCTTCCGGGTTATCTTGCAGGATGTGCAGACCTTCTAAGATACGTTTGGCGGCACGGTGTGCCGCACGGGGGTTGGCAGATTTAATGAAGTCTCTTAGGCGCTTTACGTCGTTGGTCGCTCCAGGCAACCAGGTTATTTCACTGGGCATGGTTTCTCCTGATCCGTACCCCAAGAGTCGAGCCATTCTATCATGTCGTCATTTCTCACGGTCTCGCCGGTTTCTTGGTACTCCTCCCAACGCGCCATCGTCAGTTCGTTTTCGCGCTGTTTGCGCTCTTCTTCTTCGATATAGCGGGTTAACGCTTCTTTGGCCAAGTAGCTCTTGGAGCGATGTGTTTTCTCGGCCAAAGCCGCTAAACGGCTTTCAAGCTGCTCATCCAATCGGACACCTAACATAGGTCGGCTCCTTACCTGTTCAACAATGTTTAACAACGATAACATTCCATTTAATCATCTTCCATGTTTTCCGCACCGGCTAAAGCAGAGAACCAGCTGACCTCGGTGGCGTCTGGCCCCAATTTGTTCTCTTCCCAATCAACGGTCTTTGTCCGCCTCGCCTTCGCCGGATGCTTCAGGTTATACACCTCTTTCAGCTTCTTGATGCTCACTTGCGTGTAGATCTGCGTCGTGTCCAGTTTTACATAGCCCAACATGACTTGGACAAAGCGGATGTCCGCGCCGTTCTCCTGCATTAAGGTGGCCATCGTGTGCCGGAACAAGTAGCAACTAACTTATCTGGACACACATGTTAGACCGACGTTCAAATGTAGCTATGGTTGTCACCTCGAACAGCGATCTAAAGTGGGTATCCTTTTAAGCCACTTAAAAGGAAAAGACTTGTACAACTAAGCCGACTATCTGGTCATGAGGCACCACACCAAATTCTCGGCTATCGGTGCTGTTGCTTGGGTTGTCGCCCAATACAAAGTAGCCTTCTATGTTTTCAAGCAGTCCATTTACCTATCTCCCTAGTGAATAACCCAAAAAGTTTCGGCTGCGAAGCAGTCCAGCCACGAAGTGGCGATGCAACCTTGTCTTGTTAATTCTTACAGACCACAGACTCAAGGTTTTTTATGAACCCTATGCTGAAGTCTTCCATTTCCTCGTATATGGCTTGGGCTTCTGGCAACACACATGAGCGCTTAATATTTCATTGGCTGCTTGATTAAAAACTTCTTTGTTTTCTCGCGCTTCCAAATTTCTTTCTTGATAAATAATTACGTTGACTGGTTTTTTTGGGGTGAGATCCTCGGTGCCGATAGAAGTAACATAGTTTGACCGATTATTGCTTGCACATGCGCTGAGTAAGCCACTAATAAACAAGAATATTAGTTTATTATGGGTCATAAATTGTCGAATTGATCATATCGTGTTTATTTCAGCCGCAAAATGCGAACCGCTCCCCACATGACGAGACCCGCAATCAGCAGCCCGATCACTAAATCAGGGTATTGAGAACCTGTCACTGACACCAATAGTCCCGCAGTAATGACGCCTACATTGGCAATTACGTCATTAGCTGAGAATATCCAGCTCGCTTTCATGTGGGAGCCCTGGTTTCGTGACTTGAAGATCAATAAAAGACAAAGGACGTTCGCTATCAGGGCCACTGTGCCAAAGCCCATCATGAGCGCTGACACTGGTTCGCTCCCATAAAAAAAGCGCCTGATAACTTCTAATAGAACACCCAATGCAAGTACGAACTGTAACCAACCAGAAAAGTGAGCTGCATTCAGTTTGAACCTTGCGGCCTTGCCCACCGCGTATAATGACACTCCGTAAACCATCGCATCGGCGAACATATCAAGTGAATCCGCGATAAGCCCGGTAGATTGCGCAACAATACCGACGCCCAGCTCAAGTAGAAACATGATGCCATTAATGGCTAGAAGCCATCGTAATACCTGTGCTTCTCGTGCTTCATTACCTGACGAGGCTGCTACAGCTGACTGAATGGCATTTTGATCTACTTCCTCAAAGGAGACCAGCGTTGCTCCAAGCCCAACAGACTTCATGGTTTTTTCCACTTTATCCGCCATATCAGAATGATAGATGCTCACTTTACGAGCAATCAGGTCGAAGTCGAAAATAAAAGATTCATCGTAGCCAGCAAATGCGGTGCGAATCAAATTCTCTTCGGATGGGCAATCCATCTGAGGGACATTAAACACGCTCAGATGGTTCATCGCAGCTTGAGTGTCACGTTCAGTTTGCGATGGCCGCCCATTTGACGCGTCTTGCCTGCCGTTGCAACCGCAACTATTAGAGTCGTTAGCCATATTTTAGTACCTCTGGTTTACATGTTAGAAGGAGAGTGTAAACTCTATTCTAACTATAGAGTCAAGGTGAGTTTAATGAAAATAGGCAAGTTAGCAAAACTCAGTGGCTGTACAGTCCAGGCCATTCGTTACTATGAGAAGGAGGGCCTAATATCCCAACCTGAGCGTACTGAAGGAAACTTCCGGATATATGATTTCGAGGTTCTAGATAAACTGGCATTTATAAAGAATTGCCGAGCGATAGACCTGACACTTAGCGAAACTAAGCACCTAATTTCATTGCAGCACTTATCATGTGCTCCTTGTGAAGAGGTAAATGAGATAATTGACAATCACCTATTGGACGTGGAGTCTCGCATTAAAGATTTACAAACACTTCAAGAAGACCTCACAAAGCTAAGACTGAAATGTGACACAGCTAGGTCACCTAATAAAATAAGAATCAGCCTTTGTTTACGTTTTGGATTCATACTTGCTCCCAACGTTCTCGCCTTTTTGGATCCACAATAATTCTTTTCTTCAATAATATTGGACCGACTGCTTTAAATAGGATTGCGGCCAAGCCTAAGCCACAAGCCGCCCACTCGTGCGACCCGCACCTTCCTATCATTAAAAATTCACCAACTATTCTCTACTCGACTCTTCTCTTTCCATCCAGCGACCGTATGTTTCATCATCCCAATACTGTTGAAAGCTGGCTACTGCTTTTAGCCTCTGGCCTTCTGACAAAACAGATCCCCAAGCAGGCATTACTCCGCCAAGTGGTTCTCCTCCCTCACTTATTACTTTGTCCATAATACTCAAAGGGTGGTGCCAAGCGTGAGCTCTACCATTTAAAGGAGGCGGTGGATAATTACCGTTACTGTCTGGCTTGCGCCACTCTTCGACTGAAGCAGCGGCTTTGCCATGACAAGAAGCACAATTCTCACTATAAATTTTATTTCCTTCTTCTAACTGCAAACTAGTGTACCAACGGCCGGTACCTTTTTTTGGTGTCAAATCTACATTAGCGACAGTGAGCTTACTTTCGTCGCTTGGTCCATTTTCAATAGACTTTCCATTGTCAGAACAAGCAACCGTAATCAATGCTAATAGCAGCAATATAACCCTCATATTTCATCCTTATCAAATTCATGAATCGTTAATCGATTTAAAATAAACAGTATTAACAAAGGAATAATAATCCATTGTAATATTGGGGTTAGTCCCGTTCCCAGAACCGGGACAACAGGCATAGTATCTTTATATTCCCAGTTAAAAAGTACGGCAGTATTTATCCACTCTAAGACAACTGTTATTCCAATTCCCACCAATAAATAGATAGTTATGAAATTCATATTGGGGGGCCGATACCAACTTACATCTTTAGAGACCCACGCTGTCACTAAAAATGAAATCAATGAAATGACTGCATCGCCAATACTTGCTTTTGTACACACCCAATTCATTCTCCAGTAGTCATCCTCACCGTTAAATGTGAAGAATGGCATTTGCCACATTTCCCAAAAGAAATTCAGAAAAAATGAAGCAATCGTTAAAATTAGAACTGTTCGCCAAGTTAGATTAAAAGGGAGTTTAAATGACTCAGACATGACGTTATCGGATCCCGTAGTCACGAAGGGTTTGTCTGACGTATACGACAACATCTGCCACTTCTTCGTCTTTCAATTTAAATGAAGGCATATCTCCGAAACGCCAATGATGCTGTTTAACGCCCTGTACAATTGCTTTCTTAAATTGTCGATCGCTGTGATGACCAGAAACGTACAAGTCCCAAATCAGTGGTGGTCCGATTTCTGTTCCTCTTAAGGCTAAGCCATGACAAGATGCGCAGTATGTATCAAAGACTTGTTTTCCCCTATCAAGCACCGCCAGACGCTCTTCGCTGGAAATCGTTGATATTGCACTGCAACTGCTAATTAACAGTGACATGCCCATCACTTGAAAGCTGGACCAATTCATTCTAGAACTTCCACATACGTAACCATCCCTGATACCTGATGTTCTATCATGTGACAATGCAACAACCACTTACCAGGTGAGGTCGCTACAAAACGAATTGATTCCGCTTCTTGTCGTTCTACTAAGATGGTGTCCTGCCATATTTCTGATTTCAGTTGTGAGCTCTTCGCAAAAAAATGATGACCGTGTAAATGCATTGCATGCGGCCATGGTGTCGTATTGTCTAAGGTTATCTCAACAGTATCGCCTACTTTCACTTGCAGCAGTGGCTGCTCTGGTAGGTTAGCTATACCATTAAATGTCCAAAATTGGCGCTGTTTAGTCAGTTGGTTAACGCTAAGTTTTTCGCCCTGATAATAAGCCGCTTTCAGGTTACCCATCGCGCCACCCTCCATTTTAAGCGTAACACTATGATCGTTTTCCTCTAGCAACAGTGGGAGCGGGTTTCGTGGCAATGGCAGGACGCTACCTAACTTACGTTCGTATATTTCTTCATCTGACACATTCCAAGTAGCCGCCAAAAATGGTTTTTTACCGCTGCTCTCATAAATAGGATAACTTCCAATCCAGTCGCTTGGTATGTCTATTACTAAGTCGTATCGCTCTGCGGGTGCAAGAAGAAGCATGTCGCTCATTTTCATGGGTTGTTCTAATGGTTGCCCATCTTTGGCAACAATATGCGCAGTAAGATCCGGAAATGAAAAACTCATAATTCGACTGTTGGCAGCATTCAACACCCTAAGCCGCACTCGACTTCCAGCGGATACTATCAACTCCGGATTCCGGCTACGATTGATAGTTAACATGTTACCCATCCTACCTCCATGCGACCAAGCATGGGCATCTTCAAATGATTCAGAATCTATCTGTTCACTACGATTCAATAGCCAGTCGTCAGCAACAAAAAGTAAATCATGCTCTACATGGTAAGAGATAGCCTCATGAACGATAATGGGCGTGTACAAGCCCAATGCTAACTGCCGATAAGTATCATGATGCGCATGCGCCCAATAGGTACCAGCATCTTTCGGAGTAATCTTGTACTCAAACTTTTCACCTGGTTCAACTGGCTCCTGAGTCAATCCGCTTACACCGTCCATTGAATTTTCAACTGCAATGCCATGCCAATGAACACTGGTTGGTTCTGGTAGGTTATTCGTAAACGTAATAACTGTATTTACATACTGATTCAACTCGATTACAGATTTGCTGTAACCCCAGACTTCCGTTTCGTTTCCATCAGAAAACCAAGTCATTTGTTCAGCCTTAGCAACCAAATCTAAATTTTTTGGGCTTACCTTTGAAAAGGCCCAGGGTGAAAGCTGCGCAGCCAATCCCAAAAATCCTATACTTTTAAACAATTCTCGTCTTGGAATGCTCATTACATTTTATGCTCTTTCCGATAAATACCATTTTGTTCTTGAACTTCACGTACAAAAGCCATGATGTTCGCCATTTCGCTAAAACCCACCTGTGGCTGGGGTGGCATATTCCCATATTGCCAGTGATGCTGTTGTACACCTTTCAAAACTGCACGTGTAAATGAGCCATTATCATGGTGCCCTGGGTTGTAGATGTCGTGAATTAAAGGTGGACCAATTTTCGTACCTTGCCCATTAAAACCATGGCAGGCCGCGCAGTTCTCATTGAATTTAACTTGGCCTGCAGCAGCTCTTGGCGTCAGTGTATCTACTACGACGTCTACATGGCCTTTATCATGGTCTGCGTAAGATGTCGTACTGAATAAAATGATCCCAGTTAAAAAGAATATTTTGATGTTCATATTAATTCCCCTGTTGAACGTGTTCGATCGCTTCTTTAACATCCCGAACGGTTAGCAATTCTGGCAGAAGTATTCCATTTGGTTCTCCAGGACCCAGTACCAAATTGAATGGAATTGCAGACCGATCATATGTCGAAAGTAAAGCTTCAATTCGAGTGTCAGGATGTGTCCAATCTGCCCTCATGCGGACGACATCCTTTTCTTTAAAGTACCTTTGTATTTTTTTAGTGCCCAGCACTGTAGCTTCATTGAATTTGCAGGTTATGCACCATTCTGCTGTCACATCAACAAGCACCGTGTGCTGTTTTGAAAGATGCTGTGTTAATTGGTCTTGCGAATAAGCCTCCCAACGTACGGAGCTTGTGCCAGGAGTTGATATTTGTTGGAACGCAAACAGGCTGCCCATGAGTGAGGTAAGAAAAACCAACAAACTCAACCAGACTGTACGTGTTTTCTTGAACTTAAACAGACTGGCAATCCAGATAGAGATCGTCAATATGATTAGTGATAATCCGCCACTATTGAGATGATCACTTAACAAATACACTAACCAAACAAGTGTGAGCCCAAGACCTGCAGCCATAAACTTTTTAACAACTAACATCCATTTTCCTGGCTTGGGTAGCATGTATATGGCGCTAGGCCAGAAAACAACAGTCCAGTAAGGCAACGAAAGACCTACGCCCAATACGGTAAATATTAGCCAAAGATCGGTAACAGACTGAGTCAGAGCAAACGAAACGGCTGTTCCCAGGAAAGGTGCTGAACAAGGCGTCGCCATTAAAGTGGCCGTACCACCTTGCAGGTAGCTCTTTAACAATCCTTTGCGTTGTGTACCAACAGATGTAAGTCGACCCTGAATAATATCCGGTAATTGAATCTCAAATCGACCTAGCAAATTTGCTAAAAATACAGCCATTAGTACAACGAGAAATAATAGAAACCATGGGTTCTGAAACTGGATTCCCCAGCCTACATAGGCACCGCTGAGTTTTAACAGTGTCAGACCGCCAGCAATTATCCAAAAGAAACTGATAATGCCCATCGATGTCGCGATTCCATGCTTCCTGATTTCAGCAGGTCGAGTTTGACGCAACTCTATCCATGACATGAATTTTATGGACAGCACCGGTAGAACACAAGGCATTGCGTTTAGGATGAATCCACCCACTAATGCAAACGCTAGAATCACCCACAACGATGTTACATTGACATTTGATTCAACGAGATAGTCTGGAAGTTCCGGAACTAATCCTTCGATGAAGGGAGTCTCGATACTAAATGCCTGAAGTGAATCTTTGTAAGTAAATTTTAGTGATGTTTTTATTTCCAGCTCTGGTAATTCGGAAGGCCGTGACCACCAGAACTGAACTCGAGAGCCAGAAACAACTATGGTTGGTGCAGGCCATTCATAGACATACAGGTTTTCAATAAAAGCATCATTTTCCTTTCCGGGCTGGGGTAACGAGATATCAAGATATACAGTATTGGCATCTGATAACGCACTTACAGTCCCTGAAAAACTCTCTTTCGGTTCCAAACTTTTAAATTCGTTGTAGAGTCTCGATGTTTCCCAATCGATTAAGTCGCTACCAATAGAGTTAAACGTTACAGTCAAAGGCAAGGTGAGTGGTAAGCAAATCTCATTACAGACATAGACCGTTGTTTTAACGTCAATGGAATTTGATCGCGTTGATGCTACTCGAGTGAGATCAAAAGGTATGATAACATGGTTTTCATAGCCGTAAGATTGTAAACCTAATAATGTAAATGATTCTGGCGCAGGCCAGTACCACTTCACTTCCGGACTAAGCTCTTCACTTATTGGAACAACCTTGGGAGCTGCACCTGCAGCGCCCGGTACTTTCCAATAGGTTTTCCAGCCTTTTTCAATCTTCAGCTCAAGAGCTAATGGTATTTCTGGTTCAATAGGCAACTGCAACAACGGGCTGATTAAACGGGCTTGTACTGGTCCGTTTTCAACCCAATCGCCTTCTACTGCAAGTGCAGTATTAACAGATAGCAGAAAAAGGATAACTCCAATTATGGTTGACCTCACCAATTAGGCTTCCATTTCTGCGGAAGATTTACTTGGCAAAGCTAATTTTTCTTCCGGTTTCTTTGAGTTTGAAGACGCTTCAGCACCATGACAAGACTTGTGTCCAGGCATCATTTTCATCATCACCAAATGCATTCCCACACAAGCAAGCAGACCGAGCCAACTCAAACCGGCTTGACCGCCTATGATCATGATAAATACGAATGGTAAAGCACATGCGGCAATACAAAGCCACATAATCGATTTTCCAGATATTTTGCTTAAAATATTTTTCATCTATTAGTTTTCCCGTAACTGTTCAAGGGCATTATTTAAGGCTGAAAGGGGCTGCGCACCACTTAAAGGAATTATATTTCCTGACTTGGTATCGACTAAGAAATTTCCAGGAGTGCCCGAGACTCCAGCTTGCTGGCCTTGTTTGTATTGATCTAGAACCTTGTTCTTAAATCGCTCTGAATTAATGCACTCACTAAATTGCTTTTCGTTAATGCCCAGCTCTTTCGCTAACGGAATGAGATTCTTTATTGGAAAGCCATTCCCGTTTGAACGAGTGCGTTTAAAGATTTCTTCTGAGTAGGCCCAGAAGCCTTCATTGCCCGCAATATCACCAGCACACTCAGCAGCCTCGGCTTCTTTTTGAGCCAGGGGATTATGAAAATCCAGAGGGAAGTGCCTGTAAACCCAGTTCACATCGGAATTCTGGCCTACAAATTCTTCAGCTGTCTTATGAAATTTTTTGCAATATGGGCACTCATAATCAGAGTACTCAATTAAGGTAAACCGGGCGTTTTTATCACCATAGATATAGTCTTCGTCGGTTATTGGCAAAATTACTTTTGAACGTTCAGCTTTAGAAGTAGCATCTTCCTGAGCTCGCTGTTGGTTTTGTTCTGCGATGAAATCCAATATGCCTTCGTTAACTGCATTTTGAAATTCATCACTCTTGAGAAATTGTTCAAGTCTCTGATCTACTTGCTGGTCGATTAGATGCTTTTGCTCTGGCGTCAGGTCATCTGCCCACAGCCACGGACTAATTGCTACTAATAGCGCAGCTAAAATTTTACGTATATACACGTGGTATTCCTCTTTAAAAAAACTTAAGAAAACTTATATAAGAGGATTAGATAATCGGAGGAGTTAGATCAGGAGGGGTAGTTGAATTGTCGATACGAAACACATACTTCCATTGATTTAGCGATTTCCCGCGACCAGTTAGGAAATTTATATTTTGAATAGTCGCAAAAGGGCTTTGTGAGTTACAGTTCAATGAGTTCATCTGACATTCAGTGTTACTAGCCTCGCATTCAAGCATGAACTCGCCATGACTCATTGACAGATCTGGAGACTCCATAGAATCACAATGTTCATTCGCATACGACGGATTCGCTAGCCCTTGAAGGCTAGAAAATAGAAGCATCGCGACTATGAGCAGAACACTGATTTTCATAAGTTATCTTATTAGGTGAAGATCAAATTATATTTGACTATTATTCAGTCAAATTTTAACACTTGTTTTACTGCTACGTAACCATTTTTTACCAATCATTGAACTTAACACTGAGTCCCTAAGTATAAAATGGTGATAAAACGCTGCCACTATATGCGAAGTCACTAGTGCGATCGCGATAAAGGTCCCAATCTCATGAACAAGACGGCCTGAATCAAACAACGTTTGCTCATCGACATATTGTCCAATATTCCACAAACCAAATAACTTAGCTCCATCACTCGAATAGAACGCCGTTATTAGTCCTGTTATTGGAATAACAATAGCAAGCATATACATAGAGAGTTGTGCCATTTTTATCATAATCAGCTTTTTACCTGTCAAACCGGAATCAGGGCGTATATCGCTTCGAATGAACCGTTTGTGTATCAATAAGACTGCCGAGATCAAAACAATAGTTCCGATTGTTGAATGATACATGAGCCCCGAAGCTTTATAGCTCTCAGTTAAGTCAAAGTTAAATTGCTGGCCAGCAACAAGTAACAAGGTAAATCCAACCCCCATCGTCCAATGCAGGAACCGATAAGAAATACTGTAAGTTTTAATGCCAACCAAAGAATGATTATTTAGAATAGATGGTACTGTCATTTTCGTCTCCTTCATAAATTAAGAGACCATTGTCCGGTCAAGAAAAACTCCCATCTTGATTCTGGTCAAACTAAACTGTCCAAAAACATACAGTATTAGTTAAAGATATAGTAAGGAAATATGCGCCTTAATAATCTCAGAAATACATTGTTTACGGCAACACTACTAACTCCAAATCAATCAATGACATTTCCAAGGTTCTCGCGCGGCATTGCACTTAATATTATCATCAACAAATCGGTACCAACCAATCGTCCATCGTTTCAACCGATTTCCAATTAATAATATGTGATTCTCTTGAAGAACATCTAATATGTCATCTATAGAAAGATGCAAAGCATCATATCCCACGGTTAGTCTTGAAGATTTATTACAAAACTCTAATTTCACAAAGTCCACACCGTGCCGATTTTCAATGTCTTTGATAGCATGATCGGTATCGATAGAAAAATTTCTGACAACAAATAGATGCCTAATTACAGATTCACTCCTGAAGGAAGTGTCTTCATTTCGAAGATTCATATAGTCACCTCTCACATATTCAACAATGATCGCGCTCGATTGTCTTTTCAGTACTGAATTCGATATCCAGACTATGATTTCACCTCTAAGACACCCTTGTACATTTGCATTTGGCAATGAAACTCATATACACCTTCCTTGAGGTCGCTCAGTTTTATCAGTTTCCGTTTATTCAACGGTAAAACTTCAGAAACCTCTAAACCGGGAAACTGCACAGTTTCTGCACATGGCGATGCATCCTTCCTTAAAAATTCCAGCTCAATTGAACTGCCCGGTTTAGCTTCGATTCTGGAAGGCTCGTAAATTCCATCTCTTACTACAATGGGCAAAGTCTGATTCCCTGCTTTAACGCCTTCTTTTTTGGTATAAAACCAGAACCACCATGCAATTAGACCAATAAGCATGAATCCAAGAATATTTATCAATAACATAATGACGCTCCTCTAATGCTGGCCAGGTTTAAATAGTCGAAGTCGATTGGCATTGGTTACGACCGTAACTGATGAAAATGCCATTGCAGCACCAGCAATTACAGGGCTGAGTAACAGTCCAAATATCGGATACAGAAGACCTGCTGCAATTGGAACACCAGCAACGTTATAAATAAAAGCACCAAATAAGTTTTGTTTTATATTTGCGAGCGTGGCTTTACTTACCGCAATAGCATCTGCCAAACCGTGCAGCGAACCGCGCATTAACGTTACATCTGCGCTTTCCATTGCAACGTCGGTACCAGTGCCTATGGCAAACCCTACGTCGGCAAGCGCCAACGCTGGCGCATCATTAATACCATCGCCTGTCATACCAACAATTTCACCTTCA
Organism: Reinekea sp.; assembly: GCF_046710285.1. Classification (GTDB taxonomy): domain Bacteria; phylum Pseudomonadota; class Gammaproteobacteria; order Pseudomonadales; family Natronospirillaceae; genus Reinekea. The sequence continues at coordinate 90,580 of NZ_JBKEGY010000007.1, forward strand.
ACTTGTAGTTGTTTCACTTTATCTGCTTTTTCTTCTGGCATCACTTCAGAGAAAACTTCCTTTATCCCGATTTTCTTCGCAACGGCATCTGCCGTCTTCTTATTGTCACCCGTTAACATTACGACACGAGTACCCTGCTGAATGAGGCGTTCTATTGCTGCTTTTGAGTCAAGTTTTATTGGGTCTGAAACTGCAGCCAATGCAACCACGCGTTGGTCAATGGCGAAGAACATGGGGGTTTTTGCATCTTCAGCAAGACGGTCTGATTGAGACATAAAAAGAGTGTTATCGAGATTAAATTCGTCCATCAGCTTTTGATTGCCAAAAGCAAGTTTCTGCCCATCGACGATTCCGGTTACCCCTTTCCCAGATAGAGCCATGAACTCCGATACCGAAGACAGTTCAATATTTTCGGCTTTAGCTGCTTCAACAATGGCTTCAGCTAAAGGGTGTTCTGAAGCTTGCTCAATGCTTCCTAATAAAGAAAGTACGTCGGCTCTGCTATAGTTTTCGACAATTTGTAAATCAGTTAACGCGGGCTGACCTTCTGTAATTGTTCCGGTCTTATCAAGGATCATTGCTGTGATTTTTGAGGCTGTTTGCAGGGCTTCACCATTTCGAATCAAAACACCGGATTCTGCTGCTTTACCGACGCCAACCATAACAGACATTGGGGTAGCCAAACCAAGTGCACAAGGACATGCTATTATCAGAACCGTAGTCGCACTCACTAGCGCATAGGCAATCGCGGGGGCTGGCCCAAAGTTCAGCCATACCAATGCACTTACTACTGAAATAATCATGATAACTGGCACGAAATACGCTGATATGACGTCAGCCAAGCGGCCAATTGGAGGTTTTGAATTCTGTGCCCGCTTAACCATCTCAATAATCTGAGCGAGTGCTGTTTCAGATCCTACCCGCGTTGCTTTGAATAGAATTGAACCCGATTTATTTATGGATCCGGCGGCTACCTCATCTCCTGGCTGTTTTTTAACAGGTACGGGTTCACCAGTGAGCATGCTCTCATCCACAGTAGTTTTTCCATCGACCACTTCTCCATCAACAGCAACTTTATCACCTGGTTTCAAGCGAACAATGTCACCTAAAAGAACTTGCTCTATATTGATATCAACATCTTTACCGTCCCGAATAACTACGGCTTTCTTGGGTTGTAAACCGATTAAACGTTTAATAGCCTGAGATGTTTTCCCTCGAGCTTTGACCTCGAGTGCCAGACCCAGATTAATCAATCCAATGATCATGGCCGTCGCCTCAAAATATACATGACGGGCCATTTCAGGAACCAGGAATGGCGCAAAAACGATCACCATTGAGTACACCCAAGCGGTACCTGTTCCCAATGCGATTAACGTATCCATATTTGCCGAATGATTTAAAAACGATCGCCAAGCACCGACATAAAAATGGCGGCCTGACGTTAACATAACGGCCAAGGTCGCCAAACCCACAACCCCCCAGACAACTTGTTCACTGGTCGTTGATACGTTCATTTCCCCAACGACTAATGAATAAACCATCAACGGAACACCCAATGTGAGGGCTATCGCCATTTGGCGGAATAACTTCTTCTGATGTGCGAGATCGGCCTCTTCTTTCTCGTTCAAAAATTCCGCGTCATCTTCTGCTTTCATCGGCTTAGCATTATATCCTGCATTTTCGACGGCTTTTATCAGGTCTTCAGCGTTCGCATCACCAGATACCTGAACGGTTCTCTGAGCAAAATTCATTTCAGCTTTATGAACGCCTTCAACACTATTTAGTGCGGATTCAATCTTTCCGACGCAACTTGCACACCCAGCACCTTCAATAACAAGATCTAAGGGTTTACTGTTCATATTAACACTCCTTTTCATAACTAAGTACACGCGCAGAAAAACCCGCAGCTTTTGCAACGCCTACAATTTTTGACGGCGTTAGAACTGTCCTATAAACGGCTTGGCGCTCATCAAATGCAACTTCACTGAGTTCATCAGTTCCAGAGTTTTTGAAAGCTTCAATAAATTTTTATGCCCAGCAGTTACAACAGCATTCGATTTCTATCGTCGCAACGTTCATATAAGTACCTCTCGTTTACTGCTGACAAATTCTAGTGCTTCGAGTGACTAGAAGGTCAAACTTTTTAACCGGAGTTATTGTCATTTTTTTGTAAATAAAAACTGATCATTCAAGGAAGCTAGTTAGATTTAGCCAGGTAATTAGAGCCCTTCCCAAATGAATTCACGGCTGGATTCCCCAGCCATATCAGCAATTACTATTTTCACATTTGATCCTATTTTCCCCGGCACATTAAAAACTAATTCGCCTTCATTGTGATGACTGTATAGATCTGGAACACTTATTGGCTTGATCTCTTTGCCATTTATATAGAGTGTCGTCGACTCTTTTAGATTAAAGAATTCAAAGCTAACAGTATGCGTATTAACATACATGGTAAAAACTAACTTCCCGTTCTCAAACGACTTTGGCTCAATCTCTACCAAAGCATTATCGGCCCCTAAGTTTCCAGTACTGATTAGTGCCCCTTCTATGCTAAAGGCGCTAACCGAAAGGATTAAAGTAAAAATAAGAAATAGAGGGTTACGCATCAGTTGATACTCCGCAGTAAAGAAAAGATTAAGTAGGCTATGGAAAGGTAGATAGCTATAACCATTAATTTTTGAAATGACAACGAGCTAAAGTCAACATTATCACTGTTTAGATATAAACCGTGTTTTTGAATTGTTGATAGCATGAATAGCGATCCAATGAGATTACTGGCGATGCCCAACTCGATAAATTGCACTTGATACTTTCCAAAAAAAAGCCCAAAGGCACCGAGCCCTAAAAATGGTAGAATCTCAAATAAGTGATGGGCGCAACACGCCAGCATCGCAGTTCCGGTTACACCACCCGAAGCGGCCATTTGACGGGTTTGATCGTCGCACGCGGTGTTTAAAAACCGGGAGTATCTCCTTTGATAGAGAAACAGAGTCATTTGGGTAGTAAATCCTAATAGAAGTACTGTCATCCAGGGTCCATAGGTAGCGAACTGAGCGTTCGCCATTCGTGTACCTCCCATCAAAAGAACCAGCAAACCGTAGTAGCTTAGGGTGACTGTCGTTGATACAAGTATTGCATACGCGACAGAGGGATAGATTACGTACCGTTTTAATATCCTGGTATTTTCATCGACCGAGGTTAACAGCATAGATTGTTAATCCTATTAAAAGTTTCCGATCCAATAATATTTGGATCGGAATTTCCTTATTTGACGTTTTCAATCATTGATTTCATTTCAGATTCAGATATTTCACCACTGGCATATCGGCGCTTAATAATACTCACAGCACTATCTTCGTCCAGTTTTCCTGTTCGCTTGTTGTTGACCATGCTAAATACCCATACACCCAATGCAACCAATACAATCCAAAACAGTCCCATACCCATAAACATACCCCCAGAGTACATATGCCCGTAGCCCATTCCACCCCAGTCCGCACTTGCTATTGGCGAGAGAAAAGCTGCCATTACTAATAAATATGTTTTCATGCCTTTACTCCTCTAACCGTTATCACACTAGTGACAAAACTCATTCTTTGAGTTCCACAAATCTGCCTGTTCATCCGTTAATGTAGTTTCAAACTGCTCATACAGATTAAGATGAGTACCCATGAGTTCATAATTCTCATCCATCATGGACATCATCCTCATGTGTCCAAACGAATTTTTACCTTCCAATTGCTGGGATTGCATCACCACTTGCATCTGAATATGCGATGCTTCCAATTGGGATAGGATCGCAACTTGTTCATTGGTTAATTCCAAATCCACCGTTAATTGCTCAAGATCAAACATAGGCTGATTAAAATTCATTCCCATCATGCTGCCCATATGCCCCATACGGCCCATATTCCCCTGGTAAGCCGATGTTTCAACGGAGCCACCGTGTGCTACTGCAAATCCTGCTAGTGCCACACTGGCTGACAGAAGCGTTTTTATTATTACTCGTTTACCGTTCATGAGATTGCCCTCTCGTTGGTTGATGGATCCTATTATTAACCAAGCCGCATGTCCCCTTGATTACCGAAACATTAACAATCGGTAATCTTCAGCTCTTACAGATAGGTTATACTTAGGTTCTTGAATATGAGGTTTTACTATGAAAATTTTGGTTATAGAAGATGATCTGACATTAGCCAGTTTCATAACCAAAGGTCTGGAAGAAGCCGGTTTCACTACAGACACCTGTCATGATGGCAAAGAAGCATTATTTTTAGCGGCATCTGAACACTACGATCTATTAGTATTGGATAGAATGCTGCCTAACATCGATGGCATGACTATTTTGAGAACACTGCGTGCGTCCTCAAACAAGGTACCCGTACTCATTCTCAGCGCGTTGGATGAAGTGGATCAGCGAGTTGAGGGCCTTGCCGCAGGCGCAGATGATTACCTCACTAAACCATTTGCTTTCAAAGAACTGCTCGCCCGAGTAGAAGTGCTTCTCAGAAGAGAAACGTCAAAAACCGCGGAATTAGCGCTTATTGAAATTGCCAACGTCCGTTTGGACCTGAGAATGCAGAAAGTCTGGGTAAATGAACGCGAGGTTGCATTCCAGTCAAGGGAGTTACGACTGTTGGAGTATTTAATGCGCCATGAAGGCCAACTGGTAAGCAGAACCATGTTGCTAGAAAATGTATGGGACTACCATTTTGACCCACAGACGAACGTAGTCGATGTCCATATCAGCCGTCTAAGGCAGAAGCTTGACACTAGTGGTAAACCAAGCTTAATTCGAACAGTGAGAGGTTCTGGGTATGTCTTTGAAAGCCACAATTAATTTACTGAGAAGTTCAAGCTTTCGGTTTGCATTACTCACCGGCTTTACGATTTGGTTAGCAACCTCCGTTGTGCTTATTCTCGTGTACTTTAAGTTGGAAAATACAATCTGGCAAAGTATTGATAAGAACCTAGATGAACAAACAGAGCAAATTCTAGCGCAAGCCGTAAAGCAACCTGATGTTAGTGTTGAGGAACTTGTTGAAGCGTTTAACTTCATGTCTCGTACAAATTCAATGACATTTGAAACGAACGGTATGAATATGATGGCTATGCATAACTCACCCGCAATGAAATCGTTGCACAGCGCAATGGGTGTTGCTAATCCACCCAATCACATGATTGATGACAATCAAGCACTCACAAGTAATCAGGGAAATTTGCAGTTTACCAGAGAAGTAACACTTCCCAGCGGACAGATAATTTCAATTTCACAAAATATTGACTATTTAGATCAGTTGCAAACCAGTCTTTGGCAGAGTCTGCTATTTGGTTTATCAATAACCTTGCTAATTGCGTTTGCCGGTGCGCTTCTTTTGACACAACGGAGCCTTCGGCGCATTCATGAAATCAATCTTGCCTGCAAAACGATCATGCAAGGAAATTTGAATCATCGTGTTCCATACAAAAATACAACTGATCGGTTTGATGATTATGACCAAATGGCATCTGTTATTAACTCTATGCTAGATGAAATAAATGACCTAATTGCTAAAGTCAGGCATGTGTCTGACAATATTGCACACGATTTAAAATCGCCTCTTGCCCGATTACGGGCTCAACTCGAACTCGCAAGCTCGGAATTGAATTCACCTTTCTTAGATGAAGGAATTAATGAAGTTGATCGGCTACTTGCTATGATTAAAAGCTTACTTGGAATAGCGCGTATCGAATCCAAGAAAAAAGAAAACTTCGAAACAATAGATATGTTAACCATAGCGAATGATGTTGTAGAAATGTACCGGCCGGCTTTTGAAGATAAGAAGATATCCCTTCACTTGGACGCTGAGTCAGGAAAAATCAGAGCTAATAAAAACCTATTGTCTCAAGCTCTGGCAAACCTTATGGACAACGCGCTTAAATTCACACCTGAAAGAGGCGCAGTTTCGATAACCGGTGCGTTGATCGATAACCGAGACTACAAACTTTCTATTCAGGATTCCGGACCTGGCGTTCCAGAAAAAGAAATGACGCGTGTTTTTGAGCGTTTCTACAGAGAGGACAGTGCAAGAGACACTTCTGGATTTGGCCTGGGATTAAGTCTGGTCGAAGCGATCATTAATCTTCACGAAGGTACGATTAAACTAAGCAATAATGAAGGGCTACTAGTACGTTTGACGCTACCAAAGTCCAGTTAACGTACTACCGCTTCTTAGGGATGATAGGAGGCTTGTTGCAGCAATGAGGATTTTTTAATGTAGCGTTTGAGTAGGCATTTTCATCGATATAGGAATACCATTTGCTTCTCAACCTGTTTTGCCAGAACCTATCTAAGTCGATGCCTGAGTCTTTTAAACTTTCCTCAATCTCTGGCCATCGAATATCAGTCACACTGTATTTGAGCGTTAATATAGAATTTTTGATACTGAATTTAGTTATGTTACTGAGTAAAAGATACTCTGCGAGTTGCTCGCTAGATGAATCGGTAACCTTTTTTTCTAGCTTTATACGACAACTAAGTTCGAATGCTTCTTCATTCATCATTTTATCCCGCCATTTCTGGCGGGTTCCTCAGTAAGTTATTTTTCGGTTAACAGATATTCTGATATTGCCATTAAGTCCGACCAACTCAGGTATCGAGTTCCACCCATGATCACTTCGCCCATACTTCCTCCCAATGCGTCACCCTCAGGCGTCGTTCCAGTTTGCAAAGCATAGGCTAAATCATCCTGTGTCCAACCAATGTTTAATAGCGAAACTGCATCAATGGGTGGAGCGAACTCATCACCGGGTAAATTATCGCTTCCATGTAGCGATTGTTCAATTTGTAATGCGCCTGCAAAATTCCGAGGTGTATGACATGCCGCACAATGCGCAGGGCCCTCCATTATAAACTTCCCACGATTGTAGCTTTCCATTTTATCGCCTTCATACTCATACTTAACTGGTTGAGCGAAAACAGTACGCCAGGCTTTTATGCCGCTTCGGATATTAAACGGAAATGGTATTTCCTGCTTAGGATCTGGTCTGTTGCTTGCCGGAACTGTCTTAAACGCTCCCCACAAATCAGCTATATCTTGATCTGTAAATGCACTATAAAACTCGTATGGAAACGCTGGGTAGTATGGCTCCCCGCTTGGCGAGATTCCCTGCCGCACGGCAATATCAAACTGTTCGATGGTCCAGTTCCCTATGCCATGTTCCACATCCTGCGTAATATTTGGAGCGGCAAAGCTGCCAAAATCTGATTCAAGAATTGGTCCACCTGCCAGCGGCCCTCCTTCTGAATCTGGGTCGGTATGACACGCTATACAACCGGCCATTCGCGCGAGGTAGGCGCCATTTTTAACGTTAGCTGCCAGTATTTCTAGATTCGATTCAGCAGCCATGGGTTTGTTAAGCCAAGTAAGGACAATGGCAGACGTAAGTACTATTCCCGAAACTAAACTGACTAAAACTGATTTCTTCATCAGTTTTTCTCACTTCGAAAACGAGTGTGACAAGCAGTACAGTTTTGACTGAGCTTCTTAAATATCTCAACAGTTGGCATTTCCGAAAGCATTTCAACAGAAGGAATTGACTGACTGTCGATCATCATTCCCATTCCATCATCTGTCATCATTCACATTCCATCATCTGTCATCATTCACATTCCATCATCTGTCATCATTCACATTCCATCATCTGTCATCATTCCCATGCCACCTGAGTTTGCATTATCTAAAGTTAATTGAGATGTTTTTAAAGCAGATTGAGATAATGCCTTTGCAATGATTTCCAACTCATTCGCGTAAGTTTCAAAACGGTCCCATTGAGTCCAAATAGCGGGTTTCGCTTCACTCGGGTCACCCTCCATACCTTCCGGAAACATCATTAATAGATGCTGACCTGATTGATTAGCAATTCTTAATGCCAGTTCACTGACAAGGCTTGAATCATATTCAGTTTTACCTCGCATTATTGGTGTTAATGTTTTCATTGCTTTTGACATATCGGACATGGCATCCATTCTCTCTTTAACAATACTGGTTGCACCACCATGCGCGAATAAATTCGTTGACAAAAACGACAAAGAAAACACGACAGCAAGCGATCCAAAGAAATATTTCATAGACATAGTTCTACCTCTAATAGTAATTAATAGTGACAATCAAAATAGATGTTTTGTGACTTACTCTTGCTAACGAACTATTGGAGGAGGGTTTTCTGGAGAAGAAGCTAGTTGATCGAAATTGCCGGTCTGGCTAGAAAGTTTTTCAGTCATTACTGGTTGATCACTGACATCCGATACTTCGGGGATATCCAATGTTAAATCAACGTGACTGACTTGCTGATGTGAGTGAGAATGTGGGGTAACGTCATCGGCTTTGTGGTGATCCTGAACAGAACTCAGGTCGACTGTCGATATATGAAATAGATGAGCGCCCGCGAAGACTGGTTGCGAAACTGCAAGAATCAGTACAAGAGTTCGAACTACGTACATTAGGGCAGACCAATAAGGCATTCGTTTTATTCAGTTTTATTCAGTTTTATTCATACTTACGTAGCAGTATAGCCTCAAATTCATCCAAAGAAAGCAGTATTTGATCGTAGTTTTGAAGTAGAATGTAAAATTTGGTTATAGTACTAACTTCCTGCTTTAGAATAATCATCAATTAATAAACACGAGAACACACTTTATGACCCGATGTCTCTTATGCACTCTCACCTTATTTCTTTCAGGAATAGCCTCTGCTAATTCAATTTTATCTGTCGATTGGTCGAACTCCGGCCAAACGTTATATGCATTAACAGAGCAAAAAATCCTTATTCTAAAGGATGGCTCTATCTCCGAGAAATCGGGCCCTAACAAGGTTATGCGTGATGCAACTCTGTTTGAGAATGATACTAAACTATTAGTCGGGTCGGATAATGGTGCATTTGTAAACGACCTAACCATGGATAGCTGGGCGGAAAGAAATCAGGGATTGGAGAAACATGCCATTAGCTTTGTATTTACTAATGTTGAGCTTCAAAATGTCCTTTACGCTGCTACACAAGATACAGTTTATAAACTAACACCGGATGATTCTGGCTGGGTAAATATGGATATCGGGCCAGGTGGGGAAATAACCGATTACCTGCATAGCAATATGCCGGACAGCATGGATACCGGTTGGATTTTTGCAAGCTCCACAAAAGGTATTGCATTTACCGCGGACTGCTTCTGCTTTTGGCGTGATGTTCGTAACTTCAGCCACAACGTCCAGGCAATTGCTTATCAGCCTGAAAGCCCAAGTACGTATTACGCTATTACAGAAAAAATGTTATTCACAACAACAGATGGTGCTCGCACGTGGACAGAGATGAGCAACGTACCTTTTTCAGATGCAACCTCGCTGGTTGCGGCAGGGTTAAACAATCTTTTTGCAGGAACTGAGTCTGGTTCCATTTGGTCATTCGATCGAAATTCAAATGAATGGAAAAAGGTTTATTGATGAAATTTCTTAAATTTTGCTCCGTACTGTTAACACTGTCCTGGTTATCACTGGCAAACGGCGCAATGGCTGATAACAATGGCGAAGTGCTCTATAACCAATATTGTTCAGTTTGCCACGGAGTGATTGGCCAGGGGGATGACCGGTGGCCAGGACTAAACGATACAGGGGATATGACTGCACCACCACATAATGAAAAAGGGCATACTTGGCGGCATTCATCTGATGATCTTGTAAAGATGACGTTAATGGGTCATAGAGATCCGTACAACGCAACAGAAATATTAACAATGCCAGCTTATGAAGGATTACTAACTGAGCACCAAGTCTTGAGTATTATAGAGCACATCAAATCTTGGTGGACCCCAGATCAAATAGAGAACCAGAGGAAATTGAATCAGTGAAAGAGTAAACCTTTATCATAAGAAACATAGCGAGAAGTTAAATCGGAACATACCAAACGAAATCAGACTTCCTTGAGCAGTATTAGCATTTTCATTGAAATCATTTTTTTGACTGAATATCTGCCACCTAACTACTAGTGCAATAGGACCTAGGTTAGAAAATATGCGTCATTTGAGCTGCCAACGTCCGCTAATGGATTTTTTAGAATCTACTTTTATCTTTTCGTATTTTCTGAATTTACAAGCACTTCAAAAGCGTAGATGGAATAATAGTAAACTGCATGTTCAATTAGTGCTTTGCAAGAACGAGTCATAATTCCTTGCCCATAAAAGCGTTCAGACAACCAGAATGCCAGTTGAGCTGACTGTGCCTCAATGTCAATTTGGTTAAATCCGATTGAACCGACGACTTTCTTATTAACGTGGATAACGTAGGCAGCCGCGAGTTTTCTTTCATATAAGAACTGAGTGACTTTTATGTACTCTGAATAATTTTCGATACCTTTCAATCGTTCCGGCCATGAAAACCACCGAGACAACGAATCACGTTCATGGTCTACCAACTTCAAAGTAATATGTTCATCTACTTGAATTGTTTTCATAATTCGACAACCTGTCAAAAGATCAATGCTGCCAGGTTTTCTGGCAGCATATCAAAGTACTCTACATGACTTTTTTTAATCGACCGTAGTCACCCCGGGTTTTTAAAATCAAAACGATGTCGCTTTCATTTCTGTTTCGGAAAAACCAACCGTGGTCACCGGTAAAGGCCGCTTCCAACACGCCTTCCTGAAAAGGAACGCCTCGGCCTTTTTCGTAACTGATCGACTGGCCTGAGCCATTACCATGAGTGTCGTAATTAATTGGACCTCCTTCAGACTCCCAGAAAAATTCGGCTTTCTCCCCTTCCTTCATCGTCAGTTTGTATTCCGTGCCCTGGCCTGGCGTAAGCGTAAAAACTATTTCATCTCGCCAGACCTCTTCTACCGGAATAGCTTCCTCAACTGCTTCACCTTCTTGAACGGCCGACTCTGCTACTTCAGTAACAACGGTTTTCTCCGTTAACGCTTCAGAGACAATCGCTTCACTCACTTGTGCGTTTTGCTGAGTATCTGCTTCGTCCGCGGCGGCTTCATCTTCTAGCTGCTGCTTATTTTCACCCATTTGTGTGAGCCCCAATAGGCGGCCAGTGCCAGTTGGGTCGATGCCGAATTCCGCGGGCAAAACAATGGTGGCTAGCACTACCATTGCGACAACTAGTGCAATAATGGTGGACTTGACCAACTGCATACTCGAAGGCAACTCGTGTTTATTTGGAACATTTGAATTGTACATAACTTAACCCCTTAACCTGGTACCACATAACCAGTAACTTGATAACCAATTAACATAAAGCCCGCGCTCATCACGACGACATTGACCGTATAAGCCTGCGCCATAAACCGAGCAGATCGCCGCCAAAAGCCCATAGCGATCATGATTAAGGCAAGCGCGGAGAGCTGCCCGATTTCCACGCCAACATTAAAGGCAAGCAAGTTTGGCAGCAGACCATCGCTGGCAATTTCATAATCCAGAATTTTGGAAGACAAACCAAACCCGTGGAATAAACCAAAAATTAGGGTCGCAATCTTCGTATTAGGCTGGACGCCAACTCGCCCCGGAGATACGCTCGGTTCCCGGTTTTGACAGTGTTTATACATATCGACACCTCATCAATGGTTCATTTGCATTCATCTTTTCAGAACGTACCTGACAGATCGATTCTGCCTTTTCCCTATCGCTCACGACCCGTGCTCTTTACAGGGGCCGTATAGGGCAGTTTGATCCCAGTATCTGGCTACCGAAACCGAGGGGCCTCCCCTCATCTTTGATACAGCAAGAAAGACTTTCGCCTTTCGTCATGGCACACGAGCGCAGCGGAAATGCTATCCAGTGCAGCGCCTTGTATCGCCAACTGTAGTGGCACACTAAATAGGTTTAGAAGACTGACATTTAAAGCGAATTTCTGGTTTAGATGGATATCAGAGTAGAGGTCTATTTCAACTAACCTAAAATTTTGGTGTTTTAAAAGCTGGACAATTTGTGGACAAAAATTGGACAAAAATAATTTCGAACAATTTGTCATGGATTAGCTGACAAGTAACAACGATTTTCCGGGGGTAGCCTTACCGTTCAGAAACCCCATTCTAGAGCCCTAAAACGCAAAAACCCGCCATAAGGCGGGTTCTTTTTGTCTGGTAGGACTATCCAGATTTGAACTGGAGACCTCTGCCATGTCAAGGCAGCGCTCTAACCAACTGAGCTATAGTCCTGAAGTGGGGCGTATAATACCCAAGTATTTCGCTTGTGCAACTATTTTGAGTGAAAAAATCATGTTTTTCAAGCGGTTACGCTCTTCTTGGAGCTGTTATGGTTAAAATTCAGCCAATATTGGTAAATCTCGACTGCTTCACAATTATTCAAATTATCGGCTCAAGTTTGATAATTCTGTTAAACCAATGTTCCAGAATGCAGGGTTAGTCACAAAAACAAGGGTGAGTTTGTTACCTATACAATTTATCATTCTCCAATAATTGTTAATCAAGGATTGATTCACTATGAGCGCGATTGCTCCATTCCCAACACTTGTTGGCTCACATTTTATTGCAACGGTCATTGCTGTTCAGCACGGTCAAGCCATTTCCCTTAGGTTAGCCAACCATGAAGTTCTTGAAGTTTCTGGTCATGCTAGTAATACGCCTGCGTTGGCTTCTGATGACCAAGTTATTGCGCAGAATATTGACGGGCAAATCTTTGTACTCGACCGTTTACGTTTGCCCCATGAGCGCCCTTTTTTAGAGAACCGCGAAGGCCAACTTAGTTTAAATGGAGAGCAGAAGTTATCTCTGAACGTAAGTGATCATTCTTTGGAGGTCAATGCAGATGGCGATGTTGTCATTGATGCTAAGAATATATCGAGTGTCGCCAGTGAGCTTAATGAAGTTAAAGGTAAGTTGATTACGATAAATTAACTAGACATGTATCACTTTAACTTACAGGCCGATACTGCAGCCTTTGGCAGATATACGCACGCCTTAATCACTCAATATAAAAACCGCCGCCGCTGCTTTGAGCAAGGCTATAGTGCTGAGCAATGTGAACGCGTTGATCATAAATTGGGTTGGCTTTTGCAATGTTTTTCTCTTTCTCCAGTAAGTATTGCACAGGCAATCAAGTTAACTGGCTCAGTCAACATAAAAAGGCCAGAACAACTCTTTAGCTATCTTTGCATTGCTCTGCAAACCGAAACGGAAGCGCTGGTTATTGATGTTGTTAATACTTACTTAACGCATAATCACTTTTCTAATAGCGATATGAATACAGCTATTGTCGATGCATTTGTATTTTGTAACGCCTATAAGCATCGAAATTTATGGAATGCATTTTTTCAAAACATTGATAAAAACCTGGCGATGGAATTAAAACAACAGGTTGCGCTTTATGTAAATGAAAGCGATAGGCGTGAATGGTTGCCGCTAAAAAATGATTTACTGAGTCAACTTCAGCTACGAAGATCTGGCCAGATCGAAGATTCCAATTTGCAGCAAAAAACCCTAGCCAACGGGATAAATGAAACTCAGCTCTTTAGCTTAAATTGGGCAAGTAAACTGCCAAGCAGCACAGATTGGGCTGAACTCCAAGCATTAGAATTAGACCAGCCCGAGAACGTATTTCAGATTTATGCACTGTGGGGAGGTAGTGACGCTCTGCTTCGCATTGTGTATGCCTTACAACACCCACGTTTAAACTTGGCAGCTTATAAAGCCTGGTTGTTCTTAACACAACTACCTTTACCTTTAACGCCCATGTTACAAGATCGTAAAACCGGCCAAACCGTCGGCGATGTAGAATATGCTTGTGCTAAAACAGCGAAAGAAGCTTTAGATTCGATAACCTGGTTTAAACAAACCCAACCGTTACAACGCGAATGCCAAATCAACTTACTATTCAATGCTTTATTTTTATCTGTATCTCAACATGACAATGCCATTTGGTTGGCCTTATTAACGCGGCTTAACTGCAACGAAGGTCAGCAACTCCTACAAAGTCTATTATTCGCTGAACGCCAAACAATGTTATTGCACGTTAAAAACCAACTAGCATCGAGTAGTTCGTATGAACATTGATAATAAAAGCCAATGGGCATACTGCATAGTCCCGCAATGGACCATAGACCGTAACCTTAAGCCTCTTCTAGTGGTTAAAACAGGCTACCAATGGGATGACCAAGGCGTACTAACCCCCTTACCAGAAACTGATATTGAAATTGAAGTCGTCGATCGTTTTTATGACGACGATGCCCAAAACAAGAGCCTTGCTGCTTGCAATGATATGGTTCCGTTTAAAAAGGGTTTTGAACTTTTTCTGACGGGTACTGCGCACAGTTTAACGCCAACCCAATCGATCATGGTGGGTATGGCCTTGCAGGATACAACTGCTCGAACTTTATGGCATAAAAAGTGCCGTGTGACGGGGGTGCGCCATTGGCAACGTGGTCTATTGGGTTGGCAGCCAAGCGAGCCCGCTTTGTTCCAAAACTTAGCCATGCAATATGAGTTTGCTTATGGCGGTACCTGCAGTAAAAATACCGACAAAACCTTTCGTGAAAACCCTATTGGTGTCGGCTATAAAATAAGCGGTGAGCAAAAAAGTCTACCGCGTATTGAGCAAGCACCCTGGTTGTTTAACCCTAAGCAAAGCAGATCGCCTGCTGGGTTTGCAGCGCTTGCCCCACATTGGAGCCCAAGGTTAGAACGATTGCAATCTTTAGATGCAGAAGCCGCAGCGCAAGGTGCCTGTCCATATTCTTGGCCTGTAGACCCTAATTTATTTAATGCGGCACCTGAAGATCAAATTTTAACTGAGCCGCCTAATCAACACTGCCTATTACAGTTACAAGGGCTGCACCCAAAGTATGAAGTTCAAACCATTGCGCTACCTAAGAACACTCCACAAGCGCAGTATAAAACTGCCCTGTTACCACTGGTATGGGACACACTAATTATTGATGCCGACAAACAAAGGTTGTACCAACTTTGGCGAGTCAGTATACCAATAACTTTGTCTCAACTACCGTCTCTAACACTGACGTTGAGCAACGCTGTAACTTGCGACGAAAGCGAAGTAGCCTGATGGTTAATTTTTCACCTGAGCATACACTTAACCACCTTTCTCGGCTGCAAGTTCAACATGTTGAAATGTTGAACGCAGCGGGCTCTATTCCGATACAACTCTGTACCGATATTGAATTGGCTTATCCACACTACTTTGAACATAAAGAAATTGTTACCCATTACCATTGCGATAGCCCGATGCCTGTAACCCTGAACCCTATGGCTGAAATAACGGGAAATACACCGAGCATGCGCTGTAATCAACTACTGAGCCTTTGGCTTTCGGAGTGTGCATATAAAAATGAAGCGTTGGCGATGGTATTTGTGTTGTGCCCAATTGACTGCAATACGAGTTTAGTTAAATCAATATTCGTCAATGCTAAGGAGATACATATATGCCACCAGTCAGTAGCATATTTGCAAGCCATTGATTATTGGATACGCCATGCAGAAGCTAATCAAATGTGCCTAGTGATAACAGTCGATAGCTTAGTTGACTTGGCTGAATTCTCGCAACAGCAAAGCCCTTTGTTCCATGATCTAAACCCCGATGGGTTAATTGCCAGCGAAGGGCTTACCGCCATTCGTTGTTCAGTCGCACCAGAAGTAAAAGAGCCCGTGTTAATTGCTGACGAACCCTTTTACCAAAAAGCCGACACCGAAGTTACCGAAACACTAACTCAACTTTTTAGCAAAGCTGAAGATTTATCGCCTTCGCTCATTAGCAATCATGGTATTGACACAAACGCGAACCATGAAGTGTATCGCGCCATTCCAGCACACCATCTAATACAAATTCGCAAAAGCTTAGGTGATAGCGGCTTAAACGAGTTAGGACTGGCAATTGCGCTGGCTGCTTCTCGTTCACAATGGACTGAGCACGATCACCATGGGGTCTTGTGGTTTAACAACCAATCTCGGCTGCTATGGCCCAAAGTTTATTCAGAAAATACAGAATCAACTAATCAAGGAAGAAATGATGAGTAATGTATTAATCAACGGCCGGAGTGCCGTTCATGCCGACTCTGGCGGCACACTCATGACAATGGATATTTGCTTAACGAAAATTGGTCGCTCTACTGTACCCATACCCTACCCAAACGTCGCAGTCAGCAAAGACGCTGATAAAACTGCAAGTTCTGTGTTAATTAACGGGCAACCCGCTTGCACCCAGTCTTCTGTTTTTGCAAAGAGCAAAGGTGATGAACCGGGAAATAGAAAAGGCATCAAGTCACGTAAAAAAGGCGCCGAAGCCAACTTTCTAAGCGCGAGTCACAATGTGCAAATTGAAGGTGAACCTGCTGCACGTGCGCTTGACCTCATGGTCTCGAATGCGAAAAACACTCCACCGGCCCCTTTAATGCAGAGCGTAGGCTTACCGCCGCTAGCAAAACAGGTAACACCCCCAAATGAGCTAGAACCGAAAGAGCCTAAAACAGCATTGAGTGTTCAGCAAGATGGCGCCCAACATCTAGCACTACACATAGACATTGCCAGTGCTAATGCAGAATAAAACGGATTTAACAATGTACTGTGGAAAAAGGAACTTCACATGGTAGATGCAACAACCAGAGAGCTTGTAAGTGGATTCAATGAAGAAGAAACTATTGAAAAGGATTTGTTTTTATCATTTGTTGATACGAAAGAAGCACTAAATAAGCCCTATAAGCTGTATATTGCGACAACCGATACCTACGCGGTCGATGAACCCCCTGCGGCGCCACAACTACAGCTAGCCACGGTTAATTTTCAATTAATAGTAAACCAAGAGTACGAAACGAAAGTGCCAAGTTCTGGTTGGCTATACCTATTTTTAAACGGCAAGTTATGGCGAGAAATAAACATTAAAAACCAACGCCAATACGCTGATGTAAACCTTTTTAACTTTCAAGGGTTGCCAGAAGGTGAGCGATTAGCAACCTGCTCGCCTCGGGATCATATTGTTATTCCGGTAGCATTTGAAGGAACGCCTTACAGCGTGCAAGTTGCCTACTCTAAGGTTCAATGGAGCTGGCATTATATTGAACAACTGGGTGGACTAGATAGTAAAGCCACACGGTTAAATACACCCGACGCGAATGAACTGCGAGATAAACGCTGCACCGAACTCGACTATTTTAATGACAAAGAAAATACAAAAGACCCTTTTAGCTTAAGCTCAAAACAACTACATGAGTTTCAAACCCCAACCGAAACTAAACAAGACATTCAATTCTCTATACCCAGCTGGTTAGACATGGCTGCGGATATACAAGCCGAACATGATGCCGCACTAGGGGCTATCGAAAGCCTCATAACCGTCCAAACCGAAGATACTGGCTATTACCCTAAAGACCACGTAGATAGGGTTCGTATTGCATTGTTGTTGAACCAACACTATTTATATGGCAATCAAAAGGCAAATTTTAACACCCTTGCCCAAGCGATCAAGCAATCCAATTTCACCCAATATGATGGTACCTATAGCACTGAAAAACTAGCAAGAGCCCATGAATGCTTAGACCTAGCAGCATTAGAACGAACACTACAAACTCAACGCTTTGAGGCACTCGTAGAAGAGGCTCTTAACGCAAAACATAAGATAATCTCATTGCTTGGTGAGTCACGTTTCGTTGCCATGCTGAGCGATTATGCCAGTTTAGGTACAGAACAAAAAAGTGCCGACCGAATACAAGGTTTACTCGCACTTGGCGAAGTATTCGAAGGCTTTACCATTGACCCTATGCAGCAAGTTGAGCCCTTTTTAGTTGATTATTATAAGTACGAACAATCTGAATACTGGCACTTACGTCAAAACCCCATTCCAGAGTTTCTGGAGAAATTAACAGGCCTAAGTGAAACGCCGCATCCGCTATTTGAAGTCACCTTTAATTTTGCCCAACTGTACCCTGAGTTATGGCAAGAGTTCCAAAAAAATAATTCAGCCTATCAAAACACCCCCATCGAAGAAATGACCTACGCCCAACGTTACAACCCAAATATAAGCGGCATAGGTGACCAGCTAGAAGAGTTACATGGGGTAGCAATCGCCAATCAGCTTATTAAGCAGTTACTTAAGCTTATGGCCGGCTTTGTGGCTGTTGATGAAAGTAAATTAGATTCTTGGGCTGTAAAAACAAGCTCGAAGGATATTAGGGCTAAATTAGTAGATACAGATGGCTATGATGACGTTATTCAAAAGCGGAAAAAAGAAATTGAAAGCTTGGAGAAAGAAAGGACGACGCTTGAGGGTCAAAGAGAGCCGTTGAATAAAAAAATAACTGAGCTTTCAGCAAAAATAGATGGCGAAAAAATAGATTTAGATATCGAAATGGAGTCTCTTTCAACCAAGTTATCTGAATACCAAAAGTCAAAACCTACTGAAGCTGAACTTAATAAGCTAAAGGAGCAAAAGGTTTCAATTGCAATCCATGAACAGAAAATAGCCGGTTTAAAAGTAGAGAAAGCAAGTCAACAACGTCTACTTACACAGAACCAGTTAAGTATTGCAGAAATAAACACAACCATTCGTACTCAAAAGCAATACCAAACCCAGCGTCAAGCCAATCAAAACACTCCTGTTTATAGTCAAAGAGTGTCAGGACAACTTACCGAAGGCAGCAGTACCAAAAACCACCTTTTTATGGGAGAAGCCAGTCAATTTATCGCGGGCAAGCGGATTGCCAAAGTGAAGGTAGACCTACAAGATATTATTGACGGAAACTTTCCAGCCCACCTATCACCTCTAAACAAGCCAGCAATTAAGGCGTTGCAACAACGCTTAAAAAGTGGCTTTCAGCAATTGCATACTCAAGGTGGAAAAACCAATAATGTGAATGCGCTGGGTATTAACTTCCCAGTATCGGCCAATGCACTCAATGGGGATCGCACCAATATAGATCTCGCTTTAAATCAGTTAGCCGCGGCAATGTTAGACACTAAAAACAAAGTTCCAGCTCATACTGTCGATATGTATTGCCTGAAAGCAGACATTGACATTACGCTCAGCGAGAAAAACTGGAGCACCTTACAACGTAAAAGCACCTCGGATGCTTTATACCTAGACTACCTCAATCTAAATAAAGGGTTAGAACTGACCAAAACTGAATTTCAAAAACAGCAGAAGATTTTGGCGCAACAAAAACAAAAGCTGGAGCATATTTCGGCACAGAGAATCAAGGTAATTGATCAAGCATCCAGTTACCAGCAAAAAAACCACCAACTGATGCTGAAAGACCAGCGCATACATTCGTTTCAAGTAAAGTTTCAAGGCGGTGTAGCAGCCTTTGAAGTATATAATATGGCATTGAAGTGGCGTGCCCTTGTAAAAAACCCTTCAAATAAGGCTTGGATGGATGCTAGTCTCGCTAGTATAGAGCTTGCTGGTTCTCTTGTTGATACCTTTGAAAGTGGACTTAGATCTTTCTCGCCAACATCAAAAACTAACTACCATCAACATTCAAAGTCATTTAGAAGAACTCTCCGATGGGTTGGGCGTGGCCTAGGTATAGCCGGTGGTTTCATTGCTATCCATTCAGGCTATCAGAATGTTATTGCGGCCAAAGCACTGAGTGACAACGCCCGTCTATGGGGTGGGGTTACTGAAATAGCTTCGGGGGTAATGTCCATTATAAGTATAAGTTTAATCACCATTTCTGGGCTAACTAAGGTCGCATTTTTAGCAACCCTAGGCTTTTGTTTCGGGCTTGGAGCGCTAGCATTAGGTTTAGTTAGCTTAGCATTTGTACTTTTTTATGAAGATGAAGATGGCAATTTTTTTGACAAAGTGGCTGAAAAAGCCCGAAAGAGCGCTCAAAACAGAACAGAATCAAAGATATTGAAAATGTGTACTTTTGGCATTGACCACAATCGCTGCACTGAAACTGAAGGTTTAGAAGATTGGCAAGAGCCAACCAAATGCTACGCAGGTTTACGGTCCTTTTTCTCCCAACCTCAAATTAAAATAAGTGCTGATCACAATATTGGTTTAGTTAAAATCGCGATACAAAATAGCGCCTTAGAACAGAATCACAACACTAATACCGAAGTCTATATTCGAGGTGACGAAAATTATTTTTCAAATGACGGTATACCTTGGCAATCGCTGTATACACAAACGGTTCTAGATCGAGCTACCCAACCCGATAATAGCCTTGAGACCAAGCTATCCTCTAATTCAAAAACCTATGGCGTAGACTACAACAGTTTGGCAAGAAACATATCCGTCAATCTCCAATCTGGCGTTCAAACCCTATCCATACCCATTGCATTGTTTAAGCAAATGAGTGAGCAAAGCCGATGTGATGATTTCTATTTCCGTGTTTTAGTGCGCGGTATACCCAAGGTATCAAATGGCATAGAAACAATTTTCGGCTTGCCTAGGAAATTTGCAAATCTATCAAACCTAAACTCTGATTTAGAGGTATCACGAGTCGATCAAGAGCATTTTTATCAACACAGTAATAGTACCTGGTGGTACTTAGCCGAAAAACAAATAGACCTAATATAGGATACAAAGCAATGTATTGGCGCGTAATAGATAGACTGGCTTTAAAATCATTTAAGTCCGACTTTGAGTCTCCGCATCCTGTTATCAGCATTTGGGATAGGCTAGTACTCACTTTTTCAACTTTTGGCATCACAGACATTGCACTGCGACCAGGTCGCTATGAACTAGGCCATAACAACCGAATTACTACTTTTGTCTTTGGAATCTTGGCTGGACCGGCTCTTGATATGTGGGTTTATATCGTAATGCCCATATTCGCCTTTACTGGTATGTTTGGCCACACTCACCTCCCCGACCTACGCATAACACGCAACCCAACTCCGCGCGATGCGTTTAAAGAAAAACCACTCCCCGATGCTAACTTTCTTGTCGCGTCACCCTGCTTTAGCAGTGCCACTATAGATGGCGATTGCGACGGGCATTACCTTTGGATGTTGGCTAACCTTTGGGAACGTTTTTTCTATTCCGTGTTCAATATCATTGCCTTGGTGACGATTGTTATCCTCGCATTCGATAACCCAAGCCAAAACATTCATTTACTTTGGCTCATTATTCCTATTTTAGGCTTGGCTTGGTTTCCCCACCGTAAAGGCGCGCTCTTTGATCGCGATGCACAAACGGTGACGTTTTTTCGCGGTATGTGGCGCAAGCCCATTGTTGTTCCGTTTAACCAAACCGGTTTTACTAGTCACCTAACCGGCACAGGTAACTTAACGCAAGGCCTAACCCTTGTGAGTAAACTTCGGCCGAAAGGAAAGTGGCTGCCGTTATCGATCGGCTTGAGTACCGGTGGCGGTCGCGGTAATGACATTGCCAGTGAAGCCGGCGCTATAGAAGCCTTTATGGACTTAGATAACCAAGGTGCATTTTGCAAAAAAATGCTCAAAGATATTAAGCTATTCAGAACCCATCAGTTGACCATGTGGCGACTCAATTGGCGCAAACCGCCAGCTGAAGAGTGGGCACGGTACCAAGAACCGGACTCGCTATATCAACGCCCGTTACCCGACAATACAACCTGTTGGGAATGGCAGCTGGCCTACAGCCCGGAAGCCCGCAAGGAGGTTGAAAACAGAGAAAAAGTAGAAAAGTTTGTTCAGCTTATTATTGCGAAAAAAGACCATGAAAATGAGGCTTTGATCCAAGATGTGCTTGCTAACCAGCCAGATGAGGCAACTGAACTTTTAAAATCGGCATTAACATGGATTACTTTTCCATTTTCAAACGTTTTAAACCAGCTTAAGGAACTTGGAAACGATGAACCAAAATACCTGATGGATATTTTTTTGAAAGCAATGGAATTTAAACGTAGGTTCTACTCTACCGATTACTCAGAACTGCGCACCGCCTTCGCTGAATTCGAACAATATAAAAAAGATGAACTACAAAGCGGTCGACTACCACAAGTACTGTATGACTATTTAGAGCCAGAAAAGTGCATTCAATACTTTAAGGAAAGCAATTACCCAAATATTGCGCAGCAGCTAATGTAACTCGTCCTCAATTTCAGCCAAGCAACTAATCGATCGAGATTATTGCTACTAGTCTCTAATTTGACTTAGACATTGGACAAAGTACCATAGCTCATCAAGATTAGGGGTACCCTAGTTTGTTACGAGGCTATAGTTAAATGACAATTCTACTAAAATGAAGAAATCAAACTTTACAGTGACTATGTTGCACCATGGCATTTACAGTCAATGGGATGAATCAAGTAAACAACTGCCTAAGCTTATTGAGGTAACGACCGATATCCCAGCGCGTGAGAACATAGAATTTGGCTTTATTGTTAAATTCAAAAAGGCCAAAGGTATTAAGTTCAGCTATACCATATATCACCCTGATATTCCTGATGACAATGGCGAAATTAGGCCGCCGTTTGTAGGTGATGTCTATGTTAAAAACAACGATTGGGATTTCTATCTCGGTGACACCTTATGGACACCGCTTAAAACAAAATTAGGGCATTGGCGTATGGTCCTTGAGCATGATAATACGATCTTAGCTGATAAAACCTTCATTATTGATATCGAAGTTAAAGGCGAGCGCACTCTAGGCCATGCTCGGCAATCTTTTAAACCTAGAAAAAGATGGTAACTTATTGCAATCTTTTAACTTTTGTTAATACTCTAAACATCTGTAATGTTAATTAATGCTTTAATTAGGTTGGAATAATGAACCACTTACCTCATGGTCGGATTGATACTTGGGCAGAAGGCAATCTCGTCTATGCTATTTTTATAGGGCAGATGAATCTCGAAGGGATTACCATCGGTTTAGACAGCGTGCGAAAAGTCATTGAAGAACTTAATGGCGCGCCTTTTACCATGTTAAATGACACCCTCGAAGTTGAAGGCGGGACTCCAGAGGCCTATGAAGAATTAGAACAGTTTAATCAATGGCTTAATACCCAACCTTTGATTGCAAAAGCAACAATCATAAGCTCGAAACTACAGCTCAAACTTATAAATACATTAATCAAAGCCCGCAAAGAGCAAAATAATCAAACCTTTGCTAACCAAGTAGAGGCTGTTGAATGGCTTAATAGCGAATTCAAAGCCAAAATAAAAGTAACCCATCGTGATTAGCGAGGGCAACCTAAAGTTATCGTTGCTGTACTGGCAACACTATATGTCACAAAAACTCAACATTATTTAGTGTTCGCATTCAGACTTTGTCGTACCATAGTTTGCCTTATTAACGCGTGCGTATAACACCCAAATCCCACTACATTTGGACCTAAAGAACCCTATGAAGCCAAGTATAAAGCCTAAAAACCCCAACTTTTCGTCTGGACCTTGCAGTAAGCGACCAGGCTACGATGTTAATGCTCTCGATATTTCTACCCTAGGTAGATCACACCGATCTACCCTTGGCAAAATGGCCTTAGCTAAGGTTTGCTCACAAACAGCTGAATTACTAGGTTTACCTGAAGGCTATCGTATTGGCATAGTACCTGGCTCAGATACGGGTGCGATGGAAATTGCCATGTGGGGTTTGTTGGGTCAGCGCGCTGTCGATGTCTTTAGCTGGGAGTCGTTCGGCCAAGGTTGGATAACAGACATTACCACTCAGTTGAAACTCGATAATGTTCGTACTTTTGTTGCTGACTATGGTGAACTGCCCGACCTAAACCAGGCTAACTTTGATAACGATGTTATCTTCACTTGGAATGGCACCACCTCAGGAGCCAAAGTGCCCAATGGCAATTGGATAGATGACAATCGGGCAGGCCTTACTATTTGTGATGCAACCTCGGCGGTTTTCGCTATGGAGATGCCTTGGGAAAAACTCGATGTCGTGACTTTTTCTTGGCAAAAAGTGTTAGGCAGTGAAGGCGCGCACGGCATGTTAATTTTATCGCCGCGTGCCGTTGAACGTTTAGAAAGCTACTCCCCACCTTGGCCACTACCAAAATTATTCCGCCTTACATCTAAAGGCAAACTGATTGAAGGTATATTCCGTGGCGAGACGATCAATACACCATCGATGCTCTGCGTAGCGGACTATTTAGATGCCCTTGCTTGGATCGAGTCTATTGGCGGCACCCAAAAGGCAATTGAGAAGTCGGAAGCAAATTTGGCCGCTATAGAAGCCTTTGTAGAAAAAACACCTTGGCTCCACTTTCTAACAAAAGATAAAGCTATACGGTCCAATACCAGTGTTTGTTTTACAGTGGACCTTGAGCCAGAAAAAGTAAAACAGATGGTTAAGTTGATCGCAGACGAAGGCGCTGGTTTTGATATTGGCGCCTACAAAGATGCGCCTGCTGGTTTGCGCATTTGGGCGGGGGCTACCGTTGAGCAAACTGATATTGAGGCTATGTTACCCTGGCTAGAGTGGGCTTATCATCAAGTTCAATAATATTCTGACTAGGCGCTGAATAAAGGCGCCTAACTCGTTAATCTCTATAGAAATCTCCATATTATCAGGCACTTAAAGTAAATATTTACTTAAAACAACCCTAATTTAGGTGGCGAATTAGATCTGAATCAAGCTTTTGAAATACTTTTGGACTATGCTCTAGTAGGTACAAAAAAACTAATAACTACGAAGGTATATTTATGTCACTTAGCCCAGAAAAGCTCGATGAAATAAACTTATTGCTACAGTTTCCTTCAGATTCAATTATGAACGGTTTAAAAATACACAATGATGCCGAACAATCCGTTCGCGATGCCGCTGCACGACTTCACAGCAAAGGCTTTACCGATTCCCCAGATGGTGGCTACTTAACCGATGCCGGCATCGAAATTTTGAACCATATCAAGCTTCTTAATTCTGCGTTAAAATAATTTTTTGGAACTTTGATCTTTTAATTGGGTCTACTCATTTAATAACTATTAATGAGATAGGCCCTATATGCCGTCAGCTACAAATCAACCTTACGTCAGTGAAGGTATGCCTCCCCTAGATTTAGGGAAAAAAAACACATCCTTTTTCGAATTTTGGCCAACTTGGGCAATGTATTTGCCAGTCACTATTCAATGGCTTTTCTTATCCCTTCGTTATCGCTCTATTACTCTACCCTTGGTTGCGAACCCTAATTTACCGTTATCGGGTATGGTAGGCGTGCCCAAAAGCGAACTCCTAGCCCAAGCAGGTGAAACGATAAACCGCTATATCCTACCTTGGTTTACACACAAAATCACAAACCAAGCATTAGCCCGCCAAGCACTTCAAATAGAAACTCTAATGAATAAGCAACAACTCGATTACCCTATTGTATGTAAGCCAGATATTGGCTGTCGAGGCTCTGGAGTCAAACTGATCCAAAACCGCCCGCAATTAGAAAAGACTCTTGCCCACTATCCTCTAGACGCAAGCTGCATGATACAAAAGTTAGCTGATTACGAACCCGAGGCTGGGCTTTTTTATATCCGAGAACCTAACTCCACGAACGGTCAAATTATTTCGCTCGCATTAAAATACACCCCTTATGTAATGGGCGATGGCTTAAGTACACTTGAAGAACTAGTAAGCAACGATCCTCGAGCAGGAGAGTTAATTCATTTATATGAGTCACGCCATCAACATAATTGGAAAAAAGTTATTAGTGCGGGAGAAGCATACAAATTGGTTTTTTCGGCAAGCCATTGCCGTGGTGCTATCTTTAAAAATGCATCTCATCACATAACCAATGATCTTTCTCAAAAAATAGATCATTTAATGAAGGACATTCCAAACTTCCATTATGGTCGGCTCGATATTAAATTCAAAAATATTGAAACTTTTGAACTAGGTAAACACCTACAAATAGTTGAAATCAACACCGCCAGCTCTGAGTCCCTTCATATTTGGGATGCAAACACCTCTTTTTTTGAAGCGATTCGATCTCTTATGTTTCAATACCGCACACTCTTCAAGTTTGGCGCACAAAATAGAAAGCTGGGCTATAAAACGCCCACGATCAAGGAACTAGTACAACGTTGGAAAATTGAAAAACAGTTGACCCTTAAATACCCGGAGACTGACTAATATGGAGCTCTACAACCCATTTCGGTTGTCGTTAAAGCACGGCTTCGTCAATTCAGCGTTAGAGCGTTTATTAGGTTTAACGCCACTTATTAAAGCATACGATGCTTGCCAGCGTAGTTTATCAGCAGAGGCGTTCTTAGATTACACATTGAAAGCATTAGAAACAAAAGTCGTTTTAAAAGGCCAGCCGCTCGTTAACGAACTACCAGAAACCGGTGCGACTATTGTTGTGGCAAACCACCCGCTAGGTGGGCTTGAAGGTGTCGCCCTTACTCGCGCTTTGCTCTCGGTTAGACCTGATACGAAAGTTCTAACCAATCAGATGTTATCTGGGATACCAGAACTTTCAGAGAATTTTTTAGGTGTGGATGTCCTAGGTAAAAAAACGGCACATCGAAATACATCCGGTGTACGCGCAGCTGATGAGCACCTCGCGCAAGGCGGCGTTCTACTTGTTTTCCCTGCGGGGCAAGTTAGCGCAAATAAATGGCGTAATTTAACTGTTCAAGACCGCCAATGGAATTATATGGTCGGTCGTCTTGCTCTAAAACATAAGGCTAGCTGTTTACCTGTCTTTATTCATGGCAAAAATCCAAATTACTTTTATCTTGCGGGGCTAATTCATAGACGACTCCGAACCGTACTGTTGCCCCGACAATTGACCAACAAAACGGGTATGAGTTTAACCATGACCGTCGGAACACACATCAGTCACAAAGAGGCTGAAAAAGCAAAAACAGCTACTGCCCTAACGCACTTACTGCGAATGTCAACCTACTTTCTAGCCCCTAGCTCCACTAAAGCTCACAGACCTTTAGAGATCTTAGTCTCGGAAACTGGCTTGTTAAACCGAGATGCTTTACTAATTGATATCGCTAACTTAGAGCAATACAAAGTTTTAAATAAGGGCGAATTCAACGTTTACTGTGCGCCTTTTCATGCACTAGGCTCGGTATTTTCTGCACTGGCTGAAGCAAGAGAAATAACTTTTCGTGCCGCGGGTGAAGGGACAGGAAAGCAATTCGATACCGACCAGTACGATAAATACTATTTACATTTATTTGTATGGGACGAAAAAAACAACGCCATCGTTGGTGGGTACCGCCTAGGCGAAACCGATAAAATTATTGCACAGCGAGGTGTGACTGCGCTCTACAGCAGAAGCCTCTACAAGTTTGACCAAAATTACATGGCCAAGTTTGGCAATGCATTAGAGGTTGGCCGATCTTTTGTAACTCAAGCGTACCAAAGACACCCCTATGCACTCGACCTACTTTGGCGAGGTATCGGCAGCTTTGTTGCAAATAATCCAAAATATTCCCGATTATTCGGTTGCGTCAGCATTTCGTCTGACCACTCTGACATGGCTCGTGCGTTTATTTCTGACGCCATGATGGAAGGATTTCGTGCTGAGCAAAAATTCCTGGAAAATGTTAAACCCATTGCCCCTTTAAAAGTAAAGAACAAAATATGGACACCTTCTATGCTCTCGGCAATTCGAGATATATCTGTGTTCAACAAACTGGTCGGCCAATGCGAACCAGGGAAGTCTATCCCGGTATTACTCCGACATTATATTGCACTTAATGGGAAGTTCGTTGGGTTCTCAATCAACAAAGGATTTAACGACTCACTTGACGGATTAATTATGGTTGACCTTCAACAAATGCCTGAACGCTACCTCAATCGCTACCTTACCAAGAATGGCGCAGCAAAATTCAAACAACATTGGATAGACCATGAAGCCACTTATTGAAGCTAACATCAATGTTCTCATACAAATAAGAGAGCTGGTCAACCTATGCGATGATTCTGTTTATAACGCAGTTATTGCCCATTCACAATCTAGTATTGGCAAACATATTCGACATATTTTGGACCATTACCGAGCAGTGATGCAAGGCCAAGCATTGAAGAATATTGACTACAACTATAGGGATCGAGGCAGTGATGTAGAAACCATGCCTGCTAAATCTTTAACTCAAATAGAAATACTTATTGAATGGTTGCTAAGGTATTCAATCGAAGATAACGCTTTAACAGTAACTTCCGAGGTAAAGCTCGATAGTGTTCATTCAAGTGTACTCCCTTCAAACAATAAACGTGAGCTTTTATACCTCATTAACCATTCAATTCATCACATCGCTTACGCGGCATTACTGGGCAAGTTACAAGGACTCACGATTCCTGAGCATATAGGCTTAGCGCCCTGCACTGCAAGTTTCGAACGATCACTAAGAGAGCATAAAAATGAAAAAACAATGGCTTAAAATTTGGATAAGCAGCTTACTTTTAAGCGTTGGCGTTAGCTTCGCAGCTGATAAAATATATACGCCTTGGAATAACAACTTGGCAATTAAAGGTTATGACAGTGTTGCCTACTTCATAGAAAATGCGCCAGTCAAAGGTTCAAAGAAATACGCATATCAATGGCAAGGTGCTACTTGGCTATTTAAAAATGCAACGAATAGAACTTTATTTATTGCATCCCCAAATAACTTTGCACCCCAATTCGGTGGCTATTGCGCTTATGCTGTTGCTAATAATTCAACAGCAGGAATCGATCCCACTCAATTCACCATTCATAACGACAAACTGTATCTAAATTACAATAAAAAAATACAAGAGAAATGGTTAAATAACCGAGATAATTATATTGATAATGCTGAAAGTAACTGGCCAAACCTATTAGCCCAATAGCTAAGCTTTGTGCCATCCATAAGTCTAACACTAGGTTTTATACTAGACTAAAGTACAATACATAATACATATTATTCACAAAATTCGGCGTTAGAACTATGTTAGTCTAACGCCATAAAGGTACGAAAAAGGAGAGTAGTAATAAATAGATAAAGTTTAAAAGGAAGCCTCGTACGTTTAAAAAATAATAAATATAAAACAAAGGCTACGCAAAATGAACTTTATTACTAAATTCGCATTAGTCACATTTCTGTGCCTGATGATCCCCAACTCCTATTCTGAAGAAACATACACATTAAAACTGGTAACCTCATGGGGTGAAAACTTCCCCGTATTCTCCGATAGCCCAAAACGTGTGGCGGCCATGGTTAATGCCATGTCCAATGGACGATTAACTATAGATATTATCAGTGCAGATGAGCATGGCCAACCGTTAAATATTATTGAAATGGTGAAGTCAGCTGAATACGATATGGGTCATTCAGCATCGTACTATTGGAAGGGTAATTACCCCAACACCTTATATTTCTCCACGATGCCATTCGGAATGCTGCCCTTAGAACAATATAGTTGGTTTTACTTTGGTGGGGGTCAGGAGCTTATGGACGAGGTTTATAATTCATTGGGGCTCATTTCTGTACCTGGTGGAAATACTGGCGCTCAGATGGGTGGTTGGTTTCAAAAACGGATTAAGGACGTTTCCAGCTTTGATGGTCTAAGAATGCGTATTCCTGGCTTTGCAGGTGAAGTGCTAGCTGAACTCGGAGCTATTCCTGTCAATGTACCAGCAACCGAGTTGCTTGACGCTATGAATAGTGGAGAAATTCAAGCTGTCGAATATGTGGGACCGGCACTTGATTTCGATCTCAACCTTCATCTATCAGCTCAGTTTTATTATACCGGCTGGCATGAACCCGCTACTGAAACGCAGTTTTTATTGAATGAAAAAGCATTGGAAATATTACCTGCCGATTTAAAAGCCATTTTATATGCTGCTATGCGAACCTCTGCTTACGATACTTATATACATGCCACGCATTTAAGCGCCGAAAAATGGAACAACATGCGGAAAGAATTCCCCGTCATTCGAGTAAAAGACTTTCCTGACAGCGTTATTAGTGCTTTAAAGCTCGCGAATTCCAAAAAATTAGAAGAGTTTTCTAACTCTGACCCATTAGCAAAGAAAATCATTCAATCCCAATTGTCTTATCAATCGATGATTCGAGAATGGACCATGCTGTCGGATTTCAGCTACTTAGAATCAATTGGTAAATAAGGGATCAATCATGAACAAATTTATTTTTTTACTCATAACTACATTAGCATGCACAACCAGTGTTTACTCCGAGACCACAACATTAAGGCTTGCCGAAACATGGGGGCCCAACTTTCCTATATTTGGTGAAGCAACAAAACGGATGGCTGATTTAGCAAAATCTATGTCAAATGGTCGGCTCATAATTACAATTGACTCTGCCGATGTACACGGTCAACCATTAGGCGTATTTAATTTGGTTAAATCAGGAGAGTATGACTTAGGCCACTCGGCTTCTTATTACTGGAAAGATGAGATACCTAACACACTCTATTTTTCAACTATGCCTTTTGGCATGATCGCAGCAGAACAATATGCATGGTTTTACCAAGGCGATGGTATGGATCTAATGGAAGAGGTTTATGCTCCGCATAACCTTTATTCATTCCCCGGTGGCAATACAGGCCAACAGATGGGCGGTTGGTTTAATATAGAAATCAACAGCGTAGAAGACCTTAACGGTTTAAAAATGCGTATCCCAGGATTTGCAGGTGAAGTCATTTCAAAGCTAGGTGTTGAGACCATAAACATACCTAGTGGGGAACTTTACGATGCATTAAAGTCAAAGAAAATCGATGCACTCGAATGGGTTGGCCCTTCGCTAGACTTACAAATGGGTTTCCCCGAAATCGCAAAGTACTATTATACGGGTTGGCATGAACCAGCAACTGAACTTCAGTTTTTAGTCAATCGCCAAGTGTTAGATTCACTGCCTGTTGATTTAAGAGAAATTCTAAAGGTTGCAATGCGGTTATCAGCCTACGACATGTGGATACAGACTCAACACGAAAGTGCTATAAATTGGCAGCGTATGAGTGAATTAGCAAATAAGGTAGAGATACGAGAATTTCCAAGTGATGTCATGACAAAACTACGTAACGCGAATGCAGCTCTCTTGATAGAGAAAGCAAATTCCGATCCACTTGCTGCAAAGATCATCGCGAGTCAAAGCGATTATTTAAAAATTGCTCGAGAGTGGATTGATATATCTGAACGTGCCTATACAGGCAACATGAACGCGAGAGGTAATCGAAACTAATCAAGAGCGGGCCAAGTATTCACTTAGCCCGCTCTTTTGGTAATACCGCTAAGAGGCTACGATTTCGGATCTTTCATCGTGCGGTCTTTGCTTTGAAAATAACCGAATAAAGAAGTTCGACATTGTATCGATATAGGTTAAAGCAACGGGAACTACCACTAAGGTTAGTAAGGTTGAACTTATCAAACCACCAATGACCGCATGAGCCATTGGCGCATTTTGCCCACTGCCACCATGTAGATTCAGAGCCATCGGCAACATACCAAATATCATCGCTAAGGTCGTCATGATAATGGGCCTAAAGCGAATTTTACCCGCCTCTAGTAATGCGTCGTATAAGTGCAGGCCTCCTTTACGTTGTTGATTGGCGTTATCAACTAACAAAATCGCATTCTTTACTACCAGCCCCATGAGCATGATAAAACCGATGATAGAGTATAGATTTAACGTACTACCACCCACCAACAAACCAAGAATCACTCCGATTAGCGCTAAAGGAAGGGCCATCATGATAGCAACAGGCTGCAAGAAACTTCCGAACTGTGAAGCCAATACCAAGTATATACAAATAATGGCAAGGAGCAGCGCCATACCCGCTGCGACGACAGTTTCTATGAGTTGTTCAGTATCACCGCCCATTTGAGCACGATAACCTTCTGGTAACCCAAGAGAAGCAAGAACTTCTTGAATCTGAGGGTTTACAGTCCCTAATCCTACGCCATCTAGGTTTGCACTAACGACAACTTGTCGTGATAAGTTTGTTCGGCTAATTTGCGCAGGGCCTTTTGTTTCTTTAATTGTAACTACTTGGTCTAAGGTTACGGTTTCATTGCTACCGGTAATACCACTTTGTGGAATAGGCAGCTTTTTCAAGGTTTCAATATCATCACGAGCCCAACCTTCTAAACGAATAGCCACGTTAAAGGTATCACCATCTGGGCTGGTCCATTCAGTTACATTTTCACCATTAATCATGGTTCTTAATGTCGAGCCTACTTGTGCAAGGTTTACACCTAAATCATTAGCGGCATCTGTGTTAATCGTGATACCTAAAATAGGTTGCGCCGCAGCATAACTAGATTCAATATCAGCTAAACCTTCGATACCCTTAAGCTTTTCGATTAAGGATTCACTGATCAATTCAAGCGTAGAAAATTCGTCACCGCTTAAGTTTATCTGCACCGGAGCGGCAACACCGCCAAAACCATTTGCCGCACCCACTTTAAATTCAGCTCCAGGTATAGAAGATAACGCAACACGAACTTCATTCGATATTTCAACCGCACTCTTTTCGCGCTCCAACATTGGGACAAGAGTGACCAGTACAGTGGCCGCGTTTTGCCCATTACTGGTCGCGCCACTGTTTACTGTTGCATAAGTACTCACGGCTTCAGGAACCTGCATCACTAGCTCATGCACTTGTCTAATTTTTATAGCGGTGTAATCAATTGATGCGTTATCTGGCGCTTTGATATCTATTTGAAACTGCCCTGTATCGACAACTGGCGCAAACTCTACGCCTACCTTTGGGAATAATGAAAAGCTACCCACAAGCGACATAAAGGCGATCAGTAGGGTTAGCATCCGATGACGTAAGCTCCAGCGCAATAGCTTCGCATATAGTCGCGCGAGCCCTTCAAACAAGCGATCAAACTGATTAACAAGCTTACTCAACCAACCACGTTTCGCATTCGGGTCAGCAGAGGGATCATACCAAACGCTCGACATCATTGGGTCTAGGGTAAAGGCTACGAACATTGAAATTAGCACCGCAACTGAAACGGTTACACCGAATTGCAGGAAAAATCTCCCTAAAATTCCATCCATAAAGGCAACAGGTAAGAAAACCGCGACAATAGATAAGGTGGTTGCTAGAACAGCAAGACCAATTTCTTTAGTCCCTTCTTCCGCCGCCTGCCTGTGCCCTTTACCCATGTGTAAATGACGCATGATATTTTCACGTACCACAATGGCATCATCAATTAGAAGACCAACCGCAAGCGATAAAGCCAGTAGCGTCATCATATTCAGGGTAAAGCCAAGGAAATTGAGCACCACCATGGTACCAATGATAGAAATAGGCAATGTAAGCCCTGTGATAACTGTAGAACGCCAAGAGTTTAGAAACAAAAATACAATGAGAACCGTAAGACCCGCGCCTTCGATCAACATATTCATTACAGATTTAAACGAATTTTCAACTTCGGTAGCATTATTTTGGACGATATCAATTTTCACACCATTGGGTAGATCATTCGCCATTAAATCGGCAATCTTCTTTTCGATTCGAGCAGCCACTTCAACAGTATTGGCACCTTGCACCTTTACGATATCAACTGCTAATGCACGTTCACCATTAAGCATAGCCAATGACACCACATCTTCTATACCATCCTCGAATGTTGCGATATCTCGAAGATAAACCGGCTGCCCACCCTTGTAAGTAATAATTTCATCTAAAAACTCAGTTGGGTCTTTTATTTCTCCGTCAATCTGTAAAGTTTGGACGCTAAACGCACTGTTCAAATCTCCTGCTGGGAAATTTTGGTTCGATTGCCGCAAGGCGTTCGCTACCTGACTTAAACTAAGATTATAGGCAACGAGCTTATCTGGATTTATTTCAAAGTTCATTTGACGCGTAACACCACCCACTGCCGTTGCACTTCCAACTCCGGGCAAAATCGATAGCTGCTTAACGATCGTTTTTTCTGTCAGCGTGGTTAATTCACGGATAGGAACCGTGTCAGAGCTAACGGCCAACGAGACCACTGGTAGCTCACCTGGATCGAATCGTAAAATAAGTGGCTCATTAGCGGCAGCAGGTAGAAACGCCTTCAAAGTCGACATTTTATCGCGAACATCTTGCGCGGCAACATTCGAATCGATATCCATATCGAACAGCATTAATATCATCGCCTGATTAGGTCGGGCGGTTGATTGAATACTATCTAGGCCACTTAGAGTATTAACCGAGTTTTCAATCGGCTTAATAATTTCGCTTTCAACAGCTTCCGGAGATGCCCCTGGGTAACTCACCACGACAACAACAACGGGTAAATCAATGTCAGGTAAACTTTCTACGGGTAATCGTTGATACGAAAAAATACCAAAGACGAGAATGGCCACCATCACCATGGTCGCGAATACAGGGTTATTAATACTAACTTTAGTTATAAACATGGCTAGTTTCCAATGAGCTGAAGTTCGTCATTTTCTTCAAGACCAGTCAGTTGCACATTGACATACTGATCACCCACCTGAAGACCAGAGGTAATTTCTTGTCGGCGACTTGCGCCCCAAATATCACCAAGTTCTACAAATTGCTTAACTGCTTTGTTATCGACAACTTTAAAAACAAAATGCCGGTTATCTTCATCTGTTTGCAACGCCGTACTTTCAATTGCGAGTGCTTGTGGTTTTTCAGCTAGTGAAATTTGACCAATTGCAAACATTCCACCCCGTAATTTTTTGTCTGGATTCTCAATGACAATATAAACAGGAATTGTTCTTGTACCGACAGAGGCTACTGGGCTAATTCTTGAAATAACACCATTAAAAACTTGGTTCTCTAACCCTTCTAAAGAAACCTCCACTGGCATCCCTTTACGAATTAGGCCGTTATTTGCGGTCGAAACATTCACTTTCAGTTCCATCACAGATAAGTCAACTATCTCCAACAAAGGTGAACCCACGCCAATGAACTGCCCGGGGTCAACATTTCGTGCTGATACCACACCTGAAAGTGGCGCTCTGATGACGGCATTGCGAAGTGAATAATCAACTGACTTTATTTGCGCTTGCTGGCTATTTAAATTTGCTTTCATCGCTTCAACATTAGATTGCACCTCCTCTAATAAGGATGAAGTTGCAATGCCTTGTCCAGCGAGTTCTGATGTTCTTTTTAACTGGCTTTCTGCCAGTTTCAGCTGTGTTTCAGTAGCGTAGGTCGCACTGAGTTGTTGCTCTTTTTGAATTTCTAGGCTTTCTGTATCCATCGTAACGACAACTTGCCCTTTACTGACAGTGTCACCTACTCTATACCCTACAGAGTCTACTTGTGCTGAAATAAGTGAAGGTATTTGTGCTACCTGAAGCGGTTGAATAGTTCCGGTTACTTTAATTCGCTTTTGTAACAACTCTAAACCTACCGTAGTGAGCTCCTTGGTAGAGACGTATTTGGCCGTGTTTATTTCAACTGCTACTGGTTCCGCTGTAGTATTCTCAACAGGCTCTTGACGCATAAAGACCGCAATAACCACAACCCCTATGATTAAAATACCGCCTAATACAAGCCATTTCACTTTGCTGGGTTGCGTAGGGTTCGCCTCTCGTTTAAGTTCCCGCTTTGTTTTTGCCCAGTCCGGTTTATTTGGACCACTCTCAGGGGTATGACTCATACTTCTAAACTCCTAGTTAAATCAACTTTTACAGCCAAACATCTAGATTAGTTCAGCTTGTCTAATTTGGATGAAATATCTGCTAATACATTGGCCGATATTGTATAAAAACTTTCTAATTGGGCTAATCGATGAATAACATCTGCTTGTTCTTCTTGGAAATATGACTTTGCCTCACGCACCTGCCCTGCGATGTCAGACATTTCTAAACTTGCTTTTTCGGTCATTTTTATTAATGGATTAGGCACTAATTCATAATAATCCTGACGTTCCCCAGGCAAAGTCGTCAAACGAATTACGCCTTGGTTACTCAAAAGTCGGGTATTTGTGCTTGCGCTAGCTTTGCTGATTTTTAGTACAGAAGTAATATCTTGAAGAGACATGCTCGAACCAGTCAAAATCAGTAGCCCGAAGATGCGCCCAGAAATGCGTGGACTGCCATTTCGTTGAGAAACGACTCCCATCAATTCAATAAATCGAGTTTCAGCTTCATTTACTTCCATTGGCATCTAGTTCGTTCAATATAGAATGAATATTATAAACAGATCACGATTATCTACAATTAGCCAGAAGTCAGGTTTTGAGTGTTTTAAACTTGAAGCATCGAGGCTCCATATAGTAAAGCTACTGTATTTTTAAATATTTTATTACTGCTGTACCATATATACCTCACAGTTTACGCGGCGTTCAGCGGCCCATCGCTTGAAATTTCGGTCGCCATAAACCCATCCATGGGGGCTTGATCGAAACATCCATGTTTCAAACACCCGAATTCCAAGCAATAGGCCGCCTCAAATCTATGGGATAGCAGTGATCTTTTTAAAAATACTATAAATGGCTTTTCGCAGGCACAAAAAAAGCAGCTCTAAGCTGCTGATTTTAAAGGGATATTTTGGTCGGGTATGCCGGATTTGAACCGACGACCACCGCTCCCCCAGAACGGTGCGCTACCAGACTGCGCTAATACCCGATATCAGAATTCTAATGTAACTTGTTGAAAAGTAAAAGGTTTTATTGCGAGCTAGTTCATTCTCAATAGCTCTAAGACGGCTTCAAGCTCATCGATCATTTCACGAATGAGGGCTTGATGCTGCTGTTGAACAGCTTCTGCGTCTTCTGGCTCAGATAGTTTTTGCCGGGCACCACCAATGGTATAGCCATCTTCATACAAGAGATGGCGTATTTGGCGAATAAGAACAACGTCTTCACGCTGATAATAACGACGATTACCTCGGCGCTTTACAGGGCTAAGCTGAGGAAATTCTTGTTCCCAATAGCGTAAAACATGTGGCTTTACAGCACACAGTTCACTTACTTCACCAATGGTAAAATAACGCTTCCCCGGTATTACCGGGAGTTCATCATTCTGGCTCGGTTCCAGCATAAGCTTCGACAGTCACTTTTAATTTTTGGCCAGGCCGAAAAGTTACCACTCGGCGAGCAGAAATGGGGATTTCTTCACCGGTTTTAGGGTTCCTTCCAGGGCGTTGCCGCTTATCCCGTAGGTCGAAGTTACCAAAGCCTGATAACTTCACCTGCTCATTATTGACGAGACTTTCTCGTATTTCTTCAAAGAAAATCTCGACCATTTCTTTAGCTTCCCGCTTATTAAGACCTAATTCGTCATATAACCGTTCTGCCATTTCAGCTTTCGTCAGCGCCATTTAAGGGCTCCTTAGCTTACTTTTCTTATTTTTATCCCCTTAGAACCGCATCTAGTCTCGTCTGCAGGGTGTTTATGACCGATTCCATGAATCGATTAATCTCTTCGTCTGTAAGAGTGCGTGAAGGATGTTGCCACGTCAAGCCCATCGCTAGACTTTTTCGTTTAGAATCAATACCTTTGCCGCGATAAATATCAAACAAGTTTAGGCTTATTAAGTCTTCACCCGCCATTTCTCTTACGCTGCTCAAGACCTCATCTACCGGTGTTTCTTCATCAACAACAACGGCTAAATCACGTGTGGTCGTTGGGAATTTGGACAGTGGTGTAAAACTTGGAAGCTCTGCCATAAGTGTTCTATCTAAGCGTAATTCAAACAAGAATACAGTTTGCTTCAAGCCAATTTTCTTAGCCAATGTAGGGTGTAACGCACCTAAAAAACCAACTAATTTGCCGTTTCGTTCAATTCGAGCGCACTGCCCTGGGTGTAAAGCGCTGTGTTTACCTGGGACAAAATCAAACTGAACACCTTTAATGCCAGCTAACATTTGTTCAAGATCGCCCTTTACATCGTAAAAATCGACTAATTCGCCATTTTCGTACCAGCCTTTCGCTAATCGAGTACCTGAAACAACGCCCGACAACATATTGATTTGCTCTAAACCTTTTTCTTCTTGAATGAAGCGCTGGCCCGTTTCTATTAAGCGAATACGGTCTGCCTGACGGTTCATATTGTGCTGCGCGGCCTTTAACAGCCCTGGCCACAACGATACCCGCATGACAGACATATCTGCAGAAATTGGGTTCGCTAAAGCAATGCCTTCAAGTTTTGGGAACATTGCATTTTGCAACTCAGGCTCAACAAAGCTGTAGGTTATCGCTTCTTGATAGCCAAGTGACACCATTCGGTCGACTAAGAAGGCAGAATCTATTGCTTGCTCTTTTTTGCCTTGTGGCTTCATTGCCGCCAAGGGCGCGGTTACAGGAAGATTGTTGTAACCATAAATTCGCGCTAATTCTTCAATTAAGTCAGCTTGGATAGCCATATCAAAGCGCCAAGTGGGCGCTTTAACTTTCCAGTACCCTGCTTTTTCACTCAATAGTTCAAAGCCTAGGCCTAACAGTATCTGCTTAATGATTTTATCTTCTAGCGCCATCCCTAGACTGCTTGTCACAGTCTCGCTGAACAATTCTATTTCGGCCGCAACGGGTACTTGATTTGTATCTTCACGTAAAACAAGCGGTCCAGGCTTAGCGCCACATATATCGACCAATAATGCCGTTGCTCGTTCAACCGCTCGCTCTTGACCGGCAAAATCAACGCCACGCTCAAAACGGTGACTTGAATCGGTGTGCAAGCCATTTGAGCGTGCTTTACCTGCAATTTCGATTGGAGCAAAAAACGCACTCTCTAAGAAAACTCGCGAGGTGTTACTTGAAACACCCGTGTTTTCGCCGCCCATGATGCCTGCCATGGCTAGCGGGCCAGATTCATCAGCAATGACCAAAATACTCGGCGTTAATTTAATTTTTTGCCCGTCTAGCAAGACCAGTGTTTCGCCTTCAACGGCCTTACGTACAATGATCTTGCCTTTTAATTGATCAAGATCGAAGCCATGCATAGGCTGGCCAAGCTCTAACATTACAAAGTTGGTGACATCAACAACCGGATCAATTGAACGAATACCACTGCGGCGTAATTGTTCGACCATCCACAATGGTGTAGCTGCATTGACATTAACGTCGTTTAATACACGACCAACATAACGTGGGCAACCTATAGTATCTTGTAGCTCTACTTCGAAAGTTTCATCATGAGCTGCCGCGATCGGTTCAATATTCGGCGGTGTCATTGCGATGTTATTTAGTACACTGACTTCGCGCGCCATGCCTTCAATACTTAAGCAATCGGCACGGTTTGGCGTTAAATCAACATCAATGGCAATATCGTCTAGATCAAGATAATCACGAAGGTCTGTTCCAAGCGGCGCATCAACAGCCAACTCCATAATACCTTCATGACTCTCTGATAAGCCCAGCTCTTTTTCACTGCACAACATACCGTTGCTTTCTTCTTGACGAAGCTTGGCTTTCTTTATTTTAAAATCACCTGGCAATACCGCGCCGACTTGTGCAAAGGCAACTTTTAAACCTGCGCGCGCATTTGGCGCTCCACACACAACTTGTACGGTTTCACTTCCATTACTAACTTCACATACTTGTAACTTGTCTGCATTCGGGTGTTGCTTAGCCGATAAAACTTCACCAACAACAACACCAGAAAATGCTTCTGCGACCGGTTCAAAGCCATCAACTTCAAGGCCAGCCATAGTGATTTGATCCATCATTTCCTGAGCGGTACTGGTTGGATTAACCCACTGACGCAACCACTTTTCACTGAATTTCATTTACTTTGTTCCTTTACCGTTTCAGTTAAATTGACCCAAGAATTTTAAATCGTTCTCAAAGAACAATCTTAAATCGTTTACGCCGTAACGTAGCATTGCCATACGTTCAACGCCCATACCAAAAGCAAAACCTTGGTATTTTTCAGGGTCAACTCCTGAAGCTCTTAAAACATCTGGATGCACCATGCCGCACCCTAAAATCTCTATCCAACCGGTCTGGCTACAAACACGACAACCTTCGCCATTACACATAACACAAGCAATATCGACTTCTGCGCTGGGCTCAGTAAACGGGAAATAGGATGGTCGGAACCTGACAGGAAGCTCTTTTTCAAAAAACACCCGTAAAAACTCTTCAATGGTGCCTTTTAAATCTGCAAAGCTCACTTTTTCGTCGATCATCAAACCTTCCATTTGATGGAACATAGGGCTATGCGTTAAGTCAGAATCACAACGGTACACACGGCCAGGGCAAATAATACGGAACGGCGGCTTGCCCGCTTCCATTGTACGTACTTGCACTGGAGAGGTGTGGGTTCTTAATAAAGTTTGGGCATCAAAGTAGAAGGTATCGTGCATCGCCCGCGCCGGGTGATGAGACGGTATATTTAACGCTTCAAAGTTATGATAGTCGTCTTCGATCTCTGGGCCCGTTGCGATCTCATAGCCAATATTCGTGAAGAAAGACTCCATTCGACGAGAAGTCATGGTTACTGGGTGTAAGCCACCAAAAGACTGACGACGACCAGGGGCAGTTACATCGATTTTCTCACCCGCTAGCTTTTCGGCTAGGGCTTCTTGATCAATGTTAGCTTTACGATCATTTATCGCGTTTGAAACGGCTTCTTTGACTTCATTGATTTTGGCACCGGCTGCAGGTCGTTCTTCTGCAGTCAACTTACCCAATGTTTTAAGCAAAGAAGTGATTTCGCCCTTCTTCCCCAAGAATTTAACTCGGAGGTCGTCTAATTCTTGTGCA
This sequence comes from Reinekea sp., assembly GCF_046710285.1. Lineage (GTDB taxonomy): Bacteria > Pseudomonadota > Gammaproteobacteria > Pseudomonadales > Natronospirillaceae > Reinekea. The sequence continues at coordinate 131,083 of NZ_JBKEGY010000007.1, forward strand.
TTGCTGGCTGCGCTAACAGCTTCTAATGCATCTGTGTGTAGCTTGTTCAAGGTGTCCATGAACCGGTGATTCTCCCATGGCTAGGTCGATTTAAAAAGCCATTAACTATAAAGATGATGATGAAATAAGCAACAGCTTATCGTCTAAAAACACTGGTAAATCAGTAATTTAGTGTTTGAAAAGCGAGTCAGCAAAGCTGCGTTCACAGTAATGACAACGCAGCGCTATTTGCTCGTGGACCTGCTTTACCTTAAATCGCGTAGCGGCAGGTTCGGAATTTGAAATACAATTTGAGTTAGGGCAATCAAAAATGCCGACAAACTGCTCAGGCAAGCCTATTTGAAACTTTTTCTCCACTTTATAATCGGTAATAATGTTTACCGTTGCCGAAGGCGCATATAAAGCCATTTCAGCTGCATCGTTCTCTGAAAACAACCAACCTTCAACCTTCACAATATCCTTCAACACACTGCCTTTTGAGGGCAGATTCAACCCTACCGTCAACCGCGCATTTGGATTACGTTTTTGAATACGCGACAAAATATTAAGACCTTGCCCAGCCGGAATATGATCAATAACGGTACCCGTGGTGATCGCCTCAACCGCCATTGTTTCACGCATGATCAATCTCCTTAATGTTCTCGTTCATAACCAAGGCTAATAAAGCTTCACGCGCATATACGCCATTCTCTGCTTGTTCAAAGTAGTAAGCATGCTTAGTACTATCGACATCAGGATGAATTTCATCGACTCGCGGCAATGGGTGTAAAATACGCATATTTGGCTTAGCATGTCGAAGCATTTTCTTGGTTAAGACATATTGTGAGGCAATATGCATGTACTCAGTCGGGTCAAATCGCTCTTTTTGAACGCGTGTCATATATAAAATATCAACCTCTTCAACTGCCTGCTCAAGCGATTCAACCGTTTTCACCGTTACGTTCTGCTCTTCCAAACCTTCTAAAATATAAGTAGGCATGGTGAGGACTTCTGGCGCAACAAATATGAAAGTCGGGTTAAAGTTAGACAGTGCTTGGGCCAACGAGTGCACAGTTCGGCCATACTTTAGATCACCAACAAAGGCGATAGTAAGCCCCTCTAGCGTGCCTTGACACTCAGATATAGTAAAAAGGTCGAGCAAGGTTTGCGATGGGTGCTGGTTAGCGCCATCTCCACCATTAATAATGGGCACGGTAGAGACTTCAGAGGCTAAACGTGCCGAACCTTCTTTAGGATGGCGCATTATGATCGCATCGGCATAAGAAGAGATCATGTGAATACTGTCGGTTAGCGTCTCGCCTTTCTTCATCGAAGTATTCGAGCCATCAGAAAAACCAATCAAGCTACCACCTAAGCGCTGCACCGCTGCCTCAAAAGACAAACGAGTACGTGTAGATGCCTCAAAAAAGCAACTCGCTATGAGTTTATTGGCCAAATAGGGTGATGTACCTTGCTGTTTGAAAATGTTGGCTAATTGGACAATTAATTCGAGGTTAGACTTGGAAAGATCAGAGATTGAAACGATATTTTTCCGATATAAGGGATTGGCCATGATGGGGCTCTAGTCGAATTTGCGGCATTATATCAAACTTTCGCCAACTGACTAGAAGGATCGAATTCAAAATAGAGCTTTTTGATGTTCGTGATGTTAACACTCAGGTTGTCGATGCTTGTTTTTAAGCGTTTTAGGCTCCAATAACTGAGATATAGTGAATCTACCAGCTTAATGAGAAAAGCTTGTGCTATACAAAAGCCTTACTCACAAAAATTATGCAGTAAAACCCGACTGTCAGCCCTTTGTTAACTTGAAAGCAATAACAAATAATTCCTCGGCATTCGGATAAATCTCCCTAATTAAATCTTTAAGCTCCTGCAGTTCGAGAAACTCCTGCTGCGCATGAAACTCATTGATATCGGCATACTTTATAGGCGCAACTGACTCGATATCAATATCACATACCTTTTCGCCCGTTTCCAAGGTAAACACCTCAACCTGCGACCCTGCAATATAGTGACTTTCTGACTTATCTCGAATAGTGATGGTTTTGTTGCCAGAGAGTATTAAAGGCATAAGAAATTCAAAAAAAGTAATTTTAGAGAGGTTGCCTAACATAAATTCTAGCTCACTTTTAAAGGGAATAAATTACATCAATGCATGTTAAATGGTCACTAAAGATAATCACATAGATAAAAACGGTACCGATAGGTATTTTAGTGCATTAAGCTTACAAGCCCCCAGTAAATCACGAACTCAGTTCACAAACCGAGTGTTTTATTACTTTTAAAGGTGTTTTGTACTCGATAAGTGCTGTCTAAGGTCTATAGTTAATAGTTAATAGTTAATAGTTAATAGTTAATAAATCTATTTAAGTTCTAATTTGTTAGCGCAGCCAATTAAATATAGACAGGAAACTCCATGTCAGCGAAGCACCCAATGAAAGCTAGCCTTTCCTTAATGAAATTTAGGCTTGCCTTAGGGGTTTCAGTTTCAGTTTCCCTGATTTGCTTTGGCTTTATATTCGAAGCCTATGCACTCATCTCAGTTATAAGTGTCATGGCTATTTTGACGGGCGCTACCATCGCGGGCCATATCTACTCGAAAAAAGAACTGCATATTGAGTATCTTGAAAATATGGAGACGATTAATCGGGCCATTAACAAATCTGAAAGTGTAGAAGACCTACTGTTCAATGTGCTTTCTGAAGTACAACACATTTTAAAAACTGATAGAGCTTGGTTATTGTACCCATGCGATCCTAATGCGGCCTCATGGAAAGTACCTATGGAAGTTACAAACCCTGATTTTCCTGGTGCGATGGAAAAAAACAATGAAATTCCTATGACAATTGAGGCAGCGCAACTTTTTCGCCACGCACTTGAAATAAAAGATGCTGTCTATTTTGATTATGACTCGCCAAACTCGCCAAGAGAAACGATAGATGAATTCGGCGTACTCACTCAAATTCATATAGCACTGTTCCCTAAAACCGGTGAACCGTGGATGCTAGGTGTTCACCAATGCACTTATCAAAAGGTTTGGAACGACAATGAAATACAACTATTCAAAGAAATTAGTAGACGTATTAGCGACGCGTTGACTAGTTTATTGTTTTTGCGAAACCTCGCAGAAAATGAACAACGAAATAGAACTATTCTAGATACGACAGCTGAAGCCATTTATGGAATCGATTTAGAGGGGAATTGCACCTTCTGCAATACGGCCTGCATACGAATTTTAGGGTTTTCTGATCAGAGGCAATTGATTGGCAAGAACATGCACAATCTTATCCATCATCCGCATAAGAATGGTGCAAGCAACTCTCAATTAAACTGCCCAATTAACCATTCAATGAGAGATAGTAAGCTGTATCACGTTGATACCGAAATGCTTTATAGACCCAACGGCGCCAGTTTCCCCGCTGAATATTGGGCGCACCCTATTATTGAAAATAATCAGGTAACGGGAGCGGTTGTCACTTTTATAGACATTACTGATCGACGCCAAAAAGAAGGCGAGCTTAGCCACCAAGCAAGTCATGATTCGCTAACAGACTTATATAATCGATTAGAATTTGAAAGGAGACTAGCTGAATCCTTGTTAGAAACCAATATTTTAGATACTCAACATGCGATGTTTTTCTTAGACCTCGATCAATTTAAAGTCATCAATGATACCTGTGGCCACGCTGCAGGGGATGAACTTTTAAGGCAAATTAGTGAAGTCCTAAAAAGTTCCATTCGAAACGATGATACATTGGCACGGATCGGCGGGGACGAGTTCGCGATTCTAATGCTAGACTGCACCCTTGACCAGGCATCTCAAGTTGCTAACGTTATTCTAAATGCAGTTAATGATTTTCAATTTGTTTGGGAAGATAATATATTTCGCATTCAAATATGTATCGGCTTGGTCCCAATCACCTCACCTACTCAAACAATCTCTGAATTGTTCATCCAAGCAGATGCGGCATGTTACCTTGCAAAAGATGCAGGTAGAAATAGAATTCATATTCACCACGTAGATGATTCAGAAATGACCGAGCGTCGTGATGAGATGCAATGGGTTACTAAAATATACAGCGCATTAAAAGAAGATAGATTCTTACTTTATGCACAGCCTATTGCTGCCATAGAAAATCAAACTAAACATCACTATGAACTTTTATTGCGCATGAAAGATACTAATTCAAATATTATTGCGCCGGGTTAATTTCTACCTGCTGCTGAACGATATGACATTATCGACCAAATAGACCTTTGGGTGATAAAAAATAGTTTTAGAATATTGTCAGAATCTCCAATATTTCTAGCCAGTATAAATTTTGTCTCTATCAATTTGTCTGGGAAATCCTTAACCAGTGAGGCGTTAGTTGAAACCATTATCAAATGTTTAGACTGCAGTGATATTCCTGCCGAAAAAATATGTTTTGAGATAACTGAAACAGCGGCTATTTCAAATTTCAACATAGCACTCAAATTTATCTATGAATTAAAACAGAAAGGTTTTAGGTTTGCGTTAGATGATTTTGGAACAGGTTTATCTTCATTTGCTTATTTAAAAAGAATTCCAGTCGACTTTTTAAAAATAGATGGGATATTCGTCAAGAACATAATAGAGAACCCTATCGATTTGGAATTTGTAACATCAATTAACGGCATAGGCCATGTAATGGGCATGAAAACCATTGCTGAATTCGTAGAAAGTGAAGAAATACTAGAAAAGATCACCGAGATCGGCGTGGACTATGCGCAAGGTTATGCTTTAGGGAAACCCATCCCACTTGAAGCCTTGATCCAGTCGACCGTTTTAAATGCGAAAAAGAAACATCACGACTAACAACTTCGAATGGCAAGGTGTGACAGTTTGATTCCCATCAGCTAAAATCTAAATAGACTAATCTAATTAAGCTAATTGCCTTTTTTAAAGGTATGCGCGTTTTCCGGTATCTCAATCGAAGGGTTTGCTTGCTTAAGAGCACTAAAAAGCTTCGTTTTAGAGTAATTATAATTCGGGCATATCTGATATCTGTTTCCATCTTTCATAAGCATATCTATGCGAGTCATTTGACTTCCTGAGCTGTAGTGATTGTTGATACTTTCAATATCTTGCGGGCTAACTGTAAAGCACCACTCCTCCATGCTTGGATGTAAACTATGAAACTCATCTCTGGTAACATAAATCTCAAACTTATCTTTACTCAACAAAAACCAGAGCATTACTGTAAATAAGACCAGCCCAATAGCAAAGGCGCCAAACTTAACTGTCGCATAAACCTCGTAAAACCCTGCCTGATCTTTTGCCACGACCGTCAGAACGTACAACAGAATAGGTATTAATAAAATATTAAAAGCTAAGGTAGCCGCTTGGCGCTTTCTTGATCTCGTGTAGTGAAATAGCATAGCTATCCTCTCGTTACTGACATTGCAATTATATTATAGGTAGTGCTGAGGAAGCTGCAAGTAAGGTCAAAAGACTAGGTGCGGTTTTTGGCTTCGGGCTGCGTGTTTAAAACATTAGGTGCCGCACCTATTGAGCTAAGGTGGCTAATTGGTTTTGGGTGGGAATCTGAGGCATGGATGCCGAAGTTTAGCGTTGCATGGACGCACTTGAGCGACCGTCCAAAACCAATTAGCCACCTTGGCGTGACTTGTTACTTAACTTTATTAAAGGCATAAAAAAAAGCACGTATGAATACGTGCTTCTTAAATATGGTGGAGCTATGCGGGTGGTGCGGCATTCCGAACGAACCCGCTAAGGACTTTCCTTTGGGCATAAAAAAGCACGTATAAATACGTGCTTTTAAAATATGGTGGAGCTATGCGGGATCGAACCGCAGACCTCCTGCATGCCATGCAGGCGCTCTCCCAGCTGAGCTATAGCCCCTCAATCTGGATAGGCGGCATATTAATCAGCGCCGCCTGTCCTGTCAACTGTTTTCCTAATTAATTCAAAGGCTTAGTACCCTTGGTTAATCTAGGAAGGTCGCTATTTGACGAAACTCCTTTTCTAATGACTTTAGTTTTTTCTTACCTAGGCCACCTAAAATGGTCAGTGCATGTCGAATTCGGCCACGTGTCATGTCTGGTCCTAAAATTGCCATAGCGTCCATAACCGATACAGACGCCGTAGAACCAGTAATGGCCACAAACAACGGTGCGTTCACATCTTTAAACTTTAATTCACAGTGTTCAGCTACCGCTTTCACATCTGCAAAGATATTGTCTTTTCCCCAGTGTCGCTGCGTTTCGAGCTTCCACAGAATTAATTGAAGTACTCGCTTTAGTTCATCACCTTCTAACTTGAAACCATCAAAACTTGCTTCCGTGATAGCAGGGTTGCCAGCAAAAAAGAAACTTAACAAAGGCGCAATGTCACCCAAGGTATCGGCTCTGGTTTGCGCTAAGGGCATCAATTGCGTTGCAAACTCAGCGTTGAACTTCCACGCCACCAGCTTCTGTAATAGCTGCTCAGGCGTATGCATTTCTCGCAGGTACTTACCGTTTAACCAATTTAGTTTTTCTTGGTCAAAGACAGGGCCGCCTAGTGAAATACGAGAAATATCAAAGGTAGCTGCCATGTCATCAACCGTGAACACTTCTGCACCATCGGGTTGAGTCCAACCCATCATGCCTAAGAAGTTAACTAAGGCTTCAGGTAAAATACCTAATTCACGATAATAAGTAATAGAAGTCGGATTTTTACGCTTGCTTAACTTTGATTTATCGGCATTTCGCAATAAAGGTAAGTGAGCATAAACAGGCGGCTGCCAATTAAAATACTGGTACAGCGCTATTTGTTTAGGTGTAGATGAAATCCACTCTTCGCCACGCATAATGTGACTGATCTCCATGAGGTGATCATCGACAACGCTGGCTAAATGGTAGGTTGGTAAACCATCAGATTTCATCAACACTTGCATGTCGATTTGCTTCCACTCAATTTCAACTTTACCACGTAGCAGGTCGTTAATTTCGCAAACACCCTCTTCCGGTACCTTCATCCGGATGACGTGGCTTTCATTAGCGGCCAGCTTCGCCTGGACTTCTGCGGCATCTAAATGCATACAATGTCCATCGTAGCCAATATCGGCACCCGCAACTCGCTGTTCTTCGCGTAGCTCATCTAAACGTTCTGACGTACAAAAACACGGAAAAGCATGGCCTTCATCGACAAGCTGTTGCGTGTATTTTTGATAAATGTCTTTGCGATCAGATTGACGATAAGGACCGTACTCACCACCAATGTCAGGACCTTCAGACCAGTTTAGTCCTAACCACTTTAGGCTGTCTAAAATAGCTTGTTCAGATTCAGATGTAGAACGAGCTTGGTCAGTATCTTCAATACGTAGAATAAATTCGCCACCTTGGCTTTGCGCAAATACTTTGTTGAACAAGGCAATATAGGCGGTGCCTACGTGGGGATCACCTGTAGGTGATGGCGCAATACGAGTACGAATTTTGGTCATTGATGCCAATCTCTTCTAACAATTGATTAAGGAGCGGCATTATAGCGGCAGACGCGTCGAATGAGAACCAATAGACGCACCTGCATCGAAAAGCTTACTTAGGGTAGTGAGTGTAGTGTTCACCCGCCATTTGCGAGATTAAACGCACTACCTGAGCGCTGTAGCCTGCTTCGTTGTCATACCAAACGTAAAGGACAATGCGCTTGCCATCGACAATACTTGCTGTGCTGTCAACAATACCCGTCTTACGGTTACCAACAAAATCACTCGAAACCGCTTCAGGGGAATTAGTAAAGTCAATCTGCTTAGCGAGATCAGAATAGAGCGACTTTTCACGCAAGTAATCGTTGAGTTCAGTTAAGTCGGTATCTTTTTTAAGCGTAAGGTTCAAAATAGCTAATGAAACGTTTGGCGTTGGCACTCGAATAGAGTTACCCGTCAACTTGCCCTTAAGCCCAGGTAACGCTTTTTCTACTGCTTTGGCTGCACCGGTTTCAGTGATAACCATGTTTAACGCCGCACTGCGACCACGACGACCACCTTTGTGGTAATTATCAATTAGGTTCTGGTCATTGGTGTAAGAGTGAACGGTTTCTACATGGCCGTGCTCAATACCATATTTATCATCAAGTACTTTTAAAACTGGCGTAATAGCGTTAGTGGTACAAGAGGCTGCTGACACAATTTTCTCATCGTCTGCAACGTCCGTGTGGTTTATACCATAAACCACGTTTTTAATATCACCCTTACCTGGAGCCGTCAGCAATACTTTGCCAGCACCTTTGCAAGCTAAATGCTGAGAAAGGCCTGCTTCATCTCGCCATATACCCGTATTATCAACAATAAGCGCATTGTGAATACCGTATTGTGTGTAGTCTATTTCTTTTGGTGAGCTCGCGTAGATAACCTGAATAGCCGTTCCGTTTACAATCAAAGAGCTGTTTTCTTCATCAACCTTAATGGTGCCTTCAAAACTGCCGTGTACGGAATCTCGACGAAGTAAACTAGCACGTTTAACTAGGTCATTTTCTGCCCCGCCTTGACGTACCACGATGGCCCGCAAACGTAACTGAGAGCCTCCCGCTTTACCGATAAGAATACGTGCTAATAAGCGACCAATGCGCCCAAAGCCATATAACACTACATCTTTTGGCTCAGTCTGGTAACGACGATTAGCGTCAAACTTATCCGTGATTTCAGCAAGCTCTTCCTTTAAAAAACTTCGTAATGGTGTACCCATGGGCTGCTGCTTATGTTTCAGCGCCAACTTGCCTACATCGATATGAGCTTCACCTAAGTTCATTTCACTTAACAGCTCAAGTACCGCCAACGATTCATTTAACGACAACTCATGTCCGTCTAACTGCTTAACAAACCGATGTGTTTTTAATAGGCCCATGGTGGATTGGTTAATGACCTGGCGACCATAAATCGATGTTATTACGTTATTGTTGCGATACAAACGACCAATGATCGGGATCATTGATTCTGCGAGAGCTTCCTTTTCTTGCCAGCGTAATAGGGTTTGATCAATAGCGGCCTTGTTCACGGTATTTCCTCGTAAGCGATAAATGACAGAGTTTAGGGGTATTGTCTTAAATTTTATGCCGATAGGCGTATGTGGTCGCCACTATATAGAAGGGCTTACGAGGTTATAAGTAATTTTGTCAGCAAAAAACTGCCATTTAAATAGCGATTTAAAACAACACAACTTTAATGGTATTTAATTACAACAAAACAGCCGTTTCATTATCAAATCAGCTCAAAACAAACTAAAATGTAACTAATTTACGGAAACTTATACCGAAATAGCATCTAAAGTATGAGGCAAAAATATTAGATTAATTGTTAGTATTAGTGTGATCTTTATTAGAATTTCCTGCAAAACTAGTCCTATGGGTTTGAATAGGTGCGCCAACATTGTTTTAGCTTGAAAATCCCCTATGATGTTAATGATAATAATAAAAGAGTAGAGAACGGTATGACCACACTCATCGTTGATTCGGCCTGCGATTTACCCAAAGCCTTAATTGAAAAAAAGAATGTCCAACTACTTCCTGCCACAATCATTTATGATAAAAATATATTGCAAGACTTTCGCGATCACGAACAAACCATCAGTATGTATAAAGGTGGCATTTTAGATAAAGATCATGACAGCGAATCTCAACCAACTTCAACGAAAGATATTGTTCGCATTCTTGAGCAAACCATTGCCAATGGCAATACAGATCTTGTCGTTCAAACGGTCAACCGTGTACGCAGCCCAACTTATGAACATGCTGTAGAAGCTGCATCCACATTAGCTAAGCGATATGCCGATCGCGACATCAGTATCCGAGTACAAGACAGTCGAACTATTTTCACCGGTCAGGGCGTACTGGCAGCACATACCTTAGCCCTCATAGACAAAGGCGTCAGTGGTACTAAATTACGCCGAATGATAGATGCACTTAGCTCCAAAGTTCATGCCTACCAAGTTCCGGCAAATGTTATTTATTTACGCGAACGAAGTCGCAAGAAAGGCGACAACAGCATTAGCTGGTTGGGTGCTATTATTGGTCGGGCGTTGAATATTAGCCCTATCGTTCTGGCATTAGATGATAAAACCTTCCCAGTAACAAAAGTGAAAGGCTTTCACCAAGCCGCGGAGAAACTATTTCGACATACGCTAAAAAAAGTTGACCAAGGCTTACTGTCACCTTTTGTTTGTATTAGCTATGCAGGCGATCCAAAGGACTTAAATACTTTGCCTGGGTTTAACGAATTGAAGTTAGCCATTAAAGCGCGTAAATACCAATTAATCACCACACCCATGTCGCTATCGGGTGGTGTTAATTTAGGGCCAGGTACACTTTCTGTTGGGTTCGCTGTCGAACCATACGATTGGGAAGACTAACGCGCAACTTCCACACGGTTGCGCCCTGCATCCTTGGCCTTATACAGCGCTTGGTCTGCACGTTGTGATAAAGTTGAGCCGTCATCATCGGCCTGTAACTGAGCAATACCGCAACTGAAAGTCACACGTATCTGATGCTGGCCGTCTTGATGAACTAATTGCTCAAACCCCCGGCGAACTTCCTCAAGCAATTTTAGAGCATTCTCCGCATTGGTATTAGGTAGCACCAATGCAAACTCCTCACCGCCATAACGCCCCACTGTATCGGTTATTCGAAACCGCTGCCGCATATAAAGTGCAAGCGCTCGAATAACACGATCACCCATTGAGTGCCCATAAATATCATTAACTGATTTAAACCTGTCTAAGTCGATCATCGCGAAACAGAAGGGTTGATCATTGGTTTTTGCTTGGTTTAACTCATTACTTAGAACTTCTAAAATATGATTATGGTCAAACAAGCCAGTCAAACCGTCACGAATCATTTGATCGCGCAAACCTCTATGCCGTCGACAACGGTTACGAACTGTCGAAATAAGCACCTCTTTTGGCACTGGCTTTGTTAAGAAGTCATCCCCACCTAATCCAACCGCATCCAATTGCTTTTCGATATCAGATTCTGCAGATAGATATAAAATAGGAATGGCATCGTATTTAGATTGCTGTCGAATAACTTGTGCAATTTCAGGCCCCGTACAACCGGGCATATACATGTCCATTAAAATAGCATCCGGTGCAAATTGCTCAATTGCGTCTAACACTTCTAATGGATCAATGACGGCTTGGGTAAAAATACCTGCTTGGTTCAGTGTTTTTTCCGCATACAGCGCCTGCGATCTGGAATCATCGACAACCAATACTTTAAAGTGGACTTCGCTGCGCAAGGCATAAATACCCATTAACTCTTCGACTAACAACCCGAAATCTAATTGCCCAGTATAGAACGCTACGCCATTTGCTCTCACCACTTCAAGCCTATCCATGATACTGGGCTCATCTTGAGCGTAGAATAACACTGGAATTGTTTGGCGCATTTCTTTTTGAATCTTGGCTACTAAGGCAATACCTTGTTGTTCAAATTGTGTATCGGCAATAATAGCAGCAGGAATGCGATAATGAATCGAACGATCCAATTCAGCGGCGGTGTCGTAGCAAAAAACAGGAATACCAAAAACGCTCAATTGCTCTTTAAGAACACTGGCTTGTAATTGATCAGAAAAACACAGGTAGACGGGCTTTCGACCTGCTGACATTTCCTCAACAGGTACGTTATCGTTCGCTCGGGAACAGGCTTGCGCAATATCGGTCACATAGCCATTGAGTAAGACTAACTTATCAGTTTTAGGGGCTTGAGTGCTATTGCATTGCTCGAGAACTTCAATTAGTTTCCCCGAAGCAAGCGTCAACTCTTTAAATTCATAGCGAGCAGACACTTTTTGTAACTTTAAAGACAGACTTAGAAATTCCTGAAACCAAGTTTCATTCCAATGAACTTCTTGAAGCACAGACCAACCATTAACAATTGCACGAGCCTGCTCATGTACTCTGCGTCCAAAGTGTTTCTTCAATTTTGCTAGCTGTTCTGCTTTTTCGCTCATTTGACCTCAGATGGCATATAATTTCGTTTTCTAACTTGCCATGTTCGACTGTAACTTTAAGGCTAGTCGATTTAGTTTTTTATGTTCGCTGCGTTTGCTTTTGTAACTTTAGAGTACTTACTGACTTACGCAACATTGTTTCATCTTCTGTCGACGAACTATATAAGTATCGCTCAAATAAACTCGCCATACTCAGCAATACGGGCAAATCAGGGTATTTCATTGTCATTCGGCCAAAATATTGACGAATTGTCTCTTGTGGCTCCATAAGTTCAAGCAATTTTTCAACTTGCTTTAAACTTCGGTAAGGCTCTTCTAGCCGCTTAGGAATACGCAATAAGCCAATTGACAATGCGATAATGAACGTAACGATAGCCATAAAACTCAACCCTGCTATAGCAGCCTTAAGCGGAGTTAACCGCCCAAACCGAGCTTCAAACCAACCGATTGCACTGGTGCTTTTGTAGTCTATCACCTTTATCTGCCACTGATATTGAACTGAGTCCCACCAGAGTGAAGCTGACTTAAAAAACCCTAACTGATTTCGAACTCGGGTAAACATGGAGAGTTCCGCAGACTGATCTTGCGCAAATAAATCATCGAGTGACTGCTCGATTCGATTGGGCGCAACCGCAGCCGTTGGGTCAAAGCGTTGCCAGCCATTATTCACCCAAACCTCAACCCAAACATGGGCTTCCATTTGTCGCACTTGAATATAATTTGCCGATTCACTATAAACTCCGCCTAAATACCCGCCCACTAACCGAGCAGGTATGCCCGCCGCGCGCAAAATATACGCAGTTGCGCTGGCATAATGACTGCAAAAACCTCGTTGCCCACTTAACCAAAAATCAGCGAGGCTATCTTTGGATTCATAACGAGGTGGCGTCAGGGTATAAAAATAAGGGTTGCTTTGAATATACTGGGCTAAATCGCTCACAAACTGAACATCATTAGCACGACTTTGACGAAATTCAAGCGCCCAGTCTCGCAACGCTTCGTTGCCTCGACGTGGTAAAACTAAAAATTCCTTTAGCGCGGCTTCGCTCATTTCTGCCCAACGGATATCTATTGCACTTGAGGCTCTATATTGAATTGCCTGAGTCAATGGTGTCGTTAAAGCGTACCTTGCATCAGGCAACAATACGCCACCTGCAACATTAGCGCTGATTGGCCAATCCATAAAGTAAAGCCATTGCTGACGGCTTGGTTCAATAATTATCGAATATTGCCATGTTTCACTGACCGCGGTTGGTAAACGAGCAGATCCCTTTGAAGCAGGTAACCACTGCCCCGCACGATATTTCGCACGCCAAGTGTTGCCATCGAAATCACTTAATGTATTGCCGCGCCAATACCATTGAGAGCGAGGAGGCAGCTCACCATTAAAGGCAACACGAAAAGCAGGTTTTTGGCTTCGCGCTAATTCTGCAATGGAGCCTGGTGAGATTTCATCCGTCATCCCTGTCATGGCACCGCGCTCATTATTTGGAATGCTCCACAATGGCGGGATACGAGGAAAAAACAAGTAACCCATGATCATTATCGGAATTGCACCTATAATTAAGACGCTGGTTTGCGTCATGGCATAGCGCCATGAAAATCCAGTCGTATTAGTCACCGCCTGCAATGCAAGAGTATTGGCAAATAACAATGTAATGACCAACAAAGCAGACAATGGGCTGCTGTGATATAAAAAGTAGACACCGGCTAAAAAATAGCCTAAATATATTTGAAATATCCCATCACGCTTACGCAATACCTCAAGAGATTTCAGCAAGTAACCTAGCAAACAAACTGCAACAGCGGTATCTAATGAATATTGATCTAATCCAGATAAAAACAAGGATGCAATACCAGCGACAATCGCAAATATTACTAATAACTTAGGCGGGCGCTGCATCTGCCCGCGCAACACTTGCCAGCGCCAAACCACGACAAGAGCGAGTACCAACAATAGCCATTTAGGCAAGTCAGACATGAAAGGTAAAACGGTGAGAAATTGCACGCCAAACAACAGCTGCAGCCCTTGTCGCGTGAGCGCTCGCTCTGCTGGAGGGATATAGGTTTGATTACTCATAGCCAAACTCCGCTAATGCTTGCCTTACCTGTTGCAAATGTGTGCCACCCTGCCCCATGGGTACTTCACAGCTAGGCAATCTAAGCCCATAAACACGTTGTTGAGCATAGTAATTTTCAGCAAGACTTGCTAGCGCACTGAGCTTATTTTCATTCTCCAGATGAGGGAATTGGTTCCAGTCCAGCCATTCATCTGTTTGCTGGTAATCTGAAAAAGTTTTAACGACCAATTGATCTTTCGAAAACGAAGGCCAATGAAGCCGGCTAATCGCATCGCCTGGACTGTACTCTCGCAATTGATGGAAGTCTTCACTGCCGGCAATTAAGAAATGATCGTTAAGGCTAGCATTGTCGTCATCTTTAGTGCCACCAAATATCTGCCTTCGACCTTCTATTGATTCAGGGTAAGCCCACCCACAAGATGACAATTGAAGATGCGACCAAGCGACCACTAAGCCAAATGGGAAACGGCTTTCAATACGGAACCGCGGTAACTTAATGGGCCCTCTTTGCTTGGCAGTAACAGGTAACACGCAATGACCTTCGCCCTGTTGCAAGTTAGCATGAACCACACCCCATTCGGGATGAATTAACTCTATGGTGCCACGATGACGTTTTGACTTAGAGGTGAGCCTAATAGGAATGCCACAGGTTTCTCGCGGGCCAACTAAGCTGCCCGGTAAAGCGGTAATAGTCAGGCCGGTCATATTGCGATACGTTAAATGAACAGACACAAACAGCATTGCGATTAACCAAAATGCAAAACCATAATTTAATGGTGTTTCAAAATTAATCGCCAGTAACAAAAGTCCAATCGCAACGACTAACAACATTAGTCCTTGAAATGTTGGTACAATAAATATTCGGGATTGATTTAAAGTAACGGATACCTGCTCGGGAAGTCGGGCTTTAATCCAGCTATCAAGCTTTTTTTTGAAACTCTGACGCACGCCACTAAACAAACTCTAAGCGCCTTCAATCACAGCGACAGAATCCAGCACACGCTGCACTAACAGCTCACTGTTTTGTGCCTTACAGGCTTTTAAACGATGCCCTGCTACGGCTGGGAAAACCGCTTGAACATCATCTGGAATAACATAATCGCGATTGCTGATCAAAGCATAGGCTTTGGCCGCCATGGCTAAGCTTTGAGAGGCTCGCGGAGACAAACCCAGTGCACAAATTTCTCCATCACGTGTTCGCTTTACTAAACGCATAATATAATTTAATACGGCATCACTGGTGCTCACTTGTATAACTTCTTTTTGTAACAAAGGCCATTGCTCTGAGGTTATTATTGGCAGTAACTCTTGTAATTTATGCCGTCCAATACTTCCTTTAAGCAGCTCTTTTTCTACGGACTCATCTGGGTAACCCAAACTAATACGTACAAAGAATCGGTCTAACTGAGACTCTGGTAGCGGGTAGGTACCCGATTGACTTTGCGGGTTTTGCGTAGCGATCACGAAAAATGGACTCGGTAATGGCTTACTATCGCCGTCAACACTAACCTGTCGCTCTTCCATAGCCTCAAGAAGTGCTGATTGTGCTTTAGGTGTTGCTCGGTTCAGTTCATCAGCCAATAACAATTGCGTAAACACCGGCCCTTTATGAAAGTAAAAAGATTGTTGTTCTCGGTCATAAATTTGCGCACCAATCACATCTGAGGGCAATAAGTCTGCGGTAAACTGCACCCGCTGATAACTTAAGCCGAGCAAAGTTGCCAAGGTTTGCGCTAAGGTGGTTTTCCCTACACCCGGTAAGTCTTCTAACAATACATGTCCGTTACATAACAATGAAACCCAAATGAGCTTAATTTGCTCAGATTTACCGGCAATAATGCGACTTGCTTGTTCTATTAATTGATTTGACGTTCCGGCCGCCTGCGACATGAATAACCCTTAATAAGTGAACACTACTGTTAATTTATAGCAAAAAAAAGACCCCTGAGCGGAGTCTTTTCAAAACAGGGACATTAAACGACTGAAACTAGCTTTCGTCGTTGTCGTCGTCACCATCATTGTGTAAATCTATCATTGATGAATCGGAAACTGAATTTGAGGCTTTATTTGAATCGTTTCGGGCAGATTCCAGCGCTTGAAGATAGGCTTCATCGACATCACCCGTGACATAACAACCGTTAAACACCGAACAATCAAAGTCTTGCTCGTCATCTTTGTGGATACGCGTCGCTTCTTTTAAATCATCAAGATCTTGATAGACCAGCCAGTCTGCACCTATAGATTTACGAATTTGCTCATTAGTACGCCCATGCGCAATTAACTCTTCTGCTGCAGGCATATCAATTCCATAAACGTTCGGATAAATTACTTCAGGCGCTGCAGAGGCGAAATATACCTTTTTAGCTCCAGCATCACGAGCCATCTCAATAATTTCGTTACAGGTTGTACCACGTACGATTGAATCATCAACTAACAGTACATTTTTACCTTTAAACTCTAACCCAATAGCATTTAATTTTTGGCGAACTGATTTTTTTCGTTGCGTTTGGCCGGGCATAATGAAGGTACGGCCAATATAGCGGTTCTTCATAAAGCCTTCACGGTAATTCACACCAATTCGGTTTGCCAACTGCAATGCAGAAGTTCGACTGGTATCAGGAATCGGAATCACAACATCAATATCGTGGTTCGGGCGTTCACGTAATATTTTATCACCCAAAACATCACCCATTCGTAAACGGGCTTTATAAACTGAAATACCATCTATGATTGAATCTGGTCGTGCAAAATAAACATACTCAAAAATACACGGGGTTTTTACCGTATTTTCAGCGCACTGTTGAGAATGTAACTGCCCTTCTTTATCGATGAAAATAGCTTCACCAGGCTGAACATCATCAATAATTTCATAGCCTTGAACATCCAGCGCAACGCTTTCCGATGCGACCATATATTCTGTTGAGCCATCTTCAACAACTCGTTTGCCGTAAACTAATGGACGAATACCGTGCGGATCTCGAAACGCAACCAAGCCATACCCAGAAATTAGTGCAACAACTCCATAGGCCCCACGACAACGAGCATGCACACCACGAACCGCAGTGAAGATATCATCCGCAGTGGGCTTAAGCTTACTCTGCACCTGAAGCTCGTGAGCAAATACATTGAGTAAAACTTCTGAATCTGAGGTGGTGTTAACGTGACGTAAGTCTGATTGGTACAACGACTTATTTAATTCAACCGCATTGGTCAAATTACCGTTATGCGCCAATACGATGCCATAAGGAGAGTTAACATAAAACGGTTGGCTTTCAGCGGTACTGCTGGTGCCTGCCGTCGGGTAACGTACGTGGCCAATACCAATATTGCCCCGCAAAGATTGCATGTGACGGGTATGAAAAACATCTCGAACCAAACCATTACTTTTACGTAAAAAAAACTTACCGTTTTGTTCGGTTACGATACCAGCGGCATCTTGGCCCCGGTGTTGTAACACCGTCAATGCATCATAGAGCTGTTGATTAACAGGAGAACTTCCAAAAATCCCAACGATACCGCACATTTAATTATCTCCCCCAACCGACAATATTGCACCGGATGCTTTGTGTATAGAATCACCTGTCCAACGGATAACAGGCTCGAAATACGGCACGAGCACCGAATCTTGCCAAAACTGATCAATCGCAAATAATCGACCCATGGCCAAAATAGCGACAACAATAACCAAACCTCTCAGCACACCGAAAACCACACCTAATGAGCGGTCTGTGCCGGTTAAACCCGTCATTCGAATAAATTCACTAAGAAGGTGATTCACTAAAGAGCCTACTATTAGCGTGACTAAGAATAAAATAGCGAAGGCTGCGGTATAACGATAGGCTTCATTTTCGATCATTGAGCCCATTAACGATGCCAGGTTCGCACTAAATAAACGCGCGACAAAAAGTGCCGCTAACCAAGAAACGAGCGACATCGCTTCTTTGGTAAAGCCTCGTTTGATGCTGATTAGCGCGGAAATCACTAATACAGCAATAATGGTCCAGTCAATAAAGGTCATAGGTCACTCACTGTGGAAATCGCGGGCATTCTAACAGAGAAATAAGTTTTGTGAATGCTTAATGGTCTTTGGACCACTTGGTCAATTTTAGCTATCTATTCCGAGAATTTAACTACCAAACCCTGCAAGTTATACGCGGCTTTGATGTCTGACTTCTTCGTTTCAGCCTGTTCCTTTTTTGCTTCAGGACCAACAAATACTTGGGTAAACAAAGTGCCATCTGATAAGGTTTTTTCTCGGCTATAAACTTCATAGTCGGCTTCTTTAAGCATTGAAATAAGTTTTAAAGCTTTTTCAGAATCTTTAAAACTTGCTACTTGAACGCTCCAGATGCCAGTTTTAGGCTGCGTTTTAATAACAGCAGGTACACTAGGTTCAACAAAACCGTTAGGGTTTTCAATAATGGTTTCGGCAGGCTCAGGCTCAATGAGACTGTCTGTCACCGGTACTTCAAAAGAAATATGAGAAAGGTCAGGCGCTTTTGGCTGAGGCGGTATATTAGTGATTTTTTCAGGAATTCGTCCCTCAGCATCAAATAATACT
The DNA here is from genome assembly GCF_046710285.1 of Reinekea sp. Lineage (GTDB taxonomy): Bacteria > Pseudomonadota > Gammaproteobacteria > Pseudomonadales > Natronospirillaceae > Reinekea. The sequence goes on from NZ_JBKEGY010000007.1 coordinate 149,688, forward strand.
GGGGCTATCAACAAAATCACCGCAGTTAATACTAAAATACCTACCAGCCTTTGTTGCAATGCACGATCCAACTCAATTCTCCAAAACAGTCAAAGCGTCGCAAACGGTATAGAAAGAGCCACCAATAAACAAGGGAATATCGGGCATTGATTGCGTCAGTGCACGAATCGCCTCTGACATGTTTCGAAATTGCACATTGATTGGGTAATCAGCTCGCTGTGCTAGATCGGCAGCAGAAAGGCCCCTGGGAACCTCTAAGCTAACACTGTTGATTTGATGCGCTACAGGCGCGAGCGCCGCAACAAAACCAGCAACATCTTTATCGGCAAGCATACCCAACAAAACATTTACTTTTTTACCACCAAGCTGCTTTGCAATGTAAGCACCCGCATGTGGGTTATGGCCAACATCGACAATGCATTCGTGACCCTGCCAAATTACCGTTTGCATGCGGCCTGGCATACGTATGCTCATCAACGCTCGCTGAGCGTTCACTGTGCTAATATTAATTCCAGACAGTGCAAATGCCTGTAGCGCCGTTGCTGCATTATCATGCGGTATCGAAATGCCTTCCGTGCTCAATTGACCATCGTGCCAAAATAACACCCGAGATTTAACGCCATGGTGATCATTGAAGCGATGCAGATGAGCACCTCGGCGCTCTATTTCGTTAAATAAGCCTTGCGGCATTGCGTCAGAGCCTAATATGACTGGCTTATTAGCCCGACAAATACCTGCTTTCTCATAGCCAATAACGTCTATATCACTACCAAGGAAAGATTCATGATCTATACCGATAGTGGTAACGACGGCGACATCCGCATCAAACACATTGACTGCATCTAATCGGCCCCCTAGCCCTACCTCCAAAACCCACACATCGACTTGCTCAGCAATAAATAGCCAAATCGCAGCAAGCGTGGTGTATTCAAAGTAGGACAAGCTGATATCACCCCGCACACGTTCAATTGCAGCAAACGCATCAACAAGTTGTTGATCATTAACAGCAACGCCATTAATACGGATGCGTTCATTAAATACAAATAAATGTGGCGATGAATACCAGCCTGTCTTAAACCCCGCTTCACAGGCTAAGGCGCTTAAGGCAGCCGTAGTCGTGCCTTTGCCATTGGTACCGGCAACGGTAAATATAATTGGGGGTTTGGTTTGGCGTTGGAGCAAGCGATCAGCGACCATTGTAAGCCGCTGAAGCCCTAATTCTATTTCTGTAGGATGGATTGACTCAATATAAGCCAACCATTCATCAAGTGATGAATTAACTGACGGGAGCATGCATTAACTTTTTCAGGATGCCAGCTAACTTCGAACGCAACTCTTGGCGACGAATAATCATGTCGATTGCGCCTTTCTCCAATAGAAACTCACTTCGCTGGAAACCTTCAGGTAGCTGCTCACGCACGGTCTGCTCAATAACTCTTGGTCCAGCAAAGCCAATCAATGCATAAGGTTCGGCAATATTAAGATCACCCAGCAACGCCAACGAAGCCGAAACGCCACCAAAACAAGGGTCAATCATAACTGAGATATATGGGACGCCTTGCAAGCGCATCTTTTCAAGTGCTGCACTGGTTTTAGCCATTTGCATCAATGAAAATAATGCTTCTTGCATACGAGCACCGCCAGAGGTAGCGAAACAAACGTAAGGAATGTTTTTTGCCATGGCTAGGTTAGCTGCTTGAACGAACTTTTCACCAACCACAGAGCCCATTGAACCGCCCATGAAGTTGAAATCGAAAGCGCCAACAACAACCGGTTGACCTTCAACAGCGCCTTCCATCGCCACAAATGCGTCATTTTCACCTGTTTGTTTTTGCGCTGCGACCAAACGATCTTTATAGCGCTTGCCATCTTTAAACTTTAGTCGATCAACTGGACGTATGTCTTTTGCAAACTCAACCCGGCCATCTTGATCAAGAAACAAATCTATACGCCGACGAGCACCGATACGCATGTGGTGGTCGCATTTAGGGCAGACATCCATATTCTTTTCAAGTTCAGGTCTGTATAGGACGGCCGCACATTTAGGGCACTTTTTCCAAAGACCTTCAGGGACGTTAGCCCGGTTTTTCGAATCGGACCTAACGATTGACGGTACGATTTTTTCCAACCAACTACTCATGGTAACCCCACTCTACTAAATTTATGAATATAACCGCTATTATGACGCAAACAGCGTTGCTTTTTAATCACCTACTCAAAGACACAGTTATGAGGAAATTTCACGGACCGCGGCTACGAATTCGGCCATCAATTGCGCAGACTTTATGCCTTTACTGGCTTCAATACCACCACTAACATCTACAACATAAGGCATTACCTGTTTAATTGCATCCGCAACGTTGCTCGGACTCAAGCCACCGGCTAAGAACAAGCGCTCTTGAACCCCAGGCGGAATCATCGACCAATCGAATTTCTGCCCAGTACCACCGGGCGTTCCTTCTACGTAGGCGTCCAGTAAAATGGCTGGCGCGTGCTGATGTATATCTAAACCCACGATTAAATCTTCTTTATTAGCTACTCGCAATGCTTTGATATAAGGCTGGCCAAACTGTTGGCAAAACTCCGGGGTTTCATCGCCGTGAAACTGCAGAAGGGTCGCTTTTGTTGCAGATATGACTTCGCGCACCAAGCTTGGCTCAGGGTTAACAAACAGGGCGACTTTGTCTACTAAGACAGGGCAAGTTTGCGCAAGCTGAGCGGCATGTTCAACACTTATTGCTCTCGGGCTCGGCGGATAAAATACCATACCAATTGCATCCACCCCGAGTGCTGCCGCTGCTTGAATATCTTCAGCTCGGGTCATGCCGCACATTTTAATTCGGGTTCTCATCTCTGTTTTCAATCCTTAAATTGGTGAAAATTCTTGGCCATCATTGTCTATTAACGGTTGAATAAAGACAGGACCTGCTGCTTCACAGGGTAAACCTTCTTGATTATACTGAGCACGGACAAAATATAACCCATCCCCTTTAGCAGTAACACCACCTTTATTGCGATTTTGAGCAGCTAATACGTGTTGGGCATATTCAACAGGTTTTCGGCCGCGGCCAATTGGCAATAACACGCCCACTAAATTGCGCACCATATGATGTAAAAAACCATCTGCACGGGTCTGTATGACAATGAACTCACCGTAACGTTTAATCGTTAATTCTCGTAACGTTTTAACCGGCGAGTGCGCTTGGCACTCAGCCGCCCGAAATGAACTGAAATCATGAGTCCCTAACAATAAATTAGCCGCTTGTTGCATAAGACTCACATCAAGAGCGTGTTGCTCCCAGGTCACCAACCCATCGAGCGCCGCACTTTTTATCCAATTATTATGAATAATAAATCGATAGGCGCGCTCTTTAGCTGAAAACCGAGCATGGAAATGCTGATCAACTTCATACGCCCATTTAATACTTATATCATTCGGCAAGGCACCATTAACGCCCATGGTCCAGCCATAAAGGCTGCGCTGTGCAGATGTGTCGAAATGGAATATTTGATTTGTTGCGTGGACACCGGCATCTGTTCGGCCGGCAACTATGGTACTTACAGGTTGGTTAGCAACTTTTGAGAGGGCTTTTTCGAGTGTTGCTTGAACAGTTGGTACGCCCGATCGTTGAATTTGCCAGCCATGATAAGTTCGGCCTACATATTCAACTGCCATGACGATACGAAGGTTTTTAGTTGGATCATCAAATGGAAAAATTTCATTCATGCAATAAAAAGCCGCTCTAATAAGAACGGCCTATTTTACTATTTAACCACAAACAAAGGCTATTACATTTGCTGGATCAATGCTTCTGCTTGAGATTTTTGCTCTGCGGTCCCTTCTTGAAGTACTTCATCAAGTATATCGCGCGCGCCTTCCTTATCTTCCATTTCGATATAAGCTCGAGCTAAGTCCAACTTAGTACTTATTTCATCACTACCCGAAAGGAAGTCAAACTCGTCTTCATCTAAGTCAGCATCGCTATCAAGAGAATCTGCAAGCTGTTGCAGTGGATCCGCTTCTGCTTCTACCGGTGCATCACCAGATAGATCAATATCAAATGAATCATCCTCTAGATCGTCAGTTAAATCTAGCCCGCCAGTTTCAAGTTCTTCAGGAGCTACATCAAGCGAACTCTCAACCTCAAGGGAATCCAGCTCATCGTCCAACGAAAGTTCAGATTCTAAGTCCTCGAGCGAATCGTCTTCATCCAAGTTCAACTCAAAAGCAGGCTCATCAACCGTGCTAACTTCATCCGTTAAATCTAAGCTAAAGTCGAGATCGGTAGATTCTTCTTGAGCAGGCGTTTCAGCCGTAGGACTTACTTCTTCTTCGATTGAGAAGTCGAAGCCATCATCTGACTCATCCGATAGATCGACATCTAAATCACCTAGATCTAGACTGAAATCGAGATCAGTTGATAGCTCTTCAGGCTCAGATGTAGGCTCTTCTGAATCGAGGCTAAGCTCGGCATGGTCTTCATCTAAGTCTAAATCAAATGATAAATCATCTGTTTCAGCACTGGCTGACAGTAACGGCTCACTGCTTTCATCTTCAGAATCTAAGTTGAAATCTAGGTCAGATTCTAAGCTTGCGTTTGTGTTTCCAGTAAATGAATCACCTAAATCGAGATCAAAATCGTCGTCACCTGACATCATCAGATCACTGCTGTCGTCGTCGAGTTGATCAATTGGCAACTTTGCACGTAATGATTCAGCTTCATCTTGCTGTGCTGCAGTTAACTCGATACGGCTTTCGATATCGTTAAAGCCGGCTACATTGCCAGTTTCTGCAAATACTTCCATTAGTTTCAAGCCAATATCTGCACGACCTGGATAATCAGCAAAAGCTTCTTTTAATTTCTCTTCAGCTTGATCATATTTCTGGTAAGCCATATACATTTCGGCCTCCATCACGGCATCAATCTGCTCGGCTTCATCTTCGATGACTTCATCAAAATCATCTTCAATGTCAGAAAGTAAATCTTCGTCTAGATCAGAGCTAATATCGTCGTTGTCAACTTCAAAAGATTCAACTTCCTGATTTAGCTCGCTTAACACTTTATCACTGCCTGAGCGCTTGCTACGAATATAGAATGGGATTAACAACAGTAGTAACAAACCACCACCCACTATTGCCATATTCGTTGTGCTTTTCATTACCCAGTTCGAAACCAGGCCGGTGTACTCATTCACGTACCACATGAAGTCTTGCTTAACGGGCATAGGCGGAGTTGCTTTAACTGGCGTTGATTCAACAGCGGGAGCTGACTCTACGGGAGTTTCAACTGGCGCTGTTTCCGCTTCTGCTGCTATTTCGGCATCTGCAGCAGCTTGTGCATCTGCCGTTTGCTCTAATGCTTGCTGAACCTCGGCAATACCTGAGTTTTGAACATCAAGTAACCGCTCCATGATCTCAATCTGAGCTTGAAGCTCGGTCACTTTTGACTCTAAATCATCACGTTCACGTATGTACTGGTCATTGAGCTCTTCAGCTACAGATAACTGACCAAGCAATTGTTGAACGTCATCAGTGGTTTCACCTGCACCACTAACACCATCATTGCTGTCAGCTGATAACTCAAGATAGCCATCTGGATTTTTAACTTCACCTGCTCCTTCAAGCGCAGATCCAGTTGTATCCGTTGCAGATAATTGAGCTTCATTAGCAGCAGTTGGAGCACGTAAGTTGGGTGCAGCACCCGCATTTTGAGCTCTAACTTCATCAACAGCTTCTTGTGCACTGCGTAAAGCCATTTGCGAAGCATCTGGTAATGTTAAGACACTGCCAGCTTTCACGCGGTTGATGTTGCTATTCAAAAACGCTTCTGAATTTAGATCTTGAATCGCCAACATAACCTGTTGAGGAGAATAGCCTGAACGACCAGGCACCTTCATGGCAATTTCCCACAAGGTATCATTACGCTTAACGCGATATTCGCCAGCGGGTAAGTTATCGTCACGCGGTTGAACCGGCTGTGCGACTGTTACTGTATCTTGGGTTACTGTATTTTCTATGACTGTCGTTGTTACGATATCGGTGTTGCTAGTTAACCCTTCTACAACCAATGCATCAACGGCCAATCCAGTATCAAAAACAGGCGGATCTAATAAGATGGTGTATTCTTTGAGAAGACGGCCACCGGGCCAATTCACTTCTACTAGAAAATTAAGGAAAGGTTCGCGGACAACTTGTTTCGTTGTCATGGTGACAAAGACATCACCCGAAGCGGTTTCTTTCACTCTGAATTGAATATTCGATAAAAAGAAATTCCGTTCGACACCGGCACGACGGAAATCATCGTTACTCGCTAACGTAGGAAGAATTTCACCTGAAGTAAGACCTTGAAGCTGAATAATTTTTATTTCAGCCTCGAGTGGATCATTCAGGTTCGAATTAACTTTAATGTCACCCAGTCCTAAGCCGAAGCTTGATCCTGCAAAAGACATTATTAATATGAGTACTGCCAGCGCCTGTTTTTTCACCATAATCCTTTTTCCCTTTCTTCAACCCTTCCCAAACGGAAGCCTGAAAAGCAATTATTGAAGAGGAATCTCTCTTTTGTAGAACAATATATTGATAAATGAGAACTGGTTCTCACTAATCGATCCGTTGTTCAAATGTATGCAAATAGAACGTAGAAAGAACATTCAAAACTACGCCTAAGTATTATGTATAAAAGGACTTTTAGCAATACAAGGGTTGGAACACAAGTCTTATTTCTGAGCTTTTTTTGTGTCGACCCATACAAAAAGACGACCAAATGCGGTCGTCTCTCTAGTCAAGTTTATGAAATACAAAGAAAAATCAGCATTTTTGACTTCGATTTCACTTTAAACTGTCACGGCTAAAATTTTTTCAGATTTTTTTACAAATCTTTCTTTAAAATAGCCAACATTCGTCGTAAAGGCTCTGCAGCACCCCATAACAATTGATCCCCTACGGTAAAAGCTCCGAGGTATTGATCGCCCATCGATAACTTACGAACACGCCCAACAGGAATATTCATGGTGCCTGTTACGGCTGCCGGAGAGAGATCTGTCATAGTCACTTCACGCTCGTTTGGAACTAAGCTTACCCATTCATTAGCGTTATCTATAATTGATTCAACACTGCTTAATGAGACATCTTTTTTCAATTTAATTGTCATCGCCTGCGAATGACAACGCATTGCACCGACTCGCACGCATAAACCATCAATAGGTATTGCGGTTGAATTACCCAGTATTTTGTTCGCCTCAACCTGTGCTTTCCACTCTTCTTTGCTTTGTCCATTTGCTACGGCTTTATCGATCCAAGGAATTAAACTGCCAGCTAAAGGCACTCCAAACTGATCACTCGGATAATTTTCAGAGCGAATAAAGTCGGCAACGGTCTTGTCGAGTTCTAAAATAGCGCTTGCTGGATCATCAAGATATGGCGTTGCAACATTGTGTATCACACCCATCTGAGCAATAAGTTCACGCATGTGGCGTGCACCAGAGCCTGACGCTGCTTGATACGTCATAGGCGATACCCATTCAACTAAGTCTTCTGCAAACAAGCCATGAAGCCCTAAGAGCATTAAACTGACTGTACAGTTACCACCAACAAAAGTTTTACCTCCTTGGCTAAGCGCCTGATCAATATTGGCTCGATTAACAGGATCTAACACAATAGTGGCTTCTTCTGTCATACGCAGAGTCGAGGCTGCATCGATCCAATAGCCCTGCCAGCCTTTATCACGTAATGGCTGATATACCGCGCCAGTATAGTCTCCGCCCTGACATGTAATGACAACATCACAGTCAGATAATGCACCTAAATCCATCGCGTCATGCAATAACGAGGATCCTTGACCAAAGTTTGGCGCTGCTTGGCCAACTTGACTGGTGGTGAAAAAAATCGGCTCGATGCCATTAAAATCATTTTCTTCTTGCATGCGTTGCATGAGAACAGACCCAACCATGCCACGCCAACCTACAAACCCTACTGTTAAACTCATAATTCTTTACCTATAGCTTTATTAAATTACAGTGCCGCTAGAACCGCATCACCCATTGCCTGAGTCGATATTTGCTGGCAACCATCGGAAACAATATCTGCCGTTCTTAGACCTTGATCTAGCACTTTTCCTACCGCTTTTTCTATACAATCGGCTGCTTCGGCGCTATTAAGCGAATAACGCAACATCATAGAAACCGACAATATAGTCGCTAGCGGGTTAGCGATGCCTTTACCCGTAATATCAGGCGCTGAACCGTGTATTGGCTCATACATACCTTTGCCATTTTGATCGAGCGAGGCAGAAGGCAACATACCAATTGAGCCCGTTAACATAGCGGCACAGTCCGATAAAATATCGCCAAACATATTGCCGGTCACCATGACATCAAACTGTTTGGGTGCACGAACTAGCTGCATGGCGGCGTTATCAACGTACATGTGGCTCAATTCAACTTCTGGGTATTCTTTACCCACTTCCGTCATAATTTCACGCCACAATACCGTTGCTTCGAGAACGTTGGCTTTATCAACAGAACATAATTTTTTGCCACGTTTCTGCGCGGCTTGAAATGCTTGATGCGCTATACGACGAATTTCAGTCTCACTGTAAATATAGGTATTAAAGCCTTCGCGCTCACCAGCGTCATTGACACGAATACCCCGAGGCTGACCAAAATAGATACCGCCTGTCAGCTCGCGAACAATCAGTAAATCTAGGCCAGAAACCAATTCAGGCTTTAACGAACTCGCATCAGCCAACTGTGGATACAAAATTGCAGGGCGCAAGTTTGCAAACAAGTTCAGCTGAGAACGAATCGCCAATAAACCTTTTTCAGGGCGAATAGCCATGTCGAGTGAATCCCACTTCGGGCCACCCACAGCACCCAGCAATATCGCGTCTGCCGCCTTTGCTTTTACCATCGTTTCATCAGGGAAAGGACCGCCCGTTGCGTCGATAGCACTGCCACCAATCAAACCCTTAGTCGTTTCAATACCTAAATTAAATTTTTCATTTACGGCAGCAAGTACACGCTCGGCTTGCGCTACAATTTCTGGACCAATGCCATCACCTGGCAATATCAATACATTTTTAGACATAAAATTCTCTTAAATTATGTGACCAAACACCCACGGTGCTTGCTGTAGTCGTTTTGCTTCGAATGCTTTTATCGCATCGGCGTCTTTTAAGGTTAAGCCAATATCATCCAAACCATTCATTAAACAGAATTTGCGGAACTCATTAACTTCAAACTCAACTAAATTGCCCTGAGCATCTGTCACCGTCTGTTTTTCTAAATCGACCGTGAGCGAAAAGCCTTCGTTATCGGCCATTTCTTTAAACCAACTATCAATTTGAGCTTCGTCTATTACAATGGGTAACACACCGTTTTTAAAGCAGTTATTGTAGAAAATATCTGCAAAACTGCTGGCGATAACCACTCGAAAGCCATAATCTTCAAGCGCCCAAGGTGCATGTTCACGGCTAGAGCCACAGCCAAAGTTAGCGCGGCTTAATAAAATATTAGCCCCTTGATAACGTGCGTGGTTTAACGGAAAGTCAGGGTTTAGCGGACGTTTACTGTTGTCTCTACCCGGCTGCCCTTCATCTAAATAACGAAGTTCATCAAATAAATTAGGGCCAAAACCACTGCGTTTAATAGATTTTAGAAACTGCTTTGGAATGATCATGTCAGTATCGACGTTCGCTCTATCCATCGGGGCAACAACACCCGTTACTACGGTTAATGCTTTCATATTCTTGCTCCTTATAGGCTACTAACGTCAACGAAATGACCTGCAATGGCGGCTGCAGCGGCCATCGCTGGACTCACCAAGTGAGTACGGCCACCAAAGCCCTGACGGCCTTCGAAGTTTCGGTTTGAAGTAGAAGCGCAATGCTCACCTTGTCCTAGTTTATCGGCATTCATGGCTAAGCACATTGAACAACCTGGCTCACGCCATTCAAAACCGGCTTCGGTGAAAATAACATCTAGACCTTCTGCTTCGGCTTGTTGCTTAACTAGGCCACTGCCCGGCACGACTAACGCTTGAATTAAACTTGATGCAACTTTTTTGCCTTTGGCCACTTCAGCAGCGGCCCGCAAGTCTTCGATGCGTGAGTTAGTGCACGAACCAATAAAGACTCGGTCTAACTGAATATCAGCGATTTTTTGCGAAGGCTTTAGGCCCATATAATGCAACGCACGTTCAATAGAGGTTTTATCTTGCTCATTTTTTGCTTTTGCTGGATCTGGTACGGCATCATTAACGCCTAAAACCATTTCTGGCGAAGTGCCCCAAGTGACTTGTGGCTCAATGTCTTCTGCTCGAAGCTCAACATCTTGATCAAACACTGCGCCTTCATCAGTGACTAAATCGCGCCATGCAGCTACGGCTTGATCCCAAGTGTCACCGGTTGGCGCAAAAGGACGACCTTTAAAATAGTCGATCGTGGTTTGGTCGACAGCAACCATACCCGCACGAGCACCCGCTTCAATGGCCATATTGCAAACCGTCATGCGGCCTTCCATGGAAAGCTCAGCAATGGCACTACCAGCAAACTCTATAGCCGAGCCGTTGCCACCGGCGGTCCCAATTTTACCAATAATGTATAAAACAATATCTTTTGCAGTGACGCCCGGCTTGACCTTGCCTTCAACGCGCACGCGCATGTTTTTCATTTTACGTTGAATCAGACACTGAGTTGCTAAAACATGTTCTACCTCAGAGGTTCCGATACCAAAGGCTAATGCGCCCATTGCACCGTGAGTAGAGGTATGTGAATCTCCACACACAATGGTCATACCTGGCAGTGTAGCGCCCTGCTCTGGTCCTACAACGTGCACGATACCCTGATTTATATCGTTCATATCAAATTCACGAATACCGAAGCTGTCGCAGTTTTCACCTAAGGTTTTCACCTGAATACGCGAAATTTCGTCTGCAATGCCTTCAATTCCCGACAAACGTTCATTGCTGGTTGTTGGCACGTTATGGTCTGGCGTGGCTAAATTGGTGTCTAAGCGCCAAGGTTGACGGCCTGCTAGACGTAAACCTTCAAATGCCTGCGGCGAGGTGACTTCGTGTAACAGCTGGCGATCAATATAAATAAGCGCTGTGCCGTCTTCTCTTTCGGTAACGATGTGGGCATCCCACAATTTGTCGTAAAGCGTCTTCGCCATGATCGGTTTATCCTGTGTCGTGATTCAAATTTGAAACTGAAATTCTAGACTTGCGATTGTATTCAACCCAATGAATAATACAAATTTATTATTTTTATGAATTCCATTCCAAAAAGGAATACACATTGGATTTACACAGTTTAGAAGCGTTTTTAGCGGTCGCCGAAACAGGGTCTTTTAGTCGCGCAGGTGAGAAGCTCTTTTTGACCCAGCCAGCCATTTCAAAGCGCGTTAGCAATTTGGAACAACAATTGGCCACCGCCCTTTTCGATAGGATCGGTCGTGATGTCTATTTGACCGAAGCGGGTGAACTGCTAAAGATACGCGCTACTCGCATCGTCAACGACATTCGAGATGCTCAACAAACCGTTGTTCAGCTAAACGAAGACAAAGTTAAGGAGCTTTGCATGGCCTGCAGCCACCACATCGGTTTGCATTATTTAGGGCCTATTTTGAAGACTTTTTCAACAGCAAACCCCGATGCATTACTTGATGTACGTTTTATGGAGTCAGAACAAGCTATTGATGCACTGCTTAAAAGAGAGATTGAGCTAGCGCTTACTACCATCCCCAGCCCGCTAAATAGAGCATTAATTGGGAGAACGCTGTGGAGTGATAAGCTGCATTTCGTGGTTGCTAAAGACCACCCTCTGGCTCAAAAGCAAGGTAAGCTGCGACTTAACCAGTTAGCCTCGGTCAGAGCGATCTTACCCGATAAATTCACCACCACTTTTCAAATTATTGAGCAAACGTTTCAAAACCACCATATCCCCTTAAACCGGGTGTTAACGGTTAACTATTTAGAAACCATTAAAGAGCTCGTAAAGCACAGCTTAGGCTGGAGCCTGCTGCCGACGAGCTTAATTGATGATGATCTATATACCTTGGAGGTTGATAGAGTGCAGTTAACTCGCAACTTAGGGATTATTTCACACCGTAAGCGCACGCCTAGTCGCGGGGTTCGCCATTTAATGGAAATCGCTGAATCAGCCAGTAAGCAAAATAA
>NZ_JBKEGY010000008.1:0-133188 GCF_046710285.1 Reinekea sp.
TTTGCTTGACGACCATAGAGCGTTGGAACCACCTGATCCCATACCGAACTCAGCAGTGAAACGACGTATCGCCGATGGTAGTGTGGGGTCTCCCCATGTGAGAGTAGGTCATCGTCAAGCTCTTAAAAAAGAAAAGCCCGTTAGGTTATCCTAGCGGGCTTTTTGCTGTCTGGGGTTTTTAACAGATGGCTACGGGCTTCGAGCTGCGGGTAGGGTCAAAAGATGGCTGTAGCAAGGCAACCTGTAGGAGCGATCGTAGCAAAGCGAAGACGCGATAGCTGTAACTCGAAGCCAAAAGTCCGGTTAAAAAGCATTAACATTGAACATGATTTGCCGAAGCCTGTTTTGCTGAGGGTCTGCGACAGGATAAGTTGTAAAGCGGTTGCCGACATAAAGTGTTGGAACGGTCAACGACAAGCACCCTAAAAAACTCGCGTCTCCGCAAGCTCCGAGCGCTCCTACGTGAACAGGTTATTGAGGGTGGTTACGTAATAACCTTGTTGGCGGGGTTGGGTTGAGTGGGAATCTGAAGCATGGATGCCGAAGCTAAGCGGCGCAGGATGCGCGAACAGCGACCGCTCAAGCAACCCCACCAATGAGGCGACCACAGCCCCAGAAAGTGCCCTAAGCTAGAAAAGGTCTAGCCAAAAGGTATCAGCACAGCGACCGCTCATAGCTATATCTGCTATAGTGAATTTCATATAGTCGTTTATCTAATAATAAAAAAAGCGATCTATTGAGGCAGTTTGCGCTGTTTCAGTGTTACATAAAATTGAAGGAGTTCGTAATGCCTGCCTATCATGTTGAAGAATCCATTTTTATAAAAAAACAACCTGCTGAATTGGTTGAGTACCTTAGTGACTTTACGTCTTGGCCTACTTGGTCGCCTTGGTTGGTTATGGAGCCGAATTGCCCTGTGACTTATCAAGGTACTCAGGGTGAGGTTGGCGCTGGTTATCATTGGCAAGGTGATTTAACGGGTGAAGGTAAGATGACGCTTAAGGAGAAGTCTGATAAGCAGCTCGTAATTGATCTTCAATTTATTAAACCTTTTAAGTCATTCGCGACGGCGACTTTTAAAATTGGTCCAGAAGGTGACGGCAGTAAGGTAACCTGGTTACTTGATGCTAAATTACCGTTCTTTTTGTTTTTTATGAAAAAGATGCTCGAACAGACGTTAAGTATGGATTATGTTCGAGGCTTAAAAATGCTCAAAAGTTTACTTGAGGCGGGTAGTATCGCTAGCAAGATGGAACTGATCGGGGAGCGGCAGCAAGCAAAGATGCACTATGTAGCTTTAGCTAGTGAAGCTACAATTAATGAGTTGGGTGATCTTATTAGTTCTGACTATGAAAAAATTTACACACACTTCAAAGAGAAAAACATAAGCGCAGTAGGAGCTCCTATCACCTTGTATGAAAGTATGGATATGGAAACCTCTATCTGTAAAGTAAGGAACCTATTCCCTGTTGAGAACCCAGTCGCAGTGGAAGCGCCCTTTATTTGCGATTCGATAGCAGAATCAAAAACCTATGTTGTTAAGCATGTAGGTGATTATCAATTTATTGGTAACGCCTGGTCTTATGCAATGTTCTCAGCAAGACACAATAAAGTTAAAATTAAGAAAATGCCGGCGGGGTTCGAAGCTTACCTCAATAATCCTCATGAGGTTTCGACTGAGCATTTAGAAACAGAAATCGTGTTGTTTGCAAAATAGTTTTACCTTTGCCAGTTCAATCGAGAAAGCGTGATTGGTGTACAACCCAACCTACTCGACACACTCCTGAAAACAACACCTATAGGAGTTTTCGCAGCGCAGCGGAGAGACGATGGTTGAGCTGCAAGCCTCAAGCGAAATACAAAATTAAACCCAATCGCGTCTCCGCAGGCTCCTACGTGAACTCGATGTTGAGGGTGGCTACGTAAAAGCCTTGTTGGTGGGGTTGGGTTGAGCAGATATCTGAGCCATGGATGCCGAAGTTTAGCGGCGCAGGATGCGCGAATAGCGACCGATCAAGCCAACCCCACCAATGAGGCGACCAAAGCCATCGTAGAACCCAAGCCAACCTCGCCAATGAGGCGAACCATTGCCACAGTAGAATCCGATGATGCGTTCACAGCCAATCAATGTCAGTTAACATATGAAGCAAAAAAATGGCGGACCAAGTAGATGGCCCGCCATTTATGTACCTCCTTGTCCTAATATCCTTATTAGAAATCCTGTAAGTTTAATCCTTTAAACATGCCATCCTTGGCGTACTACTCCCTTACTATTCAAACATTTTGAAGCAAACTAGCTTCGGCCTGAATCGAAGGGAAATGTAAGGTAGTCGAAATGAAAAAGACACAAGTTTCCGAAAAGTACCTATATACTAGACACAGGGTAGCTTTAGATAATACTTTACTAGGAAACTTGAGTGATCAGTCAGAACGCTTATCAAGTTGCGCTTTCAATGCGGCGAAGGTTTCTAGCTTAATATCTTCAGCCAACTCTACGGGCTGGGTATCAGGGATTAATGCACCTGAGTCGAGCGTAGCGTTGATAGATTCAGACGCGATGGGTTGATTCTTAGTCAGTAAGTGAGCATTCAACGCATCAACCGCTTCAATCGAGCCTTGAATGTCATCATCGTCACCTTGCCAATTGTCGATACGTGTTTCTAATTTTTGAATCATTTCTTCGACTTGAGCATCACTGGGTGATGATTCTTTTAACCATTTTTCTGCACTTTGTGCGTTGGTAGACATGAGCAAACCTATAACATTAATTGATGATGGCCTATCTTGTGTCGAAGTATACTCAGATTGGCTCGATAATGCAGATGCTTGCTTTGAAAAGTTACTGCAAGAGATTGATTGGAAATATCGTGAAATAACTTTGTTTGGAACTCAGCACACCATACCCAGAAAAGAAGCATGGGTAGGTGAAAAAGGCATCGCTTATCGATACAGCGGCCATACTTACATCGCCAATGGCTGGCCAGAGGGCTTAATAAAGCTACCTAAATTAATTAACCGTCACTTTGGTTGGCAAGCCAATAGCGCATTATTAAATTATTATGCCGATGGGCAACAGTCTATGGGCTGGCACAGTGATAACGAGCCAGAGTTAGGAGTAGACCCTACAATAGTTATCTTATCTTTGGGTGAAAGCCGAACCTTACAATTAAGGCACAAATCTGAGAAATCGAAAAAGCACGCAATCGACTTAGCGCATGGCTCATTATTAGTAATGTCAAAAGAAACACAACAGAATTGGCAGCACGCAATTCCAAAGCGAATGAAGGTAAAGCAACCCAGAATCAGTTGTACTTTTAGGTGTGTTAAGAGTTAAAGGCCTTCAGATATTTCATCCGCGTCGCGGTATAACGAAGACATCTTGTCGAAAATAGCCTTTTTGATGTTTTCCTTTTCAAAGTTGGAACGCAAGTCTAATTCAGATAGCTTTAAGCGGTGAAGATGTAGGCAGGGTATGTCTGTATCAAACTCGCGTAAGTCGCCTTTAATAAGAATAGGTAAAAACGGGTCGTTGTCTTGTCCGGTACGTACCATTTTTTTCAGCGCATGTCGTATAGGTAGTGGTACAGGCCTTACATTGCTGTTTTTGTATTTCACAATAATATAAAGACCACTTTTTCCGATCAAAGAGCCAGGCACAATAAAGAGCCCTGTATCTCTGACGGCATTTTGGGAAATATTATGGAATGTGTCATGAAAAGCGTAAGGGTTGGGCAATACCACCATTTTTCCAGATTCAGTCGATGGAAAGTTGAGCGTATAGTTGGTATAAATTTGTTCCACAGAGGGGGAGTAAACGCAAAGTCGTGATTCAAAGCGCGATACAAAGCTTTTGGCCATATCTCTCTGTGAGAAGTTATCTAAACTCCAGACTAGGTCGTTATTGGCAGTTTGTGGGTTCGACGCTGAGGTCATAGGTAACTCCATTGCAACACACTTTTAATATAGCCTTAATCGGTCGCTATAACACTATTGTTTGAAAAGAATACTTATTATTGTGATGCCGTTTGGTTTTTGACCTTATTTCCATGAAAAACGCCAATATATTGATAAAAGGGTGCAAATTATTGTCCTATTGGCTCTCAACGTCAAAAAGACGCAGTAACTCTGCTTGGCTTAGGCTAAAATACTCACAAATTATTTATGGGTGAGAACTAATGTCCGATGTAGTAACTAACCTGATCGAGTTACTGAAATTAGAGTCTTTAGGTGAAAATCGCTTTCGGGGCTCGTCACAAGATTTGGGCTATCCTAAGCTGTATGGTGGTCATGTCATTGGCCAAGCTATATCCGCTGCGAGCCAAACATTAACTGATAAAACAGTTCATTCTTTACATGCTTATTTTTTGCGCCCTGGTGATGTTCATCACCCTATTGATTATCAAGTTGAGTGTGTACGTGATGGCCGTTCATTTAGTGTGCGACGAGTCATAGCGAGCCAGTTTGATAAGCCAATATTAGCGTTGACGGCATCTTTTCAAATCGAAGAAGAAGGTATTACTCATCAAGTAGCAATGCCAAACGTACCCGGCCCCGATTTGCTTGAGCCTGAACTTAAGATATTTCGTGCCCATGCCGAAGAAATTCCTGAGCGTGTTCGCGCACAATTTACTACAGATCGTCCAATTGAATATCGTATTGTTGAAGCTCAAAACCCATTTCGCCCGCGTCACGGTATTGCTAAACGGCACATGTGGATCCGCTCTACCGCGCCATTGCCTGACGACCCGATAGTTCATCAATCTATGCTGGCTTATACCACGGATTACGGGTTCTTAGAGACCGCGCTAATGCCTCATGGTATATCGGTTGTCAGCCCAAACTTAACCATTGCAAGTTTAGATCACGCAATTTGGTTTCACCGTCCATTCCGTTTGGATGATTGGCTGCTTTATGTTGCTGACTCCCCTACAACTGGAGGAGCAAGAGGCTTTGTACGTGGTCAAATATTTGATAGAGAAGGCCACCTTGTTGCCAGTACCACGCAAGAAGGTATGCTGCGATACAATGAAGGCGAGCAATAGTTATGTCAATTGAGATAACGCTAGCCATAACTGGGGCTTCGGGAGCCCCTTATGCTAAGAGATTGCTCCAGGTACTGTTAGACAAGCAGGTGACAGTTCACCTTCTGGTTTCTAAAGCCGCGCTAATGGTGTTGGCCCAAGAAGATAATACGCCTTGGCCTTCAAATCACGATAAAATGAAGCAGCATATTCGTGAAACGCTATCGACTAAAGGCCAGCTTCATGTCTATGGTAAAGAAGACTGGTCTAGCCCGGTTGCCAGTGGTTCTGGTGCACCTGAAACAATGATTATTTGTCCATGTTCAATGGGGTCAATGGCAGCCATTGCAACAGGACAGTGTGATAACCTAATTGAGCGTGCTGCAGATGTTGCCCTTAAAGAAAGTAATAAACTAATTATTGTGCCGCGTGAAACTCCTTTAAGTGAAATACATTTAAAGAATATGCTGACACTGAAACAGGCTGGCGCGCTTATTCTACCTGCGAGTCCAGGTTTTTATCATCAGCCTAAAAGCATCGAAGATTTGATCGACTTTATTGTCGCAAGAATTTTGAAAGCCGCTGGAATCAAGCAAGAATTACTCGCCCCTTGGGGACGAGGCTAACTAAAGTGTTGCTATGTAGATCTTGATACGCTTTGCACGCTCAAGATCTATTGCGTCACCTAATTTTTTACCTTCAACCCCTTGCTCAATAAACATCTGTGCCGTGACCTGCGAAGCTAGCTTTAAACACTCCTGTAGAATCTGACCCTGATAGTAAGTATGTTGCTCAAAGCCCGATCGGCCTCTGAAATCAGCTTCACAAACCATTGAAAAGTGCTCAACATTTTCAGGTTGTTGAAAACCGCCAAGTGATTTAAGCAGCGAGACGATAGTACTCGGCTTTAAGTTCTTGATGTTATGGCTATGAGTATGAAATCGAGCGACTCGCTCAGCTAACAAGGTTGCTTTTGTTGGCCATTTATATTGCTTTGCTATTTTTTTAATTAGGTTAGCGCCCTTGCCTTCATGACCATGGTGAGAAGGCAAAATATCAGTGGGTGTTAACCCTTTACCCAAATCATGGCACAGCGTCGCAAATAACAGATCTATTTTATTTGTTAATAAACGGCAAATGTCGAGTGCTTTTAAGGTGTGGATTCCGGTATCTACCTCAGGGTGCCAGCGCATCGTTTGTGGCACACCAAAGAGCCTATCTAATTCAGGAAAGACAACTTTTAGTGCATTGCATCGTCTCAAAACGTTGAAAAACTCACTAGGAACATCAGCTTGCAAAGCTCGCGACATTTCTTGCCAAACTCGTTCTGGTACCAGGTGTTCTAGTTCACCACTTTTTACCATGTTAGCCATAAGCTCCATGGTTTCATCTGCAATGGAAAAGCCAAGTGGTTTTAAACGAGCAGCAAATCGTGCTACACGTAATACGCGCAAAGGGTCTTCACTAAATGCCGGAGAAACATGGCGAAGTATTTTGTTGTTAATATCATCAAGGCCACCATACGGATCAACATACTGACCCTCATCTGACTTTGCGATGGCATTAACCGTTAAATCACGTCTTAGTAAGTCTTCTTCTAAAGTCACGGAAGGATCAAATGCGACTTGAAACCCAGTATAACCATGGCCAGATTTTCGTTCGGTCCGGGCAAGGGCATATTCTTGTTTTGTTTTTGGGTGTAAAAAAACAGGGAAGTCATCGCCTACTTGAGTGTAACCTTGACGCTTTAAATCGTCAGGCGAGGCGCCGACTACAACCCAATCTTTATCTTTGATGGGGATACCAAGCAGCTCATCTCTGATTGCGCCACCAACGAGGAAAGTTTGCATAGTTCTCAGCAGTTAGTAAGTATTGGTATAAGTATAGTCTAGTCGGGTGGGCTATGCGAAGGCGTTGTGGTTAATTAAAAGGACGCCTTATGTGTCCAGCTCTCCCAAAAATATTTAAGAGTATGCGCAAGGTTCAGCGGCCCACAGCTTGAAATTTCGGTCGCCATAGACCCGTCCATGGGGGCTTGCTTGAAACATCCATGTTTCAAACACCCGAATTCCAAGCAATGGGCCGCTTCTACACTATGGGACAGTAGTGGCCTTATGTGAGGCTGGCCTCTTTGAAATTAGAGCGAGTACAGGTGGTTATTTTCGCTCAGAAGGACAAGGTGCGCCACAAGGTGCGCAAGCGCCTAAATCTCTTTGCATCAAAGTTGTTTGCCCTCCTTGGCCCATATTGAACGCAAAAGTTGGGCTACGTAGATGATCAGCCAAAACCACAACTAGAATGGCGACCATAATCGCGCCTACACGCCAGCGTTTATACATTTGTGTCATGCAATACTCCTTAATTGCCTAAACCAAAAAATGGTCGTGCTTTTATGCCTAGCAATGAACCAACGAATGCTGACGCAAACCATATCCAGCCATGTACACTGGCTGATGCAATGCCTGAGAACATCGCGCCAATGTTGCATCCGAAACCTAGTCGAGCGCCGTAGCCCATTAAGGTGCCACCAACAATAGCGGCTAATACAGAGCGAAAGACTAGCGGGTTTTGACTGCCTGCGTTGTACTTGTTGGCTAAGCCAGCTGCGAGCATCGCACCGAGCAAGAGACCAAAGTTCATAACAGAAGGTACGTTCACCAACAGCGAGTCTTTCAATGCAAGAGCACCATAATCCCAAGTCCAGAATTCAACCTGGGTCATATCAATACCGACAAACTGAGCAATTTTTGCGCCCCAAAGTGCAAAGGCAAAGGTAACGCCCCAAGGCGTTCCGCTGAGAATCACCGTTAGTAAGTTACCAATTGCAAGAATGACGGCTGCCCACAAGAATGGCCAGCGTCCGGTTACTAGGGTTCTAAAAACAGAAACTGAACGGTCGCGTTCTAGTAAGCCATGACTGGTTTTACCTGTTAGGCGTTTTTCACGACGACCGACAATAAGCCACAAGCCAGCAAGCACTGCCCATTGCACGGCGATTGCGCCCCATGGCCCAAGACTGGTTGTCAGTTGAATAGGGTCGGTGCCCGGCGCGTCGAGCCAGAAAGGTAGGTGAACGGTACCAATGACCGAACCGATGATAAAAAAGGTTAACGTTAAAACCATGCGTAAGTTGCCCGCACCGACGGTAAATAATGTACCCGATCCACAGCCTCCGCCTAACTGCATGCCGAAGCCAAATATAAATGAGCCGAGTATTAGTGATACGCCGACAGGCGCAATCGTTCCGGCTGTGCCTTCTATGCCGCCAGAGATCACGGGCACAATTAACAAACAGGCTAGGCCCAATAAAAACAACTGAGCACGCATTCCCGTGCCGTTACCACTAACGACCCAGTTGCGCCAGCCAGCCGTGAAACCAAACGCGCCATGATACAAAGCAATACCAAGTACAGCCCCGACAAAAAACAGCCCGACAAGAAATGGCGCAGTTTCCAGCGCAATTAAACTACCAAGCACAGCCATGCCAAGCAGTGAGATAGTAATAATAAAACGATCGACTTTAAGAGGCTTAACAGCAGTCTCTTGAGTCACCTGATTATTAGACGTAGTCATTTAAAATGCTCTCGAAATGAAGTTATGTGAATAAACGGTAAAACCGCCTTTAATCGCTTACTTGCAGCTGGCGCAGTTTTTAAGCTTTTAAACCCGCAGCTCGAAGCCCGAAGCCAAAAACCGCCTTGACATCAATTCACTCTGTCTAGGTCGCTGTTCGCGCATCCCTGCGCCGCTAAGCTTCGGCATCCATGCCTCAGATTCCCGAGCCAGAGCAATTTGCTGCCAAGGCTACAGTTTGGTGCAGGTTTTAAGCTCTTAAACCCGCAGCCCGAAGCCCGCAGCCAAAAACCGTTTTAACCCCCAAAAACCCCCAACAACTTACCTAAACCACGACGCTCAGTTTGAACAGGGCGATCAGGGTCTTGTGTCCATGCGGTCATCGAGCCATCGTACATTGCCACGTTAGGTAAGCCTGCAATTTCAGATAGTGCAAACCAGTCAGTTGCTGCCCAGTGGCCTGTGTTACAGAAAGTCACTGTTCGACCGGCGTCTAGTTTTAGACTTGCATCTTCGGCTAGTTGACGAATTCGGTCTTTAGTTAGGAAATACGCTACTCCGTCATTCGTATCGACTAAGCTAGCCTCGGTTAAATTTATTGCGCCAGGTAGCGTACCTGCGACTCTTGCTGGGCCGGCTTTGGTTTGGCCATTAAAGAAATCAGTTGGCCGAGCATCGACAAACTGTACATCATCATTCTTCAAAGTTGCGGCAACATCTTCTGTGGTCGCAAGATATTGCTCTTGGAAGTTAACCTCAAATTGAGCTGGAATAGGGCTGTTTGGCGTATTGGCTACATCGTAACCTTGCTGTACCCAACCCTTATAGCCACCATTAAGAATGCTGACTGAATCATGGCCGAGTACTTTAAAGGTCCAGTAAACGCGGGCTGCACTGCCAAAGTCTGATGAATTTTCACCTGGTGGTACAATAACTACGTGCTGAGTATTATCGATACCTAGCTTACCAATCATGTCGGCCAAAACGGTCAGTTCTGGTAAGTTGCCCGTGACACCTTCACGCTCGGCACGCCAGCTACCGTAAGCTTGGAATACTGAACCAGGTACATGGGCTTCTTCGAAGGCTTTGGCATCACGAATATCCAGTACCGTAACGGATTTGTTTGAAAGTTCATTGTTTAACCAATCAGCACTGACTAAAGGCGTAAATGCCATCGTCAGGCTTGAAGCGAAAGATAGAGCAGTAGTTATAAAAGCAGTTCGTAACAACATCAAAGCATCTCCAGTTTTAATTCAAAAGTGGCTGGATTGTAACTTTGATTAATTAGAACAAGAAATACTTAATATTAATCTGGTTATTCTTTCTAGATATATGGATGGGTGGGTCGAGGCCATAATTTAGCTGAGCTTGTATCTGTTGATGGTAGATGTAACAAAGCCAGAATCTTTGCGATGCACTAAAGTTTCGTTACTTTGGCTATCGTTCAGATTCTGGCTTTATGTTAATGCTTTTGATTTTGAGCCGCTGAACTAGAAGTTCATTGAAAGCTCAACGACGGCACCTGCATCTTGAATGACCGTTGCCCAGTCATCGAAAGAGGCTGGTTTGGCCCAGGCGCTCACTTCAAGGCCGACACCAAATGGTGTAATACCAATACCGCCCGATACAACGCTGCTGTCTTCAACACTTAAGTTTGCACGATAACCAGCACGTAATGCTGCATGGCCCCAAGCATTTAACTCAGCACCGATTCCGAAGTAACGAGTTGGAACGCCGTATTTTAACGGCTTATTTTCGGTAATATCTAAATCTACGGCTACTTTAGTAAACTTAGTTTCGTGCGCCGCACCAACACGCAGTTTAGGCCGAATCAAAAGCTCTGTGCCAGCCTTACTTTCAAGTGTCCAAGGGATTAAGTCTTTTAACGCAACGCCTGCCCGCACTTTACCGTGGAAGTCCCAAGTTTTGGCTGCACCAAAGTCAACGTTAACACGCATTAATGAGGTGGTGTTGTTCAAAAAATAGCCGCTAGGGTCAGCAGACATTAAGTCCATTTCATCTTCTGCGTTGGCAAGAGCAATGGTTTTTTCGAAAATATTAATTGATTGGAGTTTAGGGGTTACACCGAATGCGATGTCTTCACCGGCCACGACAAAGCGACGGGCTGCGGCAATACTGACTTCAGTGATGTTTGCACCGACGAATTCGATTTCAGATTCAGGGTCACTGCTTGTACTAATAGTCAACTCACCATTAGTGATCGTGCCATTTGCCCCGTTGTAACCAGATAAATTGGCTTGAGCTGCGTTCACATCTCCTTGTGCATCAACGATGGCTTGCTCTTTTGCATCTAAACCATTAGCCCATGTATTATATTCCACAGGGTTCGTATCGGCATTAGGGCGTGAATCGAAGTAAGCTGTCATATCAGCATTGGCCGCAGCAAGAGCATTCACAGCAGAAGTTAAATTGGTTGCTTCCGCTGAAAACCCTGTTAAATCTGCAGACAAATCAATAACGGGGTCTAAATCATTTGACGCCACATTCAATGACGCACCAATAGTTGTGCCGCTTGAAATACTGAGGGCCATTCCTAGTGTTTCACTGGGAAGTGCTAGATTTAGAATATCGAGCCCTAAACCTAGTTGGAGAGGTTTTCCAGAGAACCCTTCTAAATCATCTTGAGCCGATTCCGTAGTTCTATTCAAATTCCCCATTTGAAGGTTTACAGTTGCAACATCAGTATCAAGGCTTGCTGAGTTATTTGATAGACTGGTTGACGCGGTATTAAGGTCGTCGATTGCAGTTTGCGCTGTTGCTTCATCGCCGGCATTCTCTAAGTCTGTAACTGCTATACCTACATTATTAATATCTGTAGCAATTGCTGTCATTGTAGGAGTAATTGCACTAACAGCAGTTTGTAATGCATCAGAATCGATTGTCTGAAACTGATCCCACGTCCCACCTTCCTCAGTGAACGCAGTTCCACTGGCTATTAATCCCTTAGAATCATCAATATAAAACTTAACACTAGGCAAAGTCATACCAAAGCCAACACCATCATACTGATCAGCTAATAGAGCTGGATTGAAAGCGATCGCATTTTGTACTTCAGAAGAAGCAACGCCGGTATTACCCATGGCGTTAGATTGTGCATCGTTACCGTTAAACGGTGTCGCAATTGCGGTACCTGAAATAGCAACAGCTACAGCTAGAAGTGTTTTTTTCATAGATTTTCCTAATTGGGTTTTCACTATATTTACCGTAGCTTAGACCAATAATTGCGATACAGCACAGTTCAGTAAGTAATTATTAACCTTGTGCAGCTCAAATAAAAAGGGTCAAGTGATGATATTGTCTTCAATTGTGCCTGAATGACGGACAATTGACGATTTTTTTGAAACTATTAGTCGTTTAGCTGGCGAGGCGCTATTTTCATATCAAAAAACATGACAAAAAAGCTGCCTCTACCGTGAGTATTTTATAAAAGAAATTTGAAGTTTTGCCTAAGGCTTTCTTCAGCTACGCCGATACACAAGTCAAAGCAGCAATTCAGCGGCATCGCAGTGGAGTGACCTATGACTGTTCGGAATCTTATATTAATGGCCTTTATCGTGGTTTTTACAACCAGTTGCAGTGTATGGCCGTTTAACAGTAAACAAAAGAAAGTAGATGAAATTGTCTCTAACGTTAAGCAGATTAACGAAAAGCTTCCGCCAATGGAGCCAATGGTGTTGCGAGTAACCGGGTACGGTGCCATTAACCCAACGACACGTGGCCTGACAGAAGTTCAAAAACGTTTGTTGGCTATGCGTGCTTCTAAGTTAGATGCTTACCGGACATTGGCGGAACGTGTTTATGGTACGCAAATTATCGGTAACTCTACAGTTGAGAACTTAGTCGTTCAAAGCGATCAATATCGTACCTTTGTTGATGCTAGTATTTTAGGCGCGAACGTGATTTACCAAGATGCCTTGCCCGATGGTAGCTATGAAACCATGGTTGAAATGATCATTGATGAAGGCTTCCGAAATTGTTTAGATAGCCAGAATAATGGTCGGCAAAACACAAGTTGCGCATCGAGTGCCTTACACGATCTAAATTCTTTGTCGCGTAGCAGCATGTCAGCGCAAGGCGTTGAGTCATCTGGTTCTGGTTTATATTTCATCGAATAAGAGGAGAGCAAAGTGATTGATTTTAAAATGACAATTCGTTTCGTGGTCACTTTGCTGGTCTCAGTGGTTGTAGGTGTGGCAGCAGACACTCCGATGCCTAATTTACGTTTAGTCGATGCACAAGGTTTTGCGCCGGTTGAGTACAATGATGAAAACAGTGCTCGCTTGCGTGCCTTACGCAACGCAATTGAAAACGCCTCATTTCAAGGGGCATCTAATATTCAAAGTACACAGATCATGGAGAACGGTAACTTAACCGTCGATTACTTACGAATCAGCAGTACCGCTAAAGTGTCTGATGTGCAAATTATGAGTGAATCGCGTGAAGGCGATTTGTATCAGGTTTCTATTTTAGCCAAGGTTGACCCGCAAGAAATGTGTGCCAACGTAATGGCAAACCAGTTTAGAAAATCAGTGGCTGTAACAGGTTTTTCTATGGAACATCCTGAGCATGCTTCGCTAGGGCACCTAGGTTCTGTCGATCGTTCGCTTGCTGCTTTGTTAGTGAATGATTTAAGCGGTCTCAATGGTTTGCGTGTACTCAATGCAAATTACATGACGCTTTACCCAAACAACGCCAGTGCACCCACACAAATTTCTCCGCGGATGACCTTGACCCGTGCGGTTACTGCGGCAAAAGATTTAGGTGTGCAGTTTGTGGTATCGGGTGTTATTCGTGATATCGCTATGGAAAATCCAGATGCGCCGCGTGCTAGTAATTGGGATCAATGGCTTAAAAAAGTTGGCATTACCAAAGCCGCTCGTACTCGCCATTTTGTTCTTGATGTTTTTGTCCACGATGGTTACTCAGGCGCGCTTGTTTTTCAAACTCGTTACCGTACCTACGGCATTTGGAATGAAAAAAATAATGCGCAGGTGGGCTTCGGCACTGCTAAGTTCTTTTCGACAGACTTTGGCGGCGAAGTTCGTGACATGTTAGATCAGGCCGTTACTGATCTGCAAAAAACTATTCAATGCCAGCCGTTTATGGCAACCATTGCTCAAGTAAGTGGTAAGCGTATATATATTTCGAGCGGTGCTGAAAGTGGGCTACGCCCAGGAGACTTCTTATCGGTTTATCGCACCAGTCAAAAATTTGATCGACAAGGTGAGAGCTTTTGGCAGATATCCGATACTCGTTTAGTTGCAGAGGTAAAGCAGGTACAACCTTACTATGCCGTTGCCGATTTACCGATTGATACTGACCGTTTGAATCTACAAATGGATGATATCGTGATGGCCTGGTAGCGGGTTGCTAAACTTGATAAAAAACCAGACCATTGCTGTCACAGTGCGTGCGTTCGCCGCTGTCTAAGTTCATCATAGTCATATAGTTCCCCCATACATAGCCAGTATCTAAGGCTAAGTAATCATCTGATTGGGTGACGCCCATAAGCGCCGCCCAATGCCCAAATACTAACGTATGTTGCCGGCGTTTCTGCCAATGAAACCAAGGCTGCATGTTATCGGGTGCATCATTAGCTGCTCCGCTATGAGAAAAATTCAACTGGCCGTTTGATGCGCAAAAACGCATGCGTGTAAAGGCATTAATGATGTAGCGAATGCGATCGTTGCCGGTGAGTGCTTCTTGCCAGGTATCAGGATTATTGCCATACATCTGTTCAAAGAAATCTAAACGCGTTGTTTCAACTTTTAAAATGCTTTCAGCTTGGGCTGCCAGTTCAATAGCCTGCTGATCTGACCAGCAAGGTGGTATGCCTGCATGGGTCATGATGAGCTTGCGCTGAGGGTCTTGTATTAATAGTGGTTGCTGACTTAACCACTGCAAGTCTTGATCGATATTGGCTGCTGCTAAGGTGGTTAATATATCTTTGCTGTTGGTGGTTTTTACCCCCGCGTGTATGGCTAATAAATGCAGGTCATGGTTGCCCAATACCGTTGACGCACTTTGTCCAAGCTCTCGCACAAACCTTAAGGTACCCGCAGAGTCTGGCCCACGATTAACTAGGTCACCGGTGAGCCATAGGTGATCTTGTGCTGGATCAAAATTGACATGATCCAGCAACATTTTGAGTGGGTTGAGGCAACCTTGTAAGTCGCCAACTGCGTACAAAGCCATTCGTTTTCTTAATCGCTGATAACGTTTGCGATGTCGACGAAGGTTTTAATGCTCAGTGTTTCTGCACGTGCTCCTGGATCAACATCAATAGACACTAGCTGCTCTTCAGTCACCATCCCTTTGAGGTTGTTGCGCAGTGTTTTACGACGTTGCGCGAATGCGGCTTTAACAACCTGCTCAAAGGTCGCGAAGTTTTTTGCTTTATGTTTTATTTCTTTGTGCGGTATCAAGCGAACAATCGCTGAGTCTACTTTTGGTGCTGGGTCAAATGACCCAGGCGGTACGGTAAACAAGTATCGAGTTTGGCACTGGTACTGCATCATAATACCGAGACGGCCATAGGCTTTTTCACCGGGTACTGCACAGAGTCGTTCAACCACTTCTTTTTGCAACATAAAGTGCATGTCAGAAATAATGGGTGCGTAGCTCAGTAGATGAAACATTAGTGGTGTTGAAATATTGTAAGGCAGGTTGCCAACAAGACGAAGCGGACGGTCATCGTTATGCAGCGATGCAAAATCAAATTGCATAGCATCGGCTTCGTGAATGGTCAGTGCTTTGGCATTAAAAAATTGCGTACGTAAAATTGGAATTAAATCGCGGTCAAGTTCAATAACATCTAGCACACCATCAGTAGCGGCTAACAATGGCTCGGTGATTGCGCCTCGGCCAGGTCCAATTTCAATTAGATGTTGATCAGGCTTAGGTGCAATACACGCAATAATTTTATCAATGACATGTGAGTCATGAAGGAAGTTTTGTCCAAATCTTTTACGAGCTTTATGCATAACGTTGCTCCCGGTGCATAGCCATAGTGTGCGCCGTGGTTAAGGCAGTAATGAGTGACCCTGTGTTAGCTTTGCCTGTGCCGGCTAAATCAAAAGCGGTGCCGTGATCGACAGAGGTGCGAATAAAGGGCAGGCCGAGAGTAATGTTGACCGCGTTACCAAAACCTTTGTATTTTAAAACGGGTAAGCCTTGGTCGTGGTACATGGCTAAAACCGCATCGGCTTTATCTAAATAGTGTGGCTGAAATAAGGTGTCTGCCGGTAATGGCCCGGTTAGGTTTATATTCAAGGCTCTGAGCTTATCAAGTGCTGGAATAATAGTATCGAGTTCTTCTCTTCCTAAATGACCATCTTCACCTGCATGAGGGTTTAAGCCCGTGACTAATATGTTTGGCGCAGCACAACCAAAATCTTGTTGCAATGCTGCGTAGAGAATTGCGATAGTGGTATGCAACTTCTCTGGAGTAATGGCAGCGGGTACATCTTTTAGTGGCAGGTGGGTTGTAACTAGTGCAACACGTAAGCCTTCGGTGGCGAGCATCATAACCACGTCCTCGACTTGGCAAGCGTCCCGCAAATATTCGGTGTGGCCAGTAAAGGCTAAGCCTGCGTCATTGATAACGCCTTTATGTACAGGCCCAGTAACAATGCCTGAGACAATATTTTGCTGAGCAAACTCTATGGCGGCATCAAGCGTTTGCAAGACATAAGCTGCATTTTCAATAGTTAAGGTGCCGCTGGTGCAAGGCGCTTTTAACGGGATGTCATAAACATAAAGCGTGGCTTTTGGTGCCGGCTTTAAATTTGCGAAGTCTTCTTTACCGACACTCACTAACTTAGTTGCTAAGCCTAACTCAGTGGCGCGGTCTGCCATTAATTGCATCGACGCAAAAACAACAAATAACTCATCGGTGCCTTTATCGACAAGCTGCAATACAACGTCCGGGCCGATACCAGCAGGCTCACCTGGGGTGAGCGCTAACGGTCTTATCATGGTCGGTACTCTATATAAGATTCTGCGAGTAATTCTGCCTGCCAGCGTTGAATGGCATCTTGGAAACGCAGATTTTGTAATTGATTGCGAATTTGATTCCGTAAGACATCTAAGCCTACGTTACGAGTACGAGTGCCTTCAACGCGTAAAATATGGAATCCGAATTGGGTTTGTATGACGTCCGATATTTCATTGACTTTAACAGCGGCTGCGGCATTAGAAAATTCGCCAACATAGGTATCCAAGGTAGCCCAGCCTAAGCTGCCACCTCGACCTCGTGTACCGGTATCGTCACTAAAATCATCGGCGAGTTTGGCCATATCGGCACCGTCGATAATCTGGGTACGAATATTCTCGATGGCTGATCTAGCCGAAGCCTCATCTAGCAATGCATCGGTTTTAATTAGGATATGTCGTATATCATATTCTGTAATGTCAATTTGTTTGGTTTCGGTTTTATCAACGAGCTGGCCAAGGTGTATGGCATTGTCTGTTTCAATTAAAATGGCTTCTTGTTCCGCGAGTACCGGCACAATAGTTTTGAAAACGGTCGGAATAGTTTCTAATTTACGCAAGCCTAAATCTTGAGCGTTAGGGTCTAATTTAAGCGACTGGCCATCGTTGAGCTTGGCGACTAGTGCTTGAGCTTCTGCTAACTCTGCAACCGGGAATTGACGATAAAATAACTGGTATTCAATTTCTTGTAACGATTGCCCCGCTTGACTGGCAATAAAGCGTTCAATTTCTGCTTCCGATACATAGACAGAGCGCGCAACAGAGCGTCGGTGAACTTCATTGAGTAACAGCTCGCGTTGAATTTGCTGTCGGAATGAAGCCACTGTTTGGCCTTGTTGAACTACTGCTTGTTGTAATTCTTCGGTGGTTAAATTTTGGCGTTGAGCAATGGTATTGATTGCGCTGTCGATGTTGGATTGAGGTATTGCCAAATTCATCTTGTCGGCTACCTGAGATTGCAACGACTCTAAAATCAGTTGGTCGAGAACTTGTTTTTCAAGTATTTCTTGGGCGGGTAAAATTTGTGGGTTTGCGCGATATTGGCCTTTAACGTTGTCAACGCGAGCGGTTAGCTCGACTTGAGTGACAATATCATCGTTCGCGATGGCTCGAATTCGATCGAGTTCTTGTGCACCGGAAAGGGCGCTAGCCAATACGATCATCGGGGCGAAGCAGTAATTAATCAGAGTCTGTTTCATGTTGTATGCCAGTGAACCTATTTGTAATTAAACATTTTACCGGAATAACCGATATTTAAATTAGTTAAAAAATCTTCAATGGTGCCAAAGCTTGCACCTATACCTTTAAGAGTGAATTCAAAATACACGCCTTTATTTGTTTCTAGAGGGAAGAAGGTATCGCTTTGATCATCTTCCACCGCAGTATTGTAACCTGCTAAACGAACACTCCAGCAGCAGCTGTCGTAATCTATGCCATAGACGAACTCTTTAAATTTATAATTTTCGACACTAAATTCTTGTTCATTATTTTCTGCAATAGCATACCCGATTAAGGCTATGTTGGGTCGAACAGGAAAGTAACTTGCAAAACCAATCTCACGTTCAAAACCTTCTTGTGTCGCATTTAAGCTAGTAAATACTTTGTCTTCGGGCTGATAACTCGCATTGACGCTGTAATCTCCAAGCTCTAAATCATCGTGGCCAAAGTCCCATCGCGTCGTTAGTTTAAATGCGTCGCTGGGTGTAAAACTGGCACTCACTTGCCAAGGCGAAAACTCTGCAGCAGTGTCCTCTGGAGTTAGAGGGTCGGTTAAGGTAATGCGTTCTTGGCTTAGTTTAACGCCTTTTGCGAGACTCAGTGTTGCGAAAGCTCGATCATCAGCGGCCGTGGCAAACTTGCTTGAAATACTAGTGGATAATCGATTGATATCACCAAGACGATCAATACTGTCAAAACGAGTGGTTTGGAACAGGGCATAATCACTTGCTTCGGTTGTTTCTAATACTGCATTGTTTTGCTCAGCAAAAGGCGTATAGGTGTAATGCAACCTTGGCGATAAGGTGGTGTTGATGTTAGTGCCTTGGCTTTCAAATGTTAAGCCTTGGTCAAAAGTAGCGCTCCAAAGTGCCCGGTCCGTATAAGCATCTGCTGTGGCCGCATCGGACGTCGGGAAGTCATTAAATAATTCGTTCGAGGTTTGGTAGCCTGTGTAGTAGCCGGTAACACTCGGTTTGAAATAACCCCAGCGTTCAATAAAGGGTTTACTTAATTCAACTTGACCGTGCATGCGCTGGGTTGAATTGTTAAGCCAAACGTCGGAGCTGGTTAAAGTGCTTTTTAATTCGTCAGTTAAGTTACGGTCAAAATACGCCAGACGAACTTGCTCTTTGGTTGTGAAACTGTCGAACCAGTTAGTACGATGATTGACATTGAGTTCAGGTTGTCTTTTAAGTTCGTATTTTGCCGCGGTGGCTGGGCGGTCTTGCGCATCGTATAACGTATGAAACTCGCCATAGAGACTGGTTTGCCAAGCATCGAATTGGGTCCCTACAGTTGAGTGATACTTTTTAAATAAGTAGGTGTTCGGGGCACTGTCGGCTACAGGCTGAACATAATCTAAGGCTAGCGTATTCTTAAATTTTCCTGCCTGATTGGTTATTTTGGCATTAAAGGTTTGTTCATGCGTGGCCTCCGTCTTTGCAGCGAAAGCTTGTTCATAGTTCACATCACTGACCCAGTTGGTGGTGAAGTTGTAACCCGTGGTTGAGTTGAACTTACCCGATTGACGGTGTTGAATGTTCCAGCGATTAGGGTCTTCTTGTCCGGCAGTGATTTCCTCGGCCGGTATGGCTAGAAACGCGAAGCTGTTAACACCATTGTGGTTAGGCGTTAAAAACCGGAATTCGTTATCGAATAAAGAGCCTTGGTTGCCTAAATAGTGGAACGTCAGAGTGTCGTCGTAATTAGGCGCTAAATTAATATAAAAGGGTAAGCGCAATTCGCTTAAAAACTGATCGTTTTCAGCAAAGCCGAACGTCGGCGTTAAAAAGCCCGTAAAACGCTGATCATCTAGTGGAAAACTCACGTAAGGCCAGTAAAAAACAGGAATGCCTTGAACGCGAAGCTGTGTGTGCCAAGCCTTGGCATAGCGTTTTTCGTTGTCGATGGTCATACTTGACGATTTCAAAGACCAAGCATTATCGGTGGGAGCGCAACGAGTTAACTTGACGTTTTTTGCAAAAGTGTAGGCTTCGTCTCGGCTCATGTAAGCGGCAGAGCCATGCATATCGTTATCGTGGATGACGAAATTCGTTTGGTCTGCATTGGCGTGGTTATCTAATGTGCTCACTTCGGCTTGGTCACTTGAGAGTGCAAAGCCGGGGAAGCGAATTAAAGCAGAACCGGTTAACGATGCCAATTCTGTGCTTCGGTCATAGCTGAGCTGATCGGACTGTGCTGATAAATTCTCACCGGTTAAAGAGACATCGCCGTAAAATACACCGGTGCCGTCGTTTTGAGTATCGGCACGGTCGTAAAACACTCGAGTTGTTGGCTCTACACTTAATTCAGGCGCCACAAAACCGCCTGTGCAGTAGGGAGCGATGTAACGCGACTCCTGCGCAGGTAAATTGTTCATTTCGACCCAATCTATGTCGACCACTGTTTCTGCGTAGCTAACGGTGGTGTAAGATGTGATCGCGACGGCCAAGGCTCGATAGTGTAATTTCAACGTTATTGGGTTGTCTGATTTAAAGCGTCGATTCTATCGAATTATGGAGCAGGCGCACAGTTTTAAAGGGTAATCCGTTAGTAAAATGTCAGTTGGCCAGCTAATCTAAGTTGAATTGACCTTTCGAGTTGTAAAGTGAGTATAGGGTTTATGTTAAATTGGACAGGAAAATTAATCGGCGCGGCATTGGGCTTGTATTTTGGCGGGCCGGTAGGGCTGGCCTTGGGCGTATTATTAGGTAATGCGTTCGATAAAACGCAAGCAAAACGAGCGCAAGGTGATTTATCAGGTGCTTCTAAGGGTGTGCTGCAAACGACCTTCTTTCAAGCTACTTTCTCGGTAATGGGCAAGGTCGCTAAGGCCGATGGTCGAGTGAGCGAAAAAGAAATTGAAATTGCTCGACATGTAATGGCTAGAATGGGGCTAAATGAGAATCAGCGCTTAGAAGCGATGAGCCTGTTCAATGAAGGCAAATCGGCAGAGTTTTCTATCGAGACTATTTTGACAGATTTAGCCGATGTCATTGGTCGGCGCGTGACGTTGGCGCAAATATTTTTAGAAGTACAATTGCAAGTTGCCTACTCCGATGGTCAATTAACGGTTAATGAGCGCAATGTTTTGCAAACCATCAGTAATTACTTGGGTATTAACCGGATTCAGTTTGAAATAATACATCAGCGTATTCGTGCTCAAATGCATTTTTCTGAGGGTCAGCAGCGCCAGCAAAACCGCTCTACTCAGCATCAAATAGAAAGCGCCTATCAAATACTGGGTGTAAGCTCCAACGCCTCTGAAGCTGAGCTGAAAAAGGCTTACCGTCGATTAATGAGCCAGCATCACCCTGATAAGCTGGTTGCAAAAGGCTTACCAGAGGAAATGATGTCGATAGCTAAAGAGAAAACACAAGAAATACAATTGGCCTATGAGCAAGTCCGTAAAGCGCGCAAAAGCTAAGTATGTTACTTAGCTTTGCTTTTGGTAAATAAGATCCCAAACTCCGTGACCTAACTTTTGGCCGCGTTTTTCGAACTTGGTCACCGGTCGGTGTGCTGGCCGGCCTTCGGTGTAGTTACCTTTTCCGCTGCTATTTTCATAGCCTTCGGCAGCTTCCATCACCTCAAACATATGCTCGGCGTAGTTTTCCCAATCGGTAGCCATGTGGAATATGCCACCTACTTTAAGCTTTTGACGGACCAGTTGAGCAAACTCAGGCTGAACAATACGGCGTTTATTGTGACGCTTTTTATGCCAAGGATCAGGGAAAAACAGTTGAACCGTCGCTAGTGAACCATCTGCGATGCATTGCTGTAAAATTTCGACCGCGTCTTCTTTGTAGCAACGAATGTTAGGCACCTGTTCTTTTTCGGTTCTATTGAGCATTCGGCCGATACCCGGCAAGTGCACTTCAATACCGATAAAATCTTTTTCTGGTGCGGCGATGGCCATATCAACAAAGGAATCGCCCATGCCAAAGCCAATTTCCAATACCACATCTGACGCACGATTAAATGTGCTCGCTAGATCTAAATGACCATCGGCTAGGGTTAAGCCATATTTTGCCCAGTTATCATCTAGGCTTTTTTTCTGGCCATCGGTCATGCGTGCTGCCCGCATCACGAAACTACGGATCTTGCGTTGGATGGGTTGATCTTGGTCTGTCATTAGATCTCTCTGCTTATGAACGTTTAAATAAGATAGCGGCGGCGGTGATCCAGCCCGATATCATGAGTACGCCACCTATAGGCGCAATAGCCCCAAGCCAGCTTAAATTGAGTATCACCAGTAAATACAATGCACTGCTAAAAATGATGCTACCGGCAAACATTAGCAAAACCGCGGGCTTAAAAGAAACCGTTAAATTAATAGCTAATGATGTAAGTATTAACAGCGCTAGGCCGTGAAACATTAGGTATCGACTGGCAGTTTGCCACGTTTCTAAACGGGCAGGGCTAACTGTATCGGCAATGGCATGAGCCCCAAAGGCACCGAAAGCAACGGCAACAGCACACATTAATGCCCCCGCAGTTAAAGCAAATCGATTCATAAGTGTAGCCGCCTCCTAAGCCGTTATTATAGCCAAAAAAAAGCCGCACGAAGCGGCTTTTTAATGTCGTTAAGCAGTCTTAGAACTCGACCGACATAACCTTTTTAACTTTATTCA
Organism: Reinekea sp.; assembly: GCF_046710285.1. Classification (GTDB taxonomy): domain Bacteria; phylum Pseudomonadota; class Gammaproteobacteria; order Pseudomonadales; family Natronospirillaceae; genus Reinekea. The sequence goes on from NZ_JBKEGY010000008.1 coordinate 22,460, forward strand.
TTGCGTTCTTTTCTAATTGACGAATACGCTCTGCAGAAACACCGTATTTATCGGCCAGTTCATGCAGAGTGGCTTTCTCGTCACTTAACCAACGCTGTTTGATAATGTCTTTTGAACGATCGTCTAAATCTGCTAATGCAGCGAATAATTGCTCGTTTGCATCATCGGTATAGTTGGCGTTCTCAACCGTGAGGGCAGGGTCGTCAGCGTTGTTCATCAAGTAATCAGATGGGTGAAAAGCTACGCCATCATCCTCATCGTCTTGCATACCATCGAATGTTGGGTCGCCGGAGGTGAGTCGGCCTTCCATGTCATAAACGGTTTTTTTCGGTACCCCAAGGGTATCGGCAATGTCTTGAGCTTCTTTGTCGTTTAACCAGCCTAAGCGTTTTTTTGAACTGCGTAGGTTAAAGAATAACTTACGTTGGGCTTTGGTGGTGGCGATTTTAACGATGCGCCAGTTACGAAGAATAAACTCATGTATTTCTGCTTTAATCCAATGCACGGCAAAACTAACTAAGCGCACACCCACTTCTGGGTTAAAACGACGCACTGCCTTCATTAGGCCTACGTTGCCTTCTTGGATTAGGTCACCCTGATTTAGGCCGTAACCTGAATAGCTTTTTGCGATGTGCACAACAAATCGTAGGTGAGAAAGCACCAAACGACGGGCAGATTCTAAGTGTTCATCATAATATAGACGCTCTGCTAATTCTTTTTCTTCCTCGGCAGTCAGTAACTCGAAGCTGTTGACAGTTGAAATATACGCTTCAAGGTTCTGGCCTGGTGACAAGGTGTCTAAAACCAGTGCCGGTACTGTGTTGTTAAGTTTCACTCAGATGATCCTCCTGGGAGTTAGTGTGAAAGTTACGCGATTAACCATTATAGGTCAGCTGGGCTATGAAAGAAAACCCAGTTTTACATCTTAGAGACATATACGTTGCAATAGTGTGTTTAGATCGGCCCAATAATCAAATAAAACCTTAACGGGCATTTTCTATGTCTCGTAAATGACGCCATAAGGCTATTCTCGCCCCTAATAGGCTGATCAGTATAGAGGCCAGAAGTAACAATATGATATCGGTGCCTTTTAGCCAAATGGACTGGGCAGAAATACCATAACTGCTTAAGAAAGAGTCTAACACTGGGTGAATGCTTAGGCTGATGGTCGTGATCAGCAACCAAGCTGCAATACCGCCAATTAAACCGTACCAAAAGCCGAGATAGATAAAGGGGCGTTTTATATAGGCATCGGTCGCGCCAAGCAGTTTAATGATAATAATCTCGTCTTTGCGAGATTCGATACTCAACCGAATGGTATTGCCGACAATCAATATCACCGCAATCGCTAAAATGGCGCCCAATAGCTGCACTACTTTTTCGGCCAGAGATAAAAGTTGGTTAAGCCGGTTGATCCAATCTAGGTCTATTTGAATGTTGTCTACGTGCGCCAAGCCTTGCAGGGTTAGAATCATGGCTTCTAGTTCGACGGCATCTTGCTGTGTGGGTATCAATACGATGCTTGCTGGAAGCGGGTTATCGAAATCGACCAGTTCATTACTGAGAGTGAGCGTTTGACGAAATTCTGACCAAGCTTGGTCTTTACCAATAAACTGGCTGAGTTCAATTTCGGGTCGATCAGCTAGCTCAGCGCTGAGCTGTAAGCCTTCGGCTTTGGTGGTGTCATCGGATAAGTAGAGCGTTATTTGGCCGCCAGCTTGCCAGGCTTGGGTCGATAAATTTACCGCATGAAAAGCAACATAAAAAAGAGTTGGAAGCATGATGGCAATGGCAATAACTAACCAAGTTAATGCAGAAGAAATAGGGTGCTTCACCAAACGTAACAGTGAATCTATGGCGCATTGCTTATGATGTCGAAACCAAGATTTATAATCTATTGATGGTGCTCTGTTGCGGCGTCTGTTGGTTGCGGCTTTGCGTTTAGCCATGGGTTGCTCCTTGCAGGAACGGAGCAGCTAAAAGCTTACCTTGACTTAAAGACAGCACTCGGTAATCAAGTCGGGCAATCAAGCCTAAATCATGGCTGGCGATCAGGACGGTGGTACCAATTTCATTAAATTGGCGGAACAAACTCATAATGTCACGAGATAACTCGGGGTCTAAGTTACCGGTGGGTTCATCGGCTAAAATAAGGTCTGGCTTTTTAACAACCGCACGAGCAATACCGACACGCTGTTGTTCACCACCAGAAAGCTGCACGGGGTTGAACTTTTCTTTGCTTAACAAGCCGACTTTATCAAGGGCTGCGCGAACACGACGTTTAACGTCATTCGGGGCTTCACCGGCAATGAGCAGCGGTTGCGCTACATTGGTGAATACGCTTTGATCCATAATAAGCTGGTGGTCTTGGTGAACGACGCCTATTTTGCGTCTAAAAAACGCAATGTCTCGGTTCGATAAGGTGTTAAGTTGCTGGCCATCAACCCGGATTTGGCCCGAGGAAGGTTTCTCTACCGCAGTTAATAACTTTAAGAATGTGCTTTTACCTGCACCAGAGTGCCCGGTTAAAAAGGCCATTTCACCTCTTGCGAGGTGGCAACTGACACTTGATAGGGCTTCAAAGCCGCCGTCATAGCGTTTACTGACTTGGTCAAAGTTGATCATTCGGTATCGGAACCCAGCAAGGCATCGACAAACTCAGATGCAGTAAAGGTATTTAAGTCTTCCGCCTGTTCGCCAACGCCAATGAAGCGAACCGGGAGCCCTAGTTTTTTTGCCAGTGCGAAAATGACGCCGCCCTTTGCGGTGCCATCGAGCTTAGTTAGAACTAACCCTGTTAATGGTGCGACTTTGGTGAAATTTTCTGCTTGGCTGACGGCATTTTGGCCGGTGGCGGCATCTAAAACTAATAGAACTTCGTGCGGAGCGGTGTCATCAATTTTCTTCATGACACGCAGTACTTTTTCAAGTTCTGCCATTAGGTTGTCTTTGTTGTGTAAGCGGCCCGCGGTATCGGCGATAACAACGTCAAAATTACGCGAGGTCGCTGCTTGGACTGCATCATAAATTACGGATGCACTGTCAGCGCCAGTATGCTGTGCAATGACCGGTACGTCGTTGCGCTCACCCCAAGTTTGCAATTGTTCTACTGCTGCCGCGCGGAAAGTATCGCCAGCGGCTAGCATTACTGAGTGGCCTTGGGCTTTAAAGTGCTTGGTCATTTTTCCAATGGTGGTGGTTTTACCAACGCCATTTACGCCGACCACTAAAATTACAAAGGGTTTGTCAGATTTTTCGATCACAAGCGGTGCTTCAACGACTTGCAGTTGCTCTGCTAAGGTATCGTGTAAGGCTTGCATAAGCGCCTCGGAATCTTTCAATTCTTTACGGCTAACACGCTCAACAAGGTCATCTAAAATAGCTTGAGTGGCTTCAATGCCCACATCGGACGATAAAAGCAGTGTTTCTAGCTCTTCAAGGGTATCTTCATCGAGTGATTTTTTACCAAGCAAGGCGGTCGCCATGCCACTTGAAAACTGCTGACGAGTTTTGCCTAATCCAGATTTAACTCGGTCAAACCAAGAGCTTTTTGGCTCGGTTTGAGTTTCAGTTGTTTTCTCTGATTTGTCTTTACGTTTTGAAAATCCGAACATTTTAAGTATTTGCCAGTTTTGCTTTGATAAACGGGACGGTATGCTAGCACAGAGTCACCAAAAAATGGATAAGTAGAATGCTGCACTTTCAGCGTCGAACCTTGTGGATCATTATTTATGTCACCATTCCACTGGTCATAATTTTAAATAACTTAGATGGTACGCCAGATAACGAGCATGTTGGCGAGGTGAGCGGGTCTGATCTCCTCTGGTCTCTTGATGAATTAACCGTCGAGCAGCAAGGCGGAATAGCTTGGTTAGACCTAAGGACGGCAAAATCTGTTGAGCTGAGTGTCATCCTAAACGCCATCCCAACTACTTCGCTTGCACTACCTAATAGCACTGCCTTTGCTAGTTATTTTCAAGGTGGAAAGTTTGTTATTTCAGTGACAAACCCGGTAAATGAAGCCGCGTTCGATGAGTCGTTGAAGTTTATAGCGCAATGGGTGCCCGCGGACATCGAAGCCATAGTAGTGTCGGGTCCTTATTCATCACAGTGGGTAGAGCTGATTCAGAAACGCTTACAAACACCAAAAGGCGAGGGTTTGGCAATTAGTTTTGCCGCCGGAAAAGGTTTGGCACGGTTAGCGTCACCGGCCATGAGCTCTCCAGATCAGCTCGCCTTCTTGATGGCGGTTAGTATCTTAAAGCAACGATTGTCGGGTTATAATATTCAAATGGCATGGGATCACCGGCGTTCTGAAAGCCAGGTGACCTTTAACAGTACGTTGTCAGAAGATGCGTTTTACCCTGTGACGCAAGAAGAGTTTGAGCCTGTACATCGGGCATTTTCACAGTCAGCCTCCGTGCGAGAGCGTTCACAATTGCAATTACATAAATATTTACAGACGGCAATGATATATGAATTGCCTTTCAGTTTTTTTGTAGAACAACCCAGTCGGCTCGCAGCGGTTAAGGTTGAAGATGTTAATCGAATGATGGAGTTCGCCCTTGAGCAAGTCAAAACGCGCTAAGCCCGCTGAAACCAATGCGCAATTAAGAATTATTGGTGGTAGGCACAGAGGCCGGAAATTGCCAATCCCGTCATTGCCAGGCTTGCGCCCAACACCGGATCGGATTCGAGAAACAATATTCAATTGGCTGCAGTTTGATCTGCACGACAAATTGGTCGTTGATTGTTTTGCGGGTACTGGCGCTTTAGGCTTAGAGTCTTTATCTCGCGGGGCGGCATCTTGTCAGTTTGTTGAACCGGCAACGCCAGCCGCCAAGTCAATTGAAAGCTCGTTGGGTTTACTTAAAGAAACCACAGGCACGGTTCATAAAACCAATGCCAGTGCATTTTTGGCGACCATGACGGAGCCAGCCGACCTGTTTTTTGTTGATCCTCCATTCGAGCTTGACCTTTGGCAAACAACTCTGGAAATGATAGCGCAGCGGTCTTTATTATCGGAGTATGGCTTTGTTTACGTAGAGTGCCCTAAAACCAAAGCCATTGAGTTAGATGAAACATGGCTCACGGTGAAAGATAAGACAGCGGGGAATTTAAGAATTCGGCTCTTACAGCAAGTCAATATAGGTAGTTGACCGATAGTCATTTAGAGTTAGAATGAATTTTTTATGAAACTGATTCAATAAGGCAATTAGATATGTCAGAGCCCAATTTAGATACTTCTTTCGGTGCTGTAGAAACACAGTTTAATGTGCTTCGGCGTGGCTACGGCTCTTTGCCTTATCCAAGCGTTGCGGTGCGAAAGCAGCGTTTGCTCAAACTAAAAGCTCTCATTCTTGATAACCAAGATGCCTTGATAGCGGCGATATCGGCCGATTTTACTATTAGGGCGAGTAACGACACTCTATCGGCTGAAGTATTACCCAGTATCATGGGGATTAACGATACCATGAAAAAATTAGGCCGATGGATGAAGCCTGAACGTAAGTTCGTTAACTTACTGTTCCAGCCTGCAACCGCCAAGGTACTCAATCAACCATTGGGCGTCATCGGTATTATTGCGCCATGGAATTACCCTTTATTTTTAACGGTAGGCCCGTTGACCAGCGCATTAGCGGCAGGAAATGTTGCCTTAGTTAAAGTTTCTGAATTCACACCAAATTTTGGTGTTCTATTTGAGCGATTGGTGGGTGAATACTTCGATGAAACAGAAATAAGAGTGGTTAATGGGGATGTCAGTGTTGCTCAAGCTTTTTCTGAATTACCGTTCGATCACATGTTGTTTACCGGTTCGACGGCCGTAGGCAAGCATATTATGCGTGCAGCGAGCCAAAACTTAACGCCGGTCACATTGGAGTTGGGTGGTAAAAGCCCGGTGGTGATCGACCCGTCAATGCCCATTCGCGAAGCGGCTGCGCGGCTAGTGTTCCCTAAATGTGTCAACGCAGGGCAAACCTGTGTCGCGCCCGATTACGTACTCTGCCCAAAGAAAGATATTGAAGAGTTTGTTCAGCATTTTATGGTTGAAGCTAAACGCCAATTCCCAACGGTCAGTGATAACAATGATTATACGGCGATCATCAATGATCGACAGCGTGCGCGTTTAGTTGGCTATGTTGAAGAAGCTGTAGCGAAAGGTGCTAAGGCACATATTGCCGGAGAAAGTGATGACCTCGCAGATTACGGTGCAAAATTACCGCCTATTTTGCTAACTAACGTGCCACTCGATTGCGCTGTTATGCAAGATGAGATCTTTGGGCCGATACTACCCATTATTGGTTATGAAACATTGGCGGAAGCGGTCAGATTCATCAACCTTCGCCCACGACCACTCGCTCTGTATGTGTTTGGTTATGATGCCTCTTTAAAGCCCGTTTTTGAGCTACAAACACACAGTGGCGCGCTGGTCTTTAATGAAGCTATGATTCATGTTGCAATGGATAACCTACCATTTGGTGGTGTGGGGCCAAGTGGCATGGGGCATTATCATGGTGAATATGGCTTTCAAACCTTTTCGAAAGCCAAACCGGTGCTCAGCAAAGGCCGCTTTAGTAGTTTAAAATTAGTTTATCCACCCTATAAAAGCTGGCTTATGTCATCAATTATGAGAATATTTGGTCGGTAATTTGTCTGTAGCGTTCGCATACGTTAATATGCGCGCGCTTTTAACTGGAGCCAAAAAATGTCGAGCATTGTGGTGTACCCTGGTACATTTGACCCAATAACCCGTGGTCATATGGATTTAATAGAACGTGGTTTACGCCACTTCGACAAAGTTATTGTGGCCGTCGCAGACAGTCCACGTAAAAAACCTCTCTTCGATTTAGCTAAGCGAGTCGAGCTTGCGAAGCAAGTCACCGAAGGCATGGGTAATGTTGAAGTCGCTGGGTTCAGCAATTTACTGGTTGAGTTTGCGCGCGAAAAAAATGCGTCTGTGATTCTACGTGGTTTACGTGTCGTCAGTGACTTCGAATACGAGTTTCAATTAGCGAACATGAACCGTGTCTTAGCTCCAGACTTAGAAAGTCTATTTTTAACGCCATCTGAGCAATATTCGTTTATATCTTCGACTTTTGTCCGTGAAATTGCCCATCTAAATGGTGATGTGTCAAAAATGGTCCACCCAATTGTTGAAGCGGCTTTAAAAGAGCGTTTTAATAATTAATTGATATTTTAACCAGAGGATTAAACGCATGGCGCTTATTATCACTGATGAATGCATTAACTGTGATGTGTGTGAGCCGGAATGCCCAAATAGCGCAATTACCGAAGGTGAGGAAATCTACGAGATAGATCCAAACCTATGCACAGAGTGTGTTGGCCATTACGATGAGCCTCAATGCCAGCAGGTATGTCCTGTAGACTGCATTCCTAATGACCCTGAACATGTTGAAGACAAAGAACAGCTGCAAGAAAAATACGAACGAATTATGGCCGCTTCAGCCTAATTAAAATTGTGTTTTTGTAGGTTTCTTCGTTCTACCTCGATTGCCTAACCAAGTGGTCAAATATCTATACTCTTACTGTTAGTTGCGTGTTAGCATCCTACTCCGGCCTGAACAAAAGATTCAAAACCCGGAGTAGTTATGCACGTAGAAAATGACATCAAACTTGGCTTTAAAGATGTGATGATTCGACCTAAACGGTCGACATTAAAAAGCCGCTCGCAAGTTTCCCTAGATCGAACCTATACCTTTCGTAACAGCCATAAAAAATGGACGGGTGTACCCATTATTGCTGCAAATATGGATACCGTAGGTACCTTTGACGCGGCCAAAACCCTCGCCAACCATAAAATGCTCACGGCAGTCCATAAGCATTACAGTGTTGAGCAGTGGCAGCAGTTTTTAACTGAGCTAACCGATGAACAATGTAATTACATAATGGTCAGCACGGGTACTTCTGATACCGACTTCACTAAGTTAAAGGATATTCTCGCGCTAGATTCGCGTTTGATGTTTGCCTGTATAGATGTGGCGAATGGCTATTCAGAGCATTTTGTTGAATTTTTACGCCGAGTGCGTGCCGATGATGCCAATGTGGTGATTGTTGCGGGTAACGTGGTAACCGGTGAAATGGCTGAAGAGCTTATTATTTCAGGTGCCGATATTGTCAAAGTTGGCATTGGTCCAGGCTCAGTTTGCACCACTCGCGTTAAAACCGGCGTGGGCTACCCTCAAGTATCTGCAGTAATAGAATGCGCCGACGCGGCTCATGGTCTGAATGGTCACGTGATCTCAGATGGCGGCTGTTCAAGCCCAGGAGATGTGTCGAAAGCGTTCGGTGCTGGCGCCGATTTTGTCATGCTCGGTGGAATGCTGGCCGGACACGATGAGTCTGGAGGTGATTTAGTAGAGCAAGACGGCAAACAATTTAAGCTGTTTTATGGTATGAGCTCAGATACAGCAATGAACAAATATCACGGCGGTGTCGCAAATTACCGCGCCAGTGAAGGAAAAACCGTAAAAGTGCCTTACCGTGGGCCATTAGAAAACACCATTTCTGATATTTTAGGTGGCGTACGTTCTACCTGCACTTACGTTGGCGCAGCGTCGTTAAAAGAGCTTTCTAAACGAACCACCTTTATTCGAGTTCAAGAACAAGAAAATCGAGTTTTTACTCAGTAGCGGTTTAAATACAAAGACTGTATTGGGCTGCCCCCAAAGTCACAAGCGGGGCTGAGGTGCTGTAAAAATAGGGCGTTCATTGGCATGGATGCCAATGACGAGCCCCCATGGATGGGTTCACGGCGTCCCTAGTTTTACAGCACCTCGGCTCAGTAGCCACCGTTCACGAGCTTTCAGTGGGTTTGGTTTTACACTGCTCGCTTTGCTTTAAAGAATAAACAGCGCTGCGAACCCTTATCGCAGTGGTAAGTGCACACAAACCTGCAAACATCCAAGCTAGTTGCATAAAGTATTGTGGTAATAGGCACATTAATACGAATATTGCGATTGTTTCGGTGCCTTCTGTAATGCCATTGAGATAGTAAAAGCCTTTGTTCGGGTAAGTCATCGATGATAGTTGTCGGCGTTCTGCAAAAATGGCAAACGCTAAGAAGCTAGAGCCGGTACCCATAAAAGAAAAAATTAACGCACTCGCTGCTAAGGAATTTTGTTCAGGGTTGGCGAGTGCAAAGCCAAAGACTATGGCTGAATAGAAAATAAAATCTAAAACTATATCCAAAAAAGCACCAACATCTGTTGGTTCCTGCAAGCGCGCTAGTTCGCCATCGAGTCCATCTGCGAGTCGATTCAGCAACAGGGCCACTAATGCCCAGCTGTATTGCTCGTAGGCGAGCAAAGGTACGCACAGCATGCCAATCATAAAGCCCGTCACTGTTACATGATTAGCGCGAAGCCCAGTTCGAGACAGTTGCTTTGCGACTCCTTTTAAACCAGGTTTTAGGTGTTTGAGCGACCAACGATCAAGCATAGACATTCTCCAGAACAAAGGTATTGCTGCCAGCAGGAACGTCTTGTTCATCGTGGGTGACCAACAAAGCAGGAATGCTATAGGCTTTAATCTGATCAAATACCCGTTGACGAAACTGTGCTCTTAACTGTGCATCAAGTTTTGAAAAAGGTTCGTCGAGTAAAATGAGTTTCGGGTTCGACAAAAGTGTACGTAGCAAGCTAATGCGCGCTCTTTGCCCGCCTGATAAAGTAGCTACATCTCTGGTTTCAAAGCCTTCAAGGCCGGATGCCGCTAACGCAGTCAAGAGCTGCTTTCGTTTATCAGCTTTTGATAACCTGGCGGGTAGACCGAAGGCCAAATTATCAAACACATTTAGATGGGGAAATAATAGATCGTCTTGAAATAAAATACCGACACCGCGCTGCTCTATAGCGACGTTTTTTAATGACGTGCCATTTAACGATATTTCACCGTTAATTTGAAAATTACCGGGTAACGTGCCAGAAATTGCAGACAGTAGGGTCGATTTACCTGAACCACTTGGCCCCATAATAGCTGCAATTTCGCCATTGTTTACGGTTAGGTTTATGGCATCAAATAACGGTTTGTCGTGTAAGCAGACGGTTAGTTGATCAATAATAAATGACATGCCTTATAGCCTCTATTGATGACTCATGGAACGGTGACGGCGAAAACGCAGTGCAGGGATAATAATGGCCAAACTGAATATGGCAAAGGGCAGTAATTGTTGCCACATGGCCATGACCGCCATCATTCTTCGATTGCTGCCCGAGGTCATCGCGACTGCCTCGGTAGTAATGGTCGCAAAGTGACCCGCGCCGACAAAGAGTGTAGGCAAATACTGTGCAATCGAAACTGAAAAACCGATCGCAAACGAATATAAAATAGGTCTTAGTAACATGACAAATTTTATGGTCATAAAAGATTTAGTGCGACGCTTAGAAAGCGTTTTAGCAATGTAGATATAACGGTCATCGAAATTTCGATACGGCTCACTGAGCGTTAAAAAAACATAGGGTATAACAAATATTAAGTGCGACCATAAAACAGCCAGCCAAGAACTGTCTAAACCAAAATAAATTAAGCTAACCTGAAAACCAAATAAAAAGGCGACCTGAGGAACCAATAACGGAATATATATCCATAACAACAGTTGCCTAGTATTTATTTTGCGATTGTATTTATAACGCATTCTTACTTCATTTTCTAATGCACCAATACATAAAATAACAGCAATAATGGCGGCAGCAGAGGCGAGCCCAAATGTAGTTAATAGCGTGTCCAACAATCGATCAAAAGACCGACCCCATGAAGAGAATGTAATTGCCTCAGGTAATAAATCTGGGTAACGCCAGCGTTGAGCAACACTCCATAGCGCTGTGACCGTAAAAGATAAAATATAGCTTACCGATAAACCAATCAGTAAAACCCACGTAATAAAGGTTAACGGTTTTGAGGGTAGGCGATGACGCACGCCACGCCACAGTACGTAGCAACATAAACGCGCTAGAACTTTTTCAAAAACACGCACCAATAACAAAGTGGCGACCAATAGTGCCAGTAAATGACTCGCGCCCACGGCACCAATTAAGCGATAAGATAAGTCAGCATCGGTAAACAAACGGGTAATCACAACCGCTGCGGTCGGCGGTGCAGTCGGGCCGGCAATAATGGATAAGTCAACCACTGATAAAGAGTAAGCAATGATAGAATAAAATGGTAATCGTAAGCGTTGATAAAGTTGAGGAAATAGCAACCATAACCAAGAAAACAAACGCGAGTAACCTAAGCTTGCTCCTAACCAAAGCGTTTTAGATACTTTTAATGAAGGCAATGTAGCGAGTGCCATAAAAAGTAGAAATGGCGCTTCCTTGAGCATCAATACAATCATTAAACTCACACCGTCGCTATCTTGTAGCGTGGTGATAACTGGAGGCCGGTCAAAATAACCCGTCAATGAATTAATGACTCTAAACATCCAGCCGCTCGGTGTAATGAGAAAGCCAAAGCCAATAGCAAAGGCGGCATGTGGAATAGATAGAATCGGCGCGAGCGCCCGCTCCACTTTTTTAAACAGCGCTGATGGATACAAGCCAATTAGAACGATAAAAACCATCGCCAAAGCAAAAATAGAAGACAGTATTCCTATGAAAAAAGATAAAGAGAATGCGCTTCCCATGCCAGGGTGTTGATAAAAGTCGAGTACGGGTTGCCAAGAAAAATTATTTTGCCCTAAAACCGGAAAGTAACCGGCAGCCGGTAACCAGGTCCCCAATAAACCAACGGCAACGGGACCTAGAAAAAGACAGGCCATGAACCATGGCGCTGTCGCAAGCAAAAAATTACGCTTCACGTTGTCTGCTCGATCAGTTGGCGTATCGCGCTAACCAAGCTTTTTCCAATGCATCTACCCAGCTAGTGTGAGGCTCCCGTAATACCGCGCCTAATTCTGCATCGGTAAGGGTTGCAACACCCAAGGGCAGTGCTGCAAATAAGGCGCTATCTTCAGCGGTTAACTTACTGGTAGCAAGTACCGTAGGGTCCCCCCATATAGCAGGATCTGCTTTACGAGCTTGCGCTTTCGGAGACATTAAAAAATTTGCAAACACCATAGCGCCTTCGCTGCTGCTTGAGTTAAAAGGAATGCTTACAAAGTGGGTGTTGCCAATAGAGCCCTTGCTGTGGACATAGGTCTTTATTGATTCTGGTAGCTCGCCGGTGGCGATGGCATTGCTGGCATCGTTTGGATTAAAGCTAAGTGAAATATCAAGCTCACCATCGTTGAGGAGCTGCTTCATTTGTGGTGCACCTGAGGCGAATGTTTTACCTTGACCCCACATGTGAGGGTGCAGCGAATCTAAGTAGTCCCAAAGTGGAGCCGTTACTTCATCAAAATCAGCCAAAGTAACCGGGGCATATACTGCCTCTGGCGTAGCGGTTAGTTCAAGTACGGCTTGCTTAACAAAGGTAGTTCCGTAAAAAGACGGTGGTGCTGGGTAAGTCACACGGCCCGGATTGTTTTCAGCGTATTGCAGTAACTCAGGCATACTTTTAGGTGGCGTTGATAGTTGCTCAGAATCATACATAAACACCAATTGTGCCATGCCCCAAGGTGCTTCCATGTTGTCGACCGAGGTAGTGAAGTCAAACAAGGTGGTCGGTTTATTTTCAGTATCGACATATTGATAGTTTGGTAGGTTTTGCGTGAAAGCACCCAGCAATAAGCCGTTTTCTTTCATTGAGCGAAAGTTTTCGCCATTAATCCAAATTAAATCTACCGCGCCATCTTGGTTTTTACCTGCGGTTTTTTCGGTTAACACTTGGCTAACGACATTGCCCGCATCTGTTATACGCACTTGTTTAACGGTGACATTGTGGCTAGCTTTAACTTGTGTGGCGGCCCAATCGATATAATCATTGATGGTTTCGCTGCCACCCCATGCATGGAAATAGACCGTTTGCCCTTTGGCTTTTTGTTCGATATCTGTCCAAGATTGCGCATGTAAGTAACTAGAGGTAGCTAGCACCGTGGCCATTGCCACCTGAGCTAATTGGGTTATGCTCATTTAAAGCGTCCTTAATTGATGTAGAGTCGTTGCAAATTGGTTCTAACTCGCAAATGATAGTAACAGTTCGTGAATAACCAGACTCAGAGTAAATTAAAAAGTTCCGTGAATACATCGGCTTGTCTCATTATGTCATTGTACCGACGGGCTTTCTAATAAGGAATGACCTCATTATGGATAAATTACTAAAAAAGGCCTTGGAGGCTTTCCAAGCCCTTGATAACTATAGCCAATTTGAAAATAAAGCGCAGCTAGATCAAGTGATTATTGCTAGTCCTTGGTTTTGTGAGTGGTTGAAAAAACAGACTGATTGGCCAGAACAATTTACGTTTTTCTTGACTGAAGTCGATGTTGTAAAAGAGCTTGAATCTTTAGCGATGCATTGGACTGTTGATAATGAAGCTCAGGTGATGCAAGACCTGCGCGTTTGGCGTAACCGTCATATGGCGCGAATGATCGCGCGCGATGCACTGAATCTATCTAGCGTGCGCGAAACAGCTGCGCAAGTGTCCGCTTTAGCAGACGCAGCCGTGACTTATGCCGTGCGCTGGAGTGAGCAGTTCTGGCAAATAAAAAATGGTGTGCCCGCGCCTTGCCCATTTACCGGGCAGCCGCAACGGTTGCATGTTATTGCAATGGGTAAGCACGGCGCACAAGAGTTAAACCTTTCTTCCGATATCGACTTGATCTTTGCATACCCAACTGAAGCCACGACAGATAAAGGCAAGTCTCATGAGCAATTCTTTACCCGAGTAGGGCGCAAGGTTATTCAGCTGCTCGACGCAAGAACTGCAGAAGGCATCGTCTTTCGTGTTGATATGCGATTGCGACCCTGGGGGCAATCGGGCGTGTTAGCGTCTAACTTCAAAGCCCTAAACAGTTACTATCAGCAGCAGGGTCGGTTTTGGGAACGTTTTGCGATGGTCAAGGCAAGAGCTGTGACGGGCACCAACGACTCCAAATTTGAATTGGAGCAATTGCTCAGCCCGTTTGTTTATCGCCGTTATGTTGATTTTCAAGCCGTGGGGGCTTTACGCGAATTAAAGGATAAAATACAACAAGAAGTTCGTCGGCAAAATTTAGAGCGCAATATTAAATTAGGTCGTGGTGGCATTCGAGAAGTAGAGTTTATCGCTCAAGTCTTTCAATTGGTGCGTGGTGGGCAAGATGAAGCACTGCAAACACGAGGCACTTGGCCAGCGCTAAAATTATTAGCTGAGCTGGGGCTGCTGCCCGAGAACGTAGTCGATGAGCTAATACTGGCCTACGACTTTCTGCGTGACCTTGAACATAAAATACAAGCCCTGCGCGATGAGCAAACTCAAATGCTGCCAGTTGACGAAGGTGATCTAGAGCGTTTAGCCAGCAATATGAACCAAACTTCCGTAGCAGATTTACTGGTAGCTTTAGAACAACACCGTGAGCGGGTGAATGTGCATTTTAGCAATCTCATTGCAGAAGAGGAGCCGGTCTTACAGTCGCCAGAAATAGGTCCACTCATTAGTGCATGGTTAAACAAGAACCGACCTGAGGGCGTAACCAAAGCTGAAGGTTTATCAGATGAAGTGCTTGCCTTCGCAAGTGATCCATCGGTCATGAAGCTAAGTGGAGATTCAAAATCTAATTTAGATAACTTTATGCCAATGCTGTGGCATGAGCTCACTAAGTTCTCGGATGGAGCGAAGCGATTCTTAGCCATTCGACCCATATTAGAGTCAGTATTACGCCGTTCATCTTATTTTGTATTACTTTCAGAAAATCCAAACGCTATTAAGGAATTAGTGAAGTTAGCGCCTTTAAGTTTATGGGTCGCAAAGCAATTTAAAGAAAAGCCGTTCTTATTAGATGAACTCACCGACTTAAAGAGTTTTTATCAATTGCCACGGCAAGCAGAGCTTCAAGATGAACTACACCAGCTTATGTTGCGTGTACCTGAGGATGATCTTGAGCGGCAAATGGAAGTATTAAGACACTTCCGCCATGGACGAGTATTGCGTGCCGCCGCTTGTGAAGTGACCAATCAATTACCGCTCATGAAAATTTCTGACTATTTAGCATGGGTTGCGGAAGTGGTGGTTGAGCAAGCGCTTGCGATTGTTTGGCGGCAAATGCTAGCAAAACACGGGCGTCCTTTAAAAGCAGATGGTGAATGGAGTGAGCCACTATTCGGTGTCATTGCATACGGCAAGATGGGCGGTTTAGAAGTTTCCTACGAATCTGATCTAGATTTAGTCTTTTTACACGATGCCGATACTCAAGGGCAAACCGAAGGCCCAGTGGTGGTAGATAACGTGGTATTTATGGCTCGCCTGGGTCAAAAGCTTATACATATTCTCAGTAGCGTAACGCCGTCTGGCAGACTGTACGAAGTCGATACACGGTTAAGGCCGTCAGGAAGCTCTGGATTATTAGTGACAGGCTTGGCGGGTTTTGAGAAGTATCAGCGCAGTGATGCATGGACATGGGAGCATCAAGCGCTAGTCCGAGCAAGGTTTATAGCTGGGGATCGAGAGTTGAAAGATAAGTTTGATTTAATTCGTCAATCTATTCTATGTCAGCCACGAGTCCCTGCTGCATTGAAAAAAGATATTATTGAGATGCGCGCCAAAATGTCTGGACACCTATCGACGAAATCGGCAGATCCAGATGCCGCCGTGTTCGATATTAAGCATGACTTTGGCGGGATTGTTGATTTAGAGTTTTTGGTGCAGTACTTGGTGCTCGCGAATGCAGAGCAACACCCTGCTTTAGCGGTTTGGTCGGATAATGTTCGCTGCATTGAGTCGTTGGCTCAACAAGGTCTGATAACAGAGCAATCACAGCAAAGTTGGATGCAGGCTTATTTGGCGCTAAGGCAAGAAGTTCATTATGCGATTTTACAAAATGAAAACCGGCAACGGCAGGTCAACGAGCTACCTGAAGCCTTTGTCGAAGCCGCAAATTTAGTGCGCAAAGTCTGGCAAGAACAGATGGGCCAAACTGACTAAGAATAATCGTTGTGTACATTGGAATGAACAGTTGCAATCTTTGCGGATCAAAGCAGGTGGCAAGTGCTAGTGATTTAAGTTGAAATTGTCATACAATGGTAAAATGACCGAATTTAATAAGAGACTTTAATATGGCTGCATTTGGAACTGTTTTTATACCGGAAATGACCTTGGCAACATTTTCTGATAATCAATGGAGCGACAGTAAAATAGTTCCAGCCGATAAATTGGAGTTTCATCCGGGTGCGCACGTACTTCATTATTCAAGCACCTGTTTTGAGGGCTTGAAAGCCTTTCGCCATGAAGATGGTTCGGTAAAAATCTTTCGTATGGACGCCAATATTGCGCGTATGGCGCAAAGCTCACGAATCTTGAGTCTACCTAAACTAGATGAAAGCTTGTTGTCCTCAATGATTACCGACATTGTCGCTAAATACGCAGATGAAACACCAGCGCCTCCGGGGTCTATGTATATTCGCCCAACCCACATTGGCACCGAAGCGGCGATTGGTAAAGCGGCGGCACCGTCACTGAGTTCAATGTTGTATGTTTTGTTGTCGCCAGTGGGAGATTACTTTGCTGGTGGTTCAAAGGCATTGCGGTTATTGCTTGAAGAAGACGGTATGCGCTGTGCCCCGCACATGGGTATGGTGAAAAGTGGTGGTAATTACGCCAGTGCGTTATCGCCTATTTCAGCCGCACGTGAAAAGTACAATGCAGATCAAGTTCTATTTTGCCCTAATGGCGATGTTCAGGAAACCGGCGCTGCGAACTTTATCTTAATAGACGGTAACGAGATTATAACCAAGGCACTAGATAGCTCATTTTTGCATGGCATAACGCGTGATAGTATTTTAACGCTGGCACGCGATATGGGTATGACGGTATCTGAACGTGAATTTAGCGTTGAGGAGCTGTTGGAGCGAGCGGCGAAACCCGGTACTGAAGCTGCTTTGTCGGGAACTGCTGCGGTATTAACGCCAGTGGGTACTTTGATCCACAAGGACAAAGAATATTCAGTTGGTACTGGTGAAGCAGGCCCTACAACTGAGAAGCTACGCCAAGCATTGAATGATATTCAGTGGGGTAAAGCGGAAGACAAGCACGGCTGGTTAACTAAAATTTAGTCGCAGTTATGGCACATTAACGTACAGGTTCCACTGTACGTTAATGTTAG
Organism: Reinekea sp.; assembly: GCF_046710285.1. Taxonomy (GTDB): domain Bacteria; phylum Pseudomonadota; class Gammaproteobacteria; order Pseudomonadales; family Natronospirillaceae; genus Reinekea. Next base: position 39,652 of record NZ_JBKEGY010000008.1, read on the forward strand.
AATACTTGCTTAAAGGTGGGAGAAGCGGCTGATATTCGACAGCTTAGGGTTTGGTTCTTTGCACTTTTTCAATAGAAGCGCAATATGACCGACTTGTTGAACTAAGGTTGCACTGCTTTGCTCAATAATAGTGTCGATGATTGTCTTCTTATCTTCGCGATCTTCAGCAACGATTTTCACTTTAATTAACTCATGGTCACTCAGTGCTCGTTGAATTTCAGCCATAACGGAGTCACTCAGGCCCTTATCGGCCACCGTAACGACAGGGCTGAGCTGATGTCCAATGGTGCGAAAACGTTTCTTTTGCTCTTGAGTTAATTTCATATTCTTTATGTCTCATGTTTAAATGTAATCGAAATGATGTAATTGTACTTTAGATCGACACAAATTACCTAAAGAGGAATTGAATTGGCACGATCAAAAACCAGCAAACAGTGGTTGGACGAACATTTTGATGATCGCTATGTGAAAATGTCTCGTCAAGACGGTTATCGTAGCCGTGCAAGTTATAAACTGTTAGAAATCAGTGAGAAAGGTAAGTTGATACGCCCCGGCATGACCGTGGTAGATCTAGGCTCGGCGCCAGGCGGCTGGTCACAGGTCGCGGCGCGGCTGGTGGGCGATAATGGCCGCGTTGTTGCTTCAGATATCTTAGAAATGGACGCGATAGCCGGAGTTGAATTCATACACGGCGATTTTACAGATGACGCGGTATTTCAGGCCCTGTTAGACTGTATTGGGGATTCACCGGTTGACCTTGTAATTTCCGATATGGCCCCAAACATGAGTGGTAATGCTTCGATAGATCAACCAGCGGCTATGTATTTAGTTGAATTGGCTTTAGATATGGCACAGTCTATTCTTAAGCCTGGGGGCGGATTTGTCGCAAAAGTTTTTCATGGTGAAGGTTTTGATGCATACGTCAAAAGCATCCGCCAGCAGTTTACAAAAGTTACAATGCGTAAACCTGAAGCTTCTCGAGCACGTTCACGAGAAACCTATGTGGTTGCTTCGGGTTATAAAGGATAAGTCAGTACGTGATATACATTACGTAAGAAGGTGAAAGTTGAACGATATGGCGAAGAATTTAGTACTTTGGCTCATCATTGCAGTGGTTTTACTGGCTGTATTTAATAATTTTGACATGGCACCAAGCGCTGAGAAAGTTAATTACTCACGCTTTGTACAGCAAGTACAGCAAGATCAGATTCGTTCTGTGGCTTACTCTGGTCAAATCATTGTTGGCGAACGCCGTGACGGCTCTACGTTTGAGACTGTGCGCCCACCGCAAACAAGTGATCAAGAATTAATCGATAATATGATTACTCATGGCGTTGAAGTTGAAGCCAAGCAGCCTGAGCAGCCAAGTATATGGACGCAGCTTATTGTTGCCTCCTTCCCTATCTTGATTATTTTGGCCGTATTTATGTTTTTTATGCGCCAGATGCAAGGCGGTGGCGGCGGTGGCAAAGGCCCAATGAGCTTTGGCAAAAGCAAAGCTCGCCTGCTCAGTGAAGATCAGATTAATACTACTTTTAAAGACGTTGCCGGCGTTGAAGAGGCCAAAGATGATGTGCAAGAGCTTGTAGAGTTTTTGCGTGATCCAGGTAAGTACCAGCGCTTAGGCGGTAAAATACCTCGTGGTGTTCTTATGGTCGGCCCACCGGGTACCGGTAAAACCTTGCTTGCTAAAGCGATTGCTGGTGAAGCGAAGGTTCCGTTTTTCTCTATTTCAGGTTCTGACTTTGTTGAAATGTTCGTCGGTGTGGGTGCATCTCGTGTGCGCGACATGTTTGAGCAAGCCAAAAAGCAAGCGCCATGTATTATCTTTATTGATGAAATTGATGCCGTGGGTCGTTCTCGGGGTGTCGGCATCGGTGGCGGTAACGATGAACGTGAGCAAACGTTAAACCAACTGCTTGTTGAGATGGATGGCTTTGAAGCAAACGACGGTGTTATTGTTATTGCCGCAACCAACCGCCCAGACGTATTAGACCCTGCCTTGTTGCGCCCAGGCCGTTTTGACCGTCAGGTCACGGTTGGTTTGCCTGATATTCTAGGCCGCGAACAAATATTAAAAGTGCATATGCGTAAAGTGCCAATTGCAGATGACGTTGACGCAAGCATTGTTGCTCGTGGTACGCCAGGCTTCTCAGGTGCTGACTTAGCTAACTTAGTAAACGAAGCGGCATTGTTCTCGGCTCGATTGAACCGTCGCTTAGTGTCTATGGAAGAGTTTGATCGAGCGAAAGATAAAATCATGATGGGCGCCGAGCGCAAAGCTATGGTGATGTCTGAAAAAGAAAAAACCAACACAGCTTATCATGAAGCAGGTCATGCGATTGTCGGTAATTTGGTGCCCGACCATGATCCGGTTTATAAAGTTAGTATCATTCCGCGTGGTCGCGCCCTAGGTGTGACGATGTTTTTACCTGTAGAAGATAGATACTCGATCAGTAAGCGTGCATTGGAGAGCCAGATCGCTGGGCTATACGGTGGCCGTATTGCTGAAGAAATGACCCTTGGTAAAGAAGGTGTTACAACCGGTGCGTCGAACGATATTGAACGTGCGACGGCTTTAGCTCGCAGCATGGTGACTAAGTGGGGTCTAAGCGAATTAGGTGCTCAGCAGTTTGAAGAAGAACAGCAAGGTTATCTTGGTAACCAAACATCTGCTCTAGGTGCTTCTCAAGTTACCGCTCAGAAAGTAGATGAAGAGATCAAGTTGATTCTTGATCGCAGCTATCAGGTAGCTGCTGATATTCTAGAAGAAAACCGCGATAAGCTCGAAGCGATGAAAGATGCGTTAATGGAATATGAAACAATTGACGCCGAGCAAATCAAAGACATTATGGCCGGGCAGAAGCCTCGTCAGCCAAAAGGCTGGGGTGATCGTGATAAACTAAAGGCTGATCCAGTAGATTCAGAAGAGATTGCAGCGCCTGAAGTCGCTGAGCCAGAAGAGGCACCTAGTAACGAAACTGAACAAGATCAAAAGCCGTCTGAGTAAGTGGCTAATGTTCTGAATCGAACTTGCAATGCTAGACTGTAAAGACAATTAATCGGGCTCTATGCCCGATTTTTTTACTCTGAACAGCTTTGTTCAGGAGGGTTAATTTGGCTAGTTTTTCATTTAAAAATCGCTTCCTATCCTTGGATCAAGCTCATGTTATGGGGATACTTAATGTTACCCCAGACTCCTTTTCTGATGGTGGACGCTTTGCCAACATAGAACAAGCGCTTGTCCAAGCACAGCAAATGATTGCCAGCGGTGCTGCTATTATTGATATAGGTGGTGAAAGTACGCGCCCTGGCGCCAAGCTTGTTTCAGAGCAGCAAGAATTAGATAGAGTGATTCCCGTTATCGAGCGGTTGGTAAAAGAGTGCGATACAGTTATTTCCGTTGATACCAGTACTGCAGCGGTTATGAAAGAAGCGGCCCGAGCAGGTGCTCACCTAATAAATGACGTTCGGGCACTGACCAGACCCAATGCCATGTTTGCCGCCGTAGAATCTGGTTTGCCAGTCTGCCTCATGCACAGCCAAGGCGAGCCAGGGACTATGCAAGACGACCCTCAGTACGCCGATGTTGTCGCAGAAGTTAGTGTTTACTTAGCGCAGCGAGTAGATGCTTGTGTATCGGCAGGCATCACCCGCGAACAAATAATAGTTGATCCTGGCTTTGGCTTCGGTAAAACCTTAGAACACAATTTATTACTAATGAAAAACCTACAAGACTTACAATCTCTTGATTTGCCTTCATTGGTGGGCGTCTCAAGAAAGAGTATGGTGGGTGGCATACTAAACAAGAATGTCGAAGATCGATTAATCGGAAGCTTAGCACTGGCCGCTAAGGCAATCTGTGCAGGAGCCTGGTTGATTCGAGCGCATGATGTTGATGAAACAGTACAGCTTGTTACTACGTTAAATGCCGTGCATAGCTGTAGATACTGAATTTTATAGGAGAGTTATGGTGGGTAAAGGGAAAAAGTATTTTGGTACCGATGGTATCCGAGGCGAGGTGGGCAAAGGGGTTATTAACCCAGATTTTGTTTTGAAATTGGGCTGGGCTGCAGGCCGCGTATTTTCAAAACAAGGGCGGGGTAAAATCGTCATTGGCAAAGATACTCGTATTTCAGGTTATATGTTTGAATCGGTCCTTGAGGCGGGTTTGGCCTCGGCCGGGTGCGATAGTCTATTGGTTGGCCCAATGCCTACGCCAGCAGTCGCCTACCTAACGCGCACGTTTCAAGCTGACGCTGGTATTGTGATATCGGCATCCCATAACCCGTTTTTTGACAATGGCATTAAATTTTTCTCGGCAACTGGGACTAAATTGCCAGATGAAATTGAATTTGCCATCGAGGAAGAGCTTGAAAAGGTTTTGCTGACGTCGCCGAGTGCGGAGCTAGGGAGAGCTCGACGAATTGATGACGCGAACGGACGTTATGTTGAATATTGTAAGAGCACATCAGGGTACTTAAATTTAAAAGGCTTTAACATCGTACTCGATTGCGCGCATGGGGCGACTTATGATGTTGCGCCGAAAGTATTTCGTGAGCTAGGCGCAAATGTCACTGTTATTGGCGCATCACCTAATGGCCTGAACATTAATGAAAATGTAGGATCTACATCTCCTGCCGCATTGCAAAAGGCTGTTTTAGAGCATAAGGCTGACCTTGGAATAGCTTACGACGGCGACGGTGATCGGTTAGCAATGGTTGATCATGAAGGTCAATTCGTAGACGGTGATGAGCTGTTGTATATTTTGGCTAAGCACCTGCAAGCCCAAGGTATTGTCAAAGACGGTGTCGTCGGCACCTTAATGACAAATTTAGGTCTTGAGGTTGCGTTGAATAAGTTGGATTTAAAATTAGTCCGTGCCGATGTTGGTGATCGATATGTTAATGAGCAGTTGACGGAGCAAGGCTGGGTGCTAGGCGGTGAAAACTCTGGGCACCTAGTTCTCAAGCATGTTTCTACGACAGGCGATGGTATTGTCGCTTCATTGCAAGTGCTTGTGGCGCTGGTTTTGGCTAAGCAGTCATTATCAGAAGCCAAGTCAGGTATGCGCAAATATCCGCAAGTGATGATCAATGTCAAAATGCCTAAGAAAGTAAACGTGCTAAAATTGCCCGCTGTGGTGGAAGCCGTTGCTAGCGCAGAAGAAGCGCTGGCTGAGACTGGCCGAGTTTTACTGCGGCCTTCTGGTACCGAGCCCGTCGTTCGGGTCATGGTTGAAGGTGAAGACGTGAGTTTGGTCAAACAAGTCTGCGAAACCCTCGCTGCTGCTGTTGAAAGTGCAGTAGGTAAACCCTAATAGACTGATTTAATTGATTTTTTTAATAATGGGTAAAAAGAGTTTTTTCTTATCTATACTTGCTCTAAAGCTGCAAAATAAGTAAACTCTGCGCCCGCTTAATGGAGGCAATACTATGCGCCGCACTCTCGTAGCTGCAAACTGGAAAATGAACGGAAACAAAGAAACAGTCGCAAGTCTGTTAACTGCATTTAAAAATGGCATGAGCGGTTCTGCCGATGTAGCGATTTTCCCGCCAGCTTTGTATGTTCCTCAAGTCGCGCAAGCCCTAGCAGGCACCGACATAAGCTTTGGTGTACAAAATGTAAGTGCTCAAGAGTCTGGAGCATTTACTGGTGAACTAAGCTTATCAATGGTAAATGACTTTGCCTGCAAATATGTATTAATAGGCCATTCTGAACGTCGTGAGTTATTCGGAGAAACCGATGCTGACGTAGCTCAGAAAGTGGTAGCTACATTAAAAGCGGGTCTTATTCCAATGTTATGCATTGGTGAAACGCTAGAGCAGCGCGAATCGGGCATTACCGAGGAAGTTGTTGGTACGCAAATAAAGGCCGTACTAGATGCCGTTGGTATAGCCGCATTTGAGACGATTGTTATTGCTTATGAGCCAGTTTGGGCAATAGGGACGGGTAAAACAGCCAGTCCAGAGCAAGCGCAAGACGTTCATGCTTTTATACGTGGCATGCTCGAAGCTGAAGATGCTGCGGTTGCAGCGAAGACGAGAATTTTATATGGCGGTAGTGTAAAGGCCGCCAGTGCCGAAGCATTGTTTGGGCAGCCTGATATTGACGGTGGCCTTGTCGGTGGTGCTTCTTTGTTAGCAGATGAATTTGTGGCGATTTGTAACGCCGCAAAAGGGTAAATATAATGGGTATAGAAAAAATAGTTCTACTTATTCACGTTGTTCTGGCCATTGGCGTCATTGCTTTTGTTCTGTTGCAACGTGGAAAAGGTGCAGAAGCGGGCGCCTCTTTTGGTGGCGGTGCTTCGCAAACAGTTTTTGGTTCTGAAGGCAGTGGTAACTTTTTAACACGCACGACAGGCATATTAGTAACAGGTTTTTTCGTAACGAGCATGGCATTAGCCTTTATCGCTCAAGAAAAAGCGCGCGGATTGGATAATATAAATGTACCATCTGCCGTACAAGCTGTTGAAGGTGATGTGCCTGCTGCTGTTAATACAGATTCAAGCGTACTTCCAACAGAATAAAAGTTTTATGCCGACGTGGTGAAATTGGTAGACACGCCACCTTGAGGGGGTGGTGGGCTTAAGCTCGTGCTAGTTCGAATCTAGTCGTCGGTACCATATTTAAGAAAGGTCTGTTTATTTACAGGCCTTTTTTCTTGGTGTGTTGAAAGTGCAAAGATATAACCGTATACTACCGCGCTGATTTTAGAGGTCTTTGACTTCATCGGTGCATTGCGGTTCTCGCACTGTATCGCTTCAACTTCGGTTGAATAGCACGAAGGTGCTACAGAGAACTTTGAGAGGGCTCTGGTAAAAGGTAGTTGTTTAAGGCCCCTCTTTGTAGGGGTTTTTTAGTTTTTGGAGGTCGGCTATTGGCTGGCACCCTTGTAAGATGGGCCTTAGGATAAGCGTCTTCGATGTTTGTTCACAGTTGCCCATTTTTTATAGCTGTCAAAGTTAGGTGAACGGTTTTTAATGGCAAAAGTAGATGAAATAAATGCACTGGTTGAACCAGTGGTGGTTGGCATGGGTTTTTCTTTGTGGGGTATTGAATTTGTCCGTAGCGGCAAATACACAACATTGCGAATCTATATCGACCATGAAGATGGTATAGGTGTTGATCATTGCGCCGATGTCAGCCGCCAAGTAAGCGCGGTTATGGATGTCGAAGATCCAATTTCAACAGAATATACTTTAGAAGTTTCTTCCCCAGGTATGGATAGACCTCTGTTTACACTAGAGCAGTACGGTGCGTTTGTTGGTGAGTGGGTTGAAGTGAAATTACGTTATGCCTTTGAAGGCCGGCGCAAATTCAAAGGCGTTATCATTGGCATTGAAGAAGGCGATGTCATAGTTGCCGCCGATGGTGAAGAATTTTTATTGCCAATTGAAAGTATTGATAAAGGTCGGGTTATACCGAACTTTAGCTAATAATTGATTAAATTAACTATAAGATTTGAGCAGAATGCTCGAGCGAAAGGAAGGGGCTGAGACGATGAGTAAAGAAATTCTTTTGGTCGTAGATGCAGTTGCGAACGAAAAAGGTGTTTCGCGCGAGGTCATCTTCGATGCAATGGAGCTAGCATTAGCGACTGCTGCAAAAAAACGACTTAACGATGAAGGCGAGCCAGATGTTCAGGTCGTCATTGACCGCAAAACAGGCGAATACACTACTTTCCGTCGTTGGGAGGTTAAAAGCGATGATGAGGTGTCTATTCTTGGTTCTCAGTGGACCACTGAAGAAGCACGTGAAGTAGACCCTAATCTTGTGCCGGGTGATGTCTATCAAATTGAAATCGAAAGCGAAGGTTTCGGACGCATCAGCGCACAAGCAGCCAAACAGATTATTGTTCAAAAAGTACGTGATGCTGAACGTGCACGAATAGTCGATACTTATCGTGAACGTATTGGCGAGATGGTATCTGGTACGGTTAAAAAAGTTACCCGTGAAGCCTTAATCGTAGATTTAGGCAATAACGCAGAAGCTATTTTACCGCGTGAAGAAATGATCGGTCGAGAAATGTTTCGTTTGGCAGATCGTGTTCGCGCTGTTCTGCAATCGATTAAAACAGAAGGGCGTGGACCGCAATTGGTACTAAGCCGTTCAAGCAATGAAATGCTCATCGAATTGTTCCGAATCGAAGTACCAGAAATTCAAGAAGAAATTATTGAAATTCGTGGCTGTGCTCGTGACCCAGGGTCGCGTGCAAAAATTGCAGTAAAAACAAACGATGGCCGTATTGACCCGATCGGCGCATGCGTTGGTATGCGCGGTTCTCGAGTTCAAGCGGTATCTAACGAATTGGGTAATGAGCGTGTCGACATCATCACTTGGGATGATAACCCAGCACAATTGGTCATTAATGCGATGGCTCCTGCCGAAGTTGCATCAATTGTTATGGATGAAGACACCAATACAATGCAAGTTGCGGTTGAAGAAGACAACCTCGCCATGGCGATTGGTCGAAATGGTCAGAACGTTCGTTTAGCGAGCGATCTAACCGGTTGGACTATCAATGTCATGACCGAATCGGAAGCTGGCGAAAAGCAAGAAGAAGAATCAACGAAGCTAATTCAAAACTTCATAGATAAGCTTGATATCGACGAAGAAGTCGCTGTTATTTTAGTTGAAGAGGGTTTTGCGACACTAGAAGAAGTTGCTTATGTCCCGATTGACGAAATGCTTGAAATTGATGGTTTCGATGAAGAAATTGTCACTGAATTGCGTCAACGTGCTAAAGATATTTTAGTGACACTTGAGTTAGCCAGTGAAGAGCAATTAGATTCAGCACAGCCAGCTCAAGACCTCTTAGAGATGGAAGGTATGGATGAACCTTTAGCGCGTTTAATCGCATCTAAAGGCATTTGTACAATGGAAGATCTCGCTGAGTTAAGTATCGATGAGCTAGTAGAAGCAGGTGGTGTAGATGAAAAAGCTGCCGGCGAATTAATCATGACTGCGCGTGCGCCGTGGTTTGAGAATGAATAGACGGGAAGGAGTTATTAATGTCTGATGTTACTGTAAAAGAGTTGGCCGAATCGGTCGGCACTCCCGTTGATCGACTGCTCCAACAAATGGGCGCAGCGGGTCTGCCACAAAAGAAAGAAACAGAAACGGTTGATGATGGTCAAAAGAAAACACTATTGTCATATTTGAAAACGAGTCACGGTGAAGCCACCGATGCGCCTAAGAAAATAACCTTAAAGCGTAAAGTGACGACGACTCTGAAAACAGGTGGCGGTTCAAAAGCTAAAACGATTAGCATTGAAGTGCGTAAAAAGCGTACCTATGTTAAGCGTGATGATGTCGATACCAGTGCCGATGCACCTGCACCCGTAGTTGAAGCTGTGCCTGTGACAGAAGACCGTGCAGCTCGTCGAGCCGAAGAAGATGCTAAATTAGAAGCAGCACGTGCCAAGGCCGTTGAAGAAAAACAACAGCAAGAAAAGGCAGCTCAAGCAAAATCTGAATCGCAAGCCAAAGCTGACAAGCCTGCTAAAGCAGCAGTAGCCGCTAAGAAAGAAACACAAGCAACTGTTGCTGATGCTGAAGCTACCATGGCGAAAGACGATCGTGTTGCTGATAAAAAGAAACATGATAAGCCTCGCCCAAGCGGTCCGCGTCTAGAAGATGGCCAAGCTAATGCTCCGCGAAAAGCGGGTCATAAAAAAGGCGGTGTAAAAACTGAAGCGCAGCGCACTTCACAGCATCGTACTGGTAATAAGCACCAACAAATGCTCGATGCTCTAGATGATAACGGTGGTTCACGTCGTCGTCGTCCTAAGAAGATGAAGAAGTCGACTGAGCATCAGTTTGAAAAACCAACAGCTCCGGTTATCCGTGAAGTTGGTTTAGGCGAAGCAATTAGCGTTGCTGAGTTGGCAGGTAAAATGTCAGCTAAGTCTGCTGAAGTGGTCAAAATCTTATTCAAGATGGGTGTAATGGCGACCGTTAACCAAATCATCGATCAAGATACGGCGATTTTAGTCATCGAAGAAATGGGTCACAAGTATACTATCGTTAACGAAAACGCTCTTGAAGACACCATGATGGAAGTGGCTTACGAAGGTGATGTAGCTACTCGAGCACCGGTTGTAACGGTGATGGGCCACGTTGACCACGGTAAAACAAGTTTACTTGATTACATACGTGAAACTCGTGTTACTGCAGGTGAATCGGGTGGTATTACTCAGCATATTGGTGCTTACCACGTTGAATCTTCACGCGGCATGATTACCTTTTTAGATACACCTGGACACGCAGCTTTTACCGCTATGCGAGCTCGTGGTGCTAAAGCAACCGACGTGGTTATTATCGTCGTTGCTGCAGATGACGGCGTAATGCCACAAACGATAGAAGCTATTCAGCACGCGAAAGCCGCAGGCGTTCCTATTGTTGTTGCCATTAATAAAATGGACAAAGAATCAGCTGACCCTGAGCGCGTAACAAACGAATTGTCTCAGCAAGATGTTATTCCTGAGTCTTGGGGTGGTGATACTCAGTTTATACAAGTATCAGCCCACACCGGCCAAGGTATTGACGAGCTTTTAGAGGCAGTGTCATTACAAGCAGAACTATTAGAATTAACAGCTCATCACAGTGGCCCTGGTAAGGGTGTTGTGATCGAATCTAGCCTTGATAAAGGCCGTGGTGCGGTTGCAACCGTCCTAGTTCAGGCCGGTAAGTTGAAGCGTGGCGATATCGTCCTAGCGGGAACTTATTATGGTCGTGTTCGTGCGCTATTTGACGAAGGCGGTCGCCCACTCGATGAGGCTGGTCCTTCAATTCCGTGTGAAATACTGGGTTTGAATGGTACGCCTGGCGCGGGTGATGAATTTGTTGTAACAGAAAGTGAGCGTGCAGCTCGTGAAGTTGCCGATTTACGTTCTTCGCGTACTAAAAACGCCGCTCACGCCATGCAGCAAGCCGCTAAGCTTGATGCACTGTTTGCTAACGTTGGTGATAACGAAGTACGTATTCTAAACATTGTTCTTAAGACCGATGTTCGGGGTTCATTAGAAGCCATCAACGGTTCGTTGATGAAAATTGGTAACGAAGAAGTTCGTGTCAACATCGTTTCTGGCGGCGTAGGTGCAATTTCTGAATCGGATGCCAACTTAGCGATCGCAGCGAATGCGGTTGTATTCGGCTTCAATGTCCGAGCAACAGGCAAGGCGCGTGAAGTTATTGAGCGCGGCGGTTTAGATTTACGTTACTACAACGTTATCTATGACTTAATTGATGATGTTAAAGCAGCATTGAGCGGTATGTTGTCGCCAGAGCTTCGCGAAAACATTGTTGGTTTAGCAGAAGTGCGTGACGTCTTTAACTCACCTAAGTTTGGCCAAATTGCCGGTTGTATGGTGATTGAAGGTACGGTTTATCGTAACAAGAAGATTCGTGTCTTACGTGATGAAGTTGTTATCTATGAAGGCGAGCTTGAATCTCTACGTCGCTTTAAAGATGACGTTCAAGATGTAGGTCGAGGCATGGAGTGTGGTATTGGTGTGAAGAACTACACTGATGTTAAGCCAGGCGATAAGATCGAAGTCTTTGACGTCAAAGAAGTTGCACGTACCATCGACTAATTGGTTCGGTAGACAATAAAAATAAACCGGCCGCGAATGACTTTGAGGCCGGTTTTTTATTTTAGAGGAATTATTATGGGTGCGAATTCGAGTCGTGTACGTCGAATAGGTGATCAGATTCAGCGTGATCTTGCGAAAATAATCCAGCAAGAAGTAAAAGATCCACGTGTTGGTATGGTGACGCTGAATGATGTGAAAGTATCGAGCGATCTATCGTATGCAGATATTTATTTTACTTGTATGGCCTTTGGTCGTCAGGATGCGGTGCAAGAACGCAGTGAGCAAGAGAAAATCCTTAATAATGCTGCAGGTTTTATGCGCTCTAAGTTGGCAAAAGGCTTGAACATGCGCGTTATTCCATTGCTACGCTTTCATTATGATAAAGTGATTGATACAGGTTCAGAATTATCAGCTTTGATCGATCGTGCAATTGATGAAGATAAGTTGCATCAAGGCAATACAGACGATTCTGAAGGTTAAATAATGGCACGACGCAAAAAAGGCCGTCCAATTTCAGGGGTCCTGTTAATTGATAAGCCGTTAGGCTTCAGTTCAAACCAACTGCTGCAAAAGGCCAAGTGGCTTTACCAAGCGCAAAAAGCCGGTCATACAGGTACATTAGACCCCGCCGCGACAGGCCTGCTACCGATCTGCTTTGGTGAGGCAACCAAGTTTTCGCAATTTTTGTTAGACGCTCGTAAGGCCTACCGTACTACTGGTACTCTAGGTATAAGCACCGATACGCTCGATGCGGAAGGCGTTATTACCAAAACTACTCCCGTCCCTGATCTCTCAGAATCTCAACTTGTAACAATTGTTGGGCGGTTTATGGGAGACATTGAGCAGGTTCCGCCAATGTACTCAGCATTAAAGCGTGACGGTAAGAAGCTTTATGAACTGGCGCGTGAGGGTATTGAGGTCGAAATTGAACCCAGAGAGGTGACGATTTATAAGAATGATCTGCTAGGTTTTGTCTCGCCCGATTTTGAGCTAGATGTACATTGTAGCAAAGGTACCTATATACGCACCCTTGTCGCTGATATTGGCGACTCTGTCGGTTGTGGTGCGCATGTGAAAACATTGCGACGAACCCAGCATGGGCAGTTTAATATTGATCAGGCAGTGCAGCTAGAAGTATTAGAAGGTCTTCGGGAGCAAGAGCGTTTTGATGCATTAGATGCTTTGCTAATTTCGATTGATGATTTACTTGTTGATTTGCCAAGAATCGAGCTTGATGAACACCGTGCGAAGTACTTTTCAAACGGTAACGACGTGAACTGCGATGCGCCAGAGTCTACCGCCAGAGTGTACTTAAATGAGCGCTTTTTAGGTGTCGGCCGGGTCAATAAACATCAACGTTTACAGCCTGAACGGCTGATTTCGAAGGAAGATTGAGTAATACAGCTGCAAATAGTTGGTTACCGGAGTTAGGTCATGTATAATCCGCCGCGATTCTGTCTCCTATTTGAACAGGGTTGGAATACGGCTGTTAATGTGCACGGCCCGTATTTCATTGTTTAGGCACATTCTTGGAGTTATAACGATGGCATTAAGCGTCGAAAAGAAAGCGGAAATTTTAAAAGAATTCGGACAAGGTGAAGGTGACACTGGTTCTCCAGAAGTTCAAGTTGCACTGTTAACTGCAAACATTGAAACCTTGCAGGGTCACTTTAAAGATCATGCGAAAGACCACCATTCTCGTCGTGGTTTGATTCGTATGGTAAACCAACGTCGTAAGTTGTTGGATTACCTTAAGCGTAAAGACGTAGCTCGCTACGCATCTTTGATCAAGCGTTTAGGTCTACGTCGTTAAGATCGCGTTTTCTTCAGAAGGGCTCCTCATCGGGAGCCCTTTGCCGTTTTACCTCTTTATGAACTCTACACTTTAAAAATGAAATTAGCCTCAGCGGTTACTGCCCAGTTCAATGTATTGGGGCTTCTATCTATGTGTTTGATTGCAAGGACATCGATAGAAGCATCGTTGAGGCCTCACATGAGGAAATTAAATGTTAGATTTAACACCTAAAACGAAGCAGTTTGAATTTGGTGGCAAAACAGTCACTCTAGAAACAGGCCGTGTTGCGCGTCAAGCGACAGGTGCTGTGCTATGTACCATTGATGATATCGTGGTATTAGCGACCGTTGTTGGCGCGAAAGATACCAAGCCAGGTCAAGATTTCTTCCCGTTGTCTGTACATTACCAAGAGAAATTTTACGCAGTTGGTAAAATTCCTGGTGGTTACTTGAAGCGTGAAGGTCGTCCTTCGGAAAAAGAAACACTTACCTCGCGTCTAATTGACCGTCCTATCCGTCCATTGTTCCCGAAAGGTTTCATGAACGAAGTTCAGGTTGTCATTAACGTTATTTCTGCAAACAAAACAGATGATCCAGATATTGCAGCCATGCTTGCAGTTTCTGCTGCCTTGTCTATTTCTGGTATTCCATTCAGTGGTCCAATTGGTGCTGCACGTGTGGGTTACACAGATGAGAAAGGTTACTTCATTAACCCTTCTTATGAAGAGCTATTAGATACGCGTTTGAACATGGTTGTTGCCGGTACTGAAGACGCGGTTCTTATGGTCGAATCCGAAGCAGAGCAGTTGTCAGAAGATCAAATGCTAGGTGCGGTATTATTTGCTCACCAAGAATTCCAAGTTGCCGTTTCTGCCATTAAAGAATTCGCGGCTGAAAATGGCAAGCCAGCATGGGATTGGTCTCCAGAAGTTGAAAACGAAGCACTGAAGACTGCTGTTGCAAATGCTTATGGCGCTAAAATTTCTGAAGCTTACCAAGTGTCAGACAAAATGCAGCGTTATGCCTTATTGAATGACGTACGCTCAGCGGCGGTTGCAGAATTAAGCAACGATGACGCAGGCGTATCATCTGATGACGTGAGCGGCATGTTCTCAAAAATCGAGAAGCAAACTGTTCGTCAGCGCATTATTAATGGTGAGCCACGTATTGATGGCCGTGATGGCAAAACAGTTCGTGGCATTGAAGTTGAAATCGACGTGCTTCCAGGCGCACACGGTTCTTCTTTGTTTACCCGTGGTGAAACTCAGGCAATTGTTACGGCAACCCTTGGAACTCTGCGAGATGGCAAAATGGAAGACATGTTGCACGAGAAGAACACTGACCACTTGATGCTACATTACAACTTCCCTCCATTCAGTGTCGGTGAAGCAGGTCGTATGGGCGGTATTGGTCGTCGTGAGATCGGTCATGGTCGTTTAGCGAAGCGCGGTATCTTAGCGGTTATGCCTACCATCGAAGAGTTCCCATATACCATTCGTTTGGTATCTGAGATCACTGAATCTAACGGTTCATCTTCTATGGCGTCTGTTTGTGGTTCATCTCTTGCACTTATGGATGCTGGTGTGCCAATTAAGCACCCTGTTGCGGGTATCGCGATGGGCTTAGTTAAAGAAGGTGATAAATTCACTGTCTTAACTGACATCTTAGGTGATGAAGATCACTTAGGTGACATGGACTTTAAAGTTGCGGGTACTGAAAACGGTATTACTGCGCTACAGATGGATATCAAAATTCAGGGTATCACTGAAGAGATCATGGAGCTTGCTTTAGAGCAGGCGATGGATGCACGTTTACACATCTTACGCGAAATGGCGAAAGTAATTGGTTACTCACGCCCTGAGCTACCAGACAACGCCCCTTCTATGGATCTTTTGAAGATTGATACTGATAAGATCCGTGACGTGATTGGTAAGGGTGGTGCAACCATCCGTTCAATCATCGAAGAAACTGGTGCTGAAGTTGATATTCAAGACGACGGTTCTGTTCGCATATATGCACCGACGAAAGAAGCTGCAGATGCTGCGAAAGATCGTATTTTAGGCATTACGGCTGAGCCAGAAATTGGCGCAGTTTACCTTGGCAAAGTTGCACGTTTAGCCGATTTCGGCGCATTCGTTACCTTCTTGCCGGGTAAAGATGGCCTAGTCCACATCTCTCAAATCGCTCAAGAGCGCATAGAGAAAGTATCTGACAAGATCAGCGAAGGTGAAGAAGTCATCGTTAAGATCCTAGACGTTGATGCACGTGGTCGGGTTAAGTTGTCTATGAAAGAAGTAACTGAAGAAGACAAAGCTAAGTTAGCAGCTGCTGAGTAAGTTTTTACTTCAATGATTAAGCCCGCAGTTGCGGGCTTTTTTTTGCCTGAGTTTTATGGGGTGGCTGTATTACTGTACCGTATTGCTCTTGTTCGGTCGCTTTTCGTGCATCCTGCACCGCTAAACTTCGCCATCCATGGCTCAGATTCCCGATCAAGAGCAATCCGACACCTCAGCTCAAGCCGGTACCGTACTTTTTACATGCAGACGAAGCCCGAAGCCGATTCTATGCTACCATCCCCTCAACCAAACAAAGAGCCCGATTTATGCACCCAGCCGAGTTTAAAACACTTCGTGAGGCCTTAGGCCTAACAATATCAACGCTAGTTAAAGTAATCGACGTAGACGAACGCACGATTCGAAAATGGGAATCTGGTAAAAAGAAACTACCTCAAGGCGTAATAGATTCGCTTAATGCAATTGATGGACTTTTGAACGCAACCGCTGATAAATTATTCAACTTCCATGAGCAAGACTCTCAAAGTGGTGTGGTTTTATACCGATTTATTGAAGAAGAAGATTTGCTTAATGAATATCCTGAGTTTGAGGGGTTGCCAATGAGCACATTCGGTGTCGTGCTTTTCCGTATTAGGCAGCGATTTATCGACTTGAATATTCCGGTATCAATCGAATATAAATGAATTTTCAGCAGCAATTGAAATATTACGGATATCTTAATTGCCCATTCGCGCACTGTTAAATAATAGGCTACGCTTTAACTATTCATAGTTTGCAGCGGACGTTTTACTTGAACCCCATGCCTCCCTTGCTTCAAATCCAGTTAATTGCATTAATGTTTAGTATTTTGTGCGCATTTTCAGCTAGTGCAGATACTAGCGGAAAGCTTCGCTTTGAGGTTGATGAGGGTTTGCTGGCCAGCGGCCAGCGAGTGTATTTGAACGCCGATTGGTATTTTGTTTTTGGGGAACAAATTCCAACTAATCAACTTCGACAGCGAATAGAACGCAATCAAATGGACTCTCTTAGCGTACCGGGTTCATGGAATAAGAAAGTAAAAAACCTGACTGATGACCCCTTTCAACATGGTGTCGCAACATTCGCCCTTCCGTTGAGTTTTAGTAAGCCGCCAAACTATGCACTGACGATACATGCTCAGTATATTGCTAGCTCTTATCGTTTATACTGGCTTCCAGAAGGTGATCAAGAGCCTGTTATTATCGGCACGTCTGGTGACTGGGAGACTGGGCTATATAATGGCTCTAAAATAGACTATTTCCATTTTCCAAATGGATCCGCCGGTATTCTTATAGCACATGTTGCTAAGAAAAATGTAAATCTAGGTGGCTTTCAAGAGCCTATCTATCTACAGCGTAGTGAGCCTTTTACTCAGGCTAATAATCAAGATTTGGTAGTACGCAGTATTCTGGTTGGCAGTATGCTTATTATGTGTATTCATTACTTGATTCAATATTTTTACTCTCGAGCAAGCATAAGTACATTATTATTGTCTTTGCTATGTTTGTCTGCGGTACTTCGCAGTCTCAGTACAGCTGGGTTTATTGAGTTATTTCTTCACGAGTGGGTAAGCAGCTATTATGCAATTCGTATTAAGCTTGAATATACGAGCATGCTTATAATTCCGACTGCCTATTTTGTCTACTTGAATTCGATGTTGCCGAAAATTGTTCCTAAATTTATCGTTAAGATTGCTTCCGTTTCATTCTTTATTGGTTTAGTTGTCACTTTGGTTATATCGACGCCACTAATGACTAAGTATTTGCAGATTTATCAGTTGTTTTTGTTTGTTTGGGCAATGGCTATTCTTGTACTCATCGGCTATGGAGTCTATAGAAGGAGGCGTTTTTCACGACAGATAATGGTGAGTACTTTGATTGTTTGTATTGGTGGATTTAATGATGTCTTTGCGTCATATAGCGGGGTTTATAACTTCTATGTAGTGGAGTATGTATTTTTTGCTTTTCTATTTTTTCAGGCCCAATTGGTTGGTCAGCAACTTCGCGATAGTCAGGTAAAGTCAATTAGGTTGACAGAAGAAAAACAAGAGCTTCAGTTAGCTCATTCGAAGGCAATTATGGCAAGCCATCAGGATCATTTGACTGGGCTGTGTAATCGGCTTGCGCTTGCGGAAGAAATTGAGCAACTTACCCGCGTTGCTGCAGCTAAAGCAGACTATACGGTTGGTGTCATCTTATTTGATTTGGACCATTTCAAACAGGTCAATGATACTAATGGTCACGATATTGGAGATGA
This sequence comes from Reinekea sp., assembly GCF_046710285.1. Classification (GTDB taxonomy): domain Bacteria; phylum Pseudomonadota; class Gammaproteobacteria; order Pseudomonadales; family Natronospirillaceae; genus Reinekea. Next base: position 57,613 of record NZ_JBKEGY010000008.1, read on the forward strand.
AATTTTAATTTTTGTCGCGTCCCTTTTGCATGGTCACTCCCTACGAGCAAGTGACTTTAAGTGTCGTTATGGGGGGGAGGAATTCTTGATCTTATTGCCCGGTGCTGGTTTAGAGAAAGCCCAAGAGGTAGCGCAAGAAATTCGCATTAAGCTTGAAGGTGCAGTTGCTTATTCAGATGAAAAAATAACACTAAAAATTACAGCGAGTTTCGGAGTCTCGGTCTATTATGTAAACAGAGGTGAATCTCTGAAAGAAGTTATCTCACAAGCGGATTCAGCATTATATCGCGCGAAACAAAGCGGAAGGAACTGTGTTTCGGTTGTAAACTTAAACTAAAAACAAAATTACAGGCATCCCTATAGCGATTCGCACCCTTTTAATAAATAGTCTACGCTTCATGAATTGAACGTACATAGTGGAAATTTCGCTTGAAACCTCTATTTAACCCTCACTTTAATTGTTTTTTTGCATTTTTATTTTGCGCCTTCTGTGGACTAGCCAATGCAGTTGAGGTAAGCCGTTTTGATCTTGATAGAGAAACGCTTTTAAGTGGCCAGCAAATAGAGTTGAATGGTAGTTGGTGGTTCAGCTTTGGCGAGCATGTACCGATTAATGAACTTCGTTCAAAAATAGAGGCAGGACAAATAGGCACGTTAAACGTGCCTCAGCCGTGGAACGATGCGGTTGCTGAATTGACTGATAATCCTTACCAGCATGGCTCAGCGACCTATGCGTTACCATTACGAATTCCCAGAAATTTAGGTTTTGCAATAAGTCTTAATGTTTCCTATATCGCTGGCGGGTATCGGCTATATTGGCTTCCTGCAGGATCGAACGAGTCCATAATTATAGGCACATCAGGGGACTGGCAATCAGGTGCTTACACTGGGATAGAATCGGAAAGCTATAGTTTCACAGGTGAATCAGAAGGCTTGTTGATTGCTCATATTACAAAACAGAATATGTACAAAGGTGGCATTCGCCAGCCAATATCAATTCAACGCAGTGAGTTTTTTCACCGAGCAGATAGCCAAAATTGGGTTGTTCGCGGAATCCTCATTGGCAGCTTGTTCGTTATGAGTCTTCACTATTTAGTTCAGTATCGCTTCTCTCGTGACAATTTAAGTACCCTGCTTTTATCTATCTTATGTTTTGCGGCAGCGCTTAGAAGTGCGAGTACTGCAGGTTTTATAGAGTTGTTCGTTCAGCAATGGACCGTAAATCATTTTTTGCTAACAATAAAAACCGAATACCTGAGTTTAGTGCTTTTGCCCGTATCCTATTTCATTTTCCTAAATTATATGCTGCCGAGAATAGTGCCTAAGTTTATAATTTACTTCGCGGTGCTTTCTTGGTTAATAGCTTCTCTTTTAACTATATATTTGCCAGCACCGCTGATATCCAAATATTTGGATGCCTACTTGTTATTTTTAAGTTTTTGGAGTGCAGCAGTCATTGTTGTTATGGTTGTCGGTGTACTTAGAAAACTGAGGTTTTCATGGCAAATATTTATAAGCTCACTCATTCTTGGTGCAGGGGGAGTTAATGACGTTATTGCTTCTCGCAGCTCAACGCATAATATCTATCTGGTCGAATATGTCTTTTTTATATTTTTGTTTTTCCAAGCACAGCTAGTGGGTCAGCAATTACGCGACAGTCTTTCTAGATCGAACCGGCTTTCGAAGGAAAAGGAAGATTTACAGCAAGCACACTCTAAAGCGTTAATGGAAAGCCATCATGATCATTTAACAGGGCTAGCCAATAGAACGGGTTTAAAAAAATTAGAAGATAGTTTTGAGTTTAGTGATTCAGAAAAAGGAGTGACAACAGGGGTCGTAATGCTCGACTTAGACTATTTTAAACATATTAACGATACCTATGGGCATGATATAGGTGATGAAATTTTAGTATATGTAGCCTCTTTATTACATGGTTATTCCTTACGGATAAGCGACTTTAAATGTCGCTATGGCGGCGAAGAGTTTTTGCTCATACTGCCAGGAGCAAGTTTGGATAGGGCAGAAGAAATGGCCGAAAGCCTTCGCTCGCGCTTAGAGAATTCAATAGCCTATTCAGACAATAAAATAACACTAAAAGTCACCGCCAGTTTTGGTGTAGCGGTTCATCACTCAGGTAAAGGGGTAAAACTAAAAGAAGCCATCATTGCGGCAGACAAAGCACTCTACCGCGCAAAAAATAGAGGCAGAAATTGTGTATCCCTCTAATCCAATAGGGCAGGTAGCTCAAACATTGTTAGGCCGCTAAGCCCCAAGAAGTTTTGCTGTTGCCCGCAGCCCGCAGCCCGCAGCCCGCAGCCCGCAGCCCGCAGCCCGCAGCCCGCAGCCCCAAACCCTTTACTTGCAGCTTGAAGCTGACCGCTTAAAACAACGATTCCACCGAAGCCTCTGGCTCGCCTTCATCCTCAATCGGCGCTGATTGTTCAGCACTAAAATCAATAGTGAGCTGAGTATTGGTGTATTCCGTTGGGGCAGTCCCTTGAGCGAAATACTCGAAACTGGCGTTTGGGGTACTTGGCGTTGCCAAAAGACCTGTTTTCGGGTCGATCCTGACTTGCGTGATGCCAACGGGTTGCGGCAGATTATTCAATGGTTTGTTTTTCAATGCGGTTTGCATGAATTCTATCCAACCGGGCAGCGAGGCTTTGCCACCAAATTCATTGAACCCTAGAGAAACGTTGCTGTCGTAGCCTACCCAGGTTGCGGCGACAATATCGCCGTTGTATCCAGTAAACCAAGCGTCGACTGCATCGTTCGTGGTGCCTGTTTTACCAGCTAGGTCAGTACGGGGGAGTGCATTGTAGGCGGCTCGTCCGGTGCCTTTTGTTATGACATCTTTCAGCATTGAATCTATTAAGAATGCCGTTTGAGGGGATAGGACTTGCGGTGCATAACGCTTTGCTATTGTGGTGTCTTGAGTACTTTCGCCATCAATGGCTAGGGTAAGCGGCGCAATATCAATAGCTTCTGAGCTTTCGGCGACGTTGGCATTTTCATCAAATGCGGCTGAGGTTTCTGGGCAGCCTCGGCATACAATAGCAGGGTTCGCTTCAAATAAAATATTACCGTTTTTGTCTTCAATGCGATCAATAAAGTAAGGGTCAACGAGATACCCACCGTTTGCAAAGGTTGCATAGCCTCTTGCGACTTCCATAGGAGACATAACAGAACTGCCTAGAATAAGGGTCATATCGTTGACCAATGACTCTTTTTTGAAACCAAAGCGGGTGGCATAATTTCTAGCGTATGATACGCCGATATCATCCAGTATCCGAATGCCAGATAAGTTTCTAGATTGATATAAGGCTTGGCGCATTGGAATTGGGCCCAGGTAGCGATCGCCTGAGTTTTTAGGTCGCCAAACATCTTCTTGAGCTGAGTCTGCTCGAACGATGGGTGCATCATTAATGATCGTAGCGGGTGTATAGCCCTTGTCTATGGCCGCACTATAGACAAAGGGTTTGAAATTGGAGCCAGACTGACGAGCCGATTGAGTAACTCGGTTGTACTTGTTTAAATTGTAATCAAAGCCACCTACAAGTGCTTGTACGCTGCCGTCAGTTGGAGACAGGGCAACTATCGCACCTTGCGCATAAGGTATTTGTGCCAATAGCCAACCTTCTTTGGTCGCTTCTAGGCGCACGATATCGCCAGGGCTGGCAACTTGTAGGCCATCGGTAATGGCAGGTCCAAATTCGTCGACTTTAATGCGCTCTCGGGCCCATTTTATGGATTCAAGATCAAGGGTAATAAGTTCTTCAGAGCCTTTTGCTTGGACTGTAAGCCCTTCGGGACCAGATTGTATGACTAATGCGGGAATAAGTCCGCCATAAACAGACGTGCTGTTTAATACTTCTAAGCGGCTTTCTAGCTGAGTTGCAATGTCAAAGTCTTTATCTTCAGGGGTTGATTCGGGGCCAAGGTAACCATGCCGGCGAGAGTATACGACTAAGTTCTTACGCACCCCACGGTTGGCGGCTAGTTGTAGCTCACTACTAACCGTGGTGTAAACGGTATAGCCATCGTTATAAGCGTCTTCACCGTAACGGTTAAGCATTTCTGCTCTGACCATTTCAGCAAGGTACCAAGCTTCAAAGTCAGGGTTGTTACCGTGATATTTTGCAGTAATCGGCTCTAACTTTGCCTCTTCGTATTCAACCAGGGTGATGAAATTATTGGTGTACATTGCTGTTAGTACGGTATTACGGCGTTTCATCGCCCGTGTTTTATTGGCAATCGGGTTGGCGTAGGATGGGGCTTGGTGCAAACCAGCGATCATGGCAAGTTGCGCTAAACTAAGGTCGTTAATATCTTTTCCATAGTAAACGGATGCTGCCGCCTGAATTCCGTAAGATCGATAACCTAAAAAGTGTTTATTGATATAGAGCTCGAAAATGTCCGCTTTGGTTAACTCGCTTTCCATTTTTAGCGCGAGCAAAATTTCGGTAAATTTCCGTGTAAATGTCTTTTGCTGGGTCAAAAAGTAATTTCGGGCGACTTGCTGGGTCAAAGTTGAGCCGCCAGCCCCTTCCTTATTGCCAGTAATTAATACATCTAAAACAACGCGCGTGAACCGAACCGGGTCAACGCCAGAATGTTGTTCGAAGCGTTTATCTTCTATTGCGATGAGCGCCTGAACAAAACGAACGGGTATTTCTGAGTAATTCAGAGGCGCTCTACGTTGCTCCCCATACTCGGCGATCAGTTTGTTATCAGCGCTCAAAATTCGCATGGGCGTCTGTAATTTGAAGTCTCTAAGCTTCTGAACATCCGGTAATGCCGGAGATAAGTAGAGGTACATACTGGCAGAAATGAGAACCAAGCCACAAAAACCAGCAAAGAGTGACCAAATGAGTAGTCGGATTGTTTTAGTCAAAAATTTCATGTTTTTCCAATCAAAATAAGGAGTTACGTCACGTTTTAGATAAAAGCCCCCCATTATAAGCAGAAATTGTCCTTTTTATACATTGCGGATTGGTCTATTGTGTTATGTAATAGTTAATGTAAAAACTAAGAAACGTTCGTAAGTACGTGTTGTTGAAGGGAAACATCCGTGGCCTCCTTATTCAAAAAGAAACAAAAAAGGTTACTTGGTGTCGATATCAGTTCTACTTCGGTAAAATTGATGGAGCTAAGTCGTAGTGGAGATGGCTATCGCGTCGAGGCGTATGCTGTTGAGCCGTTGCCTGAAAATGCTGTCGTTGAAAAGAATATCAACGATGAAGCAGCAGTGGGCGAAGCAATAGAAAAACTCTACAAAAAATCTCGTTCAAAAATCAAAGAGGCTGCCGTTGCAGTCGCGGGTTCGTCTGTGATCACGAAAACGATCGAGATGAATGCCGGTTTAACTGATGAGCAGATGGAAACAGATATTGAGGTCCAAGCAGACCAATATATTCCGTATCCACTCGATGAAGTAGCGATAGACTTTGAAGTTCAAGGTCCTTCGGCTAAAGGTGAAAACCTTGTCGATGTGTTACTTGCTGCCTGCCGAAAAGAGAATGTTGAGTTAAGACAAGATTCATTGGCTATTGCAGGGTTAACCTGTAAAGCGGTCGATGTTGAAGCCTTTGCATTAGAACGTGCGTTTGGATTGTTGTCAGATCAGTTAGAAAAAACTGATGAAGGCATCACCGTCGCAATTGTTGACGTCGGTCATACGATGACAACTCTCAGTGTTTTGAATGAAGGCAATACCATTTATACACGTGAACAACTCTTTGGTGGCAAGCAGCTAACTGAAGAGATTATGCGTCGCTATGGTATGACTCAACAAGAAGCCGGTTTAGCTAAAAAGCAAGGTGGGTTGCCAGATGACTATACCAGCGAGGTTTTAGAGCCGTTTAAAGAGGCGGTTGTACAACAGGTTAGTCGTTCCTTGCAGTTCTTCTTTGCTGCGTCGCAGTACAATGATGTTGACTATATTATTTTGGGTGGTGGTACAGCTTCTATTCCAGGTCTTGCGCAGCGAGTGCAAGAGAAGATAGGGACCAATACTATCATTGCGAACCCTTTTGCTAATATGACGTTATCAAGCAAGGTGAATGCAGCTAATCTGACTAACGATGCCCCCGCAATGATGATTGCTTGTGGACTTGCCCTGAGGAGCTTCGAAGATGGCAAATATTGATTTACGCCCCTGGCGTGAAGAGCGCCGAGAAGCTAGACAGAAACAATTTATACTTATTCTTATGTTAGTTGCTATTTGTGCCGGAGCGGCGGGCTTTAGCTGGAATCAGGCGGTTCAAGCGCAAGTAGACTACCAGGTTACACGTAACACTTACCTCGATACTAAGAATAAAGAGTTAGACGGTAAAATCAAAGAAATTGAGGGTCTCCGGCAGCAGCGTGAAGCGTTGGTCGAGCGTATGAATGTTATTCAAAGCCTGCAAGGCGATCGACAGATTATCGTGCATATCTTTGAAGAACTGGTCGCTGCGACTCCCGATGGTGTTTATTTCAATAGCTTAAGTAGAAAAGGCTCTCTCCTTGAAATAAAAGGTTTTGCGGATAAAAAATTGGCGATTTCAGACTTTCTTCGTAATCTAGACCGGTCTGAGTGGTTTAGTAATACTTTTTTACAAGATGTTGAAGCGATTAAAGAAGGAAATGACGTTGTTGGCAATAACTTTAGCTTGAAAGTAAATGTCACTAATCCTCTCCGACCTAAAGAGGATGCATAAAATGAGCGCAAAAGGTTTTTTTGAAGGCTTTAAAGAATTCGATTATGAAAATCCGGATTTTAATAACATAGGTTCTTGGCCTTTGGTTGTACGGATTACTGCATTATTGCTTGTCGCCGCACTAATTGTGTTTGGTTTCTACTGGTTTACAGTGAAAGCATCACAAGAGCGTTTCGTGCGTGAGCAGGGCAAAGAGCAAGGGCTTAAAGAACAATACCGAACTAAATCATTTCGAGTCGCAAACTTAGATGCGTTTAAGGAGCAACTCGCTGAAATGGAAGAAACGTTTGGCGCCCTATTATCTCAGCTGCCTGATGAAACTGAAATGCCTGGGCTGTTAGATGACATCAGCACAACAGGTACTCAAAGCGGTTTAGAGATAGATAAAATTACCCCACAGGGTGAGCAAACCAAGGAGTTCTATATTGAAACACCCATTAATATTACGGTGCGTGGCTCTTATCATGAAATGGGGAACTTCGTCAGTGCCATGGCCGCAATCCCACGTATCGTGACATTGCATGACTTTGATATTAGTACTCAGTCCAGAAGCAGTTCATCGGGTGATGAAGCGGAAGCTCCCCTATCTATGAGAATTTCAGCGAAGACCTATCGCTATAAGGCGGAGGAATAATGATGAAAAAGTCCTTATTACTGTTGCCGTTAGCCTTAGTTGTGTTGCTTACGGGCTGTGTGCAGCAAGATCCACTAACAGATCTAAAAGCATATGTTAACGAACAAGATTCTCGGCCTAAGGGGACTATTCCTCCACCGCCAGAATTTATTCCTCCTGATCTAGTCTCTTATACCGCCAGTGGAAATCGATCTCCATTCGAAGTCCCAAGGCCTATTGAGTTAATTCAAGCAGAAAGAGCAGCGCCGAAAAGCAATGTAAAGCCCGACTTAGATCGAGTTAAAGAATACTTAGAAACTTTTCGTGTTGAGAATATTAAAATGGTCGGCACGCTAAACGGCTTAGACGAAGCACCTGTATTGTGGGCGCTCGTTAAAGATGGCCAGAGCGAAGTTCATCGGGTTCAGGTTGGAAATTATTTAGGCCGTAACTTTGGCCGCATTATTGATATATCAGAAACACAGATAGATTTAATAGAAATTGTCCCTTCAGGGAATGATAACTGGGTAGAGCGCCCGAGAGCCATTGTTCTCGATGGCATAGAACAATGAGCAAGGGTGGTGAGGTGAAAATTGTGAACGTTATTAAAAGTTATAAAGCACTGCTTGCTTTCGTAAGTATCTGCTTCCTATCGAACGCCTTTGCGTCGAGTCTTACAGATTTGGAAGTGTTGTCATTGTCGGGTGATCGGACACAAATTGTCCTGACATTTGATGGCATTGCTCCTGAGCCCGTTGGCTATAGCATTGAAGATCCTGCGCGGATATCGCTAGATTTTGCAGGTGTGTCTAGCTTGATAGGTAAAAAATATATTCAAATTGGTAGTGGAAATACGCGAAATGCTGCCATTTTGGATACCGGAGACCGTACTCGAGTTGTGTTTAGTCTTACGAAACTAGTGAGCTATGCAACTGAAGTAAATGGCAATGTTGTTTCTGTATTTATTGGTGACGATGCGAGTTCATTAGTATCAAAACCTGGGGTAGCAAAGAAAGCGCAAGCTGTTCCAGCTGTTCAGCCAGCATTAAAAGCAAAGATTAATGAAGTGCAAAATGTTGATTTTCGCCGGACGGAAACGGGTGCAGGTCAAGTAGTCGTTGAATTTGCAAACTCAGGTGCGAATGCTTCAGTTTACGAAAAAGGTGGTGACATCTACATTCAAGTCGATGGGTTTGAAGTGCCTGCAGATTTACGCCGTCGATTAGATGTTGTCGATTTTGCAACCGCAGTTCATTTTATTAATGTTTACAATGAAGATAATCATGCAATCATTCGTTTAGAAGTAGATGGAGCCTATGATTACTTGGCTTACCAAGCAGATAATCGAATGACCGTTGAAGTTAATCAATTAACTGCAGCTGAAGAAGAAGAGCGTCTGAAAGAACGCTTCCCATATAGTGGTGACAAACTATCCTTAGTATTCCAAGACATTGAAGTGCGAGATGTACTGCAGATTATTGCTAACTATGTTGGTATTAACTTGGTCGCTTCGGATTCAATTAACGGAACCATTACTTTGCGGCTTAACAATGTTCCATGGGACCAAGCACTTGACTTAGTTTTGAAAACAAATGGTCTTGATAAGCGTCAAAACGGTAACGTTTTACTTGTGGCTCCGGCAGCTGAATTAGCGGAACAAGAGCGTTTAGAGTTGGAAGCAAGAAAGCAAACCATTCAGTTGGCTCCACTACGTACTGAGTATGTGCAGATTAATTACGCCAAAGCAGAAGATATCGCCAAGATTATTTCTGAGAAATCAGGCTCATCAGATACAACGACCACCACCAGTGAAGATGGCGCCACTACTGCAACGTCTACGGGTTTATCAAATGGCTTCTTGTCTCCTCGCGGTAGCGTAGTCGTTGATACTCGAACAAATACGTTGATCGTGACGGATGTTGCAATCAACCTAAATGGTATACGTCGTGCAATTGAAGTGTTCGATGTACCCGTACGTCAACTGTTGATTGAAGCACGTATTGTTACCGCTCGTACGTCATCTAGTGAACAGTTTGGTGTGACATGGCAAGGTGCGGTTGAGCCGGCTATAGGTGCAAACCTAACAACGCCGAGTTCATTTTTTGTAGGCTTACCTCCAGGCGCTTCAAACAATACCTTCTCAATTGGTTTGTCTGATGCAGGCTTATCGCTGATCGATTTACAGATTGCCGCGCTAGAAAGCCAAGGTGATGCTGAAGTTGTTTCACAGCCTAAAGTGATAACTTCTGATGGACAGTCTGCGAGTATCTTCTCAGGTCAAAGTATTGGTGTTAGCGGTCCTGATGGCGAAACCGTGTTTGTTGAAGCAGGTTTGAAGCTTGATGTTATTCCTCAGTTAACGCCCGATGACCGTGTCATTATGCAACTGAAGATAAACCAAGACTCAATCTCATCTTCGGGTGCTGTAGGTGCTGTTACGCTAGACGTGAACAATGTGACAACGCAAGTGTTGGTCGATAACGGATCAACCTTGGTGCTAGGTGGGGTTTATCGTATAAGTAAGAATACCAGTACAGATAAAACTCCAATTCTAGGTGACTTACCGTTAGTTGGAAGCTTGTTCCGAAGAACCTCAGAAGTTGAAGAAAAGACCGAGCTACTAATCTTTATTACACCGAAGATTATTGAAGAGGGAATCGTGGCGAACTAATGCCTCTGCAGAAACACCTCATATTAGTTGGACCAATGGGCGCAGGCAAAAGCACCATTGGTCGACTCCTTTCTGAGCAGCTTAGCTGCTCTTTTGTTGACGTCGATAAAGTAATTGAAGAGCGTTCTGGTGCGACTATTCCCTGGATTTTTGATATTGAAGGCGAAGAAGGCTTTCGTGATAGAGAAACTCAAGCGATAGAAGAAGTTTGTGCAGAGTCTCCACAAATTATTGCAACAGGCGGAGGCTGCATTTTAAGAGTGCAGAATCGGCAATGTATCAAGCAATCAGGCGTGGTAATCTTTCTTTCAACGTCAGTAGAGCAGCAATTGCAGCGAACTGGACGTGATAAAAATAGACCTTTATTGCAAACAGAAAACCCGCAGGCAACCTTAGAGGCCATGGCGGAAGTGCGAAATCCTATTTATAATGAAGTCGCAGACTTATGCATTGATACTAATTTAAAACCAACTAAGTTAGTCATGCAGGAAATTATTTCTTTCATAGAAGACTAATCATGAAAACTGTCAGCGTTGCTTTAGGCGATCGTTCCTACCCTATTTATATTGGCAATTGTTTTAACTCGCCCGAACTCTTGGTGCAGTCATTGCCGAATCAAGAAATAATGATTGTAACCAATAGCACAATTGCCCCGCTTTATTTAGAAAAAATCAAGGCACCGTTAATCGAGGCAGGTAAAACGGTCGACTTCGTAATTCTACCCGATGGCGAGCAATATAAGACCTTAGAAACGGTAAACTTGATTTTTGATGCGCTGCTTACTAAGCCTTGTAGTCGAAAGGTTGCTTTGGTTGCTTTAGGTGGAGGGGTCGTTGGTGATATGACCGGCTTTGCTGCTGCAACTTATCAGCGCGGTGTCGATTTTTTACAAGTACCGACAACGTTATTGTCACAAGTTGACTCATCTGTTGGTGGCAAAACTGGTGTTAACCATCCACTCGGGAAAAATATGATCGGCGCCTTTAAGCAACCATTGGCGGTGTTTATAGATCCTACTGTGTTGTCTACCTTGCCTGAGAATGAATTTGCAGCGGGCTTTGCTGAGGTAATTAAGCATGGCGCGTTGCACGATGAGACTTACTTAGCCTACCTAGAAGAAAACCTCGATAGCATCTTGGCTTTAGAGCATGCTAGTCTCATTGAGGTAATTTCAAGGTCCTGTGAGATCAAAGCTGCGGTGGTTGCCCAAGATGAAACAGAGCAAGGCGTGCGGGCAACATTAAATTTTGGCCATACCTTTGGCCATGCGGTTGAAACGACGATGGGCTATGGCACCTATTTACACGGTGAAGGCGTAGCGATTGGCATGGTAATGGCCGCTTATATGTCTGCACACCTAGGTTATATCTGCAAAGCAGATGCTGCTCGGCTTACTAAGCTGATCAGACGTTCAAATTTACCAGTAGACTCCCCTGAAGGAATGACTTCAGATCAGTATTTAACCGCCATGTATCGAGATAAAAAGGTTGATGCAGGTACCTTAAAGCTGATTTTACTCAAGCAATTAGGGCATGCGTTTATAACATCAGAGTTTTCTCAGGATGATCTTTTAGCTACCTTGAATCATTTTTGCCGCTAAAGCTCACTATAACTCTAGACAGCGCGATTAATAGCCGCTTAAATGGCTGTTAATCGCATTTAAGTTGGAGAAATACGTGGATCTATCTGAACAATCCGAGCGAATGCAGTCCTTTTACGGTTTAAAATACGACCCATTCGGCGCTCTAGTCGATGCAATGGTCTTCAGTGGAGCGGGTGGTCGTTACGAGATAGCAGAAACTATCCGCCATTTGCTTACTTATAGCCCTCAAGATGGGCTTGTTTTCGGCCCTGTAGGTTCAGGTAAGCGAATGCTTACACAGCATGTATTAAAGATGCTGGAAGACCATTGGCGAATCGCGTGGTTAGATGGCAGTGAAGTTGAAACCACAGATGAGCTACTAAAAGAAATAGTGGGCCAGTTGGGTTTAGGGCTAAAAGTTGAGCCCGATGCAGATACAATGGTTGCTCAAATTAACCAAGTCATAGCCGAACGTACTGATGCAGGTGAGGCTTTTTTATTGGTTATCCAATATGCCGACCAGCTTGCTGAGCCGTTATTGTCGCTAGCGGCTCGATTTCGTACTTCTGCGCAATTAGAAACCCGATTACGCCAACTTTGGTTAGTGGAATCTTATGACTCTATTTCAGGGTTGCACGAAGATGATTGGTTCTCTTATCCGCTTGATGCATTGTCTGATGATGATGCTGCGCTTTACCTCAAAGACCGCTTAGTCGCCGCAGGCAATGTCGGTGACCTGCCTTTTTCTCCAAAAGACATCGTTCGGCTCAATCAAATGTCAAAAGGCTCTCTACTCGCGCTCAACGAGCTGGCTCGGGATTATTTAATCGGCACGACATTCCGTACGGCCGAAAAAACAAAAGGCTTCCCTATTACCCATATGATTGCGGGTATTGCCGCCCTGACCATTGTCAGTATCGCCTTACTCTATAATTTAAATGAGAAAAAAGGCGCAGTTACGCAAGTCGAGGTCACTCCTACTGCAGAGCCGCTATCTAATGTTCAGCAAAAGTTAGCCGATGCGGCCGCCAAAATAGAAGCGAAAACTCAGCAGGTAGCTGAAACTCCAGAGGTTGAACCAGGGCCAGCAAATGAGCTCTCGCCTGCAATAAATTCGCAAACTAATGAATTAGATGCGACGAATAAAGATGAGCCTGTTGTTGCTGTTACAGAAGAGGTTGTTGTAGAAATAGCGCCCAAGCCTGCGCCTGCCACCAATTTGCTGGCTCGTGCTAAGGATGAGCAATTTACTATGCAGCTTATTGGTGTTCACGATCGAAACAAACTCAACGCCGTTGTTCAGGAGTTTAGCGAGCCAAAACTAGTCGATATAGTTGAGACCACTTATGAGGATAAGCCTTGGTTTGTATTAATTTATGGCCAGTATGATTCTAAGGCTGAAGCGCAAAAGGCAGTAGGCTCTTTGCCAAAAAGTTTTGAGAAACAAACCCCTTGGATACGCACTTTTTCGGCTATCCGCAAGACATCTGTAAATTAATATAGCTTATTATACCGTTATAAATATGCTCGGCGGGAAATTGACATTAAACTGACTTTCATCAAATATTTGGATTAGTCTCCAAGTGCTTCACAAAGCAATAAGTTCGAAGCACGGAGCAAACAAAAGGTGAACGTCTATGAGTCAAGGTTTATATAACCCGGCTGAATTCCGAGACAACTGTGGCTTTGGCTTGATAGCCCACATGGAAGGTCAAGCAAGTCACGATTTACTCGCAACGGCTATTGAATCATTAACCTGCATGACTCACCGTGGTGGTATCGCCGCGGATGGTAAAACAGGTGATGGTTGTGGTTTATTGCTGCAAATGCCAGAAACATTCTTCAAGGCCCAAGCTCAAAACTTATTTGAAGTAGACTTAGGCGATGCATTCGCCATCGGCATGATCTTCCTTAGCCAAGATACGGCAAAGAATCAACAGGCAAGGCAGGTACTAGAAAAAGAAATTACCAATCAAGGTTTGGACTTTGTAGGATGGCGCACTGTGCCAACCAATACGGAATATTGCGGACCAATGGCCTTAGATTGCCTACCTGATATTCAGCAAGTCTTTGTTCGAGGCAGCGATGCAGACAAGCTCGCAATTCAACTCTATACCGCACGCCGAAAAACCGAACAACAGCTTTCTCAAGATGAAGAATTTTATATCTGCTCACTGTCCAATACGGTGGTTTCGTACAAAGGGTTGGTGATGCCGGTTGATCTGCCTGGTTTTTACCTAGACCTTGCCGATCAAAGTTTAGAGACAGGTATCTGCGTTTTCCATCAGCGTTTCTCAACCAACACTGCACCGAAGTGGCCTTTGGCTCAACCTTTCCGCCTAATTGCACATAACGGTGAAATTAATACCATTTCTGGTAACCGTAACTGGGCGAAAGCTCGAGCGTCTAAGTTTAAAAATGACAATATTCCGCACCTAGCTGAACTGCAACCTGTTGTGAATACAACCGGTTCAGATTCATCCAGTATGGATAACATGATGGAACTCATGTTGTTGGGTGGGATGGATTTATTTCGAGCTTGTCGAACGATGATACCGCCAGCATGGCATAACGTTGAAAATATGGATGCTGACTTAAAGGCTTTCTATGAATTTAACTCGATGCACATGGAGCCATGGGATGGACCGGCCGGTGTTGTATTAACAGACGGTCGTTATGCCGTTTGTATGTTAGATCGAAATGGCCTTCGTCCAGCACGCTGGGTCATTACTAGAAACGGCTATATTACTTTAGCCTCCGAAATAGGCACCTTCAATTACAAACCTGAAGACGTGGTCGCCAAAGGCCGCGTAGGACCAGGGCGTATTGTTGCCATTGATACTCACACGGGTGAGTTTTTAGAAACTGAAACGATCGATAACCGTTTAAAAACCGCACATCCTTATAAAGATTGGCTCAAGAAAAATGCCGTTCGTCTGCGCAGTCGCTTTGAGCATGCCGAAGAAGGCGACGGCTCTAGCTTGAGCACTGACTCAGTGAATATTTTTCAAAAACTGTTTCAAGTGACTTCAGAAGAAAGAACACAAGTATTACGCATATTAGCTGAAACCGGTCAGGAAGCAGTAGGCTCGATGGGTGATGATGCACCGATGGCCGTCCTATCTCATAAAATACGCCCAGTAACAGACTATTTTCGACAACAGTTTGCGCAAGTGACTAACCCTCCTATAGACCCTTTGCGTGAATCGGTTGTTATGTCTTTAGAGACTTGTTTAGGACCAGAAGCCAACTTGTTTTCACCACAAGCTGAGCATGCAACCCGTTTGATCTTGGCTTCGCCAGTATTATCTCCGCTAAAGTATAAGAACATGCTGCAGCAAATCTCAGCGCAATTTAAAAATCGAAAGCTATCGTTAAGTTATGCGCCGGAGCAATCTTTGCAGGATGCAATACTTCAGCTAGCCGATGCAGCCGAGCAAGCTAGTTTAGAAAATATAAAAATTGTTATCTTAACCGACCGCGACATTCAAGCCGGCTCTCTGGTCATTCCAGCAGCTATGGCAACCGGTGCTGTTCATCACCGCCTCATATCTAAGGGTTTACGCTGCGATACAAATATTGTTTTGGACTCTGGCGCCATACGAGACCCACATCAGTTTGCTGTGGCACTTGGTTTTGGCGCCACCGCGATATACCCATACTTAGCGTATGAAGTGATTGATGACATGATCCGTACCAGCGAAGTGGTGGGTGATCATCACATGCTGCATAAGAATTATCGCAAGGGTATCAACAAAGGGCTGTTGAAAATAATGTCTAAGATGGGCATTTCAACGGTCGCATCTTACCGCGGCGCGCAGCTGTTTGAAGCAGTGGGTATTTCGACCGAGGTGGTTGATCTTTGTTTCACCGGTGTGACCACGCGTATTCAAGGTGCTAGGTTTGAACATTTTCATGACGAGCAAATTAAGCTTGCTGCCGATGCATGGAAAGCTCGCAAGATAATTGATCAAGGCGGTAAATTTAAATACGTTCATGATAGCGAATATCATGCATTTAACCCCGATGTTGTAACCGCGTTACAAGATGCAGTGCAACAGGGTAATGAAAAACGCTACCGTGATTTTGCTCGTTTTGTAAACGAACGCACACCATCAACCATTCGTGATTTATTAGAATTAAAAAGTGGTCGAGAACCAATTCCATTGTCAGATGTTGAGCCGGTAGAATCAATCTACCCACGCTTCGATTCTGCAGCAATGTCCTTAGGTGCTTTATCGCCAGAAGCTCACGAAGCTTTAGCCGTTGCAATGAACGAATTAGGCGGGCGTTCAAACTCAGGTGAAGGTGGTGAAGATCCTAAGCGTTATGGCACTATAAAACGTTCGAAAATAAAGCAGGTCGCGTCGGGTCGTTTCGGTGTAACTCCAGCTTACCTGATGAGTGCCGATGTTATTCAAATTAAAGTTGCGCAGGGTGCTAAGCCAGGCGAAGGAGGTCAGTTACCCGGCGGTAAAGTAAACAAACTTATTGCTGAGCTGCGTTATTCTGTTCCGGGCGTAACATTAATTTCGCCGCCGCCGCATCATGATATTTATTCTATTGAAGATTTGGCGCAATTAATATTTGACCTTAAAGAAGTAAACCCGCAAGCGTTGGTTTCCGTAAAGCTTGTTTCAGAACCTGGCGTTGGCACTATCGCTGCTGGTGTTGCAAAGGCGTATGCCGACTTGATCACCATTTCTGGCTACGATGGCGGCACCGCTGCGAGCCCGTTAACGTCGATTAAACATGCCGGCTCTCCTTGGGAACTTGGCTTAGCAGAAGTTCAGCAAACGCTGCGCGGCAACAATTTGCGCGACAAAGTGAGGTTGCAAACAGACGGCGGTTTAAAAACTGGCCTTGATGTTATTAAAGGCGCAATTTTTGGTGCAGAAAGCTATGGTTTTGGTACCGCTCCAATGGTTGCATTAGGCTGTAAATATTTACGAATCTGTCACCTAAACAATTGCGCAACGGGTATTGCAACGCAAGATGCTTACCTACGTGACAATCATTTCCGCGGTACGGTTGAAATGGTAAAAAACTATTTCCGCTTTGTTGCCGAAGAAGTACGTGAGCACTTAGCTCAGTTGGGCTATAGCTCGCTTGGTGAATTAATTGGTCAAACACAAATTTTTTCTGCTCGAACAGGCTTAACTGGCAAGCGCGCTTCATTAGATTTATCTGCATTGTTATTTAGTGACAATATCCCTGCTGATAAGCCTCAGGTTTGCCAAGTGGAGCGTAACGAGCCATTCGATAAAGGCACCAAGCAACGCGAAATTTATGCTGCAATTGAACAAGCAATCGAACATAAGTCTGGTGGCGAATACAGCTTTAACATTGGTAACTGTGATCGGTCAATCGGGGCACTAGCCTCTGGCGCTATCGCGAAAAAATACGGTAACCTCGGAATGTCCGATGCACCCATCACATTAAATATGTCGGGTATAGCAGGGCAAAGCTTTGGCGTTTGGAATGCAGGCGGATTGAACTTAATACTCGATGGTGACGCTAATGACTACGTTGGCAAGGGTATGTCGGGCGGCAAAATTGTTATACGTCCGCCGAAAGGCAGTGCTTTTGAAACGCAAAAAACCTCCATCATGGGTAATACCTGTTTATATGGCGCAACTGGTGGTGAGATTTTTGCCGGTGGTGCAGCGGGTGAGCGTTTTGCAGTTCGCAACTCAGGTGCGCATGCTGTCATTGAAGGCGCTGGTGATCACTGCTGCGAATATATGACTGGCGGTTTGGTGACTGTATTAGGAAAAGTAGGTGGTAACTTTGGAGCTGGCATGACGGGTGGCTTTGCCTACGTTTTAGACTTAGAAAATACTTTCGCCGATAAATACAACCGCGAACTGGTTGATATTCATCGTGTACACATTGAACAAATGGAAAATCATCGCGATCATTTGTTCCGTATTATCGTTCGTTTTGTTGATGAAACTCACAGCGCCTGGGGTGCCGAGTTGTTAGATAACTTTGATGATTACATTGGTCGCTTCTGGTTAGTAAAACCTAAAGCCGCCGGCTTGAGTGACTTAGTAACCACAACTCGTGCACGCACTGAATAATTGACGGAGAACTGAAAATGACTGAACGACTTAATAACGATTTTCAATTCATAGATGTTGGCCGTCGAGATCCAGCTAAAAAAGAATTGACTGCACGTACAGAAGAATTTGTTGAAATTTATGAGCCAATGGGGCAACGCCAAGCGGCGGAACAATCGCATCGTTGTCTAGATTGCGGTAACCCTTATTGTGAGTGGAAGTGTCCTGTACATAATTATATTCCTAATTGGCTACAGCTGGTCAGTGAAGGCAATATCTTGGAAGCAGCCGAGCTCAGCCACCAAACCAATTCGTTACCTGAAGTTTGTGGCAGAGTGTGTCCGCAAGATCGCTTATGCGAGGGAGCCTGTACTTTAAATGAGGAGTTTGGCGCCGTAACCATTGGTAATACCGAAAAATATATTACCGATACTGCTTTTGCGATGGGTTGGAAACCAGATTTATCTAAAGTTGTTAAAACCGATAAACGCGTCGCCGTTATTGGAGCAGGCCCTGCAGGGTTAGGTTGTGCCGATGTGCTTATTCGTAATGGCGTCACGCCAGTAGTTTTCGATAAGTATCCTGAAGTGGGCGGCTTACTGACCTTTGGTATTCCTGAGTTTAAATTGGAAAAGTCAGTGATGGCTAAGCGTCGAGTACTGTTCACTGAAATGGGTGTTGAATTTAAACTAAACACGGAAGTGGGAAAAGACATTGACTTTCAAGCCATTATTGATGAATACGATGCTGTATTTTTGGCCATGGGTACCTATACCAATATGAAGGGCGGTTTTGAAGGTGAAGACTTGCAGGGCGTTCACGATGCCTTGCCGTTTTTAATCTCCAATGTGAATCACAATCAAGGGTGGGAAAAGGATCCAAGTGAGTTCATTAGCATGAAGGGCAAAAAAGTTGTGGTTTTAGGTGGTGGCGATACCGCTATGGATTGCAACCGTACGTCTATTCGCCAGCAGGCAGCTTCAGTAACTTGTGCTTATCGTCGTGATGAAGCCAACATGCCAGGTTCTGTTCGTGAAGTGGGTAACGCGAAAGAAGAAGGCGTGAACTTTTTGTTCAACCGTCAGCCCGTTGGCATTGTCGGTGATGGCAAGGTAGAGGGTGTGAAGCTTGTTACCACTAAGCTTGGTGAGGCTGATGAAAATGGTCGTCGTCGCCCAGAAGTGATTGAGGGCAGCGAAGAGATTCTAGCCGCTGACATCGTTTTGGTTGCGTTCGGCTTTCAACCTAGTCCGGCGCCATGGTTTGAAAAGTTTGGCATTAAGTTAAATGGCTGGAAAGGCGTTATTGCACCAGAGCAGCAAACTTATAAATTCCAAACCAGTAACGACAAAATCTTTGCCGGTGGCGATATGGTACGCGGCTCAGATTTAGTGGTTACGGCGATCTATGAAGGCCGCCAAGCTGCGGAAGGCATTATGGAATATCTTGGTGTTTAAATCTTAAAGCACCTCGGCTATTCGGTGGAGGTGCGTTAGTTTGGCCTGTGGTTTTTTGCCGCTGAGGTACTGTAAAACTAGGAGCGCCGTGAACCCGTCCATGGGGGCTCGTCATTGGCATCCATGCCAATGAACGTCCTATTTTTACAGCACCTCAGCTATTAGGTGGCGGTGCGTTAGTTTGGCTTGCGGGGTCTGCCGCTGAGGTACTGTAAAACTAGGAGCGCCGTAAACCCGTCCATGGGGGCTCGTCATTGGCATCCATGCCAATGAACGTCCTATTTTTACAGTACCTCAGCTCTTATATAGCGGTGAATTAGTTAGAGGTGTTTTTCAGTCTTGTTTGTTTAAGTGCTGGGTTAAAGAATTTAAATAGTCAGAAAAGCACTCATCATACCCTGCGACCAATGAGCAGGCTTGGTGCGCATGCGTTGCCAGTGGTGTTTCAAATCGAATACGACGGGACATGCCGGTTAATGCTTGTTCAATTCCTTCTGGTTGCGCATAAGCGTTGAACCAATCCTGCTTCGTCATCCAAAACAGCGTTTGTTCAAAGCGCTTGCTCATCGGAAACTCATTAAACTGGTCTAGGTGCTGGTAGCATTGACTTGCGAATTGCTCTAAAGGTACTGGGTGATGAGAAGACCAATGCTTCGCTAGGTAATGATCGATCAGTACATCAATGACCAGCGGTGACGTTTTTCTAAAGACAGGCCGTAGTTTCAGACGCATGGGTTCGAGTTCGTCGCACTGGTCGGTAAATTTATCAATGGCTTGATGTCTGTCAAAGTGCGCTAAAAATACCTTTGAGGCGTTGTTATTTGGCCGCAAGCCAAAGTCTGGCCATAGGCTGCCTGCCAGTGCTTCTGGTGTCTGGTCAGAAAACAAACAATGCCCGAGAAAGTTCATAGTTAGGTAAGCACCATCGTAAGTTGATGAAAGTCACAGTATAATGCCCTATTACTAAATTAGGGGCTAAGTTGTGACTGAGTTGAAGAATGATCGCTTTTTGAAGGCGTTGATGCGTGAACCTGTTGATAGAACACCCGTTTGGATGATGCGCCAAGCAGGTCGATACTTACCTGAATACCGTAAAACGCGCGCAAAAGCCGGCGATTTCATGAGTTTGTGTAAAAATGCCGAGCTTGCCTGTGAGGTCACGCTACAACCTCTAGAGCGATACCCATTAGATGCGGCTATTTTATTTTCGGATATTTTAACAATCCCTGACGCCATGGGCTTAGGGTTATACTTTGAGACGGGAGAAGGACCAAAATTCAAGCAAACTATCCGTTCAGAGCAAGATTTAAATCGCCTTATACAGCCAAAAATGGACGACCATCTTGGTTATGTTATTAATGCTGTGAGCACGATTCGTCGCGAGCTAAACGGTCGAGTTCCTTTGATTGGCTTCACCGGCAGCCCTTGGACGTTAGCGACTTATATGATTGAAGGCGGTTCGAGCAAAGACTTCCGCCACAGCAAGGCAATGTTATATAACCAGCCTGAGTTGTTGCATGCTTTGTTAGATCAGCTAGCCGATGTCATCATTGATTACCTTAATGCGCAAATTATCGCCGGTGCGCAAGCTGTACAAATCTTTGATAGCTGGGGAGGTAGTTTGAGTCATGCTGCTTACCCTGAGTTTTCTTTGAATTACATGAAGAAAATTATAGCTGGGCTCATTCGTGAGCACGATGGCCGCAAAGTCCCAGTTATTATGTTTACCAAAGGCGGCGGTCAGTGGTTAGATGTCATGGCTGAAAGTGGCGCTGACGCTTTAGGCTTAGATTGGACTACCTCTTTAACCACCGCTCGTGCTCAAGTGGGCGATAAAGTAGCACTGCAAGGCAATATGGACCCCTGCGTTTTGTATGCTAGCCCAGATAAAATTCGTGCGGAGGTTGAGCGAATTTTAAAAGAGTATGGTCCCGGTAACGGTCATATATTTAACTTAGGCCACGGTATACACCAGTTTGTAGACCCTGCGAATGCACAGGCGTTTATTGAAGCGGTCGTAGAGTTATCGCCTAAATACCACCGTTAAGTCTCTTATGCTGCGGAGCTTATCAGCTCCGTAGCGGTATTGTTCTCGCCGCTATAAACTGCGACACTAGCACCAACAGCAACGCTAATTATCTGATTTTTAACAGGTTCCCCTAATGTCCGAACAGAACACTGATTTTTCAGAATCGATTTCTCTGAGCCAATTTACTGAAAAAGCGTACTTAGATTATTCCATGTACGTCATTCTTGACCGTGCTTTACCTCACATTGGTGATGGTTTAAAACCGGTACAGCGTCGTATCGTTTATGCCATGAGTGAGCTAGGCCTAAAGAATACGGCTAAATATAAAAAATCAGCTCGAACCGTCGGTGACGTGTTGGGTAAATACCACCCACACGGTGACAGTGCTTGTTATGAAGCTATGGTATTAATGGCGCAGTCGTTCTCTTATCGATACCCATTGGTCGATGGCCAAGGAAACTGGGGTTCCCCGGATGATCCTAAGTCATTCGCGGCGATGCGTTATACAGAATCCCGCCTGCACAAAAATGCTCAACTGCTGCTTTCCGAGCTTGGCTTAGGAACTGCTGATTGGGTGCCGAACTTCGATGGCACCATGGATGAGCCTAAAGTATTGCCTTCTCGATTACCACACGTATTGCTCAATGGTACAACGGG
Organism: Reinekea sp.; assembly: GCF_046710285.1. GTDB lineage: Bacteria > Pseudomonadota > Gammaproteobacteria > Pseudomonadales > Natronospirillaceae > Reinekea. The sequence goes on from NZ_JBKEGY010000008.1 coordinate 79,385, forward strand.
TATTGCTGTGGGTATGGCAACCGATATTCCACCGCATAACTTGAAAGAAATAGCAGCGGCCTGTATCCATTTAATTGATACGCCAAAGGCCACGGTTGCCGATATTATGATGCATGTCCGAGGTCCTGATTTCCCAACGGGCGCGGAAATGATCACCTCTCGTACCGATCTTGAAAAAATATATGAGTCTGGTCGCGGTACCTTAAAAGTACGCGCTAAGTACATGCAAGAAGGTTCAGATATTATTGTAACTGAATTACCACATCAAACCTCAGGCAGTAAAGTGCTGGAGCAAATCGCTGCGCAGATGCAAGCGAAAAAGCTTCCGATGGTGGTTGATCTTCGTGATGAATCAGACCACGAAAACCCAACTCGTTTAGTGATAGAACCGCGCAGCAATCGAATTGATATAGATGCACTCATGAACCACCTGTTTGCAACGACAGATCTTGAGAAGACCATTCGAGTCAACCTCAACATGATCGGTATTGATGGTCGTCCGCAAGTTAAAGCATTGAATACTATTCTTTCAGAATGGTTAGAATTTAGAACCGATGTTGTCCGTAAACGCTTGCAATATCGACTCGATAAAGTACTGGCGCGCCTGCATATACTTGACGGCTTGCTTATAGCGTATCTCAATATTGATGAAGTCATTGAGATCATCCGTACCGAAGATAAACCAAAAGCGGAGCTCATGAGCCGCTTTGGCTTAAGTGATATTCAAGCGGAATCAATTCTTGAGATCAAATTACGTCAGTTAGCGAAACTAGAAGAAATACGTATCCGTGGCGAGCAAGATGAACTCTCTGCTGAACGTGAAAAGTTAGAGAAAATTCTTGGTTCACCTGCGCGTATGCGTACTCTAATTAAGAAAGAAATATTGGCAGACGCTGAAGAGTTTGGTGACGATCGCCGAACACAATTAGTCACACGAGCCGAGTCAATCGCTTTCAGCGAAAATGAAATTTTACCCTCTGAAGCGGTTACAATTGTGTTGTCTCAACGCGGCTGGATTCGTAGCGGTAAGGGGCACGAAGTAGACCCAGAAGGATTAAGTTATAAAGCAGGTGATGGTTTCGCCTTCGCAGCTATAGGTAAAAGCAATCAAATAACGGTGTTGCTTGATTCAACTGGTCGATCGTATTCATTGCAAACCCACCAACTGCCTTCTGCGCGTGGACAAGGTGAACCTATTACCACCAAGTTAAACCCACCACCGGGTGCAGAAATGAAAGGTTTGCTTATTGCCAACCCCGAGCAGCAGTATTTAGTCAGTTCTGATGCGGGCTACGGCTTTATCGCAAAACTATCTGATATGGTCAGTAAGAACAAAGCCGGTAAGGCATTGTTGTCGCTACCCAAAGAAGCACAGGTGTTGGCGCCTCAGCCCATATCGCAAGCTTCAACTGATTATTTAGCAGCCGTGACCAACGAAGGTCGGCTTCTGGTTTTTCCTGTACGAGACTTACCAGAACTTGCAAAAGGTAAGGGCAACAAAATTATTAATATACCCGCTAGCAAAGCCTCAGCCCGCGAAGAGTTAATGGTTGGCGCAAAGGTTGTCGGTGCTAAAGATACCTTATTGGTTTATTCTGGTAAGCGAAAGCTCAAGCTAAAAGGTGCAGATTTAGAGCACTATTTAGGTGAGCGAGGCCGAAGAGGCAACAAGCTGCCCCGTGGCTTCCAAAACGTATCGGGCTTAGATATCGAATAAGCGTGATGCTCTGTATTCTTCAAGCCTCTTGAGACTAACCATTCAAGAGGTTTTTTTATGCTTAAGCATATTTGAAAAATATAGGTTGTTAGGTTAAATATGCTGCTAGACTCAATTTAGGTTCCAAATTAGATTTCAGCAAAAGGGGTTGAATATGAGTTTTGAAAGTCAGATTTCAAATTTTTATGAAAAACTAGTGGTTGATGATTTAGCAAAGCGTTCTGAATTGGATTCGACAGAAGAAGGGGAGTTGATTGATATTGCTTGTGTAGCCTTAAATCAACTGCCTTCACGTTATTATCGCTATTCGGTTGATATGGCTTTTTATTTATCTGCACCTGAAATTCAACGTATGGAAGATGAAGTAACTAAGGCAGTTACCTATGCCATTGCTTTTGTGCAGAAAAATAAAAAAGCGCAATAGCAACCCTGAGGTTACTATTGCAAAAGCATTTTTCAATGCTGGACTGGCTACCTAATGATATATTGGCCGTATCGAATGGCCTTGGTTAGTTCTTTTGCGGCACGATCAGGCTCTAGTGGAGTGCGGGTTAATTCACCTAGGCGTTCTAGAAAGTAGCCTTGTACCGTGCCCGTTGTTGCCATGCCATGGGCAATGCTTGGCAATAAAGTCTGTTGTTCACTGGCAGTTAAAAATTCAGACATTGAATACTGAGAGCAGAAATCAAAACTGGCCATCGACATATCAGTTCGCACAGGGATAGACCCTTTCGTTAAATTGAAGGCTTTTTGGAACGGCTCCCCCATTATGTTTCGCGCCAGTGCTTGTTGGGCGAGTTGATCTTCAGAGCTTGATTTTTTTAAATTAAACATTGCAAAGCTATCGATGTTAAACAAAAACATGTTTTGAGTTTCAGGAACAGGCAAGCAGAAGTAATCTTGATTAGGTTGTTTGTTAGCATTGGTAAACTCACCCTTAGCCCAGTCGCCCATCACTTGGAATGCAGCTTCACCCTTAATCACATTGGCGGTCGCATCTGGCCATTCATCGACCCAGCTTAAATCTGCATAACTTAAAACCTTGTAATATCGTTCAAATACTTGAGCCATGATTTTATTGTTTTTCGTGTTAAAGATGTGGTCAACAAAGGCATCTTTATAGAAGCGAGGACCACCAACAGACAAAGCAATGGTTTCAAATAACGTAGCGTGCTGCCAATCTTGATCACCCTGTGCAATTACTTGATATCCAGCTGCTCTGATTTTCTCGGCAGCTTGATCGAATTCAGACCATGTTTTAGGGGCTACAATATTGAGTTTGTCGAGAATTGATTTATTTGCCCATAACCAATTTACGCGGTGCACATTGACGGGAACGGCAACATACTGACCATTGTGTTGCATAACATTGGCAACTTCGTTCGGAAGTAAGTTTGCCCAATTTTGGTTTTGGGCTAATTCGTCTAAGTTTGCTAAAAAACCTAATCTTGCCCAACGTTGAATGTCGAGGCCTTTAATTAGAGCCGCTGTAGGTGGGTCACCTCTTAAAACATGATCTTGTAACTCGGCATTGGCATTTCCACCACCACCGCCTTCTACTTTGAAATCTAGCCATTCGTGGCCATCAGCGGTCATTTGCGCTTTGAGAACATCTAAAGCTGCGGCTTCTCCGCCAGAGGTCCAGTAATGTAGTACTTCTACTTGTCCTGCATTGGCCATATTGAATGCACAAAAAGACAGTAAAATAGGTGCGATATAATCACGCATTAGAGCTCCTAGCCGGTTATTTTAGTATTTATGTTGGCTGTATTAGGAGCGTTATAGTAACTGTGAAGCATGTAACTTTATGTATCAAAGGGTGTTAGATTTATTGCGTTTGTAACGAGCATGTAACATGGTTCGGTTCTTTCATGCCAAGTGGTACACTTTCGGTTAATTTTCAAATTTATTAGATAGAGACCCAGCACTATGACACAGCACCTACGCATCGCTACTCGAAACAGCCCATTAGCACTATGGCAGGCGGAGTTTGTTCAAGCGCAATTGAAACACTTTCACCCAAACTTAGTTGTAGAGCTTGTCCCGATGACGACTATTGGTGATCAGAGGCTGGATGTAACCTTATCTAAAGTGGGTGGGAAGGGGCTTTTTGTTAAAGAACTTGAAGTGGCAATGGCGGCAAATGAAGCCGACATCGCCGTTCACTCCATGAAAGACGTGCCCATGGTATTACCAGAAGGTTTTGAGCTGGCGGTTATTTGTGAACGTGAAAACCCTTTTGATGCCTTTGTTAGTAACACTTACAAATCGATAGATGATTTACCTCAAGGAGCCATCGTCGGTACCTCAAGTATGAGACGGCAAGCCCAATTATTAGCTCGCCGCCCCGATTTAACTATTAATTTTTTACGTGGCAACGTAGGTACTCGCTTATCCAAGCTCGATGCAGGCGAGTACGATGCTATCATCCTAGCGTCTGCGGGTTTATTACGTTTGGGCCTAGAAAGCCGAATAGCTCATGATATTGATAGTAATTGGCTATTACCAGCGGTCGGCCAAGGTGCGGTCGGCATTGAAACCCGTTTAGGGGATGACGCAATTAAAGCCTTGCTTGCTCCATTGATTCACCAGCCAACGTCGCTTCGATTGCATTGCGAACGAGCGATGAACCGCACCCTAAATGGTAGCTGTGATGTGCCAATTGCAGGTTACACCTTATTAAATGCAGAAAATTTGAGCCTTGAGGGTCGAGTAGGGACCGTCGATGGCAAATTACTTTTGGTGGCAAAAGCTGAGCATAAGTTAATTGGTGATACAGAAGCTGATTTCAGCGCAGCGGAAGCCATGGGTATCGCCGTCGCGCAAGACCTGCTCGGGCAGGGCGCAGATAAAATATTGGCAGAACTAGGTAAGTAACATTGAACGTAATAGTTCCTAAAGCAGCAAAAGAATGGGCCCGATGGCAGCTTGGACTTGAATCATGGACATCGACAATTGTCTGGATAGACCCTTGGCAGTTTGAGTCTTTAGCTCAGAGCGAAGAAGTAAAACAGCTCTGGATGAACATTGACCAGTTTAAGGTTGTTCATTGTGTAAGCCCAGAAGCGGCGCAAGCATTGATTGATCAACTCGATATCTATTGGCCAATGATTCCAGCGGGTGTCAATTGGACATGCAATGGTCCAGGAACAGCGAATGTATTGAACCAGCATGACTTGCCGACCCAATACCCTGAAGCAGGTTACACCGCCGAAGATGTTATTGAGCTAGTGGCCACCCTGCTAGAGCCTCATGACTCAGTTTTGATAGTTAAAGGCGAGGGAGGGCGAAATGCATTTAAAGAATATTTCGCATCGACAGGTCAAAAAGCAACAGAGGTTTTTGTTTACCGACGGTTGGTCGATAACAACGTTTTGGCTCAAATAGTGGAGCAAGCAGACACAAGTGATGCCCTTTGGTTAAGCTCGAGTTTTTTAGGCGAGGCTCTATTGCAGCAAAATGGTGAATATTGGCGTAGCTGGTCGGGCCAATGGTGGGTATCATCAGATAGATTAAAACAATGGTGTTTAGATAATGGATTGGTAAACGTCAAGCTAGCAGCCGATGCTTCGGTTGACGCATTGGCCACGATGTTACGCAACCAACAAGGTGAGTTATGAGCGATCAAGCACAAAATGAGCAGTTAGAAGATACCGATATCACGGTGCCAGAGACCGACACTACCAAGTCGGTCGAAAATAAAGCGCAGCAAAAAGACAAAGTCCAAGATAAACCAGTTAAAGAAGCTAAAAAACCTTCGGCAGGTATTTCTGTCTTTTGGCGCCGTTTTTTGATTGTGCTCATGGTGATTATCGTCATATCCGCGGGTATTGCGTATGGTGGCTGGTGGCTTTGGCAGAACAATTTAGCCCAAGTAAACCAGTTACAACAGCAAAACCAGCAACTTGCTGAACAAGTCGCTATTGCTCAACAACAAATTACTGAAGTCAGTAATCGTCGTGTCGATTATGCCGATGACCTGACGCAGCAAGTTTCACAAATAGAATCTTTAGTGGTCGAATCGGCGCAACGCATGAATCGTGAAGCGGATCGTACTGAAAACCGATGGCCGCTTGAAGAAGCCCTTACCTTAACTCGCTTGGCGCAACGGCGGTTATTTTTAGATAAGAATGCAGCTGTTTCCATCAGCTTGCTTAAATCAGCAGATGACATCATAGCAACGCTAGACGCAGCTGCGGTATTACCTCTACGCCAGCAAATCGCCAGTGACATTCTTGCGCTCAATAATGCACGTTCAGTTGATCTTAATGGAATCTATTTCCAGCTCGGTGCAATCGCTGATGAAGTACGCCAACTCACTTGGGTACCAAAACCGACGGAAACGGTACAAATTGAACCGGAGATATCACCCGTTGAAGGTTTTTGGCAGAGTGTGAAAAAAGTCGTCGTGATTTCAAGATTAGACAGCATTGTGCAAGCACCGCCCATTCAAAGTGATTTTGAACTTTGGCGACAACACACCTTGATGGTATTAGCTCAGTCACAGCTGGCACTGTTGGCCCAAAATCAACTGTTATTTGAGGCTGCCCTGAGCCAATCACTAGATCAACTAAAGGCAATGAACAGCCAATTTGATTTCAAAGTGCCTAGTCAACAATTACAGCAGTTGAAAACCTTGCAGTTAAATCCAACTTGGCCAGATATTGGTAAAAGCGTGTTAGTTATCGACACCTATATTAATAAACAAAATGAAATAGAATCGGAAGCAACACAGGAGAGCGGATCATGATGCGGCTTCTGGGTTGGGCACTTCTTTGGATCATTGTATTATTACTGGGAGGGGTGTTAGCAAAAATGATGTTGGCTGATGCCGGCGTCATGATGGTGACATGGAATGGCTGGTTGGTTGAAACAACATTTTGGGCCGGTATAGGCTTCCTATTACTATTCACTATTACCATTCTAATTTTTATTCAGCTTTGGCGAGGTTTCGCACCGACGCGATTGTGGCAGCGTTTCCGTCAACGTAAAAATCAAAAAACCGCCAAAAAAGACACCGTCCAAGCGGTGAATGCTTGGTTAGCAGGGCAAGATGATAAAGCCATTGTAGCTTTAAAGCGTGTTGCCGATGCAGGTGGTTCCGACCGGCTACCAAGAGCCATGACGCTTGCATTAGGCTGGCAGCATGCTGACTGGCTAGAGCGCCAGGCTGAGTTGATTCAAATTGATCCTGAATTGAAATTATTTGCCTATGCTATTGGTGCCCAGCGTTTGTGGGCAGAGAACCAAACCAAACAGTTTATTGCGCAAATGAACCAACATTCAGAGCTAAAAAAAGTGCCTTGGTTACGCCGTCACTTGTGGCAATCGCTATTAGAACAAGGCGAAGGTGAAGCACTCTTAGACCTTGCAATTATTGCGGCCAATATTCAGCCCGATGAACGACATAGTTGGGTGGTGAAAGGCGCCAAACTCGCCATGGAAAAACTGACAGGCAAGGCAGATGAAGGACGCCAGCTGCTTAAAAAAGTTCCAAAAGCAACCCGATTACAGCCTGAGTTTTTATTAGTCGAAATTGATTTCTGGGTCTCTATAAATGACCACGATACCGCTTATAAAAAATTGTTAGCGGGTTTTAAAAACGGTCACTTTGAAGCGCTTTTACCCGCACTGTCTGTCATTCAAACAGATGCAAGTAAAAAACTAGCCCTGTTAGAGCAATATGAGCAGAGCGAGCCAAGCGCAAACTATTGTCGCGCGTTGGGGCAAGTTAATCTGGCGCTGCAATTATGGGGGCAGGCGCAAAGTTGGCTTGAGAAAGGCTGGGCGTTAAATGACCGAGAAAGTGGCCTAATGCTAGCGCAACTTTTTGAACAACGCAAAATGCCAGAACAAGCTAATAAGCTTTATAAGCAATTGGCAACGGCTTAAATACAAAATATATTACGGAATAGAACATGGCAGAAGAACTGGCAATACAAACGGGTCTCAATAAAGCACAGCAATATCAAGAGTTGCTCCCTCAGCTCGAAGGCTTGATATCAGGAGAATCAAGCTTAGTTGCGAATATGGCGAATATTAGCGCGGCGTTAAGGCAAACCTTTGGCTTTTTTTGGGTTGGTTTTTACCTTGTTGAAAGCGACACTTTAGTTCTTGGGCCATTTCAAGGTGACATCGCCTGTACTCGTATTGCCAAAGGCAAGGGTGTCTGTGGCACGGCTTGGGCAACCAAAGAAACTCAATGGGTACCCGATGTCGATGCGTTCCCTGGTCATATTGCCTGCAGTAGTCAATCTCGATCAGAAATAGTGGTGCCAATTCTAAAGGGCAATGAGGTTGTCGCCGTTTTAGATGTCGACAGCGATGTTGTTAATGACTTTAACCAAGAAGATGTCGACGGCCTGATCCAAGTCGCTGCGCTCATTGCACGCCAAATGTAACAAACGTGTTACGTTACGTTGCGTTTCGGAACGTTACTTCCTTCCTTATTCAGTCTAAATTTGATCTTGTCATAGACAGTGACTGTTTACGGAGTGCCTCAAAGGCACTCCAAAGTCACCATTAATAAGGCTTTATGTTTCAAACTCAGGCAAAAGACCTGGTTAAAACAAAAACAAATAAAGGAAACGATGATGTTTAAAAAGACACTCTTAGCAGTAGCGCTCGGCGGAACAATTGTTGCGTCAGCTCAAGCAGGCCAAGTTGAAGTGATGCATTGGTGGACTTCAGGTGGCGAAGCAAAGTCAATTGCAGTTCTTAAAGGCATGGTAGAAGACGCTGGGCACACTTGGAAAGATTTCGCTGTTGCTGGTGGCGGTGGTGAAAACGCGATGACCGTTTTACGTTCGCGCGCCGTATCGGGTAATGCTCCTGCTTCAGCACAAATTAAAGGTTTAGAAATTCAAGAGTGGGGCGACCTAGGCTTCTTAGCCGATCTTACTCCAGTTGCAGAAGCTCAAAACTGGGAAACAGTACTGCCAAGCGTCGTATCAGATGTTATGAAGCATGAAGGTAAGTACGTAGCAGCGCCAGTTAACGTTCACCGTGTAAACTGGATGTGGGCAAACAAGTCTGTATTTGATGATAATGGTTTGGAAGTTCCAACGAGTCTTAAAGAGCTTTGGAAAGTCTCTGATACTTTAAAAGCAAAAGGTATTACGCCTATCGCGCACGGTGGTCAGCCGTGGCAAGATACAACAACCTTTGAAAGCATCGTTCTTTCACTAGGTGGCGCTGATTTCTTCGCAAAAGCTTTCGTAGAGCATGATGTGAAGACCTTAGAAAGTAAGACAATGAAAACTGCTTTCGATGAGTTCAGAAAAGTTAAGGGCTATATCGATAAAGGTGCGCCAGGTCGCGATTGGAACGTGGCAACCTCTATGGTCATTAAAGGCGAAGCCGCTATGCAGTTTATGGGCGACTGGGCAAAGGGCGAATTTACCGCTGCTAACAAAAAACCAGGCGTAGATTACTACTGCGTACCGTTCCCAGGTACCGATGGTGAATTTACATTCAACATCGATTCACTTGCTATGTTTAAGCAAAACAACGCTGAAAACGAAAAAGCACAGATGAAAATGGCTGAATTAGTTGTTTCTCCTAAGTTCCAAGAAACATTCAACTTAAACAAAGGTTCTATCCCAGTACGCTTAGACCAAGATATGTCGCCATTCGATGCTTGTGCGTTAGCCGCGATGGATACATTTAAGTCTACAGCTAAATCAGGTAAAGGCTTAGTACCTTCAATGGCACATGGTATGTCTACCACGTCTGCAATTGGCGGCGCGATTGCCGATGTCGTCACTGACTTCTTTAACTCAGATATGACATCAGATGAAGCGGTCCTTAAATTGTCTCGTGCAATTCGTGCGAATCAATAAGTAAGTTAATAAAGCACTAATCTTGTGCTTCATTAAAACGCTGCAGGTTTTGCCAGCTCAACTAGGAAAAACCTGCAGTTCTTCAATTTTTCAAGTCATCGTCTATAGTGAAACAGCAGTTTGTTGAAAAGCAGCTCGGGATGCGCCTGCCTATCTAATAGAAAAGCCTTCAGGCTGGTTTTCAACAAACTGACCGATAAGACATAACCATTGACTTATTAAAATACAATACACAGAGGACGGAGTAATGATGTCCGTATCGAAACGAAAAAAAGGCATAGATTATTGGCTGCCAAAGCTAGTGCTATCGCCAACAATGGCAATAACCATCGTCTTTATTTATGGCTTTATCATTTGGACAACGATTCTATCGTTTACTAAATCTCGATTTCTGCCAGATTATGAATTTGTGGGTTTTGCACAATACGTCAAACTATTTATGAACGATCGATGGATGGGCGCGCTGGCAAACTTAGCCATTTTTGGCACTCTGTTTATTATCATTTGTATGGTTATTGGTCTAATTTTCGCAATTTTGTTAGACCAGAATATTAGGGCTGAAGGCGCGCTGAGGACTATATACTTATACCCAATGGCCTTGTCTTTTATTGTTACAGGTACCGTGTGGAAGTGGATTTTAAACCCTACGGTTGGTATCGAAAAGTTTATGCGCGATGCCGGGTTTGAAAGTTTTAGTTTCGATTGGATAATTGATCCAGATATGGCCATTTATACGGTGGTAATTGCAGGGGTATGGCAATCGAGTGGCTTTGTGATGGCTCTGTTTTTAGCCGGCCTAAGGGGTATAGATACCTCGATCATTAAAGCAGCGCAGTTAGATGGCGCTAATTTATTCTCAGTATATACACGCATCATTATTCCATCGATGCGGCCAGTGTTTTTCTCTGCTTTTATTATGTTGGCACACATCGCCATTAAGAGTTTTGATTTAATCATGGCACTAACAGGCGGTGGCCCAGGTACATCAACAGACGTTCCGGCCATTTTCATGTATCAGATTTCATTCCAGCGTGCTCAATTGGGTGTGGGGGCAGCCTCTGCTGTAATCATGCTTATGGGGGTGACGGCCATCCTGATTCCTTACCTGTATTCTGAATTAAGGACGAAAGACAATGATTAAAGTTAGAGATAAACGATATTCTGATATTACAGGGCGCGCCATATTATATGCAGTGCTTGTTATTGTTGCGCTTTACTACCTTGCCCCTCTCGTATTGATGATTGTGACGTCTTTTCGTTCAATGGATGAAATACGTATCGGTCAATTAATTGAGTGGCCTAAGTCTTTTAGCTTCGATGCATGGAAAGAAGCGTGGAGTGAAGTACAAATTGGCGCGAGAGATGATAAAGGCTTGCGCCCTTACTTCATTAATTCACTGCAAATGGTTATTCCTTCGGTCTTTATTTCCACGCTGCTCGGAGCGTTGAACGGTTATGTACTTAGCTTTTGGAAGTTCCGTGGCAGTGAATTGTTCTTTGCATTTTTACTCGCGGGTTGTTTCTTACCGTTTCAAGCTATTTTGCTGCCTCACTCAGTAGTGCTCGGTAAGCTAGGGTTGAGTGGAACGCTTGTTGGTCTAATTTTTACCCACGTTGTCTACGGCGTAGCCTTTACGACATTGTTTTTCCGCAACTACTATGTGAGTTTGCCTGGTGAACTAATAAAAGCCGCCAAGCTAGATGGGGCCGGATTTTGGTTGATATTTACGCGCATCATTTTACCGCTGTCGACTCCCATTATAGTGGTTTCAGTGATTTGGCAGTTCACGCAAATATGGAATGACTTTTTGTTTGGTGTGATTTTTTCAGATCCAGATTCGCAACCTGTCACCGTAGGTCTAAATAATATGGTCAACTCTACGACAGGTGAAAAACGCTACAACGTTGATATGGCCGGCGCAATTATCGCCGCATTACCAACAATATTTGTTTATGTTGTCGCAGGAAAATATTTTGTTCGCGGCTTAACTGCCGGTTCAGTAAAAGGTTAATAGGAGTTTTATAATGTCTGGTTTATCAATTCAAAATGTTCAGAAAAGCTTTGGCCAAACTCATATTTTAAAGGGAATTGACCTTGAGATTAATGATGGTGAGTTTGTAATTTTAGTTGGACCATCAGGTTGTGGTAAGTCAACGTTGCTAAATTGTATTGCTGGTCTAGAAGAGGTCACTTCAGGCAAAATACTCATGGGTAAAACCGATATGACTTACGCCGCCCCTAAAGACCGCGATATCGCCATGGTGTTTCAAAGCTATGCCCTCTATCCAAATATGAATGTTCGTAAAAACATTGCGTTTGGTTTAGAAATTAGAAAAATGCCGAAAGAAGAGATTGCTGCTATCGTCGACAAAGTGGCTAAGTTGCTGCAAATAGAAGACTTATTAGATCGCAAACCATCACAGTTATCGGGTGGTCAACGCCAGCGCGTGGCAATGGGCCGCTCGCTCGCTCGACAACCGTCGGTATTTTTGTTTGATGAACCTTTGTCGAACCTTGATGCCAAGTTACGTGTCGAAATGCGTACAGAAATCAAAAAACTGCATCAGCGCTTGGGCACCACCATTGTTTACGTGACACATGACCAAATTGAGGCTATGACCTTAGCGGATCGTATTGCTGTTATGAAAGGAGGTGTTTTACAGCAGTTTGGTTCACCTCAAGAAGTCTATGACGAGCCTGAAAATATATTCGTTGCCGGCTTTATGGGTTCACCGTCGATGAATTTTTTACGATGTGATGTTGTAAATTCAGATGGTAATGCGGCAGTGGAAATTGAATCAGAAGGCAAAAAATTTCAGTTACCGGTGCCTGCTAGCCAAGCCAATTTGTCGAGCTATATTGGTAAGAGTGTCATTTTAGGCTTACGACCGGAGCAGTTGACACATGTTATGCCTCATGTTTTGGATGATCCAAATGTCACCCGAGTAACCATCAAGGTTGAAGTCACCGAACCAACAGGCGCGGATACACTGGTACTAACGCGCATTAATGGTGAAGAATGTGAGTGTCGAGTTCACCCAGCAGAAGCCGGAAAACCGGGGGAAATGATGGATATTCTGTTCAATATGGGTAAGGCTGTGTTTTTTGACGGAGATACAGAGGCTAGAATTCGCTAGTCAAGAGCATAGGAGATCGGTCGAAATTTGAGCGATTCTCCTTTCATTGCGTTAATTGAAACATTGATACTGTGGTTTTAATCGCATTTTGAGTTAGTTAGCGGCGTAGCCGCTTTTTTTTTAAGTTAAATTACTGCAATTTGAGGTGAAAGCGCTAGACTTGAATAGATATCATTTAAGAACCGAGTGGCATGCTTAAAACCGAGTTGTTACCCCCCCAATATGAGAAAGACCGAGGCTGGTCAGAAGCACGATTTTTGGCAGAATCAATGCTTCGAACTGACATTGAGACGTTACATCGCCTCATGCCAGAAGTGAATAATGTAATTATTCAGGTAATGGATATCTACTCTGGTACTTATGAAACTATTTTCAGGAGCCAACCGGCCATTTCTAGGCGCGGCTTCGATAAGCATGAATACAAAGTAAATAGCACTTCGCAAGTACACATCTACGGTCAGTTAAGTTCTGAGCAAGCCGAGAACGTCTATCAGCGGGTTGAACATAAAGCAGCCATCATTGGTGCCCATATGCATCAGCTGGCTGGTATTCATACACTTGCAGCAACTCAAGCCATTATCTATCAAGCAGCCGAGGTAGATGGGCGTTGGATATTACTATACGCCAACGAAAGTTTAGAGGAATTTACAGGCTTACCAGTTAGGTCATTTCTTGGTGGCAGTGCCCCAGTACAGGTCTCTGAATTTATTCATCCAGATGACTTAAACTCAGTTTTTACCGCCTACGGCTTCACACGATCAACCATGCAATCGGTAGTGTTGAGCTATCGCTTGCGTGATAAAAATGGTATTTACAAGCGAGTGTCAGAGCAAGCTAAATATCAGGAGGTTGATGGTCGTTACCAGTCGGTGTCTCTAATTTGGGAGTCCGAAGGCGATAAAGATCAAAACGACCAAGTTGTCGATATTTTTAAAAAACTGGAAGACTTTACTCAAGATGTCAGCTTGCAAACTGGCACCGAATTCCTAAAGTACTTCGGCCTTCGTATTGGGCAGTTAAGTGGTGTAAGCCGAATTATATTGGGCTCGCAAACAAAATCAACCTGGTGGCGAACGTGGCTTATTGCCGAGAATGCTATTAGGAACCCCAACTTCCATTTTTTATTAAATAGTGAAGAACAATTGATGACTTCTAGTTGGAATGTCACTCCTACTAGGAAAGAAGAGTTTTACCAGTTACTGTACGGCGACTATCTATATTATTCTGTATTACCTATTACCGATACGACCGAATCTACAACGGCTTTTATTATGTTGTGTACGAACGAGCCTATTGAGAATCGGGCTTACATTTCGAATTTAATTGATCTCTTTGGCGTACGCGTTCTGCGTGAAATAGCGCAATGCGAAGCGAGAGATCGGCTTGATGAACAGAACAGTTTGCTTAACCGCCAAAAGCACCAACTTACACAACTTGTGACTCTACTCGGTGAGCTTGATACTGTTTCAGATGAAGCCGAATTTCTATATGGCTGCCAGAAATCTTTTGCAAATGCTTTCGAGTTAGCAGGGCTAAAATGGTACTTCTGGGAATCGGGCGATTGGTATCAGTGCTCACCTTTGAATGAGCCTCATCAGAATTGGTATAAGGGCGCACAATTAGTTCAGGATAATCAGAAAATTCTGCAGCTTGATGAATGCCGCCGTACAGATCAGCTAATTAAGTTAAAACAGCAGCGATGTATTCATTGGCCTATCGGTATTAGCCATGTCGGCTTCTTGGTCTTGGAATTGAGCTTCATTAATGCCATGCCCGATGTTGAAATTCTACAGTTCTCAAAAAACGCTGTTCACTTAGCGATGCAAGGGTTGACTCAACGTGAAGTGTTGAGGCGCCAAGCAATGCGAGATAGCTTAACTAATTTAGGCAACCGCAGTCAGTTACATGCGTGGATGAAAGCCATGCTTCCTAGCCAGCGTAAGTCCGCGCTCATGCTGTTTGACTTAAACCGTTTTAAAGAAATCAACGACAGTTTCGGACATCAATTTGGAGATAAATTGCTGCGAGAAATTGGTCCAAGAATTGACCAAAACTTACGGGGTGAATTTTATTTTCTATCTAGGTTGGGTGGCGACGAATTTGCACTATTTTACCCCAATATATCACCTAAAGAAGCGACAAAAAAAGCACGTATGTTGCATGATGCATTAGCTGAACCTTATTTGGTTGATCAGTTAACGTTCCAAGTTGAAGCCAGTGTAGGTATTTCTTTTTACCCTCAGCACGGTGACGACGGCCACGAGCTTCTGCGTTGCGCCGATGTCGCTATGTATTCTTCAAAGAATACCGGCCGGCAAGTAACATATTACAGCACAGATTTAGATACCAGTACCCCCCACAAAATAGCGGTGCTATCGGAGTTAGACAGTGCCTTAGCTTCTGGCCAATTATTTGTAGTATATCAACCCTTGATGGATACCAGTACAGGGCAAACAGGCGGGTTAGAGGCGCTGGTCCGCTGGACACACCCTGACTTCGGATACCTTTCACCTGCCGACTTTATACCTATATCGGAAATGGGCGAAGGAATTCGAAAAATTACCGACTTTGTTATAAGGGATGCCTTTAGTCATATTAACGAGTGGCGCGAAATTATCCCAAATTTGCAAGTTTCAGTGAATATTTCCCCAAGGGTTTTACTGAATCAGAACTTTCCAGCCTACATTGAAAATTTGTTAGAGGAGTACGGGGTATCTGGTAAGAGTGTCATTATGGAATTAACGGAGTCGACTTTATTAGTTGATCCAACACGAGCAATTGAAATTATCAAAAGCTTAGCGTTACTCGACATCGAGGTTGAAATTGATGATTTCGGAACAGGTTATTCTTCATTGTCCTACTTAAAACAGTTGCCAATCTCTGCGTTAAAAATTGACCGCAGCTTTGTTGCTGACATTTTGTCAGATACCAGTGATGAAGTTATTGTTTCTTCAACCATCAAGATGGCGCACAGCTTGGGGTTAAAAACGGTCGCTGAAGGGGTTGAAGATGAAGTCACCTTGGTAAGATTAATGCGCCTTGGATGTGATATTATTCAGGGTTATTACTACGCTAAACCTATGCCCGTTAATGAAGTAATGGGTTGGTTAGATCGGAATAGATAATCTTATAATAAAAGGCAACCATGAATCAGGACAAGTTAAAACTCGAACTCGTTGACGCATTAGCGCTAACAAGCGAAGAACCGACAAAGGCTCAATTGATCGCTGAAAAAGCGATTATAAGAGCTCAGCGCAATGGTTGGGTGGGTGCTATGGCGTTAGCGAACTTGGTTATTGCCTGGAGTAGTGTTAAGCGGGATCTAGTGAGGCCCGCTTTAGAAGACTTTCATAAAGCCTTGGCGCTCTTTCGTGACTTAAACGACAGCGCTTACATTGCTCAATGTTACTTTGGCTTAGGTTTAGCTTATACAAGTCTTGGACAATATTCGCTCGCCTTGGAGCAGTATCGCAAAGCACTATCCGGCGAGCTAGCAGCCACTGATACTTTAAATCACGAAATTCATTTAGCTCTATCTAGCACGCTGATGAACATCAGTCGCTGGTCTGATGCTGAGCAAGAACTATTAGGTTTGCCAAGCCAAGCCGATCTAACTAATGCACAACTTGTACAGTATCAACTGCAGGTCTTGAGGTTGGCGTTTTATCGAGGCGATCAAAGAACGATTAAAGATCAAATTAAACTGTGTGAACAGCTAGTCGCCGACTATGAAGTAGATCACAGTCGGCTGGTAGTGGAATTCTATCGTGCTCGGTACGAACTGAAATTTGGTCGTTTTAAAACAGGTTACTCTCAACTTGAGCAATTGTGGATGAAAGGCCACGGTAGGAAGTTTTACTTTTTGCAATTCGAAGCTGCGCAAGATCTATTGCGATCTGACTACCCCAAAAAAGGAATATGGGCGCTTAATAACCTGTTGGAACTTGATCATATTCCCGGCACGCTAAGGCTAAAAATACATCAGCAATTAGCACATTTTTATGCCATACATCTTAGTTTTGAACTTGCAACCGCGCACCATCAAACTGCAGAAAAAGTTGCTAACCAAGTTCGAGACAGTGAAATTAACGAACAATGGGCACGCTTTAAGGTTGAAGAGCAACAGCAAACCTTACGTGACCAAATAGCCGTTGAAAAACATAACAACTCAGTGCTAGCAGAAAGTAATGCCATGTTGCAAGCGGTGAACCGCATCGCATTGGCCGTTAATGCAGCACTAGATTTTGAAATGCTAACACGTAATCTACGTGATCAGCTTGTGGGTTGGATAGATGTTTCTGTTATTGCAATTGGTGAAGTCAAAGGTGAGACTTTAGAATTTAAATGCATGATCGAAAACAATATCGTAATACCTCCTGAAACTCTTTATCTAACAGAGGAGAGATCTTGGTCTGTTCGTGCTGTTAACCAAGGGCGAATTTTGTATGAAAATGATTTTGTTTTAAAAAATGAAATTTTGATGACTAACCAAAGCAATGTTGTTCGATCAGTTGGCTTTGTGCCGTTAAAGTTTGAAAATAAAGTTATTGGTTTACTAACATTACAGTCGCACCAGCCAAATGTATTCGATATAAAAAGCATTTCCTTGCTTGAATACATTGCGCCTGTCGTGAGTATTGCATTTGCAAATTTAATCCACCTATATCGCAATATTGAATTAAGTGGAGAAGTCAGTCGACAAAAAGATGAGTTGCGAGATGTTCGCGATTTAATGGCTCACCTATCAGATCACGATGAGTTAACCGATTTGCCCAATAGGCAGAGCCTCAATGGGCACTTTAAGCGATGGCAGCCTCATGGGAATTTCCATTGTTTAATGATGTCTGTTACTAACTTATCTGAGTTAACAACTTTAGTCGGATATGGCACCGATGACGACATCATTAAAGTAATCGCAAAGCGACTAAATAATCGATTACGACCCGATGACCTATTGGTTCGAAGTACCGACGACCAGTTTGTACTGTTTATCGAGCGCATGAAAAGTGAAGAGGTCTTATTGGAGCTGGCCAACCAACTTAAAGTTTTATGCGAACAGCCGCTGCGCGCAAAAGATCAGACTATCAGTGCGAATATCGCCATAAGTCTAGTTTCATACCCAGACCATGGTGAGACGCTTGAAGAGTTAATGTCTATGGCCAGTGTATCTTTAAAGCATGCCATTGAATCTGAAAATGGATTGTTCTCTGTCGGTTGATATCGATGTTACTGAGTTAAAATGTTGTAACTCTTCAGCATTTCATTAGTGAGAGTTAAATCGGTATCCTTTGCTTGTTTATAGTAGAGCGCGAATGTCGATTTTTTATAAACACCCCGTTTTTCAAAGTACTCGCGGTCTTTCACTTGCTCCCTCGTAATTGTCCAGTCTGAACGGTAACCATTTTCATATCCACGCTGGTGATGAAAACTGAAACTTGCAGAATCAGCAGCCGTTCGTTTTGTACCGCCCATAAAAACAATTAAGCAATTTAGAGCGCATTGTTCTTCTACATGCGTATGGTATGGCTGCTTTGCTAAATATTCAGAAAGTTGACGAGCTTCATAAAGGTGGCCACCCGATAAATTTAACTCAATGGTGTCAATTGCCTTATTGCTTTTGAGCATGCTGGTAATGGTCTTCGCGCTGCCATAAGTTAAATAACCTGAAAGGCTCAGTTGATTATCATAGCCAATGACACTGTATGATTCTGATTCTTTCTTGAACGCGATATTCACCATGTTATTGAGCCCCGGCAAATAGTCTTTAAACTGCATTGTGCAATACCCAAAGGTGATAATTAAAGCTACTAACAGCCAAATGCCAGTTGTACGATCTTGAAATAAATGAATATGCTGCCATGTCGAGCGAACCGAGCCAATAAAGCTCCAAGGTAAGACCACCAAAAGTACAACTAAGCTGATCAGTAACCAAATACGAGTCGACAGAACAGGGTTTTCAATTACGCTGATAATCGACAGCATTGCAATGGCAAACTTTAGTAACAATAGAAGAGAAACAACATTGACCCAATAAGCCGTGCCTTGGGTTCTATCTCCTTGCCAATGTTGTTTTAGGTATTGAATGATCACTCTAGGTCCTTGAGATTTAGTGTGACTAGAGCGCTTAGCTACGCTCTGCTAGTTTTTGGGTTGCACGTTGGGCTGCCTTTAAAACTTGCGCAGGTGCTGTACCACCTAAATGATCACGCGCCGCGACAGAACCCTCTAAGGTAAGTACATCAAAAACATCTTCACCGATATCAGTCGAGAAGGTTTGTAGTTGTTCAAGGCTTAACTGCGCTAAGTCTTTCCCTTGCTCAATGCCGTAAGCGACAGATTGGCCAACAACCTCATGTGCATCTCGAAATGGTAAGCCTTTTTTCACTAAGTAATCTGCTAAGTCGGTTGCGGTGGAATAACCACGAGCAGCAGCTTCGTACATGACTTCTCGCTTAGCTTTTATGTTTGGAATCATATCGGCAAAGGCTCTTAAGCTGCCTGCTAATGTATCAACGGTATCAAAGAGTGGCTCTTTGTCTTCCTGATTGTCTTTGTTGTAGGCAAGCGGTTGAGATTTCATCAAAGTAAGAAGACTCATAAGATGGCCAAAGACGCGCCCAGATTTACCACGAACCAATTCAGGCACATCAGGGTTTTTCTTTTGCGGCATAATAGAAGAGCCCGTGCAGAAACGGTCGGGTAGCTCAATAAAGTTAAACTGAGCAGATGCCCACAACACTAATTCTTCTGACATACGCGATAAATGCATCATAATTAATGCACCTGCGTGGGTGAACTCAATGCCGAAATCACGATCCGATACAGAATCAAGTGAGTTTTCAGAAGCACGGTCAAAGCCTAATAGCTCAGCCGTACGTTCTCGGTTAATTGGGTAGGTTGTTCCTGCTAAAGCGGCAGCACCTAATGGCGACACATTAACGCGCTTACGGCAGTCTTGTAAGCGTTCAAAATCGCGCTGGAGCATTTCATTCCAAGCCAATAAATGATGGCCAAACGAAACTGGCTGCGCAGTTTGTAAGTGAGTAAAGCCCGGCATAATGGTGTTGGCTTCAGTGCTAGCTAATGCAATTAAACCTTGCTGTAAACGGGTAAGCTCAGTGCTAAGGAAATCAATTTCATCGCGAATATATAAACGAATATCGGTCGCAATTTGGTCGTTTCGGCTACGGCCAGTGTGAAGTTTTTTACCAACAGTGCCTATTTTGTCGGTTAAGGCTTTTTCAACATTCATGTGAATGTCTTCCAAGGCCACTGACCACTGAAGCGTGCCTGATTCAATATCAGCCTGAACGGCCTTTAAACCTTCAACTATTTGTTCTTTCTCTTGAACTGTCAACACGCCGACTTCACTCAACATGGTCGCATGGGCAACAGAGCCGGCGATATCTTGGCGATATAAGCGTTGGTCAAAGCCAATCGATGCGGTAAATTCAGCTACAAATGCATCGGTCGCTTCTGCAAAACGCCCGCCCCAAGCGGAGTTAGTATCGGTCATAATCAACTGTCCTAGTTTGAGAGAAAAGAGCCCCATTATAAGCGGCACAGCTACGCTGTCACCTCTAAATAAAGCAATACTGTTTTTAACCTATAAATCTGTGATTGTTTAGTTTAAACCGCCTTCAAAAATAAGTAATTCAACTTAACGAAGAGGTTATGAGGCTGCTCGCCTTGGCTCAAAGCGTGACCTACTATACATTAGTGATCTTTGCTTCAGTCTTTTGACTACAATTTTGAGATACTCGTGAGTATGAATAAAAAACATTTTCAACTGCCCGATCTATGCCAGACCACGAGTTTACTGTTGTTGATTTTAGTAACCGAGCTAGGTGTGCTTACGTGGGAGTTAATTAGCCCTGGCTTTATTTGGGCGCGCATGGGTTATCGAAGCTTAGTCATACAGTGGATGGTACTGCTTAGTGCCACTGCCTTGTGTCAAATGAAACCAATCCTGACCAAGCTAACGGTCACAGCTGGCTGGATATTGGCCTTTTCAGGCTCATTTATCATTAGCAGTGCGGTGCTGATTACAGGGCAAATAGTTGTCAGCGGCTTTGAGCGGATGGACGTTTGGCAGGTCACTCAACAGGTGATGGCTATTGCTATGATTACGGCAATGGTACTGCGTTACTTCCAATTGCAGCAGCACCTAATAGTACAAAACAAAGCAGAACTGAATTCCCGTCTAAATGCCTTGCAGGCTCGTATTAAGCCACATTTCTTGTTTAATAGTTTAAACACGATAGCGGAGCTGATAGCCACTAAACCAGAGGCTGCGGAAGTAGCGGTGCTAAACTTATCGAATTTGTTTCGGGCAAACCTAAAAGAAACCGAAGGGCTCAGCTCAATTCGCCAAGAAATAGACCTTATTCGAGGGTATTTAGGGATAGAGCAATGGCGTTTAGGCGAGCGCTTAACGGTGCACTGGCAGCTACCTGAACCCCTGCAAGATTGGCCAGTACCTGTGCTCTCTATTCAACCCATTGTTGAAAATGCCATCGTTCACGGCATTGCCGTCAGCGAAGTCGGGGGTGAACTGACGATTAAAGTTGAGCAAAATAAAACTCAAATGACGGTGACGGTGGTTAACACCGTAACCTCAAGCCAGGTGGTTTTCACCGGTCATGGCGTTGCCTTAGAGAATATTCGCCATCGCTTGGCGGTTATTTATGGTGATCAATCTAAACTGACGATTGATTCAACCGGTAATCACTACAAAGTAATACTTGTTTTTCCAGTGATGGGGGCACAATAAATGAGAATATTAGTGGTCGATGATGAGCCATTAGCACGTGAGCGGCTGTTGCGTTTTATTGAAGAGTTAGAATTGGTCGACAACGTGATAACAGCGAACAACGGCTTTGATGCCATTGAGAAAATCAAGTCGCAGGCTGTCGACATCGTTTTACTCGATATCAGAATGCCCGGCCAAAATGGTTTAGACGTTGCCCGAGCTATTCGGGAGTTTGAAGACCCACCTGCGGTTATCTTTTGTACTGCTTACGATGAACATGCTTTAGATGCATTTAAAGTCAATGCAGAGGCTTATTTGCTCAAACCCATTCAAAAAACTGAGTTTTTAGCCGCAATTGAACAGTGCCAAACCATTAACCGAGCCCAAAAGAACGCTTTAACAGCACAAGATGATATTCCAACCATTGTCGTGCAAAACGGAAGAGAAAAGGAGCGCGTACCACTCACCGATATCTACTATTTTCGAGCCGATCAAAAGTACGTATCTATGTTCTGTGTCGGTGGTGAACGGGTCTGCGATGAAAGCTTAAAAGCACTTGAAGAGCGTTTCCCACAGCAATTAATTAGAATACATCGCAATACGTTAGTGCCTAAAAGCCGTGTTCAGCGGCTAAGTCGAGACTCAAAAGGAGGCTACTGGCTACACTTACTCAATGTAGAATCACCTTTATCGGTAAGTCGACGCTACGCCCGCGAGCTTAAACCCCTATTCGACTCGTAACGGTTTTTCGTAACGTTGTGTAAAATTAAAAGCGTCAAAAACTGGCAAAATTGTGAATTTAGGCTATAACTCACTGATCGAATTTTAAAAGTGTCAAATCTAACACTTATTGTTTTTGCTCAGGAGCCTGAAAATATGACAGCACCAAAAACGGTAACACCCATTACACCAGAAGAACTCGCACGCACTCCTAAATGCCAAGAAGACGTACGCTCACAAATGGCCGATGAAATTGAATTGTTCCTAGCCAAAGGTGGAGCCGTCACCGAAGTGGAGCGCGGCTACCGAGCCGACCCCCCGAAAAAGCCAGAAAGCAAATATGGGTCGAGACCTATTTAAGGCAGAACGGTGCCCTTCGGGCATCCGCGAGCTTCGAGCTGCAAGCTGCGAGTAAGTTCCAAAAACAAGCTGCAAGTAAGTTCAAAAGATAGGTCAGAACGGTGCCCTTTGGGCATCCGCGAGTTTTGAGCTGCAAGCTGCAAGTAGATTCAAAAGACAAACCCATAAACACTCCCACTACTAAAAGTTTATCAGTACCTACTGTAGTGGGGTCATATCACCCGCAGCCCGCAGCCAATAACAATCCCCCTATTCACCCTCCCTATGCCAACAATTACTTTTATATATACGCTTTTTGAAATGTTTTTTAATTACCAAACCTGCCCATTTTTTATTAAATTTTCGTAACATAACAACATTGTTGTTGGTTAGGTTTGTCCGTATTTTCTGACAGAGTTGGTTTTAAGCTCGATTTTAGCGGCTTACAAAGAAACGCTATAAGCCTAGGTTTTAATAGATGCTTTACATATTAAAGGGGGTAGGAGTGTTGATGCGTGTCAATCTATAATACTGATGACGGTTGATATTGGGGCTATACTTTAATTGATTAAGCGCAATATTGATTCTTGGGTTGTTGGGCGTTACTGATAAGTTGTGTTGTTAAGTTTCAAGTTAGCGAAAAAGTAACGTTAGTTGTCAGTAAATTCTTGACGTTTTAGGGGTATTAAACACAAGGCCATTATCGTTACACTTGCCCTATAACTATGATCACCATCAACGGACAATCAATTTTTGCCGCCTCAGGCTAAAAAAGTATTTTATTTGAAAGGAAAGGAGAGTACCCATGAACGCCACCGCTCAATTTACTCATGTCGACATAAATAGTACGCAATTGTTAGAGCATGCTGTTCGTCGAGAAGAAGGCCGCTTTGCTGACAACGGCGCTTTTGTTGCCGTAACGGGTGCAAGAACGGGTCGATCTCCTAAAGACCGCTTTATTGTTGAGGATGCGTTAACAAAAGACACTGTAGCTTGGGGTGTTGTAAACCAGCCAATTTCTACAGACAAATTTAACGCACTTTGGAGCAGAGTGTCTGACTATGTGAATGCCCGTGAAAGGTTTGTTGGTCATTTAGAAGTAGGTTCAGCTAAAGAACATGTTTTGCCTATTAAAGTCACGACCGAATTAGCCTGGCACCAAGTTTTTGCTCGTAACATGTTCATCGTGCCTGAAACATGGAATGAAGCCAATGCACCAAGCTGGGAAGTGCTAAATGTCCCAAGCTTTGAATGTGACCCGCAGCGTGACGGTACCAACAGTGAATCAACAGTGATTGTTAACTTTGAGCAGCGTAAAGTTCTGGTGGCGGGGCTTTATTATGCAGGCGAGTTAAAGAAATCTATGTTTGCCGTGCAAAACTTCCTTCTTACAGATAAAGCAGTTCTACCTATGCATTGCTCTGCAAATATTGGTGATGATGGTAAGTCTGCCTTGTTCTTTGGTTTGTCCGGTACTGGCAAAACAACATTGAGCGCAGACCCTGAGCGTTTCTTGATTGGCGATGATGAACACGGCTGGGGTCCTGGTCAAGTGTTTAACTTTGAAGGCGGTTGCTACGCTAAAACAATCGACTTAACCCGTAAAAACGAACCAATGATTTACGATGCCATTAAATTTGGTGCTGTTTTAGAAAACGTAGTGATCGATGAAAATCGCAAGCCAGATTACGCCGATACCAGTTTAAGCCAAAATGGCCGAGTTGCTTACCCATTAACGCACATAGAAAAGCGTGAACTCAGCAATAAAGGCGGTGAGCCAACTGCCGTGGTATTTTTAACCTGTGATCTAAACGGCGTATTGCCGCCAGTTTCTAAGCTTAGCAAAGAAGCCGCAGCTTACTACTTCTTAAGCGGCTACACCGCATTAGTGGGTTCAACGGAAGTTGGCGAAGGCACCGGTATTAAATCTACTTTCTCTACCTGCTTTGGCGCGCCATTCTTCCCGCGTCCAGCTTCGGTATACGCGGACTTATTGATTGAGCGTATTGAAGGCACAGACGTTGAAGTCTACATGGTCAACACGGGTTGGACAGGTGGTCCGTTTGGCGAAGGCAAGCGTTTCGATATTCCAACCACTCGCGCCGTCGTCACCGCCATTACGAACGGTTCATTGAAGAACGTTGAAACAGAATACGTTGCAGAATTGAACTTAAATGTACCGGTAAAAGTTGAAGGCGTAGATACCAAGCTATTGAACCCTAAAAATACTTGGGCCGATAGCGCAGCATTTGAAGCACGAGCTAAAATGCTTGCTAAAGAGTTTGAAGAAAACTTCAAAAAATACGATGTCAAAGAAGCCATCGTGAAAGCAGGCCCAAAAGCCTAACACCTTTACCCCCTTAGATTTATTTGCCCGCCTCGTGCGGGCTTTTTTATGTCTGATATCACTGCTGTCCTAATGTTAAGAAGCGGCCCATTGCTTGGAATTCGGGTGTTTGAAACATGGATGTTTCAATCAAGTCCCCATGGACGGGTTTGTAGCGACCGAAATTTTAAGCAATGGGCCGCTGAAACCTACGTAAATTGAGAGAAATTTATGGCGCAGTTGTGGTTTGGTCTGTATTTGAGCTTTCAAATAAGAAAGCGATACCGCACAATTCCGTTATGCATGAATTTGACTTAATTAAGCAGTGTTTTGCCAATTGGCCGCAACAGCATGACGATGTTGCCGTCGGCATTGGGGACGACTGTCTCTTATGGATGGGAACCGGCCCATTAGTTATTTCGACCGATACCGCAGTAATTGGTCGGCATTTCCCTGCCTTTTCATCCCCAGAGCAAGTTGCGCAACGGGCTTTTTTGCCTGCCATCAGTGACTTGGCCGCAATGGGTGCCAGGCCAGCCTTTTTTACCTTGGCGCTGACGCTGCCGCAGGGTTTGAATCAAGAATGGGTTATTGCCTTTGCACAACGTCTAAAAGACTTGGCTAGTGAGGTGGGCTGTATGTTAGCCGGTGGCGATACCACCAAAGGCGACCAGCTAACCGTTACTATTAGTGTGCACGGCACCTGTGCTCACCCGTTTTTACGCAGCGGAGCCAATATTGACGATGATATCTGGGTGACAGGATATTTAGGGCAGGCAGCCGCGGCGTTACCCCATGTTTTGGCGCAAACAGAATCAGCACTGCCCAAAGCATGGCAGCAAGCCTATTGGCAACCCGAGCCCCCTGTTGGCTTAGCGCAACAGCTGGTGGGCATAGTGCACAGTGCAATGGATATTTCAGACGGGTTAGCAGGCGATGCCGTTCACTTGGCTAAGGCCAGTAGCGTAGACTTGGAAGTTGACCTGAGCGCGCTACCGCTAGATAAAGAGCTGTTGGCATTAGGTCAGCAGGGTTTGCAATACGCAGTCGCCGGTGGCGATGATTACCAGCTACTCTTTACTGCAGACCCGAGCGTTCGCCGAGAAATTGAGCAATTAAGTATTGAAAGTGGCGTAAAAGTTACAATAATCGGCTCAGTTCGTGAAGGCAATGGCCAAGTGCGCTGGTATGATAAAGAAAAATTAATAGATCTGCCTTGGCAGAGTTTTCAACACTTTTAGAGAGTAAGTTATGATTGAACCTTCCCTGCGTCGTTGGAATAACCATTGGGTACACTTTTTAGCCTTTGGTTTTGGCAGTGGTGCCGCACCGAAAGCCCCCGGCACTTTTGGTACCCTAATGGCAATACCGCTATATTTATTGTTAGCGCAATTGCCATTGTGGGCGTACGTTGTTGCTCTAGTTGTCAGTTTTGCTGTGGGCATTTATTTATGCGAACAAGCCTCGAAAGATATGGGCGTGCACGATCACGGAGGCATTGTTTGGGATGAGTTCGTTGGCTTTTGGATCGCCATGACGGCACTGCCTTTTCATTGGGCGTGGATACTTGCGGGTTTTGTGTTGTTTCGTATATTTGATATTTTAAAGCCTTGGCCAATAAGTTGGTTAGATAAGCGAGTTCATGGCGGTTTAGGCATTATGATCGATGATGTGTTGGCCGGTCTTTTTGCATTAATTATTTTACAGCTCGCCAACCATTGGTGGTTTTAGCGTGTTGTTAGTATAATTAAACCGTAACTTTCAGAACTAGAGCCTGAGTCGGTGCTAAAGCTTAAAGTAGGCGACACCAGCAAAGGCTCTTGTGCTAAATAATCTAACAACCAACGCCAGCTATCAAAATAGGGCGAAGGTTTACCTACCTTTAGTTGTATTTCACAAGCTTGCTCACTGCAAAACAAATTTTCTATCGAGAAGTTGGGCGTAGTTTCCTCTTTTTTGGCCATTAACCTGTCTAGCGCAGCATAGAGCGCATCATTTTGATTGTACTGTTCAGGCTGTAGCATAATTTCAAAGCGCGCTTGTACGATGGTCATGTTTTTTCTAGGCTGTTGCTGCAAAGCCTGGTTAAGTTCAGTAAAGCTATTTAACGAGTGTGGGTAAGCAAGTAAAGACGTTATATCGGCGGCAAGCTCATAATCGGTTTTCTGAGGTGCTAGCGCATTGGCTTCTAACGAAGATTCAATCATTAAATCTAATTTGTCAATTTTATTCGAGAGTTGCTCTTTTTGTTGTTCTATCGTCAGTAACAGTTGGGACTCACTGGTTTTATAAACTTGCATTTCACTCATGAGAGCTCTAGCCCGCCCTTCAACAATGCGATGCGCTTCATCGAGCTTTAAATAAGTATTCTCTGCCAGTTTGAGTTCGGTTTTTATATCGCTGCTGTCATCGAGTAATTCTATTCTTTGCTCTAGTGCATCATCACTGGCTAAGTAGTGCTGATCGGCATTGGGTCGTACTCGCCAATGCACTGCTAAGGTTAAAATAAAACCAATAATGAAGCTGGTTAGCGCCAACGAGATGCCAAGTAACAGTGAACGGTTCATCGATTCACCTTAAAATACCAAACACCAATATGACGGCCATTGCCACGATACTCATGCGCACTTTGGTCATCTATTAAGTCAAACCAAGGCTGTTGGCTGACTTCGTCTTTTAAAGCAGCCATACCATCGTAGTAGGGGTCTTGCCACTGATGACTAAGGTGAACCGCGCAGGTTTCACGATGACATTCAAGCGTGAACTGTTGTATTTTATGTTGTGTTAAAAACAGCCGTAACGTCGGCTCGTACAAGGCCGCAATAGAGGCATCGCGTGGTTGGGCAATAAAATCATTGTGCGCACGTGCAAGCTCACCACCTACCTGACGAATAAAATCATTATGGATAGATGGGAAAGTAAATAAACTTTCGCTGTTAGCCAAAGGGACATAATTAGCATTTTTTTGCGCACTGTTGTATTGGCTGTGTTTTCGAACCAGCTCAATATAAAGTTCTAAGCGATCATCGAAACTCTGCTGTGTTTTTTCAGCAAAAGCATAGCGGTATTCATTTATTTGGGTTTCTAATGGCGCAAGGTAATCTTCAATGGCTTTTTTCTTGAGTGCGAGAGTCTTAGTTTTACTTTCTAGATAGCTCACACGTTGAGCATAAATAGCCTCTTGTATGGCTAAGTTTTTTTCTGTATTGGGTTTTAACGCTTGTTGTATTTCTAGATTAAAAAACTCTCTATCGGAATGGATAGAAACATCGAGATTGGTGACCAAGGTGTTTGCAGTCAATACGCCCAAAATCAAGCAGCTCATAAAAATAATTAAATATTTTAAAGAGCTGCGTTGTGTTCGAACCATTACTGACGACCAAACATTTTGCCGTAACCTAGCTCCTCTAAATGAGCTTGTAGGTAAGCCTCTATGTCTTTGGTGTTGGAAAAATCTTTCACATGCTCCAGTAGCGTTTTGCAGTCTTGGGTGTCTGCGTGACGTACCAACCATTTAATAATTGGGAGTTTAAAGGCAGACATACTCAAAGTGCGAATACCCATACCCATAAGTAAGAGTACAGCCTTAGGGTCGGATGCCATTTCCCCGCACACACTCAAACCAATGTTTAATCGTTTGCATTCTTTGGCAATTAAATGGATTGCGTCAATCACCGCCGGATGATTATGGCTATATAAATGCGATACCCGAGCGTTGTTACGATCTACCGCTAACAAATATTGGGTTAAGTCATTAGAGCCAATGGAAACAAAATCTATTAAATCGCGCAGCTTAGGCAGCATCCAAATAACGGCCGGTACTTCCGCCATTATACCAATGGCTGGCTTATGTACCGGGTGATCTTCTTCTTTAAGCTGACGTACGGCTTCATCAACTAAACGATGAATACTGATTAGCTCATCTTCATTGCTGAGCATAGGCACCATAATTTGTAAGTTATCGAGACCTATGTTCGCCAGTAACATGGCACGTATTTGATCAAGTTGAATATTGCGATAATCTAACGCAAAACGAATGCCTCGCCAGCCCAAAAAAGGATTATCTTCTTGGATAGGGAAATAGGGTAGTGCTTTATCACCGCCGACATCGAGAGTGCGCATTATCACCGGCTTAGGCGCATAGGCATTTAACACGCCACGATAAATTTTGACCTGCTCTTCTTCGGTCGGAAAGGTATCGTGCACCATAAATGGAATTTCAGACCGGTAAAGACCAATGCCTTCTGAGCCGCGCTCTAAACCTGGAGAAATGTCAGCCAATAATCCAGTGTTGCAAAATAAACGTACCGTTTCGCCATTGATGGATTCGGCCGGTAAGTCTTTTAAGTGGGCAAGGTTGGCTTGGCGGGCTTTCTCAAGCTTAATTAGCTTTTGGTATTCGGCGATAATCGCTTCGGGTGGGTTGGCTATTAACACACCTAAATTACCATCTAAAATGATATCGCTGCCGTGCAAATCATCTAGGTTTTTTTCATCTAAGCCAACCACCGCCGGAATACCTAAGGCATTGGCCAGTACCGACGTATGCGACAGAGAAGAGCCTTGGCTACTGGCGACCCCCGCGATCCATTTCGCATCAACTTTGGCAAAATGTTCAACAGTGATGTTTTGGCCAATCAGGACAATAGGCTCATCGGTTTCGATAACTTCGGGTTCTAAATTTTGTAATTGACGATAAATACGTATTGCCAACACACGTAAATCATCGGCACGAGCCTTTAAATAAGGGTCTTCCATTGCATCGAAGACGGCAATTTGCTTCAGCATAGAGCGTTTTAAAGCAGTACTGGCGCTGACCCCAGCCAACAGTTCGCTTTCCATGCCTTGGCTGAGCTCAGGGCTAATCAATAACAAACGATAAACTTCCATCAAGGCATTTAAGGTATCGCTGCCTTGGTAGTTAAGGGTATCGCCGTCTAAATCTTCACGGGTTGATTGCAAGGCATCGGCAATGCGAGAGCGTTCAAACTCTAAGCCTGAGCCTGGGCGTTCTGGAATGTTTTCGAGCGAGAGCTCATCTTTAACTACCCAACCTTTAGCAATGCAAACCCCAGCCGCCCCATTAATACCGCGTAAACGGCGAATATTGCTGGATTCGCCTTGGGTGTCTATATCGAGCAGCTTCTGTAAGTTACCAGACAAACTAGCAACCAAATGCGCGCCCATGGTCACTAAAAAGGCTTCTTCTTCATCGGTAAAGCGGCGTGTCTCTTTCACCTGGACCACAAGCACACCTAAGGTATTGCCTAGGTGGATCATGGGAACGCCTAAATAGCCTTTATAGTGCTCCTCACCAGAGGCAGCGAAGTACTTAAACTTAGGATGATCTTCGGCGTCAGGTAGGTTTAATAAGTGTTGGCGCAAAGCAATGGTGCCCACCAAACCATCCCCAACCGCCATTTTAATATTGCCCACAGCCCCATCGGTTAAGCCCTCGGTGGCTGTTAAGGTAAGGTGATGTTCGGCATCCATTAAATAGAGGCTGCACACATCGGCCTTTAAGGCAGAACGAATACGCTGCACAATAAGCTGAACCAGCTCTTGTGTATTACCGGCTTGGGCAGATTCTTGCAGTATTTTTTTTGCAACCAGTAAAGGCTTTAGCATAACCGTTTCAACGTGGGGAGTTAGCCTCGATTGTACCGCTTATCACAAAAGTGGCAATATTTTCGCAAGCGTAGCAGCGCCTAAAATTCAATCATTCTTCATAAAGCAGACACAAATCAAAGAACACCGTTTGCGGCAAAGCGCCGAACAGTCTACATCTCAGAAAACTAAGCCCACAGACCAAGCTACAAAGGAAAACACCAATATAATTGTATAAAAAACAAACGAAGACGCTGAAAAAAGTTCATATAAATCAATAAGGTGGCTAGACTTGGCTCATCACGCAGGTATAATGCGTGCCTCTGTAAGGGCCTTTAGCTCAGTTGGTTAGAGCATACGACTCATAATCGTCAGGTCCGCGGTTCAAGTCCGCGAAGGCCCACCATTTTTTTACTAAGTAAATCAATGACTTACAGACTTTAAGGGAAGCAGTGAAAATTGGGTGTGTCCACATTTTGTCCACACCTAAAATTTTCAAGCTTTGTTTTCCAGCCTAGATACACGTTTATCTAGCTGATAAATCGCGTAGGCTATTACGATCAAAGCACCATCGGCACCCGTTGACATTAACTCCTGAATTATTAAAAGCTCACTCATCAGCTAACACCTGATCGTCATAAATTTCTGCTACTACGTCAGCAATCACGCCCTTTGCTGGCCCCGGCAAATTAAGGCCAGTTATCGCAGTCACTACCGTAATGCCAACTATGGCAATCATACGAACCGTTTTCTTTTTAAACTTTTTCACGCCCAAGCCCTCTCTACTGAAAAATATTCTTGATTGTATCCAACCATCACACCCGACCACGAAGCCGAATTAGGCCGAACGTCAACATGAAAACCAGCGCTTGGCTTCCAGTCTGGATACACACCCACGCCACCAAAAATCCGTTTGGCCACTTCAAAGTATTCTTTTAAATCTTCAACCGTTGCACCCGGAAACATAATGTCAGCGGCTTGAACTTCACCCCACTTTGTCACATTGTGCCGACTCGTACCCGCACCCACACGACCCAGCGCACCCATTGCCGGGCTAATCATTACAGGACGCCCAATTTCATGCCGGAATTGATCAAGCTTTAAAAGCAAGTCAATTGACATCAGCGGCCACCAAGTACCAAATTCAATTGGTTTAAAATATTTCAAATCAACATTACGCATTTTTAATCCATACCCCAGTGCATAAAGGCCACCGATCACGGCGGCAACCTTCAATGTTTTCATTCGACTTGCTCAACATCAGCCCGAACATAATCAGGCATCAAAACAAAATCTCCTTTTACTACGCAGCCAGATAACAGCACTACAACAAAGACCAAACAACCAGACTTAAACATACTCACACCCACCTCTGAACTGCTAGAATCCTTTGCTTAGTATTATCTGAATTAAACACCCAAATTCTACCGTCAGAAAAATATCGCGCTGAAAAGCCCGAAAACCCCCCGACATAAGTAGTCCTACCCGTAACCCTCATCAACAATTGAGTCATACCACCAACTATTGTCACTATATAAAACCCATCATCTAAATTTGCCAGCGTCACCTCTGTAGAATCACCAGACCAAACCGTCTGCAACGACTGCCCAAAACCAATTTTCGAGTTTATACTCGTGTTAATTGAAGAAATAACCGATTGCAATCCATCAACACTAGCAACATCAACTTTTGAATTAATACTCAACGACCCCATCAACTCACCTCCAGCACATAAACAACACCAGAGCCATACAACGGAATTTCACCCTCAATATCTAAGTCAATAGTCGCGCTTGCAGGTAATGGTAAACCGGAATTCTCAACACCGCCTACCCAGATCAAACCAGTATTAGCCGCATCAGTTAAAAGTGTCACTCGCTTTCGTCCCGTCGCGGCCGCGATTGTTTTTACTTCTGCCGTTAGTGTCATTTTTGGCAGACCAACAATACTAGAACCCGACTTCACACCTACAACTGGCTCATTATTAATTGCAACAGAACTTGACGGGCTAATTAAATCAGCGCCGCCCGTTTCCATTATTACCAATTGCACAACGTTGACAGCGTTATGGTCATTTATAACAACAACACTTTTCACGGTTTCAGGTATTACGGCAAGCTCGCCAAGCTCTAACGGAATACGTTCACGACCTGTATCAATAAAGACGGGCCCAGAAGCTTTTCTCAACTTTACTTTTTTTAAGTCGCCGCCCACTGGTATTTTTCCGCCTAGTGGAATAATAAAATCCTGTACTCTCATTTTTTACCCCACGCCATAAACCCGAAAGTTATTACCAAACCACCCACCAACATCATTCCGATTTTTTCAATTGACTTTGACGTTGTTGCATTTTCGCTTGCAGATAATCGTTCCACTGCACCCAAGGAACTTGCATAACCGCCGGCTATTTGTTCCATTGCATTTTCATTAGAACTTGCAACCGATTCAAAAACACCGTTGGCAAAGTCAAATGCGGTATCAGTCGTTTTTGCAACGTGACCCATTGACGTTTCAGACAAGCTTTCCATGTGCCCCAGCGCATCACTGGCTAAGTCGAAAGCGCCACCGTCAACCATGGTTACATCGCCACCCGCACGGATAGCCCCATCACCTAACTCAGCTTCATTATGAACATCTGTAAATTGCCGCTGGTCATAATTGTTTGTGACGCTCGAATCAACCTCGGTTGTACTCTTACTAGATAAAAGACCCATTATTTACGCCCCATCAAATAAAAGCCGCCAACGCCCAAAAGAGCCAAACCAATCAATGCCGGAACAGACATTACCCCGCCCGATCCTTGATTAAATGTAAGCTGTGCGCCGGATATTCGACCCCCGTCAACATCAAACCGATTCGAGCCCGACACGTCACCCGTTTCAGCACCGGCACTGATCGACATATCACGGCCGCTTGCTAAATCTAAACCCGGTATATTCATCAAACCCCCTTTTTAACCGCTACATAGGCAGCCGCGCCAATCAGCGCAGCCCCCGCGATTTTTAGAGCGCCGTTGCCAACCTCCTCGACACCTTCACCCGCCTTATCAACACCAAGACCCGCAAACAGTACAGAGACACCGCCAGCAACTAACCACCACGCCACAACAGGCATTACTTCATAAACTTTGCCGCTAACGTCAAAGCCCCCACGACAACACCCGCCGCAGTCCAATTGATGCCACTGCCCGAAGGTGTGACCCCATTTGTGCCCGGTATAGCGTCTTTTTCTTGCTCTACGGCTTCATCGTCACCGACAAAATATTCTTTTACATCACCCGCTTTATCAGAGACATAATCAAATGCTTTTTCGCCAGAATCGGTTACTTTATCAACCGCAGTATTTACCCATCCAAAGAACGACATATAGCCCCCTTATTATCGACGGCCCGTTGCTTTACGCTTGGCCACTGGCGCAGCTTTAGCCGACCAATTAGCCGCGAACGGTTCTAGTCGCTCGATTAGCACTTCAATGTTACCCGCGCCGCCAGTTTCAATTTTAAAATTTAGCGCATTGGCTTGTGTTGAAAACGCATCTTTCAACGGAAAGCCTTCACGCACTGGATCGAAAACGTACTTGATACCCGCTGTATCATCGACATCACAATCAGCGCCGTAGCTACCGTGAATTAGCCGCGCGCGATCTTTGCTTAATTCCCAGACCTTTGCAGAATCACGGATAATTTCTAACCCGTTAATTGCGAAAGGTGCCATGAAGTAAACCTTCAACAAACGAGAACCACGCTGCATACTTGTAAAATCAACTTTACCCGCCGCAGCCGATGGAACAGTCAAACGCTCGAACTTTCGTACAACAGAACGCATACCCGGAAAGCCACGCGTTTCTGAAAACGCAGATAACACAGGCGCAACTGCACTAGATTTTATTTTCACATCGAGAACGCAGTTATCACCCGGCCCCACAACCAAACCCGTCACACGTTGCGTACCGTCATACAATGCGTCACGCAATTGCAAAGGCAGTTCAACATATTCATTTGTCTGATCAACTGGACGGTGACCTTTGCGGTATTGAATCGCTTCAATTTCTGCCACAGTCATGCGCGGCAAAATTTCCTCACCATTCAGTTTTAGCGTGATGTGTTCAATATCAGCTTTTAAAGCCGATTCGATATAAATTGAGTCGTACGTGACACCCGGCTCAATAACCAAGTTCGCCGTTTGACCCGGCCCAACTGCTGAAAATGAATTCAGCTCAATAATATTACGCATTGGTTTTTTTCCTCTCTACCAACCTAAAACCATTAAATTTTTTACCGCTGGTTTAGAACCAACCACGGTCACCTAGAACGTCATTCACTTGATCAACGTTGTTTGTCATCCACACGACAGCCGCGGCTGAAACCAGTGATATTAATAACGCTTTTTGCGTGCCCTTATTCATACAAGACCCTTCTTAATTAATTAAATGAGCCGAAGCCCGAACGTACCAACAAATCGACCCCTCGATTTAGGTGTACAGATAACCAGATTGAATGAATAAAGGCGACCTAATAGCCGTACGTACGTACGTACAGAAAACAGGCCAAAACAGGGTTTTAGGGCACAAAAAAACCGCTAAAGAGCGGTTTAGGTGACTGGCCGTTTTGCAATATGGGCTTTATAAACCCCGCGCCGCTCAAACATAATGCAGTCGTGATAAGGTGAACTTCTCAGTTTTAAAATTTCTTGTACGTGTATATCGGTTTCTTTAGCTAAGTATTCAGCGTCACCCGTACGGGCCATGTGTCCGATCCATATGCCGTTATGGTTTCCTATTAGCGTTTTATCAATTTCGGGCGGCCTCTGCGCCCCAGCGCGGATTTTTAAGCCAAACTTACGCCCAAGGTTAATGATGTTGTTCCAATGCTCTGGGGCTTTCGCTGGCGAGGTCACACCGGATAACTCATCTACAATTAGATAACACTCTTGACGCGCATCAGCTAACGCAAACACCCATTTGCACCACTTTTCAAAATTGGCTTTACCGGGGGCCTGATATGCAATGCGAATATTGCCACGCTGTTTACTCAACGCCATGAATTCACGCCAGCTTGTGACACCCTTAAAACTTTTGTCTGTACTTGTGACCGAGCCCGCCGGATCAAAAGCCAAAGCCCGTTTACCAGGCGGTACACTTTTCAACATTGAATAAGTTTTACCCGAACCCGAAGCACCAAAAAAGGCTTTAATATCTGCTTTTAGGTTGTCGTTAATTCTACTCATCATTGGCCGCCTTTGTTGCTACTACTGAATTTTTTTCTTTTGCTTTGTTACTGGCGTTCATCATGCCTGTTTTGATCATTCTAGGCCCAACCATCATAGCGGTAACTAATGCCAAATTACCCGCTGGCCCTAAACGCTCGAACCACTTGATATAATGATCGGCACATTGTGCCAATGCCACACCTAAACGCTCTCGATCATCACGGCGTAAATTCCAATGATCACCAAACTTTTTAGAGGCCATATTAAAACCGATAGCGGTTATCATGGCGGCGTTTTCTGCAATGACAGGGTCATAGGGCCACTCACTAGGCGGCGGCCCGTTATCAGCATTGCTGGCTTGCTCATCGTTGGCGGCTTCAGCTTGCATTGATTCAAGTTGATCAATATCACCAAATTCGACTTGTTCCGCTTCCATTAGCTGGCCCCCCATTGATCTAACCAATCATCTTGTTTTTCTGGTGACTCATCGTTTACCGCTGGCTCATCTTTAACGGCGGGCGCGATTGGCTTCACTTCTGCCAACGCTGGCAATGATTCACACCATTCACGATAGGCCGCACCGCGACCATTCCACGCACCACAACGACCGCATGATAGAAACGAATCGCCAACCCGATTTTTTCTAACCACCGCCCGACCCTTACAAGCTGGACACTGCACTTTTTTTTCTTCCATACTACCCCCGATAGGTCTCTAACTGTTCTAAGCGTTCCGCTACATCACGAAGAATGCTTAGAATATCTGTTGATATATCACGCGACACCATCGCCGCATTTTTTACGGTCTCAATATGGCCGGAAAAATCCATTACATGGTTTTTCTCTCCACGCTCTGCGATCCGTTCTAATTCGTTTATGTGGCTTTCTAAGCCCTCGATTTTTTCTTCCAAAATTTCACCCCGTACAGTTAGTGACACAAGTCCAAGGCTACGCCGGGCGATGCCCGACCTAGCAATAAATCCGCCCCCATAGGGGCGATAACAAACGGCGGTGCTACCGCCTTACGTTGCAACGTCCAATAGTGCGGCCGCGTGCAATACTTCTTTTTATTTACTTCCAAACCCGTTGGGGCGATCACTGGCAGACCATAACGACCCGGTATTATTCGCCGCGCCGGATATTCAATTAACTTAGTGCCTTCATCATTCCAATTCATGCGAATGACGTTAGCGACTCTATGATCACAGATAATTTTAAATTTAGTTGGATCGGCAGAATGAATCAGACAAAACGAGGCCCAAGCCTCTGCCGCATCTTCCTGTTCGGTTTGGTCAAATAGGCGGGTTAAAAACTCGTCACGCTCGTATTCACGGCCCGTCTTTGCAGCGGTGGCCGCTTCTCGTTCCTGCACTTGATACAATCTGCGCAATTCACGCCACAAGCCCACAGGTGCGCCGCCGAACTGTTGAAACTGACGCACACCGTGAACAGATGCCCAAGCCACAACGCGCTTAGCGTTATCTTTTAAATCACCGCCGCCGTCAAAGTCCTCTAGACCTTCTACCCCGTAGCCGTCGATGTTTTTTGAGATGTATTTAGCGATATATCCAGCGGCTGAATATTCACGACCCGTTTCCTCGTTAATTCCTTCTCTAATTGGCTCAGTCGTGAATCGGTGTTTATTTGCACCGTGTTCATTTGGGCTATCCTTGAGCGCGTGCTTTCGTCCAACACTTGCCACTGGCCCCAATACCAACTTTCCAGCTTTGCGATTCTGTTTTCCATCATCAACGGCAGAATCACACACAGAAACGTGACTACTATCAACGTATACAACAAGATGCCAATGAGGACACCCATCGGCGTGCGGTTCAGCAATCCGAAACCCAAACCAATCAATATCATTGCGCTTAAGCTCAGAACGTATGCGCGCCCAAACGGTTGATAAATATTGTTGAGCTTCTCTAACAGTAGGTCGATTGGCTTCAACCCAGTTTTTATTTTCGACAGCATAACTTTTACCTCTTTTGGTTTTTCTTGATGTAGTAGGGTGAAAACGTGACGGACATGTAATAGTCCAGAACTCCGCTTTATACCCTTTTAAATCCGCTAGAATGTCGAACCCACGTAAACGGGTCATCAATTCCGCGCGGCGTATTGCACGGTTGGCAGTGCCTTTCATTGCAATTTCGTGTAAGTCGTAAACGTCACCTGCATCGTTTTCGACCTCTGTACTTTTCATAAATTCGTAGTTTTGAAACTGGCGTTTTTTCCAATGTTTGAAAGCGTAATTTGATATGTATGGCGCTCTAACTTTTTTAACATGACCCAAGGCACGAGCCACTTCATCAATCAATCTAATATGCTGTTTACGCCATTGCTTGAACCACCAATCCTTATTAGTCACGCGCAGTAAATCGGCCAATACTTCATTGTTTGGCTGTTCAGTATCAATAGGTTCTAAATTGTGGTGTTTTAGAATTTCATTTACTTCAACCTGGCATTGATAAAACTCAAAAAAGCCATAGAAGGTAAAAGGGTTAACGGCTATCGAATCACAAGCACGTTGCAACCAATCGGTAGGCACTTCACCCGTATAATAACTTGATAAAATGGATTCTATTTTTTCTGCTTTTTGTTCACAGTAATCACTAGCGCTATCGTCATCAGCTTGCCATTTTAAATTGCCAAATTTACTTTTATTTGAAATGTTTTCGGCCAGCTTTGCCATGTGCCTAATCTGTACATTACGAATTGCATCATCAGACATACGAACACCTGATATTTCATTTTCTACGTCAGCTTGTACAGACTCAGGCGCAAAAAAACGCTTGGCCGTTAGCACATCAGCGGCTAACGCTCCAAACGCTTCACGGTGTATTGATTGAAATTTGTTTTCAGCTTGGCTATGGCTTAATCGCATTTACTAATCAATCCACGGCTCATAATTTCTATTTAGATATTCGGCAGATATTATCCATTGATCACCACAAAGCGATTCAACCAAAAAATCTCCCTCTTCAAATGTCATAATATGACCGCGTTCTGAGTGATACGAACCAGAGCCTTTTAATTGAACAACAGAAACAGGCTCTCGCTTTTTTACAAACTGCTGCCTAGGGCAACTAATAATTTTATCAGTCATCACACACCACCCATCACCGGATAAGAGACTTTAGCCAGTCGCGCCATTTCGTTTTTTATTTGCTCGCGCACACCTTCTGAAATTTGCAACCACTTACGCTTAGCCACTGCATTGCGTTCACTAGGGGTAGGGCATTTTGTTGGGTACTTCTCAAACACCATGGCAACCAACGCAGCTTTTAAAAACTTTGATTCATAAGCCCACCAACGCGATTCTTTTTCCAGTCTACGTGCCCTTACAGCGTCACTACTAAACGCATCAATTCTAAGCTCGGCTATTTTTTCAGCGCATACAGTCATTTTTTTAATACTCCCTAGCTATGGCTTGAGTAATCAAAAGCGCATTATTAACGTAATATTTGGAGTTTTCTTTTTCGCGTGGTGCGACTGGTAACTGGCCGCGCTTGCATTGCTGTTTTACTGATTCACTGGTTTGACCAGTGCGCTTTGCGAACTCTTCAACTGATATATATCCAGCGTCAACCTGTACGGTCACGCTGATTCTGTTTTTGTTCAGGGTCATTGTGGTATCCTCGCTTGATCTCGTTTGATCTAGATTGATCTACTAAAAAGGCCTCGTAAGAGGACTTTCACGGCCAAATATAAGGCCTCATAAGAGGCCCGTCAAGGATTACACATGAATTTTAGCGAACGACTGAAAACAATCTGCAATGAAACAGGCCTAAACCTTAAGCAAATCAGCGACTTAAGTGGCATTGCCTACAGCTCAATAAAAAAATATGGACAGGGCGAAAGAACCCCTAAAATTGATCAAATCAAGCGAATCTCATCTATTCCAGCTCTTGAACCATACAAAGAGCTATTACTTGATCAAACCGAACTGTCAGCCGAAGATTCAGAAATTATGCTTTTGGTAGGTCGCCTACGAGCCCAAGGGAAAGAGGGCGAAGTGATCCAGATTTTACGCGACCTGCAAGACGAAGGCGGCGTATAGCCTCGTCTTTTTTGTGACGTGGTAGGTTGATTATTTTTTGTTCTAACGAGTCATTTTTATTCATACTGTATATGTAACCAGTATTCAAAGAGGTTTACAAGCCGCATGATCAAGAAAACTGACCATGGCTATTTAGTCGACATTCGCCCATCTGGGCGCAACGGCAAGCGTTACCGTAAAATACTATCCACAAAACAAGAGGCGACCAAATACGAGCGTTTCATGAAGGGCACATATGGACTTGTTGAAGAATGGGAACAAGTGGACGACAAACGCAGACTAAGCGATTTAGCCACGCTATGGTGGGAGGCACACGGCAAACACCTTAAAAGCGGCAAGATACGCAAAGGCGAAATTGACAGAGCCATTGAAACGTTAGGCGACCCCAAAGCAACGGACTTTACCGCTAAAGATTTCGTCAACTTCAGAACGGAACGCCTATCTAGCGTTGGGGCCAACATGGTTAACCATGATCTAGCCAACTTACGCGCCATTTTTAATGAGCTAAAACGCATGGGCCAATGGGAACCACCAAACCCACTTCAAGGCATACGGCGCATAAAAATAGATGAACCTGAACTATCATATTTAGACGAGCCAGAAATAAAAGCACTGTTAGCAGAGCTTGATAAATACCCAACCAGTCACGCACGTATTACAGCGCGTGTATGCTTGGCAACTGGTACACGATGGGGCGAAGCGGCCACCATCAAAGCCAGCCAAATCAGACACGGAAAATTACACTTAAGCGGCACCAAGAATGGCAAAAATAGAAGCATCCCAATATCAACCGATCTACAAGAAATGGTACTAAATGCGGCCCCATTAGTAGACGGTAATAACACTTTTAAACGAGCTGTAAAAAAGCTTGATTTCACATTCCCACGCGGCCAGTTAACCCACATTTTGCGGCACACGTTCGCCAGCCACTTTATGATTAACGGCGGTAATATAATTACGCTACAACGAATTTTAGGCCATGGTACATTGGCTATGACCGTTCGTTATGCTCATTTGTCGCCCGACCACCTAACCGAAGTACTCGAACTTAACCCGCTCACGAAAGTGTCCACATAGTGTCCACACACTTGATCTTTTTTGATCTAATTTGATCTAGCGCACACCGTTAAATGTTTGATTTATAAGGTTTTTGTGGTTTTCAGAAAGGTTTTAATACCGCTCATAATCGTCAGGTCCGCGGTTCAAGTCCGCGAAGGCCCACCATTTACAGACTCTCTGAAACCCGCTTATTTGGCGGGTTTTTGCGTTTCAGGGGCAGTGAATTTGCTCTGTCGCTTTAGATTCGTCTCTACATCTAACAAGTAAGCCCCAAATTATAATTCACAGCTTGTGACCCCACCCTTAAACAATGCTATATTCTGATGTCGTCAAAATAACCAGTTATTCAACATTCTCAGAACAATTAACGGCAGCATTGAAAAAGACACTCTAAAGACTATTTTGGGCAGTGTATAAAAACCAACCATTGGAATAACAAACAAACATGGTCACAGAACACAAAAAGAACCTAGAAAAACAACTTTGGAACATCGCCAACTCCCTACGCGGCAACATGAGCGCCGATGACTTCCGTGATTACATTTTAGGGTTCATCTTCTACAAATTCTTATCCGAAAAAATACACCTATACGCCGATACCCTATTGGCCGAAGACGGCATCAAATTCATCGACATAGATGAAGCCAGTGAAGACGGCCAAGAAATCTTAGAAGCCCTAAAAGAAGAAACCATCAACCACCTCGGTTACTTCCTAAAACCCAGTGAGCTGTTTAGTGTACTGGCCAAAAAAGGCG
This sequence comes from Reinekea sp., assembly GCF_046710285.1. Lineage (GTDB taxonomy): Bacteria > Pseudomonadota > Gammaproteobacteria > Pseudomonadales > Natronospirillaceae > Reinekea. The sequence goes on from NZ_JBKEGY010000008.1 coordinate 120,905, forward strand.
AACAGGGCGAATTTATTATTGAAGAGCTCGGTGCGGTACTGCGCCACATTGAGCAATCGACCATGGGCACCGACGCCGAAGACGACTTCAACGGCCTGTTTGATGACCTAGACCTAAGCTCCAACAAGCTGGGCAAAACCGAAAAAGCCAAAAACCAACTCATCGCCGAAGTGTTAAGCCACCTAGATGCCATCGACTTTGCCCTAGGCGATACCGAGATCGATGTACTGGGCGATGCCTACGAATACCTCATTGGCCAATTTGCCAGCGGTGCCGGTAAAAAAGCCGGTGAATTCTACACCCCACAAATGGTGTCTAAACTACTGGCTCAAATTGTCACCCATGGCCGTGATGACATTAAAAGCGTCTACGACCCCACCTGTGGTTCTGGCTCCTTGTTATTACGTGTAGCCCGCGAACTTTCCACACACACAAATGGCGAGCAACTCACCAAAACATTGCAGTACTTCGGGCAAGAGTCCAACCCCAGCACCTACAACCTAGCGCGCATGAACATGATCCTGCACGACGTGCATTACAGCCGCTTTGATATTCAGCAAGACGATACCCTAGAAGCCCCACACCACATTGATAAACGCTTTGATGCCGTAGTAGCCAACCCGCCATTTTCAGCAAAATGGTCAGCCGATGCAGGCCACTTAACCGACGAGCGTTTTCAAGACTACGGCAAACTCGCCCCAGCCAGTAAAGCCGATTTTGCTTTTGTGCAGCACATGTACCACCAGTTAGATGATAACGGCACGCTGGCGGTGGTATTGCCACACGGTGTACTTTTCAGAGGCGCAGCCGAAGGCCACATTCGTAAATTCTTGATCGAACAACACAATGCCTTAGATGCGGTAATTGGTTTACCGGCTAACGTATTTTTTGGCACCTCAATACCTACTTGTATTCTGGTGTTGAAAAAGAATCGCAACAGCCCTGAGCAAGGGGGCAACGCAAAAAACGTTCTGTTTATTGATGCCAGCGCCCACTTTGGCAAAACCACCAACCAAAACTTCCTGCGTGATGAAGACTTAGCACGCATTATGGAGGCTTACACTCAGCGTAAAAACATTGACAAGTTTGCGTTTGTGGCACCCATTAAATCTCAGCTCGATGAAAATGGTGAACCATTAGAAAGCTCAACCCTGAGCGGTGATGAAAGTGCAATAGAAGATAACGACTATAACCTGAATATTTCCCGTTATGTGGATACCTTTGAAGAAGAGGAGTCAGTGGATTTAGCGGCAGTGACGCAAGCTATTTCGGGGATTGAAACTGAGCTGAAAGGGGTGGATAAAAAGCTGGTGGAATTCTGCAATCAGCTTGGCATTCAGGCACCTTAGGAGGCGGATATGACGGGTGATGAGAAAGTACTGAGTAAAGTGCCTCGGTTAAGGTTTTCTGAGTTTAGTGGGAGTTGGGGCAAACATACGGTAGGAAGTTTAACGAGCCTAATAACTTATGGGTTAACAGTTAGGCCTTCCTTCGTTGAATGCGGTGTCCCTTTAATTTCTGCTCGTGAGATTAGAACTGGAGTTGTAGAGTTAGCTGCTGCACCTATGATTGACCGAAAAGATTTTGATACTCTCTCATCCAAAGCTAAACCCAAGAAAGGTGATATATTTTTAAGCAAAACTGGAAGTATAGGTTTTGTGGCAGAGTTTACTTCTGAAGTGGATGCCGCTATATCACAAAATATAGCTTTACTTAGATTTAGTAGCGTTAACACAGATTTTATATTGCAATACCTCAATACTAGGATATTTCAAACAGCAGCACTATCTAAAGTAAATAAATCAACAATAATGGATTTACAACTTAGAGATATAGCTAAGCTTAATATCTGGATGCCAAGTTCAGAGGGTGAAATTTCATTAATCGCCACTTTCCTATCCACAGTCGACAAAAAAATCAGCCTACTAAAACAAAAGCACGAACAATTGGTGCAATACAAAAAAGGCATCATGCAGCAGCTGTTTAGCCAGCAACTGCGTTTTAAAGATGATAATGGGCAGGACTTTCCGGATTGGGAGGTGAAACACCTGTCAGAGTTGGCCGATAAAGTGACGAAAAAGAATGCTGATGACGCGGTTAAAAGTGTACTAACTAACTCTGCAAAGCACGGCATTGTGAATCAGCTCGATTACTTTGATAAAGATATCGCCAACGAAAATAACCTGACCAACTATGGCGTGGTTGAAAAAGATGATTTTGTATATAACCCAAGGATTTCGGTTCATGCTCCGGTGGGACCTATAAAACGAAATCATATTGGTAAGGGTGTCATGTCACCACTTTATACAGTGTTTCGATTTAAAGAACCTGACTTGTTTGATTTCTTAGAGATATTCTTCCGTACAACTTTATGGCACCGATACATGAATAGTATCGCTAACTTTGGTGCAAGACATGATCGAATGAATATCACATCTGGTGATTTTTTCGCGTTGCCTATAAAAGTCCCTTGTGAAGAAGAGCGAATCAAGTTAGTCGATTTTGTTAAGTCTGTTGACCAAAAAATCAATCTAGCCCAACAACAAATTGAACAAACCCAAACCTACAAGCAAGGCTTGCTACAACAGATGTTTGTATAGGTTTTAGATGGCGCATTAACAGCCAATAGAAACAGCGGTCATGGTCACACTTAGCCGCTGAGCACTGTTTAGACGTTAAGAATAAAGATTGTAAGCATAAAGAATTAAGCGTTAAGGAGAACCATGGCCACTCAGCCCGAAGCCGTTTTAGAAAGTGAGCTGCTTAAACAATTACAGCAGCAAGCCTTTGAGTTAGTCAGCGTCACTGACGAGGCTAGCCTGCTTGCTAATTTAAAAAGCCAGCTTGGAAAGCTCAATGGCGTACAGTTAAGCCAAGCTGAATTTAAGCAGGTGCTGAACCATTTAGGCAAGGGCAGTATCTTTGAAAAAGCCAAAACTCTAAGGGATCGCTTTCAATACGATAAAGACGACGGCACTGAAGGCTATGTGCGCTTCTTACACGAAGACCATACGGCTAACCAGTGGCAAGCCACCCAGCAAGTTACCGTAGAGGGCCGCTTTAAAAACCGTTATGACGTGACTATTTTGGTAAACGGTTTACCGCTGGTGCAGGTAGAGCTAAAACGCCGTGGCTTAGAGATGAAAGAAGCCTTTAACCAAATTCAGCGTTACCAACGCCACAGCTATTGGGCCAGCTACGGTTTGTTTCAATACGTTCAAATGTTTGTGATATCTAATGGTGTCAATACCAAATATTACGCCAACTATAAAAAACAAAGCTTTAAGCAAACCTTCTATTGGGCCGATGAAGAAAATAACCGCCATACCAAGCTAGCCGATTTTACCCGCGAGTTTTTTAATCAAAAACACCTAAACAAAATGTTTAACCGCTACATCGTACAAAACGAAGCGGATAAAATTTTAATGGTCATGCGCCCGTATCAAATATACGCCACAGAGGCCATTATTGATCGGGTTGAGAACCCGCCTAAAGCAAAAAAACCTGCCACAGGCCACGATCTTGAGACAAGGCGGCAAGCTCAGAACGTGCTGAGTTTAGATGCACTAAATGATGCGAGCGATGAGCACGGCCAACGCAGTATCAAGGAAGTGGGCGAAGGCAGGAATGGATACGTCTGGCATACCACTGGCTCCGGTAAAACATTAACAAGCTTCAAAACCGCTCAACTGCTAACGGCCTCACCCGAGGTTCACAAGGTGGTATTCGTGGTCGACCGTAAAGATCTTGATTACCAAACCAGTAAAGAATTCAATGCCTTTTCAAAAGGCTGTGTCGACAGCACCGATAAAACCAATGTGCTGGTGCAGCAGTTTACCGATACTTATGTTTCCAAGCACAACACCAATACTCGCAACAGCAAGCTGATTGTCACCACCATTCAAAAGCTCAATAACGCCATCACCAAGAAGCGCTATAGCCAAAAAATGGAAGGCTTAAAAGACAAGCGCATTGTATTCATCTTTGACGAATGCCACCGCAGCCAGTTTGGTGATACCCACCAAAGCATTGTCTCGTTCTTTAAAAACAACCAAATGTTCGGTTTTACCGGCACCCCAATCTTTGTGGATAACGCTCATACCAAGGCCAGCCGTAAATACACCACGAAAGACCTGTTCGATAAGTGCCTGCACAAATACACCATTGTAGATGCAATAAAAGATGAAAACGTACTCAAGTTTTCCGTGGAATATGTGGGGCGCTATAAAAAAGTCGACAGCAAAAACGAAATGGACATCGAAGTAGAAGGCATCGATACCAAAGAATTGCTAGACGATGAACGCCGCCTAGAAAAAATTACCGACTACATCATTGCCCACCATAAACACAAAACCAACTATCCAAACTTCACGGGTATGTTCTGTGTGAGCAGTGTGGATACGTTAATCAAGTATTACGACCTATTTAAGCGCAAAAAAGAAGAAGGCTTACACGATTTGAAAATTGCCACCATCTTCTCTTACAGTGCCAACGAAGACGACCCAGAAGCCAATGGATTTTTAGATGGGGTAGAAGAAGTAGACGGAGTCGATTTAAATCAGATAGCCCAAGAGCAAGCGGCCTATGGCAGCCAAACCTTTACGCATAGCCGCGACAAGCTTGAATCGTACATTGGTGACTATAATCAGATGTTTGGAACGGCTTACACCACCAAAGACAGCCAATCTTATTATAATTACTATAACGACATCTCTAAAAAAGTACGTGACCGTAAGGTCGATATCTTGCTAGTCGTAAACATGTTCTTAACCGGTTTTGACAGTAAACCCCTGAATACCCTGTATGTAGATAAAAACCTAAAGCATCATGGCCTAATACAAGCCTATTCGCGTACCAACCGTATTCTGAATGAGCAAAAGTCTCAAGGTAATATCATTAGCTTCCGTAACTTGAAAAAAGCCACGGATGACGCCCTGACCTTGTTTAGTAATAAAGATGCGAAAGAAACGGTAATCATGCCGCCGTTTGAAGACTTCGTGAAACTGTTCAACAAAGCCTACTTCGAGATGAAGGCTATCTGCCCAGATTTCGAAGACATAGACGACCTTAAAGACGAAGACGCCGAACTAGAGTTTGTGCAAGCCTTCCGCGAGCTTATCCGCCTGCGCAATATTCTAGAAAGCTTTGCCGATTTTGAATTCGACAAGTTAAAAATGGATGAGCAAGAATTTGAAGACTACAAGAGCAAATACTTAGACTTGTATGACAAGGTTAAAACAGATAATAAAACGCAGAAAGCCTCAATACTGGAAGAAGTAGACTTTGAGCTAGAGCTGATAGCCCGAGATGAAATCAATGTTAAGTACATCCTTAACCTAATCTCTAGTCTAGCAAATGCAGATACGGCTAAAGATTACGAATACCAATACAAATCCATCATGGATTTACTGGGAGGGTCACCAGAGCTGCGTAACAAGCAGGATCTTATTGAAAACTTTATCAAACAAAGTTTAGATGGCTTAGATACCGAAGAGCAAGTCTTAGAGGCATTTGATAGTTACTGGGAAGACCAAAAAGACGAACAGCTAAAAATAGTCTGCGAAGAAGAAAACCTAATAAGCGAGTCATTCAAATCACTGGTTGAACGTATGATAACCAGCAATCAAGAGCCGCTCCGTGAAGAAATTGTAGAAGCCATGGCAGCTAAACCGACGTTGATGCAACGTAAAAAAGTAATTCCGCGCATCGCCGATAAAATGAAACAGTATGTGGATGTATTTTATAGTGGGTTTTAGAGAGCTTTTGGTTCAGGGGCATCCACAAACTGTAGTGGTCAACTAATATTGGTTTTATGAGGGATGATCTAAAAGGATTATAAGGGTAGATTCGAGATAACCGAAACCAATTTTTACTCGATGAGGATTACTAATCATGTCATTGCAGACGGTGTTTAAAAACCTAGTTGACTTTGTGTATCAAGAACAAGATGCCAACTTTGAAAAGCTCAGAGAAGTATGGTCTAAGCCGTTGGCAGAAAAGATCAACTCCGGTGAAACTCAACAGCTAATAGCCGTAAAAGTCGAAAATGCCAGTACCGTTGTCGTCACCTTGGGTGAAAACGAATCCCGCTTTCGTGAAGGAGATATGGTTCGAATCCACACGGGTGACCCTGTACAAGGTGTACTTTTGAAGCAAGCAAGTATAGAGGCCGAGTACGATGGCGAATGGCTGTTACGCGCTGAAGATGTAGACGTTCAAACACTGCGGGCAGCAAGCGGCGACCTATATATCGATGTCGACGGTATGGATTTAACGCCGTTTTTTGAAAAAGCCTTGAATGACATTGCCGATAAAGAAATAGGCCAAAAAATATTATTGCCTATGCTGGCGGGTCAACTAAATTTAGATGCGTTCGATGAGCCCTTGTTTGAAACCATAGGTGACATTGCCGAAAATGAAGGTTTAAATGAAAAACAAGCAGACGCTGTAGGTTACGCGCTAGCTGCGCATATTGCCTGCTGTATTCAGGGGCCACCGGGCACGGGTAAAACGAAGGTCATTAGTTTAATTACACGTTTGTTGGTTGAACGTGGCAGTAAGGTATTTGTAACTTCCCATACCCACATGGCCATTAATAATGCGCTTAACAAAATAGCATCCGAAGGTGTACCCGTTGTTAAGGTAGGTGCCCCCAATACCAAAAAAGGTTTAGACAACAGCGTTACGCTGTTTGGCAAATTGGAAGACTGGCAAGACCGCCCTGATAATGGTTATGTTGTCGGCGCGACACCTTTTGCAACCTGTACCAGCCGCATGGAAAACTACGAGTTCGACGTAGTTATTTTTGATGAGGCTAGCCAAATTACTGCGCCATTGGCCTTAATGGCAATGCGTAAGGCTAGACGATACATTTTCGTGGGGGATCATAAGCAGCTTCCGCCGGTTGTGTTGTCTAAATCGGTGATTTCGGGTGAAAGCCACTCTATATTTTCGAAATTAACTGACCTTGCCAAAAAAACAAATGTCATGCTGTCTCAAACATATCGAATGAATACAGCTATTTCTAAGTGGCCTAGTATTGAATACTACGCGGGCAAGCTAGTTTCTGCAGGTGATAATAAAAACCGTCAATTCCAACTTGAACATGAGCCCAGTTATGAGTTTCTAAAAACTAATGCTGCCGATATTGCCTTTATTGAAAGCCCTGGGGTTAACTGCCGAGTAGAGAATCACTTAGAAGCTGAGCTGGTAGTAAATATAATTATTGATGCTGTTAAGGCTGGTTTAGCGGAGCATGAAATTGGGGTGGTAACACCCTATAGAAAACATGCGCGCCGTATTCGTTCCCTATTAAAATCAGCACTGAAAAGAGAAGGCTTACCGGTAAGGTCAAAAGTTGTTGTTGATACGGTAGAACGAATGCAAGGCCAAGAACGTGAGATGGTGGTTGTATCAATGTGCTCAAATGAGGCATTGTTCATGAAAAATATAGCAACCTTTTTCTTTCAAGCGGAACGGCTTAATGTCTCAATTTCTCGGGCAAAGACTAAGCTCGTTTTTATTGGACCAAAAATCAGTCGTGCTATTCAATTTAATGCTGACGAAGTAGTCGTTGAAAATTTGGTTAACTCGTACAAGAGTTTTATTGAATCTGCTAGCGAATATGAGGTTTACTGACGATGGCTATGTTTATCGACAATGATTTTGAGAAATTAATCTTTGATCAAGGTAAATTGAAACGAGCCTTGGAAAAACTGTCTGATGCTTACATTGTACGATTATCATTGGTAGAGGATAAAAAGGTATCTGACATTGTTCTAGAGGGACCGGACTACACGTGGTTGCTCATTAGTGTTGGTGAACGTTACCCTACAGAAGAGGATGTGAAGCGATTCAAGCGATTAAACTCAACGATTAGTGAGATGGATGGATATAGCGCACTTAAACTTGTTGTACTAACTCCCTCTGGACCTGACATGTTCAGCGATAATACAAGACAGCACGAAAACGTTTTCGAATATAAACTTTCCCAGTTCTGTGATGACATACATACACTCGTTGCCGAAAACAGCGTTAAATATGGGCGGCGCCGACATCAGAAAATTAAGAAAGCCATTTTTTCAGAGAGTTTTGTGTGGAAAAAAGCCAATACAGTCCATTTGGCTTTAGAAACGAATACAGATGCAGTGCTTGAGGATGTATTTCTAGACTATAAGCAAGAGACCATTTCACGGTTAGATTTGTTGACACCTGAAGATGAGACCGAAGCTACCGGTTTTAGTACGAGGCTAATTAATGGTGTTGCTGGCAGCGGGAAAACGTTGGTACTCATCAATAGAGCCGTATTGTACTCCAGGTTGCATCCAACCAAGAAGGCCTTAGTTTTGGTGCATAATCGTCCTGTTATGGAAGCCATAAAATCACGTATTCAAAAAGCTAAGATAGGTGAGATAAGTGGGCATGTTGATGTTAAAACTTTCCATCAATATGCAATGGGTATTGCAGCTAGGGCTTTTAAGGGCTCCGGTGAAGCCCCATTTAAGGCAATATTTTCTATCACGGAAATCGAAAAACGCATTAATAGTGTTATAGCTAAATTGAATGTAAAGCTACCTAATCGCATAGATACAAAACAATTGGCTGAAGAAATTGATTTTATTAATGAAAATTTTATATCTAATTTAGATGACTATTTATTAGCTGATAGGGCTGGCAGGGGTTTCTCAATGCCAGAGAGTGAGCGTAGGGTTGTGTGGCATATTTATGGTGCCGCTTGTGATGCGCTTTCTAGTATAACGAATGGTTATCTACCAAGTCTTTATATAAAAAAACTGTGTGAAACTCAGGACTATAACGATTTTATTTGGCCTTATGATCATGTGTTAATTGATGAAGCACAGTTTTTTTCGCCTTCTTGGTTTTCATTGGTTAAAAAAACTTTACCTTCTAATGGGCTTCTATTTTTAAGTGCAGACCCGAACCAGGGCTTTCTTAAGGCGCGTTTGAGCTGGAAGAAATCAGGAATTAACGTCGTCGGGCGTACAAGGAAACTTGAAAAGGCTTACAGAACCACATTCGAAATCATGTCCGCTGCATATAGTTTAATTGATACTTTTGGTACTAAAGGTGAAGACTATTTGGTACCTGATTTTGAAAACATGCGCTCAGGCAGCAAACCCGTTTTAATACAACCATCTCACCCTCAAGATGAGTTGCGGCAACTAGTAAATGAAATTGAAGTGATTCTCAAAAAGGGAGTTCTCAAAGATCAAATTATGGTTGTTAATGCAGGTACACATAATCTAAATGTAGTGAGCAATGCTATAGAAAGCAGGATTGGTTTAAGCAGCGTCATAAATCTTAACGATAGAAATAAAGCACAGCTAGAAGCCGATAGTAAAATTAAGTTGCTCAGTTTAAACAGCTGTACTGGAATGGAAAGTGGTATTGTATTTGTTATAGGGCTGGGTGATTTATTGAGTAAAGTGACCTCTGCTAGATTGCCTGAAGGTGAAGATAGCAATGTTCATGAAACGGTTAGCCGAATGCTATTCGTAGCAATGACTCGAGCGTGTGAAAAGTTAGTAATGTTCAGCACAATTGGTTTGCCACCCGGAATGGCGACATATATAGACCGTAGATAAAACATACGATTGATATAGAGGTTTTTTTAAAATTAAGCTTAAATGCTAACCTCGACTACCTATGGCTGATAACCTACTATAAATAAAAACAAACGTTAATCTATACAGTCAAATCTATTCCTCAGAGGTAAAAAAATGTTATCTGCGAAACAAATCCAACATTACCATGAACAAGGTTTTGTCGTTCTTAATGAGCTTTTTCCTTTGGATGAAATAGCGGCGGTTAAAAAGCGTGCGGGTGAATTTGTCGACCAATGGGCAGAAGAAGGCGAAGCTCATGTCTTTACCACCAATGATAACGATCGTAGTGATGATGCTTACTTTCTTGAATCAGCAGAACAAATTAAGTGTTTTTTTGAGGAAGATGCTTTTAATGATCAAGGAGCGTTGGTTCAAGATAGACGATTATGTATCAACAAAATTGGACACGCCTTGCACGAACTAGACCCTGTGTTTAGTCGGTTTAGTCATCAAAAACTGTTGGGCGATATTCTTCATGATCTTGGTATGCAGGCACCTGAAATTCGCCAATCGATGTATATTTTTAAGCAACCGAATATTGGTGGTGTCATTAATTGGCATCAAGATGCGAGTTTTTTTTATACCACGCCACAAAGTGTTATAACCCTCTGGTTTGCGATGGAAGATGCGACACTTGAAAATGGCTGCTTGTGGGTTGAGCCTAAAGGTCATACTGGGCCGCTTAGAGAGCGTTTTAATTTAGATGGTAAGCAAACAACTATGGTTCGCCTAGATGATACACCCTGGCCTACTGAAGATAGTGGTCAGTTTGTTGAAGTGAAAGCGGGTAGTTTAATTATCTTCCATGGTAAGTTACCACATTATAGTGCTCCAAATCGGTCAGCCAAATCTCGACAAGCCTATACTTTGCACGTTACCGATGGCACAAGTGAGTATGCTAAAGAGAATTGGCTACAAGCTAAGGCGTTACCATTGCGCGGCTTTGAGCGTTAGAATTAGGTCTGTGTTTGCATTGCCTGAGCTGGGAACTTAAAAGCCTATTACAATCTAGAATAGAGGGTTGATTTTAATGCCATCCACAGAATTTTTCTATGCAACCCTACTTACCATCACAATCCTCATTCTCCTTTCAATTGTCTGGAGCACTCTCATATCTGGCATCTCACCCATGCCCAGCTCTAAAAAAGCACGTCAAGCTATGTTGCAACTAATCGAAGAAACCGGCACAGAAACAGGTCCTATTTTTGAGCTTGGTAGTGGCTGGGGCAATCTGCTGATTCCGTTGGCTAAGAAATATCCGCACAGGCAAATAGTCGGGTTTGAATTGTCGGTGGTGCCGTGGTTTATGACGGTTATACTGAAAAACCTATTCGGGTTAACCAATGTGCAGCTATATCGGAAAAACTTCTTACAGGCTGACTTGACCAGTGCTTCGGTTATTGTGTGTTATTTGTACCCTGAGGGAATGCAAATGCTAGCTAAAAAAATTGGCGATCAAAGTGGGCAGACAAGTTATTTGGTCAGCAATAACTTTGCATTACCCGCACATCAACCCATCAAAACATTGCAGTTGAATGGTCTATACAAGTCGCCCGTTTATTTATATCAGTTCACAGCGTTGCCATAATTTAGAAGCGGCCCATTGCTTGGAATTTGGGTGTTTGAAACATGGATGTTTCAATCAAGCCCCCATGGACGGGTTTACGGCGACCGAAATTTCAAGCGATGGGTCGCTGAACCCTGCTTAGGTGCTCTATCAGGGCTTACTCTAACGTTAACTTCTTTGATAAATAAAGCCAAAACAATTAACGCCATCGCGGTCACCTCGAGTCGATCTAGGTTTTTACCCAGTAACACGGCTCCGGTGAGCAAAGCCACGACTAATTCTAACGACCCGGTTAATGCATTCTTGTTTGCACAAGACCTTGGTGCGCCAATCATAAATAAAATTTGTGGAATAGCCGCTGCGAGTACGGCAATACCCAGTACAGCCATGAATCCAATTGAGGAAACAGGAAAAAGTTGTGTAGGTGCTAGCCACAGTGCAATCGGCAACAGCACGACAATGTGTCCAATGGTCATCCATGCCATTCTATTGCTAGTGGGCAAAGTTTGTTTTGGGTTAGACAAATACTGAACTTGAGTTGCAACGGTGATCGGTGCAAGAAAGCAGGCCAATAACGACACCAAAGACCCTGCCGGAAGCGTTTCGGGTCTAACAGTTAGCGATGCGGCGATAGCAACCAAGGCTGCCGATATCAGTGCATTCTGAGATGGCCTTCGGTTAAACACAGCCCATCCTATCAACACGCTAAACACCGGGTAGCTGTAGTAAATAAGTATCGCGGTTGCTGCTGGAATTGTGTCTAAGGCATGAAAATAACTAAATATGGCAATGCCACTGGCAATACCCAACACTAATGTTCGAAGCGCCTCGGGCCAGTTATCAGATGGCGTGCGTAAGAAGAATGCAAAAAATATGGCAGGCAGAATAAAGCGATATAGGCTCACCATTGCTGGATCTAAACCTTCTTTAAATAGCAGTTGCGCAAAAAATGGGTTCAAGCCATAAAAAAAAGCAGACATTAGGACTAAGTATTGTCCATTGACGATTGTTTTATGTTTCACGTTATAGTCATTTAGGTAATTAAGTACGCACAATAGTACGTATTTGATTAAAAATATAATGAATAATTC
>NZ_JBKEGY010000009.1:0-128961 GCF_046710285.1 Reinekea sp.
TAAAGGGGGCGACCTGGCTTCGACGTGGATTACTAAGCTCCAGGTGCATGTCGTGTTGGTAGCGAAACACGTAAATCGAAAGCTGCAAACTAATAGTTGCAAATGATGACAACTTCGAAGGTTACGCGCTAGCCGCATAATTCTTCAAAACTGGATCCTCGGATCCGGCGGTCACTGGTCTGTGCTTGAACGGGCCTACTGACTGTCAAATATTCAAGATAAGTGAAAAGGTTGCCAAGGCCGGATCACCGACAATTTAATCCCTGGCTCCCCGAGTCGCACCTGTCCTTCGGTAACGGCAAGGGTAAATTAAAGAAGTGACTAAACATGTAGGACCGCGAGTGGCGGATTTGCGGACGCGGGTTCGATTCCCGCCGCCTCCACCAATATGATGTTTTAGGTAATGCTCAAACATCCCTGAAAGCCCGATAAACCCTAGGTTGTTGGGCTTTTTTGTGCCTGTAAGGTTCTATGGGGTCTAATAGAATCCTATTGTTTTAGGGGTACGTTTAGGGGTACTGTATAGGAATCGTTAAAGCTGGTACCCCTAAAATGGCTAGAATCACTAAACCCCTTACAAATACTGAAGTTAAACAAGCTAAACCGAAAGACAAAGTTTATAAGTTGTCTGATGGGGGTGGTTTACAACTTCGAGTTAAACCTAACGGATCAAAACTCTGGTTTTTAGATTACTACCGTCCATTCACAAAGACGCGAACCACGCTTAGTTTTGGTAGTTACCCTAGCGTATCGATAGCTGAAGCTCGAAAACAAAGAGACGCCGCGAAAGCGCTACTCGCTCAAAATATTGACCCAAAAGAACACCGTGCCGAATTAGAGCTGAAAAACGCCACTGCGAATAGCAACACTCTTGAGCACATTGCCGCCCAATGGCTTGAAGTTAAGAAGAGCACAGTATCAGAAAGCCACTCGCAAGATACTTGGCGTTCACTAGAACTTCACATATTTCCAACACTGGGCAAATTACCTATACACAAAATTTCAGCGATAAAAACGATAGATACAATCAAACCTATTGCTATGCGTGGTAGTCTTGAAACGGTAAAACGGCTTTGTCAGCGTTTAAATGAAATTATGGTTTATTCAGTGAATACCGGCTTACTTCAAGCCAACCCTTTAACAGGTATAAATAAAGCTTTCCAAACGCCAGTTAAGAAGCACTTACCAACGTTAAAACCAGATCAACTACCCACACTCATGGCGGCTCTATCGGTTGCGAGTATCAAAATAACCACCCGTTGTTTGATTGAATGGCAATTGCATACAATGGTTCGGCCAAGTGAAGCCGCTGGCACACGATGGGATGAATTAGACTTAGACAATGGCCTATGGAACATACCGGCAGAGCGAATGAAGAAAAAGAAAGCCCATGCCGTGCCGTTATCGCCTCAAAGCCTCGCGTTACTTGAGTTAATGCGACCAATTAGCGGTAAATCACCTTTTGTGTTCCCTTCAGATCGAAACTTCCACAAACACATGAATGCCTCTACCGCCAACGTTGCTCTTAAGCGTATGGGGTTTGATGGGCAGTTAGTTGCACATGGTTTACGGTCGCTAGCGAGTACTACTCTAAACGAACAAGGCTTTGATGGTGATATTGTAGAAGCCGCGCTTGCTCACGTTGGTGATAATGAAGTACGAAATGCCTATAACCGTTCTGAATACATAAAGCGCCGTATTCCCATGATGTGCTGGTGGAGTGAATATATTGAAAAAGCCGCAGCCGGTAATATGAGTTTAGCCAGTAAAAAATCCCTTTCACTTGTGAAGGCCGCCAATTAAGCATGTTGAGTTGCCATTTCTTTTGCTAAAGCCTTAGCTAACTCAGTAACGGAAGGGTTGGCAGCGCTTGTCCTAGGCTCTTTGAATTGTTTAAACAGTTCGGCCTGTCTACTTACTTGAACATCACCATAGCTATAGAACGTTGTTAGCACGCCCTCATGGCCTAAATTTTGGCTCCATGCTTTGAACTCTTCGGGCGATTGACACAAGGCCTCACCTAATGCGGCTAAGGTATTGCGAAAGCTATGGGGGTTGAACGTGGGTAGATCGGCGGCAGTAAATGCTGCTTTGAATATCTTACGAATGGTTGCCGCGCTACTCCAATGATCTTTAGATAACCCCGTTGCTTCAAAGTTTGAAGCTTTGCTAAGTCCTATTTCGGTTTTTGGGAACAGCGGGTCTTCATTGCCAAACAAAAGATCATTTTTTAAGTAGGTTATCCAGTTATCAACAATAGCTCGAACCTCATCGCCAACAGGGAAAAAGTAGGTGTGAAAGGTTTTACTGAACTTGGTATTAACTTCCCGTGCATCTTGATAGAGCATATCGGTACTTAAATCGACGTGTTTTAGTTTTAGTGAAGCAATGGCACTATCCCGCGCACCAGTAAGCAAAGTAAACGCGATTATGGCTTTATCACGTTTTTGAATTGGAGTCTCAAACGGCATTAGGTTTAGGGTATGTTTTATTTGTTCAATGGTCGCCACCGGCTTTTGACGCTTTGCTTTAGCGGTGCGGGTTTCTTTTTCGGAAATATTAAAGTATTCGGCATCTGAGTACTTTATTCGCGATTTATAGCCGACCTCTTGCGATAGCCATTGAAAGAATGCTTTTAAATGGCGAGTGGTTCCATGCAAGGTTGCAAGGCTAAGTGGTTGCCCCGTGTTAAGGTTTTTCTGTTTAGCAAGATATGCTTTAAAGTTAATCGCTTGTTGAAAATGAAAGGCTTTGAAATCCTTAAATTGATTGTATTCTTCAAAACGAATAATGGCCTTAGCCACGGTGTCGATAGAGGCTTCATTTTGCCCCTTCGCCTGCTTCAAAAAAGTTAAGTATTTTCGTTTAATTCGTTCGTTGTTTGCGTTGTACTTTTTCATAGGAATAACTCACTTATCAATGTCACTGTTTTAGAGAGGGTTGTTACTATCGTTTATGTTGTTTGCTGCTATCGGGATTTTTAAGTCAAAAATATTGGAATAGTCTTTTAAACTCTTCACCCCAATAAACTTATTCACAACACAATCACAGTGACTGCAGAAGCCGGTTAATAGGCCTTTGGTGGTTGTCATAGGCGAATATTCAACGAAGTTGTCGAGGGGCATTTTGGGTGCTTTACAGCGCATACAATACAATTGATTCGGCTTGCATTTTTGCTTGTTTTGTCCCCGTTTATTTTGTAAATAGGCCTTAGCTTCTGCACCCAGAATAAGAAACGGGCGCATATCTTTGAGGCATGGCAAACCGTTTTTCACCCAACTGGCAACGGTGTTTTTATGGATACCATAAACCGTTGCTAGTTCCTCAAAGGTATAGCTACGGTTTATTTTCACCAAATTAGGATTGTAATTACTCATGGTCGTTTAACCGGCTTAATTCAATGCGTTCTACAATCCAGTCATCTACGTCATGCTCGACCCACCCTACAGCGCGCCCACCAAGCGAAATAGGTTTAGGAAACTCATTGTTTGCCATGCGCAAATAAATGCTGCTGCGTGAAAGGCCAGTACGTGTTTTTACTTCGGGAAGTCTTAAAATAGTGTGTGTCATTGTGAAACCTCATGGTCGTTCTTAGGAATGAGGTTGAATCGTGACTGTGCGATTTGGGCGAAAATAGGGTCTGGCTTTCAGTTACTTAGTGCCGAACTATGCAGGCAGAAGGCGTTTTTTGTATAAAAAACTTGGTAGTGATAGGCGAGGATTGGCCGAAATATTCAACGAAATCAAAGGGTTAGTTGTGCGCAAAATTTCCGCCCAATTATTTGGATTATTTCATGTTCTTTCGTATTGTTTCGGGTGACTTTCCCTGTGCTATGTCCTGTTTTGATATTTGATTTGCAATCCAAGAGTCGGGCTTAGTTGGGTCGGATTTAGAAAGCTTGAGATAGGCATCTTGCCAATCTTTATACATGGCTTGGGTTTTTTGCTTGCGTTCAAGTTGGCGGTCCACGTTAGGGTCGTATTTTTTGCCCTTATGAGGATCGGCATTGGCCAACTGCTTTAAGGAGTTCAGGTCAATCGTAAGACTGCCGTTTTCAAAGTAAATTAGCTCAATTAAGGCTTGGTGATTGTGATTTATGACAAGTTCGAGTGGGTGAGTGTTTAGGCTCGCAATACGCCGCCCTTTAATGCCCCTTACAAAGCCTAGAGAATAAAAGCTGCTGACACTGTTGAATTCGGGTTTAGTCTCTAGCCTCAGCAGCTTGATTAAGGCCTTTGCAAATAGTTTTGCACTGGTTTGCCACTGGGCAAGCCGCTCTAAAGGTATGTTTATTCGCCCCATTTGGCTTTGCTTTTCTGGGTCATCGCAAACAATAAAAGCTCTATCGTGTGATTCTGAGTAATCTATAGGCATATAACAGTGGTTTTCACAGCCAAAACATTGAAGCGATTGGGCAACTATAGTTTTTGTGAGTAACTTGCTGTTTACTAGGGTTTCTAGAGCACTTTCTTGCCATTCTTGCACTTCATCATAACCAATGTAAACGGGCTTCTGTGAGTCGTTTAAACAAGTTATCAAGGTGCTAAGAATGATATGAATATCCATAGTGGCTTATTTTTCCAATGCTTTTGGTTCTAAGCCCGATTGGGCAAGCATTTGGCGAATTTTTAAATCGTTTCCGTCGTGGTTCAAAGCGCATGAATTGGGGTAGGTGATATTAACGCTCTTTGTCTTAGCTTTTGCGTTGCCAATGGGCTCAAATATGACCTTGATGGTAACTTGGGTAACAAAATAAGGAGGTAACTTCAATTCGGCCAACAGGTCATAAACCGCATTTTCGTTCTTATAGGCATCGGCCTCAACTATGATGCGCTTTTTGTTGTCATTCTTCAGTGTCACTCTAAGCCGTGCCACCAATACCCGTGCAATACCTGAAGTTGGTTCAATCTGAAATTTGAAGTCTTGTTCAACCACCGGCGCAAGCTCATATACGCGCTTATCGATTTTGCCTTTGCTCAATGTGCCTAAGTTAAGAATATGCTTCGCAAACATGGCCTGAAGGTCTTCAATAGCTTTAGTGTTTCGCGGTGCGTAAATATCGAGTGAGCCTTCACTTTCACTGTATACAAATATAATTTCAAAAGCGGGGTGGTGAGCCTGATTTTTAAGTGAACCACCTACCCATTCAATGGCTGATTGTGCGAAGTCTTCAGGGTAGGCAAAGAAATACTCTTTATCATTGCGGCGATAAGGTTCAACAATACAGTTTTTACCTCGACCTTCTTTAGTATGAAAATATTCACTAATGGACTCAGCTAAAGCCTCTATGTTTTCGGTTTCAACCAGTGGCGAAACATGAGGTAAATCATGGCGTTTCTTCCAATATGACGCACTCACGTTGTCAGCATGTAAAAAACGTGAAGCTCCCCGCCAATATTGTGGTTTGTGCAAAAATGCCCAAATGGCTTTGGCATGAAAACCATCAATATCAGCAATGCTTTCAATAAATGGCTTGTCATTGAAGAAGGCGGCTTCGTCTACTAAGGCCGCAATACCTCCTTCGCATGCAAGAGCGCTTATATCTTGAAATTCAGCCTCAATGCTCGCTACTTCGCTATCGGGTAGAGTGTTAAGAGCTAATTGAATAGGTTCAACGTCCGTTTCCTTGAAATCAGCCAAGTTAAGGTCTGCTAAAACGTTTTTAGCGGCAAAATACTGGCTAAGATAAGTATTTGGTGTTTTTCTGAAAAACTGCTTATTTGAGTATTGTGCCGCCATGCTTTAAGTTCCTTTTAAAAATATCTACGATAAATCAGCCACATAAATCTGTTTTAAAGGTAATAGCACCCTGTATTTGGGTGACAGTTTGGCGTAGTTTTCCAATATCAGATCAACCAGTTCATCGCCATCAATTAATCGTAATTTAGCTTTATTTCTCTCTAGTAATCGAGCGGGCCTGGAATAAGAGCCTAAGTTTACAAAAAGCCCGTATTCCCCCTCCCCAAGTGCCCCTAATAGCTGATTTACCTCAGGCTCGCCATTGGAGTTTATAGATTTTTTACACTGTACTTTAATAATTGGTGGCTCAAAGCCTAGTTCATCTTTATGGGCGATTACATCAACCCCTCCGTCTCCTGATTTTGACGACACTCGCGCCTTATAGCCCATACACTCCAACATATGTGCAACAAAATGTTCAAACTCGTAACCGTCCAAATTGTTAGTTAGCTGTTTTATTATGAAGTCTTCAGTAGTTTGCTGTGCTTGATTGGATATACTTTCGGTCACACTATCATCGTCGATAACTTCAATTTCACTATCGGCGGTTTTTTCGCTTTCGATAGTGAGCCCGACTTTACTTAAAAACTCATTGGCATGACTTTTAACCGAAAAAAGTGTTAAGGCAGAGCCAATTTCATATAAGGCAGATTGGCTGAACTCATTTCTAGAAAAGCTGCCAATCCATTCAACCGCTCTTTGGTTGGGGTAGTCGTATTCATTGTCTTCAACATAGATATACTCGCCAACTATGCGGCCAATGTTCACATCTCTATCTTTTGATGGGTAAACAACGATATCGCCTTCTCTCATTTCATTGACGAATCGAAATAGGACACCTGCATTTTGAGGGATAGCGCCTTTTTTGATGTTAGGGTAAGTAAGACTTAGAGCGTCTTTAAGTTCATCCCGCGAGTTCGCATATTGATCTAAATTACCTAACTGATGCCAGCCAATTGCAATGTATTTGTTGTCGATGGGTGAAGCACCTACCTTTTCACCCATATGTATGCCCCATATGTTCATGCTACTTCCTTCTTTTATTAATCAATATCCAACTTAGGTAGGTCTTTCACTATTTTCATCGTTTCTAAACTAACGGTGATTACTCGTTGTAAAAGCTCCAAAGGATATTTCGGGTTGTTCATGGTTTCAATTGCCCAGTCGTTAGCGTCGTTCACAATACCGCTCTTTTTATCCGTGGTAACAGCTTGGCGCTCTATAACCCATTCAATAGCGGGTTTGCCATTTACAACGTATTCGTAGGCTTCTATAGGAATATCTCGCACTGTGATGAATTCGTTATAGATTACGGTGCTAAGGTCATTAACGCTTTTGCCTTCATCGTTTTTAACCTTAGGGTGCTTCATCTTTTTAACGTAATACTCTTGCGCACTGAGTTCTGATATAGCGCGCTTGCCACAATCTAAAGTTACAGGATGCTTTTGAACAGTTTCATAGTTTAAGTGAAGCTCGGCAAGGTCCCGTCCGGCCTGAGAATAGCCCCAAAAGCCATTCGCTGTTTTAACACAGGGGATTCGTGGTAGTTCTTTATTTAGGTTATCTGCGTAGCAATCTCGGTATTCAAGAGAGTGCAACAAGCCATACACATAGTAGAAAATATCTTCTTTGCTGATGCTTTCATTTGGATAGGCTTTTTCGAAATGGGTTAAGCCTTCATTACTTATGCCGTCTTTTTTCACGTAGCCATTGTCGTCAGTAGCTTGGGGCTCACTGGTGAATAGTTCACCACTTTCACCAAAATCGATTTTATCATCTTCTATTTTTTCGTAGAGGTAGAGAGGGAAGTGTTGAACTGCTGCGGGACCTTGTTGAAGACTACAAATAGTGTCACTTGCCCAAGTTGAGAATGGCACTGATGCGCCAACCCCTGTAATCCAGATGACGGTATTTTGGTATTCCGCTGGGAAAATCTTGGGCATCTGGTAGAGTCGTAAATTTACGTCATTATCGGAGTAAAAATATTGCTTGGTAAAAGGTCTGTAAATTGAAGGTATAACTTTTTTCTTATCAAATTGTATGCGCTTTCCTTTTTCGCATTTGACTAATAACTCACCATCCCATGAAATTTTAGCTGGATCATGGCTAAAAAAATCTTTTCCTTTCAAATTGTTATTTTTATTTACAAACCGTTCTAGTTCTTCATTATAGAATTTCACCATACCACTAGCGTTGGTGGTTAGCTTTTCAGCTGAGAAGTTAAACAGCCAAGCATCTTTTGATGTCATGACACCTCTCGAATAATTTGAAAATATAGAAATTTTATTTTCGCCCTTTTTATCCCCTATTTTTACGAATTTGTTAAATGTAGAGTCTCGCTGATTAATCCAGTCATGGTGAACGTCTGGTTTGATGATTCGCCAAACACCAGCTTTAGTCATTTCCGTTGTGTTCTTAAAGTCAGCGACTATCTCGAGTTTTTGGTTTTGTGTTAGATAGTTGCCAATATCATGAAAATAGATTTTTCCAAACGCTTCGGCATTGGGGTTTTTAACAAGCATTGTTATGGCTATCGGAGCACGGCTTCCACTACCAAATATTTTTCCTCCTTCTTTTCGGCTCAACTCGCCAGAAGTTCGTTGATTGCCACGTAAATGAAAAACATATATTGAGCTGAACTCTTCACTCAAGCACTTTCGTAAACCATCAGATGCATTTGCTTCTAAAAAACCTGCATTAGTCACAAAACCTATAACCCCGCAAGTACCTATGCGATCACTTGCCCAACGAATTGCTCGAATATAAGAGTCGTAAAGGCTGTTTTTTAAGGTTGCTTTCGAATGCGCCGCATAGGTGTCTCGAATACGTCCATCTAAGGTTTTGTAGTTAATATTAGCATTATTATCGTTAGCGTTGGTTTGCCCTGATGAATACGGGGGATTGCCCATAATAACGCGTATATCTAAATTCTTTTGGCGATTTCGACGATCACTATTATCAGCCAATAACTCACTTACAAGATCTTCCTTTTCATAAAGCTGAAAGGTATCAGTTAAACAAATGCCTTCAAAGGGTTCATAGGCGTGTTCCCTTACTTTATCGCCGTCATGTAAAATAGCGTGGTAGACCGCTTCAATGTTTATCGCTGCAATGTAGTAAGCCAGCAATACAATTTCATTGCAGTGAATTTCATTTTTATATTTGTGAGCAAGCTGCTCTTTTTTGATTAGGCCGCTTTGCAGTAATCGAGTAATAAAGGTGCCTGTGCCGGTGAATGGGTCAATAATGTGCACACCTTCACTGCCCAATGTTTGACCAAACTCTTGTTGAAGTAAGCCATTAACACTGTGAATGATAAAGTCCACCACTTCCACTGGGGTGTAAACAATGCCTAGGCGTTCCGTCATACGAGGGAAAGCGTTGCGAAAGAATTTATCGTATAGCTCAACAACAATTTTCTGTTTGCCTTCAGCATTGTTAATTCCTTCTGCGCGCATTTTTACGCTGGCATAGAACTTTTCTAAGGTGTCAGCTTCTTTATCGAGTTGATGTTCTTCTAGTACGTCGAGAACGTGTTGCATTGCTTTTGAAACGGGGTTGTTACTCGCAAAGCTATAGCCTTCAAACAAAGCATCAAATACCGGCTTGGTTATAAGGTGTTGCGCGAGCATTTCGATTACTTCTTCATCGGTAATGCTGTCGTTTAGGTCGTCGCGCAATTCATCGGCAAAGCTCTTAAAGGCTTTTTGGCTTTCGGGGTGTGAATCGTCGTTAACAATATTGGTTATACGGTCAATATGGGTATTGGCTATTTTGGCGATATCATTCGCCCACGTTTCCCAGTGGTTACGGTTGCCGCACTTTTTAACCACTTTTGCATATAAGGCGCGTTCTAACTCCCCAACTTCAAATTGAAGCTGCGCTTGTTCAGGTGCTTTATAATCTGGGTGGTTTTCACCTATGCCAAATTGGCCTTTAGCGTCGCTGCCTTTCTTCTTGTTTTTGCTTGTATTATCACTGCGTTTTTGAACATCATCGGTAATGGCGATAACTTCCATTTTTTTGTTGTCTTTACCAATGAGGTCTAGCTTATTGATCATCGCATCAAAGCGGTCATCGTGTGATCTAAGTGCTTGTAGCACTTCCCATACAACCTTATAAGTTTTGTTGTCGTTTAAGGCTTCATGTGGCTCCATGCCGGTGGGTATAACAACCGGTAATATTACATAGCCAAGCTTTTTATTCGGTGCGTTACGCATAACGCGGCCAACGGATTGAACAACGTCAACCTGAGAGTTACGAGGGGTTAGGAATAAAACCGAATCTAAAGCGGGTACGTCTACACCTTCAGATAAGCAACGAACATTACTTAGGATTCGGCAGGTATTTTCGGGAGTATCGGCTTTTAGCCAATTAATCTGCTGCTCTTTGGCTGTTGCATTCATGCTGCCGTCGATATGAGACGCTTCACAGAAAAGCGTTCCGTGTTCACGGCCATGTTCGAGTTCAGCTTCTTGGTAAGCTTCAACAACCTCTTGAAACATGTTCGAGATTTGTTTTGAGCTTACTTTATGAGTTTTGGCTGCTTTGCTGGCGTTAGGTTCAATCACTTGGCAGAAGGCGACTGCGCGCTTCATAGGGTTGGTATCGTCACCTAAATCGGCTTCCATGCCTTGCTTATTTAACGCTTTCCAACAACCAATAATTTTGGCGGCATCATCAACTTTTAAACTGTTATTTTCGTCTGATAATAGACCTTGAAGGCGTTTGTTAATGTGGGATTCTTCAACGGTTAATACAATGACTTTATAGTCACACAATAACCCACGGCTAACGGCCTCAGAAAAGTTAATGGTGTGTAATACTTTCCCGTAATGTTTTTCGTTGTCCATAGAGAACAGGGCAACTTCGCCTTGTTCTTCTTTAATTTTGGCGCTGTCACCAAAAATACGAGGGGTCGCTGTCATGTATAGGCGTTTAGCAGCTTTGATAAAATCACCATCATGGACTTTTACGAAATTACTCTCATCTTCGCCAGTAAATTTAGAGCCGGTGGTACGGTGGGCTTCATCGCAAATGATTAGGTCGAAATCTGCTAAGTTAAATTGGTGCTGTGCTTTGCTGATTACATCTATTGAATGGTAAGTAGAGTAAACAACGCTCATGTGGGCATTGTCGTGCCGTTTGTCTATTTCTTGTGCAAGCTTATCGGCCTGTGTTGTGGCGGGGTATCTCAATTCATGTGCAAAGGTTTGAACTGCATCGTCATCTTTTTTACGTTTCTTGCCCACATCACTATCGGAGCAAACGGCAAAGTTATGCAACGGCGTTACGCTTTGTTGAGTCCATTCAGTTAAGGTTTGAGAGAGCAGGGAAAGGCTAGGAACCAAAAACAAGACGCGCTTACCTTTACCGGCTAACTGTTCGGCAATTTTTAAACTGGTGAATGTTTTACCTGTACCACATGCCATAATAAGCTTGCCGCGATCTTCGGTTTTAAGGCCAGCTATAACCGCATTGATTGCAGTCTCTTGATGTGGCCGTGGGCCAAACTTAGGTTTCAACACTGGCGCTTGATCGGGTTTGTATTGCGACCAATCTATTTGGCTGGTTTCTAAATCATGTAAATCTATTTTGGTAACGGGTGGTTGTTGGTTGAACATTGAAGCTTCTGCGTTGTCACTCCAATTGTTTGTGGTCGTAACAATCACACGATGTGAAAAAGGCTTTTGCCCTGAGGCTGTGAAAAAGCTGTCTATATCGCGTTTCTGTAAACGGTAGTCTTCGGCATAGCATTTACATTGAATCGCATGATATTCACCAGAGCCTCGGGTCAGGGCTACAAGATCAATACCGGTATCTTTTGCGCTAATGTTGAATTCAGGGTGAGCCTTTGCCCAATCACCAAATAACCAGACATCACTATATAAATCGGCATAGGTTGCTTCGTGGCGAAAATAGGTACGAATTAACTCTTCAAAATAGGTGCCTTTCTCGCGCTCAGTCTGTGAGTTGGTGCGGTATGCGTCGAGAATTTGTTGTAGGGCTGTCATAGTAAAGAACTTCCTAAATGATGACTTAAGTAATAGAGATAGATTAACTTAAATTTGGTGGATGTTATAGGTAGAAGGTGGTCTTATTGGTAAGCGATAGGATTGACCGAATTGTTTGGTTTTAAGGGGTGACTTTTAGTTTTAGTGGTACCGTTAGTGGTACTGGTCTGTTTTTATATTTAATAAGTTGTTATAAAACAATAGTTTATATCGTTAATTCAGTTCCCGCCGCCCCACCAATATGATGTTTTAGGAAGTTCTAGAATGTCCCTAAAAGCCCGAATTCATTAAGAGTTTGGGCTTTTTTGTGTCTGTAAGGTATCGTAACTAATACAGCTAATGAGTGAGCGTAAAGATGTGTTTATTTGATCGCTTACAATAAACGCCATCATTTTACTGCGATTCGGTTCTACTCTAACTAAGCATTGTTCGACCTTGTGCAAAGCATCATGGTTTTGTGCGACTTGAGTAGGCTGGTAGCTTCTACGCCGTTGGGTTTACAGTCTAAAGTAACTCTGAAGATCGACTTTAGTTTGCCATGTTGTGCGTTACCGAAGGTGATGCAGCAGTTTGCGACGAATAACTATTTTTTGTGGTTGATAGCTATTTTCAATCGCTTGTTGAACTAGCATCCAAGAAGACTCGGCAATTTGTTCATATTGTTGAGGTAATGATACAACCGGGATTGGTAAGAAGTCGAGTAAACGGCTGTTACCAAAGGTCGCTAATTGGATGGGCGTTGGTTGTATGCTAAAAACTTCACGAAAATCTCGCTGCAAGGTTTCAATAACACCTTCAAGCAAGCTGTAGGAGGTGCAAATAAGGGCGGGTGGTAATCCGTTATGTGCCTTTAATGCTTGAGCAAACGCGGCCGCACCACTGGCGGCATCAAAATGTTCGCCATAAAAGCAACGGCCTTTTATTTCTGGTGTATTTTTTAGTGCGTCGTAGAAGCCAGCTTGTCGCAATTGGCTAATTTCTAGGTCTTTCATAGCGCCAATAAGGCAAACACTCGTCGTGTCTTTTAACGCTAAGGCTTGTGTTAAAGCTCGTGCGCCTTGGCGGTCATCGCTGATTACGTTTGAGAATTCCTCTGTCATGGCTCGGTCAAGAGAGATGATCGGCGTGCCAGCGGCTAAAAACCGTCGATAAGGGGTGAAATCGTTCAAGCAAGTTGATACTAAAAGTGCATCAACGCCACGAGATATCAACATTTGCGCCGCTTGCTTTTCGTTTTCAGGATTGTCATCGGAAGAAGCAATGATGAGCTGAAAACCATTATGACGTGCTAATTTCTCGAGCCGTGCGGCTATTCGTAAATAACTGCGGTTTTCGAAATCTGGCACGATGAAGCCAACAGAATGGCTCTTTCCGCGTCTTAGTGCGGCTGCAGAATGGTTGGGTTGGTAATTGTTTTGCTCAGCTACAGCCAATACCTTAGCTTGAGTCGCTTTACTAATGCGATATTTGTCGGCTTTTCCGTTCAGTACACTGCTGACCGTGGTTTTAGAAACGCCAGCGAGCTTGGCGATATCTTCTAGATTCAATGGGTTGGCCATTACTGATAGGTTCTCAAATGTCATACAGGAAGAGCAGTAATAGTACTGAATCCATTCAGCAAGACAAACCTTATTTTCTTATCTACTGACCATGTACAGACTTAAAATGAGGATGAAAGTTGATATGTATCAGTGCTTTTAGGTACTTCATACGTTTTGTTACGAAATAGAGGTTGAACTTTTTGCTAAATGGATTCAGTATGCTTGCTAAATCGATACAGCAAAACAAGAATTAGGTGAGTATATTATGTTGGAACTAAAAAGCTCGGATATCCGACTCGATGCAGAGGCTGCAGATAAATCGGTAGCGATCTCACTGATCGTAGCGGACATGGTTGCCGATGGTATGGTGGCACCTGGCTATGAGGCGGGGATGCACGTTCGTGAAACTCAAACATCTACATACTTGGGTAATGGAATAGCGATTCCGCATGGAACCCCCGAAACGAAAGATCAAGTGTTAAAAACCGGCATAAAAGTTCTACGCTTTAAGCAGGGTATTGACTGGGGCGATGGCCAAATCGTATATACCGCCATTGGTATTGCCGCGAAATCGGATGAGCACCTGACGATATTGCGTCAATTAACGCATGTCATCGTGAATGATGAGCTGTCAGAGCGACTGCATAAAACTGAGCAAGTAGCTGAAGTGCTAAGCATTTTAAAGGGCGAACAGTTCGAACCTACGCTGCACATGGATACTCACTTAATTCGTACCAATGTGGATGTCCAGTATGTGACTGAAGCTATTTCATTGGCTGCCTCTGCGTTGTTTGCACAAGGGCTCTGTTCAACGCAAGAGCGTGACGAATTGATTAACAGCGAAGCACTAGATTTTGGTGAAGGTGTTTGGATTAACACGGTCAAAACTACAAATTTGCGACCTGCGCTGGCCATTGTTTCAAGCCAAGCGACGGTTCAAGAGGCATCAGGGCCGTTTAATATCCTTTTGTCACTTACATCAAACGGTAAAGTTCACAAGCCCTTATATGATCGTCTTTTACAGTTACAGCGGGATGGAAAACTGTCCCAATTGACGACTGAGAAAAATGCTGACAAGTTATTACGTTTGCTAAAAATGGAGGCTTTGGAAGGCGAGTCTATTGAAATACGCCTGCCGATTGAGCAAGGATTACATGCTCGCCCAGCATCGCATTTGGCAAAACTCATTAAGCAATTGAACGCCGACATATGGGTAGAGAATCTTGACGGTAATGACGGTGCGGTGCTTGGTACTAGCGTTGCGCGATTAATTGGTTTGGGTTTTTCGCATGGTGATCTCATGCGTTTTACTGTTACTAAGAGTGATGATCCGCAATCTGCACTGCGCCAATTAAGTACTGCTGTCTCTGAAGGATTGGGTGACGAAGTTAAACCAATTCCAGTGGATCATTCTCCCCAGGTTTCATCAACCGTTGTTGAAGCGCCTGCTCAAGAGCGCGTTGAATACAATGAAAAAATTTCTGGATTATGTGGCGCTCCTGGATTGGCCATAGGTACTGCACGCGTAAAAATTAAACAAGATTTTAGCTATCCTGAAAACAGTGAAAATCGACCTGACGAATCCAAACGTTTTCAAGATGCCTTGCAGCAACTAAATAAGACATTAAAGGGTTCATTGGCACACGAAACTAATGAAGCCAAGATGCAAATTCTAACCATGCACATTGAGTTATTGGATGATCCTGAATTTGTTGAAGCGACGCAGGAATTTATTTCCTCTGGCAAAACTGCGGAATGGTCTTGGATGGCTTCGGTTGAAGGAATTGCAGCGTCGTTGGAGCAACATTCTGAGGCATTACTTGCTGAACGTGCCAGTGATTATCGCGATCTGGGTTACCAGTTGATGATGATTTTAACTGGACAACAAGAGCAATCGACAGAAGCTCAGCCGCACATTGTAATTGCCGATGAAATTAATCCGTCGGATGTAGTGAAGTTCGATAAAAATATTGTTCAAGCCATTGTTACTGCTAAAGGAGGAGTGACTTCACATGCGGCTATTCTAGCCAGAGCTGCTGGCATTCCGTTATTGGTTGGTTGTGGTCCGGTCGTTTTAAACATTGCCGATGGCACACCTTTGGTCGTCGACTGTGATAATCGCTATTTTATGGCGGTTGAATCCGACTCGGCACTTAACGGTTTACGTGAGGAACAGAAGCAGCGTAAAGCTGAATATGAACGCGCTTTCGAGGATCGTTTTTTGCCGGCTACTACTGTTGACGGTGTCAACATTGAAGTGGTTGCAAATATATCAAGCTCTAGCCAAGTAGAAGATAGTTTGGGCTTTGGCTCCGAAGGTGTTGGCCTATTCCGGTCTGAATTTTTATATATGGCTCATCCTCAGGAGCCAACTCATGAGCAGCAAGTCGCGGAATATAAAGCGGCATTGGATGCCATGGCGACCGAAAATCAACCACTTATTGTGCGTACTTTAGATGTCGGTGGTGATAAGCCATTACCCTATCTAGCAATGCCTCAGGAAGAGAATCCATTTTTAGGTGTGCGTGGTGCTCGTTTATCCTTGTTATATCCTGATATGTTGAAGCGTCAATTACGTGCTTTGTTTGAGGCCGCAGACCGAGGCTTATTGCGGATCATGTTTCCGATGCTTTCTGACATTACAGAATGGCGTGCAATCAAAGAGATTTATAACGAAGTTGCTGAGGAGTATCCAGGTATTCAACTAGAGCTAGGCATGATGATTGAAGTGCCAAGTGCCGCGTTGATGGCTGACGTATTCGCGAAAGAATTGGACTTCTTCTCAGTCGGTACCAACGACTTAACTCAGTATACCATGGCGGTGGATCGCGGCCATCCAGTGTTGTCTAAGCAAGCCGATTCTCTTCACCCAGCAATTTTACGTTTAATTAAAACCACGGTTGATGCAGCCAAACGTAACGATATTTGGGTTGGTGTTTGTGGTGAGCTCGCAGCAGACCCTTTAGCGGCCGTGATTTTACTGGGGTTAGGTGTACGTGAATTGAGTATGTCACAAACTGCTATTCCTCAAATAAAAGCGAAGATTCGCAGCATAGATAGTTCCCAAGCTAAGATACTTGCGACGGCAGCTTTGGACGCGGAAAGCACCGAGGCGATCCGAGCTTTAGATCGTACGGGAGTGACAGCATGAATGACAACAAGATATTGACCATAACGCTTAACCCGGCGCTCGATCTCACAGTAAACACTGAGATTATTCATTTGGGCGAAGTGAATATTGCACAGCACGGCACACTTCATGCCGCTGGTAAAGGTATCAATGTTGCTAGAGTGTTAGTTGACTTGCAAATGAATGTGACAGCGACAGGTATTTTAGGCGCAAGCAATGAACAGGCGTTTACAGATCTTTTTCGTGAAAAAAATATTAGGAATGAGTTTTGTCGCGAAGCGGGCAATACGCGCATTAATGTTAAATTGACCGAAAGTAACCAGCGCACAACGGATATAAATTTGCCTGGTATTGATATCAGCTCCAATACCTTAGCGCGATTTAGACAAACCGTCTTTAATTTAGCCGAGCAGTTCAAAGTGGTCGTTTTTTCAGGAAGTTTGCCATGCGGAATCAGTCAATCTATTTACGCTGATTTAATTAGCCAAGTAAAAACGCTGGGTTGTTTAACCATTTTAGATACCAGCGGCGAAGCATTTTCTGAAGCCGTAAAGGCGGGTCCGACCATGGTGAAACCGAATCGTGAAGAACTTGCACAATGGCTCGGACGTCCAGTCAATGACATTCAAGATGAACAGAGAGCCGCTTTGAAATTGCAGTCCTATGGTATTAAGCAGGTGGTTGTGTCTGATGGTAAAAATGGCTTTCGTTGGTATGGCGAAAATGCCATTTACCATGTGACGTCACCAAAAGTATCTATGGTCAGTACGGTCGGCGCGGGCGACAGTCTTGTTGCCAGCCTAGCCTATGGTCTTGCTCGAGGCGAAAGCCCAAAACAAACTTTGGAACGGGCGGCGGCAATTTCGGCGCATGCCGTGGAGCAAGTAGGTGTTGGTATTGTCGATATGAATCGCCTTAAAGATTTACAACGCGAAGTGACGTTGACGCCACTGACATTCGAATCTTTAGCTGGGGAGTGACCTCTGCATTAATGGGTACTATCACTGGCTAAAATATTTTCAAACCGAATGGAACGGCAAACCAAGCGTTTCTTTCTAACACAAAACATAAACCAACAATAACAAGAGTAAAAGAGGTAATTTCAATGGATGCGTTAAATATCGTCGCTGTAACTGCTTGCCCTACAGGGGTGGCACATACCTTTATGTCAGCTGAGGCTTTAAAAACGGCTGCTGAAGCGAAGGGACATTCGATCAAAGTTGAAACTCGCGGTTCAATTGGAGCCGAAAATAAACTGACCAGCGATGATATTGCTCAAGCTGATTTGGTTATACTGGCCGTTGATATCGAGGTTGATACGACACAGTTTTCAGGTAAGCGTATCTACCGTACCAGTACAGGGAATGCGCTTAAAAAATCTGATGCAGTGATTGAGACCGCGATTAATGAAGCTACTGTTGAAAGCACCCAAGAAGCAGATGCGGCAAGTGGATTCAAAAAGGAAAAAACTGGGGCGTATAAACACTTGATGACGGGAGTGTCTTTCATGTTGCCCGTGGTCGTTGCTGGCGGTTTGATCATTGCTCTTTCATTTATCTTTGGTATTGAAGCATTTAAAACTGAAGGCACGCTCGCTGCCGCGCTGATGCAAATAGGTGGTGGATCTGCCTTTGCGTTAATGATTCCAGTGCTCGCTGGGTACATTGCGTTTTCAATTGCAGATCGGCCAGGATTAGCCCCCGGCCTTGTCGGAGGTATGTTGGCCAGCTCCATCGGTGCAGGTTTCTTAGGTGGTATCGCAGCTGGTTTTTTGGCCGGTTACAGTGCCAAGTTTTTAGCTGAAAAAATTTCGCTACCATCAACAATGGAAGCATTAAAACCAATTTTGATTATTCCATTGTTGGCAACTTTGGCCACTGGTTTGGTGATGATCTACATTGTCGGTGGGCCTGTAGCGGCAATTATGAATGCGCTAACGGACTTCTTAACAGGCATGGGATCAGCGAATGCAGTTGGCCTTGGTTTAATTCTTGGCGCTATGATGTGCTTCGATTTAGGTGGGCCAGTAAATAAAGCTGCTTATACCTTCGGAGTAGGTTTATTAGCGACACAAACATACGCTCCTATGGCAGCGGTTATGGCAGCGGGAATGACGCCTGCAATCGGTATGGGTATTGCAACATTCTTGGGCAAGAAATACTTTACCTCTGCAGAGAACGAAGCTGGTAAAGCATCGTTTGTACTCGGCTTATGTTTTATCTCCGAAGGTGCGATTCCGTTTGCTGCAAAAGATCCATTGCGTGTAATCCCAGTCGCGATGTTCGGGGGTGCGATAACGGGCGCGCTATCCATGTTGGTCAATGCTGAATTATTGGCACCACATGGCGGCATCTTTGTTTTATTTATTCCAAATGCGATTACTCATGTTGCTTTATACGTTGCAGCCATCGCCGCCGGTTCATTAGTCACCGGTGTTGGTTACTTCTTGTTGAAGGCACGTTTCGAGAGTCGCCAATTACAGGAAAATTGAGAGTATAATCAACGCTAATGCCAGTCTAAAAAGGTGAATGGGGGAACCTATTCACCTTTTCCTTGTAACTGCTTAAGTCAACGAAACACTAAAGCAATCAAGAAAAACCTAAAATAACCCCAGATTTTAGACTATTCAATTTGAAATCCACTCCAAAATAGCGTTACATCTAAGTTAATCTACAAAAGTGCCTTATTTGCTTATATATAAAATGAAACAACCTACACCATGGCAAAGAAAAGTAGAAAAGCTTCCAGTGCAGGCTTCTAAAGGGATATAGTTTTAATTGATATAACACAGCAAGTGTCTATGCGGGGAATATTATGAGAGTCGTTCTACGTATTGTCTTATGGCTTACTACCATTTTTTTAGTTTTAGAGGTAACGGGTACCACCCATTATCTAAGCTACATTTATGAGAATAAAATTTCACCTCTTTTATCCTCACAGGAAGTTATTCCAAGCATAAGCAATGTTCCAAATCTAAAGTTGCCGAATATCGAATCTGAATCCAATTTTGTCGGCATCAACTGCATAGACAAAAGTGATGTAGTTGCTGTCAAACAGGGGCAGTATTACACTTGGAGAGATTCAGATGGGACTGTTCACTTTGCTGATCAGCCTCCTGATGTTGGCGACTACAAGCATGAAACTCTGCCCGATTCACGAAAGGACTATTTTTCTTTGAGTTTCGACTATAAAGGTCGAAATTTTCCTCCCTATTTTAATAATAAGGCTGAAAACGGAGGCAAAGCAGTCATCAAAGCCATCGAAGGTTTGCTGCCAAACCAGGTTTTGGCTAAAACCCACCTTCAGGTTACCATTTATAACAACTCCAAAGCATTTCATGATTATCGAATTCAACATACCGACATAAGTTCTTCAAGTATCAATGGATTCTATTCAGGTCGGCTTAATCAGATTATGGTTTTGCACCAAGGTGACGACAAACAAACCATTCAGACCACGCTCCACGAAATTACGCATGCAATTCAAGCGAAGCAATTTGCGCGGGCGGGCGGTTGGTTTACGGAAGGTGTTGCTGAGTATTTTGAGCACATAGAAACACTAGGGAATTCAAGTTTTGTGCCGATTAATGAATACTACCTAGGTTTTTTAAGGAATAAACAAAATAGGCTGGCTACTCGCCACTTATTGACCGCTGATTACGGACAGTGGAAGGGGAGTATGAGATCAAAATACTACGCAAATTCATGGGCACTGTCATATTTCTTGATGACTAAAAGCAGACGAAATATCATGTCTGAATACCTGACTCATATCGTACAGAATAAGTGTGAGGTAATTGATAACATTCGATTTTTTGAAACTCACTATCCTGGGGGTATTGTAAAGCTCAATCGGGATGTTGATACTTGGCTATACAGTGATCACAGTGTGCCCAATTATCATTAACCACGTTAATAGCGATAAAAGTGTCCGATCTTTAGAACTGATAATATAGTCACAATAATTCAGGTAAAACACCTGTAATATACGCACATGAATTTAGCTAAAAACTAGGGCAAGAAGCCCTTTTTACTTAAAAGGATTGAATATGATTAACCCAAAAAGCTCAACTAGTTTTTTTATCAACTCAAATCATAAAGTACGTCATTGGATATTATTCTTCATTGTTCATTCACTCTTCATTGTTATGGTTCTAGATATTGCCAATAAAAGAGATATGTTGGCATTCGCTAGACTCGGCCCTGGCCTATTAGTGATAACATTTTACTTTACCTACTGCGTATGTTGTGAAGAACCCATCGTTGCCATTTTCAAACAACATATTGAAATTAAGCCTTCACCCATCGCATTCCCTGCTTTTTTGAAGCTTGATGACATTTCAAGCTGTTCATTTTTACGAAACAAAATAGTAATAATTTATCACCAGAACAAGAGACTAAAAATACCTCATAGGCTTTTTGATGGAGATAGTTTGGCAGAGTTAAAGGCCAATTTGGCCCGTCTTGTTACGTTAGAGGAGGGAGCTAAGCTATGAGAGTATCTAAGCTACTTTGTTGGTCAATTATTGTATTGGCGATATTGTGCCTTGCACTATACTTTGCTGTAGTTGAAGGAGGCTTAGATATAAATTTGGCCTATGCTAGCATCGCAATTCTGACCATTGGTTTAGTGGGGGTTGCCTTGATGCAAGGTGGATATAGTAAATTTGGTTTTTTGCTAGTCTTCTTCGGAAACCTTCTCTTTTTACCTCTAGGCCTTTTACCCATTTTATTAGCCCGTAAAGTTTTGGAAGAAGATATAAGGTCTGAGATATTCAAAACCTATGCAGATTAATTACAATAGAGGGTGCTAGTCTTTCTTTCGATGTAATTGACAGTAACAACTATGCCACTAAAGGCTACTGACAGGTTTTGCCAAGTATTTTAATCATACTCCCCAAGTCACTAGCCATCCGAAAAAAAGCGATCTAAGATAAATAACAGCATTAAACTGAACTGATGAATCTACAGGTAGGGAAGTATTATGGCCTTTGTATTAAAAACACGTCAAGAAGATTTCGATGGCTTCTACGTTGGCCGTATCTTACCCAACGCAACATATAGAATGATTGGTCCTTTTGTCTTTATTGATCACATAGAGCTGTAATTCCCATTTTTTTAACTCCTGTAAAAGAGCGCACTATGAACAAGCATCAAATTCACGCGGTACCGACAAACATTATCACGGGCTTTTTAGGCGTAGGTAAAACGTCTGCGATTATGCATTTGTTGAAACAAAAGCCCAAAGCTGAGCGTTGGGCGATTTTAGTTAATGAGTTTGGTGAAATTGGAATTGATGGTAGCTTGTTCAAAGGTCAGCAATCGGAAGAGCAAGGTTTTTTTATTCGTGAAGTGCCTGGCGGGTGCATGTGCTGTGCGGCGGGTGTTCCCATGCAGGTTGCATTGAACCAGCTTCTTCTAAAAGCGAAACCAGATAGATTATTGATTGAGCCAACCGGTCTTGGTCATCCACTGGAAGTGTTGCAAGTTTTGAAGTCAGAACATTATAAAGAATCTCTTCTGTTGCAGAAAACTATAACACTTGTCGATGCCCGAAAGCTAACGGATCTGAGATACACCAGCCATGATACATTTAACCAACAAATTGCCATGGCCGATATTATTATTGGCAACAAATTAGATTTATATCAAGGTGAGGACCAAGCGAATTTATTGGCTTATGTGAAAGCGATTGGCAAAGCAAGCGCACAAATTGAGTTTACGCAACAGGGTGAAATCGACTTGTCTTTGTTACAAGGTAGTAACCTGACTGATTCTGTAGCAGCCGCCAGTCATCATCACTCTCACGATAGTCAAACCTTAGCAGCTGACCTTCCGATACCCGAATGCGGATTCATTAAAGCGACAAATCAGGGCGAGGGGTTCAGCAGTATTGGCTGGCGTTTCTCGGCGGATAAAATATTTAATCACCGTCGTTTGTTTTCCTTCTTAGCTGACCTGAAGGTAGAACGAATGAAAGGGTCTTTTATAACCGATAACGGCCTAATTGGTTATAACCTAACAACAGATGCGTTGACGGCAACTGATTTACAAGAGTGCCTTGAAAGCCGTATTGAAATCATCGCTGACAGTATTCGTGATGACTTAGAGGTTGAATTATTATCGTGTTTAGATTCCTAGCCTGAGTGGCTTGAGATCTAAGGTGATAATACTAGAGTAAGCCACCGTATCTATTTCACACCATAACTTACGGTAGAAAAATAGTTTATATTTAGGGCGTTTTTCGAATGAGCGCCCGAATAGCCGCGTGAGAAATCAAATTTCGATCTTGCATTAACATTTCGGCACGTAGGGGCTTAGGGCTCATAACACCTTCTTGTAGTACGGTCGCCGTTATTCCAACTTCGCTAGCCCCATTATAAGTAAAGACCACACATTGTTCCGCAGCTTGGCCGCATAAAATGATAAAGTCTATGTCTAGATCTTTTAAAGTATCTGTTAAATTGGTCTTGAAAAAAGCGTTGGAGTATTCTTTCTCTATGTGTAAATCAGATTCCTTTACAGTAATTTCGTTATAAATCTTTAAATCATTCGCAGTTAATTCATCGGCTTCACTGACGTCCCGAATGTGAATGACCGTTTGTCCGGCGTTTCTCATTAATTGGCTGCAATAGTTTATAACTTCGCAAGTATCATTGATTACTTGGGAATCGGAGTACTCTTCAATAAAGGCATTTTGCATGTCTATAATAAGTAAAGCACTATTCACTGGTATCGCTCCTTTTATGTTTGTACATTTCTGCATCGGCCTGTTCTATCATGGCCTCTAGTGGTATCTCACTGTGATGAGGAAAGTGAGCGACGCCTACACTGTACTCAATTTTAAATGGTTTCTTGCTGGATAAGTTGAATTCATCTAAATTTTTCTTCAGGCGCTCTAAAACGGAATGAACCTTTTGCTCGTTAGAATCGGTTAACAGAGCAATAAATTCATCTCCACCCCATCGGCCGGCTACGTCACACTCCCGAATTGTATTTAAGAGTACTTGGGCGAATTTTTTTAGAGCATAATCACCTTCATGATGCCCATAGGTATCGTTTATGATTTTTAGTTTGTCTAAATCTAAAAATATAGTTGTAAGAGACATCTCTTTTCGGTTTGCAAATTTCTGCGTGTGTTCTGCGAGTGATAGAAACCCACGCCTATTTGAGATTAACGTCAGCTCATCTAGGGTTGCTGTCTCAATAGCTTGAATCTCTTGTTCTATCATGCCACCTAAATCACGTAATAACTGCTTATCTTCTTCATCCAAATCTCTTGGCTTATCGTCGATAATACACAAGGTACCAATATTGATGCCTTGTCTCAGCTTTAAAGGATAGCCTGCATAAAAACGAATATTAGGGTCGGCTGTAACTAAAGGGTTATCGTAGAATCTATGATCTTCAATAACGTTTGGCACAACAAAGAGTTCGTCTTCTAAAATAGCATGACCACAAAAGGAAATGTCACGAGGAGTCTCCGTTACATCTACCCCTTGTTTAGACTTAAACCATTGCCTATGTTCATCTATCAGACTCACTAATGAGACTGACACACCAAACATTCGCTTAGCCATACGCGTAATTCGGTCAAAACGCTCTTCATTCGAAGAATCTAAAATTTTTAGTGTTTGCAGGGCATGAAGTCGCTCAGCTTCGTTCTCAGGTATTTCTGGTGCTTGCATAGAAGTCCTCTTACTCAAGCTTTTGATAGCAAGTTCCTTTGCACGATAGACACTTCGGTAGCGCCGGTGGTGTTGCTTTTGATCGCCCTGAAACCATACACACGTAAAGCATAGTCTATATCTGCCGAAATGCATTTATAGCGGAGGGAAGAGATCTGTTTTCATTTGTTGTTGAAGAGGAAAGGGGCAGTATGCCCCTAAATCAATTTGAAGCTTATACTGCCGCAATCACACTCATTTCAACCAACAGCTCAGGCCGAGCCATTTTAGCTTCAACACAAGCTCGTGCGGGCGCTAAACCTTCAGGTACCCATGCATCCCAAACTGCATTCATGCCCTGAAAGTGGTCCATTGAACTGACGTAAATGGTAACCGACAGTAAGCGTGTCTTGTCGGTTCCGACAGACGCTAGCAGCTCGTCAATTTTTGCTAAAGTTGTTTCGGTTTGGCCGGTGATATCAGCGGATGCGTCAGCGGCAACTTGGCCACATAGATAAACGGTGTTGTTGTGCACCACCGCACGACTCATGCGTTGCTTGGTCTCAAATCGTTCGATCGTCATAAAAGAGCCTTTAAAAAGTGAGTGATTATTAATAATTGTTGTCGACATAATAACATTATCGTTAATAAGTATTGCAAGCACTAAGCCTAAGGCTTTGTTAGCTTAATTTAGGTAGCAACGTCAGGCCTTCCGTTCGTATGTATTCTAAAAATACCCGTGCAATGGGTGAAAAGCTCATTGTCGATGACCAAACAAACGACCACTGGCTTAGGATTGGAAAGTCTTCAATCGTCAGCCGCTTAACGCCCTCATCGCCGCCATAGCTTAAGGCATGTTCAGATAAAATAGAAAAACCTAAGTCTTCCATGACGCAATGCCGTATGGCTTCATTGCTTTCAATGGTCATTCTGATTTTTTTATTAACCTTGTGTTCTTTAAAGTGCTGATCGATTGCAAATCGAGTTCCTGAACCTGGTTCACGAACTAAAAAGTCGAGCTTTAATAGCTCAGACAAACTAACTTTTGCCTTGCGTGCTAGGGGGTTGTTCGTAGACACAATGGGGATCAAGGGGTTTGGTGCAAATCTTATGGCTTCAATGTTTTCTACGTTTGGAATATGGCTAAAAACATATAAGTCGTCTTCGCCGTTTTTTAAGCGATTGACGGCTTGTTCCCTATTGCCCACATTTAATTGTACATCGATATTTGGATAACGTTGACAAAAAGGACCTATTAGGTGGGGAATAAAGTATTTAGCGGAGGTAACGACGGATAAATTTAACGTTCCTCGGGTTAAGCCATGCATTTGAGACATGTTGCTGTGTAAAGTCTCAAGCTCATGAACGATGATTTTGGCGGAATTCACCAGCATTATCCCTGCATCGGAGAAAACTAATCGCTTGCCAATTTGGTTATATAACTGAATGTCATGTTGATCTGCGAGCTTTTTCAATTGCATAGAAACCGTCGGCTGGGTTAAACCAAGACTGACGGCTGCTTTTGAAATTGAGCTTAATTTGTAGACTTCGAGCAAAATTTGGAATTGCCGCAGGGTTCCTAAGCGATTGATATTCATTGGTTAGCTCACTCAATATAGCTTTTAATCTATGAATAAGATCAAAATTATCTATTTTTATTTATGTGGGAATATAACCAATATAGATTTTGTGTTCAACATAGGAGAAACCCAATGAACAATATCAACGTAATTATGCCTGTGATTGGTTTTCTAAAGGTTGGCGGTCAGTATAAATCTATTCTCGACTTATTAGACGCTCAGCATGCAACGTTACATTTGGTCACTGAATTTGAGTTAGACCCAGTCGA
This sequence comes from Reinekea sp., assembly GCF_046710285.1. Lineage (GTDB taxonomy): Bacteria > Pseudomonadota > Gammaproteobacteria > Pseudomonadales > Natronospirillaceae > Reinekea. The sequence goes on from NZ_JBKEGY010000009.1 coordinate 25,941, forward strand.
GTTTGGAGATGCGTCGACGCTATCGAACCACCAAGTTCAGCTAATTCGTCTGTATAAGTATTTGAAACACGAATTATTAGATCGAATTTCATGTGCAATAGAGGAGACTCACAAAAATATCACCATAAAGCGTCACGTGGTCACCGGGCCCCTGGTACAAGAGGTAACTAAGCTAAGCGCTTCCCTTGAATTTAGCTTTTTATTGGCAGATGAAAGCAACTTGGGCGAGTCAATCATTGCGTATTTGGAGCAAGACATCAGCTTGAAGGTTTGTCGTGTTGAGAAAGACTCAGGCGTTAACCTAGAGACCCTAGCTGAATTGGACGCATTCAGCGAATGCGAGCAGCTAGCTGGGGTCCATTATCAAAATGTAAACTTAGAAAGCGCAAGGTCGGCCCGTCATTCTATAGGTTAACCTTATGAGCTCACTGAGGTGGAGCCGATAGTAAAAAGACCGTATTGATATCAAGAAGAAGGCTCACGTTACTGCTTGGTAAGCATAGAGTTAAGTAGATGTTTTCTATGGTTTGAATAGATCAATATCTATTAGTTGATTTATAGCTAAGGGTTGCTCGCTTTGTGTTTAGGCCTGGATCAGTTGCGCTTGTACTTTTTAAAGTAATGAAATGGAAACGACAAGCTCTGAAGGGTCGGCTAGATAACCCGCATAAATTTAATCCAGTAAAAAAATAAAGAAGCATGTCCTATATCATATTTTCCCCCAATTTAAATTGTTTCGTCCAGTTGTTGTTGTGATTGAGCATGGCTTAAGGCAGATTACCCAAACCAAAACTAACCGTTTGGTCAATAAATTGGTTCTGGTCTACGAACCAGAACGTTGTGTTCATAAAAAATTAGGATGTAACCATGACAAAAAAAATAACATCGTTACCAATAATGCTCGGGTCAGTGCTTGCGATCGTAACGACTTTGCCTGCTGTTGCTGCCCCGGCTCCATCACCAGTCCCGGTCGGGGTTTGTGGTGATGCCGCTACACTTATTTCTGCCATACAGGGCTCGGTAGCTGCCAGCCCAGAGAAAGATAACTTCCACGTTGTTGAGGCGGTTATTCATCAGCTTGCATCTGGTTATAGCGGCGTTTTTATACAGGAAGAAGCAGCTGACTATGATGCCGACCCACAAACCTCTGAAGGTCTATTTGTCTATTTAGGGTCAGACTACGACACCTATGTAGCAACGCATAGTCTAGATGTTGGCACCAAATTACGTTTGACCGGCAAGGTAAGTGAATATAACAATGTCACTCAGCTGGGCAATATTTCAGATCAAGCAGTTTGTGCGCAAGGTAGTGTGGTTGCGCCCACTGCAATTGAGTTTCCGTTAGCCGCTGCAGACCAACTAGAAGCCTTGGAAGGCATGTCAGTCAATGTTACGTCGAACATGCTCGTGAGCGACTTTTTTGGGAACTTCTACAGCTGGATGAAAAACGGCCAGTTCCTCGCCTCAACTCAGCTTCATTACCAACCTAACGCCATAGCGGTGCCGTCTAAAGTCGCTTTTGATACCGCAGTTGACAACCGAATTCTAGATTCCATTCTAGTCGATGACGGAACATCGTGGAAAAACCCAGATTCAATGCCATTTCCGACTGATGCTGGTTTTAGCAATACGAACTACATTCGAGTTGGCTATACATTATCTGGTTTAGAAGGGGCAATACATGGATCTGGGTATTACAAAGATAAGATTGCCTATGCTCTTATTCCATCTGCGGCCCCTACTTTTGATTCGGCAGGTTTTGAGCGTACGTTAGAGCCAACTGTTGACCGAAGTGGAAACCTGACGGTTGCCAGTATGAATGTCTTGAACCTCTTTAATGGGCTAGAAGATTCTGCTGTAAATGGTGGTTTGACTTTTTTCCCGACTAAAAAAGAAGTGAGTGACAATAACTATAACTATCGTGGCGCTTATTCCGAAAGTGATTACATGATACAGCGAGGTAAAATTGTTAAAGCACTGGCAGCAATCGATGCCGATCTAATTGGTTTGATGGAGATAGAGAACGATGGCTTCGGTGAGTTAAGTGCAATTCAAGACTTAGTGAAGGCTTTGAACGCTGAAATGCCAGTCTCTCAGCAATATACTTTCGTAAACCCAAACACGGTTTCCGGTAAAATTGGCACTGACGCCATTGCGGTTGGGCTTCTATATCGTTCTGGTGTGTTAACGCCAAAAGGTCAAGCGTTGATTTTGGATTCAGATAATTCTCCTGTAGATGACAATGGCGATGCTCTATTCCTAGATTCAAAAAACCGTCCATCGTTAATTCAGACCTTCGTTCATACTGAAACTGGGGAAACCTTTACCGCTTCTATTAACCACTTAAAATCAAAGGGAAGCACTTGTGCATCGCTTGGCGATCCTGAGCTTGAGGACGGCTCTGGCAATTGCAATGAGACTCGTACGCGTGCGGTAGAGGGCTTAGTTAAGTTTATTAACCAAAGTAGCGCTCTTGACGCAAGTCGACTACTGATTATGGGCGATATGAATTCCTATGCGAAAGAAACGCCAATTGCTAAATTTGAAGAAGCCGGCATCGTTAATCTAAAATCGACTGACAAAGCCACAGAAGCTAAGCCGTTTAGTTACAGTTATGGCGGCATGCTCGGAAGCTTAGATTACATCCTTGCAAATGACAAATTGACTGATGAACTGTTGAGTATTGATGCATGGCATATTAACTCACTCGAATCTCCAGCCTTTGATTATGATACAAACTTAGATCCTTATGATAGCAATGATACGTATGCTGAAATTGATCCGTTTTATTCATCGGATCACGACCCGATTATTGCAGCATTTAATCTAGTCAAAGCAGAGCCTGCACCAACTCCAGCGAAGAAGAAAGGTGGCTCGATGGGTGCTGTTTCAATCCTATTGTTTGCATTCCTTGCAGTGTTCCGTAAGTTTAAGATAAAAGTATAAAGTAAGGTTTTAAAAAAGAACCTTAAAACTCAAAAGCTTGGAAAACCCTAGCGGGGTGTTCCAAGCTTTTTTTATAGCGTGAGCTGTTGTGTTATTCAATTGGTTATTAGGTGAGATTGAAGCCGCTAAACCTGCCAACTAAACATCGAAGCCTTCTTGTTCATGACAACAGCCGTGAAATACCCATCGCTGGCTTTGCCGGCCATGCCGTAGCAAACATGAAGTGGCAGTAGATGTTCTTCTCTAGGGTGGCAAAAGCGACCGTCTGGTGCTTCGTCCCATTGAGCGAGGCGTTTATATCGATCATCCTCAGAAAGCTCGGTATCGGTTACTGTTTCTTTTAGCCAGTTGTCAAAAGCGATGTTCTTTCTATTCGCCATTTCGCCGTCAGCATTAAAAAACGTGCGCATATTGTGGTATGAAAACCCTGAGCCAATCACCAATAAATTATCAACATCTAAAGCTTGTAACGCTTTGCCAATTTCAAGATGTGCTTGTGCGTCTAATGTGTGAACCAAAGAAAGCTGTACCACTGGAATATCAGCCTCTGGGAACATAATTTTCAGGGGCACAAACATGCCATGATCAAAGCCTCGGTGTTCATCTAAAGCCGCTTCAATGCCTGCATTGGTTAAGGCTCTATAGATTTTATTGGCTAGGTCTGGTTGTCCAAAGCTAGGGTATCTAATCTCATAAGCTTCTGCAGGAAACCCGCCGTAGTCGTAAATTAACTCTGGTTTTACCGAGGCCGTAATAGTTGGAACAGAGGCTTCCCAGTGGGCGCTGATGACTAAAATAGCGCTGGGTTTGCCCACTTGGGTTGCCATGCAATTTAAAGTATCGATCATCTCTTGGTGATTAGGGTCGCCTAATAAAGGCAAAGGGCCGCCACCGTGAGCGATATACATAATATGACTTTGCTTGTTCATTATTACCCCTATCTAAAACGAACTTGAGCCTAGAGAGATAAACGCTGTAAATTGCTTATACCTTTAGGCCCTCTATCACTAAAATTTACTTCAATTTACGGCCTAGAACGTTATCAATAGAGAACGCACCGGCACCTTGAATAGTCAGAGCTGCTGTCGCAGCTAACAAGGCTAATGCATATTCATAACCATTGTTAGTTAATAAAAAGCCGCTGCTCAAATGCACGGTTACAATAGCGACTATCATCGTAAAAGCACTGACTAATGCAGCTGGACGCGTGAGTAAGCCAATGATAAGTGCGATACCTCCAAAAAATTCTGCACTTCCCGCTAACAACGCCATTAAATAGCCGGGTGTTAAGCCAATGCTTGCCATCCATTGACCGGTGCCTTCCAAGCCAAAGCCACCGAACCATGCAAAGAGTTTCTGAGCACCATGAACCGATAAGATGATGCCGACAGGTATGCGTAGAATAGTCGCGCCTAGACCAGCGTTAGAGTTCAATAGTTTTGCGAGTGTTTGCTTGTTCATGGTTTTAGTTCCAATTAATTAGTAAATGTATGTTCAGCTCTTATGAGCCTCAATCAGTTTGAGACAAAGGTTACGCAGCATAGATTCATAGATAAACAGCTATTTTTATGATTAACTCCCAATGAATCGTTGGCAATGTTGATTGGGAACTGATAAATGGATCGAATTGAAGCAATGAAAGCCTTCGTGGCCGTTGTCAATGAAGGCAGTTTCACCAAAGCTGCCGATAAGCTGGGTACCTCTAACCAGCTGGTCAGTAAATATGTCGCTCAGCTAGAAGAGCATTTAGGCGTACGCCTTTTTAACCGCACGACCCGTAAGGTTCACTTAACGGAAGCGGGTATGCAGTGTGTCCATCAATCACGTGACATTCTCGAACGCATTAATGATATGGAAGGCGATTTAGGCGAACTGATGAACCAGGCACAGGGGCTTTTGCACATTAGTGCACCGGTTTCATTTGCGATAATGCATCTAGCACCGTTAATTCGAGATTTTAAGCGCGCCAACCCTGCTGTGGGCATCGACATTCAAGTGAATGATCGTAAAGTTGATGTGGTTGAAGAGGGTTTTGATGTTGCACTGCGTATTGGTCAATTAAAAAGCTCATCCTTGATTGCCAAAAAAATAGTGCCAATCAAGTTAGTGCTTTGTGCCTCACCTGAATATCTTGAACTGCATGGCACACCTGAGCACCCTCGTGATTTAATCCCCGAGCATTACTTGCGCTACAGCTACATGGACAGTGGGCAGGCTAAGTCACCGTTGCTAGATGCGCTAAAACAATCAACACGTGAACGCAGTTCCGGTGTTGCTTCCAATAACGGAGACATTCTTGTCTCGGCTGCCATTGCCGGTGAAGGTTATGCATTACAGCCAACCTTTATGGTTGGTGGTGCGATTAAGAGCGGGCAATTAACGGTAATACTTAAAGAGTTCCAACCTGAGCCTCTTGGCTTGTACGTTGTGTATCCGCATCGAAAATTGTTAGCGACAAAGCTAAGGGTGTTTATAGATTTTTTGAGTCATTACTATGGGGAAGTTCCCTATTGGGATGATTATGAAGACAGTAGTTCGGCATAGACATGAAAAAATAAACCAGCGTAAGGGTGATCAGTTGCACCTTCGCAGTTCAATTTTGATAAACGGTCGAATGTGCTTTATTAGTGCAGTATACAGCTTGCGAACATTAACCTGAGTACAAAAAATTAAGTACTCAATTTACTGTTAGACTATTGTTAGTTTGCATTATTTGAAAGACTGTGCCAATGTGATTTTGGTGCTGTGACTTTTGCGTTGCAGTAAAGCCTAAAAACTCATTTACATAATAAATATCAGGGAGGGTATCGCCATGGCTTCAAGCGCTAAAGTATTTGCAGTTATCCCTAAAAATTCAGTGTCTGCGCTGAATCCTGAGTTTATGTCCCCGCAAAACATCACCGCTTAACGGTGGGCTTCGCAGCTTTTCGGCTGCACACCTAGCATTTTCTAAATATCTATTAATCAGTCATCAGGTGCGTGAGCACTTGGTTATGTTTGATATGTGGCTCCTTTTTTTATGAAGTGAATGTTATGCAAAACTATTGGCAGGAAACACTGGTGTTTGCCCGTGATTTTCGGCGTGCGTTGCATACGCAGCCGGAACTCGCATGGCAAGAAACCAATACGGCTCAACGGATTCGACAAGAATTAACGGCGTTGGATATTCCTTGGCGTGCTTGTGCCGAAACAGGAACGTTAGCCACATTGGCGGGCTCAAAAAGCGGTAAACATATTGCCTTGCGTGGAGACATAGACGCATTAGCTATTTTTGAAAAATCTAATGTCGAGTGGGCTTCGCAATATGAAGGTAAAATGCACGCCTGTGGGCATGATGGGCACACCGCTGCACTGTTAGCGAGCGCTCGGTGGTTAAAGCATAACGAATCGTTACTGGAGCGCCCAGTCTCGTTAATTTTCCAACCAGCGGAAGAAGGCGGTCATGGCGCTAAACGCATGATCGAAGAAGGCGCTTTAGATGGAATTGATGAAATATATGGCTGGCATAATTGGCCCGCTATTAAATATGGTGAAATGGTTTGCCCCGATGGTGTAGTCATGTGTGGCAATGGCACCTTTACTATCCATTTAACCGGCATTGGGGGCCATGCGAGTCAACCTGAAATTTGCGCAGACCCCGTGCTCGCCGCTGCCGCTATCACGCTAAATCTACAGCAAATTGTGAGTCGCCGTTGCGCACCGCAATCGCCAGTTGTGGTGAGTGTTACCAATGTTCAAGCGACAAGTGGGTTAACGGTTATTCCCGAATCTGCGATTTTGTCCGGTTCTATTCGTGTCCCCGACAAAAAAACCAAACAGCAAGTAAATGAGTGGATTGAGCAAATTAGTATTGATACTGCACGAACCTATGGCGTGGAGTGTCGTGTTGAAATTCAGCCTCGTTACAACGCCACCATTAACCATGCGGAGCAAGCCGCAACGGCACGTCAAGCATGGTGCTCTGTGTTTGGTAAGCAAACTTTAGCAGACGACATTGCACTGCCAATAATGGCGTCTGAAGACTTCAGTTATTACCTAGAAAAAATTCCTGGGGCATTTGCTCTCATTGGTGCTGACGATGGTGAAAACCATCATCACCCATGTCATAGCCCCTATTACGATTTCAATGATCAATTGTTGGAAAAAGTTGTGCGTTGGTACGCACGCCTCGCCGGTGTAAAAACACCAAATCTAGAGTCAAAATAAATGCAGGCAAAGATCTGCAGTGGAGGAAATGCATGAGTATTTTTGAACAACGTGAATCAAACCTTAGAGCTTACAGCCGTGTTTACCCAACGGTTTTTGATAAAGCGATAAACGCACGCCAGATAGATGAAAATGGTCGCGAGTTTATTGACTTTTTCGCCGGTGCAGGTGTTCTAAATTTTGGCCACAATAATGAGAAAATGACCAAAGCAGTCATCGAATATATTCAGAGCAATGGTGTAACGCACAGCTTAGATATGAGTACTACCGCCAAACGCTCCTTTATGGAAACTTTTTTAGAGGTGGTGTTAAAGCCAAGAGGCATGCCGCATGTAATGCAGTTTGTTGGGCCAACCGGCACCAACGCCGTGGAAGCCGCAATGAAGCTTGCACGTCGCGTAACTGGGCGACAGAACATAATTGCCTTTAACCATGCATTCCACGGGATGACATTGGGTTCATTGGCGGCTACCGCTAACGAATATTTTCGTGGTGCCTCTGGGGTACCTTTATCGCATGTCTCCCATTACCCATTTGGCTGTGAGCAACTGTGCCAAGGCTGTGAATTAGGCTGCGGCATGGACAGCCTAGATGCTTTGCGTGCGCAACTTGAAGATGGCTCTTCTGGCTTAGAAAAGCCGGCCGCTTTTATGTTGGAAGTGATTCAAGCCGAAGGTGGGGTCAACATAGCAGATAAACACTGGTTAAAAGAAGTTGAAAAACTGGCTAAAGATGTAGGCGCATTGTTTATTGTTGATGAAATTCAAGTCGGGATGGGCCGCACGGGTTCGTTCTTTAGCTTTGATGACTACGACATAAACCCAGATGTAATTTGCATGGCAAAAGGTTTAGGTGGTTTAGGTACACCACTGGCAATGAACTTAGTGAAGCCAGAATTAGATCAACATTTATCGCCCGGGGAGCATACGGGTACCTTCCGCGGTCAGAGCATTTCATTTGTTGCAGGAACAGAAGCGCTTAAGTACTTCCAAGATGATGTATTAATGAAAGAAGTTGCACGCAAAACGGAACTAATGAATGGCATGCTGGCAGAGTTAGGCACTATAGATGGCGTACAAATTCGCGGCAAGGGCATGATCATGGGTATTGATGTCGGTGACGGCGCCATTGCCAAAAAAATAGTCGCGGGCTGTTTTGAGGGTGGCGTCTTGTTAGGTGCCTGTGGAACGGGAGGCCGAGTTATTAAACTTATTCCGCCACTCACCATCGACGATGCCGACCTAACGGAAGGCATGAATACAATCATAAACGTAACGCTTGAAGCCTTGGGGGTGTTATGAACAAAAGAGAAGATATGACCTTCGCACCTGAAGAATACGAGCGTCGGTTATTTGAATTACGGCAACGTATTGAAGCACGGTGTTTAGATGCGGTGGTCATCACTGACCCTGAAAACATAATGTACTTAACTGATTATCAGACAACCGGCTATTCGTTCTTTCAGGCGCTAATTGTGCCGTTGGAGCAAGAGCCGTTCATGATAACTCGGGCGTTAGAGGAGTCGAATGTCATTCATCGGACATGGGTGCAAGTAACACGACCGTACCCTGATACGGGCGATGCTATTCAGATGTTGGTCGATGCCTTACGTGAATTTAACTTAGCCGATAAGCGCATAGGTTATGAACGCAACAGTTACTTTTTCCCAGCTTATCAACAAGATTTTATTCACACCACCTTAACCAGTGCGAAATTACTGGACTGTTTTGGCATTGTGGAAGAAGGTCGTATCTGTAAATCTGCCGCTGAAATTGAACTCATGAGAAAGGCTGCATTTGCTACCGAGGCTGGCATGAAAGCAGGGCTTGCAGCATCGGTAGCGGGTGTCACAGAAAATGATATCGCCGCAGAAATTTGTTCGGCTATGTTTCGTGCCGGTGGTGAAGCGCCTTCGGTCATGCCTTACGTAACTTCTGGGCCACGCACTATGATTGGCCACGCCACCTGGGAAGGGCGCAAAGTATTACCGGGAGAGCATGTGTTCCTTGAAGTGGGTGGTTGTTATCGTCGTTACCACACCGCAATGATGCGTACGGCAATCAATGGAGAGCTCACCGACTCGATGTACAAGTCTCAAGAGTTGATGAAATTAGCGCTCACCACTTTGCACGATTATGTGCAACCCGGCATGACGGTTTCAGATGTCGATAATTTGGTGCGCAATATTATTTCACACAATGATGTCGGTGCACGCTTGGTGACTCGGTCGGGTTATTCCATCGGTATCGCTTTTCCGCCGAGTTGGGACGAAGGTTATATTTGCAGTTTAAAACAAGGGGATTCCACTATCCTACGTGAAGGCATGACGTTTCACATTATTCCTTGGATGTGGGGTGTCGATGGTAATAAAACCTGCGGTATTTCGGACACCATTTACGTTACAGATACGGGTATTCAAAGTTTCTTTAGTCTGGATAAAGATTTCACACTACATCCTGGCTCCGGAAACTCGAATGAAATAATTACAGATATCTCAAAAGTATCGAAACCTGAGTTGCCAGACGTTCAGAGTAAAGAAAACGACAGCAAACATAAAAAGAAAAAAGCTACCGATGCTTGAATAAAATTTCTAGGAGTGACTATGTTACAAACGATTAACCCCAGCACCGGGCAGTTGATTAACGAGTACCCCGTGTTGACTGAAAGTGAAATAGATACACAGATAGAGAATGCTCAATCCGCATTTTTGTCATGGCGTTCATTCACTTTAGAGCAACGCGCTGCCGTGTTGTTAAAGGTCGCCGCTGTGCTGCGAAAAAACAAAGCAGCCATTGGCCAGCAGATGACCGATGAAATGGGTAAGCCCGTAAAAGAAGCCGGTCCAGAAGTTGAAAAATCTGCCAGCTGTATTGATTTTTACGCGGCGAATGCCGAAGCCTATTTGGCAGATCGAGAGCTGCCCTCAGACGCAGGGCTCAGCTATGTGAAACATCAACCTTTAGGTGTGCTTTTAGGTGTCTTGCCTTGGAATGCGCCGCTGTGGATTGCATTTCGATACTTAACCCCTGCCTTAATTGCTGGCAATACCTGTGTCATGAAGCATGACCCACATGTCCCCGGTTGTGCGGCGGCAATTTTGGATGCCTTTGTTGAAGCTGGCGCACCTGATGACATCGTGGTGAACTTGCCCATCGCGACTGAAAATGTAGCACACGCCATTCGCCACCCGGCTGTTCAAGCGGTGTCGTTTACGGGTTCTGCGAAAGCAGGCGGCATTGTTGCCTCAGTTGCCGCTGCAGAAATAAAGCATGCGGTATTGGAGTTAGGCGGTTCTGATCCGTTTATCGTCTTAGCCGATGCAGACTTAGACGCAGCTGCCGACGTCGCCTGTTTATCAAGAACCATAAACGCCGGGCAATCTTGTATTGCAGCAAAGCGGATCATTATTGAAGCACCAGTTTACGAGGCATTTGTCGAAAAGTTAAAACAACGCTTAGCAAAACTAAAGGTAGGCGACCCGAATCAACCCGATACCGACTTAGGACCGATAGCGCGTGCAGACTTACGCGATAACCTGCATCGCCAAGTACAAGAAACGGTAAAACAAGGCGCGCAACTGGTCATGGGCGGAGAGTGTCCCGAAGGGCCAGGTTTCTTTTACCCAGTCACGTTATTAGCCGATGTTAAGCCCGGAATGTGTGCGTTCACTGAAGAAGTGTTTGGGCCAGTGATGGTTGTGTGTAAGGCTGATGATTCAGCTCATGCGTTAACCTTGGCAAACGACACCGAGTACGGTTTAGGCGCAGGTATTTGGAGCGCCGACACCAAAGCCGCGGAACAAATGGCTTGGCAAATAGAGTCCGGACAGGTGGCGATTAACGGCATTGTTAAAACCGATCCACGTTTGCCAAGTGGCGGCATTAAACGTTCAGGCTACGGTCGTGAACTAGGGCCGCACGGTATTCTAGAATTTGTGAATGCAAAGCAAATTTGGATAAAGTAACCATTCAAGGCTTTAGTCCCGTTTTCTAAAAACCCATAAGGCAGCTAAACATAGCTGCTTTTTTATTTTTTAAAATGGATTCCTCCGACAGACTATCCGGAGCTGAGGTGTTGTAAAAATAAGGCGTTCATTGGCATGGATGCCAATGACGAGCCCCCATGGACGGGTTCACAGCGCCCTTATTTTTACAACACCTCAGCGCAGACTCACACACGCAGAATAGTTAACCCTCATCTACAAAACGTTGCAATAATCGGTTAATACGACGGTTCTCTTTTTCCAAAGCATCTTTTTGACGCAACAGCTTTATCACCATAGAAACGGCCACCCAATCTATTTCAAAATCTAGGCGTAAGCGTGATGCCTTTTTAATCCAATAAACACTGCTGGCTTCAAACTCCCACTTTTCAACAGCTGCTCGGTTGTTAGGGGTCACAATGCCGTATTCAACAATCGCGACTATATATTCACCCTCTATACCTTCAGTTCGGCAAAGTTCATGGTAAGTAATGTTGTTGAGGTTATCGGTCATGATGAAACCTCCCAATCTGTGCGTGGATTAAAGTTCTCGCTGTTTGCCAGTGCTTGCCAATGTTCAGCCGCTTTTACGCTCGCTTTATCAGGCATCACCACCTTTACAATGGCATATAAATCGCCAGTTATCGAACGAGTTTTTAATCCTCTGCCTTTAATCCGAAACCTCTTTCCGGTTTGGGTGTTTGGAGGAATGGTTAGACTTATTTTGCCCGTTAAAGTTGGCACCGTAACTTTGGTGCCTAAAGCAGACTCCCATGGTGCCACCGGAACGGTAATAAGTAAGTCGTGTCCGCTGACATCAAACATAGGGTGTGGCACTAAGCGAACATGTAAGTATAAATCACCCGCAGCTCCCTTGTTGGTGCCCGGTCCGCCTTGCCCCGCTAAACGAATACGCTGCCCATCGGCAACACCTTGAGGAATTGTAACGTTCAAGTGCTTTTTTAGCGGCTTGATTAGGCCATTTTCCTGGACGTTAAGCGTATATTCGACCACTTTCTTAAACGCAGCCAGCGTTTCCTCTAAGAATATAGGTAACTCAAGCTCAACATCTTGGCCACGAGTTGATTGTGGCTCTCGGAAATTAGCCCCAGAAAAACCTTGGCCTGAGCCAAAGATAGAGTTAAAAAAGTCTGAGAAATCAGCATCAGCCGCACTGGAGCCCTGGAAGCCTGAGCCTTGTTTTGGTTGCCAACCCGGAGGCGGCGTAAAGCCAGACTTAGACTGGCGGCCATATTTGCGTAATTCGTCAAACTCAGCGCGACGGCTATCACTTTTAAGGACCTGGTAGGCCTCCGCAACTTCTTTGAATTTATCCTCAGCACCTTCGTCTTGATTCATATCGGGGTGATATTTTTGCGCCAATTTACGATAAGCGGCTTTAATGGCTTTACCGTCAGCGTCACTGCTTACTCCCAATATTTGGTAGTAATCTTTAAATTCCATAGCCCCTCCACTCAATAGTCATAACGAATACGGTGCTTTTCTGGTTTTAACACAAAGCACACGATTAGTACTTATATGGGGGTGTATGATTTTTAAGCAATGTTATTTATCGCGAACCTAGAAAATGTTTTCCATTCATAATCGACGCTAACGACTTGACTCCTAAGTGTTTGATTTCCAACTGTTTATATTTATTTCTCATACTTGATCAAACTTTCAATGCCGAAAAATAACCTATTATGAAACAAATTGTATCATTTTAGTGTTGACGAATAGTATATATGGGCATATATTTCTTTCAGTGAAATTTATTTCACAAAACAAAGAATTCTGCACGGGGGCGAATTTAATATCGAAAGCCCGAGCAAAGCAGTTTGATAATAAAAAATTTAAATCAAGATCGACCACTTAATAACAATAAGGAGAGTGGGCAAATGTCATTCAAAAAATTGAAGTTTAATGCAAAGAAAGCCGCCGCCGTTGCGATTACATCGTTTGCAGTATTGAGTGCGTCAAACGCGCTCGCAGATAAAGCGCACGATCACGAACCATTCCGCTGTGCACCAGGTGAGACCTATTACATGAACGTAATGCTTTCAGGTGTTGAGTACTGGTTCCCAGTTTATGAAATGTTCAAAGAAGCTGCAAAATCGATGGGATGTGAAACCTCTTATACCGGCACACCGGAATATGATGTTAACAAGCAATTGTCTACCTTTGAACAGGTGCTTGCTAAGAAGCCTGCGGGTATTTTAGTACACCCAATGAACCCTGATCCGTTCATTGAGCCTATTAACCGTGCCGCTAAAATGGGCATCCCAAGTGTAACTTTCGCAGCCGATTCACCTAATAGTGACCGTGTTTCTTTTATTACGTCAGATAACTACGAAGAAGGTAAGTACGCCGCAGATGCTGTTGCGGAAGACATGGGCGGTAAGGGTGAGTACGCCGTACTTGAAAACCCAGGTCAAGATAACCACGACCGTCGTGTTAGTGCCTTCGTTGCGCGTATGGAAGAGAAGTGGCCTGACATGAAATTGGTGTCACGTGCTGTGAGTAACTCTGACGTCACTAAAGCCTATAACGCAGTTATGACAATGGCGCAGGCACACCCTAAATTAGGTGCCGTGTTTATGCCCGAAGCAACATCGGCTTTAGGTGCCGCACAGGCAGCAAAAGAGTTGGGTGGTAACATTCGTGTTATGAACGCTGACGTAAATGGCAAAATTCTTGACATGATCAAAGCGGGTGAAGTCTTTGGTGCGGTAAACCCGAACCAAGGTATGCAAGGTTATATGGGCTTTATGTTGCTCTATATGGCAGCGCACCCTGAGTTAATCGATCCAATGAACGATTACAAATCTTCTGGCAAAAACCCAATGGCCGTTCCTTTTGTTGACAACGGTTTCGCAATTGTAACCAAAGACAACGCATCTGACTTCTACTGGGACAAATACCTAGCTAAGCGTGGAACTAAGGGAATTAACGAGTAAATTAGCTCTAACTATGTGCTGGCAAGCAGTGGCATGCCACGTTTGCCAGATTTTGAACCGATAGCCTTTTATTAGTATATCGGCTTTATGACCCATAGATGGTGAGAGGAAGTAATTATGTCGTCTACTCAAAAACCCGTTTTAGAAATAAAAAACATTACAAAAACATTCGGGCCAACAGTGGCGCTGAATGGGGTTGATTTTGAATTGTTACCAGGTGAAATTCACGCATTAGCCGGTGAAAATGGCGCTGGTAAGTCAACACTAATGAAGGTGATTGATGGTATCTACCAACCAGATTCCGGTAAGATCTACTTCAATGGTCGAGCAAAAAAAATTAAAGGCCCATTGCATGCTCAAAAGTTAGGTGTTCATTTTGTGCATCAAGAAATAGCACTTTGTGGCGATGTTACGGTTGCTGAAAATATCGTAATGGCGAAAACTAACGCCTCAAAAAAGTTTTTCGTGAACTTTAAGCAAATGGTTGAAGAGGCAGAAAAAGCCATTTCCCAATTAGCGGATATCGATCCTAGATGTTTAGTTAATGATCTAAGCATCTCTAACCAACAGTTAGTCGAAATAGCCAAAGCACTCGTTGCAGACTGCAAAATACTGATCTTAGATGAACCTACTGCGGCATTAACTGAAAATGAATCTGAAATTTTATTTTCAATTATGCGAAAGCTGAAATCGCAAGGCATTAGCATTATTTACATTAGTCACCGCATGGCAGAGATATTTAGTGAGTGTGATCGAATCTCTGTGTTCCGAGACGGCCAGTACGTTACAACCCAAAAAATTGAAGATACCAGCCCCGAGCAGGTTGTGAATTATATGGTTGGCCGAGACATTGACAAATTATACCCTTCTAAGTTTGAAGGCGATGTTTACGCACAAGACAAATTGCTAACTATTCATAATTTTTCTGACAACAAAATGTTTAATAATGTCAGTTTTGATGTTTATAAAAAAGAAATATTTGGTATATCCGGCTTGATTGGTGCGGGCCGCTCAGAGCTTGTTAAAGCCATCTGTGGCTTGCGTAAACGAACCATGGGTACGGTTAACTTTATGGGCAAAGAAATAAAGATAGAATCGTATCAAGATGGTATTGCTAACGGCATTGTCTATTTATCAGAAGATCGTAAAGAGGACGGTGTATTTTTAGAACTATCCATTGCCAAAAATATATCAGCATTGCGTCCTGAACAAATATCTAAATACGGACTTATCAATTATAAGTCGGAAAATGATCAAGCGGTAAGTTTGACGGAGAGGCTAAATTTGAAGTCAGCCGGGGTGCACGCACCGGTTTCTTCTCTCAGTGGTGGTAATCAACAAAAAGTTGCTATTGCAAAAATGCTCTCCATTAACCCAAAACTGATCATTTTAGATGAGCCAACCCGAGGTATTGATGTTGGTGCAAAATCTGAAATCCATAAAATGATAAGAGACCTAGCAGAATCGGGTGTTGGGGTTATTGTGATCTCATCCGAGTTACCCGAAGTAATTGGTTTAAGCGACCGCATCATGGTGATGTGTGAAGGTGAAAATGCCGGAATTTTAAATTCGGATCAAATTAATGAAGAAACGATAATGCATCTGGCTTCTGGTTCTGAAGCATTATCGTCCAATAGCATGGCCAGTTAGTCGTGGAGAAAAATAAAATGACAAATAATGTAATCGACCCAACTCAGACGGCCATTGCGAGTCCTTCAGGATTTATGCGGCTTTTTACACAAACAAAGAACATGCGAGAGTTTACGCTAATTTTAATCATCGCGGCACTGTTTATCAGTATGTCTTTTGCGTCACCTTACTTTTTAACCTGGGCAAATATGAAAGCCATGCTGCTGTCATTCTCAACTGAGGGCATCATCGTCGTAGGTATGACAATGCTTATCATCGTCGGCGGGATTGATTTATCAGTCGGGGCAGTCATGTGTTTGGCCATGGTTATGGCAGCCAAAATGTTTATTTTGGGCATGAACCCTTGGTTGGCGAGCGCGCTATCTATCGTTTTCTGTGGTGGTATTGGTGCTTTGATGGGCTTGTGCGTCACTAAAATCGGGTTGCATCATTTTATTGTGACTCTAGCGTTTATGGGGCTTGCTCGCGGTGCCAGTATGATCATTACCCAAGGTACGCCAATCTCATTATTTTCGTTGCCACCGGAATTCAAGTTTGTTGGCCAAGGGACTATATGGGGGGTGCCTTTTTCAATTCTAATATTCTTTGTCGTGGTGATTATATCGGACTACTTATTGCGTAATGCCACTTCATTTCGAAAAATATTTTACACCGGTAGTAATGAAAAGGCAGCAGAATACTCTGGCGTACGAACTGATCGAGTCAAATTTGGTGTCACCGTTCTGTGTTCATCGTTGTGTGGTTTGGGCGGCATAATTTATATGTCCAAATTTGGAGCAGCAACACCTAACTTTGGTGTTGGACTAGAGCTAAACATTATCGCCGCAGCGGTAATTGGCGGGGCCAGTTTTAATGGGGGGCAGGGTAGTGTTTTTGGTGCAATTTTAGGTATTGCTTTGCTGAGCGTAGTGTCCAGCTCGCTGATACTTTTAGATGTAAACGTTTATTGGCAAGATTTTATCAAGGGCCTGATATTACTGATAGCGGTAGCACTGGATCATATTCTACACGCTAAAAAGTCTTAAAACTAAGGGATTGCTTATGTCTAAGTACTCTGGACAACATGCAAGTGTCGATCGGTTAGTAGGTCGGGTACTGTCTTTGCATTATATGGAAAACAAAAGCCAAGCAGAAATTGCCAAACTTTTGAATCTATCGACAACAAAAGTTAATCGCATCATTCGTCAGGCACGAGAAGACGGTTTAGTTGAAGTTAACTTAAATATTGGCAATGCAAATTTATATGCAATGGAAAGAGAGTTGGTGCAAGCAAGCCGTCTTAAGGAAATCGTCGTATGCCCCACGGTTTCGGATGACCCTAAGGTGGTTGTGAAGTTTGTGGCGGAGACTGCGGCGGCGTTCTTGTTAGAAAAAATACGCGATGGCGACACCATTTGCATATCTGGCGGTAAAGCTATTTCTGATGTGGTTGAAAGTATAAGGCCTAGCCGTACTTACGATGTAACAGTCGTTCCTGCGACTGGAGGGGTGCAGGGCAAACACTATACTGATGTGAATCACCTAGCTTTTCGCTTAGCTGAAAAGCTAGGCGGTAAGTCTATGCAATTGCATGCGCCGCTATTTGCCGATTCAAAAGAAGATCGAGATGTCTTAATAAATATGCGCAGTGTTTCTGAGGTCATGGAGCATGCACGCAATGCCGATATTGCGCTTCTTGGCATAGGGTCGGTATCACGAGGTGATGAAAGCTATTTTGATTTACGGCAACTCAGTGACGAGGAGAAATCTCAGATGGCTAAATATGCCTGCGTCGCTGAAGTATTCGCTCATCTACTAGATGGCGGTGGACGATCTTGTTTTAACGAGCTGAATGAAAAACTGGTTGGCTTAACCTTGCCTGAGTTACAAAGAATACCCGTGTCTGTCGGTATTGCATCGGGTTTTGAAAAAATTGCACCAGTGACCTCAATTAGTCATAGCGGGATGGTAAAAACACTAGTCACTGACGAGCAAACAGCAAAATTGGTACTTGAAAAAATTGGAGAAAATAAGCATGAACTTTAGAGAGTTAGGTAAAAGTGGTTTAGATACATCGGTAATCGGTGTGGGCACTTGGGCCATGGGCGGCTGGATGTGGGGTGGTACTGACGAAGAGAAGTCTATCCATGCACTCAAAGAATCTTTAGAACAAGGTGTCAATTTAATTGATACCGCCCCGGCATACGGTCTTGGTCGTTCAGAAGAGATCGTCGGTAAAGCGATAAAAGGACAGCGCGACAATGTCGTGTTGGCAACCAAATGTGGGTTGGTCTGGCACACCCAAGAAGGCAATCATTTTTTCGATGAAGACGGCAAGCCCGTGCACCGTTTCTTGGGCGAGAATTCTATTCGACATGAACTCGAACAGAGCTTATCTCGACTGCAAACAGATTACATTGACCTATACATTACGCATTGGCAAGATCCCACAACGCCAATCGAAGAGACCATGAAAACACTTCTAGCGTTGAAGAAAGAAGGTAAAATTAAGGCCATTGGTATAAGTAATGCCAGCTTAGCGGAACTTAAAGAATACCAAAAATATGGTGTGGTTGATGCGGTACAAGAACGTTATAACGCGATTGACCGAGCATTGGAGTCAGAGATACTACCGCATACACAAAAGACAGGCGTGTCATGCTTAAGTTACTCGTCGTTGGCGTTGGGTATTTTATCTGGAAAAATCACTGAAGCTACAACCTTTAGCGGTGATGATCAGCGTTTGGAAGATCCATTATTCTCTCTAGCGAATCGAAAAGTCATCCAGGCCTTTTGCCAGCAGCTCGCACCTCTTGCCTCTGAACTCAACTTGTCAGTCGCGCAATTAGTGATTGCATGGACAGTTGCACAGCCGGGTGTGACCTTTTCTTTGTGTGGCGCTCGAAACGCTCAACAGGCAAAAGAAAATGCGATGGCAGGCCAAGTGAAGCTTGATACGCAGTTGGTGCAGAATATTACAGCACTGGTCGACAGTCACTTAAAGCAAGTTGCAGTTTAACGCTAGGAGTAAAACAATGAACACAGAACACCTAGCCAGTATTGAGATGAATGAAAAATTTGATGTTGTCGTCATTGGCGGCGGCATCAATGGCATTGGCGTGTACCGTGAATTAGCGCTGCAAGGCCTCAGTGTTCTGCTCGTAGATAAAAATGATTTCTGTAGCGGTGCGAGCTCAGCACCTTCTCGTATGATTCATGGCGGTTTACGCTATCTAGAAAATGCTGAATTTGATCTAGTCCGTGAGTCTCTCGCAGAAAGAAATAATCTATTAAAAAATGCCCCACACTTGGTCAAACCGTTACGAACCATGGTGCCGGTAAATGAACATTTTGCGGGCCTAATGACAGCCGGATTACGCTTTTTTGGCTTAAGCCAATCTACCTCCGATCGTGGCTCTGTGATCGTGAAAATCGGCTTAATGTTCTACGATATTTTCACACGAAAAGATCAAGTGTTGCCAAAGCATACTTTTTACGGAAAAAAGGCAACAAAGAAACTGTTTCCAAGCATGCGAGAGTCGGTTAAGTGTACCGCACAGTATTTTGATGCATGGATTTCTTCTCCCGAACGGCTTGCATTAGAGCTTTTAAAGGAAGGCAGTGAAACACAAAGTGCACAACGAGCAATAAATCACTGTGAAGTGACGCTCGAAAACAGCTCAGAAATAAAACTAAAAAGTCAACTCGATGGTAGTAGCCGAACGATATCATCAGAGATAGTCATAAATGCCACAGGCGCTTGGATTGATGAAGTGAACCAAGACCTTGGCTTTCATTCTGAGTTTATAACAGGAACGAAGGGCTCACATATTGTTGTTGATCATCAAGAATTACATGATGAACTGGCTGGCAGTATGCTTTATTACGAAAACTCTGAAAATCGTGTTTGTATCTTGTTTCCTTATATGGGCAAGGTGTTGATCGGCTCGACGGATATTCCAGTTAAAGATTTAAGCAATGTCTTTTGCACAGACGAAGAAGTTGATTACATCTTGGAATCGCTAAAAACGGTGTTACCTGGAATAACCATTGATAAATCCCAAATAGTGTACAAATTTAGTGGGGTGCGACCTTTAGGGTCTGCATCGAAAGAAACCGCCGGGCAAATACCTCGTTCCCACAAACTGCAAGTGAGTTCAGTAAAGAACCATTCCGTAATTTCTATGGTTGGCGGTAAGTGGACAACCTTTAGAGCTTTTGCTGAGCAAGCAACGGATCAAACTTTAGCGTTATTAAATAAGCAACGTGTTTGTTCAACTCAAAATAAAACCATTGGTGGTGGCGTGGGCTATCCAGAAAACGAGCAAGTCAAGAGTAAGCTGTTAAAGAATTATCGTGAACGGTATGCGGTGACTGAGCAGCAAGCAGATATTTTGTTCGACCGCTATGGTATGGAAATGGCGAAGGTACTTGAGTTTTCTGACACCAATGAACTGACTCCGTTGAGTGGTGTAGACGGCTACTTTATTCAGGAGATGCAATACCTAGTCAATGTAGAGTTCGCACGTGAGCTTGAAGACCTAGTCATGCGTCGGACGAATATAGCAATTGAAGGGCAGTTACATAATGTGGCGTTGGTAGAATTAGCGCTAATAATGCAAACGCAGTTAGGTTGGAGCGATAACCATACCATCGCGCAATTAAAAAAATGCGCAACTCAATTGAGTACGTTTAACGGTTGCGCATTAGAAGTTGATAAAATTTTGGAAAGCTATAAAAAGTTTATTAAACCGGGAGAGTCTAAATGTTCGTAAGTAATAAAGCACGTATGCAGCGATTGTTTAAGAACGGTCGTTGTTTAGATGTCGCCATCGACCATGGTGTGTGCAATGAACCATCGTTTTTGGATGGTCTTGAAGATATGGACAAGGTTATTAAAAAACTTGTCCATGCAAACCCAGACGCCATCCAAATGACCTATGGCCAGTCTGACATTCTGCAATCTATCAACGGTAAAAATAAACCGGCCTTGGTCATGCGTATTGATATGGGTAACCCATATAATGCCGAGCGTCATCGTGTTATGTGGTCGTTGCTGCAGAATGAGTCTGATCCAGTATTGCAAGCCGTTGCAATGGACGCTGCCTGTGTTGTGGTTAATTTGTTTATGCTACCTGATGAGCCAGACCTATTCCGACAGTGCATAAAAAACATCAGTAAAGTTAAGCTCGATTGTGAAAAGTACGGCATGCCGTTGATGATTGAGCCTTTGGTTATGCTGCCCAATGATGGACGCGGCGGCTATATGGTAGACGGCGATTGCGAAAAAATCGTCACGTTGGTTCGTATGGGCCGTGAGCTCGGTGCTGACATTATTAAAGCAGACCCTACATCTGACGCTAATGACTTCCATAAAGTAGTAGAAGCGGCACGTTGCCCGGTATTAGTTCGTGGTGGCGGTAAAGAAGATATTGATTCTGTATTTACTAAAGCGCGTGCACTGCTTGACCAAGGCGCACTGGGTATGGTTTATGGACGCAATATTTATCAACACGATGCACCAGACCTTGTTGTAAAAGCATTTATGGCGATGATTCACGACGATGCCTCGGTAGCTGATGCATTAGCGATCTATCATAACTAGGAAGTAGAAAAATGTCAGAATATGTATTAGGTATTGATTGTGGGAATACAGCGGTTAAGGCGGCTATTTTTGATCTTAAAGGTCAAGAAATAGCCGTTGCAAGTGCGCGTGTGGATACACTCTTTCCACAAGCGGGCTATACCGAATCAAACCTAAATGTGCTCTGGCAATCTTGTAGTGACGTAATACGTGCGGCTTTATCGAAAGCGCGTTTAACCGGAGCTGATATTAAAGCAATAGGTACCAGCGGTCACGGCAATGGACTCTATTTGCTTGACCGTAGCAATGAGCCATTGAAAGCTATTAAATCACTTGATAGCCGCGCAGAAAAACTCGCCAACGAAATTCAAGACCGTAATGACTATGCCAATTTGAGAGAAGTTAACCATCAGGGTGCTTGGCCATCGCAAACTGCCACCTTACTTAAATGGCTAAAAATAGTTGAGCCAGAAACTTACGCCGAGGGTGCCACGGTGTTGTTTTGCAAAGACTATCTGAATTTTAAACTCAGCGGTGAATTAGCGACTGACTTTGGCGATGTAAGTGCGTCGGGATTGTTCGATTTTCAAACCCACACCGTTAGTGAAAAGCTTTTACAGATGTTCGATATAAGCGAAGTCGCAGATAAAATGCCGACTATCTATAGCTCTGAAGAAATTGTTGGTCAGGTAATTGAATCGACAGCGGTATTAACAGGATTAAGCGTTGGAACACCCGTTATAGCGGGAATGTTTGATGTTGTCAGCAGTGCCATTGGCACAGGCGTGTTTGAGCACGCACAAGCCTCAATGATCGCAGGCACGTGGAGTATCAATCAAGTTGTCAGTAATCATCTGCCCACTTCAGAGCTCTTTATGTGCTGTGTGTTTCCGGGTGATCGGTTTTTAGCCCTAGAGAACAGTGCGACATCGGCGTCGAATCTTGAATGGTTTGTTAGTGAGTTTTTTCAAACTGAAAAGCAAGTTGCACAAGTCTTAGATAAAAAAGTTTTTGAATTTTGCAATGACTTGGTAGAGCAAGTAGAGCTTGAAGAAAACTTGCCACTGTTTCATCCTTACCTTTACGGATCTAAAGACAATGCCCATACCGGCGCAAATTTTTTTGGTGTCTCTGGTTGGCATAATAGGGCACACCTTTTGTATGCCGTATATGAAGGTATTGTTTTTGGGCACCTTGAACATGTTAAAAAGCTTGCTCGCTTTGACATTGGTTTCGATCACGTTGTGTTAAGCGGTGGTGGCTCACGGTCGAAGGTTTGGTGTCAATTGTTTGCAGATGTTTTAAACATTGAGGTGTATGTCACACCTTGTGAAGAAGCTGGGGCTCGTGGCGTTGCCATTGCCGCAGCCACGGCTGTGGGTTTGTTTAGCAGTTTAGAATCTGCGGTCTCTGCAATGCGCGGCGACTACCATTGCTTCCACCCGAATAAAGATAAGCATGAACTACTGACACTGAGGCAAAAAAAGTATCAAAAAATTTCCGCATTTCTTAATGAATGGTAATTTTTTTTGCCTTTTAAAAATTAAAACGATACAAAAAGTATCATTAAGAGGAATAGTGTATGAGTCAAAGAATCTATTTGCCAAAATACTTAGATATCGGCGCAAACGCAGTTGCTAATCTACCATTATTGTTGGCTGATTTACGTTGTAAAAAACCACTAGTTTTGTCTGATAAAGTCATGGATAACATCGGAAACGTCAGTCGTATTCGCGACCTTCTGGCTAAACATGATATAGCAAGTGATCAGTTTCTAGACACCATGACCGAACCCGATGAAGCTTCACTATTGCCAGCGGTTGAGCTATTTAAGTCAGGCGGGTTTGATTGCATCATCGCATTAGGTGGCGGCAGCGTCATAGACAGCGCAAAAGCCATTGGTTTGCTCGCAAAACACGGTGGGCGCATGAGAGATTATAAAGTACCGCACATAGTCAACGAAGAAATTGTGCCGATTGTCGCGATACCAACCACCGCAGGAACAGGATCAGAAGTCACGAAAGTGACGATAATTACCGATAACGATACCGATGAAAAAATGTTGTGTATGGGTCCGGGTCTACTGCCTGTAGCCTCAATCATTGACTATGAGTTATCGATGACGGCGCCTGCACGTATTGCTGCTGACACCGGGATCGATGCATTGACACACGCCATCGAAGCCTACGTGAGTCAAAAGGCTGGCCTGTTTACTGAGCAACTTGCATTGAGTGCCATGGGCCTAATTGCCCCCAACCTTCGTGAAGCGGTGAATAACCCGAAAAATTTACTGGCAAAAGAAAAAATCATGTTGGGTGCCAACATGGCAGGAATGGCTTTTTCGAATGCATCGGTTGCATTGGTGCATGGTATGAGTCGACCGATTGGCGCGCATTTTCATGTGCCACACGGTATGAGCAATGCCATGTTGCTACCGGATATTACCGAATTTTCTATACCATCGGCAATTGACAAGTATGCAGATTGTGCTCGTGCTATGGGTATTGCAGATAAGCATGAGAGTGACAAAGTAGCCGTTGCCGCACTCATTGAAGAGCTTGTGCAACTTAATGCAGACTTGGGTGTTCCGAGCTTAGCGGAATTCGGCGTTAAGGAAGCCGAGTACTTTGACAGCTTAGACCTCATGGCCGAGCAAGCCATTGCATCAGGCTCACCAGGTAATAATCCAAAAGTCCCTTCGAAAGAAGACATTATTCAACTCTATAGAAAAGTTTGGCATTAGGAGCCTAATCATGATTGGTAATTATATAAACGGCGCACGGGTAACAGATGACAGTGCACCGACAGCAGAAATTTTTGACCCCGCATTAGGGGCAGTTACAGGGCAAGTTCAATTGTCATCAGCACAAGCAACGCGCGATGCAATTGCTAATGCTGCTAAGGCATTTGAAACCTGGTCAAAAATTACACCACTTAATCGCTCGCGAATTTTATTTAAATTTAAAGACTTAATGGAAGCCAATATTGATGAGTTGGCGAACTTGATTTCGCGAGAACATGGCAAAGTCGAAAGCGATGCGAAAGGCGAGTTAACTCGCGGGCTAGAAGTTGTTGAGTTCGCCTGTGGTATTCCGCATTTACAAAAAGGCGAACACAGCCGTAACGTAGGCCGCAATGTAGATTCGCATTCATTGATGACGCCTTTGGGTGTTTGTGCCGGTATTACGCCCTTCAACTTCCCGGCGATGGTGCCAATGTGGATGTTTCCAATTGCCCTTGCAACGGGTAATACCTTCATCCTTAAACCGTCTGAAAAAAATCCGTCGATCTCGATTCGCATGGCCGAATTATTAACTCAAGCCGGTTTGCCAGACGGCGTCTTTAATGTTGTACAGGGTGGTAAAGAAAGTGTCGATGAAATTTTAGAAAATTGCCAGGTAGAGGCTGTTAGCTTTGTCGGTTCAACTCCGATTGCAGAATATATCTATCAAAAAGGCAGTCAGTACGGTAAGCGTGTTCAAGCGTTAGGTGGTGCAAAGAATCACATGGTGGTGATGCCTGATGCCGATATCAGCCAAGTGACGGGCGCGTTAATGGGCGCTGCTTATGGCTCTGCTGGTGAGCGTTGTATGGCTATTTCTGTTGCTGTGGCAGTTGGTGATGAAGTAGCAGATGCCTTGGTCGCACAATTAAGTGATGAACTGCAAACAATGAAAGTGGGTCCGGGTTACGGTGTTAGTGAAGAAAATGAAATGGGTCCTCTTGTGACTGAGGCGCATCTCGAAAAGGTGAAAGGATATATAGCTGCAGGAAAAGCCGAAGGTGCAACTTTGCTAGTTGACGGGCGTGAACATGACGTCACTAAAACGTCGTCGGGCTACTTCCTTGGCGGCACATTGTTCGATCATGTAAGCAAAGAAATGTCGATCTACCAAGAAGAAATTTTTGGACCCGTGTTATGTGTTATGCGTGTTAAGAGTCTGGATGAAGCGATTGCGTTGATCAACGATCATGAGTTTGGCAATGGTACCTCGATATTCACTCAAAATGGTATGGCAAGCCGCGAGTTTAGTGATCAAATTCAAGTCGGCATGGTGGGTATTAACGTACCGATTCCAGTGCCAATGGCTTTTCACAGTTTTGGCGGCTGGAAACGATCGTTATTTGGCCCACTGCATATGCATGGCTCCGATGGTGTCCGGTTCTTTACCCGCATGAAGACCATCACGACCCGTTGGCCGCATGTTTCGCAAGTGACCTCCGATTTCATTATGCCAACGATGAAGTAACATCAAAAGGGCAAAAATAATGCAACAGCTAATGGTATTCTTGCACGGCTTTATCTTGATGGTGGTACTGGCATCCAGTGCCACTGCCGATGCCCACCTTACCTTATATACCAGCAGTAATGGTATATACAGTCACAGTGTCAATGGCCGAGAGTTTGAACATCATACAGATATGATTTCTGGAATGGCCGTACAATTTGTGAAAGACCTATTTCAAGAAGCGGGTGTTGAATACAACATCAAACTAAGAAATTTATCTGTGGGTCTTCGGCGCGTTAATTCAGAGCCGAACGTCGGTTTTTTTGCGATGAGCCGGGATGATTCTGCTGAAGATAATTTAATCTGGCTTGGCCCAATAGCTAGAGATTATTGGGCATTATATAAAACCAGGCAATCCAGTCTAAGCGTCGCTTCGATGAGTGATTTATCTAAATTTAAAATAGGCGCCCAAAAAGACTCTCCCATCGCTATGTTTTTAAGTGATGCGGGCATACCTATCAATGTCGAATCGAAAGACAGAGTCAACCCATATCGTCTTAATTACGGACTGATCGATCTATGGGCCACATCTCGTAGCAGCGCATTTAAGTTAGCCTTTGAAACGGGCTTCCCAGAAATCATGGAAGCACAAGAGCTAACACACGTTGAATTATATTTAGCACTTAACAGTTCAGTCGATCCACAAATTGTTGATCGGTTAACGAAAGCTTATAACGCCATGATTATTAAAGGTCGCAAATGGTATTAGGAGAAGGAGTAAGAACGAAGTAACGCAAAGGATACTGTACATAGCCAAAATTGGCCAAACATGTGTTTGGCTAAAATAATAAAAAGGGTTAGCTATGTTTTACAAAACTAAAGAGAGGAAAAGCCGTTTAATTAAAATGGCTTCAATGAGCGTAGGCTTAGCATTATTTGCAAGCACTGCACCAACTTATGCCGTACAAGGACCTGGCCTAGGTAATCTTAGTTATTCCGCAGGGGAGGTGAATACTCAAGTATCTACACCTTTAGTGGATGATAGTACCGGATTACTGCCGCCAGATTACCCTGGGTCTAAGCACTACGGCGTTAACGTCATGACGATGTTGAATGGATACATGATCGGGATTTTCGCACCCGACAGTGGTGGAGGACCTGGTGGCTGGATTGCATTAGATGCCTCTAATCCACGAAACCTCCAATTGGTGAAACAAGTCTACGAGCCAGATACCACTAATATACATC
The DNA here is from genome assembly GCF_046710285.1 of Reinekea sp. Lineage (GTDB taxonomy): Bacteria > Pseudomonadota > Gammaproteobacteria > Pseudomonadales > Natronospirillaceae > Reinekea. The sequence goes on from NZ_JBKEGY010000009.1 coordinate 52,722, forward strand.
GAACTGGGAATGGTTTACGTACCGCAGAGTTTCGAGAGCCTCATTCATTAGGATTAGCAGAAGGTAATTTGATTGCCATACAATCTGGCAAAGGCATTGAAATATGGGATTGGTCAGATGTACAAAATCCAATTCAAGTTTCTAAACTGCCTATTTCAGGTGTTAATTTCGGTGATTATAATAATGTATCTTGGCAACTGTTTTGGCAGGCGCCTTATCTTTATGTATCTCGTGGAAATGCGGGTTTAACTATTGTAAATACCTCTAATATTGCGAGTCCGTATGTTGAAAAAACGGTGCCACGGTCGGCTTTAGGTGGTTTTAATGTAGGGCCTGTTTTTGCGTTAGGAAATGAGTTATACATTTCAAGTATGGAGGGAACGGCTGGCTTCTCCATGGTTGATATTTCTGACCCGGTGAATCCTGTACTGACAAAATCAGTATCGAGTATTCCTCAACTTTATTACGCCAGTTGTTGGGATGGTAATCTAGCTTATTTCGCGTCACGCTCAGCAGGCGATCAGTTGCGTGTCTATGATACCAACCAAACGCCAATTGCGTTAGTTCATGATCAGACGAATGGTTTTGTTAATTTATATTGTAACTTACAAGATCAAAAACTATTTTTAGGCAATCAAGACGATATAAATATGCTCGATGTTTCTGACATCAATAGCTTTGTTGTTGAAGGGACAGCGTCACTCAATGCAACAGGAACCGATGTCGATCATGGTCAAGTATTTGCTTTTGGTAATATGGTGTGGGTCGGCAATGACCATGGCAGTGGCAGTGGTCTTATCGCACACAGTTCCAGCCAAGATTTAACGCCGCCAACGTTAAATCGTATGGTGCCTGAACATTTATCGACAAATCAACCGTTAACTTCGCGTATTGGTTTGGCGCTTTCCGATAGTATATTAATGGCGTCGGTGAACAGTTCGACCTTTAAGGTAACAAAACTGGGCACCAATACGCCACTTAATGGTACATATTCAGTCAATTTGGGTTTTGTTCATTTTGCTCCAACAAATGCGCTTGAAGCCGACCAAATTTATATAATTGAATTGAGCGGTATTCAAGATTTTTCCGGCAATACGCTTGCATCACAACAATTTCGGTTTTCCACTGGTAATGCATCTGGGCATACAATAAACGTTAATAATGTGTCACCGATCCAAACTGGACAAATGATAAATGTCAGTGCTACTAGTCAGCCTATTCTAGGCGGTGCGATAAGTTATTCGTGGGATTTTGGCGATGGCAATGTCACTGCATTTAGCTCCCAAGGATCTGCATCACACAGCTATGCCGCTCCAGGTCATTACACGGCGATTGTCACGGCACGAGAAAATGGTCTAGACACAACAGCGTCTATCCCCATTACTATTTACAATCCAGTTAACGCAATCACACCCACTCAAACAAGCACCATTGCAGATAATGGCGATACGATTTTTGTCGTCAATGAAGATAACAACACTGTTAGTGCAATTGATGCACAATCTCCATTTAATAAACTTTGGGAGTCGCCCGTTGCGGCGCAGCCTAGAACGCTAGCACTCGCTCCTGATAGCTCGGTATGGGTCGTAAGTGAAAAAGACTCTGCAATTACTGTGCTTTCGGCATTAGGAACCACGATCACGACGATTGACCTTCCAAGAGGCAGTCAAGCTTACGGAATTGCTTTTACGCCAGATCAATCCATCGCATTGGTTTCGTTGCAAGGCACGGGTGAGCTGGTGAAGTTTGATACCAATACAAGACAAGAACTAGGTCGCGTTAACGTTGGCCAATCTGCACGTGCAATAGCAATCACGAGTAATTCAGCTACGGCATTGGTGACTCGCTTTGTGTCTCCTCAAAGCCAAGCCGAAGTTATCGAAGTGAATATCGCGACAATGACGATAGCGAAAACAATAGCGTTGGCCAAAGACACGACCACTGTGGATGGTCCCGACCGTGCGCGAGGAATACCAAACTATTTAAGTGGTATTACGATAGCACCCGATGGACAGACCGCTTGGGTCGCAGCAAATAAAGCCAATGTCGATCGCGGTCCGTTTTTGGAAGACGATGTTACAAAACGATTAACATTTGAGACGACTATAAGAGCCATAACGGCAAAGATTGATATCAATAGTGGTCTTGAGCTGAGTAATCAACAACTGGATATAGACAATCGAGCTCAGCCAAAAGCGATTGTGTTCAGCGAATTGGGTGATTACGTCTATGTAGCCTTGGAAGGCCAAAATAGCGTTGAAATACGAGATGCTTACTCTAACAATCGAGCGAGTGAATTAGCACACACTGGGTTGGCTCCTAGAGGCCTTGTTAAAGTAGGTACAAACTTATTTGTGCATAATTTTATGTCGCGAACTGTTTCGGTTTTTGATGTGTCATCATTTGAAAATGGCAGTGGGACTGGCAATTCAAGTCAGCTCGCCAGTATTGAAACGGTCGCAAATGAAGTTTTGCATCCAAGAGTTTTAGCAGGTAAACAACTGTTTTATAACGCCGAAGACGCACGTATGACTCAAGATGGCTACATTTCTTGCGCCAGTTGCCATACGGGTGCTGGGTCGGATCATCGGGTATGGGATTTTACAGACCGCGGTGAAGGTTTGCGTAATACAATTGTGCTGCAAGGCCGAACTGGAACGGGTTTGGGCAATGTGCACTGGACGGCCAATTTTGACGAAATTCATGATTTTGAAAATGATATTCGTCATGGCTTTGGTGGTCGTGGGTTTATTGATGATGCTTTATTTGCCTCCGTTGAAAATCCGTTAGGGGATAAAAAAGCTGGTCTAAGTGATGACTTAGACAATTTGTCGATTTACTTAGAAAGTTTAAATGAGTTCCCGTTGAGCCCGTTTAGAAATGCCAATGGGTCTTTGACGAATGCCGCACAAGCTGGCGCGCAATTGTTTATACAAAAGGGTTGTGCAAGTTGTCACAGCGGCGATTTTTTCACCGATCAACAGCGCCATGATGTCGGTACAATTCAGCCGTCGTCTGGTTTAGGTATTGGGCAATCACTTTCAGGCGTTGGTTTTAAAACGCCAATACTTTTAGGGTTGTTTGAATCAGCGCCTTATTTTCATAACGGTCAGGCAGCGACACTAAATGATGTTCTGCAAACGGGGCAGGAACACAGTGTGAATGATGCAACTGAGCGAGCGCAGTTAGTGGCTTATCTTGAGCAAATTGAATACGAAGGGCCGCCTGTGATTGTACCTACGCCGCCTGCAGCTAGTCAGTACTTTTATTTAAGCGACCGTACCGAAACGTCGGCGACAAACGGTTGGGGACCTTTTGAGAAAGATGCATCGAATGGTGAAAATGCAGCCAATGATGGCGGTACCTTATCGATAGGTGGTTCGCAGTATGAGAAAGGTTTAGGTGTACATGCAAACTCGGATATTAGATATGACATATCCGACCAGCCCTATGATCGCTTTCAAGCATTTATTGGAGTTGATGATGAAGTAGGAGACTCTGGTTCTGTAGTTTTCGAAGTGTATGTCGATGGTGTTTTGAGTTTCCAAAGCGGCACGTTGACGGGGTCCGATGTTGCCCAAGCTGTCTTTGTTAACCTGCCTGCAATGGCTAGTCAGCTTCGCCTTATTGTGACAGGTGCAAATGATGGCGTTGGCAGCGATCATGCCGATTGGGGCGATGCAAAATTGCGTCTACCAGGTGAAGTAGTAGGTGGAGTAAACCCTGGGTTGCATCAAGGTGAGATTGCAGGGGCAATGAATACCACTCAAGCTAATCCGAACACATCGATCACCTTAGACCTCGCGCAAACTGAAACGTCACTGCCGGTTAATACCACAAGGGTATTCTCGGGTTACGTATTTGACGCCGATGGCAACATCGCATTCATGGAAAATATTGATGACAATACAAGGCTATGGATTGATGGCATCTTGGTTCTAAATAACGATGCTTGGAATCAACAAACGACAACGGGAAATTTAGCGCTTAGCCCGGGGTGGCATTCATTTGAGTTGCGTATCGGTAATACCAGTGGGCCAGGTGGACCGTCAGGTCCGATTGGTTTTGGTTTTGATCCAAATGGCGGAGCCAATTGGGTTCATCCTACAGATAACGGATCGGGTAATTTGTTTAGCACAACCTTGCCTGAGCAATTCACTTACGCCAGTGATTTGGCCGAAACCAGCGCTACCAACGGCTGGGGACCTATTGAAAAAGACTTTTCAAATGGCGAAGCCGCTGTTAGTGATGGTGTCATCCAATCAATCAATGGGGTAACTTTCGCTAAAGGGATAGGCGTTCATGCTGACTCAAGTGTGATTTATAGCTTTACGGCAGGTTCCTTTGATCAATTTCGCGCCTTTGTCGGGATAGATGACGAGGTCGGAAATAATGGCAGCGTCGCGTTTGATATCCTACTTGATGGGTCGCTTGCTTTCAGCTCCTCAGAGCTGACTGGCGCCGATGGGGCATTGGAGGTGGTTGTGCCAATAGGCGAGCTAGTTACGCAAATTGAACTTAAAGCAAAGTCAGGTGCCGGCAATGGTTATGATCATGCAAATTGGGCGGATGCGAAATTTAGGCACCCTTCAAATTAAGATCGTTTAATTCAATCTGAATTGAACATCCACCATAGCAAAGGGCGAAAGCTCGCCCTTTTATGCACTTTTAAAAAAATTGAGATCTGTTATGAATAGAATTACCACACATCGGCAATATAGAAATATCATTGGTGAATCGCCCATTGCTGACGAAGACTTTATTTATTGGGTAGATGCCGAAGCGAGCCAAGTATTTCAGTTCGCGCTGTTAAGCCAAACTGTCCAGTGTTTTGATGTCGGTATTCCCGTGACCGCCATTGCATTTACCAGTGAGAATTCATTTTTATTAGCGTCTAAAACCGGTATTTATCTCTCCAGTAGTGACTTCACTGAGCTGCAATTTATTTGCGATCCGGTGAGCGAAATTAACGATGCTCGCATCAATGATGCAGTCGTGTCGCCGAAGGGTGAGCTTTGGTTTGGCACTATGAATGAAGCCAGCTTAGAGCAACCCGATGGTGCAATTTATATCATGAAGGGTCAGTTAGGCTCGTTGGTACAATTTGATACTGGCTTCAGTGTTTCGAATGGGATTGCATTTAGTCCAGATGGTAAAAAGGTTTACATTGCCAATATGTTCCAAGCGCAGGTTTTGGAATATCAGTTGTCAGACAGTGGTGAAGGGTACATCTCAAAGCGGGTGTTTATTCAATTAGATGAAAATGACGGATTACCGGATGGTCTGAAAACTGATTCACTTGGCAATTTATATCTCTGCCATTGGGCAGGACGCTGCCTGACCGTCTACAATTCAACTGGAGAACGCATTGAGCGAGTTGATTTTCCTGCCTTTCACGTCACAAGAGCGACTTTCTATGGCGGCGATTTGACCAAATTAGTGGTAACATCAGGTTCGTATCAATGTGATGATCAGTGCTTAGTTGAAAACCCCGATTCAGGGCATCTATTTTTAGTGAATGCCACAGAACCCGGACTACCCGAGCATCGATATCATCTTTAATGAGGGTGTTTTTTGCGTAAAATTAGTGTTTCCGATCGAGTGACCGCCATTCTAAAATCTGTCGGGTTAAACCTAGAGGGTATCTCCATGCCCGGGCTAATCCATGAAACGGGTATTGTAAAACCGACATTGCACCGCTTAGTTGGGCAATTGCGGCAAGCAAATTACGTTGCCGAAAACAGTGACGGTTTGATTATTCCTGGAGCGAAGTTTGTGCAAGTCGCTATCTCCAGTACGCAGGCTAATTTGCGGCGAGTGCAGCGAGAATCAATTTTGACTGGCATGTCAAAAGAGTTGGGTGAAACCTGTGGTATTTCTATTCCGCGTGATAATCACATGGTGTATTACGATCGTGTTGAGGCTAACTGGCCATTGCAAGTTCATATTCCGTTGAATGTGAAAACCCCATTTTGGGCGACCGCCAGCGGTAAACTATACCTAAGCACCTTGAGTAAGTCTGCTCGGCTATCGCTAATAGGCGGTATGAAATTTGAGAAGTTTGCCAAAAATACCATTACCGATTATGAGCAGCTAGAACAAGAAATAAAGTCTATCAAGCAGCAAGGATACAGCTTAGATAACGAAGAGTTGATCGATGGAATGGTGGCAATCGCTGTCCCTATATTGGACAAGAAAGGTAAATATTTAGCGTCCCTATTTTGTCATTGCCCTATGATACGTAAAAATATAGATGAACTGCTGCATGCGCTTCCGGTGATAAAACGCTACAGCGCAGAGCTTGAAGTGATGCTTGAAAATCTAGCTTGATAGGTCTGGAAGCATAACGGACATTATTTTGTCAGCGGTCAACTTAATGTCAGGCAAAAACGATAATAACTCTTCGTGTGATGTGCGAAATGCAGGTGCATGGCAAAAAAGATAGCCAAATGCTGCTGTGTTGTTTTTGATAGGTACCGCAATAGAACACATCCCTTCAATGAACTCTTCATTATCAACGGCAAAGCCTTGCGACTTTATGGTGACTAACTCGGCCATAAGTTTTTTGCTGTCCATTTCTGTATTGCGAGTGAAACGCTCGATGCCAATATTATAAAGAAATAGTTTCTGAGCTGAGACAGGTAAAGATGATAAATAAAGCTTACCGGAAGCACTCGCCGTCATGGGAACATGTGCACCTTGGGGTAAATGAATTTGTATTGGCCAATTAGATTGTGAGCGTTCGAAGTAAATCATATTGACCCCGCTGGGTAATGAAATGCCGCAGGTTTCGCCGATCGTTTCAGATAAGGCATTGAGTTCGCGCATGCGTTCATTTTTGAAGTTTTGATGCTTTAAGGTGGCTTCTGAAAGGTCGCGAAATTCTTTTGCGAGCGTTAAACGGCCTAGAATAGACTCTTGTAAAAACCCAGCTAGCTTCATATCTGCAAACAGTTTTTGTGCCGAAGCTGGCGGGTAGCCCAAAATTTTAGCCACTTTATCGGCTTCATAGAGGCCATCGTTTTGTGAAATGAACTCGGTGGTTTCCAAAATACGTTGAATAGTGGAGCCGCGGTCTCTTTTTACTTCAGTCATCGAAAATCGCATTCCTTAAGTTAGCTCAGATATATTATGCACTATTTTCTATCTAATCGTAGCGTATCGCGACTGAATCGCTAAAAGTTAAAGGGCTTTTGGTCTACAAACCGATTGAATCAAATTAGTTATAATGGTACATTTTGTTTCATTATGACTAATTTGGTGAGTGAGATGAATACGTCACTATTGGCTCAACGAGTAACTACATCGCGACTGTTAGGGCAAGACCCACATTTGGTGCTTTATGGTGGCGGAAATACAAGTTTAAAAGCAACGGATCCTGCAACGGGTAGACAATTCTTGTGGGTGAAAGGCAGTGGGTATGATTTGGCCGATATCACTGTTGAAGGTTTTACCAAACTGCCGAATACCGAGCTATTGGCACTGCTGGCTGCTGCCGATTTTGGTGATGTTGAAATGATGGATCGTCTTAATGCCTTAAAGTGTGACGCATCGATGCCGTCACCTTCAGTCGAAGCATTAATGCATGCCGTCATTCCTTATGCCTTTGTTGATCATACGCACGCCTCCTCGGTTGTAACACTCACTAACACCGAGGGTGGATTAGAGGTTTTAGCTAGGCTCTTCCCCGATTTTTTAATTGTGCCGTATCAAATGGCTGGTAAATTACTATCAATACAGATAGCTGAGCTTGTTGATCAAGATATTTCGCGCTACAAAGGTATTATTTTACAGCATCATGGTGTCGTTACTTACTCTGATGATGCTGAGGTCAGTTGTCAAAGAATGATCGATTGCGAACAAAAAGCTGCGGACTATCTGAGTGAGTGGCCGATTAACTTGGTCCAGTCTAAACCAAGCAACGGAGTTCAGAATACTCTTGAGTTAAAAAATACCTTGGAGCAAAAATATCAAAGACCTGTTTTTGTTCAGAAGTTTATCAGCCAAGTCAGCGAGCAGTTTTCTGTCAACAAGCCTTGGCGCGAAGCCGCATCTAGAGGCACCTTAACCCCTGAACACGTTATTCGGCTTAAGCCATTCCCAATGGTGGTTACTACAGATGTTAGCTTGGCTCTCGACTCTTTTCAGCACGCCTATCAACAATACTTTGCAACCCATCATGAGCCGAAACACATTAGATTATCGGATCTACCTAAGTGGTGCATTGTCGAAAATGAGGGTGTTTTCGCAATTAGTTTTGATGAAGCAGAACTTGAGATAATTGAGGCCATCGCCAATGAAAATATGCAGGCAATGGCCAAAGCCGAAACGATTAGCCAATGGCAACCGCTGCCCGAAGCAGAGTTATTTGCCATTGAGTATTGGGAGTTAGAACAACGTAAATTGAAAAAATAGGGAAGGTAAGAGTGGACAAACAAGCATTACAAGCATTAAAGAAAGAGTGGCATGCACGTGGCTATAGCTTCGGAACCATGACCGATAGACCCGGTCAAGCCTGGGAAGATTTTACTCATCCAGTGAATGAACTAGTGGCGGTATTATCAGGTGAGCTAACGGTTAAAGTGTCCGGTATTAACACCCTATTGTTAGCCGGAGAGGAAGCCTTTATTCCTGCTCAAGCGATCCACAGCGTAACCAATACTGGTTCGCAAGAGGTTGAATGGGCATTCGGTTATCAAAAAAATAGGTAGGTGTTTATGATCACAAAACTCATTGAAATGCGCTTCAAAACTGAATTAACTTATGCAATGAAATTACAATTGGAAGCACTCATGCAAGGCTCGCGAAGGGAGCAAGGGTGTTTGCAATATGACATCTATAACCACTTAAGTAAGGCAAATGCGATCTTTTTTGTAGAAAAATGGCAAAGCTTAGAACACCTAGAGTTGCACCGCATTGGTCCTATTGTTTTTCAATTCAAAAGAGAGTTGGGCGATTTGATCGAAGATAAAATCGACATGTCAGTAGCAGGTAATGGTTGATGTCATAATTTTGAGTCCCGATAATCGTTCGAGGGGCTTTGTGGTGTTTAATAATCTTTGAGTATTTTAAAATAAAAACTTAAGAAAGAATCGTAGCTTGCCGATAATAAGGGATAGTCCTTAACTTTGCAGGCAAATTTGATGAACAACCTTAGTCTTCGTATAAAACTCATGCTTCTGATGGGGCTGTTCGTATTTTTATTAATCGGAACACTGTTATTTTACGCCATTTCCTCAATTAACACTGTCGGTAACTTTGCGACAGAAGAGCTGACAACTGTTCAGCAGGCACAAGCAGAGGAAATGTTAAAGACAGCGGCTCTCAGGGCTAAAACTGAAGTTCAATATTATCTTGGTGAATCTGTCGCTGTTGTAGACAGTTTCGCTAAAGTGATGAGTGATACGTCTATAAATAATAATGGGCAACCCTTATCTCGTGAAGAAGTTCGTACGTTAACTCAGTCCATACTGAAAAGCGCACCTAATATGAATGCGCTTTACGCCCAATTTGAAATAAATGCTTACGATGGTCGTGATGCCGATAATATTGGAAACTCCCGTCATAGTTCAGATTTAGGTACCTTAGACACCTATTGGGTGCTTGAAGACGGCGACTATGTATTCTACGACAGCGTGCATGAAGAAAAGTATTATGATGAACGAGATGACTATGGAAATCGCGAAGCAGAATGGTACCTCTGTTCATATGAAACCTCTAAACATTGTGTGCTTGATCCCTATTTATATGAAATTACCGAAACCAGTTTTGTGTTAATGACATCCTATGTTGCGCCCGTTCTACAAGGAACTACGTTTTTGGGTGTAGTGGGTGGCGACATTAATTTACCTGAGATTGAGGCCGCATTAGCGGATATTTCAGAAACGTTAATGAAGGGGACGGGCGATATCACTATGACCAGCGAGAAAGGTCTAATCGTTGGTTCAACTGAACAGGCTGATATTGCTGGCTTGTCCATGCAAGAGGCAGGTCTCGATCTTTCTACAAATATCAATGGTTTAATCAAATCTGACAACTATTGGGCATATAGTATTCCATTTCAAATTGGCCAGGCCGAGCAAGAGTGGCGTGTTATCGTTCGGGTGCCAACCCAAGCTTTGTTTGCTAGTACTTTAAAACTGAGAGCCGAGTTATCAGACAAAGTGGAAAAGACAGTTGTCACGGTCTTGTTAATTGCCATGCTAATCGCATTTATTGGTTTAGCGTTACTCTTCTTCTTAGTGAAAACCATTACATCTCCACTTTCAGAAATAGCTCGAAAAATGGCGTATTTGGCGACAAATAATGGTGATCTAACCCAGCGTTTAGATCAGCAAAAGCATAAAGAATTGAATGACTTAGTTAATGGATTTAATAGTTTTAGTGAAAAATTACGCGATATGATCGTTCGATTGATGAATCAACGCGATGTTGTTGCTACCAGCAACACAGAGTTTACCCAAGCGACCGCAGTCGCTAATGATGCAACACATAGGCAGGCGGAGCAGGTTGACAGTGTTGTAACGGCCGTCACCGAAATGGCGAGTACAGCGAATGAGGTCTCTAGTCTTGCCTCTGAAAACAGTTCGGCTGCCCGTGAAATTAGTGGCTTTTTAGGTGAAACAACGGTCTTAGTAGAAAAAAATAGAGACATGGTTGAAGAGCTTGCAACTCGCCTTGTTGCCGCCGGAGATCAAGTGGGTAAAGTATCTCAGAGCAGTGATGCGATCTATGGTATTTTAGACACCATACGGAGCATTGCAGAACAGACGAACTTGTTGGCGCTAAACGCCGCAATTGAAGCAGCCCGAGCGGGCGAACAAGGTCGTGGCTTTGCTGTCGTCGCAGATGAGGTTCGTAGTTTGGCAGCCCGAACGGCACAATCGACTGAAGAAGTTGATGTGCTCATTAAAACATTGCAAAAAGATGTAAATGAGGCCGTGACCTTGATCGAAGGCAGCAAGCAGGATGTTGAGAGTACGGCGGCATCGACGATTGAAAGTACTGAAAAAATAACTGAAGTGAACCGACGACTTGCTAGAATTTCAGATAACACGATGCAAGTTGCATCGGTAGCCAAAGAACAATCAAATGTTGCCGAACAGGTGAATCAAAGTTTAGTGTTGATTGGTGATTCATCTACCGATTTGAGCGATATAGTTTCTTCGCTCAAACGTAATAACACCGCCAGTGTTTCAGCTGTTGAAGAGCTAACTAAAATTTTATCTTTACTAAAAGTATAATCAAAAAAGCGGATCATGCTTCTCGCATCGATCCACTTTACCCATCATTATTCAGAGCTAATTAAGCTAACCACTTCCCAGTCTGCTTTCGCTACAAAGTCACTGCTTAGATCATTGACGTAGGTTCGACCATTAGGATCTATTGCACAAAGTGGCATTGCACGTGAACCATATTCTTGTTTGTAATCCTCGAATGAAAACTCTTCTGATAGCTTGGTTGATTTTATCGTCGCGCCTTTAGCCATCAAGCTGGCTAACTTACTGTAGCTAGCATTGTCAGAAAAGAGCCCCAATTTTTTAGCATAATCTTCAGATACTTTATGGCTTGCCGTTTTTGGTTGCTCGCTATGATTTAAACCAAAAACCTTGCCTTTACCAACGGCGTCTTCAAAGTGATAGGTCACCAGTGGGTTGAGCTGCTTGTATGGTGATAGTACTAAAACTCGCCCATAGGCTGACAAATCTAATGTTAGGCGTGCATGTTCTGAGATTGGGTTGCCATAATAAGTGTTTAGATTATCCATACGTGCTTGGCGAATAGAGTCCCAGTTGGTATCCGCAAGTAAGACATTAACGCCTTTATCCTTTAGAAGCTTGGCGAACGCACGTGCAAATGAACTGGCTCCAAATATTAAAATACCAGACGGAGACGGGGCGGTGACGCCTAAAAGCTTGGCCACCGGTTTAGCGGTTAAACTTTGAATAAATACCGTACTGACAATAACCAGAAATACCATGGGCACCAGCAGTGAAGCATCAGCAAAGCCGAGAGTTTCTAACTTTAAAGCAAATAATGAAGAGACTGCTGCCGCTACAATACCCCTTGGAGCTATCCAAGAAATAAGGGCGGTTTCTCGCCAAGTGAGATCTGTACCAATCGAAGAGATGTATGCGCTCAATGGCCGAGCCACAAACAGGATAACCACGAGTAATATGGCTGCACCTGAGCCTATTGCAACAATTGAAGCTAGGTCAATTCTGGCCGCAAGTAATATGAACAGGCCAGAAATTAAGAGTACGCTTAACGTTTCTTTAAATTCTAGAATGTCACTGACATCAAGGTCTTTGGTGTTGGCCATCCAGATACCCATCACCGTCACACACAACAAGCCCGATTCGTGAGCTAAAGAATTCGAAAGTGCGAATGCACCAAGCATAATGGTCAATACCGCTGTATTGGCTAAATAATGGGGTATCCAGTTTTTGCGCAGCACCCATGACAAAAAGAAGCCAACGGCCGCACCAATCCCAAAACCACTCGCGAGTACCATGCCAAACACTTCTAGCGTATGTTGCCATGGATGTTGCGAAGCGATGATAAATTCAAACACTAAAACGGCAAGTAATGCCCCTACCGGGTCAATAATAATGCCTTCCCAGCGTAAAATGTTGGCGACTTTAGCCGAAGGCCGCACTGTTCTTAGCATAGGCACAATTACGGTAGGGCCGGTCACGGTGACAATTGCACCAAATAAAAATGCCATTTGCCAGCTGATGCCCAGCACATAGTAAGCCGTTGGGGTGATAACAGCCCAAGTAACAATAGCCCCAACCGAGCAAAGGTTGCGCACCATAGAACCGTGACTGCCTAAATCTTGAAAACGCAATGTTAAGGCACCTTCAAATAAGATTATGGCTACTGACAGTGAAATAATGGGGAACAGTAGGTCACCAAACAATAAATCTGGGTTTAAGACAGAAAATACAGGGCCTAGCAAGATGCCAGAAACAAGTAAGGGGAGAATTGCGGGTATTTTTAAACGGTAAGCAAGAAGCTGACACGAAATAGAGATGATCCCTACGCCGACTAACATAATTAATGGGTCCACCATCAATTCCTTTTATTGAAATAAACTCGATATTTAGTATCAGGTGAGACAAAACACATAGCAAGCATTCTATTGCGGGCTGGAAATTTAATTTTAGCCTCCTACTCAAGTAGGAGTTTTCTGACTTGAAACTGAGACTGAAACCCTATAATGTGAAATATGAATCAGTCGTCAGGTTTAGCTATGGAATCGCTCAAAAATCTCAGTCAGGTATTGGCACCGAAGACCAAGCGTGGTGAGCAAACTCTTGAGAAAATACTCAATGCCGCCGAAATTGAGTTTGGTGAAAAGGGCTTTCATGAAGGCTCAATTACCGGCATTGCCTACCGAGCAGGTATAGCTCAAGGCACTTTCTACCTATATTTCAAGTGCAAGGAAGACGTACTACGAGAATTGGTGCTCTATATTAACCGGACCATTCGCTCATTATTGTCAGAGTCAGTCATTAATGTTGAAGATCGCATTGAAGCTGAGCGTATTGGCCTGCGGACCTTTCTAACTTATATCCGCAAACATCCTCACCTTTATCGAATTCTACAAGAAAGCCAATTTGTAGACCCTGAGGTACACAAGGCCTATTACATGTCTTTTTCCGAAGGCTATCAGCAGGCCTTAAAGCAAGCAGTCGATCAAGAATCAATACGTGACGGGCAGCTTGAAAACTGGTCTTGGGCCATTATGGGAATGATGCATTTTATTGGCCAGCGTTACATTGTTTGGGGAGATCAAGCGTTTACTGATGAATCCTTAGATGCAGTCGTTGATTCCATCATTGATTTATTAAAGTTTGGGTTGAAAAGATGAACCCGATGATAGATCCGCTAAAATTGTCCTACGCCTTAGCGCATCAATTTGGCGATCGACCTGCATTGGTAGACATTGCAACGAATAGAGCATGGAGCTACGAAGATTTATTCCAACAAACTCAGCGCTGGAAAGCTTACCTACACCAAAGCCATGTTATGCCGGGTGATGTCGTTATCTGGGTTGCGAAAAATTCAATAGATTTTTTTGCTGTATTGTTCGCGGCGAAAGAATTAAGTATTACCTTATTGCCTTTAAACTGGCGCGAGTCAAATCACGTTCAACAGCGAATCGTCGACTTAGCCAAGCCTGCGCTAATTTTGTATGAGCCCATTTTTGAAAAAATGCTGACTCATCTACAACCCTTGCATAAGGCTAAAAGCCAAAATATCTCGTTAATTGAATTGCATGACATTGGCAATACGGGCATCGACATAGCCGTGACTATCGATGAAAGAACACCTTGGTACTTGCTCTTTACGTCAGGTACCACAGGCGACGCCAAAGCCGTTATCTATAACTGGAACATGCACGTAGCGAACGTGAAAAATGTTCAAAGCATGGTAGATATAACCCCCAGCGACATCAATTTATCAGTTTTACCTCATTATCATACTGCGGGTATTAATTTATTCGCACTTCCCACTCTGATGCTAGGTGGCAGTGTTCGAGTACATGCAGAGGCTAACCCGATTGCCTTATTAAAAGAGCTGACAAACGAATCTATTACCACTGCATTATTTATACCCACACTATTCCAAAAAATTGCTGACTTGCCGGAGTTCAAGAACAAAGAAACATTGCCCAATAGCTTTAAGTTAATCGCCAGTGGCGGAGCACCGTTAATAAAAGCGCTTTGGGTTAGCTGGCAAGCCAAAGGTGTTGTTATTCAAAATGGCTGCGGCCTGACAGAATCTGGCCCAACGCTGTTTTTACAAACTAAATCTGAAGCATTGAACTCACCCACGGCAGTAGGACAGGTTGTTAAGTACACGCAAGTAAAGCTAATAGGACCTGATGGTTCAGAAGTACATGAAGGCGAGGCCGGAGAAATATGGATTCGCGGCGCGGCGGTTACACCAGGCTATTGGCGCAGTGTTGACCACAATAGAGCCGCGTTTAAAAATGATTGGTTTCGCACCGGTGACGTTGCTGTGCTAGTCGAAGGGCAGTATCAGATAGTAGACCGCATGAACGACCTATTCATTTGTGGTGGTGAGTGTGTCTACCCAAGCGAGATAGAGCAAATGATCAACCGCTTTGACGGTGTTGAAGAAGTGGTCGTCATGGGCGAGCCACATCGAATTTGGGGTGAAACAGGTGTGGCCTTAGTTGTTTGTAAACCAGGGTATTTTTTAACACAAAAAGACGTCCTAGCATTTTGTAAAGAAAACTTAGCTCGTTATAAAGTCCCTAAGCGTATTGAGTTTATTGACGAGCTGCCAAAAACCGCCACGGGCAAAATTCGTCGAGGTTTAGTAAGAAATTGGGTTAGAAAATAACTACCCAGCATTGTAGTAGAAAACAAAAATAACAGGAGATACACATGAAAATTAACAAAGTCACGTTGGCCGTTGGTGTCATGGTCACTGCACTAAGTACAGCAACTTTCGCCGAGATAAAAATTGGCCATATTTATCCAAGTTCGGGTGCTTTAGGTGCATACGGTAAGCAGAGTCATGATGGGTTAATGTTAGGGCTGGAATATGCAACTAACGGTACCATGATGGTTAATGGTGAAAAAATCGTTGTCATCGAAAAAGACTCTCAAGCAAACCCAGAAGTGGGTCGCTCAATGCTCGAAGAGGCCTACGCCGATGATGAAGTTGACTTGGCCATTGGCCCGGTTTCATCTGGAGTTGCCATGGCGATGCTGCCAGTTGCTGAAGAATATGAAAAAATTCTTTTTGTTGAGCCTGCTGTAGCAGATTCAATTACGGGTGCAAACTCGAACAAGTATATTTTCCATTCAGCTCGTAACTCTACTCAAGACGCAATCGCCAGTGCGAAAGCCGTTGGTAAGCCAGGCGTATCTATTGCCGTATTAGCACAAGACTATGCTTTTGGTCGCGATGGTGCCACTGCATTTATTAATGCACTAAAAGGTACCGGCGCTACCGTGGTGCATGAAGAATATGTACCAACCACAACGACCGATTTCACCGCATCAGGGCAGCGTTTATTTGATGCATTGAAAGATAAGCCAGGTAAAAAGCTAATCTATACAATATGGGCCGGTGGTAATCCTTTAGCCAAGTTACAGGCGATGAACCCTGAGCGTTATGATATTGAGTTCGCATTAGCGGGCAATATTTTAGCTGCATTACCTGCTTATAAGCAGTTCCCAGGTGCAGAAGGTGCAACTTATTACTATTACGAAAACCCGAAGAATGCGATAAACGATTGGTTGGTTAAAGAGCATTACAAGCGTTTTGACTCTCCACCAGACATGTTCACCGCTGGTGGTATGAGTGTGGGCATTGCCGTTGTTGAAGCAATTAAAAAAGCTGGCGGTACCGATACCGATGACCTAATCAACGTATTGGAAGGCATGAGTTGGGATACGCCGAAGGGTATCATGACTTTCCGCGCAGAGGACCACCAGGCACTTCAATCTATGTATCACTTCAAGGTTGTTGTAGATGATGCCTATGAATGGGCTCGCTTAGAGTTAGTTCGTGAAATACCTGCCTCTGAAATGGATGTACCTATTGGCGATATGAAAAAGTAAGCACTTCTAGGGCGCACGAGGGTGTGCCCACTTCAATATCTAAAAAATAACAATGAGGTGAATCATGCCGAGTCAAGATTCGAATGCCGTCTTAAAAACGAGCGGTTTAAGTATTCGTTTCGGTGGTCATATTGCGGTTGATCATGTTAGCGCTGAGTTTGAAATGGGCACGTTGACTGCCATTGTCGGGCCAAATGGTGCCGGAAAAACAACTTACTTTAATTTAATTTCTGGGCAGCTTGCGGCTTCAGAAGGTGATGTTTTCTTAGATGGAAAAAGCATCTCTAAGTGGTCTGTTGCAAAGCGGGCTAAACAAGGGGTAGGTCGAGCGTTTCAATTGACTCAATTATTTCCAAATTTAACCGTAGCTGAAAACTTAACTTTGGTTGTTCAAGCTCGCCTAGGGTTTGGACCAAAAATCTGGAAGTTGGCCAGCAAGCTAGATACGGTTCGCGAAGAAGTTAACCAGTTATTAGAAACCATTGAATTGACAGATCGAGCTGAAGAATTAGCACGTGCATTGTCACACGGAGCACAACGCCGACTAGAAGTAGGCATGATGCTTGCGATGGATCCAAAAGTGATGATGTTCGATGAACCAACGGCGGGGATGAGCGTAGATGAAGCCCCCGTTTTGTTAGAATTAATAGAAAAAATAAAAAACGAAGGCAACCGAACCATACTGCTAGTAGAGCATAAGTTAGATGTCATTCGCACTTTAGCGGATCGAATTATCGTACTTCACAATGGTCACCTATTAGCCGATGGTAAGCCAGATGAAGTGATGGCACTCGATGTTGTCCGCCAAGCCTATTTAGGTGAATTGCTCGAAGAAGAGGTCGCCTAATGAACGGTCAAGTTGCAGAGAAAAATTCGAAAAAAGATACAGTCTTATCGTTAGATTCTGTTCATACGCACATTGCTCAGTATCACATTTTACACGGTGTCAGTTTTGAAGTACCTAGAAATCAAGTGACCATGCTGTTAGGTCGTAATGGCGCCGGTAAAACGACCACCATGAGAACCATAATGGGGTTGTGGCAAGCGGCAAGCGGAACGATAACCCTCAATGGTGAAGAAATTCATAGCGATGAGACCGTGACCATTGCTAAGCGAGGCTTGCATTATGTACCAGAAAACATGGGCATATTTTCAGGTTTAAGTGTTGAAGAGAATATACGCCTTGCGACACGCAAAAACAAAATTGACCCCGAGCGGTTGGAGTGGGTGTTTAGTCTATTTCCCGCTATTGAAAAGTTTTGGAATTGGCCTGCAGGCCAATTGTCGGGTGGGCAGAAACAAATGTTATCAATTTCCCGTTCCATTATTGAGCCTTGTGAACTGTTATTAGTTGATGAGCCGAGTAAGGGGCTGGCGCCGGCCATTATCGAAAACCTAATCACCGCTTTCAATCAACTTAAAGCAAACAACACGACAATTTTAATGGTTGAACAGAACTTTAGAATGGCAAGCATGCTAGGTGATCATCTCGCTATTATGGACGACGGCGTTGTTGTTCATGAAGGTGAGATGGCTGAGTTTGTAGCCGATAAAGAAAAACAATCTAAGTTGTTAGGTCTATCAATGGAGTCGCACCAATGACACTTAATACACAGAAAGTAGCAGCGGATACTCCAGAAACCGAAGTATCTGTAAAGCACACGGAGAATTGGCGACAAAGCCCGACAATGCAGTCGGTATTTTTATTGTTAGCCTTTGCCATCATCGGATTCTTATTTATTCAAGATCCAACCGCTTGGATGACATTAACTGTTGCTGGCATCGCAATGGGAATGATGATCTTTGTTATGACTTCCGGTTTTACTCTAGTCTTTGGTCTTATGGATGTACTTAACTTTGGTCATGGCGCCTTTATCTCGTTTGGTGCTTTTGTGGGCTATAGCGTGATGAACTTTTGGCCCGATGTTAATTCTTCGGGTAATGCTTGGATGCAAGTTGGCTTGTTTGTCTTTGCCATGCTCGTAGCAGCAGTGATAGTAGGCTTACTGTCTTGGGTTTTTGAGCGACTTATTATTCGGCATGTTTATGGAAATCACCTAATGCAAATTCTGATTACCACAGGCGGGATGATTGTTGCCGAAGAAATCATCTATGTGCTTTGGGGTAACCAAGAACGATCATGGTTAAAGCCAGAGACTTTTCAAGGCAGTTTTCAGTTTGGGGATTTCATATTTGAAAAGTATCGGTTAATGGCAGTCGTGTTAGGAGTCACCTTGTTCTTTGGCTTGCGATGGGTGTTTGTAAAAACACGCTTGGGTTTATTGATACGCGCAGGTGTCGAAGATAAAGAGATGGTGAAGTCGCTTGGCTATGACATCGAAAAACTATTTATTTTGGTTTTTATTGCAGGTTCAGCGCTAGCCGGCATCGGTGGTGTAATGTGGGGAATGTACGACGAAGTTATTACGGCCCACATTGGCCAAAACCTGATGATTACCGTTTTTATTGTTGCCATTATTGGTGGCTTAGGATCGATAGAAGGCTGTTTTCTTGCCGCGTTAATGGTGGGTCTACTGACGAATTACGTAGGCTTTGTTTTTCCAAAGTTGGCTTTGGTATCAACATTGATCTTAATGGTTGCCGTGCTGTTGTGGCGCCCTAAAGGCCTCGTACCTGTTTCAAAAGGAAGCTAACTATGTATCAAGCTATAAAGGATACTTTGCCAAAGAGCAAAATACTGCGCGCCATTTTAGCGACTATTTTACTCGCTATTTTACTAACCCCGTTTATATTTGAAGGCAGCCGAGCACTCGATACCGCGGCGCGCTTATGTATATTTATTGTGTTGGTCGCCTCTTATGACTTATTAATAGGTTATACCGGTGTGGTAAGTTTCGCTCATACGTTATTTTTCGGTGTGGGCGCTTATTCAGTGGCGATAGGTTTTGATAACTTCACACCAGGTTTTGGCGTGTTGTTGGTTGCAGTGATAATTTCGGTCATCATTTCAGCACTAGTGGCCATTACCATTGGATTAGTTTCTTTACGAGTTAAGGCTATTTTTTATGCCATGATCACGCTTGCAGTCGCCAGTGTGGCGTCGGTCTTGGTGTCGCAACTCTACCTCTACACCGGTGGCGAAGATGGTATGACGTATAAAATTCCTCGGTTGTTGACGCCCGCGTTTAAACTGATGGATGAGAAGTTTTTAGGGGTTCGAATAACCGGTAAAATTATAAACTTCTATTTTATCTTTGCTGTATCAACCGTTTTGTTTTTGATAATGATTCGGATTATTGCCTCGCCGTTTGGTCAAGTATTAAAAGCCTTGCGCGAAAACGAGTTCAGAGCTGAAGCCATCGGCTATACCACCGTGTATTACCGAACCGCTGCTACGGTTATCAGCGCGACCATCGCAACACTTGCCGGCGTACTGATGGCACTTTGGCTGCGCTATACTGGGCCTGAATCGGTTCTGTCACTCACCATTATGATTGATATTTTGCTCATGGTTGTTATTGGCGGTATGGGATCGTTGTATGGGGCTATTATCGGCGCAACTTTTTTGATGTTGGCGAGAAACTATTTAAACCAACTCATGGGCAGTGTGCATGAAGCCCTAGTTGATGTGCCGTTTTTGGTTGAGTTGTTCAACCCTGAGCGTTGGTTGCTTTGGTTGGGTATTTTGTTCGTGGTAATGGTGTACTTCTTCCCGCAAGGAATCGTGGGTCGGTTAGTAAAAGGGAAATCATGATATGTTTGAGCAAGATTTTATTGTCTGCAATAATCGTGAAATACATGTCCGAATCTGGAACCGAAACGCAACAGAAACGGTTGTGTGTTGGCATGGCTTAGCGCGAACCGGCGGTGATTTTATTGAGCTTGCTGATTCGTTAGCGGAGCAAGGCTATCGGGTCATTGCGCCCGATACCATTGGCCGAGGCTTATCTCAATGGGCAGACGATTCCGCCGAGTACGAGGTTCCGGTTTATTTGAACCACGTTGTTGCGCTTTTAAAACATTATTCTATTACTCAGTGCACTTGGGTTGGCACCAGTATGGGCGGAATTTTAGGGTTGGTGGCGGCAACATCGGTATTAAAACCCGTTATTAACAAACTGGTTATTAATGATATCGGCCCTGAAATTCCGGCGCAGTCATTGGCGCGAATAATTGAATATGTGGGCGATTTTCCAGAGTTTGGTAAGCTGACTGAGTTCGAACAACGCATTCGTCAACTTTATGCCCCCTTTGGCGAGCGAACGGATCAACAATGGCATCAAATGGCGGTGCAGTGCAGTCGTCGTTTAGATAACGGTCATTGGGTCAGTCATTACGACCCGAACATAGTGAAGCAGTTTGATTCATCCAAGCCCGCTGTGACCTTATGGCCATTATTTGAACTAATAGATGTACCGATGATGTTAGTGCATGGTTTGAATTCAGATGTCTTACCTATTTCTATTGTTAAAAAAATGCGAGATGTTAAACCTGACATGGATTATCTACCCGTTGAAGGCTGTGGTCATGCACCGGGTTTGCATACCTACGCGCAAATAAATCCAGTGCTTGAATTTATTCGCGCTTAGTAATAGGCAGAGAGTTATCTAGGCGGGTCAACGGCTTTGGTCGTTGAGGTGTTCACTCGAAACCAGCCGGCGATAGAATGCCGATCAACCGTGGTCGGCAATACTTCATGAGCAAAGTCCTCGCTTAGAAAAACCGCAAGTGTGCCAAAGCGAGGTGGTACTTTGAGCCCAGCGACATCTGCATCATTTTTAAAAATAACAATTTCACCGCCATCTGTGGGCTGCCAATTATGATTTAAATAGGCCACCAACGAAACAATGCGATTGGTATCGCCCTTGAATGCATCGAAGTGGCGCTTATAAAAGGCACCGGGAGCGTAGTGTGCAAAATGGCTTTCAAATGAAAATAGACCTAAAAACAAGCGACGATTTAAGTACAGCTGTAATGAAGCAGCCCAAGCTAACCAGAGCGAACCCACTGGAGTGTCGGCGGTTATCCAAGAGATAGCATCTTTGCGCACCGTTTCAAGAATCATGTGCTCAGTCGAGCGACCAATCCCTGCATCTTTGAATGCATCGGTATCAACTCGCTGGCTGTGTGCTGAAAGCGCCTTGGAAAGTGGCTCTGGAAATGCATTGGGCAATATTGAATAACCATCGCGCAGTAAGTCGATGGCGATACGTTCAAATAACGCCTGGCTGGATGAATCATCCATCATGCCTATGTGCCTTTATATAAAAGTGGCTCTATACGGAATGTAAAAGCTCTCGGTGTACGCTGGCTTCGTCAGAGTCAGTTTGAATGGCTGCTGTGTTTTCAGAAATAGTGACATACCATTTCATCGTGCGTTCAAGCAAACTCGCTAAATGCTCAATTTCCTGGTGATTAAATTGATAGCAGTGAGCGCCATATTGCTTGAGCTTATCAGAAGATTGAGACCACCAGACATTTGATTTTGAATTAAAGCTATAAACCGCAACGTTTGAGGCAATACGACTGGCTTTCTTGATACGATCGGTCGCAGGCTCGCCTACATCTAACCAAAGTTGAATTTGATCATCGAGAGATTTAGCCCACATATCAGGCTCGTCAGTATCGCTCAGGCCTTTGGTGAGCATCAAGTTGTCTTGGGCTTCAAAGCAATAAGCAACAATGCGCGCCATCATGCGTTCATCGGTTTCAGAAGGGTGCTTAGCGATGGTTAAATTCAGGGTGTCGTAATTGTGCCGATCTAAATCTGATAAATTAATTGAGACTTTATAGATAGTGGGTTTTATGGCCACAATATATTCCTAAGGGCTTTGCAGAGGCGGGCACAATATCAGATAAACTGACGTTTGAAAGTATTAATATCAAGCAATCTAGTGATCGCCAGTGATCAGGTGATTTGCTATTCTGTTCGGCGCTGGCTCTATTTACGAGGCTATTTTTTAATCAATGGTGATTCATGGTTCATTTTGTAAACGCGCTCATTCCAATTTTATTACTCATTGGCTTAGGCTTTCTGTTGAAACGGGTCAAGTTTCTGCCCGTTGAAGCTTGGGCGGGCATTGAAAAGCTTACCTACTTTGTGATGTTTCCAGCGCTGTTAATTAATACCTTGGGCAACCAGAATATTGACGGAACACCGTGGCCGACGATGCTGCTGATCATATTCTTGGTGTTGCTGCTGACGACCCTTGCATTGCTGGTGATGCACCTATTACCTAATAGCGACTCCTCAGCGCAGTTTACCTCCATATTCCAAGGGGGCATTCGCTTTAACACCTATATAGCCTTATCGGTCTCTGGTGCTTACTTTGGTGCCGAAGGCTTAGCTTTAGCCTCGATTGGTGCGGGCTTTATGATTCCGATGATTAACTTCCTCTGTGTTGGCGTTTTTGTATTTTATGGCAAAAGCGAAGCCCGATCAGCCAAAGTCTTTATCAAACAACTTGTGATGAACCCATTGATAATAGGTTGTGCCATTGGGGCTGTTCTAAGTGTAACTGACATTGGCCTACCTGGGGTGACTTCTCAAATTACCGAGATCATAGGTCGTGCTGCATTGCCATTAGGGTTATTAGCGGTTGGTGCTGCGCTGCGTCCTGAGTTGATCACGGGCCATTTCAACGCTATTTTTAAATCGTCGATTATTCAATTTTTACTCAAGCCAGTTCTGTTACTGTCTCTATGTTATTGGCTCGGACTAGATGGCATAGCGGCAGGAGTTTTACTGATTGCCTTTATTTCACCAACGGCCTCATCGGCCTACATTCTCGCGCGTCAACTGGGCGGTGATCTAGAATCAATGGCTTCAATTATTACCTTACAAACCTTGTTTGCCTTTGGCGTGATGCCGCTGTGGGCTTGGTTTTGGTTTATGTAATCAACTTACCTATAGAGAGTTGTAAATAATTATGAATGAAACACTCGCATTACTTCAGTCACATCGTTCAATTAGAAAGTTTACCGATGAAACAATCCCGCAAGAAAAGCTAGAGCAATGGATTCAAGCTGGCCAAGCAGCTGCGACCTCGAGCTTTATACAAGCATGCACGGTCATTCAAGTCGGGCAAGGTGAGCAGCGAGACACCTTAGCGCATTTGGCTGCCGATCAAAAATACGTCAGTGAAGCCCCGGTGTTTTTGGTATTTTGCGCAGATATGAATCGCCATAAAGTAGCCTGTGAGCTGCATGACTCTGAAATGCACAAAGGCTATACCGAGCAGTTTTTAACCGCGTCGCTTGATGTCGGTCTCTTTGCTCAAAACGTGGTCACTGCTGCTGAATCGGAAGGCATGGGCATTTGTTATATCGGTGCACTGCGCAACAACATTGAAGCCGTTGCCGATCTGTTAGAGTTGCCTGAGCTGGTTTACCCCGTTTTCGGTTTATGTATTGGCAAACCCGCACAAAACCCGGAAGTGAAGCCGCGCCTACCGTTATCGGTTGTTTTAAAGCAAAACACCTATTCAAGCGAAGGAGACAAAACAGCCTTAGCGGATTACGATGAGCACATACAAAATTATTACCAGCAGCGCACTGGCAATAATAAAGTTGCCTCTTGGACATCTCAAATTGCGGCCATGCTACAAAAAGAAGCCAGACCGCATATGCTGAAATTTTTGCAGGGCAAAGGCTTTCTGAATAAATAGTCGACTAAAGACGCCGAATTCTCTTTAGGAATAGAATGAAGTCGGCGTTTTCATTGGTACAAATGC
Source organism: Reinekea sp. (assembly GCF_046710285.1). GTDB lineage: Bacteria > Pseudomonadota > Gammaproteobacteria > Pseudomonadales > Natronospirillaceae > Reinekea. The sequence continues at coordinate 77,023 of NZ_JBKEGY010000009.1, forward strand.
TTCGCGCACCCTACACTGCCGGAAAATTTAAACGAGTCAACCTCATGGAATGGATCGCCTTTACGCTTTTGGCTGCACTGATGCAGGCTGTTCGCACGGCAGGGCAAAAGCAGCTCACTAACACTATGAGTGCCATTGTGGCTACTTGGGCGCGTTATGGTTTTGGGTTCCCAGTCGCCGTTGTCTATTTTGTAATTATTTGGCGCGACCAATTCGATCTACTTCGTCATTTCAGCCTCACTTTCTATGCGATCGTTCTTTGTGCTGCTTTGTTTCAGCTAGTGGCAACGTTGCTGCTCGTTAAGGTATTAAGTTTACGTAATTTTGCCGTCGGAACCACGTTTGCAAAAACGGAAGGAATCTTTGCAGCCATTATTGGTGCAGTGGTTTTCTCTGCTGCGTTTTCGCTTGCGGCTTGGCTCGCTATCGTGATTGGCGTAATAGGCTTAGTTTTTGTCAGCTTAGCGAAATCAAATATAAGTGTGCAATCGGCTTGGCATAGTAAGACCTTTATTTTAGGCATCACCGCGGGTATTTGTTTTGCGCTAACATCTTTGCTGTTAAGAGAAGCCAGTCTTGTTTCCGATGCCAACCCTATTATGACGGCCGCCTACGTGTTGATGATTTCTCTTGGTATTCAGGGCCTCTTATGCAGCGGTCTTGTGCAATGGCAAAGTCCAAATAATTGGCAGCAATTAAGGGGTCAAAGTAAAACAATTCTCTTTGTTGGTTTAACTGGGACGCTGGGCAGTATTGGCTGGTATACCGCTTTTAGTTTCCAAGAAGCCGCAATCGTTAAAGCGCTTGGGCAGGTCGAATACATAGTAACGCTGGCGCTTACACATTACTTTTTTAAAGAAACCATCAGTAAAGTAGAGTGGATCGGCATAATCAGCGTATTGGTGTCCGTGGTTTTGTTATTGGTTGGAGTTTAAGCTCAAGGTATACTGCGAGTTCAATTGCCCACTTCACGCCTCTAAGGAGTTCAGTTTGACTATTTTTCGCCCCTGTATCGATCTACATCAAGGTCAAGTGAAGCAAATTGTCGGCGGTAGCCTTAATGATCAAGGCGCACAAACTAATTTTATTAGTGACAATGATGCAGCCTATTATGCGGCTCTTTATCAGCAACATAAACTTACGGGTGGCCATGTTATTGCGCTGGGTCCAGACAACGAGCAACAGGTACTGAATGCTTTAAAGGCTTGGCCGCAAGGATTGCAGTTTGGCGGTGGAGTCAGTGTAGACAATGCCAGCGCTTATATTGAGGCGGGCGCGAGTCATGTGATTGTTACATCGGCTTTGTTTGAAGGTGGTGAGTTTAGCTTTGAAAACCTAGAAGCTGTTAAAGCTGAAGTGGGTGCCGATAAATTAGTGCTCGATTTAAGTTGTCGTAAAACAGACTCAGGCTGGAACATAGCGACGAATCGCTGGCAAACCGTGACTTCTTTAGCGGTGAATCAAGAAACATTGACTGAATTGGCGCAGCACTGCGCAGAGTTTTTGATTCACGCTGCCGATGTTGAAGGCTTACAAGCGGGCATAGATGAAGCCTTAGTCTCAATGCTGGGCGACTACGCCACCATTCCTGTGACCTACGCCGGTGGCGCTCGTTCATTAGCCGATCTTGAAAAGGTTCATCAGTTATCTAATGGTAAAGTTGATCTTACCATTGGCAGCGCACTCGATATATTTGGAGGCACAGGTATCAGCTTAGATGAATGCATCAAATGGAATCATCGGAATCAACGATAGCATCAGCAGAATAGCCATCGAGTAATTAAACGCGCGCTGGTAGGCTGGCTGCTTAAGTAATTGCTGTAATAAACGACCTGCAAACAGCCACAACCCTGTGCAGGGTATGCCGACCATAATAAAAGCCAGTGAAATTAACAGCGCTTGCTGCACCATGCTCCATTCAAGCGTCGTGAAGGTGGCAAGTGCACCAATCGCCATCACCCATGCCTTCGGATTTACCCATTGAAACAACGCCGCTTGCATAAAAGTTAGAGGTTGACTGTTTTTACTCTGATGAGTTTGAGTTGTGGTCATCGCTATCTTATAGGCTAAAAACAGCAAATAACTGATACCCAAAACCTTGATGACACTGTGCAACCAAGGCCATTGCACAAAGGCTTGGCCTAAGCCTAAACCAACGCCGATGGTCATAATCGGAAAGCCTAGAAAGATCCCGAACCAATGCGGTAACGAACGCCGAATACCGTAGTTTAAGCCCGAGGTCATAATCATGATGTTATTCGGGCCAGGTGTAATGGTTGACACCATTGCAAAGATGACCAAGCTTAACCAAAGACTCATGTGCGTTCCTTTGTGTTAAATGTACGGGCGTTTCTTAAGTCCCACTGATTCACGCCAATATCTTTTAAGCGCGAGCTATCGAGTTTGCCCAATATTTGGCGAGTGCGCCATTGTTTTATCTTCCAAACTATTGTTTTAGGAACTGGCTGTAAATTGGCTGTCGTCATGATTTTTCTCCGCCGGTTAATGAAAGATCAGTATAGATTTTTAACTGTAATCAGCACAGATTCAGAAAATATAAATATTGATGAGTACAGAATAGAGGTGTAGGCTTCTGTCATGGCTTTAAAAACTAGGATCTGTATCGGTGTCAACGCAAATTACGCTCTATGAACAACTGGCTGAGTCGTTAATTGAGCAAATTCATCAAGGTCGATACTTGTATGGGCAAAAACTGCCGTCGGTTCGTGAGTTGGCGAAACAAGCCAAGGTCTCCATCGCAACGGTCAACTCAGCCTATGCTCAGCTAGAACAGCAGGGCTGGGTTGAAGCTCGGTTAAAGTCGGGTTATTACGTTAAAAATAAACAAAATTCGGTGATGAAACGGCCCAATAGCCCTGGAGCACTGTCTACACCGAGACCCGTAACTACCTCTGATTTAGTCATGGAAGTGCAACATGAAAACGCATCGCCCGATGGCATTAATTTATGTACCGCCTTACCAGATTTAACAATGCCCATTTGTGCCGTGTTGCAAAAAACCTACACTCGGTTATCTCGCACCGCGAACACCTTGCAGTTTGGCTACGATTCTCCGATTGGCGAGGCAACACTTCGACAACAAATTTCTCGCCGTGCCGTTGACGCAGGCGTCTTTGTGTCACCGGAAGCCATTATTACGACCGCAGGCTGTCAAAATGCGGTGGCGATGAGTTTACGTGTTTTAACCAAGCCTGGCGATGTTGTGGCGATAGAATCAACTTGCTATTACGGCTTGCTGCAAATTGTCGAAAGCTTTGGCTTAAAAGCCATTGAAGTGCCTACGCATGCCGACACCGGTATGAGCATAGAGGCATTAGATTTGGCGCTGAACCAATGGGACATTAAAGCTGTATTGGTGGTATCTGCCTTTTCAAACCCGTTGGGTTGCACCATACCGGATGATCGAAAAACACAATTAGTCGCATTAATTAATCAGCATAAAACCTTCTTAATTGAAGATGATATCTATGGTGATTTATCCTTTGATGGTCATCGGCCAAAAGCGGTTAAATCTTTTGATGACGAAGGGCGAGTCATTTATTGTTCTTCTGTTTCAAAAACAATACATCCGCAGCTGCGCGTGGGTTGGGTTATGCCTGGGCAGGTGTTCGATCAGCTATTGCACTTCAAATACATCAACACGGTATCTATGCCCATTTTACCGCAATTAGTCGCCGCAGAGATCATGGCGCACGGGGTGTACGATCGCCACTTACGCCTAGCGCGAGAAAAGTATCGACAACGCTGTGCGCAATTGCGAGAAATGATTAAGCAGTATTTCCCACCGCGAACCCGTATCTCGAAACCTAAAGGTGGCTTGGCGTTATGGGTGGAATGCACTAGAAATGTAGATGCAACCGCGCTTTATCATCAGCTACGCGAACAAGGAATACGCATTGCACCGGGCGAACTTTTTTCAAGCTCAGGGTCAAGTAACCACTGCTTTCGAATTACCTTCGCGACACAGTGGACACCTAAAAGAGTTGCGGCAATTAAAGTTATTGGTGAGCATCTGCATCGTTTAATGGAATAGCCATACATTCAGTTAAAGATGACTGATAAATTGCTCAACTTCTGCATCCGTGGTTTGGAATGAACAGACCAAGCGCACGACAGATTCGCTGTCACTTAATTCAAGTTCGTTAGGTAAGAAGCTTGGCAGCCATTCGTTTAGTACGGCACCTGAGCTTCTAAGTTGCCCAATAGTCGCGTTAGGTAAAATTGCAAACACCTCATTGGCCATGGTTGGCCAAACCAAGCGGGTCGTTTTTGCTGCTTCAATACCTTGAGACAGCTTTGTTGCTTGTGCATTTGCGTGCTTGGCTAAATTTAACCAGTGATTGTTTTCTAACCAGCCACAGAATTGCGCGCCATAAAGGCGGCCTTTAGAAAGTAGGTGGCCTGAACGTTTGCGACGAGCCACGAAGGTTCGCGCCAGGTCTTTATTGAAGAACACAATAGCTTCGGCGGCGAGCGCGCCGTTCTTAGTTGCGCCTAAACACAACACATCGACACCGGCTTTCCAGGTGAGTTCGGCGGGCGTGCAGTTAGTTGCGACCAATGCGTTGGTAAAGCGTGCGCCGTCCATGTGCGTGTGGAGTCCGTTTTGGTGAGCAATACTACAGAGTTCGGTGACCTGCGCCACACTGTAAACCATGCCAGATTCGGTCGCTTGGGTGATACTTAACGCTTTCGGTATGGCGTTATGCGGCGGGTGCACAGCGCCTTGATCTAAATGTTTAGATAGGCTTGCGGCACTGAGCTGTGGCTCGTTTGTGTCGAGGCCAACTAAGCGAGCACCATGGGTAAAAAACTCAGGCGCAGTCAGTTCATCATTGATAATATGGCCTTGGCCATGACACAAAATGCTGTCCCACGGTTCAACCATGCAGGCTAAAGCGAGAGAATTAGCAGCGGTGCCTGTATTGACTAAAAATACCTCAGCATCACATTCAAACATCTGGGCGATTTTTTCGCAGGCTTCCTTTGTCCATTTGTCTTCGCCATAGGCATCACACGCGCCTTCGTTTGCGCTGATGATGGCTTGTAAAACTTGGTTTGAGGCACCGGTTTGATTATCGCTTCCAAAATACATAAGTTTGCTCTGTTTAGGTTTTAAGTAAACATTATCATGCCAAGCTTGAGAAACAATGAAAACCAATAATTTTTGGGCTAAGCTAAGTGTAATCAATTGAGAGTATTTTAAGTGCCTGTTTTTTTAACTCGACTCACCTTACCCTTTGCAATTTTAATGATTGCGTTCGCTACCTTTGTGCGTGCGCCAGCGTTGATCAGTGAGTTTTCAGCGGTGTTGTTATGGAGCCCTTATGTGATTTTGCCGTTAATTGCAGGCGTGGCGCTGTTTTTAATGCATTACGCTTTGGTCTATACGGCGGTATTGTTGCTTGCGGCCTATTGGGTGATACAAACATATTTACAGACAACCATGGCTTTGGAGTTGACGTTTTTACGTTATCTCATGCTGAATCTATTATTACCCCTACTATTTGTTGTCGTTGGAACCTTCGGTGAAAAATCACCTATGACGTGGCAAGGTAAAACGATACTCGGGTTGTGTTTTTTACCTATTTTCGTGGCGCTTCTTATGCCTATGCTGAACGAGACAAACTTGGTAGGTAGCTTACCGGATCTTTTTTATCGTCGTTTGTATGAGCAGAGCTGGCTAAGTATGGCTTCGTTAAGTAGCTATGTACCGAGTTTTGCTTTTTTAGCGGCAATGTATTGGTTACAACCAACTTTATTGCGTGCTTTTTGGGTGTATGGGCTTTCTATTATTTTCTTACTATTTTTGTTCTTTTCTGAACCGCTTATCTCTGCGTTTTGTTTTTCTATTTTGGCGGCTCTATTGTTGATAATTTTGGTACAGGAATTATTTGAACTCGCCTATGTAGATGAATTAACCAATATTCCAGGTCGCAAGGCGCTAGAGAAAAACATGGCCAGCCTGGGGCGACACTATTCACTGGCCATGCTCGACGTTGATCACTTTAAAAAATTCAATGACACCTATGGTCATGATGTCGGTGATCAAGTGCTTAGGATGGTCGCTCAACAAATAAACAACGTCTCCGGCGGCGGTAAGGCTTTCCGTTATGGTGGTGAGGAGTTCACTATCCTGTTTCCCGGAAAAAATGTAGACCAAGTCAAAATCCATTTAGAAATGGTGCGCGAAGCCATCGCTACCTACACTCTAAACCTAAGAGACAACGAACGCCCCCAAGATGATAAACAAGGCAAACAACAGCGCGGTTCTAAACAGTCCAACGGCGTCAGCGTTACGATCAGCATTGGCGTAGCCGAAAAAACCGCTGAGTTAAGCGATGCCAAAGAAGTTATAAAAATGGCCGATAAAGCGCTTTATAAAGCGAAGTCCGCTGGGCGGAATAGGGTGGTGTCTTTTTAGAACGTTGCCCTTTGGGCATCCGCTGGCTTCGGGTTTGAGCATCGTTGCCTACGTAGAGGTAGCAAATCATCCTTGCGCGGTCGCTGTGCGCGCATCCATGCGCCGCTAAACTTCGCCATCCATGGCTCAGATTCCCGCTCAATGATAATTTGCTACCACTACTAACCTCACCACCGATTTAGATTTCATTTGTAACAAACGGTGGGCATGGTTTGTAATATTTTGATCTTACTCGCAGCTTGAAGCTGACAGCGTGCAGCTCAATCTTGCGACCTCATCATCGATTTTAATTTTCACGTAGGAGTCTTCGTAACAAAGTGAAGAGACGATTTTTAATCTTCAAACACGCAGCCCGAAGCCCGCAGCTCAAAACCGCTTTTCCAACCACTTAGAATAATGTTGACCAACACTTATCAAATCTACTTCCTCACTAATGGTATTCAGGACGAACGATAAATCTTGATACACAAAGTATAGGGTTTTGTTTGTATACATGACCGCGAAATCACCTACATTTTCTACCTTTGAAAAGCCCTCCGGCATTTCATCTGAAAAATTGACGAGTAGTGTTTCCAGCGCGAGCTCTTTGCTTGGGTATTTGTATATTCTGGCGTCTATTAGTAGAGATCCATTTGGGTCGCCCCATGTATAGGTGAAATTTAGGTAACTAAGTACGCCTAGTTCTTTCGCTAGTTTAATTATGGTTGGCGAAATTGATGCACTTGGTTTATCTACATTATTTAAGATTAGGTCGATTTGCACATCACTTATTTCTGAATGTTCAGAAATAGGCATCATGAAATCGTTAATCCTATCTAGCTTGGCACTAAATGAAGGGTTGCTGATTAGTAGAATAAGGACAAGTACTAAACGAACTGTATTGAATAGTGAATTATTCATGTAGCAGTGTTTGTGGGTGACAGGGTTGTTGATGTTCATTGGTTACCTCGTTGTTAGGACAAGCGATGAGAAACATGTGTAATCTGTTATCATACTTGCAGCTGACAGCCACAAACTGACAGCTTCCGTTAAACCCTTCCTTGCGCTCCGGTATGAATTTAAGCCGTTCATAACAACTCGCTTCGCTCAAACAGTCATTCACTTTTAAATTCAAACCCTCACCCAAGGCCTAACCAAAAGTGGTTTGTCGTTATGTTTTGACCTTACCCGCAGCCTGTAGCCCGAAGCCAAAAACAATGTTGTCTTTTTGCAGCTTGCAGCTATCCTTTCAAATCACCGCACTCTCCAAAACCTTTATGGTCTCAGTGTCACAATCTATTTCAACTTGAACGCCTATCGGCAAAGTCATCATTGGGTCTGTATGGCCAAAGTCCATGCCGCTAATAATAGGTAGGTCGGTAAGCTCTAGTTCATCTCTTATCACTTGGATTATAGCGTGGTCATAGTCTGCAAATGTATGTGGAGAGATATCACCCCCTGGACGACCAATGAGGATGCCAGATAATTTACTTAACACGCCTTCTGCTGCGTAGCTACGCAATGCTCGTTGCACTACTGAAGGCGAAGGACCTTCTTCTGATGTTTCGATAAATAACACTGCACCTTGCCATTGCTCGGCTGTTGGCCACGCTGGTGTGCCTCTGAGCATTTCTAAAACTTCAAGGCAGCCACCAATAAGGTGACCAATATGTTTGCCTGAGCCTTGTAAAAAGTTCCAACCTGTAGAAGGTGATAACGGTCTCACTGTATACTGGTTTTCAGGAATGCTCCAGTCTGAGCTATCAGAAGTCCATCCAGATTTATTGGCCTCTAAGTAGCCAACAGCTTCGGGAACAAATGTAGCTTGATAAAATGAATGCTTTAAGTAATTGTGTAGCCCTTGGTTTTCTGCGAACCCCGACATTATAGCTGGGCCATAAAAACTAATGAGTCCTGCTTTGTAGCAAAGCAAGTGAGACACGGTTGTATCTGAGTAACCACAAAATACTTTTGGATTCGCGCGGATAATGTCTAAATCTAAATAGGGGATTAACCGGATAGAATCATCGCCGCCAATGGTTGAAATAATGCCATCAATGGAATCATCTTCAAACGCCATCATCAAATCAGACGCTCGAGCTTTAGGGTTGCGATAAAGCCAATCTGGGTCTGCTAGTGTATGAGGCATTTCAACTAAAGTGATACCAAATGCCTCTTCGATTTGTTTTTTACCCGCTTGGTAGCGGTGAGGAAAAGTACCCGGACCACCCCAAGATAAAGACACAGCGGCTACTCGACTGCCTTCTTTGAGCGCTTTTGGTTTGAGCATATAAAACTCCGCAGGTTAGAACGTTGCATTTGGACTATAAATGTTTAGCGGGAGGAGTGCTAGGGGTTGAGCTGTCAGCTATCAGCTACAAGCTGTCAGTGAAAAAATGTTACTGGGACTCTGAGATTGTTGCGAGAAATCAGGCTGAAAAGGTAAATGAATAGTTGTGTTTTGGTTCGTTACATTTTTTAATCTTGACTTGCAGCTTAAAAAAATCGCGTCTTCACTTCGTTTCGAGCGCTCCTACTTGTATCGATCGGCGGGGGAGGTTAGTAGAGGTGGTAGATTACCTTTGAGCGGGAATCTGAGCCATGGATGGCGAAGTTTAGCGGCGCACGGATGCGCGAACAGCGACCGCACAAAGGTAATCTGCCACCTCTACGCAGTAAACAAGCATACTAAAACCCTGCCACAAAACTATAATTGACCTGCAGCCCGCAGCCCGCAGCAAAAAACCGCCCTTAGGTTAAAACCAAAGCACCCAAGCCTAAAAATGCAACAAACCCTACAATATCCGTGACCGTAGTTAACACCACCGAACCTGAAAGTGCGGGGTCCAATCTTAATTTGGTTAGCGCAATAGGGATCAAAGCGCCCGAAAGTGCGGCAGTAATTATATTGACTAAGATAGCCATTGAAATGACGATGCCAATTAAAAAGCTGTCAAACCACATGTTGGCGATGATGCCGACAACGATGGCCCAAACAACGCCGTTGAATGCACCTACTTGTAACTCCTTCCTTAATAGAGCCCAGCGGTTTACATCGTTCACTTGGCCTAATGCCAGACCGCGAATAACTAAGGTTAGGGTTTGACTGCCGGCAATACCGCCCATGCTTGCGACTACTGGCATCAACACGGCCAGTGCAACAACTTGTTGCAGCGTTGCCTCAAACAAACCAATAAACCATGATGCGGCAAAGGCTGTTAATAAGTTAATGCCTAGCCAAACTGCTCGATTCTTTGCAGCGGTTTTAACGGGCGAGAATAAATCTTCATCTTCATCGAGACCCGCGGTTGCCATTAGGCGACCTTCGTAATAGTCATTGACAATTTCACTGGCGGTGCCGATGTCGAGCCGACCCAATAGAATTGAATTTTCATCAACAACAGGCAGTGCACTGAAGCGACTGTTTTGAACTTTTAAGCTTGCATCGGTGGCATCATCATTTGCGTTGATGACGGTAAAATCTTCTTCGGCTAAATCGGTTAGGGGTAAGTGATCTGGTGCGCCGATGACCGAGCCAATTCGCACTGCCTCACTAAAGCCACCGGTGCGATTAATTAGAAATAAAGTATCAATATATTCAGGTAATTCGCGACGCAGCAATCTTAATGCATCTCGAACTTTTGCATTTTGAGGCAGCGACAGAAATTGGTGACTTACCCAGTGACCTGCTAGTTCGTCATCGTACTTTTTAGCGCCTTCATAATAGTGGCGCTGAATCTCATCCATCGCGCTTAAGGCGCGATCAATGAGTCTGTTAGGTAATGATTCTGATAACTCGACGAGGTCTTCTGCATCCATACCCTTGAACAAGGCATCCAGTTCCAGCAATGACATACTATCGATCAAGGCTTCACGTGGGTCTGAACGCATAACCACTAAAATGCCGAGACGGTGCTCTAGGCCAATGTCGGCCCAAGTTAGGTAACGGTCTTCTAGCGGGAGTGATTCTAGTATGGTTGCGACATCAGCATAGTCTTGTTGACCCAGTAATCGAGTCAACGCCGTGATATCTGCAGCAGACGACAGCGTACGTTCTTCTTCGAAAATTGTGTCGTCGGTCATGCGGTTAATTCCATCTTAAGATACGTAAAGTGTAAGACACTATACTAAAGATGCAACGTCACTTTAGTGATCAAATCGAAAATTATGGCTCTTGGCGCTTTGGCAAAACAGTCATCGTGCCAGAAATAGGGTGGGGAGTAACGAGTATCGGCTGATCGTAGAGTTGTGCAATCGTTTGTGCCGTAATGACTTTGTCGGGCGTGTTTACCGCAATGAGCTTACCTTTATCGAGTAGAACTAAACGATCACAAAAAGCTGCTGCGGTATTCAAATTATGTAAGGCAACCAATGTTGTCGTGCCTTGATTGCAGCGCGCGCGCAGTAAGTTCATTAGCTGAGTTTCATGACCGATATCTAAACTGGCGGTCGGTTCATCTAATAAAACTAGAGGTGTTTCTTGAAGTAGAATACGAGCAAAATGCACCAGCTGAGTTTCACCGCCCGATAATTCTGTTAGTTTTCTTGCCCACAAGTGTTCTATGCCTAAGTGTTTAGCAAGATAAACCGCTTTGGAATGAGCTTCAGATTTTGATAACTGACCTGCTTCTTGGGCAGCATTGGCACCGAGTAAAATGGTTTCTTCAACACTGAACGGGAAGGCCGATTCAGGGTACTGTGACAAGTAGGCAATGTGTTGTGCACGTTCATTATGGCTAAAATCAGAAATATCGCGACTTTCTAAGGTGATGCGGCCCGCGTCTTTTTTATAAAATTCGATAATGCATTTAAGTAGGGTACTTTTACCTGCCCCATTGGGGCCGATAATTCCGATTAATTCGCCAGCATCAATTGAAAAGTTAATATCATCGAGAATCGTTAAGCCCGACTTACTGAATTTAAGTTGGTCGACATTAAAGAAGCTTGCTGCACTCATGCTAAGCGCCCGTATTTTTGATAGCGAATAATGAGATAGATAAAGTACGCACCACCGACAATGGCGGTGATGATGCCCACTTTTATTTCGTATGGCGGCATCACCGTTCGGCCAATTAAATCCGCGACGAGAACAAACATAGCGCCAACGTAAGCTGAAGTGGGTAAAAGAGTCTTATGATTGGGCCCAACAATTAGGCGTACTAGGTGTGGCACCATTAGACCGATGAAGCCAATCGGGCCAGCAATTGAAATGGCGAGCGCTGTTAAAACCGAAGATAAAATTAAAATAAGCTTTCGAGCACGCTGTACATTCAAACCCATGCCATGAGCATTTTCTTCGCCAAGCGATAATAGGTTCAGCGCTTGAGATTGACGAAAGAGTAAGACCGATATAATTAAGATAAAAGGAGCTGGCCAAAGGCTATGCTGCCACATTCGGCCTTCTAAACCCCCCATGGTCCAAAAAACATACTGGCTCACTTCGTATTGAGCCGCTAGTAATAACAAGGCAGAGGTTGCGCCAGATAATAAAGACGATATTGCCAATCCAGTTAAAATAATAAACAGTAACTGTTGAGTGCTGGCCGTACGAATAGATAACATATAGACGAGCGCCGCGGTGCTAAGAGCGCCAATAACAGAGAAACCGGGTAATAACAGTGGGTGAAGCATGCTAAAACCAGAAGTTATTGCTATAACCGCACCGAGACTGCTGCCCGCACTGATGCCCAAAACATTGGGACTGGCTAGTGGGTTTCTAAACAGCCCTTGCATAGCGGCACCGGCTAAGGCCAATGCACTGCCCGCCAAAATTGCTGCAAATGCACGCGGTAAACGAATATGCATGAGTATGGCATTGGTTTTAGGGTATAAAGCTTGGGCCGTATCTGATTGGTTCAACAGATGCAGCTTTAAAACATTGATGGTTTCGCTAACGGGCAACTGTACCGAGCCCAAAGCCAAATATAACAGTAAGACAGCGGGTGCTAATAAGCCCAACCACAGGGTAGAGCTTTTCTTTATGGCTGCCGGAATTGACTGCATGGCTATTTGTCTAAACCTTCACTTACTTGGTCAACCACAAAGGTAAGGGTATCGGCAATGTATTGGCTATAGGTGCCACGTAAGTTTTCTGGAATAGGGTAGATGTGATTATTCTTTATAGCCTTTACGCTTTGTAACGCTGGGTCGTTTTTAACGGTCGCTAAGAAATTTTCAGCCCCACTTGCATCGCCATAAATCCAACCGGGTAAAAACAAAATATCAGGGTTTATGACCAAAATCAGTTCTTTTGACATCGTCACTTGGCCGTAAGTGCCTTGTTCGTATTGAGCCGCCGCATTCATTATGCCGGCACTGGTGAGTAATGCGTTCCATGTTGTATCTACACCACTGGATGTTCCCCAAGTGTTGTAGTCTATCGCTACAAGTTTTTGGTCCGCTATCTTAGTTATTTTATTATCTAGCGCAGCAATCTTTGTGTTCATCGTGGCGATGAGTTGTTCACCCGCATCAGTTTCGTTGACAATGTTGGCTATTTTAAGAATTTCAGCTTGAATCGCCTCAAAGGTAAAAGGGGTATCAACTAAGTAAACAATGATACCAGCTTGCTTCAGTTGCTCGATGATCGCCACATCACTCCAGTTTGCTGCAAAGAGGATATCAGGAGAGTTCGCTAAAATTTGCTCAACATTCAGACCGTATAGCGGAACCCCTTTGGGCAGGTTATGAGCGATATTTGAAAAATTAGCTTCTTTGGCAATATCTGAAATGCTCGTCAGTTGTTTAGGTTCTAGAATTTCATTGAAAATTTCATCGGTAAACAAAGTCTTAGAAGAGATTCGGCTCGGAGCCTTTTGCAATACGATGGTATTACCCATGCCGTCCACAATGGTCAGTGGGTATTCGGTGGCAAGAAGAGACGTACAACTGAAACTGAAGATAACGAGTGCGATGGCACGAAACAATGTCGGCATTGAGAATACTCCTGTATGGCGCGTACAGATAAAAATGAATTGTTTACTTTTCCGCTCTGGCTTACGCTTCTTTGAAAGCATTTACAGTGGCGCGACCGCTGCGGATTTTCACCGCATTCCGAAAAGCAGGGGCATTTGACTCGTAATTGGTCTAAAAGTCAATCATATTGGCGCCATTGCGCTCTAAGTGCCGTGTATTCATGTTTAACTAAAAAGGTGTTGTATTAATGAAATATTCTGGCGATATCGACGAGCTTTGTTACCCGTTCATTTACGAAAACTCAGCTGTTTGTGATTTCGAAATATTAACCGACGAACTTTGTACACTGGTCGGGTTAGCGGGTTGTGCCTGTGACGATAAAAGCCAAGATGTAGCAGAAGACTTGTTTTCGATTCAATCAAAGATGTTTGATCTTAATGGCTCAATACGTGGTAAATGCGCAATCAGTGAAGAGGATATTAGTCATTTGAAGGCTCGCTACCATTATTTTCTTTCACTTGTTGAAGGAGAGAAAAAGGTTTTTGTGTTACCAAGAGGCACGGGTGCATGTATCCAGCTTCATCAAAGCCGAAGTGTTGCGAAAAAAGCGATTCGCATGCTCGTCAAAGCAGAACGAGAAGGTAAAGATGTATCTGATACATTGCATCGTTATGCCAACCTACTGACCAATTACTTTTTTGCCTTGACCCTTGTAATCAATCAGCGTGGCGGCATTATTGAACCAGAATATACCAGCAACAATTATGCACTGAAGTCGAAATAACCCTGAGTTTTCTCAGGTCTTTTTTTGAATGGCACGTGATACAATTTGCTTTTACATACGTACTGTTAGTTTATATTAACAATGATAGGAATACCGAATGTCACTTTCTCCCGAAGCCATTAGCGTACAAAAGGCTTTAATTAAGGCGGGCTTAGAAACCCCACTAATTGAGCAAACGCTGAGTTTGACTGAACAACAAACTCAAATTGAGCATCACATGGCTCAAGTGATGAAGGTATTGGCCTTAGATTTGACCGATGATAGTTTAGCAGAAACGCCAAAACGCATTGCAAAAATGTACGTTCAGGAGATCTTCTCTGGCTTAGACTATAAGCATTTCCCAAAGATTACCCTGATCGAAAACAAAATGGCTGTCGAAGAGATGATTCGAGTCAGTCAAATAGACTTGACCAGCACTTGTGAGCATCACTTTGTCACCATTGATGGCTTAGCCGATGTCGCCTATATCCCCAAAGAGCGCATTATCGGCTTGTCGAAAATAAACCGAATTGTGCGATTCTTCGCACAGCGACCACAAGTTCAAGAGCGTTTAAATCAGCAAGTACTGATAGCGTTGCAAACATTGCTGGGCACAGATGACGTTGCTGTGCGTATTAAGGCTGTACATTATTGCGTCAAAGCCCGAGGCGTTATGGACAGTACCTCGAATACTGAAACATTAGCGGTGGGCGGGAGATTTCAGAGCGATAAGGAGCTTCGTCGTGAATTTGTTAGGTAGTACTCATCGAGTTTGAGTGGCTTTACGGCTTGACCCAACCTATTATTTTAATAAGTCGTTCGAGCACATCCGTGTGACACTCCACAGCGAGATCCCTCTCGCTGAGGCTTTTTAAAATAATAGGTTGGATAAAGCCTCATACAGTGGAAGTTTACAATTGTTTTGCCAGTGGGTTCTACGTAGTTGTTTCAAGAGTCAACGACACTGAGTCGGCAAAGCGCAGCGCATGTGGTTTGTCGACAGTTACTTTCGCGTAATGAATACTTGGGTGTTCTTTCGCGATATCGAGTAAATCTGAAGTCAGTTTCTCTAGTAGTTGAAATTTCCCATCTTCTACCAAGGCTATCATGCGTTTGGTGATGGTTTTATAGTTAACCGCATTCTCTTTATCATCGGTTAACATCGCCAGATCGGCCGGATAGTGTATTTCGGCGTTAATAATCACATCTTGCTGTTTTTCCAGCTCTTCAGGGTTAAAACCAATGTAAGTTCGCAGACGTAGATTTTTAATATTTATAATGGCGTTATGCATGTAAGTTTCCTAAGTGTTCATCTTAATAGAGCGGCCACCATCAACTTTATGACTGGCTCCAGTCACAAATTGATTGTTAATAATGTATTCAATGGTACTGACGATGGGAGCAAACCCTGCTTCAATTGGAATGAGCGTATTGGCTAACACCTTTTTTTTATCAGCTTCACTGTGACTTGGCAAAAACATAAGAGGACCAGGCGCAATGCTGTTGACCCGTATATCAGGCGCGAAGTTCATTGCAAAACTCTTGGTGAGACTCTCTAAACCGGCTTTAGTTGCGCTATATAAGGCGTATTCCGGTTGCGGAGTTGCCGCATAGATGTCCGTCATGTGAATGATATTGGCATTTTCTGAGCGTTTAAGTGCATCAATACATAACTGATTTAACAAGGCCGGAAAGCGCATGTGTACTTGATATAGCTGATCGAAGAAGGCCATCGAGTCTGCTTGTTGATTCGCGTCTTTATCGAATAACGACGCATTGTGCAGTAGTAAATCAATTGTTTGGTCTTGAAGTGCTCGAGTGGCTTCGGTTACATTTTCCTCATCGCAATAATCAACCTCAATAATCGCCAAATTGTCACAGCTCAGCGCCGCTAACTCAGCACTTTTCTCACGACTTAACACAGTAACCTGCCAGCCCAACGATAAAAAATGCTTAGTAACAAATAACCCCAACCGACGACTACCGCCCGTGATCACCGCATGTTTCATGATCTCTGCCTTCCTTTTAATGTTGCAGTGATGTTAAACGTTTGGAAGGGGGAAGGGAAGAACGTTGCCCTGCGGGCATCCGTGAGCTGCAAGCTGTCAGCTGTCAGTAAGTTCGACTGTACCGTTTTTCGCTGAGGTGGTGTATTGGTCTTGTTCGGTCGCTGCGAGTACATCCTTGTAAGCTAAACCGAGCCATCCATGGCTCGGATTCCCGATCAAGCCCAACACACCACCTCAGCTTAGGCATTGGGGCTTATCTTTGCTTTTGAACTTACTTGCAGCTTGCAGCTAAAAACTGACAGCTTTCTTTCCCTTCCCTATATCAAAAAATATTGATATAGTTTTCGCCTCACCGCCAATTTAACGTGTCACTTGCAGGCGGTATATAAATGTAGCTAAAGCGCACTCGGTATTTTACCGAAAGCCTTACAAGTGACACTGAGTGAGGTTTTTATGAGTATTGTGTCTTCTTTTATCTGTACAGCATTGAATATTCCGTTTGGCGCTTTGGTTCCCCATTTAAGTGAATTAATAGAGCATTGCCCTGTTTCTAAAGGTATGTCAGGCCATGTTTCGGGTTTTTTACAGGCAGATCCTGCGTTACAGGATGATTTGTGGCGGTTTAGTTTGGCGTTTGATCTGCCCCATGCGCTGGTCTGTGAAAGCTATTGGTTGGAACAAAAAGCTCAGACTCATAGGAAGGTAGGGTAACTATTTTCTAGTAAATATCGTAGAGTCCTGCGGTTAATAATAAAAATGAGATGCAGTTATGGAATTGACGCCACTATTTATCACCATTTTAGCTGTTACTGGCTTAATATCCGGCGTGATTAATACCATCGCTGGCGGTGGTTCTAACTTGACCTTGCCGGCCCTGATGATGATGGGTTTACCAGCTGATGCTGCTAATGCAACTAATCGAGTGGGTGTATTTATGCAAAGTGTGGCAGCGGTGCAAGGTTTTGCTTCGCGCGGAAAAATGCCAACGCATGACCTCAAAGGAATAATGATCCCCTTATGTGTTGGTGGTCTTTTAGGCAGTATTAGTGCTTCTTTTATGCCAGTGTCCTTCTTGAAACCGGTGCTTTTATTTACCATGCTCTCGCTTTCCACTGTGATTTTATTTCGGCCCTCTACCGTATTCCCTGATGAAGGGGAAGAATCGTTGTTGGTTAAAGGTAATGCGAAAGCTTGGTGGATGCTGCTATTCGCTGGCTGGTATGGAGGGTTTGTGCAGGCGGGTGTAGGTTTTATTCTTATTGCCGCCATTGCAGGTAGCTTGCGCTATGACTTGGTTCGAACCAATGCTCTGAAAGTTTTGGCAGCAGGGGCGTTTACCCTAATTGCTTTGTCTGTTTTTATTTGGCGTGATCAAGTGGTTTGGATACCAGGCCTAATTTTAGCGGCTTCAACAATTGTTGGCGCTAGAATAGGGGTTCGTCTTTCGCTTAAAGTTGACCCTAAATTCATGAAGTGGTTTTTATTTGTTATGACGCTGGTTGCCAGTGCCGCCGCTTTCATATAAGCGGCGCTTGGCTTCATTTGGGGGTTTATTCAACACTTAAATGACTGGTATCGACTTGGACCGGTGGCTTCTCATCTTTTAATGTATCTAACGTTGCACCTGGCTCAGCAAGACTGATGTTATCTATGTCTAAAATGGGTGGGGCGGGTTCTAATGGTTTATCAAGAATCAAGTCTTCGCCTACGTCGGCAATAGACAGTCCAGATAAATCAATCTCTACAGTTGTTACAGCTATTGACTCTACTAGTTGTGTTCCAGGCTCAGAAACTGACCAATTAGGTACTTGCGATGGTGCTTTAAGACTAGGTTGGTGGTGCTCAGCTAAAGCGGGGTCGCTTTCCCCGGCAACGCTGTCGAGCGTCGTCGTAAATTCACCTATACTTGTACTCTTAGCAGCGCTGGCCGATACTGGCTGTGCTGGTGCTGGTGCTGGTGCTGGTGCTGGTGAGCTTAACGTTGTTGGCTTAGGAGTCGCTGCACGAGTTTCAGCTGCGGGGATTGCAGTGCCATGAGCCCTGACAATAAGCTTTGCTCCAACCTTCTTAAAGGCTTGTTGAAATTTAATAGCCGTGACTTTGTCGACGCCCTTTTTTATCGGTTGCTCAGCGCCACTAAAAAGCCGGTCAAGGTACACTTGGTCGGCTTTAATCAGTTTTTGCAGATCAGCTTTTACGAAATCAACGAAAAAACCATCTATTAGGTCGCCTTTAAATGTAAGGTCATATCGTGGTTGCGTCATAATCGTTCTATTATTTCTGTTTTATGTCAGTATAGCAGCCTTGGACAAGACTTCTTCAACTGCGTTGTGAAGGTTTACGCAAAAATGAACCCTTTTTTACTAATAACATTACTCATTGGCACTCAAATTGGTTTATCCGATGGTTTGGTGCTGCCTGTTTTAGCGGCGAAGCATGGCCAAGGTTCATTTTTAATCGTGTACGCCTTTACCAAACTGATATTTATTTTGCCCATTTTACAGGCAGAATTAGTAGCAGGCCGTATTTATCGAGCCTCGCCATTTGAATTGTCGTTTTTAGCATTAAATAAGCGATTGGCGGCTGTGTTGCTGTCTTTGCTCGTAATGGCACTCATCTTTGTCTTGGCAAGTAATCTATTTAACACCGCCTGGACCATGATTTACAGTATAGATGGCGTAAGTGGCAAATTATTAGGGTTACGACCACTAGATCAAAACCTGTACTGGTTTGAACAATCGCAAAATACAAATCGTATTATGAGTTTTGTAATTGCGCAGGGTATTTTCTTAATGCTCCTAGGGGGTCTAGCTTGGCGTGGCATTATTTCAGTGTTTCAGTTTTTTGTGCCTATCTGCGCTGTGTTTATTCTGATTTCTCTGCCTAAGATCGCAGAGCTTATGACGGTGTTGCAATACCCTGCTTTAAGTTGGAACGATATTTTCGTTGCTATTCAGCATTCAATAACTTCTTCGTTGGCGGGTTTATTGATTTGGTATGTAATCGGCACCAAGGTGTCTGACCAATTGCCGACAGGTCGGGCTATTATTGCTGTTCAATTGTTTGATGTGTTGTTTGGTTTGGCGCTGCTGTCTATTTCTTATCAGTGGCTAGATGCGTTATCGGCCGACTATTTAGAAGTAGGCACAGTTTTTAGATTGTTAATGGCGAGTTTATCTAATGTCGAGGCGGTACCAATGTATACCATGCTTTGGTTGATCGTTTTGCCGGTCGTTGGGGTGCTCAGCAGTGTTCCTTTATTGCTGCTTTTGACTCAGCAGCTAGGTTCTATAATACGACATTGGTTGTTAGCGCTCACTACGCTCGCGGTCGTCATTCTTAGCGGTGCTTTGGTCTTGTCGAATGGCGTTTACTCGCCTATCGTTTGGTACGGTCGGCCGTTATATGACGTGGTTCAGGCGCTTGGTCAAGGATTAATAATACCGCTAATCACTGGTGGTGTTTCATTCTGGGTTGGCTGGGTCATGGTGCCTAACCAAGTATTACGGCAAATAAATCCGCATGGCGGTATTCGTTATTTTCTTTGGCGATTGGTGCTTCGATTTGTAGTGCCCGTGCTGCTTGGGGTAATATTTGCAAGAACAACTTTAACCTTAACTTCCTTTACGCCGACACAAGTTCTCGTATTTTGCCTTTTGGCGATTGTAGGGGTTCGTTTATTTACTTGGGTCAAAAAAAGAGCGATCTTTCCTTCCTATGATTGAGATTCACCGAACCGCCCTTATTCTGGCACCGGCAAAAGCCGTCTACGATATTATTAACGACATTGAAGTTTATCCTCAATTTTTAGATGGCGTAGTCAGCGCACAAATTTTAGAGCACAGCTCAACCCATATGCTCGGTCAGCTGGTTATTAAAAAAGCCGGTGTTGAAAAAACAATCGTAACGCGTAACAAACTTATTGAGCCAACAACCATAGACATGACGTTAGAGCAGGGGCCACTAGATTCACTATCTGGCGTATGGACCATTACCCCATTGTCAGATCAAGGTTGTAAAGTGGCTTTAGATTTAAGTTTTAGCGTGAAAAAAGGCATCAAGGCCATAGCCTTTGGCGCTGTCTTTAAACAAGTGGCCAATAGCATGGTTGATTCCTTTGTACAGCGCGCTAACGAATTACACCCATCATAAGGGCGAAAGAGTATAACGATGATAAAAGTAGAAGTTGCCTACGCGACCCCAGAGAAACAACTCATAGTAAGTATCGAAGTTGAAGCAGGCTGCACATTAAAGCAGGCAGCACTGAAAAGTGGCCTAGATCGCGAGTTTCCAGGCTTAGACATTGAAAACTCACCAATGGGCCTCTTTGGCCGTAAAGTCGCAAAACCAGACATCGAAGTATTAAAAGCTGGCGACCGAGTAGAAATTTACCGACCATTAATAATTGACCCTAAGCAAGCGCGCTTAAACCGGGCTGCTAAAAAGCCAGTTAAGTAGATTTATATTCGAGAGTGGTAGGCGTCTGTGCTGAGGTTCTGTAAAAATAGGGCGTTCATTGGCATGGATGCCAATGACGAGCCCCCATGGATGGGTTTACGGCGTCCCTCTTTTTACAGAACCTCAGCACTGGCGGTAACAGCGACTAACAGAGCTTTACTTTTGGCTTGGCTTTGAAATACCTGAAACCAAATTATCTGTGAAGTTAATGATAAGATGCTGGTAGCTTTCATCTTCTTGCTTGAGTGGATAAATCCACTTGGTATCCGTTGCTTCACCTTCTAGAATTGGCAAGCCAATTAAAAACTGGACTTGATCTTTTGTTTGGCCTATTTCGAGTTGTTCAATTTGTTCAGGTAGCACAAAGTTACCTTGGCCTAATTCAGCTTGATATGGTTTTAAAATGGTACAAGCGCTAACTAATAATAATAAAATGACCGAGAGTGTCAGTTTTGTGATGTGATTAAGCAAAATAGGTTCCTAAGTTAGCTGAAGTCAGTATGATGAGGCTATTGTACACGGTTATGAGGAGACGAAAAGGTGACAAATCAAAATCAAGAACTGAAGAGAGCTGGGCTGAAGGTCACGTTGCCTCGCGTTAAAATTTTGCAGATGTTTGAAGATGAGTCTTTTGCGCATATCAGTGCAGAGGAAGTTTATAAGCAATTACAAGAGACGGGTGAAGATGTAGGTTTAGCAACGGTGTATCGCGTGTTAACTCAGTTTGAGGCCGCAGGGTTAATTACCAAGCATAACTTTGATGGTAATCATGCGATTTATGAACTGACCACAGACGATCATCATGATCACATGGTCAACGTTAAAACTGGGGAAGTGATTGAGTTTGTCGACCCTGTCATTGAAGCTAGACAGCATGATATTGCTAAAGAACACGGCTTTGAGATTGTCGATCATAGCTTAGTTTTGTATGTACAACCGTTAAATACAAAGAAAGCGCCAAAAGTATGAACCTGTTCCAGTTAAGTTCAGGTTTAATCGCTAGAATGACTGCTTTATTGAATTGTTTATAAAGGAAGCTCCATGAAGTATTCGCGTTTGCTGGCCATTGTTTTTGTCTGTTTAGCAACCTTTGCTAGCGCAGAAGTGAAAGTTGGCGATAATTTCCCAAGTTTTAAAATTCCTACCCTTGATGGCAAAGTGCTAGATACAGCGCAACTTAAAGGCAAAGTCATCTATGTCGATTTTTGGGCGAGCTGGTGTACAACCTGCATTCAGTCATTTCCTATTATGAGTGAGCTAAACAGCGAACTTAAAGGTAAAGGCATCTATTTCTTAGGTATTAATACCGATGAAGACATTAACCTAGCGAAGAAGTTTTTAACTAAAACGCCGGTGAACTTTATCAACGTATCAGACCGCACCCAACAAATAGTCTCGTATTTTGAGCCTAAGGGCTTCCCGGCGGCATACATAGTCGCAAAAGACGGTACCATCCACACAATTAAAGAAGGCTTTGCCGGTAAAGAGAAAACCAAAGCATTGCTACTTGAATTGGCGGCGCAATAGATTAGACAGAACGGATGCCCGATGGGCATCCGCGAGTTTTTAGCTGCTAGCTGCGAGTAAGTTCAAGAGCTTTAACCCCAGAATGGTGCCGTTTTTGCGCTGAGGTGGTGAATAGCGCTTGAGCGGTCGCTGTGAATACATCCATGTAAGCTAAGCCTCGCCATCCATGGCTCGGATTCCCGCTCAAAGGCCATTCACCACTTCAGCTTAGATTTCTACCGATTTTTGTTTTGAACTTACTTGCAGCTTGCAGCTAAAAACTTGCAGCTTTCTCCTCCCCTCAATGCGCCCTCACACTTGTCCTTAACATCTCTTCTGCATGCGCTCTTGTTTGTGCTGTTATGTCTATTCCGCCTAGCATTCGGGCGATTTCGTCTATGCGGTGTTCGGGGTTTAGGCGTTTAATGGTTGAGGTTGTGCTTTGCGCGTTGCGTTGTTTTTCAACGATGCAGTGGTTGTGCCCGAGTGCAGCGACTTGCGGTAGGTGAGTGACGCATATCACTTGGCCGCGTGTCCCTACTTGGCGCAGCATGTGGCCGACTATTTCTGCAGTGGCGCCGCTAATGCCGACATCGACTTCATCGAATACTAAGGTGGGTATGGTTGAATGCTCGGCGCAGATAACTTGAATGGCAAGCGATACTCGTGACAATTCACCACCGGAGGCTACTTTAGCCAATGGTTGCGCGGGCTGGCCAGGGTTTAGGCTAATTTGATATTCAACGGTATCGACTCCGCTTGTGGTTGCTTTGCTTTGAGGTAGAAAAACAACCTTAAACTGAGCGCCAGGCATAGCTAACTGGTTGAGCTTTTCAATGACTTCTTTGGCAAAAATAATTGCACTGGCTTTGCGTTTTTCTGACAACTGTTTCGCACATTTGTCGTAGACTTTCTTGCGGGCGGCGACTTCAGTGGTCAATTCTTCTAATGAGCCTTGTGAATCATTTAACTGGGCGTACTCAGCTTGTAGCTCTTGGCTGAATTCAAACAGTTGTTCAGAGCTAATATGGTGTTTACGGCTCAGAGTATGAATTTCATCTAAGCGCGACTCCAAATAGTGGCTACGTTCGTCATCTACGGTAATGCTGTCTATATAAGCATCAAGGTCAGTGGCGCATTCCTCTAGTTGAATAACGGCACTGTCTAGCAAGGTAATAGCATTGCTGAGCGTATCGCTTTTGTCGTCTATTTTTTGTAGCCGGTGTAATGCCATTTTTATTGCTTGCGTGGCGTTGTCACCGTTTTCATCGGCTAAGGCTTCTCGTGCGCTGTGACTTTGAAGCAGTAAGGACTCACTTTGTTGGATGCGACGGAATTCTGTTTCAAGTAATTCGACTTCATCTTCTACTAGTTCTAGTGCTTCTAGTTCTTGGCATTGATATTCTAATAGCTGGCGGCGTGCTTCACGCTCTTCATTGGTTTGAGAAAGCGCCTTGAGCTTACGATCTAGCCCTTGCCATGAAATCCAAGCATCTTTAACTTGTTGCAGATGTTTTTCATGCCCTGCGTATTCATCGAGAAGCTTTAAATGGGTATCGTGCCTTAATAGCGACTGATGCGCATGTTGGCTATGAATATCAATTAGGTGCTCGCCAAGTACTTTGAGTTCAGCTAGAGGTACGGGTTGGCCATTGATAAAAGCTCGTGACCGGCCCTCGTGAGAGACTGTGCGGCGAAGTAAACACTCATTTCCATCATCTAAATCTCGTTCACTTAACCATTGTTTTGCAGCCTCAATGCGTGAAATGTCGAAAGCAGCAACGACTTCGGCGCGTTTTTCACCATAGCGAACCACATTGCTGTCAGCTCGGTCACCTAAGGCCAAGCTCAGACTGTTAAGCAAAATAGACTTGCCTGCGCCTGTTTCGCCGGAAATAGAGGTCATACCTGTTTGCCAGTCAATGTCTATATTGTCAGCAATGGCGATATTTCGAATAGATAGGTTTTGTAGCATGTGTGCGGCCACCAAATTGATAGTACTGGTTGTTTATACAGTCAAATTTATAGATTTGCAATGGTTTTGCATTCGATACAATTTCTTATAAAAAGTCCCCTTGAAAAAAGGGGTCATCCACCCCATTAAATGTCGTATGTTCTAAAGTTCGAATTTTTGAGAAGGTAAATCATGAGCAACGAAGAAAGACCAGTTGATGAACAACTAGAAAATGAAGCTGTTGAAGAGCAATTGGAAGCCGCAGGTAGCACGGAAACGCCTGAATCTGGTGATTTAGCCGAGCAGCTCGCATTGGCTCAAGAAGAAGCTGCGAAGTATAAGGACCAATTTATACGCTCAGAAGCTGAAATGGCTAATTTACGCCGGCGCGTAGAAAAAGATGTCGAAAATGCTCACAAATTCGGCCAAGAAAAAATAAGCAAAGAGCTGCTCAGTGTTGCAGATAATTTGGAGCGGGCCATTTTAGCCAGCGACTCTGATTCAGCTGAAGTCATTGCTCTAAAAGAGGGCGTCAAGCTGACTTTAAAGGGTTTGCTCGATGTCTTTGCTAAATTCAACATAAACGCTGTAGATCCACAAGGCGAGCCTTTTGATCCTCAGTTGCATCAGGCTATGTCGATGGTTGAAAACCCAGACGTAGAACCGAATACCGTCATTGCTGTCATGCAAAAAGGTTACACCCTTTATGACCGACTCATTCGCCCAGCGATGGTGATGGTCAGTAAAGGCGGTGAAAAGTCGACAACAATTGATGAAAAAGCGTAATTGAACGCTTTTTAAACAAAAAAATTATCAGTATCCACTTGAATTATGAGGTCTTGCTCTCATATCGCATGACAAGCAAGATTGAATTAAATACGGAGTATTAAAAAATGGGAAAAATCATCGGGATCGACCTCGGTACCACTAACTCATGTGTTGCTGTTATGGAAGGTGATAAACCAAAAGTAATCGAAAACGCAGAAGGCGATCGTACAACCCCGTCGATTGTTGCTTTCGCAGACGACAATGAAATTTTAGTTGGCCAATCAGCTAAGCGTCAAGCCGTTACTAACCCAAACAACACCGTTTATGCGGTCAAGCGTTTGGTTGGTCGTCGCTTTGATGACGAAGTTGTACAAAAAGACATCACAATGGTGCCGTACAAAATCGTTAAAGCCGACAATGGCGATGCTTGGGTAGAAGTACGTGGCGACAAAAAAGCACCGCCACAGATTTCAGCTGAAGTTTTAAAGAAAATGAAAAAGACCGCTGAAGAGTATTTAGGCGAAAAAGTAACCGAAGCAGTTGTAACCGTACCGGCATACTTTAACGATGCTCAGCGTCAAGCAACGAAAGACGCAGGTAAAATAGCCGGTCTTGATGTAAAGCGTATTATTAACGAGCCAACAGCCGCAGCTCTTGCCTACGGCATGGACAAAAACCGTGGCGATAGTGTTGTAGCAGTATATGACCTTGGTGGCGGTACTTTCGATATCTCAATTATTGAAATTGCAGAAGTCGATGGCGAGCACCAGTTTGAAGTATTGGCAACAAACGGTGATACATTCCTAGGTGGTGAAGATTTCGATATGCGTATGATTGAATATCTCGCAGAAACCTTCAAAAAGGAATCAGGTATCGACCTTAAAGGCGATGCGCTTGCAATGCAGCGTTTGAAAGAAGCGGGCGAAAAAGCGAAGGTAGAGCTGTCTTCAGCCGCGCAAACAGACGTCAACTTGCCTTATATCACGGCTGATGCTTCTGGTCCTAAGCACTTAAACGTAAAAGTGACACGTGCCAAGCTAGAATCATTAGTAGAAGACTTGATTGAGCGTTCTTTAGAGCCTGTACGTATTGCGCTTAAAGATGCTGATCACGATATTTCTGATATCAGCGACGTCATTCTAGTTGGTGGCCAGACGCGTATGCCAATGGTTCAAGCGAAAGTAGCTGAGTTCTTTGGTAAAGAGCCACGTAAAGACGTAAACCCTGATGAAGCCGTCGCCGTTGGCGCAGCGATTCAAGGTGCGGTACTTTCAGGTGACGTAAAAGACGTATTGTTGTTAGACGTAACACCATTAACCTTGGGTATTGAAACCATGGGTGGCGTGATGACGTCGGTTATCGATAAAAACACCACGATCCCGACTAAGAAGAGCCAAACCTTCTCAACCGCCGATGATAACCAAGGCGCTGTAACCATTCATGTGTTACAGGGTGAGCGTAAAATGTCTACGCACAACAAGTCATTGGGTCGCTTTGACTTAGCCGATATTCCGCCAGCACCACGTGGCGTACCGCAGATTGAAGTGAGCTTTGACTTAGATGCGAACGGTATTTTGAACGTATCAGCTAAAGACAAAGGCACGGGTAAAGAACAGTCGATCGTCATTAAAGCGAACTCTGGTTTGTCTGATGAAGAAGTCGAACAAATGGTTAAAGATGCAGAAGCTAACGCCGAAGAAGACCGTAAGTTCGAAGAGCTTGCTCAGTCTCGTAACGCAGCTGATGGCCTTGTTCATTCAACGCGTAAGTCTTTGAAAGAAAACGAAGACAAAGCGTCGGATGAAGAAAAAGCCGCCATTGAAGAAGCTTGTGTTGCTGTTGAAGAAGCTTTGAAGAGCGAAGATAAAGAAGCAATCGACAAAGCCGTTGAAACGCTTAGCGAAGCTTCTGCAGGTTTTGCACAGAAAATCTACGCAGATGCTGCGCAAGAAGCTGGCGCAGATGCAGGCGGTCAAGAACAGGCCTCTGCAGGCCCAGATGACGCCGTAGACGCTGAGTTTGAAGAAGTGAAAGATAAGTAAGCTCACCATGAGTTAGCCTTATCAAAACAACAAAGCGGGTACTCCCCGCTTTGTTGTCGTTTGTAAATCAAAAAAAACGGCCAGTTTTTCCGCTTGGAAACGAATTCGAGCGTTTTTAATCGAAAAAATTGAAAGTTGAACTGGTGCCCATAAAGCTAATGGGCCGCCAAAACTGAATTAAGCCTGCTAGGGCCAAGAAAGAGTTATTACATGTCTAAACGTGATTATTACGAAGTACTAGGTTTATCAAAAGGCGCGGACGAGAAAGAAGTGAAAAAAGCGTATCGTCGTATGGCGATGAAGTTTCACCCAGACCGCAACCCAGATGACAAAGAAGCCGATGGCAAATTTAAAGAAGTAAACGAAGCCTACGAAGTGCTCTCTAATAGCCAGAAAAAACAAGCTTACGACCAGTTCGGTCACGCCGGAGTAGACGGCCAAGGTGGTTTTGGTGGTCAAGGCGGACATGGTCAAGGTAACTTTAGCGATATTTTCGGCGATGTATTTGGTGATATTTTTGGCGGCAGCGGCCAACGTGGCGGGCGCTCAAACGTTCAGCGCGGTTCAGATTTAAAATACAACATGGAACTAACACTCGAAGAAGCCGTTCGCGGCATCGAAAAGAGTATCCGTGTACCCACTTTAACCAACTGTGAGCCCTGTAACGGCTCAGGTGCTAAAAAAGGCACCACGCCAACCACATGCTCAACCTGTGGCGGTTCTGGCCAGGTGCGCATGCAACAGGGCTTCTTTGCGGTACAACAAACATGCCCTACTTGTTCCGGTGCAGGCAAAATTATTAAAGACCCATGTACCAGCTGTTATGGTCGTGGCGTGAAAGAAGAAACTAAGACGCTTAGCGTGAAGATACCACCTGGTGTAGATACCGGTGACCGAATTCGCTTAAGTGGCGAAGGTGAAGCCGGACGTAACGGCGGCCCAGCGGGTGACTTATATGTAGAAGTGCATGTTAAGCGTCACAACATATTTGAGCGCGATGACGCTAACCTTCATTGCGAAGTCCCCATTAGTTTTGCAGAGGCCGCTTTAGGCGGTGAACTCGAGGTACCTACACTAGATGGGCGGGTTAACTTAAAGATCCCGGCGGAAACACAAACTGGCAAGCTATTTAGACTACGTGGTAAAGGTGTGAAACCTGTCAGAGGGCATTCAGTTGGTGATTTACTATGTCGCGTTGTAGTTGAAACTCCCGTGCATTTAACCTCGAAGCAAAAAGAATTGTTACGCGAATTTCAAGAAAGTACTGAAGGCAAAAAACATTCACCAAAAAGTAAAGGCTGGTTCGACGGTGTAAAGAAATTCTTTGATGAAATTTAGATGTAAATCAAAAAACTTAATTGTCTAAATATTTTATTTTTAAAAAGCAAAACGTCTAAAAACGCTTTGCTTTTTTTATGCCTATTTAAATTGGAGTTGATCTAAAAGCCGGAAATCTAAGGGAAAATTATTTTATTAAATGGCTTTTGCATTCTTTTTTTTCTTAAGTGTTTTTTCAAACGATCGTTTTAAAATATCAGTTATACATTCATTTTGGCCATTTTATTAGTTGATTTAGCGCAAGAACTTCGTCAAAGGGTGGAAATAGTGCAAATAACCGCACCTCAGCCCTAAATAAAGGGTTGACCGCAGGGTTGCGCTCTGGTTTTATATCTCTCGATGGTTGAACGGGCTACCGAACAACCCTGGGGAAGGAATTTAAAAACAAAAGTCGCCAAATCCCACGCCGATGAGAATCGCCATTATGTTTGATGACTGCATTTTTATCTTTTTTTCTTAGTAACATTTTGACACTGCGATCGTTTTAGTTTAATTGTATGCAGTGTTAACGATAACTAAGCTGCTGACGTCAATTTCGACTGATGTAGTTAAATCAAGTAGTCTGGTCACCAAACCAGTATTGATAATAAAAACTAGGGGAATCTACATGAAAGCTATTTTCGCAGTTACTGCACTTGCTGCTGCTATTTCTGGACAAGCACTTGCTGCTGATACAGAAGCTACTACTACATTCAACGGCGCTATGCAATATGACTTCACAGTCGATATGGCCGCTGAAACTAAAGATGTTGAACTTCAGAAAGGCGATGACGCTAATGATGGCGGTTCATACGGCATCTATATGGACGTTAAAGTTGTAAACGGTCCTTTCTCAGGTGAAGTTGGTCTTACAACTGAAGACGGTGTTGGTTCTGTTACAGTTGGCGACATCGTTGTTAAAGAAGGCAAAATCTCTTTTGGTCAAGTTGGCAGCCTAGTTGAAACTCATGAGTACACTTATGAGCAAGAAGACTTCGGCGGCGAAGGCAAAGATGTTGATGCTGCTATCCGTTACAATGTAATGGAAGGTTTTGACGTACAGCTTGAAGGTGCGCAGCAAGACGGTGTTGGTGATGACTACGGCCTTGGCGCGAAATATGCTGGCGAGTCAGGTGCGGTTTCTTATGTTGCCGATGCACAAGTTCGTTTAAGCGATACAGTTGCTGCCACTTTAGATGACGCTACGCCATTTATGTATTTTGGTGCTGGTGTTACATACACTGCTGATATTGTAACAGTAAAAGCTGGTTTCAATAACTATTCAGTTGTAGATGCACGCGCTGCATATACTGCACTGAATGCAACTTCTGGCGATTCAGACTCTGAATACGCAGTATCTGTAACTGCAACTCCTGTTGACAATTTAACAGTTGGCGCACATTACATGGACAAGAGTACTGAAACTGACGATGATTCTCGTTACAAAGTTGAAGGTTCTTTCGCAGCAGATGCAGTGACTGTTTCTGGTTACTACACAGCTGTTCTTGTTGAAGATGCAATTGCTGAAATGAACGGTAAAGTAGAATACGCAGCAGACATGATTGCAGCTTATGCTGGCGTTACTCTTAACGAAGGCATGGTTGAGCATGATGCAGCGTTGATTGAAGCTGGTGTTTCTTATACTACTGAGAGTGGTATCGTTTACGCTGGTGACTATACTCAAGGCGATAGCACTGATGGCGTTGATCAAAACAACATCGTTTTCTCTGCTATGTACTCTTTCTAATTTCAGATTCCTCTGAAAACTAGAATCAGGCCAACCTTCGGGTTGGCCTTTTTTGTGGGTTTTAAAAAAGAACGTTGCCCTTTAAAGATAAGACCTGTTTAAGGCTGCTAGCTGCGAGCTTCGGGCAAGTTCAAAAAAGCTAAGTCTTTTACTTTGTATTTTTTACCTATCCCTCATTCAACGTCCGTCTTCCAAGCTTTTTATATTAATAAAATTTCAAGTTATACAGAAGTTAGCCTTGACTGCGCATTAACCTTGCTCGGGAATCCGAGCCAAGAGAAAGAACGTGCCCTTTGGGCATCCGTAAGCTGCAAGTAAGGTCAAGAGATTAAGGGCGGTATTGGGCTTCGGGTCAGTTGAAAAGGGGAAAAGAACGTTACTCTATGGGTGTTCGCGAGCTTTAAGCTGCCAGTAAAATATTAAAAACATTATCGAGGTTAGCTTGGGTGGTTATTTCCCATTACGCGGGAATCTGAGGCATGGATTCCGAAGTTTAGCGGTGCATGGATGCACGGAAAGCGACCGAGTAATGGGAAATAACCACCCAAGCGGAGTTTCAGATGAAGTACAGGGGGCTCAATCAGTGTTGTCTAAAGCTTCAAAAACCCGCAGCCCGAAGCCCGCAGCTCAGAACATCCCTAAACCGTCCTTAGCTTGCAGCTACAAACTGACAGCTGACAGCTTTTTTCAAACCGCCAACGAGTGCGCGATCATATCCAACTCTGCCTTATTGGTTCTAATTTGCTCCATTAATGGTTCAACTTCTTCTTTATTGATATTTAAGTGTTCGAAGACCATTGAGTCGAAAGTTTGGAGGCTTTTTGGCAATAGGCCATGCTCTTCAAGTAGGTGGTTTGCTAGGTAGATGAGGTGGGCTTGGTCACTATTGGCGCCTAAATATTCAGGATCACTTTGGTAGCGTACACCCATCGTTACTTCGCCGGGCATATTCCAGCTGTGCATAAGGTTCGATGCCATTTGGTCTCTTGTTATGCCTAAAACGTGCTTTTCAATGTGCTGATGCGCTAAATGCCTGTTCAACGCAATCATTTTATTGGTCACTTGAAAGTGCGGTCTAAACGAATGCGCCATAATCAAATAACCAAAATTATGTAGTAGACCCGCTAAATAACTTAAGCCGAAACCAGGTCTGAACTCACGCGGAATTGTGCTGACTAAAGCACCGACACAAGCCGCCATGTAAACCGCTTTACTCCAGTAGGTCGTATCGTTATCACTGTCTTCGCTGGGCATCTCAAGGGTTTTGCCCAACGACAGGCCAAGCGCTAAATTCATCACCAAGTCATAGCCTAAAACGCGAACGATAGCGTCTTGCACCGACTTAATAGAGCCTGGCGCAGAGTAATAGGAAGAGCTGGCCCAACTAACGACTTGTGCAGCTAAGCTAGGATCGCGCTCGACAATATGGCTGAGCTTTTCAATATTGGCATCAGGGTCAACACGTAATCGGATAATTGCTTGCGCGGTATCAGGCAAAGGCGGTATTTCTAAGGTCTCTTCGAGTCGTTGCTTGATGCGTAAAGAGGTAAACTTAGTCACCGCTGAATTAATTTCATCTCGATCATGATCAAACAAACTAAGTTCGTAGTTTGAATCTTCAAGCGGCAAAGCAATGGCAACGTCTTCAATGAGGGTGGCTTCTAAGCGCTTCATCGCATCGCCATCTTTCAGTGCCATGAGATGTGAAGAGTTACCACTATGAATAAAAATACGCTTAGTTTCGAATAAGCTACGATCAATAATTGTATTTGCTTGAATAAGATCATCGAAAGCTGGCAAAGTTTGTAAGTTTAATCGTTTTTTGATGGCGTTAATTTTCTTCAAGGCCAGAGGCTCAAGATCGCGCCCAGTAATCTGTCTAATTTTGCCAAGATCAGCAATTGAGTTTGATGCGACAAAAACTTGTACAACACCCTGATTATCTTCAAGTAAGCAGACTTCAGCGCGAACAATGCCAGACTTGTTCGGGCCGATTGCATGATGGATTGACTGTTTTGCCAAATGTTGGCGGACGATCACGGGTATGGTGCTGTCAGCTTGACTTGTCAACTTAGAATCCTCGAAGGTGCTGGGCAAATTTGGTAATTCGGTCGTTATAAATAATAGTATAGTCGGTTAGATGGTAAACGGTAAATTTTAAGTCGTGATTGAAGTAGCCAATACGACGAATTAATGGGATATTGATCACATAATTGACTGTATTCTGCCGTGACAAATTTACCATAGTTACACCTGTGCAAAGCGTTCGGCATCAAACAACCAGCGTTTAATGATTGGTTCAATGTGGCTTGGGTGCTCCGAGGCTAGCTTGGAGGCTAAATCGGGGATGACCTCTAACCAATGTTGGTCTCGTTCAATATCGGCAACTCTAAAGCCAATTGCACCGGTTTGTCGCGTGCCCAGCACTTCGCCGGGTCCTCTAATTTTTAAATCTTCTTCGGCGATGACAAAGCCATCGTTAGTGCTGCGCATAACTTCTAAGCGCTGTTTACCCTGCTCGGATAACGGAGAGCCATACAACAGCAAGCAAAAACTTTCTGTGGTGCCTCGACCCACGCGGCCACGTAACTGGTGTAACTGAGATAAACCCAGCCGTTCAGGGTTTTCAATAATCATGACACTGGCATTCGGCACATCGACACCGACTTCAATAACGGTCGTAGCCACTAATATATCAAGCTCTTTGGCTTTAAAGGCATCCATGAGTCGCGATTTTTCTGTTGGTTTTAGCTTACCATGCAACAAACCAATGCGAAGGTGAGGTAAGGCTAAAGCGAGTTTATCTGCAGTTGCTTCAGCGGCTTCGGCTTGTAGATCTTCCGATTCTTCGATGAGGGTACAAACCCAGTAGATTTGTCGACCATCTTCAACAGCATGGTAGACACGTCTGATGACCGCATCGCGTCGATCTTGGCTTATGGAGGCTGTTACTACGGGTGTTCGTCCTGGCGGTAGCTCGTCGATGACCGATAAGTCTAAATCAGCAAATGCGGTCATTGCCAGAGTGCGTGGGATTGGCGTGGCGGTCATGGTTAACTGGTGTGGATTGCCATTTACGGCCTTTTCTTTTAATGCCAGACGTTGCTGGACACCAAAGCGATGTTGCTCGTCGATAATGACAAGACCTAAGCGCAAATACTCTACTCCCTGTTGAAACAGCGCATGGGTACCGGTGATAAGCTGCAATTGCCCGCTGGCAAGGTCGGTCAATAAAACATCGCGCTGCTTTTTGCTACTTTTACCGAGTAACAAACCAATGCTAACGCCTAACGGCTCGCACCAGCGCTGCATATTTAAAAAATGCTGTTCTGCCAGCAGCTCTGTTGGCGCCATGAACGCAACTTGAAAACCGGCTTCAATTGCTTGAAGGGCCGCAATAAGCGCTACCAGTGTTTTGCCTGAGCCTACATCGCCTTGTACCAAACGCATCATCGGAGCGGGAAGCGCTAAATCTTCACTGATTTCACCCGATACTTTTAATTGCGCGTTGGTCAGCCTAAAAGGCAGTGCCGTGAGTAATTCAGGTACAAAGCGAGAAGATGTTGCAATGGCTGGCGCACCTTGGCTCTTTGCCTCCTGCCGAACTTGCTGCAAGCTTAAATGATGCGCGAGCAGCTCTTCTAGGGCTAAACGTGATTGTGCAGGGTGATTGCCCTCTAGGAGCAAAAAGACATCCTCCTCGCTGACTGGGTGGTGTAAGGTATAAAGTGCTTGGGTTAATGTCGGTAAATGCCATTGCGATACCCAATTTGCGGGTAGCCATTCTGGCAGACCTGCTTGGGCAACTAAAATGTCGATAGCCTGCTCAATTAGGCCGCGCAATCTTATTTGGTTTAAGCCCTCTGAAGACGGATAAAGCGGCGTCAGGGTGTTCTCTAATGGCGGGAAATTATCGTCTTCACGGGCACTGTACTCAGGATGAACCATCTCTAAACCAGACGGACCCATGCGAACTTCGCCATAACAACGAATACGATGCCCAGATATTAAAGACATTTGTTGTGCACGTGAAAAATGAAAGAAGCGTAGTGTTAGTAAACCGCTGCCATCTTGAATTTTAACCAATAATGATCGCCGTTTACCAAAAGTCACATTGCTGGCTCTAATCTCCGCTTCGACGACGACGGCCATGCCCAATCTTAGTGATGCTATAGAGGTAATACGGGTTCTATCTTGATACTTATAAGGCAGGTGAAACAATAAATCTTGAATACTGTTAATGCCCAAAGCAGCCAGTTTTTCGGCAATTTTTGGACCGGCGCCTTTGAGCTTAGCAACGCCGAACGTAAGACTTAATGGGTTTTGCATAACCGAATCGCGGCCTCAATAGCATCTATGGCAGAAGGGCGAGGAAAACTGGTGCGCCAAGCGAGCCCGACAGTCCTGGTGGGTGCATGCCCCCGGAAAGGTTTTACAACGACTAGGTCTTCTTTATAAAGGTGAGAACCCGTTGCTGACCTAGGTAAAATGGTGATGCCTAAATTTGACGCAACCATGTGTCGAAGCGTTTCTAAAGAGGTTCCATCGGCCATCGTTTGGATGCGCCCTAATGGGTCGCGAGACGCTGAGGCGATCATCGGGCATTCATCTAGAATTTGATCTCTAAAACAATGGCCTTGCCCAAGTAGGAGTAGGTTTTCTGACATAAGCTCTTGCTCAGAAATGTCATCTTGCTTTGCTAGCGGGTGGTGCGCAGGCAGCAATATATCAAAAGGTTCATCATAGAGCGGTTTGGTCAATACATCGGTTTCGCTAAAGGGTAGGGCAATAATTAACGCATCTAAATGCCCATCGCGGAGCCGCACTCTTAGCGCCGCGGTAAAGTTTTCTTCGATGGATAGCGGCATGTTAGGCGCATTTGTACGCAATTGCGGAATAATGTGCGGTAATAGATATGGGCCGATAGTAAAAATAACCCCGATACGAATAGGGGAAAATAACTGGTCTTTACCTGCCGTGGCGATATCCTGTATTTTTATCGTTTCTTCTAACACTCTATTGGCTTGGGCAATAATTTTTTGGCCGATCGGTGTAACGGTTACGCCATTTTTGTTACGTTCAAATATCGCAACCTTAAGTTTGTCTTCCATTTTTTTAATGGCCACACTTAAAGTCGGCTGTGCAACTGAGCAACGTTGAGCCGCGCGACCAAAGTGCTTTTCTTGCGCCAAGGCAATGATATATTTTAGTTCCGTTAAGGTCATGGAAGTGCCAGATAATTTCAGTATCTAAAAACTATCGAAAAGTGGCTGATGATACAAGCAGTTAATGGCACTATAATGCAATTAAACTTGAGGGAAAAAAATGACACGTCTAATTTTAGCGGGTATTGGTGATTTAAACAGTCGTGTGGCCAAAAAATGGCAGCAAAATTTTGGTGAAGTTTTGGCCATGCGCCGCAGTCAAGTAGACTCAGCGCTCGAATTTGACCAACTGCAAATAGACTTATCAGAACAAGCTTGGCCAGACTTAAAGGCCGATTATCTCGTGGTGGCTTTGTCCGCCAAAACCCGAACACTGGAGGGCTATCAACAAGCTTATCTCAAGCCTATTTTAAAGTTAAAAGATTCTGTACAGGGTTGGCAAAAAAGCCCTAAAAAAATCATTGTGGTGAGTTCCAGCCGTGTATTCGCTGAACAGCTTGGCGAACAAATAGACGATACAACAGAAGCCACCTCCGATGACCCCTATGCTCAAATTTTAATCGAAATGGAGCAGCAATTACATCAAATTGATACAACCACCTGTGCTGCTACCTTAAGTGGTATTTATAGTGGCGATCGAGATTGGTTTAAAAGAATGGCACGAACAGCGGATCAAGAGGCGCCCAAGACGAACCACTGGACCAACCGAATTCATATTGATGATGCAGCGGCCGCTTTAGTTTATTTATTAAACTTAAACAGCATCCCAAAGCGAGTGATCGTGTCAGATGAAAAACCAATGCCATTTTGCCAGGTACTTAATTACCTACGCGAACAAGAAGGCTTATCTGCTTTAGAGTCTATTCCCGCCGTTCATGGTGGTAAGCGGCTAGAACCTAAGTTTTTGAAAGAAAGCGGTTTTCAATGGCGATACCCAACCGCAGTTAGCGGCGGTTATTCGCACTGAGTCCCGCTTAAATAGTTACTTAATTACTTTATAGCAAGGTATATAGGCGCTGCCGGGTAACTTCATGCGTTTTTGTTCGACAAAAGCTTCCAATAAGCTATCAAGGGGTCCAAGAATACTGGTGTCACCATGAATCTCAAATGGACCCTTTTCTTCAATGAGATTAATACCCTGCTCTTTAACATTGCCTGCAACAATTCCACTAAAGGCTCGACGCAGGTCCGCCGCTAAAAGATGGACAGGTGTATCGCGGTGAAGTTTAAGTTTGGCCATATTTTCATGCGTCGCCTCAAACGGCTCTTGAAAAATAGGCTCAATATGTAGCTTCCAATTAAAATGGTACGCGTCAGCCGTTTTAATGCGATATTCGTTTACTAAGTGCATGCCTGTCGCCATTTCACGAGCTGCCGCCGCCGGATCATCGACGATAATTTTATAGCGCTGCTGTGCTTCGTAGCCAAGAGTTTGAGCAATAAATTCATGCAACTGTTTGAAGTAATCGGCCGACTCGGGTGGTCCAGTTAAAATGAGTGGAAATGGTATCTCTTTGTTGTCTGGGTGCAACAAAATACCCAAAATATATAATAGCTCTTCTGCTGTACCAGGGCCGCCTGGAAAAATGATAATGCCGTGGCCTAGGCGAACAAAAGCCTCTAAACGCTTTTCAATATCGGGTAAAATAGCCAGGTCGTTTACGATAGGGTTGGGTGCTTCTGCGGTAATGATGCCCGGTTCTGTTAAGCCAATGTAGCGTGCATTGAGAATGCGCTGCTTGGCATGAGAAATGGTCGCTCCTTTCATAGGGCCCTTCATTGCGCCTGGCCCGCAACCTGTGCAAATATCTAAACCACGTAGCCCTAATTCATGCCCTACATCTTTGGTGTATTCATATTCAATTTTGTTGATAGAGTGCCCGCCCCAGCAGACCACTAAACGAGGCTCTTCGCCAGGTAAGAGCATTTTGGCATTGCGTAAAAAATGGAAAACGTAGTCTGTGATGTCGGAACTGCTCGCGTTTTCACCTAGCTGGTGCTCGCGTTCACTTTCTGTCCAGACAATATCGCGCAATGCGGCAAAGACCATCTCGCGGGTTGAGGTGATCATTTCGCCATCAACAAAGGCATCGGCAGGTGCGTTAAATAAATTTAGACGAATTCCACGATCTTGTTGGACGATGTCTATTTTAAAATCGGGGAAATTTTGTAATATGGTTTTGGCGTTATCGCTGTCTGAGCCTGTGTTGAGAATAGCCAAAACACAGCGCCGAAAAAGTTCATACAAACCGTTTTCTCCGGCTTGCTTTAATTTACTGACTTCAATTTGCGATAAAACTTCTAGACTGCCAATCGGGGTGATAGATGCATCGATTGTTTTAAAGGTGCTCATTAAACTCTCTTTATGGAAACGCTAAGTTGGGGAGTATAGCCAAAATTTATGACAATAGCCTTGCAGCGAGTTGTTTCATGGCGTTAGGGTCTTTAACGGTAATGGTATCGCTCGACGCGCCATGCTCTCGTTGTGCGATTAACCGACTTAACCAAAAGCGAGTGGCGGCCTGAACTTGGAGGCTTGGCACCGCATTTAGTTCTTCAGAGCTAAGTGGGCGAATGCGTTGATAGGCTTGTAAAAAGAGGTCGCAATTGCGTTTAAATGCACCATCGTCAATGTCGAAGCACCAGTCGTTCATGGCAATGGCCATGTCTAAAGCATAGCTATCAATGCCTGCGAAGTACCAGTCGATAATGCCTGTTAAATGTTGACCGTCGAATAGGGTATTGTCATGAAATAAGTCAGCATGGATAACACCGCAAGGAAGGTTTTTCGGTAATTGGCTTAACTGTGTCAGTGCAATATTTAATAATTGTTGGTCGGCAGTCGGTAGGCTTGGCAATATTTCCTTGCTGGTTTGCTCTAGCCAATGAATACCATGGCTGTGCAGACGCTTTTCGGGAAATAAGCTGGTTACTTTATGTACGTTTGCCAACGCAATTGCGACTTCAGTAATATAGGGCTCTGTTTGCTCAACATGCTTACCTTGGACGCGTTCAAAAAACACGCACGGCTTACCTTTGATGGTGAAAATGAAGTCACCTGAGTTTTGTCGGTAAGGCTGAGGTACTGCGCAATGGTGATCGTGTAGGTGTTCGCCTAATGCTAAGAAGAATGGCAACTCATCGAAGCTGTGCTTTTCAAAAATCGTCAGCACTAATTCTTGAGAATGAGTGCTAACAAAATAGTTGGTGTTCTCAACTCCGGCGCTAATACCGGTATGATTGCGGTATTCACCTAAATCGTAATGAGACAGTAAGGCAATAACCTCATGTTTATTTAATTCAGTGTAGACAGACATTGGCCATGCTTTTATTCAATGAGTAGACGGCCGCTGAGTATTCCATAAGATGCAGCCTCATCATAGGCTGTACAGGTAAAAATTCAGTTCAGCCGTGATATACTGCCGGTACTCTACAATTTTCAGCTTTGGAATAATATTCATGGTTCAGAATCCAGCGCCCATCGTATTAGTTGACGGCTCATCTTATTTATTTAGGGCATTTCATGCGTTGCCGCCCCTAACTAACTCCGAAGGTATACAGACTGGCGCGATTAAAGGCGTTACCTCGATGCTTCGTAAACTGGTTGAAACTTATCCGCAAAGCCAAATTGCGGTTATTTTCGATGCTAAAGGCCCTACATTTCGTAATGATATGTACACCGAATACAAAGCCAACCGTCCTCCGATGCCCGATGAATTGCGAGAGCAAATAGAACCTATTCATGAAATGGTCGTTGCGATGGGCTTGCCGTTAATGTGTGTCAGTGGCGTAGAGGCAGATGATGTAATAGGTACTTTAGCCGATCAAGCCACGAAAGCAGGTCTTGATTGTGTTATCAGTACTGGCGATAAAGACATGGCGCAACTCGTTAGCCCGCACGTTACCTTATTAAACACCATGAAAAATGAACATCTTGATGTTGAAGGTGTCCGTGAAAAATATGGTTTTGGTCCAGAATTGATGATCGATTATCTCGCGTTAATGGGTGATAAAGTTGATAACATTCCTGGTGTGCCGGGTGTCGGTGAAAAAACAGCATTGGCGTTGATCCAAGGCTTAGGTAGTTTAGATGAAATTTATAGCCGTTTAGATGAGGTGGCAACCTTGACTTTTCGCGGTGCAAAAACCATGGCACCTAAGTTAGAAGCCCACAAAGAGATGGCGTATTTAAGCTATGAGCTGGCGACCATTAAGTTAGATGTGGAATTAGACATCAAAGTAGGTGACATAGTATCCAGCGAGCCCGATAACGAGCAATTGTTGGCACTTTATCAGCGCTTTCAGTTTAAAACTTGGGTCCGAGAACTTTCTTCCGATTCCTCAACAGAAGTAAAGACCGCAGCTGCGCCAAGTGCCTTAACGTCGGCAACACAACTAGACACCACTGAAGAATTTGTCTCTGTAGAACCTGAGTCGGTTAACTATCGACTCGTTGAATCGACCAGTGAATTGCCTACCATAGAAGCTGCGATCGAAAAAACGGGCCAACTTAGTTATTTGCCGGTGTGGCAACAAGGTCACTATAATCATCGAGAATTAGCGGGTTTAGCGATCAGTGCTGCGCCAGGTCAAAGTTGGTATTTTCCTTTCGCCGCAGATATGGGTGATGTACTCGATACCGATTCCGTCATTCAATGGTTCAAGACATTGATAGAAGCCCATCGAATAATCAAAACGGGCAGTGATTTTAAATCTGATTATCATTGGTTTAACCAAAAGAAATTTCGTCCTTCACGTATGTTGTTTGACGTTGAAGTTATGGCTTTTGTTTATGACAGTACCTGCAAACGAGACAAAGAGCTGGCGACACACTTTAACCCGCTTTCAATCGACAACCTAGTGCGGGTCTATCTAAACAAAGCCCCCAAAACCCTTGATGACTTTCTCGGTAAACCAGGTAAAAAACGCTTGGCTGTTTCGGCGGTTGATCAAAATGAAATAGCCGCTTGGTATTGTGAGCGAGTTGACCTGCAAATACGCATGCAACAATGGTTAGAACATGGCCTAACACAGCGCGGCTTGTCTGAAGTCTATTTTGAAATTGAAAAACCTCTCTCGCCAGTGTTGGCCGTGGTCGAAGGTAACGGGGTTATCTTAGATACCGATTACATTACGCAAGTCAGTGCGCAGTTTAAAGATCGCTTGGCGGAGCTTGAGCAAAAGGCCCACGATCTTGCTGGCGTTGCATTTAACTTAGATTCACCAAAACAGCTGGCTGAAATATTGTTCACCAAAATGGAGCTGCCGGTGGTGAAAAAAACAGCCAGTGGCGCACCATCAACGAATGAAGAAGTATTAAATGAGCTAGCAGAAGAGCATGAGCTGCCTCGCCTTATATTGCAGTCTAGGCATTTGCGTAAATTGGTGGGTACCTATACCGACCCCTTGCCGACCATGGTACAAAAAGATCAACACGATCAATATCGGCTACACACCAGTTACCACCAAACCGGCGCGCAAACTGGGCGAATGAGTTCGCATGATCCTAATCTGCAAAATATTCCGATTCGTTCTGAAGAAGGGAGGTCAATTCGCCAAGCGTTTATTGCACCTAAAGGCTATAAATTGCTCGCGGCCGATTACTCGCAAATTGAATTGCGAATCATGACGCATTTGAGTAAAGATGCGAATTTAGTCACTGCTTTTAAAGAAGGGCGTGATATTCACCGTGCAACGGCAGCCGATGTGATGTCAATTCCTGAGTCTGACGTCACATCCGAACAACGCCGTTCTGCCAAGGCTATTAACTTTGGTTTAATTTACGGTATGTCAGCGTTTGGCTTGGCCAAACAATTAGGGATTAGCCGAACGGAAGCCAAACAGTATGTTGAAGCCTATTTTGAACGCTATCCGGGTGTGAAGCGTTATATGGATGAGACACAAGCCGAGGCGACCGAAACTGGCTATGTAGAGACTATCTATGGGCGCCGTCTATACTTAACAGGTATTCAGTCTTCGAATCAAATGGTTCGTAAAGGCGCGCAGCGCACTGCCATCAATGCCCCAATGCAAGGGTCTGCAGCAGATATCATCAAGATGGCAATGGTAGATGTTCAGAAATGGTTAGAAGGTTCGTCTTTGCGTGCACAGATGATCATGCAAGTGCACGATGAGCTCGTTTTTGAAGTCCATGAAGATGATTTAGAGGCTGTGAGCTCAGGCGTCCGCTTTCGCATGCAGCATTGTGCGCAATTAGATGTACCCCTAATAGTTGAGATTGGTATCGGCGATAATTGGGATGAGGCGCACTAAAAAGAGCCTCTTTTGAGATAGCCTGAAGAATAATGATCAGATTAGCTTGATTAATGCTTAGAATCAGCTTTATTTATAGTATCAGTTTATTGGAGTATGTATGTCGGTACCCGTATTAGTGGTCGATGATTCAAATTTTGCGCGAAAACAGGTCATTCGCTCGTTGCCAAAAAATTGGGACATTGAGCTATCACAAGCAACTGATGGTCAGCAGGCATTAGAGTTGATCCGAGCAGGTAAAGGTGATGTGGTGCTGTTAGACCTCACCATGCCGGTTATGGACGGATTTGAAGTTCTTGAGCAAATTAAGGCCCATGATATGCCTGCAATGGTCATTGTCATATCCGGTGATATTCAGCCGGAAGCTTATGTTCGGGTAATGAAATTAGGGGCTCTAGCTTTTATTAAAAAGCCGCTGATGGCTGCAGATCTCAACAAGGTTCTAAGTGACTTTGGCATCTATTCAGGGCAGGAGTCGTGATATGACTATCGATATCCTCAGCGAAGATCTACGCGATTGTTTTCAAGAGATCAGCAACATTGCCGTAGGTCGGGCAGCTAATTTGCTCGCACAATTGCTTGATACATTTGTCATTATGCCTATTCCCACGGTCAACCTATTAGAGCGCTCAGAATTGAGTATGGCGTTGACTGCGATTGGCGAGACTGGATCTGTCAGTGCTGTTTGCCAAGGCTTTACGGGTTCAAAAATTGCCGGTGAAGCTTTATTAATTTTCAATGACGCAAGCTTTACCGATATGGCCGAGCTTACTCATTTTAAGGGTGAAATAACGGCGCAAATTGAGCTAGAACTATTAATGGATATAGCTAATATCTTGATAGGCGCTTGTTTAAATGGCTTGGCAGAGCAAATTGACGTAAATTTTTCACAAGGCCAACCTAACTTGCTGGGTCAACATATAAATATTGAAGATATGCTCTCCCAGCAAGATGCACAATGGAAACGCGCGCTAACGATTGAGCTGCCATATAAGCTAGAAGGCCGTAATGTCGATTGTGATTTGTTGCTGTTATTTACAGAAGATAGTTTAGGTGTTTTAGCCGACAAATTATCTTACATGTTGGAGGACTAATGACGAATCCCAATGACAATTTAAAAGAATTTCATTGGCTTGTTGAGGTCTTGCAGACCGTTGACGTTGGCGTGTTGGTCCTTAAGTTAGATTATACGATTACCGCATGGAACGGGTTTATTGAAAACAACTCAGGCATCGATTCTGCAGATGCTTTAGGAAAGAATTTATTCGATGTTTTTCCTGAGGTTTCTCATGATTGGTTCAAACACAAAGCTGAAACCGTGGTTCAATTGCGAAATCGAGCGTTTACCACTTGGGAGCAGCGTCCTTATGTATTTAAGTTTCGAAACAATCGGCCTATCACCGGTGTAACACGATACATGTATCAAAACTGCACCTTTATCCCTGTCGTCAGTACAACGGGTACGGTCGAAAATTTAGCCGTGATTGTTTATGACGTGACTGATGTTGCGACCAGTAAAATAAAGCTTAAAGAAGTGAATGAAAAATTAGCCGAACTAAGTCGGATAGATGCATTAACCCAGCTTAATAATCGAGGCTATTGGGAGACCTTACTTGAAAGTGAGTTTTTGCGACAACAACGTAATCCCCGTGATTTGTGTTTGATTATTTTTGATATCGATCATTTTAAAAAAGTGAACGATACTTGGGGGCACCCTGCCGGAGATGAAGTGATTCGAGCCGTTGCAACTTCTGTACGTAATAACTCGAGAGCAACAGATATATCAGGGCGCTATGGTGGAGAAGAGTTTGTAATATTGCTAATCGACTCTGACATCGAGAACGCCTATTCATTTGCAGAGAGGCTGCGTGTTGATATCGAGCAGACTCAAGTGGAGACAGATGTGCAAACATTGAACGTCACCGTAAGCTTGGGTGTTTCTGCCTGGACTGATGAATATAAGAACCACAGTCAATGGATAGAGTCTGCCGACCAAGCATTGTATAAAGCTAAGGAAAGCGGGCGGAATAAAACAGTACGTAGTGCATCTTGACATGTATCAAAGCAAAGAAGTCATTGCGGGTTAAGCTGAAGTAAGGTTTTAACGATATCTTCGAGGTGTCTCATGGGTACAGCTTTGCTGCAAAAATTGAATAACGATCATAAAGATATTGCTCGTATTCTCTATTGTTTTCGGACTCAAATCCGAGGCTATGAAGACCCCGAAAGTACGCCTAACACGTCTCAAATCATGAATATTTTGGATTACATCACTTACGTGCCAGAACGCTGGCACCACCCAATAGAAGATCTAATATTTACTCGCTTACTTGAGCGTTCTCCTCCTCACCCACAGCAAATCAAAGCAGTATTGCGAGAGCATGAAGATCTTGAGCGGTTAACTGAAGAGTTAAAAGCGGCGTTTGATCAAGTCGCTATGGATATAACGGTTCCAGTTGCCCATTTGTATCGAACCGCAACGATATATTTGTCTCGCCAGCTACTTCACCTAGATGCCGAAGAAACAGTCATTTTTCCTATGGCAGAAGAGTTGCTTACTGAAGACGATTGGAATGAATTGGATGAGCTTGCAGAAGAGGCACTAGAATCTTTTGATGAGTCAACAAAAATAGAATATGACAAGTTGCGCGATGATATTTTAAATTTTGAAGAAAACCCCTATCAGCAGGGTGATT
The DNA here is from genome assembly GCF_046710285.1 of Reinekea sp. GTDB lineage: Bacteria > Pseudomonadota > Gammaproteobacteria > Pseudomonadales > Natronospirillaceae > Reinekea. The sequence continues at coordinate 121,060 of NZ_JBKEGY010000009.1, forward strand.
AAGAAACTGTGTCGGGGCCACTGCTGTGCCGTAAATATCTCAGATTTTACGCAGGGATCAGCGACCCATCGCTTGGGATTTCGGTCGCCATAAACCCATCCATGGGGGCTTGATTGAAACACCCATGTTTCAAACACCCGAATTCCAAGCAATGGCCGGCTTCTAAGCTATGGGGCAGCAGTGGTGTCGGTCCAATCTTTTATTGAGCATAGTCGAACTTGCCAATAACTCGGTAGCAGACCTTGTTGCCAGTACGTTTTGAAACGATCATCCACCAGTATAATTTCGCCTATATCTGAGTGGGTTCTAACAGTCCTCCCTGCGGCTTGTAAAACTTTCTGAAGACCAGGATACATATAAGTGTAATCAAACCCTGGTAAGCCTTGCTGGCTAAGAGAATCTTTTATTCGGTTGTTTATATCATTTACTTGTGGGAGCCCAGGTCCAATAATAACGACTTGCTCAAGTTGCTCGCCGGGTAAGTCGATTCCTTCAGAAAAAACGCCGCCTAAAACACAAAATAAGGTAATGCCACGCTCATTTCTAAATCGAGTTAATAGTTGGGCTTTATCGTCCGAGCTCCAATGAGGGTTCTGCACAATATGTCTCTCACTATTTAGCCTTAGTGATTTAACACAGTTGTTTAATTGCATATAACTTGAAAAAAATACCCATGTATTTTTCTTGTTATGGCAATAGCTATGTAACAGTGGACGTATTAATTCTGGTAGCGCAAGGCGATCTGAAAACCGTGTGGAAACATCATCAATAATGCGAACCCTGTGTTGACTAGGTAAAAAAGGTGAAGGAAGGGTTTGGAACACCGCTGAAGTTAATCCATTTAAAGTTAATGAATAAGCAGCAGGTTTCAATGTCGCTGAAAATGCGACGACATTATTGACTAAATTGTGTTTTTCTTCGAGCAGGCTAGCAGGGTTTAAACAAAGCAGTTCGACTTTTCGTTCATGTGTTTTGCCATCGTGATAGCGCCAAATAAAGTCACGTTCATTGGCAAGTTCACTCAATCGAACAAAACGAGAGCATAAGAATATAAACTGCTGCCACTCAATTGGGGGTTCAAAGCTGGGTTCTTCACGTAGCAATGCTGCGCTGTCACTGACAAACTGGCGTGCTTGCTGAATTAACGCCAAAGGTGGCTCAGAATCAATCATCAGATGTTTATCTTTACAGCAGTTACGTAAAGCAGTTTGTATTTTGCTTAACGTTTTTTTGATGCGCTTAGGACATTGTTGTCTTAATTTATGTAGGGCTTCACCATTAAAGTCAGTTGAGTAAATCATTCTCCCGCGATCAATTAGGTTGTGCGCTTCATCAATTAATACTGTCGCTCGATTATCTATTTCTTTAAGAAGATAGGGCTGAACAGCGGTTGTATCGTAAATATAGTTTAGGTCACCAATAATTAGATCTGCCCATATCGCCCAGTCTTGGCTTAAATAGTAAGGGCAGATTTCATGCGTTTTGCCAAATTCGGTTATTGCTTGCCCTGTCCAATGGACTGGATCAAACAAGTGGACTCTTAAGTTAGAGCGTTTCTCAAAATACTGATTGGCAAATTTGCAATATTGACCATCGCAGGGCGTTTCTTTTGACAAACAATAGGTATCTTTAGCTGACAGCTGAACGGCATTGATCGCCGCTTCTGTATCCGCTAATGCCACACTTGACCAAGCAGCTTCTTGGCCGGTGGTTTTCATGGACAAATAAAATATAGAGTCAATTGGTTGGCTGCCCATTGCTTTAAGAGCAGGGTACAAAGCTGCGAGAGTTTTACCTGTACCGGTTGGGGCTTCAACTGCTAAATGACGCTTGGTGACACTCGACTTATAAACGCTTTCCGCCATTAACCTTTGCTCTGGTCGCATTTCGCCAAACGGAAAGTTTAAATTATTTAGCCAAGGTATTAATGCGCGATTATGTTTAACTTTTAGGGCTAACCAGTCGCTGTATCTCGTGCAACACTCTACTAAATAATCGATTAACTCAGCCGTGCTTAACCAAGAGACTTCTGGCCACTCTTGTAGGGTTTGTGGGTGTACATAGCATACACTGACTTTAAAAAGTTCTTGATTGGGGTTTCTAGTTGCAATCATGCCAGCGTATAGTTTAGCCTGACTTAAGTTGAGCGCCTTGGCTGTTTCAGGAATTTCACTGGGAGGTATGCGTGATGTTTTTATTTCCTCGATACCCTGCTCTGTGATTCCGTCAACCCGTCCATTAACGCTAAGGTCGAACTCTGACGCTTGCCAGTCTAGGCGAACGCTCACTTCTGGTTGATAAGGCGAGGAACGTTTTTGTTGAATATATCGGTGACTGAATTGGCCTTCTATGCTGCTCGGTGATGCGCGGTATTGGCTGATTAAATCTCCAGATGTTTGGCAAAAATCGGCTAGTGCGCGAACATTAATTTTAAAAGCAGGGCGCTTAGTGATAACTGACATAACAAACGCTGACATTTACGTTGAGCTTATTGAAGGTTTTCAACCATGCAATTTGGTTGTCCTGTAGCTTATCACCAGGGCCTTTAATCTCGATAAACTCATAACCGTGTAATGTACGTTGGAATAAATCTGGGAAACCAGAACGATGATGACGAATATCGGTAAATATATGCCTGTATATTCCGTGCCATTGCTCAAGAGAAAGGGCATCGAAGCAACTTAGTACAGTATCGAGGTTTAACACTTTCCAGTTGATGAACGGGTTAGAAGTGCCGGATTTTTCTTGCCAGGTCTGAATTATTATTTCACGCAGCTGAGCTTTATCGTGCTGGTACATTTTGTTAATTAGCACCTGCCGCTTAATGGTGAAATCTTCTTCTAGTAAGTCAGTGGGACCCGATTGAAAAGAGTGATGCCATACTCCAGGAACATCCGCAAAGATAATCGGCCAAATTGATAAGCCGAACACTGCCATCGGGAGACTGTTTTCGAGCCATTCGCAATGCTCCAGATAATCGCTTGCGATGAGCTCAACTGATTTGTCTTCGCGGTGAGCAATAATGTACTTTTCCTGCCAGATAGGCTTAATGAATTTTATTGTTGGCAACTCCAAGGCTTTATTAACTTTATTGATAAAACGCTGATAAAAGGCTATTTCGCTGTTTGCTTTGGGTTGAGTTTGCATGTCATTTAGCAAAATTAGTGCGCTGTTAAAATGCTCTTGCTTGAATAAGATACGTACGCGTCGCTCTCGTGATGGTGGTAAGTCGTTTGTATCGAATAGGGCTAATGCTAGGTCAAGCTCTTCTACTTGTTCCAGACGATAAGCGATGCGATTCAAAAGCTTATGCCACCGATATTGCAATTGTTTAGAAACATTTAATTTAAAACAGGCTTCTGCAAATTGTACCAGACCGGTCCAGTCTTTTGCTTCTTGCAGTAAGTAAAAGTCATTGTTGAAATCGCTAATTTGTAAAAACTGTTCTATGTCGACCTGGTTAGAGAAAAAACGATTCTTGACATCCAATGGATATGCCTCATATTTTGCAACACCAAGATCATCGAGGATGAAGTCTGTTATCGTTTGCCGTTCGTTGCCAAAATATAGTAATTGAAGGCGTCTAATACTGTCATAATCTAAGGGGCAAATTATTGCGTCTGGGCAGCCCCACTCTGAGGCCGTCATTAATTGCTCATCGTCTAACCACAGATCTACTAGATCGTTTTTTTTAAGTTTTTGGTTCTCTTCTAAAAACAGCTCTCTTGAGGTCGAGACGGGTAGAATATCTATCAGCTCCCACGCGTAAACTTCAGGGTTAACGGCAATTAGATTTTGTGTAATTAACTCTTGAATGGCGAGAGACATATCGTCGATTTCTGCGTAATCTAGTTTACGCTCAATGAAGTTAGGGCCTTTGCGCATGTACAAGCGAATGAGTAGCCTTAAAGCTCGATGCGAGCTGCGGTCTATTTTCCTTAAAAAAGATCGATCCGCATCCGTCAACAAATCTTCGTAGCGCTGCGCAACCGTGCCGACCATCGCTAAGAAGTAGTCTAAGTAGTAATTATCGGCAGGACGATTAGAGATTGTGTAGCTGCTCATTGAGCCAACTTTGTAAAATGATTTGCGCTGCGATACTGTCTATTTTGGCTTTACGCGCCTTAGACAGTGACATTGCTTTGCCATTGATGTGTTGTAAGGCTTCTTTGGTGCTAAGCCGTTCATCTATGCCGTTTGCTGGCAAACCATAGCGACCATGTAGCCGTTTGCGAAATTTATTTGCGCGTACCGTCATTTCTGATTCTGAACCATCCATATTATAAGGAAGGCCAACGACAAAGCCAGCGGGCTTCCATTGTATAACGAGCTCGTCTATCTCTGCCCAGCTAGGGATTCCATTGCGTGCTCTTAATGGGTTTAACTCTGTGGCGGTGTGGGTTTGTGTCTGCCCGCAAGCAACACCTATCCAGCCGGTACCCCAGTCAAAGCCAAGCCAGAATTCAGCCATCGGCGCTGAACCGAGTTGTTTCGTCAACACGGAAGTGCCAAGTTCGCATAATGACAAGCACGTTATTGCCCTCTAAAATTTCGGCAGATAACGGTTCAAATGGTGCTGCTAGATGAACAATTTGTTTCGCCGCCTGATCTAAAATACTACTGCCAGAAGGGCGCGTTACTGAGACATCTCTTAGAGAGCCGTCTTCGTTAATTTCTACCGCCAAGCCGACTGAGCCAATTAGTCGTTTTTCACGCGCAGCGTCGGGGTAATTTTGGTTACCAATGCGCTCGACCTTTTGTAGCCAAGTATAAATATAGCTCGCATCGGCCGCTCTTTTCGCAGAGACGGCAGTCAAGGTTTTGGTTCGTGGTCGTTTGGCGTAATTTTGTCGGCTATCTTCTAGTAGAGCTTTAAGCGTTGCCACATCGGTAATATTGTTAAGGACGATATTCTCTTTTTCCGCGTTTGCAGAAGTTGCGGAGCCTTCTTCGAGAGAAGCATCATTGGCTGCAAAATCACTCAAATTACTACTGGTTATAATTCGATCATGACTAACGCTCAAGTTTGTATAGGCTAAGTGTTGAACCATTGGTGTAGTATGAAAAATTTGATTTTCCTCTATTTCCGCTTCTTGGTCAGACTTGAGCAATGCTTTGTCTTCAAGCGTACCGCTACCCATTTGGTCACTGTCAGCCAAAAAGTCGGCTTCTTCAAGCGGTACATCATCATTGCTTTTATGTAAGCTGAGAGTGACTTCGAGTGTCGGGCTACTCTGTTTTTGCGTGAACGCGCTGAAGCTTACACCGAAAATCAGCAAAGCATGCAGCGCGAGCGCTAAAAACACAGTAAAACTGAGGCGATCAAAAGCGCCTATTTTAGCTGTTTGCGTGGCCATTCTTTATCGTTTTACCAACCTTTTTTCAATTGCGTTCATTAAATCGCCGGCGATATCTGTACCGTACGCTGTATCGATCTCTCGAATACAGGTTGGACTAGTAACGTTAACTTCTGTTAAGTAATCACCAATAACGTCTAAGCCGACGAATAGTAACCCACGCTTCACCAATTCGGGTGCGACTTGGTTCGCAATCCAGCGGTCTCGATCAGAAAGGGGTTGAGCGACGCCACGTCCACCCGCAGCTAAATTACCTCGGGTCTCCCCTTTCGCTGGGATTCGAGCTAGGCAATAATCAACGGGTTGGCCATCAACGATGAGAATTCGCTTATCGCCATCTTTGATCTCGGGTAAATATTTTTGTGCCATGATTTGCTCTTGACCGTATTTCGTCAAGGTTTCAATGATTACGCCAATATTTGGATCTTCCGGCTTTAGCCTGAAGATTGCCGTACCGCCCATGCCATCAAGTGGTTTAAAGATGACATCTTGATGGGTTTGGTGAAATTGGCGCAGTAAATCGGCATTTCGGGTCACTAAGTGAGGTGGAGTGCATTGGCTAAAATTGGTCGCAAAAACTTTTTCGTTGCAGTCGCGCAAACTTTGTGGCTTGTTGACTATTAATGAGCCAGATTGCTCGGCTTTTTCTAGTAAATAGGTACCATAAACGTATTCGTTGTCGAAAGGAGGGTCTTTTCGCATTAAGATAACGTCGAAGTCAGATAGTGGGAGAGCTACTGGCTCGCCTAGCTGGTAGAAGTCATCTGGATCTCTAGTAACGGTTAACGGGGTGCTTAGCCCTTTAGCGACGCCATCTTCAAGGTATAAGTCGGCCATCGTTAAATAGTGTAATGACCAGTTTTTGTCGGCAGCAGCCCATAGCATGGCTAAAGAACTGTCCTTTTTGAAATTGATGGACTCAATTGGGTCCATCACAATAGCTAGTTTAATCGTCATGAGAGTCTCTATTTTAAGAATTGGTCGTAAACTGACATGGTAAAGCAAAGTGTCGTAAGGCAAAATAACTTTCTTAACAGACAGTTATAGCGATAAGTTAGAATCTATGATAAAAGTTACTTGTTTGGAATTTAGCTTATTTTTAAGTTACGACAGAGGTAAGCGTGTTAGACTGAAGTCATATTATTTTTGTAAATAATCAGCTAACATTGTTTGAAATTTTTTAATTGAAAGCGCTCAACCTTGGGAAGGCCTATGGATACCAGTTTTGACAATTTGAAAGTAATGGTGATTGATGACTCTAAAACCATTCGCCGCACGGCAGAAACCTTGCTAAAAAAGGTGGGTTGTGACGTTATTACCGCTACTGACGGGTTTGATGCGTTGGCTAAAATCGCCGACTCTAAGCCAGATATCATATTTGTCGATATTATGATGCCAAGATTAGACGGATATCAAACCTGCGCACTGATTAAAAATAACAGTGCCTTTAAAGAAACACCTGTAATCATGCTTTCAAGTAAGGATGGCTTGTTCGACAAAGCAAAAGGACGGATCGTCGGTTCCGATCAATATTTAACTAAGCCATTTGGTAAAGAAGAATTGCTCGGCGCGATACGTGATTACGTCAAATAGATAAAACGAATTTTAGTGAAACGAACAAGGGTGTGTTATGCCACGTGTCTTAATAGTAGATGATTCTCCAACTGAAACCTATGCCTTCCAAGGTATGCTGGAGAAGCATGGAATAGAAGTGTTAACGGCCGACAACGGCGCTGATGGTGTTGCTTTGGCACGCCAAGAATTGCCAGATGTCGTATTGATGGACATCGTAATGCCTGGGCTAAACGGTTTTCAGGCAACACGCCAGTTGACTAAAGGGGCTGATACAGCTCACATTCCCGTTGTCATTGTTACCACAAAAGACCAAGAAACCGATCGGGTTTGGGGGCGACGTCAAGGCGCATCAGGCTATTTGGTCAAGCCGGTAGCTGAAGCAGAGCTGCTTAAAACCATTGAAGCTGTTATGGCTGGCAAAACTTTAGGTTAATCTGACATGTCCGATATAACCCCAATTGCGCTATTGCGGGATATTGAATCCCGAGTTCGCACCAGTGCAACGGGTCTTCCTGAGCAAAGCGAAGTCACCGAAACCTGGAGTGGGATTGGCTTTCGAATCGGCGAGCATTACTTTGTTGCGCCGATGTCTGAAGTAAAAGAAATTCTACGAGTGCCCGCCTATACTCGCCTGCCGAATGTGCAGGCATGGGTGTTAGGTGTGTCGAATATCCGTGGCCGACTTATCCCAATTATTGATCTAAATACTTTTTTATCTTACGAAAGCCAGCTCGCGATACGTAATCGACGCATATTGGTAATTGAACAGAATGAACAAAGTGATGGTTTGGTGATTGATGGGGTTGAAGGGATGCAATATTTCCCTGTCGACGACTTTAATGAGTCAGCACCCGCTATTCCGAAGGAATAAAGCCCTTTGTAACTGGGCATTTTGTAAAAGAAGATCGAGTTTGGTGTCGCTTTAATATGCGGGATCTGTTTGAAAATGAAGAGTTTCAAGGTGTCGCCG
>NZ_JBKEGY010000010.1:0-120856 GCF_046710285.1 Reinekea sp.
TCGCTACAAAGACATTAATACCAAACGCAAACAATACCCCTGCCAACATGGCACTTGCCAACTCGGTGGGTATAGAACGAACAAATAAATTAAACCAACCCGCTACACCGAATAGCACAATTAACATAGAGCTGACTATGAAAGCGCCTACCGCTTCATTCATGCTTAAGCCAGACAGGCTGGTGACTAAGAGTGCTGCACCAGGCGTAGACCAGGCGGTTAATATCGGTTTTTTATAAAACAGTGATAAACCAATGCTGGTGAGCCCCATACCAATGCCTAGCGCCCAAAGCCAAGAGCTAATTTGCTCTGGTGTTGCACCAATAGCATCAGCGGCCTGAAAAATAATGACCGCTGAACTGGTATAGCCCACTAAAACAGCCACAAAACCAGCGACAATATGGGCAATGCGAAACGGCAACAACCTCGTTTTAATCAATATCCCTAACCTTTTTCTTAACACCATAAAAAAAGCCCCTGCAAAGGCAGAGGCTTCCATTTAACAACACAATTATAGTTGTTGGGTTTAGCGCTTACTTAGATATGTGCGCTGCTAAGTCCAATACTTTATTTGAGTAGCCAATTTCGTTGTCATACCAAGATACAACTTTAACGAACTTATCAGTTAGTGCAACACCTGCTGTGGCATCAAAAACTGAAGTCTGTACTTCGCCAATGAAATCTTGTGAAACCACTGCATCTTCGGTGTAACCTAAGACACCTTTCATTTCGCCTTCAGAAGCAGCTTTCATCGCAGCACAAATTTCTTCGTACGTAGCGGCTTTAGAAAGGTTAACAGTAAGGTCAACAACAGATACGTTAGCAGTTGGTACACGGAACGCCATACCTGTTAGTTTGCCGTTTAGCTCTGGAAGTACTACGCCAACTGCTTTTGCTGCGCCAGTAGATGATGGAATGATGTTCTGAGAAGCACCACGGCCACCGCGCCAATCTTTAGCAGATGGGCCATCAACTGTTTTTTGCGTTGCAGTCGTTGCATGAACGGTAGTCATAAGACCGCTTTCGATGCCCCAGTTGTCATTCAATACTTTAGCGATAGGCGCCAAGCAGTTAGTTGTGCAAGAAGCGTTAGAAACGATATCTTGACCAGCATAGGTTGCTTCGTTAACACCCATAACAAACATCGGTGTTGCATCTTTAGATGGGCCAGTTAGTACAACTTTCTTAGCGCCAGCTGTGATGTGTTTACGAGCAGTTTCATCGGTAAGGAAGATACCAGTTGCTTCAGCAACAACATCAACACCTACATCACCCCATGCTAAATCTTCTGGGTTACGCTCAGCAGTAACACGAACAACGTTGCCGTTAACAACTAAGTTACCATCTTTAACTTCTACAGTGCCGTTAAAACGACCATGTGTTGAATCGTATTTCAACATATAAGCCATGTAGTCGACATCAATTAGATCGTTGATTGCAACAACCTGAATATCGTCACGTTCGCAAGAAGCGCGGAAAACGAAACGACCAATACGGCCAAAACCGTTAATACCTACTTTGATAGTCATGGTATTAGAATCCCCTATATTTAGGTGTGTGATTTGGATTGATTTAATTTGGTAGTAAAATTACAAAATTTTGCCCTTTAGTCAACCTTTATAGGGGCCTTAATGAGTTTAAATTGCGTTAAATCAACATAAAACCTGAAAGTTAACTACAAACAGGCAATAATTACTCTTTTTTGACACCCAGAGTCTAGTAAACAATTTTAAAAATGCGAACCAAAACCAAACTCATGAACAACGCGCGTTGCCTCTCAAATAGTGATAAATCGGTCTATAATTGATCAACCGCCATTATTAGGGTTCCTCATGTCAAAGAAAGCGCCTCAAAAAGACCCTCCTGCTAAGTTCACCGAGTCTTATCAATTTATTCAAACCATGTTTCAAGAGCCAATGTCATGGCAAGAACGCTTGAGTAACTTATTGAGTTTAATAAAGAGGGGGTTATTCGTATTTGGTTCGTTAGCTATTGTGATCAGCCTAGTGTTTGTCGTGATCTACTTTGATGTTCTGAGCACAACACTGAGCGATACGGGGTTGCATATTCCAAAACGATGGCCATAAAAGTGAGTCTATGGCCAACTTTTGTCAGTTTTAGTTGCCTATTCCTGCTTTGTACAGTTTTTCAAAGCAATATTGTGTTGCTTCTACAAAACCTTCGACTGAGCCACAGTCAAATCGCGTGCCTTTAAATCGATACGCGAGTACAACACCATCTTGAGCTTGTTGCTTGAGGGCATCGGTAATTTGAATTTCGTTATTTTTGCCCGGCGGAGTATCTTTTAAGATGTCAAAAATATCCGGTGTAAGTATGTATCGACCAATAACGGCTAAATTACTTGGTGCCTCGCCCTGCTCTGGCTTTTCAACCATGTCACTGACGCGGTATAGGCCATCTTTCATAGCCTCACCGGCTATGACGCCGTATTTATGTATTTCATCATCTGGCACTTCCATCACAGCAACGATTGAGCATCGGAATTGTTTATAGACTTTTACCATTTGAGCCAAAACATTGTCTTCGCCAGAGTCGCTAACGCATAAGTCATCTGCCAGTACGACACCAAAGGGCTCATTTCCGATCAATGTTTCGCCAGTTAAAATGGCGTGCCCTAAACCTTTCATTTCCTTTTGTCGGGTGTACGAAAAAACCCCTTCATTCATGACATGACGAATAGACTGCAAATATTGCTCTTTTGATGTGCCACTGATTTCTTGCTCTAGTTCGTAAGAGATATCAAAATGATCCGCAATTGCTCGCTTACCCCGACCTGTTACAAAACCAATATAGTTCAAGCCTGCTTCAATGGACTCTTCCACCCCATATTGAACCAACGGTTTATTCACGATTGGCAGCATCTCTTTTGGAAGCGCTTTGGTTGCTGGTAAAAAGCGTGTGCCGTATCCACCGACGGGAAACATACATTTACGTATCATCTTCAAAATTCCTTAATTCCTATGTACAGTTTCAAGTAGCAAGTCTTAAGCCAAGCTGACATTTCAGCGTAAGAACCACTAAATCACCCATACTCCTATGATTTGTCCTTACTATTGTGCCTTAAAAGCTTTAGCCGCACTACTACGGTGCAAAGGTTTTGCTTACATCATTGCGCAAATTGAAGAATCGTCTTACAGTCTTAGCTGATTACCCCCCTGGTTCAGCTTCCTATAAAGAGAATTTATGCTATCTAACCAAAAGCAAGGTGTCATCTTTGCTCTGTTTGCCTATACCTTTTGGGCATTTGCGCCAATTTACTTCAAAACAATGGATGCAGTTCCTGCCTTAGAGATTCTAACGCACCGAGTTATTTGGTCATTAATAATTACCCTGATGATCATTGCACTAACTAAACGCGGTCCCGCATTAATAATGGCCATGAAAAGCTCCAAAACAAGACGCTATTTACTGCTAACCACCTTATTAATAGGTGGCAACTGGGGTGTTTTTATTTGGGCGGTCAATGACAATCGATTGCTTGAAGCCAGTTTAGGGTATTACATCAATCCTTTAATCAACATTATCCTTGGGATGTTCTTTTTTGCTGAACGCTTAGATCGTCCTCAGAAAATAGCAGCTTTTTTATGTTTAATTGCGGTCGGTTTTGAACTGATTCAGTTCGGCAAGATCCCTTGGGTTGCACTTTTTTTAGCGACTAGCTTTGCATTTTATGGCTTTTTCCGTAAAAAGCTCGGTGTAGATAGCTTCGTGGGAATGGCGCTCGAAACAGCCCTGCTCTTGCCTTTTGTACTTATCCTTTTTATCTGGGTGCCCAGCTCTACCCTCAATATCGCGAACAATAGTTTAAACTTAAATCTACTGCTCTTTTTAGCCGGCCCGATCACGATGATACCGCTGCTGTGTTTTGCTGCGGCTGCCAATCGACTATCACTTACTGCGCTTGGGTTTTTCCAATACATAGGTCCGAGTGGTATGTTTTTATTAGCGGTATTTATTTATGACGAGCCTCTAAGTACGGAAAAACTTATCACTTTTGCCATCATTTGGTGTGCCCTTGCCCTGCTTATTTGGGATAACATTATGAAAGTTAAGCACCGGAGAGGCGCAATCAAGCAAAAGTAAGGCGTGAGCTTGATAACTCTAACTGTGCTGTCACAGTATGCTGTTTCATATTCCAAGCTGAGCGACAATAGCTCAGAAAACAACAAGTGATATTGGAGATCCGCAGTGAACATTAATGAATTTTACGACGCTCTTTGGCAAGACTATGTGAATATGACCCCACAAGCTGAGGCCATTGCTAACGCTTTGCGTCAACGTGGTGAAGAAGTACTAAATGATCATGTCGCCTTTCGGACTTTTAATACCGGCCCGATTACACTCAAAGATCTAGAGCCTCATATTTTAGCGCTGGGCTATACTCGTTACGAGCCCTACCATTTCGCCGCAAAGAAACTCGACGCTTATGGCTATATTCCGCCATCAAAAGATTTACCACGAATATTTCTCAGTGAATTACGGGTTCAGGAACTGTCAGAAACAGCACAGAACATCATTCAAGGTCTGGTTGGGCAAATTGATCCTGCCGACGTTAACGATGCGAGTATCTTTTGGCGCGGCCGCTTGTGGCAAGCACCCACCTTTGAAGACTACCAAACCCTCGCAGAAGAGAGTGAATATGCTGCATGGTTGAGCATCATAGGGCTTAGAGCAAATCACTTTACCATTAACGTAAACGCATTAATGCAAACCACTGAAGTAGCTCAGCTCAATGAATTAGTTGAGGAATTAGGCTTTCAAATCAATGAAAGTGGCGGCCGCATTAAAGGTTCCCCTTCGGTATTGCTAGAGCAAAGTTCAACTATGGCGTCGACCCAAGAAATGGAATTTTCTGACGGTGCTAAACACAATGTCACAACCTGCTATTACGAATTCGCTAAGCGTTATTTTGATGATACCGGTGAGTTGTACCAAGGCTTTGTTGCAGCCAGTGCAGACAAGATCTTCGAATCTACCGATATGACTAAATAAACTCAGGTTTGTTTCCAAGATGCCACTGCTCTAAACTGATTCTTTTCAGCGGCCAGTGGCGTCAATTATGCCCTCACATACAAACACTTTAGTTTGGCTCGATATTCCAGTGATCGATTTAGCCAGAGCCATAAACTTTTATCAATCTGTACTTGCATGTTCGCTTCAAGATCATCGCCTTAACGCACCTACGGCGACTTTAATGCTTAATGGCACCAGTAACGGCTTAACATTGTTTAAAGCTAAACAGGAGCGTCCTGTGAGCTCCGGATCAGTACCCTATCTAAACTGTGATGCCCGTTTAGAACAAGCGTTAAGCCAAGTTCGTTTATTGGGTGGCAAAGTATTACAAGACATTCAAGCAATCGAACCTTTTGGCTATAGAGCAGTCATATTAGATTCTGAGGGCAACCGACTGGCGTTACACTCAAGCTCTTGCTCAACAACCACTTAAACTTTAAATTAAAGAGTTGCATTCAATATGTGTTTAGCTGTTATTGCATGGTACCCAGACACCGAAACTCCGCTGACGGTTGTGGCGAACCGTGATGAATTTAGAGCCCGGCCTACGCAAGCGATGCATTGGTGGCCGGAAAACATTTTGGCCGGTAAAGATCTCCAAGCCGGTGGCACTTGGCTCGGTTTTAATAAACAACAGCGCTTTGCTTTGCTAACGAATATTCGTCCTGGCTATATTGGCGTCACTCGACCTAAAAGCCGCGGTGATCTAGTCACTCAATTTTTAACCTCCGAGCTTGGCATTGCAGAATTCCAAAATAAAGTTGCGACATGTATTGATCAATACGCAGGGTTCAATTTAATTTTGGGTGATGGTAAACAGTTGTTTTGGCTCAGTTCAAATGAGCCCGAAGGCAAACAACTATCACCAGGTATTTATGGTTTAAGTAATGATGCGCTCGACACCGCATGGCCTAAAGTTACCTTAGCAAAACAGCAACTAAATCTACAACTGTCATTGGTTCAAAGCTCCTTAACGGAACACAAGGTTTTACAATCCACCGACCTTGCAAAACCAGAGTTATTACCTGATACAGGGCTTTCTCCCGAATGGGAATCTATGCTGTCAGCGCAATGTATTGCTGGTGAGCAATATGGCACTCGCTGCCGCAGTCATTTTGTTCAAAACATGCAAGGTGAATTTTGGGTCTGCGAGGAACAAATAAACCAACAAGGCATGGTAACAGACTCAGAGCAATGGCGCTTTTAGCTTTAGCTTAAACGCCGGTGCTTGTTAACTGGTAACGCCACTCTAAATTCTTTAACTTCTGATAAATCGACATCGACTACCAAACCCGCTACTTCGTCTATAAGTGATTCAACTTGCCCTTGAGGATGAACCAATTGAGTGCGACCCCAAGTTTGTCGCTTAGCATCATGCTGCCCTGTTTGATTTACGCCGGCAACAAAAAAACCATTTTCAATTGCTCTAGCTCGTAGCAATGTATCCCAATGCAGTTGACCTGTTTTATAGGTAAACGCCGAGGGTAAAAATACCAATTCAGCGCCTAGATCATTGAGTTGTCGGAAGACCTCTGGAAAACGTAAGTCATAACAGACAGCTAAGCCTAAAGTACCCCAAGGTGAATCAAATACAACGGGGGCATCACCATGAGAATAACTATCAGATTCCTTATACTGGCCTTGCTTGTCGCCAACGTCAGCATCAAATAAGTGAATTTTATCGTAACAAGTAACCACTTCACCTTCTGTGTTTATAACATGACAACGTGCTTTCGGGTTTTGCCCGTCACCTGCATCAACCGGGACGGTTCCTGCGACTATCCAGAGCCCATGTTCTATTGCCAATTGGCGAATAGCCTTACCAACAGGTCCGTTAAATTCTGCTTCTAAACCGGCCAGCTCACGGTTATTCGACACACCAAATTGCGAAAACATTTCGGGCAATATTAATAAATCACACCCTGCTGCCTCAGCCTGTCGAGCAAAATTTTTAACAACAGCCAAATTCAACTGGACATCTTTAACGCTGGTCATTTGCACTAAAAAAAGCTTCATAAAAATAGTCTCACGGGTTCGCGGTTTCTGGCACTACGTTTTTAATTCGATCTTTTACTGTTTGACCCTCAGAGCCAATTTGATTATCGAACACTCTATAGAACTTAATGATAGGTTCCTCAAAAGAGCCGGTAATATGCATACGCGCAGAACTAATTTTTTTCAGTTCGTTGTTAAAGACACGCTCAGTTACATAAATGGCGGCGGCAGCTTGCGGGGAAACACCTGCTAACAATGCAACCAAAGGAAAAGTACTCGATAACGGCACGGTAAGCACCATATCAATATCAATCACATTCGACAGTAAATCAGCATCACCACTGAATCTAAAGTTAGTTGAAGCACCGTCAATGACCAATTGCTCACCTACTCGGGCAAAGCCACGGTCAAACAGTAGCTCTCCTTCTATGGTATCAAAAGATATACCACTGCCTAACAAATCTGAAAAGTCTAATGCAATGCGCTGCAAAACCCGCGTAAAGTTTAGCAGGCCAATTAGCTTAATCCCCTCATACTCTTCAACTTTTAATATTGCCCCTTTGGTTAACATAAGGCTTATCTTGCCTTGCAAGCGTTTAAAATCAAAAAATGCCGGTGAACCGAGCCAGTATAATTCAGATTTAAATTGTCCATCTCGGCTAGTCAATACCGGCGCATACTGCCACTCATTTAGAACAGTCAGCACATCCCCTGTTTCAACTAGCCCGTTGAACTTGGTTTCGTGATCACCCTCTTTTACTTGCCATTCAAGCTCGCCCGTTAGCGTCGCGCCGGGCATATTGCCACTAATCGAACTAGCTACTAATACATTATTTTCAACGACTACTTTGGCACGCCAATCCCCCATATCTTGCTCATTCCAAATTAACTTCTTAATTTGCAATTCCATATCGGGTACATCATTCGGTAAATAATCAGCAAGAGGGTCAACTTGCTCGCGTAAAGGCAGTGTACTGGCTTCGGAGGCCAGATTCAGCCATTCGATATCAGCAAATATAGACGAATCATCATGCGGGATAAGTACATTACCTTGGCCTTCTGCGGTATCGAAATTGATAATCCAAGCATCGTCATTTCGCAATAATTGAACCTTTGCAGTGGTCCAAGGTTGGCCAAGATACTGACCTGAGGTTACTGTTAAAAATACCCTTTTCAATAGTGATTCAAAGCTGGGACCTTCTAACGTTCCCGATTGACTACTATAGACCGCCCTAATAGTTTGAAGGGCTTGCCACCAAGCATCACCGTCGACCTGCTCCGCAGAAACATCGATAAACACACCCGGTTCTTCATGAATCTCTATAGGTTGGTTAACTGCGAAGGTCGCTTTATTAATTCGATTACGTTCATCAAGCTCAATGTAGCCGATTAGAAAACCATCCGTGTTAACATTAATTGTCTTCCAATTGAACTCATCAATATCGACAACAATATCTGTTGGCCAGCTTTCTGTTGCTAGCTTATTAAGAGGCGTTGGGAAATTTAACTCGGCACCATAGAAATCACTATGGGTGGATATCTGGACATGGTTGTCATGAATAAGAATCTCAGTATTATGTCCAACTGCATCTTCAAAACCGGTTAAATAAGGATCGTTAAAGTAGCCCCCCCAAAAGGCCAGTGGCGTTTCACCTTCTGCATGGATTGAGACTAATGTATTATTCTCGGATAATTCACTGCCAATTCGGATACGCTGCGGTAAACCTGCATGCGTCAATTGAATATTATCCGCCAATAAACCCGTTTCGGTGTTAAACTGCAGCAAGCCATTTATATTGTCGAAATCTAAATTGAAATCAGTTAGCGCAAGGCTGCCTTCACTGATATCTGATAAAGTTGTCACATTTACTGTTTGTGCTTGTTTTAAGTTCAGCCCAATATTTACTTCATTATGAACCTTGCCAGTCGCCTGCCAATCCTGAATTACATCACTCACGAGTTCATTAAGCGGTCCTATCTGAAAGAGGCCAAGTACTTCACTAGCATCGGCATTGGCACTAAAATCGACGAATAGTTGTCCCGATTCGAAATCTAAATTCAAACTGCCTCTATCAATATCAAAGCTTTGGTATTGCGCTTGGTCGATATCAAGCAACAGCGCTTTTTCATTTATACTTATCTGGCCGCTTGCGTTCGTTACAGCTTGCCAATTGCTTAGAAAACCCATATCGGTTTGAGCTAGGTTTGCAAATACATCGAATTGCGCTCGTTGACTATCACCATTACCGGTATTAGAAAAACTAAACCCTACTTCAGAAGCCATCGTTTGTTGCAAATTTTCATTTACAAAATTACTAACTGAATCTCCAACAATATTATTGTTAATTATATATTTAACCCATTGTTGATTGACCTGCTCAGTATACATATTGAGCCCTATGGTATTTTCATACCCTAAGGCTCTAGCCTGTGAGTTTTTTATCGATGCATACCATTGAACGTCGATCGGCAGTGGCGCTAAAGTTGGTTGAGCCTTGTCTTCTGCCGTTGCTTTATGCTCGCCACCTAATAACACACCAACTCCATCAACTACTTGCCAATGGACAATTGATGAAGTGATATCGGCTGTCAAGTTATGGTCGAATAACATGGGAAATTCAACGGTGCTTAGTGTCGGATTCAAGCGCACTTGGCCCTGCCTATTTTTTACGACAAGCTGACCGCTTAGATTATTTACACCAGGAATACCAACATAGGAATCTATTTGTGTTTCACTAAAACTTGCCGCAAGTGAAAATCCTTTAGATTCACCCAATCCAACTTGAAGTGATCCCTTGCCGACATTACCCCGCAAGTTAAGTGCGGGCCAAAAACCTGAGCCATCATCTAAAGATAACCAGCTACCGACGATACTTGCCGGCAATTGATTCCATGCAAGCTGGATAAAGTCAGATTTTTTATCGATGACTAGCTCAGTATTTTTAAGCACCTGACCATTTATCTTGTAGCTATCGATAGCTGTTTTAATCTCAATGCCTTCGAGCCCACGCTCAACAAACACCTCTGCATTCACTGAAGAAATACTTAATGGATTAGCCTTCCCATCTATTATTAATTGGTCTAGCTTCAATCGACTAGAGAGTGAACCCCATTCAGTACCACTAAAGTTAAGCCAATACTCGCCAGCACCAGATGCTTTTGCGACACGCTCTGTCATTCTATTAAGCCAAGGAGAAAAATCGAATGAGCCGTGCTTAAAATAGAGTTTGTTTAAATCTGGCTGATATTGATTAGTATCCACCTGCAACTCAATAGGAACCGTCAAGCCAAGATACTGAACTTCTGCTTCGGTTTTCAGATTGTTTTGGCCTTTATAACCAGTCAAGCGGCCTTCATTCAATATTAAATCAAAAGAGGGCAAATCGAGTGGCGAAATACTTAATGCCAATTCTGTAAACTGGATATTTTTTTGTCTTTGTAACAAAGACAAAAGCTTGTCGATATCAAAAGCATTTCGATCAGTCGTACGGTTAGACTTTAAACCCGCTAGTTGCCAGCCTTGATCATCTTGGATTAGCTGGCCACTAAAATGGTCTAACTTAAACTGTATAAATGATAAACCGCCATGACTTAAGCTTTCGAATATCCCCGGCGCTAAAACCATTTCCTCGATCGTCAGTTCATCACCAATGGTAATATCGGTAAGCGTTACCCTAGGGCCAAAGCGTGCCCAGTTCCCCTCAACAGAACCAATAGTCACCGTGGTTTGAAACTGGCTTGAGAGCCATTGCTCTATCTCTGGTTCAAACTTATAGATCAGCGGAAAAAACTGACGACCTAAAGCGAGGTAGGATGCAAACAGCAACACCCAAAAAACAAAAACCTTTAACGTCGCACTTCTCAGTACGCGTAAAAAAGATCTAAAGGTCATTTAAACGCGCTCGCGGTTTGAATACAAATTAAAAAATGCTCCAATGCAGTCTATTGTAAGATGACATCAAATTGTTCTTGGCTATACATCGGCTCTACTTGAAATCTGATCGGCTTATTAATAAACTCTTCTAAATCAGCTACGTTGGATGACTCTTCATCTAATAAGCTATCAATAACTTGCTGAGACGCAAGCACAAGGTACTGTGCGGTACTATAGGCTCGCTCTTCTCTGAGTATTTCACGGAAAACTTCATAGCACACAGTTTGTGCTGTTTTCAGTCGACCTCTACCTTCACAAATATGACAATGCTCTGTTAGTACATGCTCTAAGCTATCGCGTGTTCGTTTTCGAGTCATCTCGACTAAGCCGAGCTCTGATACACCCGTTACCTTGCTTTTAGCGTGATCTTTTTCTAGGTGCTTCTCTAACATCCGGTGTACTTGACGCTTATGCTCTTCATCATCCATATCAATAAAGTCAAGAATAATGATACCACCAAGATTTCTTAATCTTAGTTGCCTAGATATTGCCGTCACGGCTTCTAGGTTGGTTTTATAAATGGTTTCTTCTAAGTTACGATGCCCAACAAAGGCACCTGTATTAACGTCTATCGTGGTCATTGCTTCGGTTTGATCGATAATTAAATAACCACCCGATTTCAATTCAACCTTACGACTTAATGCTTTTGATATTTCATCCTCGACAGAGAACAAATCAAATATTGGCCGTTCACCCGGATAGTACTCAAAAACACTTTTAACTTCGGGGGTATATTTGGTTACAAACTCATGAACTTTTGAAAACGTCTCTTTGGAATCAATACGAATTTTTTCAACGTCTGTCTTCACCATGTCGCGAGCAACACGCAAATATAGCGGTAAATCTTCATAAATGACGGTGGCTGGTTTGTTCTCTTTCATGCGCTCGCCGAGCACCCGAAATAAGCGTTTCAAATAATTCATGTCGCTTTGAATTTCACCTTCACCGACACCTTCGGCTGCGGTTCTGAGGATAAAACCACCTTTTTCAATTTCTTCCGACTCTTTTACGCTGGCGACAAGGGTGCGCAAACGATCACGCTCTTCTTCACCATCTATGCGCTGAGAAATGCCGATGTGATCTGAAGCAGGCATGAACACTAGATATCGTGACGGAATAGACAACGCGGTTGTTAGCCTTGCACCCTTCGTACCCATTGGGTCTTTGATCACTTGTACGACCAACGCCTGCCCTTCTCGGACTAGGGTTTGGATAGGTTTGTGCGGCTCATTGTCGACCCGATTCAGATCTATATCGGAGGCATGGATAAATGCGGCGCGTTCTAAGCCTATATCAACAAAAGCAGCTTGCATGCCGGGCAACACCCTGACAACTTTACCTTTATAAATATTGCCAACAAGGCCGCGCGTTTGACTGCGTTCGATATAAAGCTCTTGAACAGCACCGTTTTCTACCAAGGCCACTCGTGTTTCCATCGGAGTGACGTTGACGAGAATTTCAGATGTCATAATTACGCCTAAAATGTTGTTAGTTTTATTATTATAGAAGCATGAACGCTCAGTTGTACCCTTATTACAGGTCTTTTGCGTTTAGGGTGCCATTCCATATAGGGATATTGCAATCTACTAGCATTTGCCCCGTTTCAGATAACGGTAAGCCCACGACTGCGGAGTAACTGCCACGAATATGGTCAACTAAAAATGAACCAAACCCTTGAATGCCATAGCCACCGGCTTTATCGACTGGTTCACCTGTCTGCCAATAACGGGCAATAAGGTCCTTCGATAAGGTTTTGAAAACGACATCGGTAGAAATGACCTTAGAAATAAGATGGCTACCCTGTACCATTGCGACTGCGGTCATAACCTGATGACTTTGACCCGAAAGCATATTCATCATTTGACTAAAATCCGCTTCATCAAGTGGTTTCCCTAAAATTTTAGCTTCAAAGATTACCGAAGTATCAGAACCGATAACGACTGCATCTGGGTTGCTAATTTTTTCCGCCACTGCTTGTGCTTTTTGCTGTGCAAGCCGTAACACATAGTCATAAGCAGACTCATTCTTTCGCACGCTCTCATCGATGTCGGCACTGGCGACTTGAAACTCGACCCCGAGTGTTGCTAATAACTCCCTACGCCTTGGCGACTGAGAAGCCAGAATGACTGTCATATTACCCCCTTACTGAACCTTAAATTGCTGCATTAAGCCTCGGCCTATACTGTATATCCATGGCCAAACGATGGCTGAAACAAGGGCTGGCCAAATTTGCATTTCACCGGTAATACCACCTACAAACCAGTCTTTCAGCCATTGAACTAATACATGGCTGATACCTAGTACTAAGAAAACAACCATGGCCTGCTGGCCAATTGGATACATACGTAAACGTGAATTTAGTAGCAATATCAAGTAGGCAATGCTGGAAAACACTAAGCCATAGGTTCCCATTTGTGTACCAATCATAGTGTCATACAAAATGCCCACGATAAATGACATGGCAATGCCGAAACGCTCAGGCAACACGAGACACCAGAAAATAAGGAATAACCCCACAAAATCTGGCCTTAAGAGCTGAAACTGCCCTGGTAGCGGTAAAGCGGCCAAATAGAATGCGATAAAAAAACTCACGGCGATGAACCATAACCCATGTGGAGGTTTTTGCTTCATGGCTGAACCTCGCTTTGAAAGACCATAAGTAAGTTTTTACTTTTATTTAGCTCCGCCAGCGGCTTGGCTCTAATTCGAGCAAAGGGTTCACCTGGGTCATGCTCCATGGCTATAACCATAGCGACGGGGTAGCCTGCGGGGTATTTTCCCGCCAATCCAGAGGTTACCAAAACATCACCCACAACTATGTCAGCCGTATCTGGAACATACTCAAGCTCTAAGTTATTTAGATCTCCGGTGCCGATCACCACTGACCTCATCCCATTACGGTTGACATAAACTGGAACGGCGATATTCGCATCGGCCACTAAAACAACTCGAGAGGTTAACGAGTTGACCTGGGTAATCATGCCAAAAAGGCCGTCTGCATCTAAAATAGCTTGACCAACATAAGCGCCATCGGCAGCACCACGATTAATAATGACTTGAATAGAGTAAGGGTCGGGGTCAACGCTGATCATTTCAGTAGTCTTAAAACTTGACTCTAAACGAGCACTGGCATCAAGCAAACGCCTGAGCCGGTCATTCTCTGCCTCTAAAATTGCTAGCTTTTGAACTTTTTGCTGCAAAATACTAATTTGACTATTCAATGTTCGATTGTTTTCCAATAATTCATCACGCTCTGCAAAAGTGGTTGACGACCAACTAATAACCGAGTTAGGTAACGTAACGAGAGATTGAACGGGAGAGACTAAATATGAAATGGACTGCCGCAGAGAGTCGACTTGAGTATAGCGTGAGTCTAAGAACAGCAACGCTAAAGAAATAAAAGCAACTACGGCAAATCGGTAACCGTGCTGAGGACCGGCCGTAAATAGCGCTTTAATGGCACACTCTCCTCTGGTTAAATTAATTGGTAGATGTCATTGTAACAAAGCACCTCCAATGGAAGTGCTTTGTGTCACTAATCTCTGATAGTAAGAGAAATTATAACGCTATTTATTCAGAGCTCAAGAAGTCAAAGGTTTGTTCATCCATCATTTCTAGCGCACGACCGCCACCACGAGCCACACAGGTAAGTGGGTCATCAGAAATAAGGACAGGTAAACCCGTTTCTTCGCTTAACAAGCGGTCAATATCTCGAAGCATAGCACCACCACCGGTTAACACTAAGCCACTCTCAGCGATATCGGCCGCCAATTCGGGAGGGGTTTGCTCTAATGCACTTTTCACAGCTTGAACAATCGCAGATAGGCTTTCTTGTAGGGCTTCGAGTACTTCATTGCTATTCAAGGTAAAGCTACGAGGAATACCCTCAGCTAAATTTCGCCCGCGAACATCAATTTCACGAATTTCTGCACCTGGGTATGCACAACCAATTTCAATTTTAACCCGCTCAGCAGTGGCTTCACCAATAAGTGAGCCATAGTTACGACGAATATAAGAAACAATAGCTTCATCGAAGCGATCACCGCCCACTCGTACAGATTCGCTAAAGACAATACCATTCAAAGAAATAATCGCAATTTCAGTGGTACCACCACCAATATCGACAACCATTGAACCTCTTGCTTCCTCAACGGGCAAGCCTGCGCCAATCGCAGCAGCCATAGGTTCTTCAATTAAGTAAACTTCGCGAGCACCTGCACCGTATGCAGATTCTCGAATAGCTTTACGTTCAACCTGAGTTGACTTGCAAGGCACACATACTAAAACCCGAGGGCTAGGTGCAAACCAGCTATTTTCATGCACTTTAGCAATAAAGTGTTGTAGCATTTTTTCGGTTACGTGGAAGTCGGCAATTACACCGTCTTTCATAGGGCGAATAGCTTGAATGCTGCCTGGGGTTCTACCCAACATACGCTTAGCTTCTTGCCCGACTGCGGCCACTGTTTTTTGATTGCCACTTAAGCGTATGGCTACAACAGAAGGTTCGTTAAGAACAATGTCGCGATCGCGTACGTAAATAAGTGTGTTGGCTGTCCCTAAATCGATGGACAAATCGCTGGAAAATAAACCTCTAATTTTTTTAAACATGTCTAATATCGCTTTAAATGTACGTAAGAGCTAACGGTAACAGCTCAGCAATGTAACAACCGTAGGGTTTTTGAGCAAGCCGTAAATGTGATAACGTATACCCTGCACGGTTTTTTTACAGTAATTGTTCGTGTTTTAATCAACACGCTATTTCAATTTCAAACAAAACCCATATATTCAAGACTTATATCCCTTTTTATTAGTAGTTTCCAGTTGAGGAGTTAACAATGAGCATAGATAGCTCAAAAGTTGAATCTGTCGCGATACTTGCGCGACTTAAAGTAAATGAACACGAACTACCCGACTATGTGAATAGCTTGTCGAGCATTCTTGACCTTGTTGACACCATGCAAGCGGTTGATACCAGTAATGTAGAGCCCTTAGCTAATCCATTAGATGCTTCTCAACGGTTACGCGCGGATGTCGTCACCGAATCGAATCAACGCGACGCTTTACAAGCCAACGCCCCGAAAGCTGAGCAAGGTTTATTCCTTGTCCCTAAAGTTATTGAATAATAGAAAGGTTTATCATGTTAAACAAAACCCTTAAACAACTTTCTGATGACCTACATTCTGGCAAATACAGCAGCGTTGAGCTCACTCAAAGTTACTTAGATGCAATAAAAGCAAAAGATTCTGACTTAAATGCCTATGTCACCGTGACAGACGAAATTGCCCTTGCCCAAGCAGCCGAGGCAGACAAGCAATTGAAAGCAGGCAATGCCGGGCCTTTAACCGGTATACCTATTGCTCACAAAGATTTATTTTGCACTCAAGGCGTAAAAACGACTTGCGGTTCAAAAATGCTCGATAACTTTATCGCGCCATACGAATCAACCGCCACCAGCAACTTAAAAAATGCCGGAATGGTCATGCTGGGTAAAACCAACATGGATGAATTCGCAATGGGCTCATCTACCGAAAGTAGCTTTTATGGCGCAACCAAGAACCCTTGGAATACCGATTGTGTACCAGGAGGCTCCTCGGGTGGGTCTGCAGTAGTCGTAGCAGCAGGCACAGCTCCCGCTGCTCTAGGAACTGATACTGGCGGCTCCATTCGTCAGCCAGCAGCGTTTTGCGGTATTACCGGTTTAAAGCCAACTTACGGTCGTGTTTCTCGCTGGGGTATGGTGGCCTATGGCTCGTCATTAGACCAAGCAGGCCCAATGACTCAAACCGCCGAAGATGCGGCGATGATCATGAACGCCTTAGCTGGCTTTGATGAAAAAGACTCAACCTCAATGGACAAGCCAGTTGAAGATTACACCGCGTCGCTTAATA
The DNA here is from genome assembly GCF_046710285.1 of Reinekea sp. Classification (GTDB taxonomy): domain Bacteria; phylum Pseudomonadota; class Gammaproteobacteria; order Pseudomonadales; family Natronospirillaceae; genus Reinekea. Next base: position 16,852 of record NZ_JBKEGY010000010.1, read on the forward strand.
ACTCGATCAAAGGCTTAAAAATTGGTTTACCGAAAGAATTTTTCGGTGATGCACTCGATGAAGGCATTCGCAAAACCATCATGGATGCCGTTAAGCAATTCGAAGCCATGGGCGCTATAGTTAAAGAAATTTCGTTGCCGCGTACCGAACTTTCGATTCCTGCCTATTACATCATTGCTCCCGCCGAAGCATCCACCAACTTATCTCGCTACGATGGCGTGCGTTATGGCTATCGTTGTGAAGACCCGAAAGACTTGAACGATATGTACATGCGCTCTCGCTCTGAAGGTTTTGGCGCGGAAGTTAAACGTCGTATTTTGGTTGGCACCTATGCGTTATCTGCCGGCTATTACGATGCATATTATCGTAAAGCTCAACAGTTACGCCGCCTTATTAAAAATGACTTTGTCGCTGCGCTTAACGATGTCGACGTCATCATGGGGCCAACTACGCCTTCACCCGCGTGGAACCTAGGCGCCAAAAACCAAGACCCAGTTTCTATGTATCTAGAAGATATCTATACCCTGTCGGTTAACCTTGCCGGCCTGCCGGGCATGTCAGTGCCTTGTGGTTTCGTTGATGGAATGCCCGTGGGCTTACAAGTAATCGGCAACTACTTCGAAGAAGCAAAGCTGCTTAATATTGGCCACCAGTTCCAAAGTGCGACTGAATGGCACACCCGCAAGCCACAAGTTTAAGGAGTATAGATATGCAATGGGAAACGGTTATCGGGTTAGAAATTCATGTTCAGCTTTCAACCCAATCAAAAATATTTTCTGGTTCAAGTACGCAGTTTGGTTCAGAACCTAATACACAAGCCAGCGCAATTGACTTAGCCTTACCGGGAACATTGCCCGTTTTCAACGCAGAGGCACTTAAAAAAGCCGTTGCCTTTGGCTTAGCCATTGACGCTGAAATTGGTAAAACCTCGGTCTTTGATCGTAAAAACTACTTTTACCCTGACCTACCAAAGGGTTATCAAGTAACCCAAATGGATCATCCAATTGTCGGTATTGGTCATGTTGATGTTACCACAGAAGATGGCGAGCACCTGCGTATTGGTGTCACCCGCGCGCACCTTGAAGAAGATGCTGGTAAGTCATTGCATGAAGATTTTGCAGGGCATTCTGGTATCGATTTAAACCGAGCCGGCACGCCGTTATTAGAAATTGTATCAGAACCTGATATTCGCAATGCCAAGCAAGCCATTGCTTACTTGAAAAAGATTCACAGCATCATTACTTATATCGGTATTTCTGACGGTGACATGTCGCAAGGCTCAATGCGCTGTGATGTGAATATTTCATTACGCCCGAAAGGCCAAGAAGAATTTGGTACTCGTACAGAGTTAAAAAACCTCAACTCTTTTAAGTTTATTGAAAAAGCGATTCATACCGAAGTTGAACGCCAAATGGACATATTGGAAGATGGCGGCACCATTACGCAAGAAACTCGCCTTTACGATGCCGATAAAAATGAAACGCGCCCTATGCGCAGCAAAGAGTTCGCTAACGATTATCGATACTTCCCAGAACCAGACTTACTGCCAATACTCATCGATGATGAGTATATCGCACAGGTAAAATCCGAGCTTCCAGAGCTGCCTGACGCAAAAGTAGCGCGCTTTAAAGCTGAGCTAGGCTTAACCGATTACGATGCCGATGTGTTATCTGCAAACCGAGTCATGGCCGATTACTTTGAACAAGCTGCAACGGTATCGGGTGATGCCAAGTTAGCAGCAAACTGGTGCATGGGTGAACTATCCAAATTCCTAAACCAGTCAGATATTGCCATTGAAAACTGCCCAATCAGCGCTGATAACTTTGGCCAGCTCTTAGCACGCATCAAAGACAATACCATTTCAGGTAAAATCGCTAAGACTGTGTTTCAAGGGATGGCCGATGGTGAAGGCACCGCCGATGAAATAATCGACGCAAAAGGCTTAAAGCAAGTCACAGACACTGGCGCTATTGAAGCCATGGTCGACGAAGTCATTGCAGCGAACCAAGGCCAGTTTGATGAAATGAAAGCAGGCAAAGACAAGCTGATGGGCTTTTTTGTTGGTCAGGTGATGAAAGTCTCTAAGGGGCAAGCCAATCCAGGGCAAGTGAATCAAATCATTAAGACGAAGATCAACGGCTAAGTGTTATCGCAAGGAAGCTTCGAACTCGACCGAAGTATAGGTAACCTGTGAAATATAAGCACCTGAGTCGAGGTATCGTAAAAATAGGACGTTCATTGGCATGGATGCCAATGACGAGCCCCCATGGACGGGTTTACGGCGCTCCTATTTTTACGGTACCTCGACTCAGGTGTAGCCTTGCTGCTGCAGTAACTCTCAGCCGTCTTTTTCCTTTCAATCCTCGAACACTGTTAATTCTGCGCTAAAAATAAATAACCTTTGAACTCAATCACAGCCTTTAAAATATTTTAATTTTGCCATCAGTTTGAAACCCGCAAGCTATGCCGCTTCTGCCAAAGTCAACACCCTAAAACACAATTTATGGGTATTTTAGAGCTTCACACTACTACAGGTAGTGGTTTAGAATGTTTCGCAACACAAGTACCAACCAATCACCTTTGAGCATTAGAGGCGCTTAGCATGACGGATAACACACAACTGGAACGTGACAACTGTATTAAAATTGACCACCAGCCTGCATCATTAGATATTTGGGATGCAAAGTATCGCCTCAAAAATGCCCAAGGCGAAGCTGTTGATCAAGATATGAAAGGAACCTTTGAACGAGTCGCGCAAGCGCTGTCCTCCGTCGAAAAAGGCAAGAAGAAGCAACAAGAATGGCAAGAGAAGTTCACTTGGGCGCTTGAAAATGGCGCTATCCCTGCTGGCCGTATTACCTCTAATGCCGGTGCTTTAGCGCACAAGCCTGCAACCTCTACAATCAACTGCACCGTGTCTGGCACCATTGAAGATTCCATGGACGGCATTTTAGCGAAAGTACACGAAGCAGGCCTTACGCTTAAAGCCGGTTGTGGTATTGGTTATGAGTTTTCAACGCTACGCCCTCGTAACGCCTTTGTTAGTGGTGCTGGCGCTTATACCTCTGGACCTTTGTCGTTCATGGATATCTATGACCGTATGTGCTTCACCGTATCCAGTGCGGGCGGCCGCCGTGGCGCACAAATGGCGACTTTCGATGTCAGTCATCCTGATGTCATTGATTTTATTAAAGCCAAGCGCGAAGACGGCCGATTACGTCAGTTCAACCTATCTTTACTTGTGACAGCTGAATTTATTGAATCGGTTGTTAACGATTCTGATTGGCCTTTAGTTTTCCCCGTCAGCGAAGCTGAAGTAAAACGTGACTCCTTAGATGTAAATGACCCAAGCCAAATTATTTGGAAAGATTGGCACGTAAAAACCGGTTATATGCAAAACGAACAAGGTGAAACCGCCTGTCGTGTTTACCGTGTTATTAAAGCGCGGAACTTATGGAACATTATTATGAGTTCCACCTATGACTTTGCTGAGCCGGGTTTCATTTTGATCGACAAAGTCAATGAAATGAACAACAACTGGTTCTGTGAAACCATTCGTGCAACCAACCCTTGTGGCGAGCAACCTCTTCCGCCTTATGGCAGCTGCCTATTAGGGTCTATTAACCTGACTCACTTTGTAGAGAACCCATTTACCGAGCAAGCTCGATTCAACTGGGATAAGTATCGCAAAGTTGTAAACATATTTACTCGTATGTTAGATAACGTTGTAGAGATCAACGGCCTACCGCTAGAAGGTCAACGTATCGAGATTGAACGTAAACGTCGCCATGGTATGGGTTACTTAGGTTTAGGCAGCACCATCGCCATGCTGCAAATGACCTACGGTGACGAAAAGTCAGTAGACTTTACTGAAGAAGTTACAAGAGAAATGGCTGTTTCTGGTTGGGAAACGGCGTTAGAGCTGTCTAAAGAAAAAGGCGCAGCGCCGATCATGGACGAAGAGTTTGAAATTACGCATGAAATGACTCGCCAACGTCCTGAGCTATTACAAGACGGCTATCAAGTAGGTGATAAGTTACCAGGCCGTATTCTGCATGCAAAATACAGCCGTTATATGCAAAAGCTGGCCACCGTTGCTCCTGATCTAGTCAGTGAACTTGCTTTAACGGGCGCGCGCTTTACGCACCACTCGTCTATCGCACCAACGGGCACCATTTCATTGTCGATTGCTAATAACGCCAGTAACGGTATTGAGCCAAGCTTTGCACACCATTACAGCCGTAACATTATTCGTGAAGGTAAAAAGTCGAAAGAGAAAGTCGATGTCTTCTCGTTTGAGCTTCTAGCCTACCGTGAGTTAATTAATAAAAATGCGATGCCGTTTAGCCAAGATCCTACGGAAAAGCTACCAGACTACTTTGTGTCCTCTGATACAATCAGCCCGAAACAGCATGTTGATATTCAGGCTGCATCACAGTTATGGATTGACTCGTCGATTTCTAAAACGGCTAACATTCCAACTGAATACCCGTTTGAAGATTTCAAAGATATTTACCTATATGCCTACGAGCAAGGCTTGAAAGGCTGTACAACATTTAGATTTAACCCAGAAGCGTTCCAAGGCGTCTTAGTCAAAGAAGAAGACTTAGAAAATACAACTTATCGATTCCAACTTGAAGATGGCTCAAACATCGAACTCAAGGGTAACGAAAAAGTAGAATACGACGGCGAAGAACATACCGCCGCCAACCTATTCGATGCGCTCAAAGAAGGCTACTACGGGAAGTTTTAAGGATGACTGTTATGAAAAAAATCGATCAAAAAATTGTCGGCTACGATGTCGTAACGCCAGAAAAAAAAGCGGCACAAGCGCAAAAAGATGCACAAGCTAAAATTGAGCAAATGCATGAATCGGTTGAACGTGCAGAAATGCTTATCGGTTCAACTTATAAAATTAAGACGCCAATGTCTGAGCATGCCATGTACGTGACCATTAATGACATGATTTTAAACGAAGGCACTGAACACGAAGTTCGTCGCCCGTTTGAGATATTCATTAACTCTAAGAACATGGAGCATTATCAGTGGGTTGTTGCTCTTACGTTACTCATTTCAGCGGTATTCCGTAAAGGCGGCGATATTACCTTTATTGTTGATGAGCTAAGTGCCGTGTTCGACCCACAAGGCGGCTACTTTAAACGTGGCGGTAAATTTATGCCTTCTTTAGTTGCAGAAATTGGTGACGTAGTAGAGAAGCATTTGAAAATGATCGGCATGATCAAGGATGATGGCTTAGATGAGCACCAGCAAAAGCTTATCGCCGAGAAGCGCGCGCAATATGAAGCCGCTGCGGCGCCTAAAGTAAATGACAGCGCTTCAACCAATGGTGAGTTTCCAGCCGATGCCCACCTTTGCAAAAAGTGCAATACCAAGGCCGCGATTATCATGGATGGCTGCTTAACTTGCTTAAACTGTGGTGACTCTAAGTGCTCTTGATGGATAATGGCCTGTTCACTTAATCTGACCATGTCGATGTGCTGCAACGTTTACAACATACGTTGCGGCTCATTGCCAATTACTTCACTCGCATCCGCCGTCTAACTTTTCTGGAATGAAAAAGAGCAGGCGTGATAACTGCAATGGCAATGATCACCAATAGCCATGTATAGTGATTTTCAAACATCTGCCAACGCCCTATTTCTGCAGCAATGTTGTTGTTGACTTGCTCTGCATAAGCGATAGTTCCAATGGCTGCGTTTTTGGCAACAGAAAAGCCGTTACTCATGGCACTGTCCCAACCCAGCGCGGTTAACGAAGCATACGCTTTATATGCGATAGATGACGCGCCAAAGGCGACCAACCCGATCGCAGCCGTACCACAGGCAAAGAGTCCAATACCCACATTACCTACGGTAAATACCCCTACAGAGATGATTCCAACACTGATCGGAGCCACGGCGAGTCCGCCCCATGCCATTAGTATTCCATAAGCTTGACTTCCAGTTGCGATCCATCCGATTGCGGGATTGTTTTTGTGCTCTGACATGCCAAATTGAAAGTGGAATAAAGGGATACCTAACAGAGAATGCTTTGAACGCAACTCCCTTCGCTTCGATTCAAGTTTATCGATAGGGTGCTTAAAAGCATCCGGCTCAAATATTCGTTCTTGTGCCCTGAGTCTACGGGTTGAATTAAACATAAGCCTAACCAAAATAATGTTCCCCAATACGAAAGCCAGCACACTTAGATGTGACATCACGGTTAAAGTCAGTGCTGCCTCTTGAGTACTCAACGCCCATTTTTTAAAACCCAGCACCGCGACTATGTACAAGCCCGTTAATGCCAAAAAGCCTAAAACAACTTTTAAGGCAAGCTTTCGCTCGCGGTTAGTTCTCGATTGATCAAACGCAGCTCTTAATCCCAAAAAAGAACTGATCAATCCCGAGGAAACGGCTAACAACGTAGCTTGTGTAGACAGCGTCACCATCGAGGAGCTTTTTACCGCTCCAGCTGCTAATGTTGCAGCTTTTGCAGGCGGAGCCAGCGTACTAATTGCAGACATGACTCCTGAGGTAAAAACTAAACTAGGCATTGTACGCTTTAGTCCGTCTTCTACGAACTTCAACATGGCTTGTTTTAATAGCTTTCGTCCTCTAGATAAGCGTTGCTTGACGGTGTCAATGGATAGCTCCAACTCATTCGCTACCGTCTCAATCGATTGTTGTTGCCGGTAAAAAAGAACTAAAGGCTCGCGATAAGTTTCATCAATCTCACTCAACACCTGCCACATTAAGTCTTGCTGTTGTTGATTAATGTGCTTTTGTTCAAGTTCAGAATTTTGATCAGCTATCTCATTCTCTAATGTATATTCGTCAGCAAAATCAGTTGGTTGCTTACTCGACTTTCGAAAGTGAGCGCTAATTCGAAAACGAAGAATGCCGCATAACCAAGCCTTTAATTTTCTGGGCTCCTCCAAGCTGGCCAAACTCTTCCAAGCTTCAATAAAAACCTCTTGCGCTATGTCTTCACTGAGTTGGATCTGTCCAACCGATGAATAGGCTAATGAACATAGTAAATTTTGGTATCGATCAACAATCTGACAGAACGCATCACGATCGCCACCTAAACTAAACATAACTAGGTTTTCATCTGTAACTATAGCGCTCAATTTTCGTTTATTAAAAAGATTCATGCATTTTCTCCACAGTCATCCTCAGTATGTGTCTTATAAGCAAAAAAGGTGACAATTAAACTAAAAAAACCTCTTTTTTTTACATTATTTAAAAAAATTCTGTTTATTTGTCACCTTTCTTTCAAGCGCCAACACTTAAGTATCAACACTTACTGATTTGTCCATGGACCAAGATTATGAAACTTTCACAACTGATCATTATGGCTCTTATCGTGTTCCTTGCTACATTGGCTTCGGCTGAAATACATACACCGTTGATCCTGCAATGTGACCAGTTTCTTTCCAAACTTTATGAATCGGTACTTTATTTATCTGGGGCACCAAATTAAATGACCTTTATTCATTTTATCGCAGGGTTGGTTCATGCGGCACTTTAAACGCTTAACACTAGTGTTTTTCGCAGGTTTTGTAGGTCTGTCAGGATGCACGCTGCCATTACCTTCATTGGCGCCCGATATAGATGAGGAGCTCGGTCGGGCAATTGACATAGGGTTTGACGGTATTATCGTCCATGTCAACCAGGCCGGAAAGACCGCCTCATATTCTGCAGGGTGGAGCGACAGAGAAAACCTAGTCCCGGTCAACCCCTCTTCTTTATTCAAGATAGCCAGTATCAGTAAGCTTTATGTCGCAGCAGCAACCACAATGTTGGTGGCGAATAAATCGCTATCATTAGATGGCACGCTAAAAGGCTATTTGCCTGACGTGGCACACCGAATAGAAAATTCATCAGACATTACGCTTCGAATGCTACTTCAACACCGCAGCGGCATTCCCGACTTCGTTTACCATCCTGAGATTAATCAGGCTAAAATAGTTGACAACGACGACACCTATCCGTTTGTTTTAGACCAACCAGCAGATTTCAGGCCGAATAGCCGCTACGGCTACTCTAACAGTAACTATTTCTTAATTGGTGCAATTCTGGACACTGTCACAGATGGCAGCCACCATCAGTTTATTCGCAATGAAATACTTACGCCGCTGAATTTAATGAACACCTACTTGCAGCTTCGCGAAGTAAACTTGAGTGAGGTTATTAAAGGCTATGTCATTGGGGACGATGATGGAGATGTTTACTGGCAAATGGAGCATGTTCAACCCAGCGGCTCGATGGTGGCTTCAGCTGAGGATGTTGCCGTATTTGTTAGAGCACTGATAGATGGCACCCTATTAACAACCAACGAACAAAAAATCTATTCGTCTGTCTACGAATACGAACACACCGGCTGGCTTCCCGGTTACACGAGCATTGTTCGATACCACAGTGACATCGATGCCGTGGTGGTGATGTTTGTGAATACCTCATATGGTCAACTCTTTTGGCTCGATCTTGAACGAGTTTATGATCGTATCGTTCGAGTGTTAGAGAATAATCCACTATGAAACATTATTTGAAGCTCTCTTTGTTAGCAACACTCCTGTGTTTAGTACCATTTTCTGTTGCTTTTGCTGATTCCAACCCGCATAAACATAAGTTTGGCGTTGCAACAAACGCTGCAATGAATGGGCAAGTGTTACCTTTACGCTTGATCACAACTGGGACCTATTCTCATGGCTTAAATCAGTTCGAGCTAGGTCTTGGCATTCATCCGCTCATCCGGCAAGAGCTAGGCCTTATCAGTGCTGACTTCAACTATAAAGTGTTTCCGAACGGACGAAGCAACAAGTTCAACCTTTACCTGATGGGGAATCTGACTTACATCTCGACGCGTCGTGAAACCTTTTTTCCTACGACTTTTAACTACCTGTTCCTTCATGCTGGGTATGGTATTGAACTATCCGCGACTGGCGGGTTTTACTTAGACACAAACGTGAGTTTTGGCGGATTCACCTACAGCAAAATTTCTGAAAACCCAGCGAGTAGCTTCCTCGATGCACAGAGGCTATTCGAGGACTTTGGCACCAGCATCAACTTACAGATTGGCGCAGGCTGTCGGTTTTAAAAATTTAGACCGTAAATAAAAAAACAGTCATAATGCTATTTGCTCGTACCTAGGGTTTTCCTTGTGCAATTTTTTTGGCTTTTTCAGCAAACTCTTGAAAAACGACATAAAGCTCTAATGGGGATCTAACTTTGAACGGCACATCTAAGTTTAGCAGTGTAAAAGCAAGCCAATCTAAGCGGGATGTTGTCTGGGAATACAAAACGCCCTCATCAATGGATTCGAGCGACTGAACCTCAGTTGGTAATAGACTTCTAGCTCGTTCAATTGATATTTGCAAAACAATTTCCACATCAAAACTCATTTGCAGATGAGATCTCGACTCCATAACGCAGCGTAAGACATCAAAATCACTCGGTCTGATAAACTCTTTTTCAGTCTTAGCAATGGCGGCCAAACGATCTAAACGAAACGTTCGTATGCCTTCGCGTAGATGGCAATAACCTGAGACGTACCATTGCCCTGCAACAAAGACCATCCCATATAAGTCCACTTCTCGAACAGACTGTTCGCCTGCTTTGGCTGAATAAGTCAATTGGGTTGTTTTTCGTTTTTTAATGGCATGTTCCAATAGCCAAACAAAGTCACTCTTTAAGACCTGAGTTGCAGACAAATATGAGGGGTTATGTACTTTAATTAAATCATCGAGTTCATTGACATGGCAGAGCAATCGCTGAGGTAACACTCGTATTGTCTTCGCCAATGCAGATTCAACGGCAGCAGCGTCAATGGGGAAGTTCAATTGCCTCATTGCGATTAACCCAACAACAAGTGCGCTTGCTTCTGAGTCATTATAAATGAGTGGCGGTAAACGACTACCACGCTCTAGCCTATACGCACCGAGTGGTCCCCGCTCAGCTGCAACGGGTATCCCCATATCTTGTAGCGACATCACATACCGTCTAACCGTACGAATATCTACTTCGAGTCGATGAGCAAGCTCCTTTCCATTGATTGAGCTATAAGTTTGCAGAAGTTCAAGAACGGTCAGCAGGCGTAAGGTAGGTGAATACACATAAAAATCCTTTTATTTTTTAAATAGGGCCAATATTGACCTATTTATAGATTACTGTTCTAACAACTCAATCACAAGCAAGAATCAGTTTTCTTTGGTGATAGGTTTTTCAAGATGTTGCAGACAACAACTTAAACTCTAAGCAAGACATAAACCGATTTAACCGATAATTTTGAATTAGAAAGGATGAATACAATGAAGACTATAAGAGTAAATTCTTTAGCGAGCTTCCCAACCCCGTCACTTATTGCTGTCAATGGTATCGAGCTGGAGGTATTTGAAGCAGGCCAACAGAATAAAGGGAACCCAATAGTTCTATGCCATGGATGGCCAGAACATGCCTTTTCTTGGCGACATCAAATACCCGCGCTTGTAGCTGCAGGCTACCATGTCATCGTTCCTAATCAACGGGGTTTTGGCAACTCTTCTTGTCCTGCTGCGGTTACTGAGTATGACATCACACACTTAACGAGTGATCTTGTTGGGTTGCTGGATTATTTCGGTTACAAAGATGCTGTGTTTGTTGGTCACGACTGGGGAGCTAACATTGTATGGGCGTTGTCGCTACTCCACCCTAGCCATGTCAAAGGTGTGATCGCCTTGGCTTTACCTTATCAATTACGCGGCGACAAACCTTGGATTGAACTGATGGAAGAGTTTTTTGGTAAAGATAACTACTTTGTCCATTTCAATCGCCAGCCAGGTGTTGCAGATGCAGTGCTAAATAAGCATACCACTCAGTTTCTTCGTAATTTATTCCGTAAGAATGAGCCAATACAGCCACCCGTATCAGGCATGTTGATGATTAATATTGCAAAAAATGAACAGCCGCTCGGTGAGCCGATTATGTCACCCAATGAACTCTCAGTTTTCATTAATGCATTTGAAAAGACTGGCTTCACGAGTAGCATAAACTGGTACAGAAACCTTGACCGTAATTGGCATATATTAGCCGAAGTAGATCCTATAATTCTTAAGCCAGCACTGATGATATATGGAGATCGAGATTCAATACCGAAGTTGGAGTCACTTAAAGATTTTGTACCAAACGTTGAGATCGTCAGCTTAGATTGCGGTCATTGGATTCAACAAGAAAAACCTACTGAAACCAATCAAGCGATTATCAATTGGCTAGAACTAAATAATGAGCCGTCGTGAAACCTTTTTCAACAACCTATCGGCGAACAATTGATTCTATTTAAGAAGTGGCTCACGCACACCATATTAGCTTTAAGAAACTACGACTTAAGGCTATTTAAAATTTTATAGGCCGCTATACTCAAGCCATGTGGTGATTCATTCGTTAGTAACAACTTTTAGGTAGGAAATAAATATGAAGATAACAGCGATTTTTTCTGGCATGGCCATTGTACTTCTCGTTAACTGTAGCTCGTTTCAAGAAGTACAGTCCAATGTCAATGATGTTAGCCTTAATGAATTGCCCGAGTCGACAAATACCATCACTGAAAAGTATTGGAAGCTAATTGAACTTAAAGGGCAAAAAGTAACTATCTCACCAGGCCAGGAAAAAGAAGCTCACTTTGTTTTACACACAGAAGCGAGTAAACTGGCTGGTTATTCTGGCTGTAACGCATTTTTTGGTGAGTACACTTTATCAGAAGGTAATCGCATTCGTTTCGAGAACTTGGCATCAACTATGCGTGCATGCCCAGACTTAAACGTTAGCGAACAAGAATTATTTCAAGTATTTGGCATGGTAGATAACTACACCATCCACAATGACACTCTGCAACTTAACATTGGCCGTAGAGCTCCATTAGCTGTATTTAACGCTGTTTACTTTTAACCAATATGGTAATAATTCAAGCTAGCCTGGCTGAATGTCCTTCAGGCTAGCTCTCACTTACTCCCTACTCCGAGCAATCAGCCTAACTTCGCTCCAAACGACCAATCGAACGAATATCATTACCTGTCGGTGCTTCATGCACTCTTAGATCAAAGGCAGGCATGGAAGCAAATACATGGTCAAAAATATCGGCTTGAATATTTTCATATTCACTCCAACTCGTCGTATTTGTAAATGCATATATTTGAATCGGTAAGCCAGCGGACGTTGGCTCCAACTGCCGAACCATCAGAGTCATATCTTTATGGATATCGGGACGAGCACGCAAATAGGTTAAAAGGTATTGTCGAAAGGTACCTATATTCGTTAATCGACGACCATTGATTAATACCGACATATCAAGATTTTTTGATTTGTTTTCGCGCTCTATTACTTCAATTTTTTCTTGTAAATAGGCATCAATTAGTTCAGCTTTAGTTAGCTCACCAAGCAATTTTTCATCGAGAAATTTTATGCTGCTTGTTTCTATTAAAATACTTCGGCTAATTCTACGTCCTCCTGACTCCGTCATGCCTCGCCAATTCTTAAACGAATCAGAAATTAATGCGTAGGCTGGGATGGTGGTTATCGTTTTATCCCAATTTCGTACTTTAACAGTCGTTAATGCAATATCAATTACATCACCATCGGCACCATACTTCGGCATTTCAAGCCAGTCGCCTACCGACAGCATATTGTTGGCAGATAATTGAATTCCCGCAACTAGACCGAGAATAGGGTCTTTAAATACCAACATCATGACCGCAGATAAGGCACCTAGACCACTGAGTAACAACAGTGGCGACTTTCCAATGAGCAGGGCAATGGCGAGTAGCCCCATTAAAAGCGTGGCTATGAGTTTTATCGTTTGTAAAATACCTTTTATTGGAAACTGTGCACTGCTAGATCGACGATTAAAAATGCCCTGAAAAACATCTAGGATAGAGAACAACGTCAAAAGCAAAAACAATAGAACCCATTGATCACTGATGATTTTTATCAAACGGTAGAGGAATGTCTCTTCTTCCAACCACCAGCCAGATTGAATTTGAACAACAGCGCCCTGCACTACAAATGACATGCGGCGGAATAAGTTATGGCTAAATATGGAGAAACTCCAATTGCCTTTAAACTTAGATGTCCACTTCGACAACCATGCGGCCACGTAATTACGCACCACTAAATGTAACAATAAATGTAGCAAAACTGCGAATAGGCCTATCCATAACACGACCAATCCTTGAAACCAAGCATCACTGGAGCCTGGCAAATATTGTAGCCAGGGTGTTACTAACTCTTGAAAGCTGCCTCTTATGTCACTCATTCTAAACAAAACCTCCTATTCATTTTAATCACCCACAAAATGGGTACTCTAACACAAAGCACCCTGGAGCCCTTAGTTGTACTCACAACTGTTTCAGATCAATTACACCTAGTTTATTAGCTGATTTATCACGCAAGGAGTCAAGTTTTGACTATACTGGTCGATACTCAGTTTATATATCCTCTTTAAAGGCTTTCACATGCTTCAGATATCTCTTATACAAAGAGTTGCAATAGGGTTCTCACTAACTTGTGTAATGATTTTCGCCATGGCAGGCTTCTCATTTGTATCAAACAACAAGTTAACCAGTCAAATTGAATATACTGCTTCCACTCTAGGCCAGCTTTTAGATAATGCGAATACATTGCTCTTGAATGTGCAAAATGCAAACCGAGCCGTAATGCAACATGCCAACGCAGATGACCCTGAGTTGCTAAGTAACCTTAGACAAAACTTCGAGACTGCAACTCTAGAATACGCAAAAAACCTTCAGCTAGTTCTTTTAAAACTTGACGGCTTGCCTAGTTTTCAAGGGAACGTAGGCGATTTAGATTCATTAGCAAAAGAAATTTTCAACCTTTCTCGACTTCACTTAGACCTTCAAGACACCAAAGTTGCTGCGAGAGTTAACGCCATAATAGAACTTGAAGATTTCAATGGAGAATGGTTGTTTTTTGAACAAGATATTAGTGCGATCATATCAACAGCACAGCGCCAAAATGCCGACAGCGCTATATGGGATTTAGAATTCATTTCAAGGCAAGCAAACAGTGCCCAGTCTTTTATTCAGCAAGCTCTAACCATTACAGACCCTGAACGCCTAGTTAACGTTGAGTCTGAGTTGATGAACTACCTAGGCGGCATTAACGATAAACTCAGTAATTTATCCTCAAGCCTTCCGTCAGCAGTTGCTGAAGTTAAACAAATAGTCGGGCTAATGGATCGGGCAATCGCATCTGAAGAGGGTTTATTTCAACGTCATAAACTTTATGTTCAACTTAACAATCGCAGCCAAAATGAACTCGTTAATTTAGCTGATTTAGTAAATTTGGCGTCGGAAAACATGTCCTACTTTGTCGCTGAAATTCGAGAATTAACCGACATCGCTGTTGTCGATGCTAAGGCGCAAGCAAGCTTAGCCAACCTTCTGGGCGTTGTTTTATTTTTAGTTTCGTTAGTCATTTCTATTTCAATAGGTTTTAACATTTTTCGCTCAATTCGTTACCCTCTGTTAGGCATAATGGACGCATTAGATAAAATTGCCAATGGTGACTTGTCTCAACGAATTGATAAAAAATACGGTTCAGAAATGGGGCTCATTGCAGAACATATTAATCTTATATCCGATCAACTCAGCCTATTAATTTCTAAAGTACAAGAATCGGCAATTACCATTAAAGATGTTTCACAAAAAAGCTATGATATGAGCCAACAAACTAACTTAAATGTTACTGCGCAGAAAGAACAGACCATCTCAGTTGCCGCAGCGGTGACAGAAATGGAAGCAGCGGTCTTAGAAGTGGCTTCTAATGCCGAGCAAACTAGTGCAGAAGTAACGAGTGTGACTAATTATGCACAACAAAATATAATCACCATTAGTGAGAACGTTGAGTTTGTTGAACAGCTTAAAGCATCTTTAGATGAAGCCTCACAAGTAATTAATTCTTTATCAGATGATAGTCAAAAAATAGGTGAAGTTCTCAATGTCATACAAAGTATTGCTGAACAAACAAACCTATTAGCGTTGAACGCGGCTATTGAGGCGGCAAGAGCTGGCGAGCAGGGTCGTGGCTTCGCTGTCGTCGCCGATGAAGTGCGTTCCTTGGCTAACCGCTCTCAGTCGTCAGCGGATGAAATCAGAGAAATGATATCTGCCTTACAGGCTAACTCCACTAAGGCGGTTAAAATTGTTGAAGATAATGTCAGCAGAGCGGACTTATCGGTCGAAAAAACGCAGGCAACTTTCCGCTCATTAAACCGCATGGTTACCAGCCTAGAGCTTGTGAATGATATGAGCAGAACCATAGCAACAGCATCTGAAGAACAAAGCGCAGTGGCAAAAGAGGTAACACAGAATATCGTGCAAATTTCAGACATGTCAGAAAATATTGCGCTTAACGCGAAATTAGGTTCGGACAACGCAAATAAGCTAAACGAGTTATCAACTACCCAGAGTGAGCTAGTTAACAAGTTTAAAGTTTAAGCATGTCCTCCTTGGCCCGACAATACAGCTTGGTCAATACCAAGCTGTAATAAGGCTTGCCGATACTTATCTTCGTTGGCGGTAAATATTATATCGGTATTAGCTTCGACAGTTAGCCAAGCATTATGCTTTAACTCTTCCTCTATTTGCCCTTTGGACCAACCGGAATAACCTAAACAAAACATAAACTCATCTGGTCCACTCTCAGTCGCGATATCGACTAATATATCACGGCTTGTTGTTAGGCACATATCGTCGTTTTGTATTGCGCTGGCCCAGCTTTGTTCGCGCCGACGGTGCAATATGAAACCTTGCTCGGGCGTCACAGGTCCACCATGATAAACGGCTAAATTGCCTACCTTTTCAGCAAACTCTGAAATATTAGTTGCTTCTAACACCTCATGTAAATCAACCCCGAGCGGCCGATTTATAATGACACCTAAGGCACCATCCTCGTCGTGGATGAGAATATAGGTGACCGTACCCGCGAACACAGGGTCCCCCATATCAGGCATGGCAATTAAAAAATGCCCTGTTAAGTTTAATACTTGCTCTGTCATGCTCTAGCCTTACCAATATCGAACAAGGAGACGGTTTCATTGCCCGACTCAGGGTGTGGAGGAATCATTTGACTGCAAATTAATGACAACAATGCAAAGCCAGCACCTATGTAGAAAACCAACTCTGGAGACTTCAACCATACCAACCCTAGCACAGCGGGCAACACTACCGCAGCAATGTGATTAATGGTAAAAGAGACCCCAGCTGAAGACGCCATATCTTCAGGGTCTGCTACTTTTTGAAAGTAAGTTTTTATTGCAATTGCGAAGGCGAAAAATAAATGGTCAAGCACATAGAGTCCTGCTCCAACCCAAGCATTTTGAACTAAGGCATAGCTTACAAACACAAAAAACAACCCAGTGTACTCTATCGTCAAAGCCTTACGCTCGCCTACACGGCCAATCCAAGAGCCTATTTTTTTTGCAAATAACATATTAAAAAAATGATTGATTAGCAGAAGTAAAGCTATTTGCCCTGCACTGTAACCAAATTTTTCTACCATCATAAAAGCAGCAAATACCACAAATATTTGTCGCCTAGCACCACTTAAAAACGTAAGCACATAGAACAACCAGTAACGTTGTTTAAAAACTAATTTTTTCTGCTGCGGTGTCCTAGCTTCAAAGACAGGAAACCTAAATATCATGTAGCACACCAAAAGCAACGTTAACCCACCGAAAACCGCGTATACCCATTTATAAGAGACACTGTAAAAGTCGATCATTAACCAGACACCGCCAAAGGTGAAAATGGCAGCAAAGGCTTTAATAGACATCGCTTTGCCCATAAATTCTGCAGCACGCTCCTTAGGCAGCCATTGCAAGGTCAGCGATTGATTAATTGTTTCAAAATAATGAAAGCCAACAGACATAATGATTGTCGTTACATATAAACCGAGTACGCTTGGGAAAAAACCGGTCAAAAACACACCCACCCCTAAAGTAAATAACGATATCACCGCAAATCGCTGCTCACGAATAAACACCAACACAAAAACGGCGGTAAACGCTAAGAAGCCGGGCACTTCTCTTAAACTTTGTAAAATACCAATTTCACGACCTGTAAACTGCGCGACTTCAATGGTGAAATTATTCAATAAGGCCATCCATGAAGAAAAAGCAATTGGCATCGCGAAGGCTATGAGCAGTAAAAAGTGTTCACGCTGTTTTTGGTCGGTGGTCATTTAAAATACCTTATAAAGGGTTGCACACGCTGCATTGTGTACTCTTAGCATAGTTGAATTTTTGAAACTCTAGAGATTTTGCGTCCCAGGTAAGCAATTGTTGCGATAACGGCTGGCCAAAGCTCAATAAAATTTTGATCACTTCTAGCGCGGCCAATGAGCCCATCGTGCCGACAACAGGGCCAAGAACACCGGCCGTAGTACAACTTATTTCGTCATCGTCAGCTTCTGGGTATAAGCATGCAAAACAAGGTGACGTTTCAGAATTAAACAGGAAACTGGTTAATTGGCCGCTTAAGCCAATCGCAGCAGCGGAAACTAACGGCGTTTTAAGCTCACAACAGACACTATTCAAAAGATAGCGGCTAGAATAGTTATCGGTTCCGATTACGACGACATCGGCAGCACCGACCAACGCATGTGCGTTCTCTAACGTAACATCATATTCCAATGCATTAATTTTAACATCGGGATTAAGCGCACGTATCCACTTCTGGGCACTGGAAACCTTCGGTTGCCCTAGCGTTTCTATAGAATGGATGACTTGTCGTTGTAAATTTGTCTCTTCCACTGTATCTGCATCGGCCAACGTTAAGGTTCCGATACCTGCGGCAGCTAAATACTGAACGATGGGGCTACCTAAACCACCAATGCCAACAACGAGGACATGCGATGCTAAAAGCTTTTCTTGCCCTGTTATATCGACATCATTAAGTAAAATATTACGAGCATACCTAAGTAATTGGTCATCGGTTAAAGACATTATTTTCTCATCATCGGCTGCATGGTTTTACATTAGGCTGAAGTGTAGTTTTTAGCCATAAAAAAGCCCCGACCAGTCACTGGCAGGGGCTGCTCTACTAACGCATAAAAACTTAATTACTCAGCTGGAACAGCTTCTGCCAATAAAGTTTGTAGTTCGCCTTTATCAAACATTTCTGAAACGATATCGCAGCCACCAATAAGCTCGCCCTTGACCCACAATTGTGGAAAAGTTGGCCAATTCGCATATTTTGGTAATTCTGAGCGAATATCTGGGTTTTGTAGAATATCGACATAAGCAAAACGCTGGCCACAGGTCATTACGGCTTGAACGGTTTTAGCGGAGAAACCACACATAGGCTGATTCGGGTTGCCTTTCATATAAAGTAAAATATCATTCGCGGCAATTTGTTCTTTGATGCTCTCAATTGTATCAGTCATAAAACCTACTATTTTAGTCAGTTAATTTTGTCTATTGTACTGATTCCCGCTGTTTCAACAAGCTTTGCAACCAACAACTGCCACTTTGTGAATAGATGTTCGGCATTGCGTTAGATTGTGTGCTGTATAGCCAAAAATGCGATTGCTGAATGGCAAGTCACCGTGATAGCCTTATTCGCTTCCTTTAAAATAGTTGCACACTGGAGCACTAAGATGTCTGTTAGACACTTCCTAACCTTGAATGACCTTTCTCAATCTGAAGCATTGAGCATTATCGACCGCGCAAATGAGTTAAAAGCAATGCACAAAGCTAAAACTGTGTTTGAGCCGTTAAAAAACCGGGTATTAGGAATGATCTTCGAGAAATCTTCTACGCGTACACGGGTTTCCTTTGAAGCAGGCATGACTCAACTTGGCGGCTCCGCTATATTTTTGTCATCGCGCGATACGCAGCTAGGCCGTGGCGAGCCGATAGAAGACAGCGCGCGTGTACTATCTCAAATGGTCGATGCGGTGATGATCCGAACTTTCGAACACGAAAAAATTGAGACTTTTGCTCAATACAGCACAGTCCCAGTGATCAACGCCCTGACCGATGATTACCATCCATGCCAACTGCTAGCTGATATGCAAGCATACATTGAAGCCCGCGGTAGCATTCAAGGTAAAACCGTTACCTGGATTGGCGATGGTAATAACATGTGCAACAGCTACATCAATGCCGCAATATTATTCGATTTTAAATTGAACATAGCCTGCCCTGAAGGCTACGAGCCTATGGCTGAGTTAGTAAGAAAGGCCGGTGACCGCGTAACCATTACTCGCTCTATTGCAGACGCCGTTAAAGGTGCTCACTTAGTAACGACTGATGTTTGGGCCAGTATGGGCCAAGAAGAAGAAACCAAAGCGCGTTTAACCGCGTTTGCAAACTATCAAGTATCTCCTGCTCTGATGGATACAGCCGATAAAGACGCCGTATTCTTGCATTGCTTACCCGCACACCGCGGAGAGGAAGTCAGTGAAGATATGCTTGATGACCCTCGCTCTGTAGTGTTCGAGCAAGCTGGGAATCGACTACACGCGCAAAAAGCCTTATTAGAATTTTTGATACTCAACAGTTAAGTCCTTTTGAATAAATGACTCATAAGTGCACCTCGAACGCCTAGAGGTTCACTTATTAGGTCAGATTTCAAGTTTGAAACTCCCACCGCTTTATGACACAGTAAAGCTCACCTAAAATAATAAAAAGCTCACACAATGAAACCTTTATACAGCGGCCTGTTTTTAATTTTTTCAATAATCTATCTTGCTCTACTGCCTTTTGATTCAATGGCTATTTCTTGGCTGATTAAAATACTACCTATTATCACATTAGCCGTTGCGGTGGTCGGTAGCGCAGATTTTTCAGGGAAAACTTTACTGCTATTAGCACTGGCGTTTAGTGCCTGTGGCGATGTCTTACTGCAACTGGATTATTTTGTACCTGGTGTGGGGGCGTTTTTATTGGCGCAGCTGCATTACGGCGTATTTTTTGTTCGCAACTGGTCTTCAGTCACAACTCGTTGGCCAATTTCAGTACTGCTACTAATTTATATGTTAGTCATGGCATTTCTATTAACGCCTCACCTAGGTGACCTTGTTGTGCCTGTTTTTGCTTACCTAGTTGTCATTGGCTTCATGGGCTTTTTAGCAACCCAATCTAATATGCCTTTATTGTGGGCGGTATTGGGCGCATTTGTGTTTATTTTATCTGACTCCTTTATTGCCATTGATCGCTTCTTGAGACCATTGCCTTTTAGCGACTATCTCATCATGGTTACCTATTACGGCGCCCAATGGATGATTATTCACGGTGCATTGAAGAAATTTAAATCGGCCTAGTGAGGGCCGATCGATAACGCCAGTACCATACTGAGTTGCCCTAACGAACGACCGGACTGCTTAACTAACTGGTTAAAATAGTCTTGCGCTGCCTGTAGATCGCGTTGGCTGGTCGGTTTTTTCGTTACAACGCCCGCGTTTATTAATGCGCGGGTAACATCGTCACTCAATACAAAGGTATCTTTACCAACCATTCTTAAAAAACGAGCACCACCGTCACCACCCAGATGCGCACCGTGCTTTTTAATGTAATGCCATAAACCAATAATGTTATCCGTTGGCCATTGCGCTATAAACTCGCCAAAAGAGCCATGCTGCTTAGCGACTTGTAACACCATGGTCGCGTTAATGGGGATTGTTTTCATTTTCCGCCAATGGCGAATCAACTCTTTATTCAGCATGAGCTCTTCAAAGCGAGCATCATCGATGAGCTGACAAGCCTGAGGATTAAATTGCCAAAAAGCCTCTTCAAATGCAGACCATCGGCTATCAACAACGGAATGTCTCATGCCCGCCCGAAATACACGCCGACTCAATAGGCTCAGATACTGAGAATCGGTAATGCTGCGCAGGTGAGCATCGGTTGCGGATTCAGGCAAATAGGAATCAATGATCTCACTTGAACCATGGTGAACAACCGCCTGATTCCAAAAATCTTCAAATGTCACAAAGGCTCCTCAAATTATTCTTTATCTAATTGCATAGACGCAGAGTTAATGCAGTACCTTAGGCCATCAGGACCGGGGCCATCGGGGAATACATGGCCTAAGTGAGCATCACAAGCCGCGCAAACGACTTCTGTTCTGACCATGCCATGGCTGGTATCGGTTATTTCTTTGATCGCACTCTTATCAAGAGACTCGTAAAAGCTTGGCCAACCACAACCGGCATCAAATTTCGCGGTAGAGGTAAACAACGGGGTTTGGCAACAAACGCAACGGTATATACCGTCACTTGTTTCATCCCAATAAATTCCCGTGAATGGCCGCTCAGTGTGTGCCTTACGCGTGACTAAGTATTGCTCTTCGGATAAGGCTTGCTGCCACTGCTCATCGGTTTTGACTATTTTATCGTTCATCTAAATCTCCCATAGATTTCATTCAGAGAATCTTTATACTCTAAAAATCACCCGTTGGATGACTCTAAGCCATTTTCAATAGGTACTATAACCCAATAGTTTTTTAATTTTAGGATTCTATCCCCCATGAAGGAAATACTTAAGTCGAACAAGCTGGCGAATATTTTTTATGAGATCCGTGGTCCGGTTCTTGATGAAGCCGCCCGCATGGAAGATGAAGGTCATCGAATTCTAAAATTAAACATCGGCAACCCAAAGCCATTTGGTTTTGATGCCCCTGATGAAATCATTACTGACGTTATCAAAAACCTACCGCATTCGGAAGGCTATTCTGAATCGAAAGGCATTTACTCTGCTCGTAAAGCGGTTATGCAGTACTACCAACAGCAACGCGTGCATAACGTTGATGTAGACGATGTGTTTTTAGGCAACGGGGCCAGTGAGCTTATTCACTTGGCCTGTACGGGTATCGTTAACGATAGCGATGAAGTACTGATCCCATCGCCCGATTACCCACTTTGGACCGGTGCTGTGACGCTCTCTGGCGGTAAAGCTGTGCATTATATATGCGATGAACAGTCTGACTGGTTCCCTGATATTGCTGATATTAAGAGTAAAATCACCGAGCGAACCCGAGCTATTGTGGTGATTAATCCGAACAACCCAACGGGTGCTGTTTATTCAAAAGAATTACTGCTTGAAATAGTCGAGTTGGCGCGACAGCATAATTTAATTATTTTAGCCGATGAAATTTACGACAAAATACTCTATGACGGAGCGACACACCATTGCTTAGCGGCGCTGTCACACGACGTATTGACTCTTACCTTCAACGGCCTGTCTAAAGCCTACCGATTATGTGGTTGGCGCTCCGGCTGGATGCTAATGTCCGGTCCAAAGCACTTAGCAAAAGACCTTATTCAAGGCTTTAACATGCTATCAAGTATGCGCCTGTGCCCAAATGTACCTGCCCAGTACGCAATACAAACCTCGTTAGGTGGCTATCAAACCATTAATGATTTAGTCGCGCCAGGCGGTCGTTTTTACGAACAGCGTAATCAATCTGTAGAGGCTATAAATAGCATTCCAGGGTTGTCCGTGGTCAAGCCAATGGGCGCGCTTTATTTGTTTGTGAAAATGGATAAAAAGAAATTCGGCTTATCAAACGATGAAACGATGGCCCTAGACTTACTCAAGCAAGAGAAAATATTGGTTGTACATGGTCGAGGCTTTAATTACCCCGATGTTGATCACTTCCGCATGGTGTTTTTACCACCAAAAGAAGTACTTACAGAAGCTTCAGAGCGGATGACACGCTTCTTCAGCAACTATAAGCAAGATTAATTATGTTAGATATTCACATTACCGAGTTTTATAACGACAGCGCACGAATATTATTGAGCTTATATCGGGCCTTTCCTCGCCAGGTATCGATGTACGTTGAAGACATCAGCGGCATTGATACCCCAGATGAATACGGCATGCACAGTGAAAGACATTTAGGCTGTTTTAATACCTTCATGTGGTTAAAAGAAGAAGGTTTATTGCGTTTTTCTGACATAGAACGTCAAATTGGTTTTGACCATTGTGTACTAACGTTGGAGGGTTTTCGCTGGCTCGCTAACTTTGATAACGAAGGCGGTCCTAGGTTTGTTGATGCATTAGAGTTGGCCATTAAGGAGGCAGATTCAATGCTCATTGAGCAACTGATGAAGTCCATTCTTCAAGCACAGTCGAATATCAAGCACCCTACCTAGCGGCTGGTAAATTAAACCCATAGGGCCGTAATAGGTTAGCTAAGGCCTCTGGGGCATAATTCACAGTCATAGAGGCTATTTCTCTGCGCGTTGGGTATTCTTTTCTTAAAGCGTCAAATACATCTGATTCAATACCAACTTCTCCAGCTGATATTCTCATGGTTGCTGTGTCCCGAGCTGGGTCATACAAGGCCAATACTATTTCACTGGCCCAAAGCGCAATGTCTGCTTTTTTAAAAAGTCGCGCGTCTATGCTTGGTCCTACTGGCAAAGTAATGCTTTGATCCAAGGTTAGCTGAAAGGTTTTGGCCAAAGCATGAGCCAACATTTCAGTGCCTTTATATTTCCCTTCTAAACTGTAACCCGCTACATGGGGCGATGCCAAATATACTGCATTGAGTAATTCTGTACTTATCGTTGGTTCATTTGGCCATACATCAAGCACGACATTCAAACCTTGAGTGGATATGGCACTAAGCAGCGCGGCCTCGTTAATAACGGGACCACGACCGGCATTTATTAGCCAGCTTCCTTTACGCATTTTGCTCAACGCTTGCGCATTAATCATCTGATCTGTTGGGAACAAGCCTTCAACGGTATGCGGGGTGTGTAAACACACAATGTCACAAACACTCAGCAGGGTTTCCATTGATTGATGTTGATCGAGTAATCCATCTGCATGCTTTAATGGGTCACAAACCATAAGGGTGCAACCAAGTTGTTCTAGGCGCTTAACCACGGTAGAGCCCACAAGCCCCACACCAATAACACCGATAACTTTCTGCATCCAGTTCACGTCATGGTCATGATGTAATCGTGACAGCACAGCCAACAGCCAATCGGTTACCGATTGTGCATTGCAACCTGGTGCATGATGAAAATGAATGTTTTGAGTCGATAAATAAGCTTGATCAATGTGATCAGTGCCAATGGTTGCACTACCAACAAACTTTACTGGAGTGTTGTGTAGAAGAGATTCATTAACTTGAGTAATGGAACGAACCAATAGGACATCGGTTTGGTGTAAATCTGCGGCGGTTAAATTGCGCCCTGCTTTGCGAGTAATGCTTTTGGCATAGGGCGCAAACCAGGGCTCAACATTGGGCATATTTTCATCAGCAACGATATTGAATTGCATCTGAAAAACACCCCTTAAGAGTTTTTAGGCTCTTCTGCCGTTTCGTCAGTCGTTTCAGCGTTATCTAAAGCAAGTTCAACTTGCTCTGCTTCAGTTTTTGTTTCTACTTCATCTTCAACGACTGTAATTTCAACTTCAATTTCAGGACCGTCTTCAGTTTCAGCAATTTCAATAGATGAAACTTCACCGACTAGGCCAACATCTACATCGTCTTCTTCAACAGCTTCTACTGCAGGAATTTCAGTTGTTTCAGTTGCAACGACAACATCTGCGCTGACTTCTTCAGCGGCTTCGTTCGCCGCGTCCGCATCTGTATCAGCTGTTTCTGCATCTAACTTGCGTTGTGCAATGGCATCAATAAAGGCTTCATCACTAACCCAAGCGGCAGGAATTTGTTCAACTGAGATTTTTGCTTTGATGTATTCTTCAATCGCCGGAATTTGGAAAGAGTCATCTTCACAAGCAAAGCTGATCGAAACGCCTTTTTTACCGGCTCGGCCAGTTCGGCCAATACGGTGAACGTAATCTTCTGCATCTTCAGGCAAGGTATAGTTAACGACGTGAGACACGCCATCAATGTGAATACCACGGCCGGCAACATCGGTTGCGACCAGTACGCTGAATTTACCTTCTTTAAAGCCATCTAAGGTACGAATACGCTTGTTCTGAGGCACTTCACCTGACAAGACCTGGCAGTTAATGCCATCAGATTTCAGTTTTTCAGATAACTCACGAACAATGTCTCGACGGTTAGCAAAGACCATCACTCGATCGGCTTCTTCTTCGCTAACGATACGTTTTAGTACTTGGTATTTTTCATCGGCAGACACTAAGTAAACATGCTGCTCAACATCGTCAGAAGTTTTGATTTTTGGTTCAACTTCAACGCGGACAGGATCATTTGTCCAACGATCAACCAAGTTCAAAATATCTGGAGAGAATGTCGCAGAGAACATCAGAGTTTGGCGGTTTTCATTGCGCGGCGCGGCGCGAACAATGGTCTTAATATCTGGGATGAAGCCCATGTCTAACATACGGTCTGCTTCATCGATCACTAATAATTCAATTTGATCTAGGAACACAGACTTACGGTTCATTAAGTCAATCAAACGACCAGGGGTTGCAACAAGAATGTCGCACCGCTGTTCTGCTAATTGCTTCTGTTGCTTCTCAAGATCCATCCCGCCAACAGCAGACACCACTTTCAAACGGCTAAATTTTGTTAGTGCGGTTGCATCTTCAGCAATCTGCAACGCTAGTTCACGTGTAGGTGCCAAAATAAGTGAACGTGGCTCACCAGAATATTGCTCTTCTAAGCGATGCTCTAGTAAATCTGTGATCACAGTAATTAAGAAAGCAGCGGTTTTACCCGTACCCGTTTGTGCTTTACCAATGCAATCATAGCCCGCTAACGCATAAGGCAGAGTCATGGCTTGGATTGGGCTGGCGTATTCATAGCCTACTTCTTGGATAGCACGCATTAGCGCGATTGGTAAAAATAGATCGTGGAACCGTACTTTGCCCTCAGCTTCTTCTACTTTGAACTGAGAGATGTGCCAACGTGGCCGACGGAAACGTTTGTTTTGAGTAGTCACTAATAATTCACTTCTTTAAAGTGGTTAAGAACACTGGGATTCTTCAACCTTGGTTACATTTATTGGCTTTTCTAACGCCATTTAAGGAGAAACTTGGCTTTGAACATCAAGTTTCCGTTTTCATACCGGATTTGAACATCGGCACTAAGATATCAGGGGTCGAATTCGAATTGTCCTAACCCATGACGGTCTATTTTCAGAAGTCGCCGATTGTAGCCTATTTTTTAGCTAGTCTCGACAGTGTTTTGCATTTACTATTCCGAATTAATGACTAACCGCCCTAAACTTCCAAAAGTGAGTGAAATTACCCCCTATGTTAAGCCTCTACACCACCAGTGCCATCCGATTTATTTTCCTATTTGCTCCGTTTTTCGTGGTGTCTATGTTTTTGGTGATGACTCATGGCGAATCATTAGAATCAAAGCGCAATACAGCGATTAGAGCATGTTTAGCAGCAACGGCTATGGGAGCGGTACTTTTCTTTGCGGGGCCACTACTTTTCAGCCTTATTGGCATCACTTTAGATTCATTTCGTATTGGTGCAGGTGCGCTACTATTTTTGACCGCCGTTAGCCTAGTGAACAATGGCACACGATCTCATGCCAAGGGGCTACCCAATGAGCAAAGAGATGATATTTCGGTTGTGCCTTTGGCGATGCCAATTATCGTCGGCCCCGCCACAATTGGTACGATATTAGTACTGGGTGCTGAATTACCCACCCTATTCGAAACCTTTATCGGCTTCTTAGGAATGGCAACGGCGATGATTGCCCTGGGAGTAATGCTGATTTTATCAAACTGGCTTGAAAACCTGCTGGGAACGACGGGTTTAAATATTTTATCTAAAATAAGCGGCCTTATTTTAGCCGCTATGGCATCTGATATTGTATTTACCGGTATCTCTAATTATCTTGCTTAAGCTTGCGCAACAACACAGAGGTATCGCAACGGTTCATACCCTGTGCTTGCAAATCTTGATAGTAACCCCTTACTTGCGTGGCGACCGGTAAGTTTAGGTCGTTTCGCTTTGCTTCATCAAGACAATATCCCAAGTCTTTCACCATCCAATCAATGGCAAAGCCAAAATCAAACTCATCTTTAGCCATGGTCAACGCCCGGTTTTCTAATTGCCAGCTTTGCGCAGCACCACCGGCTAGAACTTGCTGAACCTTTTCTATATCAAGGCCTGTTTTTTGCGCCAAAGCGATGCCTTCTGCTAAACCTTGTAAAATACCCGCGATGCAAACCTGATTGACCATTTTACAACGCTGCCCGCTGCCTGCTTCACCGAGCAACTGCCAGCCCTTGCCATAAGCTTTAAAAACGGCCTCTGCACGAGCAAAACTTTCTTCAGTTCCACCACACATAATGGATAACTGACCGTTTTCAGCACCCGCCTGACCACCAGAAACCGGACCATCAACAAAACCACCGCCTGCTTCAGACACGGCTACATTCAGCTCAACCGCCAACTCAGCCGAGGTCGTGGTGTGATCGACCACCAACGCACCCGCCTTCAAACCTGCCAAAATACCTTGGTCGCCATAAAAAACCGACCGTACGTCTTCATCGTTACCCACACAAACCAAGACAATATCGGCCTGGACAACTGCTTCTTTGGGCGTTACCGCACTCAAACCACCAAACTCAGCAACCCATTGCTGCGCCTTAGCCGCAGTACGATTATAAACCGTGGCCTTAAAACCCGCCTTTTGAACATGACCCGCCATTGGGAAACCCATGACACCTAAACCGATAAACGCAACATTCTTCGACATTCGAATCACTCTTTTTGTTTGGTGGAATTATTTAGCCATGGTGCCAGAGAAGTTAATTGGGTGGAAATGGAAAGCGGTTTTTAGCTGCTGGCTGCGAGCTTCGGGTTTAAACATAAGGGCGGTACTGTAACAAAAGTAACCTTGAACGAGGGATCTGAGCCTTTGAAAGTGAAAAAGAATAATTGTGTGGCTAAGACGAACTAGAGTTGGCTATGGACGTAATCTACCGCTTTTGAGCTTACTCGAAGCTCGAAACTCGCAGCCTAATACAGTTTTCAATCAGATTCCGGCGTGGGTGAGGGGGTGAATTTAAAAGTGAATGACTGTTTGAGCGCAGCGAGTTGTTATGAACGGCTTAAATTTACACCGGAGCCCAAAAGCTGGCATCGTGCCACAGACCTAATGATAGCGGTCTGGTTTACATCCTTAATTCAAGAAATCACAGCTGGCATTTCGGCTACTAAGAAATCGATGAAGGCTTTTGTTTTAGCGGGCATGTATTCCTTTTCGGGGTAAATGGCATACATAGGTAGGCCCCCTATTGGTTTATAGTCGCGCAACACAGGGACCAATACGCCTTTGTTGATGGTATCGCCCAACAGGCTTTTATCGATCAGTAATATGCCCATGTTTTGTGTTGCGGCGGAGACAAGTGCACTGGCATCATTAATTGTAAACGAGCCATCTACTACGACTGTTTCTTCACCGGAATCGTTTAAAAACGTCCACGTATTCATTGAAGTCTTCGCATTGCGATAATAGATGCAATTGTGATTAAGAAGATCTCTTGGGTGCTTTAACGGCGGGGCCTGTTCCAAATAAGCAGGGCTTGCGCACAATGTCCAAGATAAATCACCGAGTCTTCTAGCGATTAAACTTGAATCGGGCAAAAAGCCGATTCTAATCGAAACATCTATGCTCTCACTGACCATATCTACAAACCGATCTTCAAGCTGTAGATTTATTTTGATCTTGGGGTAACGCAGTAAAAAGCGCGAAATGAGCGGCACCAAATGCTTACGACCTTGGGCGCTAGAGCAAGATACCTTTAATGTGCCCGCAATCTCCAATTGGTAGTCTTCGCTGATGTGTTCAATGGCTTGCATGGCTTGTTCAACCTTTAAAGCCTCTTTTAATACCTGCCGTCCAACGTCCGTTAGCATGATTTTACGCGTCGTTCGTTTAAGCAACCTTGCCCCAACTCGCTGCTCAAGTGCCGCCAGCTGCTTACTCACTGAAGATCGACTCATGCCCAACAGTTGTGCTGCGGCAGACAAACTACCTTGCTTATTTATAACCGTAAACAGAACCAATCCATCAACTTTATCGTTATTAACAGCCATTTTTACGCTTATTGTATCGAATATCGAAACAATATAATCGCAATTAACAGGCTAATCAAACCAAAATAGCAAGCGTACTATGAACCCACCTTAAACAAACGAACCCTATTGAGTAAAAATATGAGTAAATTAATGAAAGCAGCACAAATAAACGGTTTTGGCGATCGCAGTGTCATTGAACTAAACAATATCGAGATACCCACGCCAGGTGCCGATGAAGTATTAATCAAAGTAAAATCTGCCGCGGTAAACCCTGTTGATTGGAAAATACGCGAAGGCTACCTTCAAGGTATGCTAAACCACCCCCTGCCACTGACCCTTGGCTGGGATGTTTCAGGTGAAGTCGTTGCACTGGGCGACAAGGTCACCCAGTTCAAAATAGACGATGCCGTTTATAGTCGACCAGAAATTACAAAAAACGGTAGCTTCGCTGAATTCATGACCGTAACCGCAACCGAAGTCGCTCTGAAACCAACGTCTTTAACTTGGCAGGAAGCCGCCGGTGTACCCTTGGCCGGTTTAACGGCGTGGCAATCACTCTATGAAATTACAAAGCTACAAAAAGGTGAGCGAGTTTTAATTCATGCGGGTTCAGGTGCGGTAGGCCAATTTGCAATTCAACTGGCAAAACTCCGTGGTGCTTATGTTTATACCACGACTTCAGCTAGAAACATTGAATTAGTACTCAGTCTAGGTGCAGACCAAGCGATTGATTATCACCAAGAAGATTTCTCAGAACTGCGTGATTTAGACATCGTGTTTGACACAATTGGCGGAGATACGTTAGACAATAGCTGGGTAACATTGAAGCCAAGAGGTCGATTAGTCTCTGTAGCAAGCCTACCGAGCGAAGAAGTTGCCGCTAAACATAACGTCAATGCATTCTATTGTTTTGTACAACCTAATAGTGAACAGTTAACCGAAATCGCAAAGCTGGCCGATGCTGGGAAATTTAAAGTGAACATCGACAGCGAATTCACTTTAGACCAAACTAGCCAAGCACATGAACGCAGCGAAACTGGCCGAGCTCAAGGGAAAATTATCGTTAACGTTTCTGCTTAAGCGTTTAGCTCTTTATTACAACGGCGCAATATAGCGCCGTTTATTTACCTACTACTCTCCTGCCTCAACAAACTTTTTAATATCTTCAAGGTCGGCATCGAGCATTTTTGTCATTGATTTTTTCATTAAAAAACCCATCACTGACGACATAAACCGACCAAATTTTGAATTAGACGTCGCCGAAAACTCCATCCCTAGAATCGTCTTATCACCATTTTCTCGCACAGACATTTTAGTCGTGTAAATAGCGCCATGATTCTCTGCTCGCGTATAGTAATATGACTCAGGCTTACTTTCTGTAATCCACATAGTCTCTAACGCTTCTTTGCCAAACATCTTCCGGGTTTCTTCCCATTTCAGACCGACAATGCCATCTTCAGGTTTATGTAGGACGTTAATTTTAACAATGCCAGAGATCATTTTGTCGCTGTGTTCAATATCGCAAATAGCCGACCAGACTTGCGCTACGGGGCTATTAATTTCTTTCTCTACCGTTACATGCATGGCTTACTCCTAAAGAATGTTTAGCGAGACTTAACACTAGGGGTGATTTGGTTTTTGTGCAAATTCCGAGGGCGACAGTTTTTGGGCTAAGGCGACAACCCATCTGGTCGTCCAAACGCTTCTATTTCTAACAGTATGTGAGTCAAAAAAGTTTCATTTTTCTTAGAAAGATGATCTCGATTTGGGTACACCACATAAAAACCGAAGGGGTCCGCGCGACTATGACTTAACACTTCAACCAGCTCGCCAGAGTCTAAAAATGGCATCGCTTCATATCGACTCGCATAGGTGTACCCCTGTCCTGCTTTCGCGGCTAACAGGCATTGCGTGGCATCTTCAAAAATTAATCCCGTGGTTTTAGGTTGTAGCGTATGCTCTTGAAAGCGCCATGGTAATGAACGTCCTTGAGCACCGGTAGCAATCAATGCACGGCTAAGTAGCTCTGGAGGTTCCACTAAAGGCAGGTCATCGACTAAAACATCGGGTGACACAAAGACACCATAATGAATGCTAAAAAGGCGTTTCGAGATTAAGCCTGAATCAGGCAACGGCCCTTGCCGAAAAGCAATGTTTAATCGATGCTCTTGAAAGTCGAGGTAATCATTGCTGTGAATCAGCTCTATATCGACCTTGGGGTGCATCTGTCGATATCGGATTATCCATTCAGTCAGCGGCCCTCTGGCAAAGCTACTAGGCGCAGTAATGCGCAGTGCGCCTGTTGCTTCAGCTTGCATACTGTCATTCCAATCCACTATTTTCGCTTGCGCTTCGCTCAGTTGTTTAGCCAGTGGTAACAAGCTTTCACCTTCTTGAGTCAATGACAATGACCGAGTCGTGCGTAATAGTAGCTTATAACCAAGAGACTCTTCTAATTTGGCAATGCGCCGGCTGATGTTGCTGCTAGGTTGGCGCAAACGTTTTGCAGCACCGGTAAAAGACCCCGCATACACCACCTCTACAAACCAACAAATCGATTCAATATCCAACCTTAATCCCATTAATGAGTTAATAAAACCCAGTTTAACCCACTAATAGATTAATAACAGCTTAGTTAAAGTAGCGCTTTAATCAGAGTGACCCTACTAGGAGAAGAAAATGAGCATTATTTCAGTGATTGGTGGTACCGGAATGCTAGGCGCGCCTGTCGCAAAACAACTTAAAGCAGACGGTTATCAAGTACGGATTATTTCGCGAAATAGTCAAAAAGCGAAAGAACAATTAGGAGGCGATTTTGAATATCGACAAGCCGATTTACAAGATGTGTCGAGCCTAAGGTTAGCACTTGCAGGCAGTGACTGTGTGCACATAAACGCCAGCGGCCAGAGCAAGAAAAGTTACTATCAAAACCATGTAGTCGGTACGCGCAATATTTTGGCCGCTTTGCAAGGCCAGTCTCTGACAGCTATCAGCATGATATCAACGGCCTCCGCTTATCCAGAATATGATGATCGTTGGGATAATCGCTACAAACTGGAAGCGGAAGCATTATTAAAAGAAAGTGGGCACCCATATTTGGTGTTCATGCCTAGCTGGTTTATGGAGTCGTTACCCTTGTTCCAGCAAAAAAATAAACTCATTCATATTGGTCCTTCAACTCAGCCGATTCATTGGCTAAGTGCCAAAGATTATGCAAAAACAGTCAGTAACGCCCTCCAGGATAACAGTTGCCGCAACCTTCGCATGCCCATTTATGGACCAGAAGGCATCACCATGAAAGAAGCGGTGAACCGTTACGCGAAAGTAGCTCAACTGACAGTGCAAACAATGCCGGTGTGGCTGGCGAAAACGCTTGGATTCATTCTTCGTGATGAATCATTAATCGATGCTGCCGATTTAATGAAACATTATGACCGAATAGGAGAGCAAGCGATTAGTCATGCGGTGCGTACTGAAACCAAGTTGGATCAGTGGCTTGGGCAAGTTTTGTAGGTATCGAATGTCGCTTAATTAAGAAACGGCGCAATGTGAAGCGCCGTTTAAACCTATGATATTAAGCTCTAAACATTGCAGTATTGTGCAGCGACCGCTGAACCTAAGCGTGCGTTGTTGAGTACCAACTGAATGTTACTGGCTAGACTGTCGCCACCGGTTAACTCGGCTACACGTGCAAGTAAGAACGGTGTTGATTCTTTACCAGCAATGTTTTGCTCCGCAGCTTCTTTAACGGCTTGTTCAACGGCGTTTTTGATCTTGTCGCTGTCCATCGCGTATTCTTCTGGAATTGGATTGGCGATCACTACACCACCGTTTAATCCCATTTGCCATTTAGCCGCTAAGAACTGAGCAATCTCTTCTGGACTATCTTGGCGATAGTCAATTGAGTGCTCGCTTTCACGCGTATAGAAAGCAGGTAGGCTATCTGTTTGGTAGCCTAAAACAGGTACACCTAAGGTTTCTAGGTATTCACGTGTTAGGCCTAAATCTAAAATTGATTTCGCGCCTGCGCAAACTACAGCAACATTTGTACGACCCAATTCTTGCAAGTCAGCAGAAATATCAAAGGTTTGCTGTGCGCCACGGTGAACACCACCGATGCCGCCGGTTGCGAATACTTTGATGCCGGCCATGTCAGCAATAATCATAGTAGCGGCAACAGTCGTTGCACCTAATTGCTTGTTTGCAACAACGAAAGGCAAGTCACGGCGTGAACACTTTGTGACGCTCATGCCGGCTTTGGCTAGAACGTCAATTTCTTCGCCGCTTAAGCCAACTTTTAAGCGACCATTAATGATCGCAATGGTTGCAGGTGTTGCGCCGCTGTCACGTACAGTTTGCTCAACAAGCTTTGCCGTTTCAGCGTTTTCTGGCCAAGGCATACCGTGAGAAATAATGGTACTTTCTAATGCAACAACTGGCTTATTGTTAGCAAGGGCTTCAGCAACGTCTGGGTGGATATCTAAGTATTGATTCATCATGTTATTTCTCCAATTTGTGTTAAACAGTTTCTGTCGTTAATTTGATGAAGCTCTCAAAACGTTTACTAACATTTACTTCTGTTAGAGTTTTAGCAACTGCATCTTTTGATTCTAAAGTAGTGGCGGCACAAGCAATGGCAAAACGAACGCGAACGTCATCTTGGTCGCTGAGCGCTGCGCTATGAACAAAGCCTGCCAATAGGGCATCGCCTGCTCCGGTATCGCTAACCATGTCGCAAGCGGGAACTGACTGTGGTATTTGCTTATCAGCATCGCCGTAGAGGACACCTTTTTCGGCAAGGCTCAATAATACGGTTCGAACCCCGCGAGCAATTAACTCATTAATAAGTACTTCTGGGCTGGTAGTATCTTCTTCGGCCTTACCTAAAATAGCTAAGGCTTCGGCGCGGTTAACTTTCAACACATCAATGCGCGGAAGTAAGGGTATTAAGCGTGGCGCTTTGGTCGCTGATACGGCATCGGCAATAATTGGCGCGGTTAGGTTTTGCTCGCCTAGCCAGGCCAATGTTTGTTCAGGTATGTTTGCTTCAACAACTATGCTCGTGGCTGCTTGTAGGCGAGTTAGTTTGTCACTTAGCATTTGAGGCGTGAGCTGATCAATTATCGCCATGTCCGCAATAGAGCCAACTAACTCTCCGCGCTCATTATTCATGGCTAAATAGGTACTGGTGGCAAAATCTGGGTGTTGAATGACATCTTCTGTACCAAGGCCTACTTCACGGGCATGCTCGATTAAGTATCGACCGCGATAATCATTACCAATGACGCTGATAATAGAGACATCATTACCCAAACGAACCAAGTTTTCTGCGATATTACGGCCCACCCCCCCTGCACTTTGTCCTACTTGGCCGGGGTTTGAATCACCTGGACGGAAAGTACCAGAACTCGTTCCGGTTAAGTCGACGTTTGCACCACCTAACACAAGAATATTGTTGTGTTTTGGTAAAATATAACCCTTGCCAAGGATAGCTCCCCGACGGGTTAGACGCATTATGTAGCCCGCGACAGACTCACGAGACAGTTTGAGAGACGTTGCCAACTCTTGCTGAGAGGCCATGGGCTTGGCTTCGATAGCCGCGATAATCTTGCGCTCTAAGTCATTCATAACAAATGTTACCTCAGTTAACTTTTGTTAGATTACGCCTGTTAATTATGGAATGCAACTGTTTCTAGGGCTTTTTATTAAGGATGTTTTGAGCTGCGGGCTGCGGGTAAGGTCAAAAGATGAGAGGACAGCTGTCAGTTTGTAGCTGTCAGCTTTCAGCAAAAGATCGTAAAAGACCATTACCAGAGGATGATGCACAACTTCAGATAGTTATTTTTTACCCCCAGCCCGCAGCCCAAAGCCGTTTTTAATCTCTTACTGACAGCTGACCGCTTGCAGCTTCCTTTTACTGCGGCACGATGTCAGCTTTTGGGTTCCGGTGTAAATTTAAGCCGTTCATAACAACTCGTTGCGCTCAAACAGTCATTCACTTTTAAATTCATCCCCTCACCCACGCCAACATCTGATCGGAAGGGATGGTGGTTGGCTGCGAGCTATGGGCTGCGAGCAAGGTCAAAAGATTAGAAGACAGCTGCCAGTTTGTAGCTGTCAGCTTTCAGAAAAAGATCATAAAAGGCCATTGTCAGAAGGTGGTGTTCAACTTCAGATAGTTATTTTTTACCCGCAGCCCGAAGCCCGCAGCCCAAAACCGTTTTTTTTACTGACGGCTTTACTCCCCCAACATACTCAAACCGAGCCACCATCCTTCCATCAACTTCTTTTTCACCCAGAAACATCTCTAACGGTCGTACCCAAAGGTCAAAATCGCCGTAAAGTGTTCGGTATACCACGAGGATTTCTTCTGTTTCAGAATGTTTTGCGACGCCTATTACTTCATATTCGTTGCCTTTGAAGTGGCGGTATTTTCCAAGTTTGAGTTGTTCTGTTAACTTGTTCATTTACTTACCTTTTTGTTATCAATACTTAACTAAAATACTTTGATACAAACCGACTCAAATGAGGATCTGCATTCTGTGGCAGCTGGTTTTTATGAAACCACTTTAAAGAATTAAATTCGGATTCATCTAGAGATACGTAGATAAGGCTAACCAAGGCCTAATATAATTCGCCAGTTTTCTTAGCTGCGACCCAATCTCCGTTTTCCTTAACAATCCACTGCATATCGTCTTCGACATTGTCTACTTTATCGCCTTCAATTCGCGAGCCTACTACTAAGAACTTGGCATTTTCGTTGGATCGATTGATTAAACGATGCCCCAAAGCTTCATTTGCTTTAAAGCCAATGCACATTCCGGCCGACATTGGATAAATTTCATCACCGTACTCTAAAATTAGCTCACCCGAGAGAATATAAATAAACTCCTCTGATTTGGTGTGCCTATGTTTGAGACCAGAAGAGCCACTCGGTCTGATGACTTCTATATTGGTTCCAAACTGGCTTAACCCAAAGTTATCGGATAAACCACGCCACTCGCTATCGCCCATTTTTTCATGAAAGACTTTCGGAAAGGGATTGTCAGTTGAGCTGACGACTTCAAATGCGTTTATGGGTTTATTCATGTTTTCACTCCAGCTTTACTAACGGATAGAGCTAATCATACTTGAGAGGCAAGAACATACCTATACAGCGGCTAGAAAGTGGCTAAAAAGTGGCAATAAAAGGTTATTGAGCATAGACACCTACGTATGATCCATATTTTTTGGGCATGGTACTTGCTGTATTACCTATACTAAATTTTAAATAGCGAACACCATGACAACGATTTCCGGTAATGCAGCTCAGCAATTGAATACAGAAAGCTTACCAACGGGTTCTAGTGAATCTGAAGTTGAAGCAACCGCTAGCCAAGCAAATACAAATGCAGCAAACGTTGATAAGCTTGAAGTAGAACCAGTCAACATTTCGACTCGGGCTCAAAAAATCAAACAATTGAATGAAGATTTTTTCAGCTCAGGGTCTCGTTCTTTTAAAGTCACCACAGAATTTATTGATCGGTTAAAAGAATACGGATTTATCAGTGCCAGTGACGCGAGCAAACTCACAGCCAATGCCAACTTAGATACGACACAAGAAGAAGGCACCAAAACAGTAGGTGAACTTTCAAAATTTATTGACAGCTATGTACAAAGTATTAAAAACGTAGCACCAGAAAGCCCGTTAATCGAAGTTTTTGGTCAGGCTAAAACAATCTTAGATAACCTGAACAACCCCACTGAAGCCAGCCAAGCCATTGATACTAACAACTTAATCGAACAACTTAAAAACTATAACCAAACATCAACAGAAGCATTACCAAAAGCCGATAAACAATCACTCAACGAACTAGTACTCGCGCTAAGCCTTGCTAATGTTCTCAACCCAAGTAAAACTACTTCAAGTGAGATAAATCGGTATTTGGAGGTTTATCGGTTTTGATTTTTTTGGGCTGCGGGCTGCGGGCTGCGGGCTGCGGGCTGCGGGCACAATACAACCAACTAAAGATGCAAGCCAACCACGAACAAAGAATTTTTAAATTATTTTGCTGAAAGCTGACAGCTTTCTGTCTATCTTTTGACCTCACCCGCAGCTCGAAGCCCGCAGCCAATAACCGCTTTTCATCTTTAATGACCGCTCTATTCTGTAGCCCCTGTCATGCTGGCTGGTTGTACCCAAAGGTCAAATTCGTCTGCACTTACATAACCGCTGGCTAGGGCGGCTTCTTTCAATCTAAGGTTATTTGCATAGGCGTTCTGGGCTATTTCAGCTGCTTTGTAGTAACCGATATGAGGGTTTAGTGCGGTCACTAGCATTAATGAACTGGCTAAGTTCTGCTCCAGCCGCGCAGTATCTGCGCTAATACCGGAAACACAATGTTCGTTAAAAGATTGGCAGGCATCGCCCAGCAATCTTGCAGACTGCAACAGGGTATTGATCATCACAGGCTTACAAGTATTTAGTTGTAGCTGACCACCCGCACCAGCGACCGTCATGGTGGTATTGTTGCCAATAATGGCGCAACACACCATGATCATAGCTTCAGACTGGGTAGGGTTTACTTTGCCTGGCATGATAGACGAGCCTGGCTCGTTCGCGGGCAACCTTATTTCCCCAAGGCCAGCACGAGGACCTGAACCGAGTAGACGAATATCGCTGGCAATTTTATTCATAGCAACGGCTATTCGCTGCAAGGCACCATGTACTTCAACTAGAGCATCGTGTGCGGCCAGTGCCGCGAATTTGTTATCAGCTTGTGTAAAAGCATACCCCGTATCGCGGGCTATTATTGCAATAGTTTGTTCTGCAAAACCGGCTGGCGCATTTAATCCAGTACCTACTGCGGTTCCGCCAAGAGCAAGAGGCAAAATGCTCGTCATAGCCTGTCGCAGCTGTGCAATGCCTTGATCAAGTTGTGTAGCAAAAGCACTAAACTCTTGGCCTAGAGTAATAGGGGTTGCATCCATCAAATGTGTACGACCAATTTTGACAATTGCGTCAAATTCAATCGATTTTTCTCTGAAAACATCAACCAACTTTTCCAATGCGGGTAAAGTGAGCTGCTTTAACAGTGAATAGCCTGCTATATACATCGCCGTGGGAAAAGTATCATTAGAAGATTGCGATTTATTCACATCATCATTCGCGCTCAAGAGTGGCGAGCCTTCGCCCAGTGCATTGTCAGATAATACATGAGCCCGGTTCACAATGACTTCGTTAACGTTCATATTAGTCTGCGTACCAGAACCCGTTTGCCAGACAGAAAGTGGAAAGTGTTCATCAAGTTGGCCGCTAAGAATTTCCTGACAAACCTGGCTTATCAAATCTGCCTTTTTTGATTCCAGCACCCCTAATTGACTGTTAGATACAGCGGCAGCCCTCTTTACGATGGCGTAAGCACGGATAACTTCAATAGGCATTTTTTCATTGCCAATGGAAAAATTTTCCAAAGAACGTTGTGATTGCGGGCCCCAGTATTTGTCTGCGGGGATCGCTATTTCCCCGAGGGTATCTTTTTCCAATCGAGTTTTCATCTCAAGGTCCTTTGGTTGGGTTGTTGTTGGAGATATTAGCATAGAAAAGGGAGTGTTTATGGCTGCGGGTAAGGGCAAAAGATTGAATGATAGCTGTCAGTTTTTAGCTGTCAGCGGTCAGTTAGTTCAAAAGCGGTTTGGGTTGTGGTTTACACTAAAAGTGGTGTTTGAATGCAGTTTATGGCTGCGGGCTGCGTGTTTAAACATTAGGGCGGTGCCGAGTTTAGTTCAGGTATCAAATTGCCCTTAATCGGGTATCTGAGCCATGGATGGCGAAGTTTAGCGGCGCATGGAGGCGCGAACAGCGACCGATCAAGGGTGATTTGATACTTGAGCGTTAGGTTGCAACTGTACTGAGCTTGAGACAAAGGTTAAACGTTTGAAGATTTCGGCTGCTCGTGCGGGTAGGCCCTGTTCTTGGTATTTCTGCATTTGCTTGGTGACTGCTTTGGTGAAGTTGGTTACATCTACGGGTTCGCCGGTTAAGTTGTCGGCGCTGATGTTGAAGGTGCGGTTGCAGGCGTTGGTGAAGTGCCATTCAATAGCTTGAGGCTTTATTTCTACTTGTTCGAATAGTTTTTGTTGTTCTGCTGTGCGGCCATCGGGCTCATACCAATAACCGTAGTCGGGTTTGAGTCGTCGAGCTTCTCCGGCTACGCACCAGTGCGCTAATTCATGTAAGACGCTATTAAAATAACCGTGTGCGAACTGAATTTGGTGGAAACCACCTTCTTTACTCGCAGGTAAATATAAAGGCTCGCTCTGCGCCGCGACTAAGGTTGTGTTCCAATGTGATTCCAGCCACGGGTTTAACCCCGCTAGCAGCTCTGCAACTCCTTGCTCCCAGTTTTCAGGGGGTAACTTATGCAACACATTGGCTCTCTTTTATGAATAAGCGTCGAATTATAGTGAGCAGGCGTCACTTTGCAATGCATCAGGCCGATAGTTCAGCTAAGATACGCTTTTTGACAATCATCCCTGATCGAATGCCGATCCAGTTAACTATGTAGGCACCGCAATTGAACCCTGAAATCATAGACGAGAATCATCAGCCCAAGGCAGATAAGAAACAACCGCTTATAGCAAGAGTAAAACTAGAGTGGCTAGTATTGGCGCGTTTAGGAGCCCCAATTTTGGTCGCCCAATTAGCGCAAATGGCCAATGGCGTCATTGATGTATTAATGGCGGGGCGATACAGTGCCGCCGATTTAACCGGCGTGGCGATTGGTAACAGTTTATGGACACCCATCTTTCTATTTATGCTCGGCGTTCTCAATGCTTCTCAACCTATCATCTCAAGCCATAAAGGCGCAGGTGAGGATCATAAAATTCTTCCCGTTGCCTGGACGGCCATCTATGTAGGCATATTTGCTGCAATCGTCGGCTTTGTTGCGCTCACCAATGTCGGGCCCTTACTTGGCATGCTCAACATGGAAGCCAAACCAGAAGCCATCACCGTAGGTTATTTAAATGCCTTTGTTTGGGGTTTACCTGCCCTGTTTTTGTTTATCGCCTTACGGGGTTTGACCGACGGCTTAGGCAATACCAAAGTTTTTATGGTGTTCTCTATTCTTACCGCCTGTGTCAACGCACCACTGAACTATGCCCTTATTTATGGCAAGTTCGGCGCACCTGAACTTGGCGGTGTTGGCTGCGGCTGGGCAACGGCGATAGCTCAATGGGTAACAGTGTTAATGTTTTTGGTGTATCTAAACTATGCCAAAGCATTCAAAAAGTACCACCTATGGCAACAGCGAATGCTGCCTAAGCTAAGCGAACTAAAATCATTTTTAGCGCTCGGCGTACCCATTGGCTTTACCATATTTGTTGAGTCCACCATGTTTGCAGTAATCGCCTTACTGTTAGCATCGTTCGGCTCCCATATTGTCGCCGGGCACCAGATTGCGATTAATGTTGTCAGCGTGATGTTTATGGTGCCGCTAAGTTTAGGTATGGCGTTAACCTTGCGTATTTCGTTCTTAATGGGCTCTAGGGACCGAGAAAGTGCTAACTTAGTCGCCCGCAGTTCATTAATTTTAATTTTGATCATCGCCTTTATTTACGCCGGCATCCTAGTGCCGTATGCCGAGTTTTTAGCGGGCCTCTATTCTACTGAACAAGAGGTAATTGACGTTGCTGTCGTCTTGCTTGGTTACGGAGCGATGTTCCAGATTGCCGATGTAATTCAAGTGAATGGCATTGCCGCATTACGAGGCTTTAAAGACACAAAAATACCGATGTACATTATGGTTTCGTCATTCTGGGGGATTGGTATTCCGCTCGGATACATTCTGGCAAAAACCGATTGGATCATTCCAATGATGGGCGCGGCGGGCTTCTGGATAGGTTTAATTGCAGGCTTAACCAATGCAGCTTTCTGGTTAACCCTGCGCTTATTTAGATTTAGCCGTGCTTAACGCTGGCCTTTTTTAAGCCAGTAAATATATTCATCATCAACCACATCACTGCGCAATAGTTCGTGAGGTAAAAACTCACAAAAGCTTGGAATATCACGCGCAGTGGCTGGGTCAGTCGCGATAACTTTCACCACTTCGCCAACTGCCATTTTGCGTATTTCTCGATGCAACATCATAACCGGCTCTGGGCACTTTAACCCTTTGGTGTCGAGTTCAATATCCGCGATAATTTCGGTCATCCGTTTTGATTCCCCAAATCTAAGAATACTGTTATTTCCTCGCGATCATGATAAAGGTGTTTCGCTTTCATAATGGCTTTAGGATGCTGCCCTACTTTGGCTATGTCTAACTGAGTCTTGATATCTTGCCATTCTTGAAAACGCTTTTTCATCGGTAGCTTTAAGTTAAAAATAGCGTATTTTGCTTGGCGAGTATGCAGCCATTCGTACATTAACTGCGCAACACGGCCTGGTTTTTCGATCATGTCACACACTAACCAATCGACCATCAAAGGCGGCTTCCAAGTAAAGCCATCAGCAGCAACGTGTTCGACCAATCCGCTCGCCATTAGCTTTTTGTCCATCGGGCCGTTATCAATCGCGTAAGTATATAAGCCTTGATTAACCAGTTGCCAAGTCCAGCCACCCGGCGAGGCACCTAAGTCTACACCTGTACGGCAATGTGATAATTGTTCACGCCAGTCGTCACCTAAGAAGTGCCCAAAAGCTTCTTCAAGCTTGAGCGTTGATCGGCTCGGTGCAGCGGCAGGTGAACGTAACCGTGCAATCCCCATCGGCCACTTAGCACGCAAACGTGGTTTGTCTGAACCTACAATAACCTGAGTAGAATCCTTAAAGAATAAACGTAAGCTTGGCTTGGACGAATCTTCTTTTTTACTGAGTAAGTTGAGCTTACGCAGCGCCTGACGCACCGGGTGAACAAATTTACCCGCAAACTTTGCCGTCGCGCGATAATCATCACCTTCAGCGTGTTCTGTGGAAACATCACCTAATAGCTTGATGCCCTTTTCTGCCATCAACTGTTTAACACTTTCAATGATTGGACTTAATCGATCACTCGGATCTAAATCTGTTAACCGATCACTAATTGGCCAAACGTCTCTCGCGAAAACCAGTGCATCACAATGCGAATAAAGTGTATGGGCAGTTTCACATTCAAAAATAACAAAGCCTGAGTTCATTTCTATATTTGCCCAACCAAAGGCTTCTTTGGTTCCGGCCAACTCAGAAATTTCAGCCATACATTCTTTTTCAAAACCTGGACGGCAATACAGCAATAACGCACTCATTTGGTTTTCTCCAATACATAGTGTGCAAATGCCAATGCGCGTTGCTCGCTCCACAAAGGCTGATTCAATTTCCAACGCGCAAAGCCAACATGACCACCGCTGGAAGGCGTTTCTAAATATAAATGTGTTGAGCGATCACCGCGACCATTGTCTTGGCAGGTTGCGGCTAAAAACGGATCGTCCATTGCGTTAACAATGAGTGTTGGCTTTTTAAGGTGCGGCAAGGCATTACGGCCAGAGCATTGTTGCCAATAATCTTTGGCGTCTTTAAAACCATGTAACGGTGCGGTGTAAATGTCATCAAACTGATGAAAACTTTTAATTTGGTCAAAGCCATCCACACTTACGGATTCTGGGAAAAGCTGTGCTTTTTGTTCAACTTTCACTTTCAAGTCACGTAAAAAACGTCGCATATAAATGGACTGTGCCGGCTTAGCAAGTTGGTCGGCGCACGCGGCTAAATCTAACGGTACGCTGAATGTTGCGCCGCCAATAACTTGAGTGGGTAAGTCATCTTCAGCTAGAGTCAACACCGTTTGGTTGCCACCCATGCTAAAACCGATTAGAAATACCTGCTGGGCTTGTTGCTCAACTATCACTGAGTTAATGACCGCTTTTAAATCTTCAATGGCGCCACTGTGATAAAACCTAGGCAACCTATTTACCTCGCCGCCACAACCACGAAAGTTCCATGCTTGAACATTCCAACCCGCGTTATAGAACTGCCGTGCCATGCCTTGCACATAGTGACGTCGACTATCGCCTTCTAAACCATGACTTATCACAACCCACGGGGCTTGTTCGCTTTGCTTTAATTGATCAAGTAGCAAGAAGTCGCCGTCGGGTAATTCTAAACGACTGCGTTGAAACGGTACTTCAACTCGGCGAAAAACAGAAGGTATAACCGATTGTAAGTGACCGTTTGCCAAGCCGAAGCCTGGCGCAAAGGAGGGATAATCAAATAACGCTTGGGTCACAATTTAATGCCTTGATAATAAAGGCGGCATTTTAGCGGCTTATGCGCGAATAATCACTAGGACAAGCGTTTTATCCGGTGACTTTTAGTAAACCGTAGCCAATAAGCACAAGAATCATCACGACTAATGAGCTAATTCTAATTTGTTGGCATCGTTTACAGGGTTTCTTAGCCATTAAGCAGCAACTTTTTTTGGCATATAACGAACGCTGAGTGCATCAAAGAAAGACTCTTTAAGTTGGGCTATTTCTTTTTTGACGTCATCGATCAAATGTATCTCATCACCGGTCAACTGCTGTTTCTCGGCATAGACTTGTCTACGCAGGCTCACTATTTTTGCGCCATAAATACGCAATGAGCGTTCAAGACGTTTTTCACCGAGCAGCAATAGCGTGCTCTCTGCCTCCGTTAAGGCATGAAATACCTCAACCAGCTCATTACCTACGCGGGCAAGTTCATCGCGTCGGCTCTTTGGCCAATGCACGCCATAGCGAGTAAACTCAGTCGCTAACGCCAAATACTGCTGGTACACATGATGTACTTTGCCGACGTTGGCAGCCACAGATTCAAACAACTCTCGCCGTCGTCGCAAGCTTTCTGAAGCAGCGCCGTCTAAGGC
Source organism: Reinekea sp. (assembly GCF_046710285.1). Taxonomy (GTDB): domain Bacteria; phylum Pseudomonadota; class Gammaproteobacteria; order Pseudomonadales; family Natronospirillaceae; genus Reinekea. Next base: position 60,696 of record NZ_JBKEGY010000010.1, read on the forward strand.
TTGATGTCGACGCAAGTACCATAAAAAAAACAGCCCGCTGATCAACATGCCTGTCGCAATTTTGACAGCAGCATCCATCAATTCTATCGTCAACATAGTATTCCTCCAGAAATTTGACGCTATTTAGGTTTCTATAGTGATAAGAGCAAGAACAGTGCCTACTTCTGAATCCGCTTAAAGCTTATTCATGGAAACTGCTGACCTGTAAATATCTCACTGTTTACGCAGGGTTCAGCGACCCATCGTCTGTAATTTCGGTCGCTATAACCCCTTCCATGGGGGCTTGTTTGAAACATCCATGTTTCAAACACCCGAATTACAAGCAATGGGCCGCTTCTAACCTATGGGACCGCGGTGATTTATGACCTTTATTTATTTGTTCAGCAAATGTTCAAAATTGCGAAAATCATAAAAAACCTAAAAAAAACAATCAATTAGGCTTGACTCTTGGCCAGTGATCTCTAGAATACGGCTCCGTTGTTCCCTGATAGCTCAGTTGGTAGAGCAGTAGACTGTTAATCTATTGGTCGCTGGTTCGAGTCCAGCTCAGGGAGCCACTTTAATTAAGAAGTATGGCTCTTGTAGCGGTATTTCAACGATTAATCCTCGATAGCTCAGTTGGTAGAGCAGTAGACTGTTAATCTATTGGTCGCTGGTTCGAGTCCAGCTCGAGGAGCCAAATAAGAAAAGCGCATCGAATGATGCGCTTTTTTCTTGCATTCAAGAAACTGAATTTATAAAGCTTTAAACCAAGCTTTTCTCTGTTCATCGGTCAAAAAAGTCCACGCAACGAAACGGCTGACTTTTTGGCCTTGTGCCATTTTTATTATTTCAATTTCCACTGCGCCGATTTCTTTCAAGGTTTTCTTAATCGCCTTCAAATGCTCGCTCTTAGAAACCAAGCAGGTAAACCAGCACACATTGGCTTCAAACTCTTTACTTTCACGGATCATTCTACGTATAAAGGCGACTTCTCCGCCATCACACCAAAGCTCACTGTGTTGACCACCAAAATTAGTTTCAACGGCTTTCTTAGGGTGCCAGGGAACACCTTTGGTTGAGGGTGATTTATGTTTGGCTAGGTTTTCGACTTTGCGGGCAGTACCTGCTTGCGCTTCTTTTGCAGAGGCGTGAAAAGGCGGGTTGCATAGGGTTAAACTAAAACGATCTGACGCTTGAATGACGCCTTTAAATATCTTCTTGGCATCATTTTGTTTAATAAGCTTCACTTGGTTAGTTAACGTTACGTTATTTTTAACATTCGTTTTCGCGGCTTGATACGATCTCTCATTAATTTCAGAAGCGACAAATTGCCAACCGTAACTCACATTGCCAATGATAGGATAAACAAGGTTAGCGCCAGTGCCGATATCAAGGACCGATACGTCCTTCCCTTTCGGTGGACGCTTGCCATTCGACTTAGCGAGCAGGTCAGCGGCATGATGAATATAGTCGGCTCGCCCTGGAATTGGCGGGCACAAAAATCCTTCGGGGATCGACCAGTTTGTAATCTTATAATAATGACTCAACAGCGCTTTATTTAATGCGATGACGGCTTGATCGTTTGCGAAATCAATTGTTTTTTGTCCGTACGGACTCATGACCACAAAAGGCTTTAAGCTTGGGTTGGCTTTAACTAGCATCGGCAAGTTATAACGCCCTTGATGTAAATTTCTGGGGTGTAATGTTGCAGGCGTTGTTGTCTTTCCGGTCGCTCTAGATGTCATTTAAGCTCAAAACAATAGAATTTAGGCGATGAAGTATGCGATTAGACCCGCCATGAAACAATAGTAAAGCATGGGCACTAACGTAAAGCGGATAATCTCGCCTTCTTTGCCCACTAAATTTACCACCGAAGCCGCCGCCACGACGTTGACGACACAGATCATATTACCTGCGTTGGCGCCTAATAACTGCATGGCTAAAATAACGTTTTGATCTAGCCCCAGCTCAATAGCGGTCGACTGTTGCAAGCCAGCGAACATCATATTTGAAAATGTCGCACTGCCCGCAATAAAGGAGCCCAATGCTCCCACTAATGGCGCTGCGAACGGCCAGTAGGATGAAAACGCCTCAGCAGCGGCACCAGCAAGCGCTAGCGGCATACTGGTTAGGTCGGCGGTGTTGACCCCTGAATTCAGGAAAATACGCACCATGGGCACTGAAGCAGCCAGCGCAATAACGGTCGGCCCTAATGATTTTATCGATGTTAACCATGCGGTTTTCACCTGGACTTTGCTTTTACGATGCAAAATTGCACTTATCAAGGCGACTAAAACAAAAACTGTTCCGGGTAAGTACAAGGTATGGGCTGACGTGCTGACGTTAGTGCCGAAAATATTAGATACCGTAACCGCCGTTCCAACAAGCCAAGCTTTAAAGGGTAGAAAGTCTAATCGCGTGATAACTAAGAGCGCCACTACTAACAAATAAGGTAGCCAAGCTAACCAAAGCGACATCCGCTGAGGTTTAACGGCATTACTATGGTTCAATTCTTCGTCACCCTCAAAACCCCAAACCTTTTTGGGCACCAAAAAACCTACTTTCGCAGCAGCCGTGGTGAGTACCAAGCCGATCAATGCGCCAAAAATGGAAGGAAACTCAGGGCCGAGTAAATTAGCAACCGCCCAAGCAGGGACGGTAAAGGCTAAACCACCAAACAAAGCGAACGGCCAAGCAGCCATACCGTCTTTAATAGATTTATTGGGTCCGAAAAAACGTGTAAGAATAATAACCATGATTACAGGGATAAAAGAGGCGACGGCAATATCAATGGCAACTGCTTGCACGGAAATAGCTTGAAGTGCCTCAGGGCCAATACCCTCGACGCCGTTACCGATACCAACTATCACCGGCGTACCCACCGCACCAAAGGACACTGCCGAGCTGTCAGCTATTAACGCAAGAACTACAGCCGCTAAGGCAGGGAAACCAAGCGCAACCAGCAATGGCGCAACGATAGCTGCCGGTGTACCAAAGCCCGAAGCTCCTTCTAAAAATGATACAAACAACCAGCCAATGATAACAATTTGAATACGACGGTCGGCGGTAATGCGCGTAAAGCCAGTGCGAATAACATTAACAGCGCCACTGCCCTGCAATGTGTTTAACAGCAAAATAGCGCCAAAGACAATCCAAACAATGGTTAAGCTGATGATCCAGCCTTCTATTACCGATGCCGCAATTTGAATAGTAGGCACTTGCCAGAACCAATACGCACTGACGGCCGTTACCAACAAACTCAGTGGCATTGCCTTGGTTGCAGGCATTCTCATGACCACCAATAAAATTAAAACCGCCAATACAGGCATGAAGGCCGTAAGAGTTTGCAGAAAAGTCATGTTTCATCCATGGATTAAATTCATCGATAGTTTACAGGAAAGGGAGTTGCATTGAATTGATGATTATCAGGGTTTGTGTTGCAGTTTAAACAATAAGAATAGTGCCTGTATGTGGGTAGATTAGCGCGAAGCAGGGATAACAGTTCAAGCAGCGCGTTTACGCTGCCTGAACCAAACAACACTTATAGAATTTCGAGTAATTCAACATCGAAAATCAAAGTCGATCCCGCTGGAATAGTCGGGCTCGGAGAGTTGTCACCGTAGGCTAGATCTGCAGGAATGGTGAAACGGAACTTATCGCCAACAGCCATAAGTTGTACGCCTTCTGTCCAACCTTTAATAACACCACCTAGATTAAATTCAATCGGCTCACCACGGTCAACTGAACTGTCAAATACAGTTCCGTTCACTAAAGTTCCGTGGTAATGCACTTGAATATTGTCAGTCTCAGATGGGCGAACATCGCTGCCCGATGCGGTGATTACTTCATATTGAAGACCACTGTCGGTTACTTTTACGCCATCTTTTTTAGCATTTTCTGCTAAATAGGCAGTACCTTCAGCTTTAGCGGCTTCAGCAACTTTCGCGTTTTCAGCCATTGCCGCTGCCTGCTGCTTAGCTTGCAATGCTTGAATAGCGGCGTTGATATCTTCTTCACTGATCGCTTGATCGGCTTGAGCAAAGGCATCTTCAACCCCTTGAACCATCGCTTCAACATCGAGCTCAAGACCTTGAGTCTGCTGTAACATGTTGTTGGCAAAACCGTAACCGATACCATAAGAAGCCTTGGCTTCATCAGTTTTTAAATCTACTGCAAACGCAGCACCCGCGGCAACAACTGCAACGACACTCGCACCTAAAATAGCTTTCTTAATTTTTGTAAACTGCATTCATTGATCCTTTAAATCTTTTAGTAAAGTCGGTGACCGATTCTATTGGCAACCATAAAAAACAGCCAGTAGGTTTACTTTCTACTGACTGCACGAATATATCTAATAACTGTATAGGGTTATTCAGCCCTATTGCAAGGCCAAGGCTTCTGTACGGTCTAAATCATTGACGATATGCCATTCGCCGCCGCCCTGTTCTACCTTTCCTTGCCAGTTTGCAAGCCGATCCATATAAACTTGTGGGTCAATGTTATCTTCACGCAGCTTGGTTACGTTCAGAGCAAAAACATTAAAACCGTCTAATTCATAGTCAAAATCACGTTTATAACCTTCAGGCAGTTCTTCTCGTAAATCTGAATAGATCAGAACATATTTTTGACCCGCTTCTGTCTCATTTAAGAATTCGACTGCTTGCAATAAGCCTCCTGAGATATCGGTATATTGCGCACTCTCTACATTTTCAACAAAGTCGTTGACGGCTCTTGCAAATTCACGTTTTTGGGCGTTCATTTGGCTTGGGCGGCCATCGAAAGTGACCTTAGCAATGATATCTTTTTCACTGAAACTGCCACTGTCGATGCGCGCAACAGCAAAGGAATCGCCTGCGGTAAGAGTACCCAAATAGTAATTAATGATTTGCTGAGCCTTGACCAGCTCATTGGTATACGTGCCGGAAGTATCAAGCAATAGGTAAACGCCACGATAAGGGTTCTCTGTATTACTCGAACAACTCAACATTAGCGACAACAACATTAACAGGCCTAAATGTTTCATTGCGCCTCCTCCAAACCAGTCACTTTAGTTGGCTTTTCACTGGCGACTCTATTACTTAGCTTATCTTCCACCCACAGCGGTAAGCTCACGACAATGTCATAAACCGCCAGCAGTATATCTACGCTATAGCGAACGATATTGCCCAGAAGCCGCATTAAGATGATGAAAAAGTGCAACAATTGAATGAGTAATGTACCTAAAATAACTCGGCTACTTTCAACAAATGACTCAAAAGGAACCGCTGCAAACATCAACACGAACGGTAAAACAAAGCCTAATAACATCTGTGCCGTCTGAGGGATAAATTGGCTAATATTACCAGAAGCCTCTGCGGTAACTAATTCACCACTGACCAGCAATGTTTTAAGTGCGGCGTTGTCAGAGGCAATTTGGTCTCGCATGAAGGCTAGGCCTGATTCAATAGATGCAAATACGAAAATAAAGCTCAAAAAGGTCCATATTAAAATACGTCGTTTACGATCATCTAAGGTGCCAAAAGCCGGGAATAAACGCGTAATGTGCAATACTTCCATTAGTAACATACCGATGACCATTTCCAGCACGACAATCATCATTCCAGACACTTCTGCTATCGTAAAAGTACCAATTCTGGCGCCGCCGCCAACCATTTCTGACATTGGCAGTGCAATCAGGTGAAAGTTTAAAAACGCGCCACCGATCAAACAGGCCATAATGAAAGTAGATTTTACGAAGTCGTTCATCGCTGAAACCCGCAACATGCGCTCTGCTTTATCTGTTCCAGCATGTATTTCGCGGTACTGCGCCATGTTTTTATCAATGTCTTCGGCTTGAATAATCAAATTTTTCATAGTGCCTCCGACACGCTCCACGGCATTGTTGAGCTTGCGCCAGTTCGGCATCATCGAATGCAGCAATTTATGACGGGTAGAAACACTGACCCGGTAAGATTCAAGCGTCTTTTTCTGTTGGTTTTCTAAACTGGAATATAGATCATTAAGCACTTTGACGATAACGGGGTTACCTTTTTGTGCTTCTTTCAGGTTAACAATGGCTTCAATTGCCTCTATCCAATCTGGAGAGGGTGGCGAGGTTTCAGCCGATTTATGATAATCCTCTTCTAACTTTGTTACTAGCCGAGAGATAGATTGCTGCAGTTCTGGGTAGTTTGATAAATCGTTTGAAACGATTTCATTAACTCGGTGGAAGTCGCGATTCAAGCGACGTTCCATCTGGCCTTTCCCCATTTCTAGCAAGACTTCTCGATTGCGGCTTCGTAGGTTTTCAATGACACGCGCAAGCGCTCTTGCGTTGACGCGTAATACCGAGGCGATTAACCGCGAAACTCGATACAGTGCCTGGTGAACCGCCGTTCGTGCAAAATAGAGCACCGCGACTGTTAGGATCGCAATGGCAATAGCGGACAGCATGGGCTGCCCTTCAATAATGACCCAATTCATAATAACTCCAAGTGGTTTATTCGATTATATTTCTTAACAGGGTTATTCAGATGACACTTTCGCCAGTATTACAGGCAAATGACCTTTGAACTGTTACCTTGGTCAAAGAATCAGAAAAAAACTTATTAATCGACTATCTTCGCAATCGGCAAGATTATTGCAATTACATTGCTATGAAAAACAAAACCTTAATATATAGCCTAATTATTTGTGCCACGCTGACGCTTCTAGCGTGCTCGAAAGACGAGGATAACGGCGCCGGAACGGGTGAAAACGCAGATATTAGCTATCACCGTATCAGTGGTACCACGGCTTTAGGCCGACCTGGCAGCTGGGCAACAAATTGCCTAGATGAGGCTTGTGCTGGCTCAAATGCGGAAGGTTTCTACCTGTTATCTGCCCAAACCAATAGCTCTACCTTGATGTTCAGCGATATTCCTGAGGCTGATGGTACGACGGTTCGACTTTATAGTCGCTATCGCCATGACGCAGAAGTAACCTCCAGCCTAGTTAACTTCAACCCCAGCACTCACGCGATTTTAGATGCTTGGTCTACTCTTAACCAACAAAGCAGCATTGAAGAATGTGCCGTTGATGTCAGCTGCCCAACTGCTCTGTTATCCGGGTTTACCCCTGATGTTGAAGCCACAATGGTCAGTCAAGTCGCGGCTATCATGGGCCCTATGTGGCCTGAAGGTCGAAATCCGTTCAGTGATGTCTACATAGCTGATCCAAACCCAGCTAGCCCTAGTTATGATGCCTTAGACCGATTGCACGACTATTTTCATTTTGAAGTTTCTGGTGAGTATTGGCTAGTTTTAGATAATCAGGGAAATGAACTGTCTCGTACGCCCTTAGATAGCTTATTAAATGATAACCCCAACACACTGGTTCCACTGACTGAGATCCAATTACAAGAGTCCGTTGAGCTGCCTATACCACCAGCACCTGCGAGGAACCCGATCAGTTTGGTTTACTCAACCACCCCATCACTGGCAAACTCCATAGACCCACCCCTTTTATTTGAAGTAGATTCCTCACGCAGCCGCTCTGATAATCCTGGCGAGCTAACGATCACGCATGAAGTCACCGACCCTGACGGCTTTAGAGAAACATACAACGGTGCAGTAGCCGCAACGACACTGGAATTACCGGGTAATTATATCTGGTTGATTACCGTTGCTGACGCAGCCAATTATTCCTTAACACGTGGCTTTGTTATACAAGTCGCCGCCATAGAGGGTGCTGCACCCGTATTTGGAGGAGCAGGTAGCTGTTTTACTCCCGCTCCACTGTCCGTAAACAGTTTAAACACCTGCATGGAGACCCAAAACGGCGGCGCTTTTGGAGTTTGTGAACCGGTGAATTCAGGCTCTATACACACTCAATATTCACCAGCTCCGTGCGCTAACGAAGTACAGAATGAGGGCGCTTTGTTTGGTACCTGCACTATTGTTACTTCCGAGTTAAAGTTGTTTTTTTACGATAATCCTGAACGGCCCAACAATGCGGACAGCTTTGAACGCAAGCAACAAGATACAGCCACTCTCTGTACACTATTTTTTGAAGGGGAATGGTCAAATACACCCTAATCGGAAGGTTGTAACGCTAAGAGCTTAATAATATCGCTAGCAAAGACTGAATGCTGCGTTTTCGCGATAAGACAACCGAGCTTAGCATGCCAATTCACTGCACTAACGGCGGCATCCATGGGTGCTCGTCCTTGCGCCAAAAACGCCCCGACCATGCCCGCTAATACATCGCCCATGCCAGGGGTTGCCATAGCACCATGACCTTGATGACAAAAAATAACTTCCGTACCATTACTCACAAGGGTTCCAGCACCTTTAAGCACAACCACTGATTGATATTTTAAAGCGATTTGTTTCACGGCAGAGACACGATCAGCCTGAACTTGCTGTGAGGTAATGCCGAGCAATGCTGCGGCCTCCCCCGCGTGCGGCGTTAATACCCAGCCAGTCATTTTTTGCATCTGATTTGCAAGAATGCGCAGACCATCAGCATCAACAACTCCACCATACTGAGGCGCACTTAAAATGGCTTCTTGCAACACTCCGCTAGAAAATACACTCCGCCCTAAACCTGGCCCAACCACTAACGCATGGTTTTCACCAACCATCAATGGCGACTTACCCAACACCTTAACCATCAACTCTGGCGCTTGAGAAATGGCAACCTGCTGAAAGTGAGCATCACAATGGACCATGACTCGCCCTGCACCGGCCTTTAACGCTGCATGACCCGCTAGAACAGCAGCCCCGGCCATTTTATGGTTTCCCCCTAATACCGACACCGAACCAAATAAACTTTTGTGGCTATTGCCTGACTTATCTATTAACTGTGGCCATTCATCGTTAAATATAGAGTCAGAGTGCGACTCAATACCCAAGGTTGCCAACTCTAACTGACCACAATAGGCCGGCCCATATGCAGTGAGTAATCCTGGCTTGTAGGCAATCATACTCAGGGTGTAATCGGCTTTTATCGCGACAGGCATAGGTACGCCTGTTTGTGCATTTAACCCTGAAGGAAGATCAATAGAGAACACCTCAACATTAGCTTTATTGATTTGTTCGATCAGGTTAATCGCATCATCGTTTAGGGCTCGATTGAGACCGATACCAAAAAGCGCGTCGATAACAATATCGGTTCGTTCTGGCCACTGATCTAGAATTGGTGCAGAGGTTTGGCAATAAAGTTCATAAGCGCGCTGAGCATCTATTGTGTGATCAGGCATGCCGAATGGTGCAAAAACCGAGACTTCAGCCCCTTGTTGCTGGAGTAACCAAGCAACATAATAACCATCACCGCCATTATTCCCAGTACCTACGACCACGGTGACATTCTTATTTGACCAATGGCTTGCGTATAGAGCAACAAAAGACTCTGCAGCCTGCTGCATTAACGACCAAGTCGAACCACTATGTTGTTCGGCCCACTGAGTTTCGAGTTTTTTTATTTGTTCACTACAAAGAACAGGTTTCATTTTATGTTACCTTAGCGTTGTCATACCCACTTTGAGCTAGTTAGCTTTATACTATAGGTGATTTTACTGTGAGCACAGCCATGAAACGCGCAAGAGCCCCAGAACAAAAAGCACAACGACGTGCCGCCATTCTTAAAGCGGCCGAAACTTGCTTTCACCAAGTTGAGCCTAATTTACCCTCTGTCTCAGATGTAGCGGCCCAGGCTGGAGTTTCAAAAGGTACCGTCTATTTATATTTCAGAACCAAAGAAGAAATATTTTTAGCGTTGTTTAGCCATCACTTGAATTCGATTTTTGGTCAAATTCAAACGATTGAATTATCTGAGCAAGCCTCTAACGCCCTTAGTAGTAGCCTTCTGGAGTACCTCTCTGCACACCCAATTTTTATGCCTTTGGCAGCAATGCTGCACAGCGTCATTGAATCTAATTTATCCCTTGAGGTGTCATTGGCCTTCAAGCTGCAACTCAGCCAAGGGTTAACTCATACCGCAGCGGTAGTTGATGCTAAGTTACAATGCCCGCGTGGTTTTAGTGAGCGTGCTCTACTACACAGTTATGCCGCATTAACGGGGCTTTGGCAATTACTGCAATGGCCTAGCGCATTGGAACATGAACAAGATAACCCTCAATACGGTGCATTGCATAAAGACTTTGCTACCGAGCTACAAATAATACTGGAAAAAATATGGCGACCCGAGAGCTAACCTTATCATTTTTTCGTTTGTTCATTGGCGTATTGTGTTTAACCGCTTTACCTAGTTTTGCGAATGACACCAGTACATGGCAACCTTGCCACGTAGATAATGTTTCCATGCGTTTAGAATGCATGACCATTGAGGTTCCTAAGCAAACCCAAGATCCTGCGAACACTTTTTCTATTCATATAGTCAAAGTTGCAGCCGCTAAAAGCAATATTTACGCCGACCCTTTACTCTTTTTAGCAGGCGGCCCCGGTCAAGCCGCCAGCGATGTGGTGGCAAGTGTATTACCAGCGTTTCGACGCACTCAGACACAACGAGATATCTATTTTATTGACCAACGTGGTACCGGTAAAAGCGAACCACTATTTTGTGATGAACCGATTATTGATGCACTGTTGCAAGAGATCGGTAGCAATCAAACCATTAACGAGACTCAAGACTGTGCCGCTTTACTAAACGATCAACTTGGATACTTCAGTACCGAGCAATCCGTTGATGATTTAGAGTTTATTCGCAAACAACTTAATATTCCGCAGTTCAATCTGTATGGCGGCTCGTACGGTACTCGTATTGCTCAGGTTTATATGCGGAAATACCCAGAAGCCATTCGTAGTGTAATTTTAGATGCGGTAGTACCGATGAACTTCGCCATTGGCGACTTTGATGCCAGCGTTAATGCATCATGGTTAGGCTTGCTCGATCAATGCTCACAACACAGCGCCTGCCAACAGGTCTTTCCAGATTTAGCCGGCCTCATGCAGTTAGCCCAAGAAACACTATCAACAGCCACCATCGTTGAGTTACCTCACCCAACTCAAGGCAATAACATTGAGCCGAAAATCAGTAATCTTCAATTTCTTTCTAGTTTACGCAGTATGCTTTATCACCCGAGTACGCGTGCGTTAATTCCTTACACCATTAAAGCCACCAGCGAAGGCGACTATCGGCCGTTGCTGAGCCAACTGTCTTTAGCGCAAAACCAACGCATTGCAACCGGCTTGTTTTTAGAAATTACCTGCAATGAAGATTTTGATTTATGGCAACAAAGTGAAAGAACGGCCTATGATTTTGACAACGGCGTTTTATCCGAACAATACCAACTCATGTGCGAACATTGGCCTAAGAATAAACAAAACTATGCATTCGACCGATCACCAGTAATAAGTGACATTCCAACCTTACTTATAAGCGGCGAGTATGACCCAGTGACACCGCCAAGTAATGCTGTTGAAGTTGCTAACGGTTTGAGTAACCACCGCCATATAGTGGTCAAAGGCGCGGCTCATACTGCGTTATTTCATTCATGCTTGTCGACATCGATTGATAAGTTTATTGACAGTGCCGAAGTAGATCGCCTTGAAGTAAGCTGCCTTGAAGATGCACAACCACATTGGTTTATGACGGGTATTAATTTAATCGAGTAGGTAATCCTAGCATGTTAACACTCCATTCGGTTTCAAAAAGCTACGGTCAATTTAACGCCTTAAGCAACTTATCGCTACAAGCTGAAGACAGTAAAATAACGGGCATACTCGGGCCTAACGGAGCGGGTAAAACATCTGCATTACGCATTTTATACGGCTTGCTGTCAGCCGATACTGGCACTGCAATGATCGACAATATTAATGTAAGTACCGACGCCCTACTCGCACGACAGTGCATTGGTTTATTCCCAGATAAATTTGCCGACTACGAACGCCTAACTGCACGAGAACAAATTATATTTTTTGCCAAGCTGCATGGCCTTCGTGGTCGCGATTTAAAGCAAAAGGTAAATTCAGTAATAAACACCCTACAAATGCAAGATTACGCAGAACGAAAATCTGTCGGCTTTTCACAAGGCCAACGAATGAAGCTGACCCTAGCTCAGGCACTCATTCATCAACCGAAGAACTTAATACTCGACGAACCCACTCGAGGCCTCGATGTCATGAGTACTCGTCTACTTCGCGACCATTTACGCACATTAAAAGATCAAGGCCATTGTATTTTATTTTCCAGCCACGTCATGCAGGAAGTCGCGGCGTTATGCGATTCGGTATACTTATTAGCGAAGGGTAAAATTGTCGCTCATGGCAGCCCTGAAGAACTGTGTGAACAAACCGGCGAAGAAAACTTTGAAGATGCCTTTGTTAAGCTAATTGGTTCCGATGAAGGAATAGCCGCCTAATGTATCGTTTCTCTGCACTAATCAATAAAGAATGGCTTGAGGCTATACGTGACAAGCGGGCACTTTTCTTAACATGTTTCATGGGCTTAATGGGACCTGGCTTGTTTATTTTAATTTTCACTTTACTACAAAATGAAATAAGCAGTAATGAGAATACATCGGTCAACATTATTAACCTGCACTACCCAGCACTAGAGAACCATTTAACCCAACAAGGTTTTGAGCACGACTCAGACGCACCCATAAGTATCGAGTTTCCAACCGACATGACGAGTGCATTGTCTCAAGCGAAAAAGATAACCGTAGTCATTAAAGGCAACCTGGCGAATCAGAACAACCAATCAGCAGCGGCTAATATTGAGCGCAGCTTAGCCCGGTACTCCCAGCAGATATCCACCACTCGGTTAATTGCACGAGGCATTAACCCAACAATTATCCATCCCTTTGATATTCAAGTAGAGAACTCAGCGAACCCAGCTTCTTCGGGCGCCATTATAGTTGAAAGCATGCTGCATCTTTTTATAATGGTTATTTTTATAGGCGGTATGAGCTATGTAATTGACTCAAGCGCAGGCGAACGTGAACGGCATTCTCTTGAATTGTTGTTGATGCAACCTATTTCCACCACCGAAGTCATTCTCGCCAAAGCCGCGATGGCGTGGCTGCTATCAATGACTACTTTTATGATCGCGTTTCTAGGGGTCTTAGTCGTTTTTCGGCTCTACCCAGCGAATGAGTTTGGCTTAAGTGTCGAGATGTCGACCTTTGATGCATTGGTTATTATTTTCGCCTTTCTACCACTTTCGCTCTTAGCCGTATTACTTGAATACCTGTTAGCGTTTCAATCAAAAAGCTACAAAGAAGCACAATCGTACATGAATTTCGTTGTGTTTATTCCAATGGGGTTATCTATGTGGCTGCAGTTTTCCTCGGCGGACCACGCAATCATTGCTTGGCTGCCCTTAGTTGGGCAGCAGCATATATTAGATGCAACGTTCAAAGATCAACCCGCAGATTGGTTTAGTTATGGCGGTGTTTTTATTTTAACCTGTGTAATAGATGTACTGCTGATAATGTCGCTCGCCAAACGCCTACGGAACGAGAAGACAATTTTAGGGTTGTAGACGCTAATGATAATACTCTTCAGCGCCTAGAGACCGTTAATTTACCATTGGCCATGCTTAAAGCGCCTCAGTATTGGTGAACATTAAGGTTGTGAAGTATCTTGAGTGTCTGCAAATTACACTTAGCTGCTTTTATAGTCTGGCGGATAATTCGCCGCATTTGGAGCAAAAGGACATCATACTTAAGCTGACACTTAGCGGTCATTAGGAGATTTGCAAACAATTGGCATGGAAAGGCCAATACGGACACTTTCCTCCGCTTATAAATAAAATCAACATTCACATATTGTGAACTTTATGCATCTCTGCTACAGTTCACATAATGTGAACTGGAGCTCAAATGCACGTCATCTCAAGAAAGCCATTTAACGATGCGGCGAAGAAATACCCGAACGATGCTCATGCACTGGTATCCACCTATCGCACCCTCCGTTCCGGCTTTTTCAGGATATCTGAAGAGCTCAAGCAGGTTTTCCCTAGCTTAGATAACTTTAAATATCGTGACAAATGGTATGTCATAGACATAGGGGGCAATAATTTACGAATGATAGCGTTTATCGAGTTTAAGGATAATCGCATGTATGTTAAGCATATTTCTACGCATAGTGAGTACGATAAATTGTGTGACAAATATCGACGGGAGAGAGAATAATGAATCTGCAATTCGTAATACAAAAGGCTGACGCGCTGCTTCATGAAGCCCGATTCATTAGTCATATCTATGATGAACAGGACTACCAAAACGCGCTGGACATGATGGATATACTGATTGATGACTACGACAATCAGAAACCCTTAATCAACATATTGGCAAATAGCATTGAGCAATGGGAAGATAACGATGAGGGATTTGAAGCGTTCAATGCGCAGGTAAAAGCCCTCGATTCAGATGTTGCAGTGCTAAAAGTTCTAATCGCCCAATACAACTTGAAAGCATCTGATCTTGAAAATGAGATTGGTAGCAAAAGCTTAGTGTCGATGATTCTAAATGGTACAAGAAACCTAACGACAAAGCATATTCGCGCTTTATCTAAACGTTTTCATCTAGACCCTGCAATCTTCATTAATATCGTGAGATAAGGAATAGCCTGACTTTCTTTCAGGCAGCTTTCGAATAAAATACTGGCCGCTTTACTCAGTATATTACGCCGGCATAGAATTAAATGGTTCAAGTTCTTAACCGGTCGTTTCGTTGATACTCAACGCCATCGCTTCAGCAATTTTTATCCCATCAATAGCCGCTGACATAATACCGCCGGCGTAACCTGCGCCTTCCCCTGCTGGGAATAAGCCTTTTGTATTAATGCTTTGGTACACATCATTACGCTTAATGCTGATTGGAGCGGATGTGCGTGTTTCGACGCCGGTTAACAGCGCATCTTCTAAAGCAAAACCGTGTATTTTTTTGTTGAACGCGGGAATCGCTTCTCTAATGGCATCAATACAAAAACTTGGTAACGCATCCGCTAAGTCGGTGAGTTTAATGCCCGGTTTAAAGGAAGGTTTAACTTGCCCTACGGCCTGTGAAGATTTTCCCTTTAAAAAGTCACCCACCTTTTGTGCGGGTGCATCGTAGTTGCTACCGCCCATGGTGTATGCGTGACTCTCAAGTTGGCGTTGGAACTCTATACCGGCTAACGGTCCGCCTGGGTAATCGGATGGATCAATACCAACTACTATGGCGCTGTTGGCGTTGCGCTCATTGCGTGAATACTGGCTCATGCCATTGGTGACAACTCGGTTTTCTTCTGAAGTAGCGGCGACCACTGTGCCACCTGGGCACATGCAAAAGCTGTAAACTGAGCGGCCATTTTTACAATGGTGAACCAGTTTGTAATCGGCTGCGCCTAGTATTTTGTTGCCAGCATTGGGACCAAAGCGGGCTTTATCGATCATTGACTGTTCATGTTCTATACGGAAGCCTACGGAGAAGGGTTTGGCTTCAATATAAACACCCTTTTCATGCAGCATCTCAAAGGTGTCGCGGGCACTGTGGCCAACGGCTAAACCAATGTGCTTAGACTTCAGTTGCTCGCCACTTGCAAGTGTTACGCCGGTAATTTGCCCGTCATTTATTTCAATATCATCAACGCGTGCGCTAAAACGAATCTCTCCGCCTAGCTCAAGAATGGTTGCGCGCATTTGTTCGACCATGGTGACCAATCGAAAGGTGCCAATGTGAGGCTTGCTGACATACATAATTTCTTCTGGTGCGCCTGCGGAGACAAATTCAGTCAACACTTTACGCCCATATTGCTTTGGGTCTTTGACTTGGCTATATAACTTGCCGTCAGAAAAAGTGCCTGCGCCACCTTCACCAAACTGTACATTTGATTCGGTATTAAGCTCTTTTTTGCGCCAAAAACCAAAGGTATCTTTGGTTCGTTCTCGCACTTCTTTACCGCGTTCAAGCACGATTGGCTTATAACCCATTTGTGCAAGTGTTAATGCGGCGAGTAAGCCACAAGGTCCAAAACCTATAATGATTGGCCGCTCTTTTAAATCGATCGGCGCGTTGGCTACATAATGATAGTTTAAATCGGGTGTTGCTTTAATTTGATTATTGTCGGCAAACTTATCAAGCAATAGGTCATTTAGTTTGGTGTCTACATCTAAGGTATAAATTAACCAAATATTTGTCTTTTTACGTGCATCATAACCTCGACGAAATACATTAAGCTCTAGCAAATCAGATTTATCGATTCCCAACGTATCTAAAACTGCTTGTTCGAGCGCGGTATCTGTATGGTCAAGAGGCAGCTTAATGTTAGATAAACGAATCATGGTGGAAATCCTGATAGAGTAAAATATTGAGGTTAAATAAAGTTTTAGAGATAAAAAAAGCGATTCAACAGAATCGCTTTTTAGTCACTGGTGGTTCAACTTAGAAGTGTGCAGTTGCACCTAAGAAGAAGCCATTAACGCCAACTTCAGAAGCGAAGTCAGAAGTATCTGCGCCTAATGTAGAATCACCGATGGTCATGTTGAAGCTACGGAAACCGCCTTCAAGACCAAACTTAACCAACATATTAGTTGGTAATGGTGCATACCAAGTGCCTTTGATGTTCCAATCAGAAATCTTAGTGTCACCTAGTGGTAATGTGGCAAGTTCACCAGATACTTTAACGCCAACGCCAGGAATAGTACCGCCTACACTAAGGTAACCCATAGGTACGATAAGTGGCGTAGAGCCTATTTGGAAAGGAGCATCAACTTTTTTCTCATTTCCTGCTAACTGACCTGTAGCACTAAAGCCACCCATCATTGAACGAATATTCAAACCAAAATCGATATCAACAACTGGAAGCGGTAAACCAAAAGTAAGCGCCATATCTAAATGGGATAAATCTAACTTAGACTCAACATCACCATTCATTTCGAACGTCTGTCCATAAACAACTTCGTCGATTGTTAGGTTATTTTTACCTTCAATCACCAAGCTTTCATACTTTAACTTTACATCAGGAAGTACTGGTAATGATATTGATGCCCAACCATAAAAGCCATTGTTTGCATCCATGTTTAGACCATAAGATGGACTAACACCAGTGGCGCCGGTTTTACTATCAAGTACGAACATATCATTCGCCAAGTTACTTCCAGAACCTAGAGAGTTGATGTTATAACCAACACCGCCATCGATATTAATTAATACTTTCGCAGAAGCCATAGGTACTGTCGCGGCGATTGCTGCAGTAATTAACAATTTTTTCATTATTTATTCCTCAATTAAGTGACGACAAACGCTAACAATGTAGAAGCTATTTGCGGACAGTGCAATTTTGTCTTTCATTATAGCCTAAATAGTTAGACCTATACGACGTGCAACTTCAATGTAACTCTCTACAACGCCGCCTAAACCCTGTCGAAAACGGTCTTTATCAAGTTTTTCTAGGGTTTGGGCATCCCATAGTCGGCAGCCGTCTGGCGAAAATTCATCACCTAGCACCACTCGACCTTCGAAAACACCAAACTCTAGCTTGTAATCGACTAAGATCATATTTCCTGCGGCGAATAAATCTTTTAAAACAGTATTCACCTTAAAGGTTAATTCTTTCATTTGCGCTATTTGGTCTTTGTTCGCCCAACCAAATGTTTCGATATGATAGTCATTGATCATTGGGTCATGCAAAGCATCGTTTTTTAAGAAAAACTCAAAAATAGGTGGATTAACCTCTAACCCTTCTTCGACACCTAAACGACGCACTAAACTGCCTGCAGCTCGGTTACGAACAACGCACTCTACCGGCATCATCTTAAGGTTACGCACTAAAGATTCATGGTCTGAGAGCAACTTCACAAAATGCGTCTCTATTCCGGCATTTTGTAGCTTTTCCATGACGTAGGCATTAAATAAGTTGTTAACACGGCCTTTGTTGTCGAGTTGCTCAATTCGCTCTCCATCAAAGGCTGAGGTATCGTTTCGAAACTCAAGAACCATAAGATTTTCATCAGCGGTCGTGTGTACTGTTTTAGCTTTGCCTGCGTATAAAACGCCTGTTTTTTCCATCTGGAAAGACCTCGTTAGGGTTTAAACATGTCGCAGTGAACGACTCCACTGCGATAATTCATTCTTTGGTGACATCAAGCCAATCACAACCGTCGGCCTGAGTTAACATCAACACTGAGACATTTTGATTGACCAGCGCTGCCTCTACCGCATTTATAGCAAGTTGTTCATCATTATTCTGCTCGCTAATGTGAGAAATTAATACCTGCGACAACATGTCTTTATCGACACTGTTTAGCAACTCTACCGCTTGTTGATTACTCAAATGGCCATAATCACCACCGACTCGCTTTTTTAAACTGTAAGGGTAAGGGCCATCTAACAGCATTTGCGGGTCATGGTTGCATTCTAGCATTAACAAGTTGCAGTGTTTATAGACTTCTTTAACATGCTCGGTAATTGAGCCTAGGTCTGTTAGTAAGCCCACGCGAACACCTGATGCATGGAACACAAATTGAGTGGGTTCGGTAGCATCATGAGGTACGGTCACGGGTTCAACGCTAATATCGCCGATAGTGTACTTTTCATGAGGGTTAAGTACCTGATGCGTAGGCACATCTCGCTTGAAAAAACGAGCAGTGCCCGCGCTTGCCCATAAAGGGATGCTGTACTTATTCGCCAGCATAGGCGCACCTTTAAGGTGATCACCATGTTCGTGAGTCACAAAAATGGCACTAAGATCTCCAGGGGATACACCTTTGACTGCAAGCCGTTGCTCTACGTCCTTTAAACCAAAACCACAATCGATCAAAAGCGTAGTCGCATTAGCCT
The DNA here is from genome assembly GCF_046710285.1 of Reinekea sp. Classification (GTDB taxonomy): domain Bacteria; phylum Pseudomonadota; class Gammaproteobacteria; order Pseudomonadales; family Natronospirillaceae; genus Reinekea. The sequence continues at coordinate 79,423 of NZ_JBKEGY010000010.1, forward strand.
GTATTAGCGTGGCGTTGCCTTTACTGCCGCTACCTAAAGAGGCAACTCTTATCATTTAGCTTACTCTGCCCATTGATCTAATAACGCAGAAAAAACTCTTTCTACTTCGCTAGCTTCGGGTATGGCATCATCGGCCGATTCAAGGCTTAACACCGTATACTGTCCACTAGGAATCAAGACTAAAGACAAAGGCTCTGTTTTCTTCGTAAACAAACGTTTAAAAAAACCTTTTCCAGCCTTAGTTCCGCCGAGCTCAAATCGGTATTCTGAGCGGTTGCGATCACTGGTTTGAATGCCTTGGTCATTAAGCGCTTGGTCAACAAGCTCCCAACTCGTAGCCGTATTGCGGTTAAGTTTTAAGGTTTTTTGACCCAAGCTGTTAACTATTTCTTCAACAGTAAAGGAAGTTCGTAAGGCCGAATCTTCTTCGGCGCTAATATCGACGGTTAGACGAGCTACGTTAATCTCGGTCAACTCTACCGACGCTGGCGCATCTGCTGGCAAGGGTAAATGATCATCTTTACTTGCTATGCTCGCATCGTATTCGACGATTGTTGGGTTTGAGCCACAAGCAACTATCAGACTTATAAAGAGTGAGATTGCACCTACTTTGAATGATTTCATTTAATTAGAGTATTCCAGATTCCATTAATGCTTTTGTGACAGTTTCATGATGCGATTCATCTAAGGGTACTAAGGGTAAGCGAATACCTGAAGGAATAAGACCCATGATATTCAAAGCCCATTTGACGGGTACTGGATTCGAATCAACAAACAAATCTTTATGTAACGGCATTAGGCTCTCATTTAAACGCTCAGCAAGGACTTTATCGCCTTCTAGTGCTGCTTTGCACATACTGGCCATTGCTTTTGGTGAGACGTTAGCGGTCACTGAAATGTCACCGTGCCAACCAGCCAACATGAATTCCAGTGCGGTTGAATCATCGCCACTGTACAGCGCGAAATCGGCTGGCAAGTGAGTTTTATAGAATATAGCTCGTTCCATTTCACCCGTTGCTTCTTTGATACCTACAATGTTTTTAATACTGGCTAAACGTAGCGTCGTTTCTGGCAGTAGATCTACCGCTGTTCGCCCTGGTACATTATACAGAATTTGAGGGATATCAACGGTTTCAGCGATGGTTTTGTAGTGCTGATATAATCCTTCTTGAGACGGCTTATTATAATAAGGCGTAACGATAAGTGCAGCATCCGCTCCGGCATCTTTTGCAGCTTGAGTCAGATGAATCGCTTCACGGGTCGAGTTGCCGCCAGTACCTGCTATCACTGGGATGCGTGATTGGCATTTATCGACGGTAAAACGAATGGCTTCTTCGTGCTCTTTCATGTCAAGTGTCGATGATTCGCCTGTGGTACCGACAACGACGATTGCTGCTGTACCATTTTCTATATGAAACTCAATCAAATCTTCGAAACTCTGCCATGCAACGCTCCCATCTGGGTTCATAGGCGTCACAATTGCAACCAAGCTGCCAGTTATCATAATCTTGCTACTCTTTTATAGAATTATGCCAATGGTACTGAGGGGTTTAAGTCAGTACAAGCGAGAAAACTGGCAAAACGAAAATATTGAGCCATACTGATTAATCCTTGATCAATATTTTCAAATAATCTGATCCAAACGGAGGAAGGCATGGTTCAGGAAGGACAAGTAATACCCGACTTCATCGTTCCAGCAACGAGTCACAAAAACATTCAATTGCGAGCACTACGCGGATATCGTGTTTTATTGTACTTCTACCCGAAAGACAATACGCCCGGCTGCACTATTGAAAATCAAGATTTTGCGGCGAACTACCCGCGTTTTAAGGCGAAAAATATCTTAGTCTTTGGTGTTAGCCGCGACACTCTCGAAACCCATGAGGCGTTCAAAGAGCAACAATCTCTACCGTTTGAATTAATTTCCGATCACGATGGTAAATTATGTGATTTATTCGGTGTATTGCGTGAAAAAGAGCTCTTTGGCACCCAAATATTAAGTGTCAGCCGCAGTACCTTCCTTATAAACGACCAAGGCACTCTTGAAAAAGCATGGCGTGATATTGAGGTCAGAGAACACGTTCACAAGGTTATTGCTGTAATAGAAGCAGAAGAAGGTAAACGCACAGGGACTAACTAAGCCCCTGTATTTTCAAGCTCCTGATGCTTAGGCCATGCATTAAAAATAGCCTTAACTAAGGTTGCCAATGGAATGGCAAAGAACACCCCCCAAAAACCCCAAACGCCACCAAAAATAATCACCGCGACAATGATGGCGACTGGGTGCAAGTTTACGGCCTCTGAGAACAGCAATGGAACTAACACGTTACCATCGAGCATTTGAATAATTAAATAGGCTATCAGCACGCTGTATAAATCTGGCGTAAAGCCCCATTGCAGTACACCCGCCGCAAAAACGGGAATGGTGACAAATATTGCTCCAATATAGGGCACTAGTACAGATAGACCGATTAGTACGGCTAGCAACGCTGCATATTCCAGACCGAGAATCTGCAAGGTGATATAGGATACCCCGCCGACAATAAGAATCTCTACCGCTTTACCGCGTATGTAGTTTGCAATCTGTATGTTCATTTCAGATGCAATTTGATTCATTAATCGGCGCCGTTCCGGCAATATGTTTTTAAAACTGCCCCACAACTGCTCTCTATCTTTGAGCAAAAAGAACACCATCAAAGGTACGACAATCGCGTAAACTAAAAATGAAATTAGGCTTGGTATCGTATATAACGAGAAGCTCAGGACATCTGGCAGCCAGAGCGATAACTGCTGCCCCACTTTCTTCAGATCAAAGCTTGTAACCCACTGACCAACAACTTCATCAGAAAACAAATCTGGGAAGCGCATTGGTAAGCTTGCTATTTCAGTTTGTAACAAGCCCATCATACGTGGCACGTCTGCTACCAAACTACTCACTTGGCGCACTAACGAAGGGATAAGGATCAACAAAGATACTGTCACCAAGCCAAAGAAACAGAGAAAAACCAACGTCACTGCAATTGAATGAGGTATTTTAAAACGCTCTATTTTATCGATTAGTGGTGATAACAAATAAGCAATGATCACGGCTGCGAACATTGGCGTTAGTATTTTTCCGAACCAATAAAGTAAGAAAAAGAAGATCAAAAATAAGAAAAACAGTATGACGGCTTCCTCATCGGAAAAGTAGCGATGGAAGAAATCAGTAACTACACGATAGAGCTTCAAATCATTGACCCTTTTCAATCAAAAAATAGTATTCATTATCTCGCGCTTGATGCTCGTGCAAAGTATGGGCTGTTAACTTAATAAATGCGGGGATATCTCGCATTGCACCGGCATCGGTCGCCAACACTTCAATACAGTCACCAACCACTAGACTCGACAAGCTTTGCTTAAGCTTTAACAAAGGTAGTGGGCAACGCAGCCCTCTCGCATCAAGTGTTTGGTCCGGGGTTGTTTTACAACTCAATTACAAGCCTCAAATGTCTATTCTAGGAAGTTTAGTTATTATTGTCGCACATGTAACCAATCTATAAATAGATTTTACTTCGCGCATTCACAAACAAGGCACTATATATGTTGGTACGGTTATTTTCCGCCCTGCTTTTTACTTGCTTAAGCATCAATGCTTGGGGGGACTTCGGTGACCAACCACTAGACTGGACACAGAAAGACTCAGATACCTTTCGCGATTATGCGGTTCGCCAATTAAACTCCAAAGGCAGTATTAAAAACAACTACTGGGCGCATTATTGGTTAACGCAAAAAATTCAGCAATTTCAAATCAGTGAATTGCGCATTGCTCAGGCTCCTCAACCGATTCTCATCAATAACAGCACCATAAATGCCTTTGCTTTACCAGGCAACCTGATTGGCATACACACAGGGCTTTGGCGCTTCGCACAGACTGAAGACGAGTTTTTATCGGTATTGGCTCATGAGATGGGACACATTTCATTAAACCACTTTACGCGCTTAAGCGCCGACCGTGCTCAGAAAGGCTGGATTATTGTCTCAGGTATCGTTTTATCAATGCTATTGGCCAATGATAACCCCGAAGCAGCCAATGCTACCTTGTTGAGTTCATTTGCAGCGGCAAGCCAACAAAACCTCAGTTTTAGCCAAGCGATGGAGCTAGAAGCTGATCAGTTTGGTCAAGATCTTCTTAAGCAGCAGGGTTATAACAGCCAAGCTGGCCGTCACTTCTTTGCCCGATTGGACCAACAAACTTTTGCGAACACTCAAACTGAGTTTTTACGGTCGCATCCATTAGGGTCGACTCGTTCAGCTAAGCTTGGTTCATATTCAAATGACGCTAACCGATCTTCATTGCCTGGCGTTTTTGATCTAATCAATCTGTTAGTGTTAGACCACGATCAAAATAAAACCGGCCTTCAACTCCAGCAGTGGTCAGATGCCATAGACAATCAAGCGCCTTTACCGCCTTTTGCACTAACAAACGACCCCCACTATACATACGCACTGAGTCTACATCGCTATCAGAATTCAAGCTCTGATAGCCAATTATTAACCGAATTGACAACACTCGTTGATCAACATCCGAGCTTCTACCCTGGCTGGCTAACAGCCCTTCGTGTTGCACTGATGTTGAAGCATGATTCAAGCTGCGATCTTTGGCAAACCATGCCAAAAGACATCCTCAACAGCCCTCTCAGTTTAGATGCGCTAGAAACCGTGGCACAAGCAAGTGCTCTCTGCCAGCCGACAGCAGCAGCCCAATGGCAGGCAACTTACTATTGGCAATCGGGTCAGGAAGAAAAGGCACTCGCTCTACTGCGAAATGCCTTAGGGAAGGAACATAATACGAATCAATTGGCCCGTTTAAAGAGCCAATTGCTGCAACTGAATGAGCTTTATGATCGTTTGCGTTGACTTGCAAAGTCGAGCATTCGATTCAAAGGGATTGCGGCTTTCTTAATTAATTCAGCTGACACAAACACTTCATTGTTAGGCGCATCTAGCTCTGCTTTGATGCGTTCTAAGTCGTTCATGGCCATCCAAGGGCAATGAGCACAGCTGCGACATTGCGCTCCAGAGCCACCTGTTGGCGCCTCTATAAACGACTTCTTTGGTGAACGTTGCTGCATTTTATAAAAAATACCGCGATCTGTCGCCACAATGAATTGAGGGTTAGGCAAGGTTGCCGAGGCTTCTAATAGTTGTGTTGTTGAGCCGACAACGTCTGCGATTTCAATGACGGCATCTGGCGATTCAGGATGCACCAATATCGCTGCATCTGGGTACATCGCCTTCATCTCAAGCAAGCCTTGAGCTTTAAACTCTTCGTGAACAATACAGCTGCCATTCCAAAGCAACATGTCGGCCCCGGTTTTCTTTTGAACATAGCCGCCCAAATGCTGATCGGGTGCCCAAAGGATTTTTTCACCTTGTCGATCAAGGTGATCAACGATATCTAATGCAATACTGGAGGTCACGACCCAATCTGCACGAGCCTTAACGGCCGCTGAGGTGTTGGCATACACCACAACTGTGCGATCGGGGTGTTCATCACAAAAGGCGCTGAACTCTTCAATTGGGCAGCCAAGATCAAGTGAACAGGTCGCTTCTAAGGTTGGCATTAGAATGCGTTTTTCTGGGCTGAGTATTTTGGACGTTTCGCCCATAAATTTAACACCGGCGACCATGACTGTATCGGCTTTAACGTCACGACCATAACGCGCCATCTCTAGCGAATCACCAATAAAACCGCCTGATTTCTCAGCCAAGGCTTGAACTAACGGGTCTGTATAATAATGAGCCACTAACACCGCATTCTGTGCTTTCAAACGATCTATGATTTCTTCGTTTAAACGCTCAACTTCCTGATGACTTAACTCAGAGGTACGCTGGGCAACGGGTACGTCAAAATTAACAATGAGGTCGGATAATTGGTTTAAAGTTTTCATATGACTCGATAGGTGGGTAGATTAGGTTATTCTAACAGGCACAAAAAAGGAGAGCTAGGCTCTCCTTTCTTTAAAAGTTGGTGGGTCGTGTGCGACTCGAACGCACGACCAATTGGTTAAAAGCCAACTGCTCTACCAACTGAGCTAACGACCCTTTTCTTGTCGGTATTTTACAAAGCGAAATCCACAATTTCAAGTAAAATCAACCACTTACATTCAATTTCTTAAGTGGTGGGTCGTGTGCGACTCGAACGCACGACCAATTGGTTAAAAGCCAACTGCTCTACCAACTGAGCTAACGACCCCCGAAAGAGGCGCATATAATATTGAAATTTCCTGCTAACGCAAGACTTTAATGAAAAAAAATTGTCCAAGTCGTTGTTTTTTAAAGATATTAAAAGGAATTTCCAATCAATAATCGGCTACAGCCCCCATGTAATGTAGCTCAAACCGTAAAATAACGAGTTGGATCTGCAATGCCTGCATCTTCAAAACCTTTGATGCGTAAGCGGCAAGAATCGCACTTTCCACAAGCCTCACCTTCATCATTGGCCTGGTAACAGCTCACCGTCACAGAATAATCAACACCTAAGCTGTGCCCCAATTCAATCGTTTGCGCCTTACTTAACTCCATTAATGGTGTGATTATTTTCATTGACTTACCTTCTACACCACGTTTTGTAGCCAAATTTGCCAAAGTCTCAAAAGCCGAAATGTATTCCGGACGACAATCTGGATAGCCAGAATAGTCAACCGAACTGACGCCTATACAAATAGCGTCGGCATCAAGCACTTCAGCCCAACCCAGCGCAATAGATAGAAAAACCGTGTTGCGCGCAGGCACATAGGTTGCGGGGATACCCTCTGTCTCTTCTTCAGGTACCTCGATACTATCGTCCGTTAAAGCTGATCCGCCGATACTGCGTAAATTCATCGGTACAATTTTATGTTCGGTTACAGCGAATTGAGCAGCAACTCTTTTTGCCGCCTCTAGCTCTGAATCATGTCGCTGACCATAGTCGAAGCTCAACGCGAACACCTCATAGCCATCTGCCTGAGTTTTGGCGATGACAGTGGTCGAGTCGAGCCCGCCGCTTAATAGAACGACTGCTTTACGTTTCATCTGGATTACCTAATTAAATTTGAAGGGTATTTTAAGTGATATCGACAAGGTAAGAAATAAAATGAACGAAACGGCATAACATTAAGACAAAAAACCACCTTCATGTCACTGCTGTCCCATAAATATCATACTTTAGACGGGGTTCAGCGGCCCACCGCTTGCAATTTCGGTCACCATAAACTCGTCCATGAGGGCTTGATTTAAACATCCATGTTTCAAACACCGAATTCCAAGCAATGGGCCGCTTTAAACTATCAAACAGCAGTGGCCTCCATGTGGCTTTTTTATTGGGCGTTTAGCCGTGCAGTCGCTAGTTTGGCACTTTGTGTACCAGGAAACTCTTTGATCACTCGATTAAAATACTGTTCTGCAGAGGCTGCATTGCTGGCTTGTTGAGCAATAACACCCAGCTTATAAAGCGAGTCTGGCATTTTGTCGTGATCACTATAATCACTGACAATTCGTTCGAATGCTTTTTGCGCACCGGTGGTATCGCGTTGCACTAAATATATTTCACCAATCCAATACCAGGAGTTTGGCGTTAATGGATGCTCAGGGTATTGCTTCGTAAACACAGATAGCTGTGCGATTGCTTTATCGAAGTCTCGCTCGCGCATTAAATCTTTTGCTTGATTATATTGCGCCAGGATATCCTCATCGGATAGTGCCTCGTTTGATGTAGCGCTCTCTAAGCGTGTTTCAGCTCCAGTCGGCCGAGAAGCTACTTGCTCCTGCAATGACATGATACGGCGATCTAGATCAACGTAACGCTCTTTCTGCTCTTGCTGCAACACCTGAACTTGATAATGAAGTTCTTCGATGATGCCGCGCTGTTCTGCGACAAGCGATTGTAAATCTTGTAATTGGAACAGCAGTGACTCAAGCACAGCATTATCCGCCGTAGCCGTAGGGGCTTGGCGATTCAACGGGACTGCGTCAGTACTCCGAGCGACATGATCTGCTTGGGACTGTACAACAGGCACCGCCGCATAAACTGGGGCTGTCATAAACGAAAAAGTGCCGCCCAAAAGGGCAGCACTTATTATCTTATACATTAGATGCATATTAGCTCAGCTTACTTGTATACGATTTGAACTCGACGGTTCTCAGCATAGTTAGCTTCAGTTTTACCTAAAGATAACGGCTTCTCTTCACCGTAGCTTACTACGTCGATTTGAGCAGCAGAAACACCCTTCAACTGTAGGTATGTTGCAACTTGCTTAGAACGATTTTCACCTAAACCTAAGTTGTATTCACGAGTTCCACGCTCATCAGCATGACCTTCAAGAACAACGTTTTGGTTAGGGTTGTTCATTAAGAACATCGCATGTGCATCTAACATCATGATGAAATCTTGACGGATAGATGATTTATCGAAATCGAAGAAAACCAACGTCTGGTCAAGCAATGCTTGATCGATGTCGCTTACCATGTCGTCAACTTCAACCATCGCGTCAGATTCAACTTGTTCAATATCTAGAACAATTTCTTCATCTACGACTAGCTCAACAACTGGCTCTACTGTCGCAGTGCCTGTTGATTCAGTTGTGTTTGATGTATCTTCGTCTTGTGTGTTACCGCCACAGGCGACTAGTACAAGAGCTGAAGAGAATACTGCAGCAGTAAATAATTTGGATTTAGCCATTTTACTATCCCATCTTCTGATTTATTGTTTGTCCGTTAACTTTATTCTAAGTTCGGCCGACTTGTCTATCTTGAACTGCTTTTAAACTTAGTTCAAGTACGGAGACCACGCGGGCTCCAATACATCGCCAAAATCAGACCTCATTTGGTTGGTTACTTGACCATCGAGTGAAACCCAAGCAAGAACGCCTCGAGAATCTCTTTGGGTTGCATAAACCAACATCGTACCGTTTGGAGCAATCGAAGGAGATTCATCTAAGTTCGTCTGAGTTAAGATTCGTATGTCACGAGTCGCTAAATCCATAGCGGCTATGTGAAAACGACCTTCAAACTGATGAACAAAAACTAAATACTTCCCATCGGTGCTATAACGAGCACGCAAATTTTGTGATCCCTCGAATGTTAATCGCTCTGAACGCTTGCTGGCAAGGTCATATCTGTAAATTTGTGGTCTACCTCCCTTTTCTGAGGTAAAAACAAGCGATTTTGCGTCTGGAGAGAAGCTAGGCTCGGTATCTATATAGCTATTTCTGGTGATTCGCTCCGATTTTCCTGATTGAAAATCGTATAAATAGATTTCAGGACTATTCTTATTGCTCGACACATAGGCCAAATATCTGCCGTCAGGCGAAAAGGCTGGCGCACTAGTATAACCTTGAGCATCCGAAATTGAACGAACTTGGCCACTTGCCAGCTCTTGAATAAATATTTTCCAGCGATCACCTACTTTGTTGGCGAAAGCTATCTTTTTACCATCGTGAGCCCAAGCGACTGAAATGATTGGCTCTCTTGATTTATAGATGGTTCGCGCTCGCTGCCCATCGGCATCGGCAACTTGCAAACGATAGTCAAACTCGTCCTCCCCTAATGCTTTACGGGTCACGAAGGCTATTTTGGTTGAAAAGATACCTTTTACCCCGGTAATGCGCTCGTAGAACAAATCGGAGATTGAGTGGGAGAATTCACGTAACTGATAAATGCCTATATTTTGAGTCACTCGCACCATGCGTGTTTGTTTCACCACATCATATAAGGCAACTTGCACTTTAACCTGGTTAGCCTGCAATGGTTCTAAAGTGCCAATGACTAAATACTCTTGACCTAACAACTGCCAATCACGAAAAAACACACCCTCTTCTGTTGACGGCTGGCTTAACATTTCGCTTGGCGCTAGCGGCTCAAATCGGCCTGTGCGCACAAAATTATTTGTTAGGGTGTTTTCGATTCTCTCTGGCAACACTGTTGAACCAGACCAAAAGAACGGCACCACGGCTATGCGTGTTTTGGTGTCATAGCCCTTTGTAACCACAATTTCTAAATCACCATAGGCTGGCAGCATTAGGGTCATTAAAAAGAACACACTTAAAGTCGACACTAGGCGTCTAACATTCATGGCGCAATTAAATCCTCTGGTATAAAAGTAATAATAAGGCTTCGGAAACCACCGGCTTCGAATACCGTTGGGTCATCTGGCACATTGAATCGACGAACGCGCTCAATTGCCCTAAGGACAGATTGATCATAGGTCGCCATGCCACTGCTTTCAACTAAAGTCACCGCGGCTAATTCACCTGTTGGTAAAAGCTGTACTGAAACCTTAGCTTCTAAGTCGGTTAAATCTTTCAATCTTAATTCGGCCGGTCGAGACCAGCGTTGTGATATTTGCTGGGTAATGGCAGCCGTATAGTTATCAATTTCCAAGCCAATTTGCTCTGCGCGGATTTTTTGCGCGTCTAATTCGGCTAACTTATCGACAATTTTGGCATCTTCAGCATCTAAATCTGCTAAAAAGTCATCAAACAATGCCGCTTCTTGTGCTGCTTGATCTGCTGCGGCTTTGGCAGCAGCCTTGGCAATTTCTTCTGGACCTGGTGTTACGACTGCGGGCTCTGCTTTAACCGGTTCTGGCTTTGAAGTTAGTTCCTTAGGTACGGTTACTTCTGGTTGTTTAACCACCGTTTCTTTTGGCTTAACCACAGGAGCTGGTTTTGGCTTCGGTTTTTCGACAGGCTTTGGAGCTGGCTTGGTCACGGGTGCTGGCTTTGGCCTAGCGACAGGCTTGGGTTCAGGTTTCGCGATCGTCACTACTTCCGCACGGATAGAATTGGGTATTTCAAAGGCTTTTGGTTTATTTGACGAAAAACTCCACGAGCTAAACACTATAACAGCAACAACGATATGTACGGTTATCGCCAGTACAATAGGAACACTAAACCCTTTAAATGGATCAACCCATTGTTCACTCATTGGGCGCCTCTGTTATCAAACCAACTGACTCCATACCCGCTGCTTGCAAACTCGACATAACCGTCATGACTCGACCGTAAGGCACTGAAGAATCGGCTCGCAACAAAACTTGTAGCCCAGGCTGCTGCTTGCGAATGCCAGAAACATAATTAGCAACGCCTGCGTCATCGACCTTAGCTGGTTCTTCATCACCACGCTCGATCAATGCCTGACCTTCTTTAGTCAAGGCAATAATAAGGTGCTGTTCTTTTTCATCAATAGTCAAAGGCGACGAAGACACTTTAGGCACATCGACCTCAACACCTTGAATGAGCATGGGCGCGGTCACCATAAAAATAATAAGCAACACCAACATTACGTCGATGTAAGGCACTACGTTCATTTCTGCGACCGGTTTACGGCGTTTACGAAGCAGCATGATTACGCACCTTGCTTTTTAGTTTGGTTGGCCAAAATATGCGTTTGACGGTGCAATATCGCGGCAAACTCTTCGGCGAAGATATCCAAGTTTCCGAGCATTTTGTCGGCGCGTGCAGAAAAGTTATTGTAGGCAATTACGGCAGGAATGGCGGCGAACAAACCCATTGCCGTAGCGATCAAAGCTTCAGCAATGCCTGGGGCTACCGTGGCAAGTGAAACCTGCGCTACCGACGCCAAGCCTAAAAAGGAATTCATAATGCCCCATACGGTCCCAAACAAACCGATATACGGACTTGTAGAGCCGACGGTCGCTAGAAAGGATAAGTGAGCATCGAGGCGTTCGGCCTCTTTACTTAAGGCGACTCGCATTGCTCGCTGACAACCTGCCATTATGGCGTCAGAGTCGGTCACATTTTGTGCGCGTAACCTTGAGAATTCTTTAAACCCGGCTCGAAAGAGAATTTCACCACCGTTGAGCTCATCTGGGTTTGCATTTACTTGGCGATATAGGTGCGCCAGATCAATGCCTGACCAAAACCGCTCTTCGAACTCAGCAAACCTCGTCGCAGCTGCCTTCATCACTTTCCGGCGCTCAAAGACAAAGACCCATGTTGAAATAGACAGGCCAACCAATACGAGCATTACTAATTTAACCAATAAAGAGGCATTGGCAATTAAATGCCAGTAAGACAACGTTTCGCCCACAAGATTTTCCTTACTATGAATAATGGTCTTAGGCTAAAGAAGTTCGCCAACTAATTCCAGCTACTTAGTGCGTGAAGGTGAATAATTTTCTAAGCCTTTGCAAACCAAGGGTTTCAACAAAGGCTAGATTAGGAGCTTTACTGGCTACTTTGATGGGGAGGTTTTAGATCAAAATGCAGGTAGGCAAGATCGGTTACAATGCGGCCGCGGGGGGTGCGCATTAAATAGCCCTGTTGAATTAAATAAGGTTCTACGACGTCTTCGATAGTATCGCGCTCTTCGCTGAGTGCCGTTGCAATGTTTTCAACACCCGCGGGGCCTCCACCAAACTTTTCTATTAAGGCTAATAGCACCCGTCTATCTAGTTGGTCGAACCCAGCCCGATCAACATTTAGTAAGTTAAGAGCGCCATCGGCTATGGCCTCGGTAACAAAACCTTCATGTCGGACTTCGGCGAAATCACGCACACGGCGCAACAACCGATTCGCAATTCGTGGTGTGCCACGTGAACGTCTAGCAATTTCGCGCGCGCCTGGCTGATCAATTTCAATATCGGTTTTCTCTGCCGATCGCATCACAATGGTAGTTAAGTCGGCTACTGAATAAAACTCTAGTCGCTCGACAATACCGAAACGATCACGCAATGGTGAAGTCAACAACCCAGCTCGCGTTGTGGCGCCCACCAAGGTAAACGGTGGCAAGTCTAATTTAATGCTGCGCGCTGCGGGCCCTTCACCGATCATGATGTCCAATTGATAGTCTTCCATCGCTGGGTACAAAATTTCTTCTATATGCGCCGAAAGCCGATGAATTTCATCGATAAACAGTACATCCCCTTCCTCCAAATTTGTCAGCATGGCGGCTAAATCACCTGCTTTTTCCAATACGGGGCCCGAGGTGGTTTTGATATTCACACCCATTTCATTAGCAATAATATTGGCTAACGTTGTTTTACCAAGGCCGGGAGGGCCAAATATTAAGGTGTGATCAAGGGGCTCTTCTCGCTTTTTAGCGGCACTTAAGAATATCTCCATTTTCTCACGCACGGCTGCCTGGCCAATGTAGTCTGCGAGCGTATCTGGACGAATCGCGCGATCTTGATTGGTTTCTCTCGGACTTTCCTCTACAGGGCTGATAAAGCGATCAGTTTCTATCATCTTCTCTCACTTAAAAACTTGGCTACTGCAAAGTAGCCAGGCCATTATGACGTTAAATAGCTTTTAATGCTGCGCGAATGATGGCTTCAGAAGTCATACCTTCAACGGCGACTTTCTCAACTGCCTTAGTCGCCTGAGCTGGCTTATAACCTAATGCTAACAAGGCACTTTCGGCATCTGCTAAGGCATCGTGGCGCTCGACTCGTGCAACTTGGGCCTCCAGTGGAGTCATCAACGCTGCACCGGCGGAGCCTAGTGCACTTAACTTATCTTTCATCTCGACAATGAGTCGTTCTGCGGTTTTTTTGCCAACACCCGGTATTTTCACTAAACCTCCCGGGTCTTGATCTTGGATACACTGAATAAAGCGCATGGTTTCCATGCCACTTAAAATAGCCAACGCAAGCTTTGGACCCACCCCACTAATTTTAATGAGTGTACGGAATAGAGTTCGCTCTTGCTCGGTATTAAAGCCATAAAGCACGTGGGCGTCTTCGCGTACCGCTAAATGCGTGTGCAATACCACGGTCTCACCAATGGCTGGTAGGGCAAACGCAGTCGATAGCGGTGCTTTTATCTCATAGCCAACACCGTGCACATCAACCAATAATTCCGGTGCTTTATTTTCAATCAAAATGCCAGATAGACGACCAATCATAATTCCCTCGGGTGATTTTCTTTGCGATAGGACGCAGTATTTAAAAACGCAGGCAATGACAAACGCCATTTAATCGCTGCAAAGCGTATAATCATAACTAGGCTAAAGCCGACCAGCATTGCTATATCGATGGGCATGCCCAATTTTTGAGAATAGTAGACCCAGATAGCGCCCGTTAAAGACGCGGTTGCATAAACATCTCGACGAAATATAAGCGGAATTTCATTCGCCATAATGTCGCGAATGATGCCACCAAAAATCCCTGAAGACATGCCCATCATAATAACAACTAGAGCAGGCATATCTAGGGCTATTGCGGTTTGTGTACCACTGACCGTAAAGGCAGCAAGACCAATAGCATCGGCATATAGCATCATTTGAAACGGTACGGCCACGAATTTGGCTAATAAAAACATGGCTAGGCCTGAAATGAGCGCAACATAGGCCAAGGTTAGGTCGCCAATCCAGGCTAAGGGCGCAACATTTAACAATAAGTCTCTTAATGTACCGCCACCCAGTGCAGATACAAATGACAATACCAGTACACCAAATAGATCAAAGCGATTTCGTGCCGCTTCTATGGCACCTGCCATTGCGAAGACAGCGACGCCAAATAGATCGATCCAATATAGCACTGACATTAGACGGCACGGCCTCTTCTTGAATGACTCGCGCCAGCAATGTTTATTAAACCGGCGTGGTTATATACATGACACAAGGCAATGGCCAATGCATCCGCGGCATCTTCTTGTGGCACCCCAGGTAGTTTTAAGATGGATTGCACCATATAACCCACCTGATCTTTGTTAGCATTACCGTTACCGGCGACCGATTGCTTTACTTTTCGGGCGGCATATTCATAAACTTCTAACTTAGCTTGTGTTGCTGCAATGATAGCAGCCCCTCGCGCTTGACCTAATTTAATAGCGGCATCGGGCCCTTTACCGAGAAACACTTGCTCGATGGCAAGACTTTGCGGACAAAATTCTTCAATAATTTGCGAGATGCTTTCGAAGATCAAATTAAGCCGAGCGGGTAAATCTGGCTCTTTATGCAAGCGAATGACGCCACTGGTGACGTAACTGGCTTTTTGACCCACTTGGTTAATTATGCCAAAGCCTGTCTTACGTGAACCTGGGTCTATCCCGAGAATTAAGGCCATGATAACTTATTCATTTTCAATAAAGGAGGCGTTGGTATAAACCGCCTGTACATCATCTAGATCTTCGAGCATATCGATCAATTTTTGCACTTGCTCTGCTTGCTCACCAACAACTTCTGCTTCAGTACTCGGCAACATGGTGACTTCGCCTTCAGGCTCATAGCCTGCTGCAACGAGCGCTTGCTTGACGGCTAAAAAGTCTTGCTGGCTAGTTCGAACTTCAAAACTGCCATCATCATTACTGATAACATCATCGGCACCGGCTTCCAATGTGATCTCCATAATGGCGTCTTCATTACCATTCTCGATAAACAACTGCCCTGCCGTTTCGAACAAAAACGCTACGGAGCCATCAGTGCCTAGATTGCCTTCACACTTAGTAAAAGCATGGCGGACATCACCCACAGTACGGTTTTTATTATCAGATAAGCACTTAACATAAACGGCAACACCACCGACGCCATAACCTTCGTAAGTCATCACTTCATAGGCGTCGCCTTCCATATTGCCGGCGCCACGAGCAACGGCTTTATCAATGGTGTCACGCTTCATGTTGGCCGTTAACGCTTTATCGATCACGCTGCGTAGCGTTGGGTTATCCTCAGGGTTCGGACCACCTTGTCGAGCTGCGACGACCAATTCACGAATTATTTTCGTGAAAACCTTGCCGCGCTTAGCATCTTGCGCCGCTTTACGATGACGAATATTTGCCCATTTACTGTGACCGGCCACGGTTTTATCCTCGTTCTGTTTGAGTGCCAATGCCAATGAGAGTGGTAACAAATTAACAGGGGCGCTGTGCACCCGTCCATGGGCGCTCAAAGATGACAACCATGTCATCTCATACCCTGTTAATTTGTCACCTCTCTCCTTTTAATATTTAGCCACTTTTATACTTTAAGAGAAATCAAAAAACATCAATATATTGATTCCAAAAACTACTCTGTCTTAAATAACAACGCCCGAAGCAAGTCGGGCGTGTTAATAGAACCTTTACAAAGGTGATTGCTTAGCTTTCTGCAGCTGGCTTACGAACTCGAATGCTGAGTTCTTTAAGCTGCTCGGCTTCAACTTGGCCAGGTGCTTGTGTCATGACACAGGCGGCTGACTGAGTTTTAGGGAAGGCGATCACTTCACGAATAGATTCAGAGTTGGTCATTAGCATAACTAAGCGATCAAGTCCGAAGGCTAAACCACCGTGTGGCGGAGCACCATACTGCAAGGCGTCTAACAAGAAGCCAAATTTTTCGCGCTGCTCTTCTTTGCTGATTTTCAACACATCAAAAACTGTGTTTTGCATGTCTTGATTGTGAATACGAATAGAACCACCACCCAGCTCAACGCCGTTTAGCACCATGTCATAGGCGCGTGACAATGCAGTATCTGGGCTCGCGATCAATTCTTCAGCTGAACAAGACGGCATGGTGAATGGGTGATGCAGTGCGGTTAAGTTACCCTGGCTGTTTTCTTCAAACATTGGGAAATCGACTACCCACAACGGTGCCCACTCTTTCGTATAAAGGTCTAAATCTTCACCAATTTTGCAACGCAATGCGCCTAGCGCGTCGTTTACGATGCTGGCCTTGTCTGCACCGAAGAAGATGAGATCACCGTCTTGGGCGTCTAACCGCTCAAGCAAGGCTTTGCGTACATCTACGGGTAAGAACTTAACGATAGGAGACTGTAAGCCTTCTTCTAAATCCGCTTTGTTGTTGACCTTTATATAAGCTAAGCCTTTTGCACCATAAATACTGACGTACTTGGTGTAATCATCTATTTGCTTACGGGTCAGGCTGTTGCCGCCCGGAATTTTTAAAGCTGCGACTCGACCTTTTGGATCGGTTGCTGGTCCTGAGAATACTTTAAACTCTACGCCGGCCATTAAATCATTAACAGAGACTAATTCTAATGGAATTCGTAGGTCTGGCTTATCGCTGCCGTATTTCTCCATGGCTTCAGAGAATGGCATTTGTGCAAAGTCACCGAATTCAACATCTAAAACACTTTTGAACAATTCACGAATCATTGTTTCAGTGATGGCCATAATACCGGCTTCATCCATGAACGAGGTTTCAATATCGATCTGGGTGAATTCTGGCTGGCGATCTGCACGTAAATCTTCATCACGGAAACATTTTGCAATTTGGTAGTAACGATCAAAACCGGCCACCATTAACAACTGTTTAAACAACTGCGGTGATTGCGGCAAAGCAAAAAATGAACCTGGATGAGTACGTGACGGCACCAAGTAATCACGCGCGCCTTCTGGTGTGGCACGGTTCAAAATTGGCGTTTCAATATCGATAAAACCTTGATCTTCTAGGCTTCGACGAATAGCTGAGCTGATTTTGCTGCGTAAAATAAGCTTCTGCTGCATTTCAGGACGACGCAAATCTATATATCGGAATTTTAAGCGTGTGTCTTCACCAACGCCTGAGTACTCGTCTAACGGAAATGGCGGGGTGGCAGATTTATTCAGTACTTTGATCTCACGGCCAAGCATTTCCACTTCGCCAGTACGCATATTTTTATTAACGGTGCCTTCTGGACGTGCACGCACTAAACCGGTAATTTCTATAACATACTCACTGCGCACTTTATCGGCAGTGTTAAAGCTTTCTTCGGCATCTGGGTCGAATACGACCTGCATTAGCCCTTCTCGGTCACGCACATCTAGGAAAATAACACCGCCGTGGTCACGGCGACGATGGACCCAACCAGAAATGGTTACAGTTTGATCAATATATGAGCTATCTAGAGCTCCACAGTACTGGCTACGCATTGTTTATCCCGATTCAGTTTCTATTCGCAAAGGTGGAGTATTATACAGGGAAAAATAAAAGAATTAACCCGATTAATGAATGATGTAAGATATAACCGTTTGATTTTATTAAATTTGGCAGCTTTTTTATGAAACTGAAGCTTAATATGTACAAAATAGCTTATTTGATGAGTGTTTTTCTATCTTTTTCGGCTTTAGCAGAGTCGAACGATGGTGACCTTGCCAATGCATTAAGTAGAGCACTCAATCAAAGCACCTCATTTGAAGACCCCTATGTAGGGCAAGTTTGGTTGGCCGCCATGTCGGGCAAACTCGAGCGGTGGGTCGAAGACCCTGATGAGCGTATTCAATTGCTGACTAAAATTCACGCCGAAGCCGCTCGGGCAAATCTTGAACCGGGCTTGGTTTTAGCACTAATACAGGTTGAAAGTGCTTTTAATGGCTACGCTATTTCTTCTGCAGGCGCTCGAGGCATGATGCAAATAATGCCATTTTGGAAAAAAGAAATTGGTCGAGATGACGACAACCTACTCGATATTGATACCAACCTACGTTACGGCACAACAATACTGGCGCACTATATAGAGGTTGAAAAAGGCAGTGTCATTCCTGCTTTAGCACGTTACAACGGCAGCCGCGGCCAAACTTGGTATCCGAGAAGAGTATTAAACTACTGGTACCAATATTGGCGCTACCAAGATGATTAAATGCTAACCGGTCATAAAACCCGTTAAATTCTCTACTGGGTGTGGCTCAACATCTACGCCAGCTACCACAGAAAATCTCGGCCCTTTATTAAGCGCATCCACCATTTGTTCAAGCGCAGCCTCTGTCCCCGTGACCAAGACCTCTACTCGTCCATCTGGTAAGTTTAATGCATAGCCCGTAAGGCCTAGCTCTTTCGCTGCCTTCTTACAAAACAGCCGATACCCTACTCCTTGTACTTTTCCATAGACTGACGCCTTTATTGTATGTTGCATAGCCAATCAGCTTCTCCCTTATAGTCGGTGTCGAGCATATCAGTAATAAATACCAAAGCAAAAACTACGTTTTAACCCTGCAATTAGACCATTTCAAAGCCAGCCACCTGAATATAACGCCAATAATGTGACCCAGTTCACATGAATTACATTAAATACTTCACACTTCAAAAACCAGTCTACTTTATATAGTAAGACAACTATAGCTTAGCAAATCAACAGGGAGGGGAAGCTAATGAGCATTGCATCATTGCGACTCAAGTTGCCAGAGCAGAATTTGCATATTAGCCGAGATAGCGCTGCGTTATATCGTGACGTGCTGGTTAACCAAGTCTTGAGCGTGGCAGATTTTGATCAGCATTTAGAAAAGGTACTCACCAACTTAAGAAACTTAAATCGCATGCCACTTGGTGGCGATACACGGCTTTCTTTAACGGAAAGCCTAATCAACCAATATATTTTATTTATACGGCAAGTTCGCAATGGCAGTTTAGTGTTATCAGCGGTGCAATTATCGAGCTTACCTGAGCTCAACCGCGAGTTTGCATTCGCCACCAAACTACTACTGCGCGATGCTATTCCTCATTCGAAAGAAGAGCTGGCTAATTTCGTTTACTGGGTGATCTGCTCATTGAGCGAACAACTGCAAGATTACAGTGCACAGCGCCGTACTCAACCTGATGGCTTATGGGGAGAATTGAACCGTGTTTACTTCTTCGCAGAAACTAGGTATTTAACCGACTTCCATAACAACAAACCGGACAGTCGAGATATTGAAAGCCGATATAAGCAGTTATTGTTATTTCAAGCAGCTCAACCCGATCACTTGAATGATAAAGAGCAAACAATGCTAGATTGCTACCTTACCAAATGGTCATTTCGAGCTCACTTACGCCATCAAGAATCTCGTGATTTTAATTCACGCTACTTTTACCTAGATTTAGAATTATCTAACGGTGCAGTTTCTGCGAGAACCATCGAAGGCGTCGCTAACGATGAAAATATCAGAGCTCTCAACCCATTACCCATTATTGAACAAGTAAGACTGCATATGAGTCAGCTACGCAAATCCATGTCAGCTGACAAGATTGGTTTCCCAGAGGGGTCCGATAATATTGATGCATTCATGACACTGAAAAAAGTTTTATTGTCTTGGAAGCAAGAATCTACGCGCCGCTTTGAACGAGCCGTCTGCGCGATGACGGCACGCACAGCAATAGGCCTGAGTGCAATTCACCAATATTTACGTTCGCCTAAATCACATGATGATAAACTTCTAAGCAGCTCAACGGTTAACATCAGCAAAACCGGAGCATGCGTCAAGCTAGACAAAGACAACAGTAACTTAGAGCTTTCCGTTGGTGATGTTATTGTTCATAAACTTAGCAATGAAAGCAATGGCCGCCTTGCGGTGGTTCGCTGGTTGCAACGAGTAGGCACTTCTTTACTATTTGGTGTTGAATATATTATCGGTAATTTACAACCAGTCACCATTAGAGTTGAAGACAAGATCGCAGAAGCATTGTTGGTCTCTACCTCAGACAATGACTCTTTAATAACTCATAAAGGTTGCTGTGCAAGTAATACCCCAGTGCGCTTAAAAAATGTACGCCATGGCATTTCTCTGGATGCACGGGTTCAAGCATTAATTCAACGCGGGCAACATGTTGATCAAATACGTTTAAAGCGTAGTCAAATTGCTTAAACCAACATTAATACTCTAAATAGTCAAAATCGCGCTTTTCCAATTGGAAAGGTGCTTTTTTTTTACTACAATTGAACTAGATCGCCAACTCCTTGAATGTAAAGCACTATGCTTAAAAAGATTGATTTAGGTCATTTGCAAAATATTGACACTATGAGCATACTGGCGCCGCATTTACCCACCCTATTTATAAACGATTGGAAACGTATCAATGACCAATGCAATTAACACGTCCCAAGTACAGGAAACCTACAACTACAAAGTAGTTCGTCAGTTTTCTATTATGACTGTCGCCTGGGGTGTCATCGGCATGCTAGTCGGTGTCATTATCGCTGCCCAAATGGCCTTTCCTGAGCTAAATTTCGGACCATATTTCCACTTTGGTCGCCTGCGTCCACTGCACACCAACGCCGTTGTTTTCGCGTTTGGCGGTTGTGCATTAATGGCTACGTCATACTATGTAGTACAACGTACTTCCCAGGCACGTTTAGCTTTTGGTCCTTTAGCAAGCTTTACCTTCTGGGGCTGGCAAGCGGTGATTGTGGCGGCAGTTGTTACCCTGCCTTTAGGCTTAACTTCTACTAAGGAATACGCTGAACTTATTTGGCCAATTGATATCTTGATTGCGGTCGTCTGGATTTCTTATCTAGTAGTATTTGCTGGCACGATCATGAGACGTAAAATGCCTCATATTTACGTCGGTAACTGGTTCTACCTTGCATTCATTATTACCGTTGCGGTATTGCACGTTGTGAACAGTGCTGCGTTACCCGTAAGCGCCACCCAAGCTTATTCTGCCTATGCTGGCACCGTTGATGCCATGGTTCAGTGGTGGTATGGCCATAACGCAGTAGGGTTTTACTTAACTGCGGGTTTCCTAGGCATGATGTACTACTACGTACCTAAGCAAGCCGAACGTCCTATTTATTCATACCGTTTATCTATTGTTCACTTCTGGGCATTAATTGCTGTTTATATGTGGGCGGGTGGTCACCATTTGCACTACACTGCACTACCAGACTGGGCACAAAACCTAGGTATGGTTATGTCTTTAATCTTATTAGCACCAAGCTGGGGCGGCATGATTAACGGCATGATGACTCTATCTGGAGCATGGCACAAATTACGCACGGACCCAATTTTACGCTTCTTAGTGGTTTCACTATCTTTCTACGGCATGTCTACGTTTGAAGGCCCGATGATGGCAATCAAGACAGTAAATGCCCTCTCTCATTACACCGACTGGACTATTGGTCACGTGCACGCAGGTGCTCTAGGTTGGGTTGCGATGATCACTATTGGCGCGATGTACCACACTATCCCGAAACTTTGGGGTAAAGCTGAAATGCATAGCATAGATTGGATCAACACTCACTTCTGGTTAGCCACAATCGGTACTGTTTTATACATTGCATCCATGTGGGTTAACGGCATCATGCAAGGCTTAATGTGGAGAGCAATTAACAACGACGGTACATTAGCCTATAGCTTCGTACAGAGTGTCGAAGCGAGCTGGCCTGGTTATGTAGTTCGCCTAATTGGTGGTCTACTGTTCTTGTCCGGTATGATCTTAATGGCAGTTAACGTCTGGTTAACAATTAAAGATGGCGTCGAAGAGAAAAATGTCGACACTGCAGTGCCAGCGGCCTAAGGAGATAATATAATGAATCATGAAAAGGTCGAAAAAAACGTAGGTTTGATGGCTATTTTAATTGCCGTCGCAATTAGCTTTGGTGGTTTAGTTGAGATAATTCCATTATTTTTCTTAGACGACACAACTAAGCCAACGCCTGGTTTAAAACCACTTACTGCAGTGCAGCTTGAAGGTCGAGATATTTATATCCGTGAAGGCTGTCATACCTGCCACTCGCAGATGATCCGTCCGCTACGTGCAGAAGTTGAGCGCTATGGCGAGTACAGCCAAGCCGGAGAGTCTGTTTACAACCGTCCATTCCTTTGGGGTTCTAAGCGAACAGGCCCAGATTTAGCCCGCGTTGGTGGACGTTATAGTGATGAGTGGCATAAATCGCACTTATATGACCCTCGTTCGGTGGTACCTGAGTCTAATATGCCTGGCTTTACTTGGTTGTTTAAAGCAGAAATTGACAGTAACAAAACAGCTCAGAAATTACGCACGCTTAAACGTCTTGGAGTTCCTTATACCGATGAAGACATTGCCAGTGCGGCATCTGAAGTTGAAGGCGTTAAAGAGATTGATGCGCTTGTTGACTACTTGCAGAACCTCGGCACCGTTGTGACAGGTCGATAATTATGGATTTAAATGATCTTCGAGCGTTAGCAACGGTATTTACCACCGTTGCTTTCTTAATCGTATTCGTTTGGGCATACAGCAGTAAAAATAAGGCGCGCTTCGATGAAGCCGCCAATCTACCATTTGCAGATGACCCAGAACAACAGCCCAATAAGGGAGAAAACGAATGAGTTCTTTTTGGAATGCATACATATTTGCGTTAACAGGCTTTTTTCTTCTAGGAATCGCTAGCCTTCTTTATTTCACTCGCCGTATGCCAAATAACGAAAAACCAGGTGAAACAACCGGCCATTCATTTGATGGTATTGAAGAATACAATAACCCCATGCCTAAATGGTGGTTGAATATGTTTTACATCACTATCGTCTTCGCACTTGGCTACTTGATCTACTACCCATTAGGTAACTGGGATGGTTTAGGAAAGTGGACCTCCATTAATCAGTTGGAGTCTGAAACAGCTGCCCATGACGAGAAATACGGGGATATTTTCCGCCGTTTTTTGGAAACGCCAATTGAAGAGCTGCAAGAAAGCGCTCAAGCCATGCGCATGGGTCAGCAATTGTTTGTGAATAACTGCTCCTTGTGTCATGGTCAAAACGCACAAGGCTATTATGGTTTTCCAAACTTAGCAGACAGTGATTGGTTGTATGGCGGTTCTGCTGATCTAATTAAACATTCGATAGCCGAAGGCCGCGATGGCCAAATGCCAGCGTGGAAAGATACCTTAGGAGATCAAGGTGTTTCTGCGGTAACTGAATATGTTCTGCAAATTTCTGGCAATGAGCACGTTGCCTCTCAAGCTAAAAAAGGCGAAGTGATATTCCAGCAAATGTGTATGGCATGCCATGCTGCAGACGGCACAGGTGTCCAAGCCTTGGGTGGACCTAACTTAACCGATGACATTTGGTTATACGATGTTCCAAACCAAGACTTACGACGTGATATTATCACCACTGTCAGTAACGGTCGTGCGGGTAACATGCCTGCATGGCAAGACATTTTAGGTGAAGAAAAAGTACACCTATTATCTGGTTACGTTTATAGCTTAGGTAATTAAAATGTAAGGGAGGCAACGCCTCCCTGCTTTCATCCATAAAGGCTAATATAATTCTTGTTTGAGTCTTTATGAATGAAAGTAACTGGTAACGAGTTCTAATGACTAAGCAAAAATCAAACGCTGCAAGTTCTCCAGAAATCATCTCGACCGATCTATATCAGGCCAGAGAAAAAATCTACGTTCGCCGAATTAAAGGCTACTTTCGCAATCTAAGAGTCTTTGGGGGTTTATTTTTATTCATCCTCTATTTTGGCATCTTATGGTTAGATTGGGATGGCCGTCAGGCTGTGCTTTTTGACTTACCTGCTCGCCAATTCCACATTTTTGGTATTACTTTTTGGCCCCAAGATTTCGCCTTACTTGCTTGGGCACTAATTATTGCTGCCTTCGCATTATTTTTTATCACCGTCTACGCTGGGCGAGTTTGGTGCGGTTACACCTGCCCACAAAGTGTGTGGACATGGATATTTATGTTTATCGAAGAAAAAACAGAAGGTAAACGTAATGCTCGTATTAAACTCGACAACCGCGGTTTTTCTATCGGTAAATTGCTACGAAAAATCGCCAAACATGTACTTTGGACATTAGTGGCGTTAGTGACCGCTATAACTTTTGTGGGTTACTTTGCACCCATTAAAGAACTGGTACCAGACTTAGCTACTTTCCAAGCACACGGCTGGAGTGTTTTTTGGATTGCTTTCTTCACTTTAGCAACATACGGTAACGCTGGCTGGCTTCGTGAACAAGTGTGTATTTATATGTGCCCTTATGCTCGATTCCAATCGGTCATGTTCGATGCTGACACCCTTATTGTTAGTTACGACGCAGCTCGCGGAGAAAACCGTGGTACCCGTAAACGCGGTGTAGATCCTGCTAGTTTAGATCTCGGTGATTGCATCGACTGCGATCTTTGTGTCCAAGTCTGCCCAACGGGCATCGATATTCGTGATGGCCTACAGTACGAATGTATTACTTGTGCAGCTTGTATTGACGCATGCGACAGCGTCATGGAAAAAATGAATTACGATAAAGGCCTAATAAGTTATACCACCGAGAACCAGCTCGCCGGTAAAGAAACCCACATACTAAGACCAAGACTCATTGGTTACGCCAGCGCCCTATTAATTATGGTAATAGCGTTTTCTTGGGTACTGTATAGCCGTGTCCCTCTTGAATTACATATTACTCGTGACCGTGGCGCCCTTCATCAAATGACTGGCGATGGCCTTATCCAAAATAACTATTTACTCAAAGTTATTAACATGACCAACATTCCACAAACTTTTAATTTAACGGTTGAGGGCATGGATGGCTTAGTATTCCGAAGCGATACTGAAATATCTGTTCGCGCGAGTGAATCTGAAAGCGTAACCGCGACTCTCGTATTGCCTCCGGAACTGAACGAACTGCCTACGAATAAAATTCATTTTAAAATCGAAAGCATTAATGATGATTCACTGAAAACCAAATCAGAGAGTCGCTTTTTTGGTCCAGCTAATTTTTAATATTGGAGATAAACTTGATTAACGAAAACACACCTTGGTACAAACAGTTTTGGCCTTGGTTTATTTTATCACCACTTATTATAGTTATCTTTGCTGGATTCTGGATGCTTTATACAGCAATTGTGACTAACGATGGCGTCATTATTGATAACTTTTATAAAGATGGCCTAGGCATTGAAGTTCGTACAGAGCAAGACAGTGTTGCTCGTGATTTAGGCTTAAAAGGTGATCTTCGTTGGGCCGGTCAAGATCTCCAGCTTTCCTTATCGGGCGTGATGACTGGCTACCCAGATCAACTTTCTTTTTTAGTGGTTTATCCAACGAAAAGCTCACGTGACATCAAAGTTATCTTAGAGCATCAAGGAGCAGGTTTATACAGTGGGCAGATGACAGAGAAAACTTCTGGAACTCGTCAATTACAACTAGAGCCTGTCACCGAGAGTGGTGATTCAATGTGGCGCCTGCATGCAAAAGCCGTCGTTCCACCTCTTTCTAGTCAATTGGTACTTTTACCTAAAACGGAATGAACACTTCACATTGCTTCCATTGCGGCTTACCTAACCCTCACAACCCTTTAATTTTAACGGTTGACGGAGAAGATAAGCCGTTTTGCTGTATTGGCTGTCAAAGTGCAGCCAATACGATTATTAGCTCGGGCCTAGGTGACTATTACAAATATCATCAACCTGATCAGACCCCGCTATCTATTACGCTTTCTGAAAAGCACCAGCAAGAATTTAACTTACTCGACCGCCCGGATGTTCAAAGCCAATTCGTTCGTCAGCAAGACGAAACTCTTGACCAAGCTATTTTTCTTATTGAAGGGATAAGTTGTTCAGCTTGTGCTTGGCTAATTGATAAGCGGCTTTTGCAATTAGATGGTGTTGCCTACGCTCAGGTAAACTCGGCAACTCATCGGCTTTCTATTAGCTGGCATCGCGACAAATTAACATTATCCACTATTGCCAAAACACTATTTTTGATCGGCTATAGACTCAGTCCGTTTGTACCGAGCGAAGAAGACCAAGTAATTCAACGCACCCAACGCCAATATATTTTAAGGCTAGGCGTTGCTGGAATTGGCATGATGCAAGCCATGATGAACGCGGTCGCACTCTATTCTGGGCAAATCATTGAACGGCATGAACTTTGGCTTTGGTGGACCAGTTTATTTCTGACCATTCCGGTCATATTAATTTCAGCGCGTCCGTTCTTCACTTCAGCTTGGCGTGCCTTAGCCGCCAAACAAATGTCAATGGACGTGAGTGTTTCCGTCGCAATTTTGAGTGCTTTTGTCGCCAGTGTCTGGGCGACGATAACCGCCTCGGGCGAGGTGTATTATGAATCGGTAAATATGTTCACGTTTTTTTTAGTGCTGAGTCGTTTCTTAGAGTTTAGGGCCCGAACGCACTCAGCGCATCAACACAAAAACACCATGGTTTTACCTACTCTGTGTCGGAAAATATCAGAAGGTGAAACCGTTCAATGCACAGTCAATGATTTGAAAACTGGCGATATTGTCGAAATTTTGGCCGGTGAAGTTTGCCCAATTGATGGCGTATTGCTTTCTGGCAGCAGTCAATTCGATGAGTCCAGCTTTACGGGTGAGTTTGCGGGAATTCAAAAAATACCCGGCGATAAAGTTTTAACAGGGTCGGTCAATTTAGAGTCTGCCGTTAAGGTGAAGGTTGTCGCTTTAGGTGCGCATAGCTCCTTTAACTTGTTGAGGCAACTTATCGAACAAGCCGGTAACGATAAACCACGCCTTGCTGAACTCGCGGATAAAGGCTCGCAACAGTTTGTTTGGACAACGCTTATTGTGTCTCTGCTGATTGGAATCTTTTGGTATTTTTACCAGCCCGAACGCGCTTTTTGGGTGGTTATCAGCGTATTAGTCGTCACCTGCCCTTGCGCGTTAAGCTTGGCAACACCGACGGCATTATCACAAGCCTTAAGTAAACTAAAAAAACAGGGGTTAATCTTAACTCGTGGCTATGCGCTCGAACGCTTAGCTCAAATAGATACGATAGCCTTTGATAAAACTGGCACGCTAACTGAAGGAAAGTTTAGTGTTGTGAGTATTGCGCATATTCCCAATTCACTTGAGTTAAATTGGTCTGATCAAGACCTTTTAGCCGTGTGCCACCAACTTGAAAAGCACAGTGAGCACCCTATCGCCCAAGCTTTCCCGGCTATTACTTCTCACCACAGCCCTGTTGATGTCAGCGACATTAAATCGGTGACAGGTCATGGTATTCAAGGGTCAACTGAACTGGGTACCGTGAAGCTAGGTAACGCTGAATTTACAGAGCAGCTTGCTGTCGAGAGTTTGGATACCCAGCTATTTTTGACCATAAACGGCCATTGTATTGCGCAATTAGGTCTAAATGACAAAATACGTTCAAATATTGGTCAATTGTTTGCAGAACTAGACAGCTTGAACGTCAGTGCAGCCATTATTACCGGTGACCCTAACGCAAATGCTCAGGATGCCTTTATTGAACGCGGTTTAACCGGCGAGTATTTTTTTAATGCTCGCCCGGAAGAAAAACTCAACATTGTGCAACAAAAGCTACCGTACGCTGCATTTGTCGGTGATGGCATCAATGATGGCCCTGTTTTAGCCGGGGCTCATCTCTCTATCGCGGTTAACAATGCCACCGACTTAAGTAAAACGCAGGCAGATGCGCTGTTGCTCAATGACAACCTTATGACAATCGTCCAGGGGATTCATACCGCACGTAAAACCAATCGGATTATTAAGCAGAATTTAGCATGGGCTTTGGTGTACAATTTAATCGCGTTACCGATAGCAGCAATGGGGTTCATATCTCCTTGGCAGGCGGCTATTGGAATGTCTGTTAGCTCTTTACTGGTTGTTGGCAATGCCATTCGGCTTAGGAAATAAAATGGATATCTTACTTCTACTCATTCCAGTCACCATGTTTTTGCTTAGCGTAGGCGTAGCACTATTTTGGTGGACCGTCCGTAGTGGGCAGTATGACGATTTAGACAGTCCAGCCCAACGTATTTTATTTGATGACGACGACCACCTGATCCCGACCAAACGCCCTAAAAACTAATGCTTAACTCCTTAATCTCAGCATTTATTATAGGTATAGTCTCCGCTGGTCACTGTTTCGGTATGTGTGGCGGTTTAGTGGTTGCCGCTGGGTTCAATAGCACTCATAAATCCTACCTATGGCTGTATAACATCGGTCGAATATCGACTTACGTTATCTTAGGTGCGCTATTTGGCCTAACCTCTGCCGTTTTACCAGATACTGCGGTTCCTATTCTAAAAGGCTTGTCAGTTATTTTATTAATACTGACCGCATTCTATTTTATGGGCATTACATCGGCCGTCACTTCACTTGAAAAAGCGGGATTACCGATTTGGCGCAAAATACAACCGCTAACACGCAAGTTATTACCGGTTTCCTCTGCAAAAGCCGCTTTATCGCTCGGTTTACTCTGGGGGTTTATCCCTTGCGGTTTAGTTTACACGGCTCTGGCGTTCGCAATGAGCCTTGGTAATTCAGTTAATTCAATGCTAGCGATGCTGGCATTTGGCTTAGGTACTTTCCCGGCCATGATCTCAGTAGGCTTAGCGGCTAACGTGGTACGCCCGTTACTTGCCAAGCGGTCGGTCAGAGTCGGCTTGGGTAGTGTACTGTTGATTACAGCGTTAATATTGGCCTATTCGACATTTTTTAATGCAAGGTAATAGCATGGATTATATTTTTGGCTACGGCTCACTGATTTGTGAAGACAGCCGCAATCGAACCGGGACCAGTGGCGCTGCCTACGCAATTGAAGTTGACGGCATCAGCCGGAACTGGTCAGTCCATACGCCAGATTGGCCAGCGACAGCCGTTAGCGTACAGCAAGTCGACACGGCGCGTTGCACTGGTGTTTATTTTGCCGTCGATAAGGACAACTTAGCTCAGTTTGATAAACGAGAACAAGGCTATGACCGTATTGAGATACCTTGGCATAAAGCAGCACCTGTGTGCGATCAAGCACTGCCGTGCCAGGGCAAGCTCTGGGTGTATGTTGGTACACAAAATGACGTTACGCCCCTGCCAGAGCGCCCTATCATGCAAAGCTATTTAGACGTTATATTAAATGGTTGTCTGGATTTTAATGAGCACTTCGCCGTGCGTTTTTTACAACTGACAGGCCATTGGCAACATCTCATTGATGATCGACAATCACCTAAATACCTAAGGCCGTTATCGTCGACTGAACGTTTAGCCGATATCGACCAGCTTATTAAGCAACATCAACCCGAACTTTGGGCTGATCGGAAAACTTTAGAATAACGGCGCTTCTCTGAGAATAACGCTGTTCTAGCATTTACTGATTGCGCCACTCATGGTACAACACGCGACCAAATTTACTCCAAGATAGAAGACTCATGACTGACACCCTGATCGGCAAAGAAAAACTCGAATTTAACAAGCTCCAAAAGAGACTGCGCCGTGATGTAGGCAAAGCTATTGCCGATTACAACATGATTGAGGAAGGCGATAAAATAATGGTCTGCCTTTCGGGTGGGAAAGACTCATTTACCATGCTCGATATTTTGCTAAGTTTGCAAAAAAGTGCGCCCATATCGTTTGAACTAGTTGCCGTAAATTTAGACCAAAAACAACCAGGCTTCCCTGAAGAAATTTTACCAAATTACCTGAAAGAACTGGGTGTGAGTTACCATATCTTAGAACGCGATACCTACACGATCGTCCAAGACACTGTACCAGAGGGCAAAACCACCTGTGGAATTTGTTCACGCTTAAGAAGAAGCACGCTTTACGCCTTTGCAGATCAAATAGGTGCCAATAAAGTGGCACTAGGTCATCACCGAGATGACATAATTGAGACGCTGTTCTTAAATATGTTCTATGGCGGGAAACTAAAAGCCATGCCGCCAAAGCTGTTGAGCGACAGCGGCTCTAACGTTTTAATACGGCCAATGGCTTACTGTCGAGAAGCGGACATCGTTAATTTCTCAAAAATCAAAAACTACCCAATTATTCCGTGTAATTTGTGCGGTTCTCAAGAGAACCTCCAAAGACAAAACATTAAGGCCATGTGCCAAGACTGGGAAAAGAACTTCCCCGGACGTATCGAAAGTATTTTTAGGAGCATGGCGAATATTTCGTTATCTCAATTGGCCGATCGCAATAATTTTGACTTCGAGTCATTGCAGGTTTTGGGCATTCCTGCCGTTAATATTGACGAAAATAGCCAGTTCGCGCCAATGGCCACAACCACCGTCAATACTTGGGAACCAAATACTGTAGAGTAAAGTGTACCTTCGTATTACACTTTGTGGTTAATAGTGTATTATTGATCTCTATCAATTTATTTATGTCAGTGGAGTTGTCCAAATGGCGTTATCTACCGCCTGCAAAAACTGCAGCCTTCATCCTTTGTGCTTACCGCTAGCCTTATCTATAGAAGATATGGACTCTTTAGATTCCATTATCAAGCGTGGCCGACCCATTCAAAAGGGTGAACACCTATTTTATCAAGGTGATGAATTTAACGCGATCTACGCAGTTCGCACCGGTACTATCAAAACTTACACCTTGACGAATGAGGGTGAAGAGCAAATTACGGGCTTTCATCTTGCCAGTGAGCTAGTTGGCCTAGAAAGTTACGACTCTATTACTTATCCATCTTCAGCAAAAGCGCTTGAAACCACCAACGTGTGTGAAATTCCCGTTGATAAGCTTGATGAATTATCGGGCAGAATGCCTGAATTACGCCGCCAACTAATGCGCTTAATGAGTAAAGAGCTCCGTGATGAGCAAAAAATGATGTTATTGCTAAGTAAAAAGAGCGCAGAAGAGCGAATTGCTTCGTTTTTAATTAACTTAGCGGCACGCTTTAAGCGCCGAGGTTTTTCTGGAACATCGTTCCGGCTCACTATGTCGCGTGCAGATATTGCTAACTATTTAGGTTTAGCGGTCGAAACCGTCAGCCGTGTCTTCACCCGCTTTCAGAAGCAAGGTTTACTAGACAATACCGGTAGTGCCAAAGATATTGTTATCAGTAACTTTGACGAACTCACCAATATCGCCTCACTTGCGGAGTGCGAACGTTTAGAATTAGGCATCGCCTAATTCTCATTTAAAACATAGATCAGCACATTCGTTTAAAGTGCTGATCCAAATCAACCCTTTGTTAATCCAATTGCCTACACTTGATTCATTAATTGAATAAATGAAAGGTGAATTATGTATCTCGATATCGTTGTCTTATCTGGAATTGGCGTTGTCGGTCTAATGATCGCGTTTTTTGGTGGTGTCTACTATTTTCTGCGTAAAGACGCACAGCAAAACAAGAAAAAATAAGCCCACTCAGCTTTGTCGTTCCTTTAGATAAGATTGGATTAACCACCCCGCTATCGTTAAATTAGGCGGGTATTTGGGTAGGTCATCTAATTTAAACCAAGCTGCGTCGGCTATTTCTCCTACCTGAGGGGTTATTTCTCCACCTGCATATTCCGCATGAAACCCAAGCATGAGCTGATTTGGGAATGGCCATGTTTGGCTATTCAAATAACGAATATTTTTTAGTTTTACTCCAACTTCTTCCTGCACTTCTCGAATAACCGCCTGCTCTGCTGATTCGCCCGTTTCAACAAAACCCGCCAACGTGCTGTACCAACCGCGATCTCGGTGCCTTTCGCCCTGAGCCAACAATACTTGGTCGCCATTGGTGATAAGTACAATAATACAGGGTGATATTCTTGGGTAGAATCGTAAACGACAAGGTTCACAAGTCAGTGCAAATTCAGTCACTATTTGCTTTGTTTTTTGGCCACACTGGCCACAAAACTGGTGTTGAGCGCGCCACTCTAACAAACCTTTCGCGCGCGATGCTAACATAAACAAAGTTTCGCTGACTAAGGCAAGGTCTCGTAAGGTGATGGTTTCCGTACCCGCGGCTTGAATAACCTGACCAGTGAAGTAGGGTTTATTATCGAGCAAGCCAATAAACTCTAGTTTATCTACGTCGAATGGGTGGTCAGTTGCAGACCAAACGGGGTTTCCTTCCTCACATAACAAACGCCCTTCGTGCCAAAGTAATAATCGGCCGTTGTTATCTGGCGTATTGTGACGAAAAGGCAGTTCTATTTGGTGCTGTCCAAGCTCGTAAAGCATAAAAGCTAGCCTTTAAAGATGTTTAATGGCCCGCATAGTCTCATCTTCTTGGCTAATTTCAAACCCAAATCTATGCGCTAAACCAAGCATAGCGCCATTTTCTGGCAGTATATCGGCGACTACGGCACTGGCATTTATTTTAGCGGCATAGTCGAAGGTTTTGCGCATTAACATAGATGCTAAACCAGTCCCTTGTGTATTAGGGGCGACCATGATGGCAAACTCTAACTCATTGGTATTGATATCAAGCCACAGTCTTTGCTCACCCAACATGACACCATTTATTTCAGCTATAAAGACCATCTCACGGCGGTAGTCAATTTGGCTCATGGTTGCCAGTTCAAGATGTTCAAAGTTCATCCGACTATAGAAAAAACGCAAGCGTAACGACTCTGCATCGAAGCAACCGAAAAAGCTCTTCAACATTGGCTCATCTTCGCCTCGAATCGGCCTTATAAGAACTGTACGCTTGTCTTTCAGAATTACCGTTTCTTCAAATTCTACCGGATAAGGGTTCAAAGCAGGTCGAATTTTCGGGCCTTGGTCAACTGCGACGCCTAAAACTAAAGGCTCTTGGCCATACTGCATTAATAAGTTTATTTCGACGCCCTTTAGTCGAGGAAGGTCAATGACCATTTGCGACAACGTAATTAAGGCATTGATTAGCTTTACCATATCGCCATCTATATCTTCACTGCGTTCGAGTAAGACTTGATAACCATGCGATTTTTTTATCAGGTGTTTTGCTAAGGTTGAATTTAGTGGCGCAAGGGACACTTGGCGGTCGGCCAACATGTCGGCATGTGAACCACCTTCACCAAAAAATACTAAGGGCCCATAGGTTTCTTCACGGGTAATCCCTAGACTAAATTGTAGGGCGTCTACTTTGCGCCGCATAGGCTGCACAGAAAACCCCAACACTTTTGAATTGGGAAGGCGCTTCGCTTTTTCTTCGACCAGTTCCTTATGGGCTCGAAGTAAGGCATCTCGATCAACTAAATCTGTTTTAGCTCCGCGCCACCGCGCGGCAGGTACATGTTGATAGGCAAAGGGGTAGCTATAGGTTTCATGAATAATTCTTAGCGCAGCCGGATAATGCCGCTGATGGGCATTATTCGCTAGGTTTTTAAAGTCGACATCAAATAGGCTTTCGACCAAGTGAAAACCATAAAGTCGCATAAGTTGGCGCGATTCTGGCCAAGTTAAATAATCACGATTCGCTTTGCGTGCTTTATAGAGCACTGCTTTAGCATGCTTCACATCTGCAACAAACCCTAATGCATCGGTGGTCGGGGTTTCACGCATTTGTTCTTGCGCAGACTGGTATTTAGCCAGTGTAAGGTAGGCTTCTACTGCATCGGAAGGTGTATCGAAACTCAAAAGCCCTGCGCCATCAAAAGCCTGCCGAGCCTCTCTTGTTGTCAGGCCACCTAGAAAGCATGTCAATATAAGTCGTCGACTGCGTTTAATATAAGGCAACAACGCTTGAGCAAAATCAAAACTCGTCGACGCCCTATTTGGGCTGTGTATCAGTAAAATAACGCCTATCTCATTGATTTTTTCTAATTGCTTCAACGCCCCGATATACTCTTTGCCACCCGCCTGTGTGGGTAGGATAAACGGATTGCCAGTCATTTCTTTTTGATACCATGCCATGCTGGACAAGGCATCATTTAGCTCAAACTTAGACAATTCACCAGCATGCCCCTCAAGGTACTGGCGAGCCAAAAGTGACGTGCCTAGTCCGTTACCGACAATGGTTAGGTTTCTGCGATAAATTGGCTTCGCTCGGCTCAATACTTCTAGGCCAGAAAAAAGACCGTCTAAGGTATCAACTTTTAGCGTGCCTGCTCTTGAAAAGTATTCATCGTCAATTTTACTTAAATCAATAATACCGGCCGGTGCATTACTATTTGGCCGCGTCCGAATGGCAAGTACCTTTTTCGAGCGGGATGCTGCCCTCAACGCAATTAGGAGCCGATTAGAGTCTCGTATCTGCTCTAAATGAACTAAAATCGCTTTTACTCGGCGGTCGGAGGCAAAAAAATCGACAAAATCCGAAATACGTAGATCCGCACTTGCCCCTACAGTTAAAAAATGGGAGAAACCGATGCCTCTTCCGCCTGCCCAATCGAGTAACGCTGAACCGAGGGCTGCGGAGTGACCAACATAGGCGGCATGCCCTGGTAAGGCATCAATATGCGTATAGCTAGCATTCAAATGGTGATCGGGAACTAGAATTCCGAGGCAGTTAGGACCCAGTACTCGAATACCTAAGCCCTTGGCTAAATGACGTATTTTACGGTTTTGTGTATCAGATTGGCTTAACTGCCGAGCCATGCCCCCAGTTAAAATCATCGCCGACTTTAGGTTAAGCCGACCCATTTGCCGCAAAACACTGGTAATTCCGTTACCAGGAACACAAATAATAACTAAATCGATATCTTCCTTAATTTCACGTAAATAGCGTACACAAGGGAAACCATGAACATGGCTATAGCCCTTTAAATTCACACCATAGACGGTGTGTTCAAAGCCTGAATCTTGAATATTTTTTAAAACAATCCCGCCTAAACTGTCTTCACGCTCAGATGCTCCAATGACAGCGATTGATTTAGGATAGAAAAACGATGTTAATTTAGGCATATTGAACCAAAGTCGTGATGCGATTCCCCTACTCTAGACGTATACTGTTTAAAAACAATGGCCTAAATCAAAAATGACTCCAACAGCGTTAATTTATCATCCTAATTGTGAACTTCATGATATGGGAGACGACCACCCTGAGTCGCCAAAGCGAACCCAAGTCATCATGAACAAACTCGAAGAAACGGGTTTGATGGAAAATTTGACGGTGTTGGAAGCTAGTAAGGCCACTAACGAGCAAGTTTTGCGTGTACATCACAAAACTTATGTAGAGCAATTAGAAAAGATAAACCCCACGCATGGCTTAGTCAGAGCCGATGCCGATACGTTAATGGGCCCTCACACCTATGAAGCGAGCTATCTTGCTGCCGGTGCGGGTATTCAAGCGGTCGATGGTATTGTTAAAGGTGAATTCAAACGAGCTTTTTGTAACATAAGGCCCCCGGGACACCACGCCGAACCCGCCGCCACAATGGGTTTTTGTTTTTTTAACAACATCGCAGTGGCTGTAGAGCACGCGATTCGCCAGCACCAAATGAAACGCGTTGCCATTTTAGATTTCGACGTTCACCAATGCAATGGCACCATTGAAGCCTTCGCAGACCGTTCAAATGTGATGGTCTGCACTAGCTTTCAACACCCGTTTTACCCAAACAGTCACTGGGCTAATAAACATCCGCATATTGTTTTAACGCCGTTGGTCGCTTTTTCTGATATTCGAGACTTGAAACATGCTTGGGAAGAGCAATGGTTGCCCGCATTAATTGAGCACCAGCCTGAGATGGTTTTTATTTCAGCTGGGTTTGATGCGCATTCACAAGATGTCATGGGTCAATTAAATTGGCAAACTGAAGACTACTACTGGCTAACTCGCCAAATTGTTGAATTTGCTAATCAATACTGTGATGGGAAAGTTGTGTCAATTTTGGAAGGTGGCTATCACCTTCCAAGTTTAGCTGACTCTGCTGCGACACATATTCAAGCGTTATTAGAAAACTAAGACTCTAATAAATCTCGATACAGCACTTCTCGCTCGGGCTCTTCTAGACTAATTCGCCCCAATGCACCATTGCGCAAATCTTTTAAAATAATTTCGCTAACCTTATGCCAATCAACACTGCCGCCTTTAACGCAGGCTCTATGGCGGGCTATCGCCTCCATACACTCCATGGCTGTCTCTGCAATTGATTCTAACTTATATCGTTCTTTAAGTGCCTCTGGGTAGCGCTGAGCGAGATAATCTACCGCAAATAGTGCAATATCTTCATATTCTACAGCTGTATCTCGAATTGCCCCAGATGCCGCCAAACGATAACCACCTAATTCACTGTCTGGCGAGGGCCACATAATGCCAGGTGTATCCATCAGCGTGAAATCGTTTGCGATTTGAATTCTTTGCTGAGCACGGGTTACAGCAGGCTCATCTCCAACGCGAGCAACTTTTTTACCTGCAAGGCCATTGATGAGCGTAGATTTACCAACGTTAGGAATCCCTACCACGACACTGCGGATAGGCTTACCAATTCCGCCACGATGCGGGGCAAGTTTTCGACATAAATTAGGTATGCGTGCGAGCTGCTTTTTATCTTGCATCACGATAGGTAGCACGATGATGTTTTTTTCTTTTTCGTAAAAACGTTGCCACTGTTCTGTCACTTCTGGATCTGCTAAGTCCGCTTTACTCAGCAAGCGTAACACGGGCTTATCGCGGCGAACTTTCGTCAAGACGGGGTTCATACTCGACAAAGGGATACGGGCGTCCAATACTTCTATTACAACATCAATCTTAGGGATAATTTCACTAATTTGACGCCTGGCTTTGGCCATGTGACCTGGAAACCAATTAATTTTTGCCATTATTCTACTAAACCACTAAAAAAAACCTATTGTAGCACAGTTATTTTCGGTTCCCTTGCAGTCCTCCGGTATGTAAAACCGCGATTTTCTTACTCAGTAGCGTTTTATCTTGCTGCAATCTTGATTGCACTGCATGAAACACTTTTGTGGTGTAGACAGGGTCTAACTTTATCCGGTTTTGCTGATAAAACACTTCTGCAAATTCTTCTTGCTCTTGGTTCAACGAACCAAACTTTTTACCTGTATGGCCAGACCACAACTCATACTGATTTTCGCTAACGCCCACTTCAGCAAGCTTTTGCTTTAAACCTTGGTAACCATCTGGATCATTAAAGACAGGTATACCAATTATTTTAACATGAGCGGGGGCCGATAATGCTAAGCCAGCCAGGGTGGTGCCTGAGCCAACAGCAGTAATAACGATATCTGTATCTGATGCAATGCCTGACCACCATTGCTGCCCGCCTACAATAGACTCGTTGCTCCAGCCACCTTCTAAAATAGCCTTACTACCTGGGTACTCTGATTGCCATTGCTGCCAAAATTCCTCTTCATAACGCTGCTGGTAGTCTACTTTGCTGAGCCAATGCAAGGTCATTCCCCATCGTTGGCAGTCTCGTAAAGTGGGCGTTAAAGGTTGCTCAGGATAGCCTTGAACTAAACCAACAGACGGCATCCCGTGTGCATGGGCTGCAAAAGCAAGTGCATGTAAATGATTAGAATAACGGCCACCCACTGACATCACCGTTGTGCCTGCTCCTTTCTCGAGTTGCTCAAAAACTGGAATGAGTTTGTAGAGTTTATTTCCAGAAACGACGGGGTGAAGTAAATCACCCCGTATAATACTGACATTGCGGTAGCCGAACCATGAGGTGGCCACTAAAGGGGCGATTGGGATTGCTTGCATAAACGTTAACTAGATCTTCGGAACATCGCGACATTACCACTATCGACTCGGTGTTTAGTGCATCGGTCATTTACGCCTGCTTGGAAATCAGAAGGGGTATCAATGCGCTTTACAGGAATATGGCATTCACCACACTCAGGGTTGTCGTAGTGCAATAGCCAACTTTTATATTGACCTAAAGTTACGCTGCATTTTTGCGCTGCGAATACCAAAGGTTTCTCAAGGTAATCTTCTAGTTGACGAGCGGGTAAGCTTATATGGCCTGCTCCGGCATGGTAAGCCACAAAGACTAACTCTAAGCTTTCCATTTTATCAAATAAATCTGATGAAGACGTTTCTGCGGCTTCAGCCTCAGCTAGCTCTTGCTTAACACCTTCAAACTTAGTATCTAACGCTGCTAAGGCGCGATTGGCTTCTTGCAACTTAAACTCTGTTGACTTTGACTGCTCTTTCAAAGCTTTGTTTTCAACTTCGAGAGCTTTGTTTTCAACTTCAGCCTGGCTAAGCTGACCTGATTCTTGAGTAGATTTTGCTTTTTCAGATTCAAGCTGCGCTGTTATTTTCTCAAGCGAACCTTCTAGTTGGGTGACTTTCGCCGCTAATGAAGCCGCTTCCGATTGCTTATCGGTTAGGAGTGTTCGTAAACTCTCTATTTCCTCACTACTTGAATCTGCTACGCGCTGATTCTGCTGTTCAAAGCTTGCTAACTTGGCTTGTAGCTCAGTTGCAATGGCTTTTTGTTGAGTCACCTCATCTTTCAGGTCATCCATTTCCACGCTTTTTAACGTGAGTTGCTCTTTAAGCTCGACAACTTTCTCAGATTCTTCATCATCACTTGAACGCTGATTACGCAGTAACGTTAGGTACTCATCTTTCAAGTCATCATATTGTGATTTTTGAGTTTCAGTTTGATCTTCAAGTTGAATGTGGTCACGCTCAAGCCGTGAATTACGTGCCTGAATTTTCTCGAGCAAAACTTTGTTATGATTCGCTTGTTGCTCTAACTCTTGCGCTTGATGCCGATAAGTTTGCGTTTCATTGCGCATTGCCCGCTTAACTTGATCGATTTCATCTTTATATTTTTCATCTAAGCCATGTAATGTTTGCTTCTGGCGTTGAACCAACATATCTACTTGTTTTTGAAATTCTTTTGCTTGTGCTTCTAATTTTGCATTTACATCAATCGCTGGTTCCGGAGTTAATGTAGGGACCTCGACAGTTTCAGATATAACAGGCACTTCTGGCGCAGGCTTGCTAACTGGCGCGACCATTAAAGTTGGAATATCGTCATTGTCTAAATCGGTAACTATTAACCCGAGCTTATTACGTTTAACTGCATCTCTCAGTAGGACGAAGTGATTGACGCCATCTTGACTTGGCTCCCACAGCTCACGTTGATACCACGAAACTGAGCATTGACTGCGACAGGCCAAACGAATCGGTCCGGCGCCTAAATCTGGACCTGGGCCCGCGTTTTCTGCCAAATGGCGAAGTGGGATATTCCAGTCTTCATCGGCAAAGCCTCGATCATTGAACTCGATAGTAAAGGTAACAATGCTGTGAATCATTAACGAGTGATTTATTTTCACATAAGCTGCATTCACTGTTTTATTGGCGAGTTCGGAAACGCCCACGACACCATCGAGTACAGCTTCAAATTCGGAATAACGCATTTCTTTGATAACGGCTTTTTTTCCGAAAAAGCAGATTGCCTCAAATAACTCTTTGTTCTTCCTGGATGACATAGATAGCCTCAAAACACTCTCTGATACTGCGGGTCACGGTATATTTAGTATTCGAATAGTACGAAATAATCTAGCGTATATCTGTGACTATAACGACAGTTACCACTTTATTTATAATTATTTTTCGAAAGTGTGAACTTGTCGGTGCTCAATATGCGAATTTAAGCCATTTTAACAGCGTTTTTACGTTAAATTCGGCCTAGCACTCTAAATCAGTCAGTTTAACGGTGCAAGTCATCATTACGGTATTGGTAATTGCTCTAAAGTGCGAGCCGAGGGGGAGGCTGTGCTAGATCGAGGCATATTAGACTCAATCCATACTGAAGGCTGAACTTATGACATAACCTTAACAAAGGCTCTTCAATAGTCGCACCAATGATGCGCTGGTTTCTCGGCTATTAATGTTTTCGAAGCCTAATTCGAGAGATTTAGCACTTTGGTTATCCGTTTTTATACCGGCGGAGGTATGTATTTCTGTCGCTGAAGTCTCTGCTAATATTTCCTCAATATTACTTGCCGTCACACCTGAGCCAGGCATCACAACCATATTTTCAGGTGCCGCGCCAATAAGCTGCTTAAGTTCAGGTATCGAATCGACTGCTTTAGTAAGTCCTCCAGAAGTTAAGACTCTATCGACACCTAAAATACCCAGCTTGGGGAGCGCCGCTAACCTATCTTCCGGAGTTAACAAATCGACTACTCGATGTACTGTAATATCAAGGCCTGCTGCTGCTAAACACAACTGTTTCAACGCAGGCCAATCCAAACCCACTTCTGTACCAACACCAAAAACCACCCCAGATAAACCCAAGCTTTTTACGTGAATTATCTCCTGGATCATTCCATCAATTTCTTCGGGTGAATATTTGAAGCTTCCTGCTCTTGGACGAACCATGACGTGCACAGGAACGCCCACTTTTTGTGCTTCGGTTAACAACGCAAAGGACGGTGATAACCCACCCACCGATAATGCTGAGCATAGCTCTATTCTATCGGCGCCATTATCAACTGCTGTATGCAGGCCATTTATTGTATCGACACAAATTTCAAGCAATACCACTAGTTAAATACTCCTTTTTGTTGGGTGTGCACTGATGGCAAGGAATAACAAATGCTACACAACTAGAGCTTGCTACAGGCATACTGAACGTTACGATAATGTTAATGATATAAATCGGAATGTTGCACTAAAATAGTTTGGAAAAGAAGCACTGCATAGATGAGAAGAGACTTGGATAAAGAAGAAGTGGCGGAACGGTCAGACAGATGCGGTTCGACGCTTCGATCCGGCATTCCGGCTCGCGGCCCTAAGCTAGGCTTCGGTCGCGATGTTAAGCTGTCACACTTAACGTTCCTTTTATACTTAGGAAAAGTGGCGGAACGGACGAGACTCGAACTCGCGACCCCCGGCGTGACAGGCCGGTATTCTAACCAACTGAACTACCGCTCCAGGTAGTAATTTAAAGCCTTGCGGCTTGTTAAGCAGTCACACTTAACGTTCCTTTTATACTTAGGAGAAGTGGCAGAACGGACGAGACGCGATGGTCCGGCATTCCGGCTCGCGGCCCTAAGCTATGCTTCGGTCGCGATGTTAAGCTGTCACACTTAACGCTCCTTTTATACTTAGGAGAAGTGGCGGAACGGACGAGACTCGAACTCGCGACCCCCGGCGTGACAGGCCGGTATTCTAACCAACTGAACTACCGCTCCGCATTATGGTGGGTGTGAACGGGTTCGAACCGCTGACCCTCGCCTTG
>NZ_JBKEGY010000011.1:0-119212 GCF_046710285.1 Reinekea sp.
AATCACGACCATGGAGCTTTGGTTAAAATCATAAGGAATGAATTTTGGCATAAACAAACTCCGTTTGAGTTACGCCATTTTAAACCAATTAATAAAGGTTTTGGAGGTTTTTATACAGCCTGAACGCTTACATTTTGCGGCGAGTTTACGAGTCCGAAGCCCACTTGCGAAGCAAGGGTTTTGGGCTTGAACAACAATTATTTGTTAAGGTAATTCACCATACGATGAAATTAGAGTTAGTTTGTACTCGCTCTTACCTAGGTTTTTAGGTTGTGTTATTGAGACAGATTCGTCAACAATAACTAGATTTTCATACTTATCTATAAACTTTGGTTTATCACCTTGAATGTCACTGTATTCAAAACGAACTCTAGCTTTGTTTGGTGAAATATTTTCTGCTACGACGACTAATTCATACTGATTGGGAATCTGGAAACTGTGCTCTTTATCAAATGAAACTAGTACAGCATTCTCATACCTATAAGAAAAATCTGATCCGTCGCTTTTTTCAATGGTAAACCTTAATACCAATCCCTGATCTGAGAAAGAGCATGTCGCCAACAAAATTACCAATAATGCCCGAAGTATGTTCATAAGTAATTCCTTTACCTTAACGCAAAGCTAAACGGCGAGGAACGAGTCCAAGGCCTACCGCGTAGCGGTGGATTTAAGGCCGCTAGTTTCAGCGCCTTGTTAAGAGCGGCCATAACCTCAACCCTGTAAATATAGCTGATACTACCACTACGTAAGGTAGCATTACGAACAATAAAAACTCTTCCGCTTTCCAACTTCGGATATTTGCTAATATATTTACCCAGTCACCGATAAAAACAAAACTAACTATTGGAATTAGATATATCAACGGCACAATAAAGTACCCGTAACCAAAAACAATCAATGATGGGCTTATTAAGAGGCCTATTATTAAAGATGATTTTAGGGTGTCGCTTCTCGACTCCAATTCAATTCTGTTACTCCTTAATATTTTAAGAAAGAGCATTAAAGGTAAAACCCAAACAAGAATCTCTAGTAGTAGAAAAATACCCATACGCTCTCTTAACGCCTTGCTCAGCTGCATTTTTTCCGTTGCTTGATTTTGGTTTAGCATAGCGTATAAAACCAAAATCAAGCAACGGAAAAAATGTCCGATGGAGCAATTTGTTATTTGCCAGACTGCTCAACAAGTTGTTCTGCTTTATCAACGGCTTTTTCACACGACGATCTAAACATTTGGGTTGCCCTTGAGCCACAATAAGACCTAACTGAATCTTTCCTCGATCGTAACTCCTGCACTAGAATTGACTTAATATTCGTATGAGCCATTTCCGGGTTCTCGATAATACTTTCGAGAAGAATGATAGAAAACATGAAACTATTGTAAGGCTCACTAGAATACATATTTGCATCACTTGCTCTTTCTAGCGCTGCTATTTGCTTCTCTATAGCCACTTCTACCTGGAACTCTCTTTCTTTGCTATCAAGATCTCCGAGGACAAAACCAAAGGAAAAACTTACTATAGAAGTAATACATACAACTAAGCCAAAGATTAGATATTTCTGCAAGTTTGATCTCCTGCTAGCAAATAACGCCCCTATTCAATGGCGAGGAGCTTTTTCCGAGTCCATTGCAATGGATTGTTAACATTACTAGTTTAAACTGCGAACGTAGTTTTCTTTGTTTAATCGCATTATGAGTATTTCCCTATATGGTTCTTTAGCCTCATCATCGATAACTTGATCTACTAGGTTGAATCCTAGCTTAGAGTACAAGGCAATTCCTCGTTCATTGAATGGAAATACTTCTAATTCAACTACCTCTAGATCAAGTTCACTAAAAGCAAAATCTAACAGAATTTTTGTTGCTGAGAATCCAATACCACTAGAGAAGTTTTTCTTATTGAATATTGCTATTCGAAAATGACAATTGTTTCCATTTATATCCGATAGTACCGCTTCCCCAACTATTTCATCACCTTCAGAAATCAGGAAGTCATATCGAGTGGTGTCTTCCGAAATATTGAGGATATATGACTCAATCTGCTCTTTAGTGAAATGCTCGGTCGTACCTGTAAAGTATCTTGTTTCTTCTGAGATATCACAAAAACCAAAATAGTAGTAGGGGTCTAAATCCTTAGGCTGAATAATCTTCATTTGAAAATTATTGAATTCAAACATGCAATACATAACTCCTTTTTTGATTATGTTAACATTTTATTAAACGTCTCAGCGACGTATATCCCCGAAAGACGCTTAATACGGAGCGTCTTCCCTAAATTATTTTTACAATGCAGTCATACTGTAGCTTTCCGTTAATCTTGTCAATTTAACAACCCGGCTAATGCGTCGCGGCGACGCATTAGTCAGTGTTATATGTCTCTCTAAGTTATTGATTTTAAAAGAGTAGGAATTTATTGGCCAATCAGAATTAAAAGGGTTATTTGGCAAAAGCGTCGCGGTGACTTATAACCCGCGATTAATCGTTGTTTTACGTCTCTAATACTTAAATTATTGAAGAACATTGC
The DNA here is from genome assembly GCF_046710285.1 of Reinekea sp. Lineage (GTDB taxonomy): Bacteria > Pseudomonadota > Gammaproteobacteria > Pseudomonadales > Natronospirillaceae > Reinekea. The sequence goes on from NZ_JBKEGY010000011.1 coordinate 2,523, forward strand.
AGATATGTGATAGCAATCACAAGTTTTAAACAGTCGGCTGGGTTACTGTTTATTCATACAGAAAAGGATTTGTGTATGAATAAAGATGTTATTGACGTGAGACAAAGTATTAATAGCGGTTCTACAAAGTTCAATGATTGCTTTAGGCTGTTTATCCGCTCTAAAGGGTTAGCTTACAGTACAGAAAAAACCTATTGCCACTGGGTTAAGCGGTTTATTTATTTTAAAGCGTATCGGTCAGTGGCTGATTTTGTCTTGGCTGATGTTGAGTTATTTCTAACTCATTTGTCGAACGAGCGTAACTGCTCTATTAACACGCAAAGAATCGCCCTAAATTCGCTGGTCTTTTTATTTCGTGATTTTTTGGGTTTAGACACCAGTAATTTGAGTTTCGCATTAGCTAGAAACCCGCGCAAAGTCCCTGTGGTTTTGGCTGTCAATGAAGCCAAAGCCATTATTGATAATCTTGCTGGAATAAAAAAGCTATGTGTTTTGCTTATGTATGGTAGCGGCTTAAGAATACAGGAAGTGGTAACCTTACGTGTAAAAGACATCGACATCGAAAATGGCGGGCTATTTTTAATGGAGACCAAAGGGAATAAGTCGCGACGAACACTTTTACCCGCATCTATTGTTCGGCCATTGGAAGCTCAAATCAATTTTGTTAAAAGTCAATTCGCAGAAGATAGGGATGCAGGTTTGGCTGGCGTGTTTATGCCTAATGGGTTAAGTCTAAAGTACCCAAATGCTCAATATGAAATTGGTTGGCAGTACCTATTTCCCGCTGACAAGTGTTCTATTGATCCTCGCTCGGGCGTCGAACGCCGCCACCATATAGGCCCTCAACAAATTCAGCGGGCAATAAAGCACGCAACAAAAAAAGCAAATATAGTTAAGCGTGTTAGCTGCCATACATTTCGGCATTCATTTGCAACTGAGCTGCTGCGACAAGGCGTTGATTTACGCAACATTCAAGAAATTCTTGGTCACAACTCTATTGAGACAACTCAAATTTATACCCATGTGGTTGGCCTGCATGAACGCGGTATGGTCAGCCCAGCTGATGCTTTGACATAAAAAAGCCCACTAAAAAGTGGGCTTCAGATGTTCAGTAGAACTTAGTGGTGATGACCACCAGCGCCATGTGCGTGGCCGTGCTCTATTTCTTCTTCGGTTGCATCGCGTATATCGATGATCTTACCGGTGAAGCCTAGCGTTTTGCCTGACAGTGGGTGGTTTGGGTCTACGGTGATATCGTCACCTTCTACGCCGGTTACCACTAGCTGTACTGGTCCGCCTTGAGTTTGGGCGGTAAATGCCATGCCTGGCTCTACACTTTCTACGCCTTCAAATGCGCTGCGCGGTACAACTTGCACCATTTCTTCGTTGTATTCGCCATAGGCGTCTTTTGGCTCAACGGTTACGTCAAAGGTATCGTTTAAGCTCTTACCTGCCAACGCGTTTTCTAAGCCTGGAATAATGTTCTGTGCACCGTGCATATAAACCAATGGATCTTGGCCTTCAGACGTGTCGATGACTTCGCCTTTTTCGTCAGTGACTTGGTATTCAAGAGTAATTACTTTTTTATCTTCGATCATAATGAACCGCTACCTCTGTTAGAGAGTATGTTTGAATGCGAGCTAACGAAGGAGACGTACGGAGCAGTGCAAAAGCGACCGCCGTTCTTACGAAGAAACACGCGAGTGCGCTAAGTGTAACAGAACACAACCCCATCTGTGAAAGGGCTGTGCTCTGTTAGCAGGGGAACGCTTGTTATTAATCGGACATCTTTATCGCTGCAAAGTTCAATCTTATTTGAGTTACCCCCCGTAACCGCGCCATAATGGCGGTTCATGTTCTCCGAGCTTCTATTTTGCAACCCATCACCGATTTCAAGCAGCTGTTTTTATCAGATACCCCTATGGTTGATGTTCGAGCGCCGATCGAATTCGCCAAAGGCGCTTTTCCGCACAGTATAAGCGCACCACTCATGAACGATGATGAGCGCGAAGCGGTGGGTATTTGTTATAAAGAGAATGGGCCTGAGGCAGCTCAAGAGCTTGGGCATCAGCTGGTGTGCGGTGATGTGAAGCAAGCACGTGTTGAGCAATGGTTAAGCTTTGCAAACCAGTACCCAAATGGCATTTTATACTGCTTTCGCGGGGGTTTACGCTCACGCATTAGCCAGCAATGGCTGAGCGAAGCTGGGGTTGTTCGCCCTTATGTCGAGGGTGGCTACAAAGCCATGCGCACTTATTTGCTTAACCAATTGCATGAGCGGGTCAATTCTGGTCAGTTTTTAGTGCTTTCTGGCGCGACCGGCTCGGGTAAAACCGAAGTTATTCATGATTGGCCGCATTCAATAGACTTAGAAGGCTTGGCAAATCACCGTGGCAGCGCCTTTGGTAAAACCTTTGAACCTCAACCGGCACAAATAGATTTTGAAAACGCATGGTCGGTGGCTTGGTTAAAACGCCATCACATAAGTACAGCACCGGTGTTAATTGAAGACGAATCCCGTTTAATAGGCCGTGTGGCCGTGCTGCCTGAATATTTAGACGCCGCTAAGCAAGCCAGCAACATTTTGCTCGAAGCCCCTTATGAAGAGCGCATCACTCGAATTCGCCGCGACTACTTTATGGATGCCTTTCAGCATTATCAAAAAACCGAGCCCAAGCAAGCTTACGAACTACTCGATGCCTTTATTCGCGATGCTGTTTTTCGTATTAAAAAACGCTTGGGTGGTACACGGTTTGCGCTGTTGAATGATACGCTCGATGCGGCAATGTTGGCGTTAAAAAACCAAAATCAATGGTCCGGCTTTGATGACATCATTAATATTTTACTCAGCGAATATTACGACCCAATGTATGAATATCAATATAAGCAAAAGGCCGATAAAACTATTTTCAAAGGCAGTCACGCTGACATTATTGAGTGGTTAGCCACAAGGTAAACTTATGCAACTTCGTCGACCCGAACAGGTACTGATCACCCTTGCGCTCTTGGTCGCTGTCATCACTAATTGGCTACCGCAGTTAGATGTCATGGCTCAAGTTTTTTTATCAGACAGTATCTCCAGTAATGCAATCATCTTTGGCGTAGTGCGCACACTCAACGGTGTGATCTCGGTGATACAGTCTGCCGATATTGGTATAGGCGTTGCCAGTGTGACCATTGGCGAAATATTAGACCCGGTGAATGATTTAGTTGAACGGTTCTCTGGCTTACTGCTGGTTACGTTAACGGCTTTGGGCATTCAACAGGTGTTACTGGTGTTAACGCTATCGCTGCCAATAAAGATTGCGTTCTCGCTCGTTGCTTTATTTTGCTTGTTCAGTATTTGGGGAAAGCCCCACTGGTCGTCTAGGTTATTACGCTGGACACTGATAATTATATTTATTCGTTTTATTCTTGTCGTTCAGGTGTGTGTAGTTTGGCTCTTTGACTACCTATACTTTGACGCAACCGGACAAGAGGCATTATCGGTTTTAGAAGCTACCATTGCAGTTGTAGAATCCCTTAAAGATGCGATCACCAACATTAACCTTAGCGACCTTATTTTTGGCTCCGATACGCCTGCCATTAAAAACGAAGACATTGGTACTCAAATTTCCAGCTCAGTCGTCACGCTCATTGTGGGTATGCTGTTTAAAAGCATGATCATTCCTCTAGCAACACTGTGGTTGGGTTACAAAGCCGTTACATCTCACACGATAAGAAACCAACATTATGCTTGAACGTGATTTAGTTTTTATAGGCGGCGGTCATACCCATGCACTTGTGCTTCGTATGCTGGCGATGAAGCCGATCGAAAATGTACGCCTTACATTAATAACCGACACACTGCTCACGCCCTATTCTGGTATGTTGCCGGGTTATATTGCGGGTCATTACAGCCTAGAAGAAACTCATTTAGATCTAAATAAACTGTGCAAAGCCGCGAATGTTAATTTGGTTCATGCTCGTGTCATTGGCATTGATGTGACAGAGAAAAAAATACAGTTAGAAAACCAAGCCAGTTTGTCTTATGACAAGGTATCAATCAACACCGGCTCCACACCGAATGTGAATGTACCCGGTGCGCGTGAATTCGGTGTCGGTGTCAAACCGGTTAGTCAACTCACCGCAACTTGGCGAAAACTCATTGCGGAAAAATCAAACTCCGAAACCCCTCATTGGGCAATCATCGGTGGTGGCGCAGCGGGCATTGAAATGGTGCTGGCTATTGCGCATCGTTTTAAAGAGACAGGCGAAGCACTTAAGCTTTCTTTGGTGCAATCGGGCGATACCCTACTACCAGGCTATCATCGCAATGTTCAAAAGCACGTTGCGATTGCATTGAAGCAATACAACATCGAGCTTGTTGATAACTTTCGTGTCGCCAAGGTAACTGAACATGCTATTGAATCTAATACAGGTAAAAGCTTAGCGATTGATCAGTCCATTTGGTGTACCCCCGCTACCGCGCCTGCTTGGCCAAAAGCGGCTGGTTTAGATACCGATGATGCCGGCTTTATTGCCGTGAACGAATTTTTACAGAGCACGTCACATCAAGATATGTTCGCCTGTGGTGATGTCGCCGCTATGATTAAATCACCCAGACCCAAAGCGGGTGTCTACGCGGTAAGGTCAGCACCATTTTTAGTTAAAAATTTACACGCGGCATTCCGTCAGCAACCGATGACCGACTTAAAGCTGCAGACCGATTTCCTCTCGTTAGTTTCTCTTGGCGGCAAAAGCGCGGTGGGTCAGCGCGGTTGGTTGAGTATGAAAGGCGAATGGGTTTGGCACTGGAAAGATCGCATCGATCAAAAATTCATGGCGCTGTTTGATAAGCATTTACCGGCAATGGCCAGTATGGGCGATGAACCTATGCATTGCGCAGGCTGTGGCAGTAAAATTGGTCCTGAGCTGCTTAGCGAAACACTAAAAGACTTAACACTTTTCCCAAATAAAGAGCTCGCCACCGATTTAACGCAAGCCGAAGACGCCGCAGTTGCCGCTGTCTTAAAAAATACGCAACTGTTACAAAGCATTGATGGTTTTCGCGCCTTCACCAAAGATTATTACAAGCTCGGCATTGCTGCTACACATCACGCAGTGAATGATTTATACGCCATGGGCATTCAACCCACCAGCGCACAGGTTTGGGCAAACCTAGAATTTAATCACCCTAGGTTAATCAAACGAGACTTTAAGCGCCTAATGGCTGGCGTAACAGAAACCTTATTGCACCATGAAACCACCTTAGTCGGCGGGCATAGCACTGAAGGGTTGGAAACGCATTTGGCCCTAGTGGTAAACGGGTCGAGTGAATCGCTTTGGAAAAAAGGTGCGGTAGAAGAAGGCGACTGGCTAATGCTTAATAAGCCTCTCGGCACCGGCATACTTTTAGCGGCTGACGCACAGGGTATTGCTCCACCAGACAGTGTTGAAGCCTTGTGGGAAACTTTACTGCAATCTAACCGAGAGTTTTTTACCGCCATAAAAGACCAACAAATTCATGCCGCGACCGATGTCACCGGTTTTGGCTTAATCGGGCATTTATTGGAAATGCTCAAGGGAACGCCTTATGACGCTGAACTTACGTTAGAGAGTATCCCTCTCATTAAAGGTGCCTTAGAACAAAGCCAACGTGGTGTTGAATCATCATTGTTACCTCACCTTTTGCCATTGTTAAGCCAGTGTGACATTGGCAATAAAGAGTTGGCTCAAGTTAAGTGCTTGCTCGACCCACAAACCAATGGTGGTTTGTTAATCTCAGTATCGCCCGATGTAGTACAAGAAATTATGGCCAAGACTGATGCGATTAAAATTGGCGAAGTTCACCACACTGACAAAACTGAAAATCACAAAATTAAATTAGTCCGCTAATGGTATTTAGATTAAAAATCTAAAAATCTGAGCGCTCGCGTTGATAGTGTTATATAACCCGAGTGCTCTAGTAGCGATTGCTATTTACTACTCTCTTCTTCAGGTAACTCCCAAATTTCGAGCTGAGTCGGGTCAATCAATTCTCGCAACATTTTCGGCAAAATCATAAAAAAACCAATCCCAAATAAAAGAGCCCAAACATAGGGGTTATGTATAAGGAACATGATGAGCGCAAAAATTATTATTGTGATCAGCCAAGGCAAAGTTGCTCGTAAACGACTAGGTTTGGTTTTTCGATAAATCATTTTGTCATTAAGCAACAATTGGAACCGCGTCAATGCATGGTTCTTCATCTTAACATTTAGGAATTCCAAAGAGTGGTAATCTTCACCAATTTCAACCTCAATGGTGTCCTTTTTATGTGAAGAAGTCATTTTTTCAACCGCAGCCATCGCAATGGTAACGACCTTTGAACGTTTAACACCAGCCGTTTCGATGAGTGTGTCAAAACTAGCTCGTTGCTGATACGCACTCTGAACATCATTTAGTTGGTATTCAGGTATTTCAAAAAAAGACACGTCATTACCCTCGACAGAAACTAAAACTTTATCATCGATATCGAGCCAAGAGCGTTCCGTATAGCATCCTTTTGCTAACTCTACTGTTTCGCGCACATAAATGGTTTTAATTACCTTTCGCAAATAGTACGCCATCAGCACAGCTATCGGTATAAGAAAGCTTAACGGCATAGTTAGCCGGTTTATAATAATTGAAAAATCAGCCGTTCCTATTGGAAGCAAGAAGTATAGCTCGCCCAGAATTAGAAACATAAAAAACAATCCAATTGAAACCCTGTTTACAGTTTTCAATCGTTGCTGGCCTTGGGTTAGTTGCGTCGTCACATCGAATTCCTTTTTGTGTTTAAATATGATTATATTTACTAAATTTTTGGCGCATATAACGCCATAATTTCTGCTGTTGTCATTTCTTTTGTTTCATTTGAAAAACAGTAGTAGCTAGGGCGCAGGTCGCTAAAGAACTGAATGTCCATTGTTAACTCAGGCAAGCTGGGGAAAAGGCCGACGGGCATATTATATTCACCACTGCCTTTGAATTTAAAAAACAGGTGAGTGCCACATTCTGAGCAGAAGCCTCGGGAAGCCCAAGCTGACGATTCGTAAATTTTGACCTTATCTTCACCTTCAACCTGGACCTTTGTACCGCATTGAACGGCAAAAAATGGAGCACCACCCCAGGTTCTACAAGATTGGCAATGGCATACAGTGAATTTAGGGTTCACTTCTTCAGCGGTGATTTTTACAGAACCGCATAGACAACTTGTTACAGACTGAGACATTTCTTTTAAGCCCATTTTTTAATTGATCTAGTCTACATTAACATTTAGTCAAAAGTGACAATTTGGATGAGTTTTCGTTTCGTAAGCGCTATTCTTCACTGGATATGTTGGGTTGGAATAACTAGAGACTGAAATGAATGCCGCATAAAAATGATAATCAATTACTTGAAGAACTTACCTCTACAATACTTAATAAACAGAGCTCAAACCAACAGCTTACTGAAGCTCTCGATAATTTTTTGCTTTTATGCAGTCATGCTTCGCCTATTTTACCTTCATTAAGTTTCAACGCACATGCTGGTGATACAGAGTTAAAACAAGGCGTGGCTATTAACCCAGAGGCAGCAGCTCAATGCGTTAAAGATTATCAACGCACGGTTGCTTTTATTAGAGGTTTATATGCAGCTATCCAAAGTAAGTTAGAAGTTAAACCCGAGCAAACTATTAGGCTGCTCTATGCAGGTTGCGGCCCTTATGCGGCTATTTTATTACCGCTATTGAGTATTTTAGACACGACTCACTTAGACGTACACCTTTTAGATATCCATGAAGAATCGTTGTTAAGTGCTCAACAGTTAATTATTCACTTTGGTTTTGAAGATATTACCATTAGGTATCACTGTGAAAACGCTTGTGAATTTTCTCAATCTATTGATTTTGACATCATATTAACCGAAACCATGCAAAAGGCTTTGGAGCAAGAGCCTCAAGTTATTGTTACCTCTAACCTCGGCTCGCAACTAAAACCACAGGGCATTTTTTTACCGGAACAAATAGATATAACTTTGTGCCTTCGCGATAAAAAGAGCCATGCTGCTTTATTCCCTGTCCGTAATATTTTTAAGTTAACGGCAAGTTTAGAGTGTATAAACCCTATTCAACAGACATTGCATTGTGATGAGGTAAAAGTATCGCTGGGTACAGTGGTTATTCCGGAGCAATTTAACCCTCTAAACAACGAGCTCGTTTTGAGTACATCTATCAATATCTACAATGATATCCATCTATATGAAAATGATTCAGAAATCACCTTAACTACCCAAGCATATGACCTGCAAGGCGCTAACGCAGGCGAGCATTGGTTAGTTAGTTATCACCTAGGTTCCTACCCCCGCATTGGCTTTAATCTTAAAAATATACAGTAATGCTAGAACCACCAATTCTAACGACGGTCATAAATGGTTATTTAGAGATACATCCGTGAAAAATAGTCTATGCTTACTATAAGATAAGTTGTGAGACACCCTTGTGATAAAAAAGATCAAAATAGATCACCTTAAGCCAGGCATGTACGTATCAGATTTAAATAATCAATGGGTACCTGCCGGTAATAAATCACGCAGTGGTAAAATAGGCAGCCTTGCAACTATCGAAAAGATCAGGAAACTGGGTATTACTGAAATATACATAGATACCAATAAAGGCATCGATTGTGCGAAAGGTGAATGTCTTGAAATTGACCCTGTAAAACAACTGCAAGCCCATCAGTTTGAATCTTTAAAAACCCAAAGTGATGCCAACCATAGTCCTAAGCGCATTCCGCTTGAGACGTCGCGAGACAATGCTGAAAAATCATATTCTCAGGCGAAAGGCCTTATTGGCGATATTCTTGAAGATATCAAAAATGGCAAGGGTATTGATGCTCAAGCCGTCGATGCGACCACAGATGATTTAATTCACTCGTTAAACGAAAACGAAAACGCGCTAGCGTGCCTATCTTTTATACGAACTAAAGATGAATACTTACTTGAGCACTCGGTAAATGTCGGTATTTTGCTTGGTATTTTTTGTCGTGCGCGTCGCATAGAACCCGATGTTATGCGCCAGGTCGTGGCAGGCGGTATTCTTCATGATATTGGTAAAATTCTAGTACCCAACGAAATTCTAAATAAACCCGGAAAACTCAGCGGCGCCGAATGGGAAGAGATGAAACGTCATGTCACCTATGGTGAACAAATACTAGATGTAACTGCAGGCCTTTCAGATATTACACGCTCTATATGTCGACAACATCACGAACGGCTAGATGGCAGCGGCTACCCCCGTAACCTGCCTGCAAAAGAAATTACTGAATTTGGTCGTATGTCTGCAATCTGTGATGTTTATGATGCGGTAACAGCTGATCGCGTTTATCACACGGGAATGGCACCAAACGACGCCCTTAGAAAGCTTGTTGAGTGGAGTATTTTCCACCTTGATAAAGAACTAGTTTACGATTTCATCCGAAGTTTATCAGTATACCCAGTGGGTACTTTAGTTGAATTATCGAATGGTCGTGCAGGGGTGGTATTGGAAGCCAATCGCCGCAGCCCAAAGCATCCGGTGATTAAGGTTTTTTACAATGTTCGACACGAGCATCATATTGAACAAGAAATTGTTAACTTAGATGATAAGAAAGTCAGCATGGAGATTATAAATACCCTTGATGCCAGAGCTCTAAAAATCGACATCTCGGGTATCATGTAACACAACTCGCTACTGTTTACTCTTTATTAGTTTTAATGCCAAATGGCATATAAAGAGGGCATACCTTAACAGTCGCGGTGGCTATAAAAACAACAGCAACGACACTGGCAATAATAGCTGCAACACCGGTTACAACACCAAACAATACCAATGCAACCAAGACTGCGGCTACGGCCATGCGAATATAGCGGTCTGTTTGACCTACATTAAGCTTCATATCGTATCTCCTTTGAATGATAGTCTGCCTTTAGTGTACGCCGAACCTAGATTAGATCAAGCTAATGTATTCACTTAAGGTTGCAGCCGTTTTATTTGCCATTGTTCATTTTCAAGTTCATACATGAAGCGATCATGCAGTCTTGCGCCGCGCCCTTGCCAGAACTCTACTTTAACTGGGCGAACTCGAAAACCACCCCAAAACGATGGCAGTGGAATATCACCTTGCTTAAACTTATTCTTCATTTGTTCAAATGCTTGTTCTAACACCTTGCGTGAATCAACGACTCGGCTTTGATGGCTGGTCCAAGCCGCTATTTGAGAATCTCTCGGTCGGGTAATAAAGTACTTTGTCGCCTCGGCCATGCTTAACTTTTCTGCCACGCCATAAACAATGACCTGTCGTTCAAGTGGCGTCCAGGGGAAGTGAAGACTTACTTTGGAGTTTTGCGCGATGTCTTTCGCCTTGTGGCTTTCAAGGTTGGTGTAAAAAACAAAGCCTTGTTCATCTAAGTGCTTTAGTAAGACTACACGTTGACTCGGCTGGCCATGCTCATCAACGGTCGCTAGGCTCATGGCCGTTGGATCCGATGAGAGTTTGGCGTCAATGGCTTGGTTTAGCCAATGGTCAAACTGGGCAATAGGGTCGGCATTTAAATCATCACGATTCAAACCCATTTGCGTGTATTCACGACGAATATCTTCTAATTTCATGCAGAGCCTCTTATCGAGATGACTGACAAACAGAACAATAAAACGTACCACGGTTATTAGTACGTAATTCTTTAATAGGTGTTTCACAAGTAAAACAAGGTAATCCAGTGCGGCCATATACATTCAGCGATTGCGCAAAGTAACCTGGTTTACCATCACCGCCAACAAAGTCTTTTAAGGTTGTGCCTCCTTGCTCTATGGCATGGGCTAAGACTTTTTTGATGTTTTCAATTAACAGCGTTGTTTCGGCTTTCGTAATTTTACCCACCAGCTTATGAGGGTGGATACCCGACATAAACAAGGCTTCATTGGCATAAATATTACCTACGCCAACGACGACGTGCGCGTCCATGACAAAGGTTTTGATTTTGGTTTTACGTTTACGTGTCAGCGGATAAAAATAGTCAAAGTTGAAAGCATCGGTCAGCGGTTCAGGGCCGAGCTTTTCGATCAGGCTATGCTCATCGACAGGTGCTTCGGTATACAACCAGGCACCAAAGCGACGCGGATCGTTATAGCGCAAGCGAATGCCGTTATCTAACTCAACATCTACATGGTCATGCTTGCTGGGCGTTGGATCATCTAGTAACACTCTTAAAGACCCAGACATACCTAAATGAACCAGCATGGTGCCGCGCTCTAGTACGATAAGCAGATATTTGGAGCGCCTTTCAACGCGGAGAATTTTTTGATCTTCTGCCCAAGCGGGTAAACTTTCAGGAATAGGCCAACGTAAACGGCTATCACGAACTGTGATGCGAGAAATGGAACGGCCTTTCACATGGGGTTCTATACCCCGACGAGTGGTTTCTACTTCGGGTAACTCTGGCATCACAACCCTTATTCAAGACTGGTCTGACGAGAATGCTCTCTTGCCTTTTTAGCTGGGCAAGAGAGTAACGTTTCGCGATCTTATAAAACTGAAATGTCGGCCACTAAGATGAATAAGCCACGTAATTTAGCCAGCAATGCTAGACGATTATTCTTAACCGCTTCGTCTTCGGCCATCACCATCACTTCATCAAAGAAAGTATCAACCACATCACGCAAGCCTGCTAGCAGCGCTAATGCGCCAGCATAATCTGCTTTGGCAACGGCGGCGCTGACATCTGCACTGACTGAATCTAGTGCGGTTAACAAGGCAGATTCAGCGGTTTCAGTTAACAAGTTGGTGTCTATCTGCTCATTTATGTCGCCTTTCACTTTCGACAAAATGTTAGATACACGCTTGTTGGCAGCGGCTAATGCAGCAGCCTGTTCAAGCTTGCTGAATTCTGACACGGCGCGAACACGTCGATCAATATCGTATGGGTGCGTTAAGTTTAAAGCACGAACCGATTGGAACACTTCGGTGCGGAAGCCTGCGTCTTGATACAACGCGCTGAAGCGATCTAATGCGTATTCAACGACCTGCCCAACAACGACTTCTTTCTTCGCTAAGTTAGCGTGCTGATCGGCGGCAAAGGTAACGATATCAACTAAGTCAATGTCTAGCTCACGCTCAACTGCTATGCGCAATACGCCCAATGCAGCACGACGCAACGCAAAAGGATCTTTGGTGCCTGTAGGCGGCTGACCAATACCGAACAAGCCCGATAAATTATCTAACCGGTCTGCTAAGGCTAACGCCATACCTTCACGCGTTTGTGGCAATGCATCGCCAGCGCCGGCTGGTTTATATTGCTCATGCAACGCTTCGGCGACGGCTTCAGGTTCGCCATCGGCTAGGGCATAGTAACGACCCGCCAAGCCTTGTAAGTCGGTAAATTCAAACACCATGTCGGTGACTAAGTCGGCTTTTGATAAGTAGGCCGCTCGTTCAGACTCTGACACCGAAGCATCAATTAAGCCTGCGATATAACCAGCCGTTTTTTGTAGCCGTTGAACTTTATCGAAGGTACTGCCCAAGTCTTTTTGGAACATAACCGTTTTAAGCTTTTCAACACGATCGGCTAATGGCGTTTTTTTATCGGTTTCCCAAAAGAAGGCGGCATCGGCTAGGCGTGGACGAATAACTTTTTCGTTACCTTCAATGACCAACTGTGGGTTTTTACTTTCAATGTTGGCGATGAAAATAAAGTACGGCTGAATCGCACCTTCGGCATTCACCGTTGGGAAATACTTTTGATGCTCTTCCATCGAAGACATTAAGGCTTCAGCAGGAACATCTAGGAATCGCTCCTCGAACTGGCCAACTAAGGCCACCGGCCATTCGTTTAGCGAGGTTACTTCATCAAGTAAGTCTGAATCGATAACCGCTACGATACCTTTTTCAGCGGCAATGGCTTGGACGCTAGTTTCAATCAATTGATGGCGTTCGCTGTATGAGGCCATTACCTTGCCTTCGCTGCGCAATACATCGGCATAAGAAAGTGGATCGGTTATGGTGATTTCTTTCGGCGCATGGAAACGGTGACCGCGTGTTGTATTGCCCGCAACCACGCCGTACATTTCTGCCGGTACCACTTCATCGTCTAACAACATCAACAACCATTTAACTGGCCGTACAAATTCAATTCGGTTTGCACCCCAACGCATACGTTTGGCTATCGGCAATGCGTCTAACGTTTGCTGAACTATTTCTGGCAATAAATCTTTGGTAGCTTTACCGGCTTTGGTACCGTTGTAAACCACGTAGGTGCCTTTGTCGGTTTCAAGTTGCGTGAGCTCTGCAACGGTTACACCACAAGAGCGTGCAAAACCTTCGCAGGCCTTGGTTGGCTTGCCTTCTTTGTCGTAGGCACCCGCAATAGCTGGGCCACGGCGTTCAATTTTTTCATCGGGTTGCGTAAGCTGCAAGGCGGTAATGGTGAGCGCCAAACGACGCGGCGCGCCGAAACGTTCACTGCTTTCAAATTGCACGCCCGCTGCTTTTAGGCGATCGAGAATGCCATCGGCGAAGGCATTTTTAAGTGTTCGTAATGCTTTCGGTGGTAACTCTTCTGTGCCCAGTTCAATCAAAAAATTCGCATGTGACATTATTTCTTTTCTCCCTGAGCTTGTTCTTTTGCAATCACTTCATCACGCAGCGCGGCGGGCGCTCGTGGAAAGCCCAGTCGTAATCGGGAATCGTAGTATTCTTTAGCAACCGAACGCGACAAGGTACGAATTTGTAAAATGTAACGCTGACGTTCTGTCACCGAAATCGCTTTACGCGCATCGAGTAAGTTGAAGGTATGGCCTGCTTTTAAAATTTGCTCATAAGCGGGTAATGGCAAACTCTTGCCAATGAGCATTTCAGCTTCGGCGGCGTGGTAGTCGAACTGGTGAAACAATTCTTTTACGTTGGCGTGTTCAAAGTTATAGGTTGATTGCTCAACTTCGTTCTGGTGATACACATCGCCATAAGTTACTGGTGTGCCATCTGGGCCAATGGTCCAAATGAGGTCATACACACTGTCTACGCCTTGAACATACATGGCTAAACGCTCTAAGCCGTATGTAATTTCTCCGGTCACTGGGTAACATTCAATGCCGCCGACTTGCTGGAAATAGGTGAACTGAGTCACTTCCATGCCGTTTAGCCATACTTCCCAACCTAGCCCCCAGGCGCCCAAAGTTGGGTTTTCCCAATTGTCTTCAACAAAGCGAACGTCATAGATCGCTGGGTCAATACCAATGGCTTCTAATGAGCCTAAGTACAGTTCCTGAATGTTGTCAGGGCTTGGCTTGAGAACCACTTGGTACTGATAATAATGCTGTAAGCGGTTTGGGTTTTCACCGTAACGACCATCGGTTGGGCGGCGCGAAGGCTGCACGTAGGCGGCATTCCATGTTTCTGGCCCTAAGGCATGTAAGAATGTGGCTGGGTGGCTGGTACCTGCGCCCACTTCCATATCGAGTGGTTGTAGTACCACGCAGCCTTGGTCGGCCCAATATTTTTGCAGTGTCAGGATCAAGCCCTGAAATGTCTGTGTTTCCGATGTCATATTCGTCACGATTAAGTCCGTTCGCCCGAGCGTTTAAAGTTCAAAAGGTCTGCCATTATACACAGGGCAAAGCCAGTGGTCATGCGGGTTTTTAATTGTTTGCTTGCGGGGTTTTTGGTGGTTTGGGTGGTTTCGGCTCGTGAGGTGGTGATTTCGCTTTGTAAGGCCGCTGTGAACACGTCCGTGTGCGCTATGCTTTGGCTCGCGATGAGCTGAATAGGCTGTGAAAGGTCGCTGTAAACACATCCATGTGCGCTATGCTTCGCCATCCTTGGCTCAGAATGCCTTTCACAGCCTATTCAGCCCCTCGCTTAGTTTTGCATCAGACTGTGATTAGTAACGTAAAAATGGGATTAAAAACCTAGTGATAAACCGCCGTTATAGGTTAGGCCTAGGTAGGTTAGGATTTGACGTTCCTCATTTATAAATTGATAGCCATTGGCCTGGCGTGCTGTGATGCCTTCGGGCAGTATTGAGGTTTTTGCTAATACGAGTACGGGTGAGCCCTGATTGTCTTCCCCAATCAAATTTACGATTTTGGCTCTTGGTCGCTCTGGTGAAACCGTGATGATGTCGATTTGCTCGGCAATCTTCGGGTAATATTTTAAATACCCGACCACCATGGCACACGCTGGGCAGAATCTAACTAGGCCTTCTTTTACGAAATTGTGAGCGTCTAATAAATATAAGGTGTCTTTGTTCATGAAAATTCCGTATGACTGTATGTTTTGGTGAATGTTAACCTTTCATTTAAAGCTGAGTCTAACTGAACAAGTCTTTTAGCAGCGTTATTGCCGCTGGGGTTTGGTTGTCTTGCGGTATTTGTAAAAAGTAGCTGTTGTTGGTTTTTATTTGTATCGGTGATGGCGTAATCAGGCGACCGCTTTCCAGTTCATGAATGGCCAAATTTACATCCCCGACCACAATGCCAAAACCTCTTGCTGCTGCACTGGTTGCCATGTCTAATGTGGCGAATATTTGATTGCGCTCTGCTTGAACATTTTCATGGCCTGTTCCGGCTAGCCAGAGCTGCCAATCAGCATGCTCTTGGTTGGCGTGCAGCCAAGTATGCTCTGTGAGGCTTTGCAGAAGATTGGCACTATCAAGAGTTTTAGCAATGTCAGGTGTGCACATGGGCGTCAGCACTTCATCTAGCAACCAGTGTCTATCGGTTCCTTGGCTTATTGAGCGGTGGCCAAAACATATTGCAGCATCGAACTGTTCGGTTAAGAAGTTTACATCATGTTTGGTTGTCGAGGTGAGTTCGACTTCTAAGCTTGGATGCCGGCCATGAAAATCTGCCAATTTAGGCATCAACCAATAGGTAACACAACTTGGTGCTTTTAAGCGTATGCGGCGGTGGTTGGTGGCAAGCTGGTCTATCGAGTGCTGAATTCTTTGCAATGCTTGGCTTATTTCTGGCAGCAATTGGCGGCCCGCGCTGGTCAATGCCAAACCTCTAGCTTGCCGATGAAACAGCGTAACCCCAAGCTCTTGCTCAAAATTTGAAAGCTGACGACTAATAGCGCCTTGCGTCAAATTTAAGGTCTCGGCGGCATGCGTTATGTTGAGGCTTTGGGCTGTGGTAACAAACGCCAACATTGCCTTACTTGAGGGTATTCGAGCCATAGGCTTAACCATGAAAAAATTGCATGGCTAGCATGACAATAATTCGATTCTTAATCAACCAGATGCTGACTATAGTCGAGCGGATTTCTATTAATTAATAGGCATACGCCTTGGTTGGTCTAGATATATCATGAATAACTTAATTTCAAGCTTGCTCCCTGAGTCAATAAAAAACCTCATACCTTACCAATCAGCTCGTCGCATTGGTGCGACCGGTCATTTGTATCTCAATGCAAACGAGCTTGAGCAACCTTTACCCTGCAGTAATCCACAGCAGCCCTTAAATCGTTACCCTGATTTTAAACCTCAGCAATTAGCCGAGGCTTACCTAGACTTTTGTCAGGTTGAAGCCGATTGTTTGGCCGTGCGCGGTGCCGATGAAGGCATCGAACTTTTGGTTCGGACCTTTTGTGCCCCGGCTGTTGATAACATACTCATTTGTACGCCTACGTACGGCATGTATGAAATTTGCGCTACCGCTTCAGGTGTGGGGGTTCACCGCGTTCCGTTGACGGCTGACTTTGAATTAGACATACCCTCAATTGAGACACTGCTGCCAACAACCAAGCTCATCTTTATTTGTGCACCGAACAACCCAACCGGTAACTTGCTCGATTCGTCGTCTATTCGTCATTTACTTGAAAAAACTAAAGAGTCTCATGTGGTTGCTGTTGATGAAGCTTATATCGAGTACAGCGAACAAGACTCGGTATTGCCTCTACTGGCGGAGTTTCCAAACTTAGTCATTATTCGCACACTGTCTAAAGCCTTTGGTCTAGCTGCGCTTCGTGTTGGTTTTGTTGTCGGCAGCCCTGTCATGATTAACGCCCTTCGTAAACTCATTGCGCCTTACCCAATCCCTGACCCTTGTGCAGATATCGCCATTGATGCATTGCAACCAAGCAATGTTGAACAGATGCGAGCCGCGGTTAAAAAGCAGAACAAGATAAAGCAACAATTTTGCGATCAGTTGAGCGAATCTGAATGGGTTGAACGGATTTACCCGAGCGCAACTAACTTTGTGTTAGTTCGCTTTAAGCCAAGCCTTAACCCTTTTGACCTTTTAATTGCCGAAGGCATTGTCACTCGTAACCAAAGTCACGAACCTGCGCTGCAAGATTGTGTGCGCATTACCATTGGCTCCGAACAAAGCATGGCAGAAATCATATCTGCCCTTAATAACAAAAAGAGAGAAATATGATGAAAAAATTAGTAACCATTTTAGCACTAGCCACTGCCTGCTTATCTGCTCCAGTCATGGCAGAAACTGTAAAACTGGGTTCCGACTTCACCTACCCACCTTTTAACTATAAAAATGAACAGCAAGTGCCTGTTGGCTTTGATATTGAGATTGCAGAGGCCTTATGTGCTGAAGCAAAATTAGATTGCGAATGGGTCACCATGGGCTGGGATGGACTAATTCCAGGTTTATTGTCCCGCAAAATTGATGTCATCATGGCTTCTATGCGCATCACCGAAGACCGCCAAAAACGAGTACTTTTTACTGACCGTTACTATAAAACTCCAGCACAATTCGCTGGTCGTTCAGATCGAACTTTCGATGTCAGCGCTGAGGGCTTAAAAGGCCTAAACATTGGGGTTCAGCGCGGCACCATTCATGATACTTATATTTCAGATAAATTTGGCAACGATGTAAATATCTTACGTTATGACGGCCAAGCCGAAGTTTACATGGAACTTGTTAATGAACGTTTAGATTTGGTATTTGCTAACTCTGATCAATTAGCCTTAAGCTTTTTAAACACTGAAGACGGCAAAGCTTTTGAGTTTGTCGGCAAGCCAGTCACAGACGAAGCATACGTGGGCAAGGGCACGGCACTCGCCTTACGCAAGCGTGATACAGACCTAGCAGAAAAGTTTAATGCTGCCATAGCCACCATTCGAGCCAACGGTACTTACGATGAAATAGCCGAAAAATATTTTAATTTTGACATTTATGGCGACTAATTAGCCATTTTTAAGCCATGGCGACGTAGCGTTGCTATGGTTGTTTTAGAGCTAGATCTTGGTTACTTCCTATCTTTATAGTGGCGTATTTTAAAAATTAGATTATACTAATATTAAGGTGATTTACTAGAGTGCTGGGTTATGTGCGAACTATTTGGCGTTTCAGCAAAGCATGCTACCGACGTACAGCAAACGTTAACAACCTTTGCTGAACATGGCGGTTTAACTGGCCCACATAAAGACGGCTGGGGTATTGCCTATTATCAGGGTCATCAAGCTTGGTTAGAAAAAGCACCTGAACAAGCTTCAGACTCTTCTACGCTTAACCGTATTCAAGCCCAATCGCCTGAGTCTTCTCTAATTATTTCTCATATTCGCTTAGCGACTCATGGCGATGTTTGTCTGCAAAACACCCAGCCTTTTTCGCATCAATTAGATAGGCAATCGCTCGTCTTTGCCCACAATGGCCATGTTCCAAAAGCCCAAGAAATGGCTCTCGAACTACGCTATTCACCAGAGGGAACTACCGATTCAGAGGTTGTATTTTCTGCGCTACTGGAAATTATTAGTTCGCTATCAACCTTAGATTTTGATGCAAAGAGAAATAAGATAGAAGAATTTTTACGGAGTTTATCGCCATTAGGGCCACTAAATATACTCTTTAGCGACGGTGATTATCTCTATGCGTTCTCCAACAAACGCACCCAAGCCAACGGTGAAATTTCCGCACCCGGCATGTATATGATTTGCCGCGCTTGCTCGACACAGAATGCTTTAAGCGCCAGTACAGAAGAATCTACCGAGAATCAACAAGAGTTAGTCTTGTTCGCCAGCGTTCCGCTTTCGGATGAATCGTGGCTGCCTATGCAACCGAATAAGTTATATATTGCTAACGACGGTGCGTTAATTCAGGACCGTAGGTTTGCGCCATAAATTGCAACGACTCTTTAATAAGCCGACGCAACACATCGACGTCGACATCATCTAAGCTGTTAATATACAGACAAGACTTACCTGTTTTGAACTTTCCAAGCTTTGTCATTAAATCTGGATAGGCATCAAAGCCAGCCATAATGTAAACAGAAAGTGCAGCCTTGCGATTGGCAAAACCAGTACGCATGAAGTCGCCTTCTCGACCACTCTCATATTTGTAATGATAGTTGCCAAAGCCAACGATGCTCCCCCACATGACAGGCTCGCAACCACTTTCTTCGCACATAATTTCAATGAGTTTTTTACAATCGGACTGGCGAGTTTTGTTTTCAATTGCATCTATATAATCTGCGACTGATTGATCTGTTGGCTTAGTTTTATTCTCTGTTTTTGCCATCTTCTTACTCACGGTTTCATGAAGCTTTAAGATTACAGCAACTTATTCAAAGTGCATAATAGAGCAAACTACCTACGCCAATACTGCGGCGTTAAAATAACCAGCAAGGTAAAAATTTCGAGCCGCCCTAATAACATTGCAAAGCATAATATCCACTTAGCGGTATCGGGAATTGAACCGTAATTCAGCGCGACCTCTCCTAAGCCAGGGCCTAGGTTATTCAATGACGAACCCACGGCTGACCATGTGGTAACGAAGTCTAAGCCTGTGGCCAGCAAGCCAAAAAATATGACCGCGTAGGCCATGATATAAACACTAAAGAACCCCCAAACAGATTCCACCACCTTGTTGTTAACAGGGCGATTACCTAGCTTTACTGAAAAGACACCGGTTGGGTGAATCAAACGTTTAATTTCTCGTACACCTTGCTTCAAGATAAGCAGAACCCGAATGGCTTTCATACCACCGGCCGTTGAGCCTGCTGAGCCACCGATAAAGGAAGCCATAAATAATAGAAATGGTAAGAATAGGGGCCAAATAGAAAAATCAGCGGTGCCAAAACCAGTCGTGGTGAGCAAGCTAACCGATACGAACATTCCGTAGCGTACTGAATCAGATGCTTCATAGGTTTTTGTTGCCCACAGCACTAACGCTGCGGAAACCATCAGAATGACAGCAATTGTTAAAAAGAATCGATATTCTGGATCGTTAAGATAGTGACGAACCGTTTTTGAACGCCACGCGGCAAAATGAAGCCCAAAATTTGCAGAAGACAATATCATAAAGAGAATTGCGATCATCTCAACGGCTGCGCTATCAAAGTACCCAATGGAGGCATCGTGCGTTGAGAAGCCACCAATTGCGACTGTTGAGAAACTATGAGAGATAGCATCAAAAGGCGTCATCCCGGCAAACCAATAGGCCACGCCACAGACGATGGTTAGGGTTAAATAAATATACCAAAGGGCTTTGGCGGTTTCAGCAATTCTGGGCGTGAGCTTACTGTCTTTCATGGGTCCAGGTGTTTCAGCACGGTAAAGCTGCATGCCTCCAATGCCCAACATAGGTAGCACCGCAACGGCCAAAACTACGATACCCATTCCCCCTAACCACTGCAATTGTTGGCGATAAAACTGGATACTTTTGGGTAGTTGGTCAATGCCGGTTATCACTGTAGAACCGGTGGTGGTTAAACCACTGAATGATTCAAAAAAGGCATCGGTATAAGATAAATCGAACGACGGCGCTAAAGATAACGGAACAGAACCTGCAACTCCTAGTACAACCCAGAACATCACCGTGATTAAAAACCCATCGCGAGTTCTTAACTCTTTATGCCGATTACGAACCGGATACCACATAACAAAGCCGGCACTGAGTACCAATAAAAACCCCAGTACAAACGCATTATGCGCCCCATCGTCATAAATCAAAGACACCGCAGCAGAGGGCAGCATGGTCAAGCTGAATACCATCAGCAATAGACCAAGAATTCGTATAATTAATCGAAACTGCATAGTGTCTGTAACCTATTAAAAGAATGAAAAACCAACTTGGAATAAGCGTTCAACATCGACAGTACGACGCTTGTCGATCAAGAATAAAATGACATGATCGCCCGACTCAATAATTGTGTGGTCATGGGCAATAATCACTTCCTCTTTACGGACAATAGCGCCGATGGTGCAGCCTTCCGGCAAATCTATATCTTCCACGCTTCGGCCGACTACTTTTGAAGATTTTTCATCGCCGTGGGCAACCGCTTCAATCGCTTCAGCCGCACCTCGTCGCAACGAATAAACGTTGACAATATCACCACGGCGAACGTGAGTTAATAAGCTGCCAATCGTGGTTTGTGAAGGAGAGATGGCGACATCAATATCGCCGCCCTGCACTAAATCTACATAGGCAGTGTTATTAATAAGAGTCATTACTTTGCGGGCACCTAAGCGCTTAGCAAGCATAGATGCCATGATGTTAACTTCATCATCGTTGGTCAATGCGAGAAAAACATCAATGTCTTCGATGTTTTCGTCGAGCATCAGATCTTGATCGGATGCATCTGAATTCAACACGATCGTTTGCTTTAGGTGATGGCTTAGCCACTCACTGCGCTCTTCATCGTGTTCAATTAATTTAACCGAATACCTGTGCTCAAGTGATTTGGCTAGGCGATAACCAATGTTGCCACCGCCGGCAATCATAATGCGCTTATAGTTGCTTTCTTTACGACGTAGCTCACTCATGACGGCGTTGATATCCGCTTTAGCGGCGATGAAAAATATTTCGTCGTCGTCTTCTATTACTGTTGAGCCTTGTGGTGTTATCGCACGGCCTTTGCGGAAAATAGCTGCAACACGTGTTTCGATAGAGGGCATATGATGCTTCAAGAAACGCAGTTCCTGACCTACCAACAAGCCACCATGAACCGCCTTAACAGCGACCAACTGCAATTGACCTTGAGCAAAGTCGAGCACCTGTAATGCACCTGGGGTTTCTATTAGGCGCTGAATATAGTTTGTAACTAATTGCTCAGGAGATATAAGGACATCAATAGGAACATGCTCTCGCTTAAACAACCGATCCCCTTCACGGATGTATTGCGGGTCTCTGATCCGCGCGATCTTCATCGGTGTACGATAGAGGGTGTAGGCGACCTGGCAGGCGATCATATTTACTTCATCGCTGTTGGTCACAGCAATGAGCATATCTGCGTCTTCGGCACCGGCTTGCTTTAAGACATCGGGCAGTGATGCCTTACCGTTCACTGTACGTATGTCGATGCGGTCTTGTAAGTCTCTTAAGCGTTTGCCGTCAGAGTCGACCACGGTAATATCGTTCTCTTCTGAGGCTAAGCTTTCTGCGAGATTTCCGCCAACTTGCCCAGCGCCTAATAAAATAATTTTCACGCAACGCTTCCTAAAGTGAAGACTAATGAGTCATAACTTAAAATTATGCCAAATAGTACTCTGTTTTGATTCCGTTCGAACATCATTCGCTGAGTTTTTTACGCAGCAGCGCAAAATAGAAGCCATCGTGACCATTTTCCTGTGGCAACCATTGCACGCCAACCTCACTGGCAACATCGGCTTCTAGTTCAATTTCAACCAGTTCTGCATCGACATAATCTGCCAAAAACCGAACAACTTGGTCACTATTTTCATCGGGCAATATTGAGCAAGTCGCGTAAAGCAGACGCCCGCCCGGTTTAACTGTTTTCCACAGCTGTTCCAATATCGTGTATTGAACTTTAGCCAACGCTGCAATATCTGCTGACTTTCTGAGTAGTTTAATATCGGGGTGGCGACGAATAACACCGGTCCCGGAACAGGGCGCATCGAGTAATACGGCATCAAATGGCTCATCGTTCCACCATTGCGTTAAATCTCCTGCATCACAGGCGATTAAGTTCGCGGTTAAGCCAATGCGCTCTAGGTTCTCATTAACGCGAGTTAAACGACGTTCGTCAACATCTAAGGCAATCAGATCAATATCTGCACTTTCCAGCAAGTGGCCTGTTTTACCACCAGGTGCTGCGCATGCATCTAATACTTTTTCACCGTCTTGAACCGCAAGAATGGCCGCACACATTTGCGCAGCTTCATCTTGGACAGAAACATGACCTTGTTCAAAGCCGGGCAACGCAAACACTGGTGCAGGTGCAGCTAAGGTTACGCCAACCTTAGAATAGGCTGTAGCAAAACACTCCAAACCTTCTTCATCGGCCAACGCCAACCATTGATCACGGGTATTGTGACGTGCGTTGACACGCAAGGTCATTGGCCCCAATTCATTCGATTGAGTGCAGATAGCTTGCCAATGATCAGGGTAAGCCTTGCGTAAACGCTTGTTTAGCCAACCTGGAAATGAATCTTTTCGACGAAGATCGGCGATCATTTGTTCTTTTTCGCGTTGAAAACGGCGTAATGTGGCATTTAGAAGCGGTTTAGCCCATTGCTTTTTACCATCAACAGCAGCCTGTACTGTTTCATTGAGTGCGGCATGATCTGCAACTTCTAGTTGCCACAGCTGGTAAATACCCACCAGCAGCAACATGTGAACTAAACGTTCCTTTTCTTTGATCGGCTTTTCCAATAACCCGTTCGCCAGTTCGTCTAAGGCAAAATAATAGCGAGTAGAACCGTAAACAAGCTGCTGATAAAAGGCATGCTGGTCAGGGTCTATTTTTTCCAATAACGCTGGGATGAGGTCGTTCAGTGAACGGCCATGCTCAACCATTTGATATAAGGTTTCAGCCGCGGCTAAGCGGGTAGATAAGATCATTCAGATACTTCGCTATTTTGGTCGCCAAATAGAGGGTGCGCTTCAAATTGAGCTTTACGGGCATTTAAAACATCGGTGGCAGACATCGCTTTTTTACCTGGCATCTGCAATGTTTCGATCAATACCGTTCCATGAAGAGTGGCCACTTCAATGCCCGCTTTAGACATAGCAACGATGGTGCCGGGTGTTTTACCATTCGGCGCTTCAAGTGCTCGAGCTTGGTGGATACGAACGTTGTCGCCCTGCCATTGGCTATAGGCACCTGGCCAAGGGGTTAAGCCTCGTATTTTACGGCAAATCGCCTCTGCGCTCTCATACCAGTCGATCAGGCCTTCAGATTTTTCTAGCTTGTGCGCATAGTTCGCCAGTGAATCATCTTGTTTTTCAGGGCGAGCTGTGCCGGCCTCTAATTGTTGGCATGCTTCTATTAATGCAGGGCCACCTATAGAAATAAGTCGATCGTGCAGAACTTCGCTGGTATCTGTCGGCAAAATATCGCATTCGACCTTAACCAGCATATCACCGGTATCCAGGCCTTTATCCATTTGCATAATGGTGACACCCGTTTTTCCGTCGCCCGCTAACAAGCTGCGATGTATCGGTGCTGCGCCACGCCAACGTGGTAACAATGAAGCGTGTACATTAATACAACCTAACTTAGGCGCATCCAAAACCACTTGCGGCAAGATTAGGCCATAGGCGACTACAACCATTAAATCGGCGTTGAGGGCTGCTAGTTCAGCTACCGCCTCTTCCGATTTAAAGTTTACCGGTTGATAAACCGCGATGTCATGCTCAAGCGCCAAGGCCTTAACCGGCGATGCGACTAACTTACGACCGCGGCCTGCTGGCCGATCTGGCTGACTATAAACAGCGACAACATTGTGCTCACTGTTTATTAAGGTCTGTAAATGCTCTGCTGCAAATTCCGGTGTTCCGGCGAAGATAATGTTTAATGCCATTAACCACGTGCCGCCATCTTATGTTGCTTCTCTAGTTTCTTCTTAATGCGCGTGCGCTTTAGATTAGACAGGTAATCAACAAACAATTTACCATCTAAGTGGTCTATTTCGTGTTGAATACAAATTGCGAACAGATCTTCAGCGATAA
The DNA here is from genome assembly GCF_046710285.1 of Reinekea sp. Taxonomy (GTDB): domain Bacteria; phylum Pseudomonadota; class Gammaproteobacteria; order Pseudomonadales; family Natronospirillaceae; genus Reinekea. The sequence continues at coordinate 27,403 of NZ_JBKEGY010000011.1, forward strand.
ACTTGAGCGATTCGCCGTCTTTATTCAGCGCCGTCACTTCAATTTTGTCAGAACGGGAGATTTTTTCATAAAAGCCCGGAATCGACAAACAGCCCTCTTGATACTCCATTTCTTCACCCAGTTTTACGTATTCTGGGTTAATTAGGACATGAGGTTCATCTTGATCTTCGGACACATCGACCACAATTAGCCGAATATGCTCATTCACCTGACTCGCCGCAAGGCCAATGCCAGGCGCTTCGTACATGGTTTCGAGCATGTCTTCAGCCAATTTTTGAATGCGTGCATCCACCTTTTCAACGACACTGGCTACGGTACGTAAACGGTCGTCTGGAAATTCTAAAATATCGAGTATTGCCATAACTTATTGATTCACCAACTATAATTTGACTAAATTCTCTTAACGAACCTACTGCAAAATGATACGCAGTTAACAAAATCACACTTTTAACAGATAGATTTGGCTTTAAGGTGTTTCGCTAAGCGATTGACTGCTAAACTAAAAGTGTTCACTCTTGTACCGTGTAGCCTGTATTATATCGGCCACAGGAATTAAATTAGCTTAGTGCCTACAACACCGAATTGTATAGGGAATCTGGCCATGAGGAAAATCATCGCTGCTTTAATTACATCCATTGTTATTACGGGGATGTCTTGGGCCGACGAATTAGTTATAAATGAAGACGTTCCAGAAAGGTATGTTGTCGTAAAAGGCGACACTTTATGGGACATTGCTGCCATGTATTTGCAAGATCCATGGAAATGGCAAGACATATGGTATTTGAACCCACAGGTTGAAAACCCACACTTAATTTACCCTGGCGACATTATAGGACTAATTACAGTAGACGGCCAAACACGCCTAACGCGCTTAACCCAAGGTGAAAATGCCAATACCTTAAAAATTAATACCGGACAAGCCGATGAAAACGGCGTCGTAAAATTACGACCTACCGCGCGCATTACACCAATATTTGGTGCAATTCCTGCTATTGCCCGCGAACATATAGAAGGCTTCTTATCGGGTAACCGTATTTTAAGCACACAAGAATTGAATTCAGCGCCTTATATTATTAGTGGTACGGAAGGCAGAGTTATCATGGGCGCAGGCGATACGGTTTTTGGGCGTGGTGAATTTAGTTCTTCACTACCGGTCTATCAAATTTACCGTATGGGCAAGCGCTATAAAGACCCATTTACTAAAGAAGGCATCGGTTTTGAAGCCATTGAATTGGGTCAGGCCCGTCTTCAAGACTTAGAAAGCGATATTGCGACTTTCTTAATTGAGCGCTCTAACCAGCAAATAGGCATTTCAGATCGTATTTTACCGTCTGATGAAACAACACTCGATACGTTCTTTTACCCTAGTGAGCCACCAAAAGACTTAGTCGGCGCTATTGTCGATGTTGCTCGCGGTGTTAAGTTCATCGGCCAGTTTGATATTATTTTGTTAAACGTGGGCGAACGAGAAGGCGTCGAAGCCGGTAACATTTTCCGAGTTTCACGCTTTGGCGATAAGGTGCGTGACCCTATCAATAATCAGAAGATTCAGCTTCCACTAGAAGACGGTGGCTTAGCGATGGTGTTCCGAGTATTTGAAAAGATGTCTTATGCTCTCGTTTTAGAATCTAAGATTCCTATGCGAATTGGTGACCGGGTTACAAACCCTGGCTTCTAATTAGTGCGAGTCTAAGGTAATGACATAATGCTCAGGCCATTGTCCTGAGCATTAAAGGTGGGGGTGGTTTGCCGTTAACAAGTGCTTTATTCCGATCTACTTTAGTTTTTATCTTAGTCATTGCTTTTCCCATCGGGAAAGCCCTAGCTGATACCATTAATATAGCAGCAGAAAACAGCTGGTCACCCTATTCAGACCATCTCGGTCTTGGCATTACACATGATATCGTCAGTGCTGCCTTTGCAGTTACTGGACATACAATTACTATTGAGGCTTTGCCTTACTCTCGAGTATTAAGACACACTGCAAACGGTGTTGCCGACGCAGGCTGGAATGTTACGCGCGAAAAAAGCACAGAGTCTATTTTTACTTTTGGTACGGAACCCTTATTCCAAGCAGTCGCCTCGCATTATTTCCCGCCTGGGCAAGCTAAACTGTTTAGCAACGCAAGAAACATCCCTGAAGGCACTAAAATTGGGGTAATGCTTAACTATGAATATGGTGATGATTTTTCGGCAAACATTTATCGCTTCGAACTTACTGAAGTAAAATCTCAAACACAGCTCATTCGTATGCTTGCCTCAGGTAGGATAGATATGGCGATCATGTTTGATGATATTGCTGAATTCACGTTGAAAGAAATGGGCTGGCCAAGCTCAGCTATTGTCAAAGGTAACTCTAATCACGTTAGTGATATTTATCTTGCCTTTAATAAAGATAGTAGCAAAAGCGTTCAATATGCCGCCGATTTAGATCGAGGTTTAAGGCAGATTAAATCAGACGATACTTTCAAAGAAATTTTCAGCACCTACCGTTAAAACACCCTTATCCGATATTTAGGCTACTCTAAAGAATTAAAGAACATTAACTATTTTCCGATACATAATGAATTGGAAGTACTTTAATCAGCTCAGATAAGGCAATTTATGCAATTTCTACAAACTATTATTAGCAAGGTAACTTTTGGTTTTGCACTTGTACTCACCTTCGTAATTGCCATTACAATTGTCGCTATTAACAATCAACAAAACGCCTCTAAAGAGTTTGAATCGCTAAGTAACGAAGTCATTCCACTTTTGCAACAGGTATACCAGTTGCAATCGACCCTGCAAAACATCAACAAAGCGGTCACTCAGCATGCAGCCAATGAAAATCCAGAAAAACTAGAAATCTATACGGTTCAGTTTGAGCAATTTACCACGCAATACACAGCAATTTCAGAGAAAATACGGCAAAACTCCTTGTTAGATGAAGCACTGTCAGCTGCTCTTGAAGCATCAGATACATTAGCGCAAGAGAGCATCGCGCTGGGCAAAGAACACATGGACTCGCACAAAAGTAAACTCAAGCTTAACCAAGACTTTAACGAAATTTATAACGACGTGAACAGCCGATGGCTGTCGTTTAATGGTGAGCTTAAAATAGTTGATTTAACGTTGGGTCGATTGAAAAGTGAAAACGATCCTGACGTTATTTCAATAGAAACTGCCACTCGACTAATTACCGAGAAGCTCACGCTCTCGCGAGCATCTACTGGAGCCGTTGTCGGGGTTCAAGACCTTGGTACACTAGAAATCACCATGAGCAATTTAGCTCGCAACGCCAATCTAATTGCTGAAAACATGGCTGTTTTAGAGAGCCAGCAGTCGTTTCTTTTTCGAAAGCTCGGTAAGTTTGTCTCACTTTCTAATGAAGTCATTGACGGTGAAAACTCAATGTTTCAACTGTATCTAAAACTGCAAAAAGCCAAAAACAACGATTCAGACTTATTATCCAAGTTAGCAGAGTCTGTAAACACCACACTAAGCGAGCAAGTGTTGCTCATAGATCAAGTCGCCAACAAAACCAACATCACCACCGCACGGGTTAAGGCGAATAATGAAAACGCTCTGTTGGTGCAATTTATTGTTGCAGGGTTGTCACTTTTACTGGGGATTGGTGTTGTATATAGCGTGGTTCGATCTATTAAAAAGCCCTTAAAAACAATAATCTCTACATTAGGAAAAGTAAGTAAAGGCGATTTAACCTCATCGGCGGAGGTGTTAAGCAATGATGAGTTTGGCCAGATATCCAGTGGAGTGAATGCGTTAATTGCTAATATCAGAAGCGTCATTGGTGACATAACAGAAAACGCTGCTCACATTGAAACGTTAGTTTCCAACGTGACAACAAACACTAAAGGCTCTCTGGCTCGGCTACAAACCCAAAAAGATAAATCTGTAGACATAGTCAACGCCACCGGCAGCCTAGCGGATGCTTCTGAAGGCATTAGCAGTAACTCATCGTCTACGTTGATAGATGTTAGGGATGTCAGCAATGTCGCGCTAGAAGGGCAAACCAACGTGCAATCCAGCTATCAGTTTATCAAGCAGTTGGTCTCAGATCTTTCACAAACCAATGACGTGATAACGGGCTTAAAACTCGAATCAGACAATATCAGTCAAATTGTTACCACCATTCAGGGCATTGCTGAACAAACCAACCTACTAGCACTGAATGCGGCAATCGAAGCAGCTAGGGCTGGTGAGCAAGGTCGCGGCTTTGCGGTGGTCGCCGATGAAGTTCGGAACCTAGCTAGCAAAACTCAGACTGCAACTGAGGAAGTCTACCAAACCATTGATAACTTTCAGGCACAAACAAATACCGTCGCTAATACCATGAGTGACAACTTATTAAAAATAAATGATCTACTCGAGAACTTTGAAGCGACCAATAGCGCCATGACCCTCATTATGGAGTCGTTGGTTCGCATCACACAAATGAGCGAGAGCATTGATGCACAAACGTCGGAACAAAGAGCAACGGTCGAGCAGGTCAAAATTGAGATTCAAGAAATTGCCAACATTGCTGACTCCGTATTTAACAATGCAGGTAAAAACGTAACTTCCTTTGAAGCACTAAACAACCTTATCGATAAGCAACACGATTCTATATCTCGGTTTAAAATCTAGATACTTTGATCACATTTATTTAAAAAAGGTAGCCAGAAAGTTTCGAATAGATTGAAATTTACACAGGGTTTGTTTATACCATAAGTGCTTAATTAAGCTTTTAAATAAATTCTGATCAGAACAAGGATGTTCTCATGACAAACGATACGCTCGCGTGGCTGCGCTGGGTGTTGGTGCCTGGCTTGGGCGTTAAACGCTCTCATGAACTCATGGCCCACATAGATTCACCTTCAAGCCTATTCTTACACCCCGATCGCTGGCCACTGCCCGATTCGATTAAAACTATTTTAAAACAGATGGCTCGCCTTGGTGAGCAACACCCGGTGCATCGCCGAGCTTTGGAGCAAATGAACTGGCAAGCAGAAGCCGATAATCATCACCTCATTACACTGGCCGACCCTCACTACCCTGTTTTGCTGTCAGAAATTCATGACTCACCACTTATGCTATGGGTTAAAGGGAATGCTAATTTACTCTCAACCCCTCAAATCGGCATTGTTGGCAGTCGTAGCGCGAGTCCCAATGCACGCAATCATGCGAGAACATTAGCGAAATCCCTGTGCCAATATGACAAAACAGTCACCAGTGGTGGCGCTTCGGGGATAGATAAGGCCTGTCACGAAGGTGCTCTTGATGCTAACGGGAACACCATTGCGGTATTTGGTTGTGGAATCGACCAGGTTTACCCAAAAAGCCATCGAGGCCTGTTTGATGCTATTAGCGTCAAAGGCGCGCTCGTTTCAGAGCACCCTCTAGGTACTTCGCCTAAACCAGGGCATTTTCCTCGTCGCAACCGTATTATCAGTGGGCTTTCAGAGGCAATCGTCGTCGTTGAAGCAGCCCTAAAAAGTGGCTCCTTAGTCACTGCGCAACATGCCTTAGAGCAAGGCCGAGATGTCTATGCCATGCCGGGTGATGTGCTCAACCCTAATAGCGCTGGCTGCCACCAGCTAATTAGAGATGGCGCCTATTTACTTACCGATGCAAAAGATATTGTAGAGTTTGGTCGCAGTGTGAGTAATTCTGAAACAATAGAATTGCCAAGCCACTTAAACCCCGTTCAGCTGCAAATTATTAGCCTGCTTAAAACAGCTCATTTACCCATAGAAGGGCTGAGTTATGAATTGTCTATTGCTGCGCATCAATTATTAGAACCCTTGCTAGAGTTGGAGCTCGAAGGGCTAATTGAGCAACACCCAGGCGGTTATGTTTATTCAGGGTTTGCGTAGCGAAAGGCAAATAGCTACCCTTACAGCAAATCTGGCTGTTGAATTGGTTTGCCATTGTTAATTCCGTCTTTCACCCTTAAGAAATTAATCAGTATCGTCCAAGCGGGGGGTGTCATTGCCTACCCGACGGAAGGCGTATTCGGCTTAGGCTGTGACTTCCTAAATGCCGACGCGGTACATCGTATTTTGGCGATTAAAAAACGTGATGTAGCAAAAGGGCTAATCTTAGTTGCTCACCATATAGACAGCTTATTGCCCTATTTGGCTGAGCTAACGCCCCACCAACGAGCCCTTCTGGATGAAAGCTGGCCGGGGCCGATTACTTGGGTGATTCCTCATAATGGGACTTTGCCCGACTGGATCACAGGTGGCCGACCGACGGTAGCGGTTCGAGTCAGCGATCACCCCATAGTAAAACACTTATGCCTCACTTTAGACCAACCCCTAGTCTCTACCAGTGCCAATCATTCCGGCAAAGTGGCGTTAACGAGCCGCACGCAGGTAAGTGTTTGTTTAGGTAAAGATATCGACGCCATCGTGACTGGGCGGGTGCAATCTATCGGCAAGGCCAGTACCATTCGTGATTTGAAAACTGGGCTCACCCTCAGAGCTAGTTAAAAAAGGTAAAACATTCATGGCGGAAAACGCATTTGATATAACGGCAGTTAAAGACTATCTGTTGTCACTGCAAGATCGTATTTGCGAAGGGTTGGAGCGCGAAGATGGCGGAGCTACTTTTCAAGAAGAAAGCTGGCAGAGACCTGACGGTGGCGGTGGCCGTTCACGTATTATCGAAAATGGCCATGTGCTCGAAAAAGGCGGCGTGGGCTTTAGCCATGTCATGGGCGATAAGCTACCACCTTCGGCTTCGCAGAGCCGTCCAGAACTTGCTGGCGCGCGCTGGCAAGCCATGGGTGTTTCATTAGTCATGCATCCAAAAAACCCCTTCGTACCCACTTCTCACGCCAACGTGCGGTTTTTTGTTGCCGAACGCGAGGGCATGGAGCCGGTTTGGTGGTTTGGCGGTGGCTATGATCTAACGCCTTACTATGGTTTTGATGAAGACTGCATACATTGGCATCAAACAGCCAAAGACGCTTGTGACCCGTTCGGAGAAACGGTCTACAACGATTTCAAAAAATGGTGTGATGAGTACTTTTACTTGAAACACCGCGATGAGCCGCGCGGTGTTGGCGGTCTTTTCTATGACGACCTCAACGAATGGGGCTTTGAGAAAACCTTTAGCTTTATGCAATCTATTGGTAACTCTTACTTAGAGGCTTACCTCCCGATTGTCAAAAAGCGCAAAGACACACCTTATTTGCCTGAACATCGTGACTGGCAAGAGTACCGACGCGGTCGTTATGTAGAGTTTAACCTAGTGTTCGACCGGGGCACTATTTTTGGATTGCAATCAGGTGGCCGCACCGAGTCTATTTTGATGTCATTACCGCCCCACGTTCAATGGCGCTATAACTATCAGCCCGACGCTGGCAGCCCTGAAGAGAAACTCATGACCCATACACTACAGAACCGCGACTGGTTAGGTGTGTTATAGTTTTCGCCCCATGGCTCAGTTAAGCCTGAGCCAACACTTCTCTCACCTGAGCTAAGGCTCCGCGATGGTCTTTATAATCTAATACAATGCTATTTAACTGGCCATTGTGCTGCATGACCATTGAAGGGAACCCTTGAATGGGTAGGCTGTGAGCAAAGTTAAGCTGTTCAATAAAAGCCTGCTCTAACTCTGTCGAATTCAAGTCTGCCATAAACTTATCCACATTTAATTCTAACTCTTGCGCTAACACTCGATGCGTAGATTGATCGGATGGGTTCATGGCTCGTAAATAATAAGCCTGCTGCAAAGCGGTAATCATATCTATTTCAGCGTCTTGCCATGTTGCAGCAATCACCGCGCGACAAGCAGGATAAGTAGAGCGGCGCGGTATCGTTTGCGTCCAAAAATCATGATTGAATTGAGTGCCGAGCATGGCTTCTATTTTTTTCCAGTAACCTGAAATTGCCGCTTTTTGATCTTCAGGCATGGCAACATCACTGTCTGGCGCAAGCCCACCAACAACATACTGAACCGTAACCTCAAGCTTGCCCAGTTCCTGTTCTAATAAACTCCATTGCGGACGATGTGCCCAACACCAACTGCACATGGGATCATGTACATAATAAAACTTACTCTCTGACATTGTTTATTCCAATAATGTGACGATTATCTGATGCTTAGTTGTACTATAACGACTACAGTTAAGCGAGAAAGTTTCACAAGGCGTGCAGTATGGCTTCATTTTTACTTGAAAAACATCAGTTACCTTGCCTAGGTGATCATCTTTGGATTCACAAAAAAGGCTATACCCACCATGCGCTCTATGTCGGTGAGGATGAACAGGGCGAACACTTGGTTGCCCATTACGCTGGCTGGGTTGATGGCTTTCGAGGCGGGCCACTTACCTTAGACAGCTTAGACATATTCAGTGCAGGCAAGAACATTCATGTTCGCTTATACCCTAAACGAGTTTTCCGTCCTGAAGACAGTGTTGAGCGTGTATTGCAACGCTTAGGTGAAGACCAATACGATGTTCACACCAATAACTGCGAGCATCTCTGCCATTGGGCCATTATGGGTGATCACCGGTCTAAGCAAGTTGATTGGGTCAATACGGTTTTAGGCGCTATACACCCAGGATTAGAAGCAGCCAGTAAAGGCGTTGGTACCCTGCGTCAACCTAAGCAATATGCATCGACCGGCCCTAAAAAAGCAGTCAGCAGCATTGCTAAAACCTTAGCAATCGATTGGGGGCTTAAATCTGCGGCTCGTTGGGCGGTGGGTCCCGTTGGAATTGCGGCTTATGTGGGTTACCGAGTTTCAAAACAACTGCTTAACCAAAAAAAGTACTAAGGCTAGCCATTCAAGCTTACTTGGTTAAGCACTGCCATCGGGCCTTGGCGCCGAATAAATTCTAGTTCAGTCTCGCTTTTAGCCAACAGTGCTCCCGCATAACCTAGCGAGTTTATTGAAATACTGCCTAACGATTCACATGACCTTGGCACAACGATCATCCAATCACGAGTGATAAGTAAATTATAGGGCTGCCAGCTGTATTCCATTTTCTGCCAAGCATCATAAAGCGTCTCGGCTTGCCAATTGGGTAGCGCATAATAGCGATGATTGAATGGAAATATGGATAGGGAGTGGTCACCCTGTAGACGCTCAATAGCAGACTCTATAGGAAGTTTGCCGGCACCTAAGTCTTTAGGGACCAATTGAAAATGTCGATGATCTTGTGAAGCACCTGCTTGTTGGCCGCCATTATAAAAAATAAAACCATCCACTTCATTAAACGCAAGCTCTAGAGCTGCAAAATCACTCAAACTAAGCTGGTCTGTCTGTGACACCCAGTTTTTGGTCGTGATTAAGCCATGTATGGGCAAAATATTGAATTTATTTAATATAAGGTTATGGGCTTCACCCAATGCTTGCACAAAAAGCTCGGGCTCAGGCGACAAAAATGGCTTACTTCTATTCGGTTCGCCTGCTTTTTTGGGGATTTTGGTAGACAATTGAGCAGCAAAACGAATTACGAAATCAACACCTTCACAGGATATAATCTCTATCTTGCTGTCAATTGTCTTTAAATGACCTGAAATTTTCGCATCATGAGTAACCTTGCTCATTTTTTGCCAAAGATCAAGCTCATGTGATTGGGCCAATTCGTCTACACCATTAATGCCGCTACTTGGCGAATAATTTCAGCTTCTTTAGGGTGTAAATCGCCATCTGCATTCGCTAAGTCTCTAAACATAGCCAATACGTTGCCATCGGAATTCAGTGCGGGTACAAACTCCGCTAAATAGTCTGCAATGCTGTTATTTTCTAAAGCGTGTAATGACTTTGAAACCTGGCCACGATGAAAGGCTTCTTTAGAAACACCTGCATTATGCCAAGGAAGTTCGCCTAACATGCGGTCAAATGTATCTTGTTCCTGCATTTTTACTTTGCCATCCACCTGATAGAGCAGCGTCATTACCGCAATAATGGCTTCAGATTTAACCTGATCTACAGGCTCTGTTTTTTCTAACATTAATAATATATCGGCAAACATGGTCATAATTTTCCCTTAGACAATAAAAAAACCCATCACAAACTGTAATGGGTTTTCAATTTAACTACCAGTGATTCAAGTGCGTATTAAGCAGACTCTGGCTATTTTTCAGTTAAGCTCAAACCGGTTCGCCCTAAAGCCGACAACAAGGCCTGAAGGTTTGCCGTTGTGGTGTCTTCATGAATAAAACAGGCGACGCTTTCTGTTCCATCAACATCGACACACACACTCGCTATTGCTTGAGAGTCTGTCCCTTGCGTTAACGCATGTTCGTCAAACTGAGTCACCTTTAAGGTAGTGTTTAGATGGCTCGCAATTGCTTGCGCTAACGCTTCTAGTGCACCCTGGCCTTTGCCTTCATAGGTTGCTGAGCCAATGTTAAAGGAAGCTACGGTTTGGCTGTCTTGGCTATTTAACGAATAGCCTTTAAGTGCCCAGCTCTCGGGAGCAGTGACAAAGTTATTCACAAATAGCTGATGAATAGCCTTACTGGAAACTTCATCACCCGCCTCTTCAGCGGCTTTTTGCACAACTTTACTAACATGGCCGTGCATCCATTTAGGTAACTCAATTCCGTAATCTCGTTCAAGTACGTGCGCCACTCCGCCCTTGCCTGACTGGCTGTTAATACGAACCACAGCTTCGTAATCACGGCCAAGGTCTGCTGGGTTAATCGGTAAATAGGCTACATCCCAATGCGGTAGTTTTTCATCGCTGTGGTACTGCAATGATTTTCGGATCGCATCTTGGTGGCTGCCCGAAAAGGCGGTATAAACTAAATCCCCTACCCATGGGTGCCTTGGGTGTACCGGCAAATTGGTGCAGGCGGTGCAAATATCAATCATCTCTTGCACATTGCTAAAGTCTAATTCAGGGTCAATTCCTTGCGAATAAAGGTTCATGGCCAAGGTAACGGTATCCATATTACCGGTACGCTCACCGTTGCCAAGCAAGGCACCTTCTACACGGTCGGCGCCCGCCATCAAACCCAACTCTGTTGCAGCGACACCACAGCCACGGTCATTATGGGTGTGTAGGCTGACAATCACATGTTCGCGCTGACTTAAACCACGGCACATGTATTCTATTTGGTCGGCAAAGACGTTAGGGGTCGACATCTCTACGGTTGCCGGTAAGTTAATGATCACTTTACCGGTTTCTTTTGGGTTCCACGTCTCAATAACCTGGTTGCAAACATCAATTGCGTAATCTATTTCTGTACCAGTAAAACTTTCTGGTGAGTATTGGAAGGTCCACTGGGTATTCGGGTTCTTCGCGGCATACTCTTGAACCCACTTCGCACCCTGTACCGCAATGGCGGCAATTTCTTCTTTACTCATCGCAAACGTTTGCTGGCGCTGAACAGTGGAGGTTGAGTTATAGACATGAACAATGGCGCGTTTTACACCCTGCAAAGATTCAAAGGTACGCTCAATGAGGTGCTCGCGTGCTTGAACCAAGACTTGAATGGTCACATCATCGGGAATTAGGTTGTCTTCAATAAGGCGACGGGCAAAATCAAATTCAGGTTGCGCGGCCGATGGGAAGCCAATTTCAATTTGTTTAAAACCAAGCTTAACCAACATATTAAACATGGTGACTTTTTGATCAACCGTCATCGGCTGTATCAAAGCTTGGTTACCATCACGTAAATCAACGCTGCACCAAATGGGTGCCTTAGTTAAGATTTGATCTGGCCAAGTACGGTCTCTCAGGCTTAAAGGCTGGTATTGCGTATATTTACGATGATCGAAAGAGCCTGCAGCGGCCATTTGTTTCGCAACGGAAGTTCCAGCTTGGTTTGCTTTGGTATCGCTCATATTTCACCTGAGAATTTTTAAATAAATGTGATATGCCTAGAGGCGAAGGTCGGTTCTAACGATCCGACCGTATTTTGAGATGTGGATAATACATCAATTGCAACCGGGTAGGTGTCGGATCGAATGCACTGTTGATTATGGGTAACAATCTTCAGAAGGTACGAGGGGTAACTCGTGCCAGCGCATTAATGCCTTGGACTGGTGAAAATAATAGTGAAAAACCACCGCAATGTCCGTGCAAAAAACAATTAATTTGCTATATTTACGCAATTATCTACCAACATAAGTAATAATTGCGCAATTAAACGATAGGTTTGTTGAAATTATGGACATGGAAACTAAATTAGATGGCTTTGATCGCAAGATTCTAGAGACGCTTCAAGAGGACGCAAGCCTAACTAACCAGGAAGTTGCAGATTGCATCGGTCTTTCGGCTTCCCCCTGCTCACGAAGAATTAAAAGTTTAGAAGACCGCGGTTATATCGTACGGCGCATTGCAGTCGTTAACCCTAAGTCGGTTAACTTAAATTTAACCGCCCTACTAAACATCCGCATGGATAAACACACTCCAGAACGTTTTGAAAACTTCGAACGCAAAATTGCAGCCCTACCAGAAGTTATTGAATGTGCACTGGTCACCGGACAGGACGCCGACTATCAGCTAAAAGTCGTTGTACCTGATATGGACGAGTATCACAACGTACTGCTGAAGCACATTACAACAATTGAAGGCGTAGATGGCGTTCATTCCAGCTTCTTGTTAAGGCAGATCATCAGCCATAAAGCTTTACCGTTGAAGTACATTCGTTAAAGGCTTTTCGGGTATACTGGCACCATAAATCACCAAAAACGAAAAGAACATTTATGAGCCTTACGCTAAAAACTCGTTTAAAAATCTTATTACCACTCATGGGCATTGCCATTTTAATTGATCAATTGTCTAAAGTCTGGGCTGTTTCTTACTTGAAATCTGGTCCGCGATTTAGCTATTTATTCGATTCAATTCGAATTTTATATGCCGAAAACCACGGTGCATTTCTAGGCTTAGGCAATAGCTTATCGCCTAATGTAAGGTTTTGGATATTTACCGCTCTAGTTGGGGTTTTCTTAACTGCCCTTCTGGTTTACGTGCTAATAGGCAAAGAGATCGATCGTATAATCCTTATATCTTTAACGTTGGTGTTGGCGGGTGGCTTCAGTAATTTTATTGATCGAGCGATGAATAACGGCGGTGTGGTAGACTTTATAAATATGGGCATCGGCACGTTGCGAACTGGAATTTTCAATATCGCCGACGTTTACATAATGATAGGCGCTGGTTTAATGATTTTAGGCCCGTATGTCTTCAAAGAGCAGACAAGAGCCTAGTTTTCAACATAGCGACACTTTCAGTTAGAACTAGCGTGTCGCTGTTTAACTTTTACTAATCAACGGCACCTTGGTGGACGTTGTGTAGGTTTTCTATCAGCTGATCCTCAAGGTCAAACCGCTCCGTTAACTTTTCACCGAGATTTGATAAATCTTCATGTAAATCGGTTATGTTCTCACGAATGTGCTCTGCTGTGGCGTACTTATCATTGAAGTCGAGCATGAGCTGAGTGGTTGAATCTATTTTCGGATAGAGCTCTTTGGCCAATAACAAGCCTCCATCATCAAACTCTTTCGCTTCGCGGAATAATTGTTCGTAAATCTCGAAATGACCTTCAGACAAGTAATCCATTAGGCGCTGACAAAACTCTTTTAGTGTTGATGAGACGACTTCCTCGCCTTCTTTCCCTTGGATGTCAAAAAAGGTTATTAACGTAGCTTTTCGATCTGCCAACCAACGATCGATCATCTCGTGTCTACCACCCCAGCGTTCCTGTGCGGTTTTACAATTTTCTAACATAGTCGAGAACCCTTGATATTTACGTTGTCATTTAATCCATTAATTACAATATATGCTTTGTAAACGGGTCATTCAACTGCTGAATCTGTTTTAACCGCATTAGGGTCAAGTTTTGCTGACGCTGGCCGATTATTATCAGTAAGCTATACTAAACAATGCTACGAAGCACCATCTAACGAGGCAAGCTATGCGCAATGCACAATCTAGTATTACTTTTTTAAGCACACTCTTGTTATTGCTTTTTACGATTGGCTTCAGCTCACATCTATTTGCAGAAGACCCACCGCTGTTGGGGCCTTCTTATGTAGAGTTAGAACCGACCTTTACGCTGAACTACGGAACAGCAAGTAGATTGCGCTATGTTCAAGCCTCTATCACGTTAAGAGTGGTAGACAGCAGTGCGGCCCTAGAAGTTACCGCTCATTCTGATGCTATACGTCACAGTATAATTTTATTGTTTTCACGACAAACACCAGATGATATTAAATCATCGATTGGCCGCGATGCCATTTTAAATGATGCGCTAACAGAACTGCAGAATTTGATGCTGAAGGAAACCGGCCGAACGTTGATCGAGCGTGTTTTGTTTACAGACTTTATTGTTCAGTCTTAAATTAGGCTGAACGTATACTTGTGCGAGTGCGGTCTTCTAATGAACGCGTATATTGAGCCGCGCCATCATCCCAACCTGCTTCCCAGGCGGCAATAAGAACATCATTTTCAAACTGGCATTCACTTCTTCCTTTGCCTGCCAGCCCAGTCATGTATCCTTGTTGGTACCCTTTGTTGAGGGTTTCTAGCGTCCATTCTGTTTCTAACATACTTCCTATTACCTTCATTTCAGCGTATGGGAACTACTCTGACCGATCTTGTTGAATTCTAACGTCCAACTTACAGATGATTGTAACGGAAGTTTAAGCTTAAAACGCTTGCTTCATCACAGTTTTAGACTCAAATACGATTATTTTTTACAAAAAATAAAAATGGCGACAATAAGGTGTCGCCATTTTAAAATTTTGTCGTCAAAAATGCCTACATTCGACTACTGTTTGAAATAATTCTCTAAAAAGGTATCGAAGTCGCCAATACTTTCTTCTTCTTTTTGTTTTGCTTCTAACCAACTTTGTTCAGCCAATTGAGTAAATTCTGCATGTTTTTCTTTAGGTAACTCAAGTGCTGCAAAGTACCGACTGAGCGCTTCTGAGCGCTGTAACATTGTTGCGGAAAATGATCCATTTTGCTGAACTTTTTGCAATATCTTAGCGGAAGGCGTTAAATTCTCATCTCGAACTTTTGCTAGCTGCTCTGTGCAGGCTTCACGATATCGCGTACAGCCTTCATGCTCATCAACCACTTCTGCGAATTGGTAGATTTGCTTTAGTATCCGTTCCGATAAAGGCTTAATGGGTTCTATTTCACCATTAAAGTAAATGCCTAAGTCGGGCTTGCGACCCATAAGAGCAACCCGCTCACTATTATCGCGCAATAAGGAACACTCTGTTGGCTCAATCATTGGACTTTCTTGAACGATGCACCAAAGCAAAAACAAATCGATAAAGTTCATTTGCGATTTATTAATACCTAATGGCTCAAACGGATTTATGTCTAAGCAACGCACTTCTATGTATTCAACACCACGATCACGTAAACCGTGAATTGGCGTTTCACCACTGCCTACAACACGCTTTGGGCGAATATCGCTGTAGTATTCATTTTCTATCTGCAAAATACTGTCGTTAAGCTGGTTATAGCCTGTGGCGGTTTTAATACCTATTTTCTCATACTCAGGATAAGGTGTTTTTATTGCTTTCACTAAAGTATCGGCATAGCTTTCAAGTGAGTTGAAGCAAACAAATAAGTCTTTTTGTGCACGGTTCGAGTAGCCTAAATCACTCATTCGCAACGAAGTCGCAAAGGGTGCATATAAGGTTTCTTCACCCAATGACTCTAAGTTGTCGTTTTCATCATCTAAGAACGACTTATCCATTGCGGGAGAAGCACCAAACAAATACAACAATATCCAAGAATGGCGGCGGAATGAGCGAATTAAGCCAAAGTATTCTTTGGTTTTGAAATCTTGAAGATTGTCAGAGCCACCATTGCTTTTAGCCCATTGCTCCCAAAACGCATCAGGTAGCGACCAA
The DNA here is from genome assembly GCF_046710285.1 of Reinekea sp. Classification (GTDB taxonomy): domain Bacteria; phylum Pseudomonadota; class Gammaproteobacteria; order Pseudomonadales; family Natronospirillaceae; genus Reinekea. Next base: position 43,228 of record NZ_JBKEGY010000011.1, read on the forward strand.
TTGTAATGTAGCCCTGCAATGGTCTGCATTTTTCGACCATATCGATGCCATAGGCCATGACGATAATAGGTTTTCATTAAACCACTGTGACTTGGGCCAAACTGTGCAATCGGTATTTGCTCTTGTTCTGGCAAGCGAGAAGGCATGCTGCCTGCCCAAAAATGCTCACCCTTAAGCTGGCTATAAGTAAACCGATGCAATGAATCGAGCTCTTCAATCAGCTCATCACTGTCGTTATGAACCCCGGTGATAAACTCGAGTAACGATTCAGAGTAGTCTGTGGTGATAGAACCATGAGTCAGTGCCGAACCGAGTGTTTCTGGGTGAGGTGCTTGGCTTATGGTCCCCGCCCCATCAACGCGTAAGGTTTCACGCTCAATGCCACGTTGAAATTTAAAGGCATCATTATCGAGCGCTTGTAATCGTTCTAGCCGGGAAATATCAGTCACAACCGGTCGTCCTCATAAATAGATGCCACAAAGTATGGGGGCAAACTGAGGAAGATCAAACCTTTTCTAGTTATTCAGGTCATATTCCCGAATAGCCCCCCTGGTTGCAGGGCATGGCGAACTAATCTTTCTTATCAATACTTATCTCAATATTTTTACTGTTGCCAGCAAACCACTTTTGTACGTATATCGACCCTAAAATCGGTGCAGAGCCTTTTTCAGGGACTTCTTTATAACGAACGCTGTTCTTGGTTTCTTTTTCGTATTCGAACTTTAGGACTTTTTTGGTCATGGATTTCTCTTGGGTTTTAAAAAATTAGGGAGTTAGAAAATGGGCACTAGATCTTATGGTGTGAGTTGCGCAAGCCTAAAATCAACCATCGATATCACCAACTGTTTAGGAATTGGCTTGTTAAGCGGGAATTGGACTGAGCCTTTGGCATACTTATAATCCGACAAGGATTCTTCAAAGGCTTCAATAGTAGTTGGATGTGGGTAAAAGCCGATGTGCTTTTTGTATCCAGCCATCATAATTTGTTGCTCGCGCTTGCCATCTTTCACTAGAGCGAAGGCTGGTATATCGTAATTTATTAGCTCAACAGCCTCTGGTGCGGCTTGCAAGATATAGGATCGCAATGTTTTAAGTGCTTGTTGAACTTCTGCCGGCTGACTGGATATATAGGCATCTACCTCTGCTGAATTAATAGCTTCTTCTTTCATGTTTATTCCAGCCATCAAGTTATTAGATTCATCGTCAACCAACAATAAGTTCGTTTTAAGTTACGACTCTAGGATCACGTCAAAACCACCATAAATTAGCCGCTTACCATCGAATGGCATGGGGTTATTATCTGGGTGCATTCTTGGGTCTTCCATCATAGCCGCCCAACCGGCATCGCGAACTTCTTTTGATGGCCAGACCACGGTTGAAAAAACGACGGTTTCATCTTCGCCACATTTTACGGCCAATGGAAGAGAGGTTACTTCACCAGTGGGAATATCATTGCCCCAGGCTTCGGTAATTTTTAGGGCGCCATTATCTTTAAAAACGAGCGCGGATAGCTTGGCGTGTTCTAGGTACTTTTCTTTGTTTTTAGTGGGGACTGCTGCAACAAAGCCATCGATGTAATTCATATTCTTTCCTTTTAATTATTCTTAGATTCCACATGCTTTTTAAAGTTATTTAGAATGCACAGCCAGCCAGTACGCTGCTGCTCTGCTGAGTTTTCATCTTCGGCTTCAAATGTTTCAACCACCTTTATTCCGTTTTCAACCTCAAAAAACTCAATGAGTACTTCACGATTATCTTCTAACTTATAGCGTATTGATTTATTAGGTTCTATGGCAACGAACTCGCCTTCAAAGTCAAAGCCCATCGAGCCATCTTTGGCTTCCATGCGATAACAGAACTGACCACCCACCGTTAAATTAATGTCGGCTTTCGGGCAGGCCCAATCATCACTGGCAAAATTCCAAGCCATGATGTCAGCCGGGGTTACCCATGCGTTCCAAGCTTGAGTGAGAGTTGTTTTAACGGTCGTTTCTATTGATATGTTCATAGCGTCCTTTTAACTTCGCCTCTAAGTGACGAGTACTTTTATTATATTTTTGACTTGCCTAACCACTAGTTCATTAAGCTTTTTTAAGTGTATTGGCATTAACCTTCAGCTTAGCCAACGCATAAACATTAAGCACTAACATTAACCAAAAACCACTAGCGGGCATAAGGCTCACTCCGACAATAGACCCTATTGTAGCGACAATAACAAATGCTCGGCTAAGGTTTACATGCTGTTGCCAAAACTGAATCACGATCAGCAACAACGGCCATGCGAATAACATAAACCATACTGCGGCAGAGCCCAATAGAAAATTTGGCCCGACTACATTTATCCAGCCTTGCTGCCAAATATCAATGAATACGGAATAAAAAAGCAATACGCCAACAAACAGATGGCCGAGGCTAATAAACAGTAGAACGCGCGCGTAATGATGTTGGGTCATTTTTTAATTTCCTTTTATTGAATGGACGAAGGCGTTTATCCAAGTTAGCTGAGACTTTAATGCGGGTTTAAAAGGTAAGTATCGGAATGTAATCCATTTAAGTGCACGCATCACCGGCTGCTGGCTATGCGCTACTTTCCCGACGTACAAGCTTTTTAGCTTCATATTCGCTACACGTTTATCTCTTTTTTTGACTAGACTAGCTAATACATCCGCTGGATTTTCTATGAATAGCTGTGCCAGTACGGCGCCATCTTCCATGGCAATCGCTGCGCCCTGACCTAAATTTGGGGTCATGGCGTGCGCAGCATCGCCTATCGCAATGAAGCGACCATGACCCCAATTTATATCTCTCTCCTGTAGGGGGTGAGACAACCAAACTGTTTCGGCAAAGTTAATAGCTGATAGATCGGGAACTTCGGGTATTTTTGAGAGTATCCAAGCTTGGCGTTGTTTATCGCTGTAGTGCGCACTATTTATTGTGCGTTCATCGACCACGTGAAATAGGTAAGCTTGAGTTTGGCTGATTGGCCCAAACCCGATGCGCTGTTCATCAAACCAATGCTCACGAAAGGTGTTAATGGGTTCGTTTAAAGAAACAATGGCGCGCCAGCACCAAAGCTGGGTTGAGGTAATGATTGGCTTGGCATGTAAGTCGCTGTTGATTCCAGCGCAATTGACGGCATAGGCCCCTGATATAGTCTCGCCATTCGCCAATTTAACAGTGACACCATGCGCTTGTATTTCCACATGAGTGATGACAGAGCTTAACTTGATATGGGTGTCAGGAATGTTAGCAAGTAAGGCACTTTGTAAAACCGCTCGATGTACACAAACTGCCTCCATTCCTAGCTGCTTAATATTCACCGTGCCATGCGCTGAGTGATACCCCATGGCCATGTGATCAATGAGTTCACCGTCTAATAAGTGCTCTAACGATAACTGCCTAAGAATCGCTAAGCTGTTGTTTTGCAACAAGATACCCGCACCTACTTCAGTGAGCTTTTCGGCTGCCTCCAGCACCACATACAGCTTACCGCTTCTCTGCAAGTAGTTTGCGAGTGTTAGCCCTGCAATTCCAGCCCCTATAATTATGATCATCTGATATTCCTGAATACTATTTACTTAACCTTAATATGAGCGTGCTCAATGAGCAAGCTCATATTTTAAACTTACCAGAAATGTCATACACTATGGTCAAAGTTATACAGGCAATGAATCAACGATGAATCGTGAGCAACAAAAACAGATCACTCGAGAGAAAATCTTACTGACATCCGCTCGGTTGTTTCAGGAGGTTGGCTACAACAAGGTATCAACACGCTTAATCGCCAAAGAAGCAGGCGTGGCCATTGGTACTGTATTTGCGCATTTTGAAGATAAGAAAACACTGACGATGGCGCTGTTTCACCATAAGTTAGACGCAATCATTGAAGGACTTTTCCAAGAAGCCTCAACACAACCAACCGGTTTAGAGTTCTTTCTAAGTTACGCCAATGGGCTTTATGATTTTTATAATGAAGACCGTGCGTTTTCAATTGCACTGTTACAAAGTTCGTTTTTCGATGTCGCCTACTTTGAGCAACAAGTCAGCATGTTTATTGCCCTAATAGCCGATAAACTAAAAACGGATTATCCTAAACTAAACGGTGATCAACACCTTGCCTTGGCCAAATCTTTCTTCGGCTTCTACTTTTTTCAGCTGATGTTGGGGCTTAAAAACCCAAACACCCGGCCTCAAGAATGGCTGCAAGGCTTAAGAGTAGACTGTGAGATGTTGCTAAGTACGGTAAAGTAGCGCCTACCATTGTATTTCTTAGGGAGTATTACTCATAGTGGATAAGCCAGTTTTAGATAACGCTAAAGCTATTTGGAATTACTTCCAAGGTTTTAATAGTGAAACCTCACCCGAGGTGATCGTTGTTTGCTGTTCTTACGATCTTAGAGTCTGCGACTATGCCTGTGACTTACTATCAAGGGTCGACGCCGATGTTATTATTTTCAGCGGCAACACAGGTAATTGGACTCGAGATTTATGGAATAAGCCTGAAGCAGAGATTTTTAAAGACAGAGCGATAGAACTAGGCATTGATGCGTCCAAAATAGTCACCGAGGTAAAATCAACCAACTTGGGTGAAAATATCAGTTTCACTCAAAATCTTTTCGACCATGACGCTAACCTTAGCTACGTTTCCAAAGCCAATACACTGCTTAGAATTAAACTCACTCTAGCCAAGCAATTAGGCATTGAGGCTAGTTTTTCTGCCCCTACATTCAACTTCCCTAACGAGGTATCCGATGTGATTGGGGTCGAAGGGCTCATCAACGAAATGGTCGGCGATATCAATAGAATAATTCACTACCCAGCACTTGGCTTTCAGGTGACGCATGAGTTGCCTTTAGCGGTAAAAGACGCTTACCAGTTTTTATTGGCTAATGGGTTTGATGAACATATCGCCAATTAGTCTTCTAGCAATTCGACAAGTTCTAAATAGGCATTCATGCCCGTAGTTTCATACAGCAGATGGGCAAACTCAATTGCATTAAGCTGGTCAGATTTCTGTCCTGGCCGGTTGATTAGGTCTTTCTTGTCGGCGCCATTTAACAACAAAAACTCTATTACCTTGTCATGCTTTAGCAATATCGCTTCATGCAGAGGTGACATGCCTGCGTGCTGGTGGTCATCGATATCACAGCCGTTGTCGATCATCACTTGCATGGCGGTCAGTACATTTTCGTTGTTAAAATCAGGTTCGCCATATAGCGCCATTAACCAACTTAAATGTGGCATGTAAGGCTCTGAAGGTGTCGCGCAAGTTTTGAATGCATAATCACCCAGAGGTGACTTTCCTATGGCAAAGTCGTAAAGCACAACCGCTTCATAAAAAGCCAGTTGCTCGGAGCTGAAGTCGTTGATCATTTGTTCAATTTCTAACGTGTCATCGGCAACGCTGACGGCGGTTGCAATCACGCAAGAAATAAAGAGTAAGTAGCCCCTAGTTTTTAAGCGGTTATCATCCATTAAATTGCTTATCCTTGTTTTAATCTTCTAACTTGCCAGAGATAAAATCTAACTTAGGGACACGAAAGCGCATGGCAACCCAGGCCGCTAATAACTTGACCATAAATGAAAGAGTATGGGTTTTAGGGTTTGGCACATCATCTGATAACACAACGCCTTCAGGCCGGCTTCGTGTCATCGTTCGCATTTCCAGTGGCGGTAAGTTTTCAGTAGGCCAAAGCAAGCCATAAATACTTAACCAATGACCATCAGAAAACTCCAAAAACATCGGGGTATTGCAACAACTCGCAATCACTCGACGTGTTTTGGAGTCTTCGTTTAGGGTGAGTGATTTTAACTTGTCTTGACCCGCTAGAAATTCAACTCGGTCTTTTCTATACATAACAAAGCCAGTCGAGTGATTGGGTTTAAGAATAGTCGGCGCACCCTTTCGGTGTTGTAGTAGAGCTCCTGCCTTTTGGCAGTCGGTGCACAAACATTCAACACTCATTATAGGCTGGCTAATGACGGAGATCGACACGGTGCCGCATTGGCAGTTTAGATTCTGTTTGGTCATCGTAATGTGCCTTTATTGTTATTCTTCTTACCATGTTAAGCGGCAAGTTTAATAGAGATTTGGTACTAAAACCGCAACAACGCGCCAATAAAAATAGGTTGTTGCGGTGACTGCATTAACGATTACTTCTTTAAGACCTGATCGAACAATGACCCCAGTGTATTCGCGGGCTCTTGTTTTTGCTGCTGTTTCGGGCGAGCTTGAGTTCGACCGCCACCGTTATTTTGCTGACGTTGGCCGCCTCGACTAGAACCTGCTTGTTCGTGCTCGCTGGCTTCATCATCTAAGCGCATCGACAATGCAATGCGTTTACGCTCTGGGTCTACATCCATCACCTTCACTTTCACAATGTCGCCGGCTTTCACGACTTTCGAAGGGTCCTCAACAAAGGTATGGCTTAACGCTGAGATATGCACCAAGCCGTCTTGATGAACGCCAACATCAACAAAGGCACCAAAGTGAGTCACGTTGGTCACCACGCCTTCAAGGGTCATATTGGGGCGCAGGTCGCTGATTTTTTCAACACCGTCTTGGAAGGTGGCGGTTTTGAATTCTGGTCGAGGATCACGGCCAGGTTTATCTAGCTCTTTGATGATGTCGGTAACGGTTGGTAAACCAAAGGTGTCATCAATAAAGTCGGCAGCGCTGACTGTTTTTAAGAAGGCGGTATCACCAATGACATCGTTAACGGCTTTTTGGTGGCTATCAACAATGCGCTTAACCACTGAATAGGCTTCAGGGTGCACGCCTGAGCGATCGAGCGGATTCTTACCATTCATAATACGTAAGAAACCGGCTGCTTGCTCGAAGGCTTTCGGACCCAGACGCGGTACATCTTTCAATTGTTTACGCTCAACAAAAGCGCCGTTGGCGTCTCGAAAGGCGACAATATTGGACGCAATGGTTTGGTTTAAGCCAGAGACCCGAGCCAATAGCGGTGCCGATGCGGTGTTTAAATCTACCCCAACACCGTTTACGCAATCTTCTACTACGGAGTCGAGTTGGCGTGCCAATGCCACTTGCGAGACATCGTGCTGATATTGGCCAACGCCAATAGATTTAGGATCAATTTTCACTAGCTCTGCAAGCGGATCTTGTAAGCGGTGTGCAATAGATACCGCACCGCGAATGGTGACATCCAAATCAGGGTACTCTTTAGCCGCGTACTCGGAAGCGGAGTAAATAGACGCACCCGATTCATTCACCACCACCGGCTGGGCTTTAATTTGAGGGTATTTTTTGATCATGTCTTTAACGAAACGTTCGGTTTCTCGGCTCGCAGTTCCATTACCAATCGCAATCAGCTCTACGTTGTATTTTGCACACAGCGCTGCCAAAATTTGCTCTGACTCTATGGTTTTATTTTGCGGCTGAGTCGGATAAATAGCACAGTGGTCAAGCACCTTTCCGGTGGCGTCGACTACGGCGACTTTAACACCGGTACGTAAACCTGGGTCTAAACCGATAGTCGCTTTCGGGCCGGCAGGGGCTGCTAATAGCAAGTCTTTCAAATTTTTCGCGAAAACATCGATAGCCGATTGCTCAGCTTCTTCACGCACACGGCCGAATAAATCGGTTTCAATGTGGGTTAATAATTTAATGCGCCATGTCCACCGGCAAACGTCTAATAGCCATTTATCGGCTGGGCGGCTTTGGTCTTCAATGCCAAACTGCTCTGCCACCATGAGTGCGCCCACACCGGCAGTGCGCGGATCTTCGTTTGGCATCACCAAACTCACCTGTAAAAAACCTTCATTGCGACCTCGGTACATGGCTAACGCGCGGTGGCTAGGTACTTTGCAGATGAGTTCATCGTGTTCAAAATAATCTCGGAACTTTTCGGCTTCGCGTTCTTTTCCTTCAATCACACGCGCTTGCATTTCACCGTATTGCCACATATGTTCTCGCAGCTTTTTCAACAAACTGGCGTCTTCTGCGAAGCGCTCCATAAGAATATAACGCGCGCCATCTAACGCTGCTTTGCTGTCATTGATGTCTTTTTCAGCGTTTAGGAAGCCAGCGGCTTGTGTTTCAGGGTCGAGCGAGGGATCCGCAAAGAGCATATCAGCGAGAGGTTCTAAGCCTGCTTCTTTGGCGATTTCTCCCTTGGTGCGGCGCTTCTTCTTATAAGGCAGATATAAATCTTCGAGTTCGGTTTTTGTTTCCGAGGTTAAGATCGCTTTTTTAAGTTCATCGGTTAACTTGCCCTGCTCTTCGATGCTGGCCAGAATTGAACTGCGCCGATCATCCATTTCACGCAAGTAACGCAAACGATCTTCAAGGTTACGAAGCTGAGTATCATCGAGACCGCCAGTCACTTCTTTACGATATCGAGAGATAAACGGCACCGTTGCCCCCTCGTCTAACAAAGCGACGGCGGCCGCTACTTGGCGGTCATGTACATTTAACTCTTTGGCGATTTTTTGTTCGATGATACTCATAACGTTCCTAAACCGGTGACAAAATAAAACAATGACGCATCATTGTGAAAAACAGGGCACTTTGCAAGCCCTGATACATTTACTAACTCTATGATTTTAATAGATTATTCGTACTGTGACGCGATGCCATTTTAAACCATCTTTGGCAAAATAACCGACACAATTAAACCGATGAAAAATAGCCCGCTAAAGGATTTATTATGGTCAAAGGCGAAAGCGACTAAATACAGTGGCCACACACCTTCGGGCAGCGAGCTTGGTTTTTCGGTAGGCCGCGGGACTAAGAACATTTTGCTGTTTTTCAAAAATTTCGGAAATGCGAGCCAGACCAATAACAGCGCCCAATGCAATTGCCCCAAAACCACCGCCAAGGTGATTAAGCTGTATTGTGCCGCCCAAGCTAAAATGGTGGCATAACGACTATGTTGTTCACCTAAGATCACTGGCAAGGTATAAACGCCTTTACGCCTATCTTCGAGTAACTTGTCGGTATGTTTGCCGAAAAGCACCGTAGTTGGGCCTAAACCGTAAACGATAGACAACCACAAAATACTGCTACTGTATTGCCCTGATACGACATAAGCCGCCCCGCACACCATAAGCGGTCCCCATACTAGCCAAACCGTAGGTTCGCCTAAACCAATGTATTTTAACGGCCAAGTATAAAACAGCACAAAGAAAGCGCCCGCCAGCATGAAGTATAGGGTCACCATGTCTGTGCGTATGATCAGAGCGATGCCACAGGCAATGGCGGCTGCACCCGTTAGAGCAAAATAAGTTAACAGGGCCCGCTCAGTTAATAAGCCCGACTCTAGCGCTTGCGGACCATATTGGGTTCTAAAGTAATTGTCTTTGTCGATGCCCTTTTTCGAATCAGTCCAGTCATTTAGAAGGTTGTTTGTTGCATGAGCCAAAACTAACCCAAGCACAACCAACAAGGCATTAAGCCCATTAAATTGTTCAAACTGCAATGCAGCAACCAGGCCGATACCTGCTGAAAACAAGGTCATTACGAATACTGCAGAGCGAGTGGCAACAAACCAGCGCTTAACCAGGCCCATGGCTTGCCAGTCTTGGCTGTCTAGACGTGGAATCTTAGTTAAAACTTCAGACCAAGTTGGGATCATGTTTACTCTCCGTGTTAAATAAAAGGTTCAATATCGACTGATTTAACGCGATTCTAAAACAAATAGCACGTCTAACGATAAATAGGCACCTGATTCAAGACTTTCGGCCTTGATCAACAATGAAGCGGTCGTATAAACTGTGATCAATGTCACACGGATGTAGTTACTTGAAACTTTCTTATCAACGCGGTTTTACCCTTATTGAGTTAGTCACGGTCATCGTGATTTTAGCCGTTCTTAGCGCGTTCGCCTTGCCTCGTTTTGCTAATCTGCAACAAAATTCAAGGCTTGCTGTGCTGCAAGGCATACAAGGCTCTATGCGTTCGGCGATTGCAATTACACGGGTTAATGCACACGCCAGTGGGCTTACTGTTCTACCAAATAACCCTGGAAATGCGGCTCAAAGCTCTCATGTTATCCAAATGGAAGGCTTTTCTGTAGAAGTCGATTGGCGCAACCTATGCCCTGAAAGTGCTGGAGAGCTTGGTGATGCAAAAGACATGTACCACTTTATTAGCCTAACTGAAGATAATTTGTCTCAAAGCAATATTCACACGCTTAGCAGTAATATTCAGCTTTGGTACAACAATCAATATACGGTGGTTGGTTATAATATTCCAAGCAACGCTAGCCGAGGTCCGGGCTGCTACATTTTATACGATTCATTCGGTGACCCCCAATGTACTCTCGAGATGTTCACGAGCGATTGCTAATTACTCGGCGCTAAGCTGAGCGATGCTCTGTTTATCTAAATAATGGCGATAAACTCACGCCAATCACCAACAAGGTCATGTATATGCATCCTAAAAAGGGGTTGGCATGATACTAAATTCGCTCTAACCAAACAGTATAAAATTCAGCAAAAAACTGCCAACCTAGTATCAAAATTTTGACTTTAAATGCGCAGAAAGCACGTAATCGGCATAAAGTACGCGGTTTTTTCATTTTTTGCGGGTTACACTATTGTCTTTTTTACAGCCTCTGCAATACTCGGCGCACTTTTTGAAAACACCATACACAGTAAGGAATAGACACATGGCTAAAAAAACAACAGCAGTCAAAGAGCGGTACACTAAAACTCAAATTTTGGCTGAAATCGCCGAGAACACAGAGCTGAGCAAAAAAGACGTTGCTGCAGTCATCGATGAACTTGCTGATGTTATTGAGCGCCATATTCGTAAGCGTTCTTGTGGTGAATTCGTGCTTCCTGGTTTATTAAAAATTCAAACCGTTAAAAAGCCGGCTCGTAAAGCTCGTCCAGGTGTGAACCCGTTCACGGGTGAAGAGATCATGATTGCGGCTAAACCTGCCTCTACCGCGGTTAAAGTTCGTCCATTAAAAAGACTTAAAGAAATGGCTGAGTAACTCAGTTTTATCTTGGTTTTTAGCGCTTGGTCTTCCGCGCTTGCTAATAACCACTGATTAAATTGAATTACACTTAATAAAGGCGTGCCGCCTAACGCACGCCTTTATCGTCATAAATGCACTGAAACCCCAGCGGTATCTAGCACCTCTTGCTACGAGTCGGTTCAGCGCCCTATTGGAGAAAACTAATAAATCTCCTCCCTTTCTCAATAACTCAACAGTGATCACTTTAAATGCTGCGAATATAAGCTAAACTGAGCAGCTTGTGCGTTTATAAACTGACGACACATTAATAGATCAACCCGCCACAAATGTGGCATTCAATATTTACAGGAGCAACGAATTTATGCGTCTTTTGACTAAATTTGGCATCACCACCATGTTCGCGGGTGCGGTATTAAGTGGCTGTACAACCCTTGAAGCCTATTCGGGCGAGTCTCAAATCAGCGGCGCATCAAAAGGTGCTATAGCCGGTGGTTTAATTGGCGCCGTCATTGGTGCTGCAACCTCTCCTAAAGAAGACCGCATGAAAAGAGCAATTATTGGTGCAGGTATTGGTGGCGTTGCTGGCGGCGGCGTGGGCTTGTACATGGACAAGCAAGAAGAAAAGCTTCGTACAGAATTAGTTGGTTCTGGTGTTCAGGTTAAACGTACTGAAGAAGGCCAGATTGAATTGGTTATGCCTGGGAACATCACCTTTGATGTTAGCAGCAGCGACGTTGCTAGTAGTTTCTTACCAACGCTAAAGTCTGTCGCAAAAGTTCTTGCTGAGTACGATGACACCTTAGTGACAATTTCAGGCCACACAGACAGTACAGGTAGTGACTCTTACAATCAGTTGTTATCAGAACAACGCGCGACCTCTGTTGCCAATATCATCCTTGAGCAAGGTATAGTTGTAGAGCGTATTGCCGCTCTTGGTAACGGTGAATCAATGCCAATTGCCGACAACAACACAACGGAAGGCCGAGCACAAAACCGTCGAGTAGAAATCACCCTAGACGCAATTGTTGCTCAATAGCACCTATAGTTCACACGTGGCAGCTTATAAACTGCCCCGTGTGTTGTCTTGTTTTAACTTCGCGCACTCAACATAAAGCGGTGTACGCATCACAATATAGGTAGCTTGTGGAACTAATCGGATACTTCGCTGCCTTGGGTGCAGCAACATGCTGGGCCTTTGGTAGTATGCTATCTGTCGGCCCTGTTCGCCAACTCGGGCCCATTCCTTTTAATGCACTTCGCATGTTAATGGTTGCCTCTTTTTTAACCTTGTTCTTAGTTGTGACTAACCGCTGGAATATGCCTGCGACTGAAGATTTAGGCACTCTATTTTTGTCGGGATTCATCGGTATTTTTCTAGGCGACACCCTGTTATTTACGGCCGTTAAGATTCTTGGGCCTCGTATGGCTGGGTTACTGTTCGCATGTAACGCGCCCATCAGCTTTGCATTTGGAGCATGGCTACTCGGAGAACAGTATGTCTGGTTAAACGTTGTGGGCGTAATAGGTGTTATGGGTGGTGTGTTTCTTGCCATTGCGGGCCGCAGTAAAGCAGGAGGTCATCAATGGGAACAAACTCTCGGTCACTCCAGCTTAGGAATTTTGGCTGGCTTTGGCGCGGCATTCTGCCAATCTATGGGTACGCTACTCATTTATAAAATCATGAAAGCTGGGCAAGACCCTATTTTTGCAACAATGTTGCGAGTTTGGGTCGCGGTTATATTCCTCTCGTTAACGGTTCTCAGTGTAAAATCACTGGGCGGTATTGGTATTTATCGCCAACTCACCAAGCGAACGGTAAGACAAATATTTATTAGTGGCTTTTTAGGAATGGGCGTCGGTATGAGCCTATTGCTTTGGGGCGTAAATTTAGCATCGTTGGGTATTGTGTCTATTTTGTCTGCAACCACCCCAATTATTTTGCTACCTTTAGTTTGGTTCTTCACTAAAGAGCGACCATCGAGAACGTCTTTTATAGCTGCAGCTATCGTCGTGGTTGGTACTTCACTAATTTTTGTGGCTAGTTAAATGCAAAGTAAATTCCTTAACGCATTACGGCGCTGGTATTTCTTAGCCCGGCCTCTTTATTGGCTATCAGCACTGTGCTTATTGGCCACCCTAGCTTGGCCGGTCATCCAACCTGAGATGGATACTTTATATTGGTTTTCCGCTTTATCAGTCTCCGCGTTTTTAATGGCGAGTGCCGCTATTCTAGATATATCCCATCAACACGGGCAGCCAAAAGCGGGCCTATCGGGTTGGTTCTTAAAATTATGGAATCAATTTATGTTTTGGATATGGTTTGCAACCAGCGCAGCCTTGTTGATTTTCTTAATTAAAATTCTAGCTTATATGCAGTCTCATTGATTAGATTCCACAAATTGAAAGCCACCCTTACCTAGTCGCTTAATAGCGTACATGGCCTGATCGGCACTGTGCATTAATCGGTCTAAGCTTTCACCTTGCTCTGGAAAGCGTGCCGCACCTATACTGGCCGATACCATTAACTTGTGCTGTTCAACTACGATAGGTTCTTGAATGACGACTAACAACCGTTCGAGAAACCCTCGTACAGCACCTTTTTTTGCAAAACTGTCAATGATGAGCACAAATTCATCACCACCGACTCGGGCTGCAAAGTCATGGGCTCGTAGTGCTTTTTGAATTCGCCGACTGATAATAATTAAAACCTCATCTCCGACGCGGTGACCGTAGCGATCGTTCACTGGCTTAAAGCCATCAAGATCAATATAAACGAGGTGGAAGTTGCGTTTTTCTTGTCGAGACTTAATGATTTGTGCGCTTATAAAGTTATCGAGCGATTGCCGGTTAGGTAAACTAGTCAATGAATCATGATAGGCCATATGTTCAATACGCTGCTGGGCGCTTTCAATTTCTTTTTTCTCAATATTCAAAATTTTATTAAGTTGTCGCACTGTTTCGTGACTTTGGATATTGCTGACCGCAATTGAGATAAACTTTGTCACCGCCTCAAGCAGCTGTATCTCTTCATCTGCGAATGCAAAGGGTATAGGTGATTGTATTGAGAACACACCACTGACTTCTTTTTCTTGAATAAGAGGGAAAAATAACATTGTTCTAGGTTTGGTTGGGCTACCTCCGGTTGTTTGAAAGCCTTTACTTACTTGGGCATCATTTATTACCACTACTTGGCGAGTTTTCATCGCATTGACCATGTTACTACCAGGTTCATCATAGGAGATATCTGGATTAAATATGTGTACATTTTGATCAATAATAAACTGAAATTTTAAGCATTGCGCATGGTTATTGGTCGTCACTAAAGACAAGAAGTGTATATTTAGTTTATTACTAAATATTCTAAATAGACGTTCGCCGAGTACCTTATAGTCTAAAGTTGATGCTAGCTGTTGTGCAATCTCATTCAAAAACTCCAAACGTTCTTGAGCTTTTTTTAACGCCTGGTTCTCTTGATCGAGTAATTTTTTCTGAAACTGATCTTTGACTTGCTGGCGTTTAATTCGACGGACTTCTAAAAAGCTTTGCCCTTGCCTTTCGCTAGAGTGTTTCATGGCTGACACCAATAAATGCAAGGTTCGGGCATTATTCTTTACATCACCCGCTAATTCATAAACGTATGAGAGTTGCTCGAGTGCGCGCACATTCTGAGGCGATCTTTTGCGCGGCTTAATGATCGCCAAACCATCTTCCAAGGAACTAATTGAGTGACTTATCTCACCATTACTCACGAGTAGTTTTGATAATTCAATGTAAGGCACCACGGCATCGGCACCCAGTGAACTCAAATCAGGATGGCGTATGACACTAATCAGTAGGGTTTTTGATTCATCTAAACGACCTTGCAATCGACGCAGCCGACCTAGAACCTCTTGGCAGCGTAAAATAAACGAGGCATATTCAATTGAAATAGCTAAGTCATTCGCTTTATTCAAAAATGTTTCGGCTTGCTCAAACTGCATAATTTCAAGAAAGATACGAGCTCGTAAAAGATATATCTCGACTAAATTATCATCTGAAATTTCGGTCTCTAATTGATCAATTTCATCTAATTGCTCGCTAGCAGATTCGATATCATCCATATCAAAAAATACTTGCGACATATTTATCAACGGCGGGACTAGGCGAGGAGTATCGTTATTTTCTCGAGCATACTCAGAGGTTAGTTCATAATGGTCGAGCGCTTGGCCATATCGGCCATTCGCATGGTTAACCATACCCAACGCATTATTAACTCTAGATGCGTTTAAATAGTATTTGTAATTATTGGCTAGGCTTAACGTTTCTGTCAGTTCATCAAAAGAAGCGCTAAAATAACCCTGATACATTAGGCATAAACCACGAAAATAGCGCGCAGTCGAGTGCGGCTCGCTTTCAGGCGGCGTGCTGGTAATGACGCGATCAGCATACTGAATAGCCTCAGAAGGATCACGGATCATTAATTCCCAGCTTAACTTGAGCCACTCTTTAGTTTGAACATCCAGTTCCGACATTAAGTACCTAATCTCTGCATTACGTCTAAAAAATCACAATTGTGTTAACTATTTAAGCACATAGTGTAGACAATTATTATAACTAGCTCTCATTCTTGAGTGATAAGACAGTTTTTTATCAATTCGAACTAGTTTTCGAGTAAAAACGTCACTGGTCCGTCATTTTGAAGATGTACTTGCATGTCTGCGCCAAAAACACCGGTCTGTGTCCCGGCATGCAAGGTTTTGATATGAGCCACGACGCGTTCAAATAGCTCACGACCTTGCTCTGGAGGGGCCGCACCAGAAAAACCTGGCCTGAGACCCTTGTGTGTATCAGCTGACAACGTAAATTGGGACACCAACAAAAGCTCACCATTAATTTGCTGAACATTTAGGTTCATTTTATTGTCTTCATCGGCGAAAACTCGGTACTTCAAGATACGCTCAGCCAACACCTCAACACTGTGCTCAGTATCATGCGCATCGATACCTACCAGCACGAGCAAGCCCTGTGAGATGGCACCGACAACTTGGTTATCTATTTCGACCCTAGCCTGCGCAACTCGTTGGATCAAAGCCTTCATGCTTCGGTCTCCGGTGAGCCTAGTTGCTTTGCAAATTCGTTGGTGACCGTGATCAGTGCATCGAGCATGGCGTCATCAAACGCGGAGTGACCACCTTCTCTAATGATTTTAAGCTCGGCTAATGGCCAGTGCTCCGCTAATGTATAAGCCTGCTCTGGCGGGCAAACCATATCGTATCGCCCATGGACGATATGCGCCGGAATATCGGCAATAATGTCAATATTGTCGATTATTTGATTGGCTTCTAAAAAACATTTATTGCGAAAGTAATGGCTTGATATACTTGCGAGCGCCAAAGCAACATGAGTGGCGGTGTAATAGTCATTTGAGCTTTGATTAGGGCGAAAGGAGCTATTTGCTGCCTCCCATCGGGCCCAAGCTTTGGCTGCTGATACACGACCAAGTTCATTGTCGCTTTGCAATATTTGGAAATACTGCTCAACAATATCTGCTTTGGCTTCTGGTTTTATGGGTGCAAGAAAACGATGCCATTCTTCCGGGAAAAAACGCCCAGCTCCCTCGCGATACAACCAGTCTAAGTCTTGCTGTCGACCTAAAAAAACACCGCGTAAAATTAGTCCACAAACCTGTTTGGGGTGTTTTTGCGCATACAAGAGCGCTAATGTCGCGCCAAAACTGCCACCAAATAAGACCCAGCGGGTAATACCAAAGTGCTGGCGAATTGCCTCCATGTCAGCCAATAGGTTGTCTGTCGTGTTATGTTCGATACTGGCATGGGGTGTCGAACGACCAGCGCCACGTTGATCGAAGACAATAATATGGTAACGTTCTGGATCAAAAAAACGGCGCATTTTATCAGAGCAGCCTGCGCCTGGCCCGCCGTGTATCACCAATACAGGGATACCTGTTTGCGTACCCGAACATTCTAAATAGAGTTCATGACCATCTGAAACTGACAGCGCAGTGGTCATATAAGGTCTTATTTCAGGAAACAGCGTTTTCATGTGTGGCCTCCGATTGACGCCTCAGTGTCACACAATTTAATCCTTTGTGTCGATATAGTCGTGAATGCATATCCGGTTCCGCCCGTCTGTTTTTGCTTGATACATTAATTTATCGGCCTGACCGGTTAACGTTTTCCGGCTCAAGCCTGTTTTAGGCCAGCCATGAACGACCACAGCGCCAAAACTCGCGGTAATCCAATTTTCTTCACTAATTGGATTTTCACTTTCCTTGTCTAAATTGAGCAAAGGTAACCACCAGGTGGCCTTAGCAATTTCTATGCGTATACGCGTCAAAATTCGCTCAGCCTCTTTTTGATCTGCATCTGGCAATAAAATAATAAATTCATCGCCACCTATTCGACCAAATTCATCGGATTCGCGTAAGTTATCGTAAACTAAGTCGGTCAGTGCTTTGAGCACTTTATCACCCAATTCATGTCCGTACTGGTCATTGAAGTACTTAAAATGATCCAAATCAAAGTAGCATAGAGTGAAGCTTTCATCTGGGAAGCGCTTCATGTGGCTAAAATGTTTTTTCATACGCTCAAAGAGCCCTGCTCGGTTTAAAATACCAGTGAGCATGTCTGTACGTGTCAGCTGTTCTAGTTGAATCTCTCGAAAGCGACGATCGAGAACTAAACCCAGTTGCTGTGCTACTAGTAGAATGTAGTCTTTATTCCAGACCAACGCTTGGCTTTCATCACCGCTAACAATCAGCCAAGCACCTTGGCAAGCCTTCATACTAAGCGGCCAAGCCATGAGCGTTTCCGAGCCTAAGTCAAATGAAAGTAGCGATTGGAAATCTCTCTTATCTTTTAAGTAGTCGCTACATAATTGTACGAGCTCCTCTGGCGAGTCATTCGTAATTTGAATATCATCAAAATCTAAGTTTGAATCACTCAGTAATACCATCAAGTGATTAGCCGGTATTCGTCGATCTAGAATCTCAATGGCTTTAGATAAAAAGCCTTTGACACTAGGCTCGGTTGTCGACAATTCAAGAAGCAGATTCGCTTGATGAAGGTCTGATAACTCATGTTGTAACTCAATAACCCGTGACTCTTTGTCGGCCAATTGCATGAGTAAACGATAAGGTCGCTTGATTGCGGGCAAAGGCGACAGCTCGTTTAAAGCCAACCCTAAGGATGCACGAGATATCCGTTGAGCTAAGGCGTTATAGTCTAGCTTTTGTGCTCGAACCCTTAATTCATCAAAGATAGCTTTTGACTCATCCAAATAACCCATTTTTTTATAGAAACGTGCTATTTCTAACTCTAGTGTGCTCAGCATATATAGATCAAAGTCTTTACTTTGGCCTAATTCACGAGTCGCCTTGTTCAAACTCTTAGCAGCAACATTGGTTTTACCATTCAATAAAGCTAATGATGTCTTCAGGAGCTGTTCGAGTACCGCACTAAAGGCAGTGTTATGTAGGTGTGGCAGCTTTTGAAACCGCACTAAACTGTATTGAGCTTGAATCGGTTGTTTGGCTTGAATATGCAACCAACCCTTATAGGCGTAGACATCTTTTAAGTTTCTAAATGGTAAGGTGTCGACTCCTCGGCTATGCATCAACTGCAATAAATCATCAAGTATCTCAATAGCCCATAAATAGTTACCAGACTGACCATAAAGCCAAGCATAGTTGAACAAGGTGATACTCAGTTCTGTGTAGTTATTGCTATCGATCAAACTCTCCAGCGCCGCGTCCAGATAATTCCAAGCTTCTAGCCACTTCTCTAAACTAATACAATGATAACCCAAGCCATTACGCATGTGAGTTAGGTTTGATTGCCCTTGAAATGTTTCTCGTAGTTTTAAGCTTAAAATGAATAGCCTGTTGGTCTGGGCATTATTTCCGAGTCGCGAATTACATATTCCTATTGCTTGAAGTGCTATCGAAAGTCCAAAGCGATTTTTCGACTCCCGATATAGTCGCATTGCGACAATACAATTCTTAATCAAGAGTTTAGGAGAGGTAAACTCCTCGCTCACCGGACTAAACACCTGTAAAAGGACATGACAATATAAGTTTTTATAGTTTTGCTTAACCAGCAGCGCTTTTAGGGAGTCTAGGTCGCTTGAAACTAAGAAGTGTTGCGTGATTTTAGAGTTAATATAGTAAGAAGCAAATTGGCTCAGGGCATAAAAACGCTGATTGTCGAATTCAATAGCGAGCTTTTCTAACTGCTCCTGATTGGCGCGCGCAAATGTTTCTCGGCCCTTTATTGAGAAGCTAATCGTCAGCCAATAGTAAACCGCCATCAGAATATTCTCACTAGGGGAGGCTTGAAGACTGTTTAATGACTTATTGAAGTCTCGGATAGCTGAATCTATTTGGTCTAGCATTAGGTTGGCATAGCCACTTAAAAATAACAGTCGACCTGCTTGCTCATGCTTTTGTTCAGTCACTAGGGTTTTGACTATTTGAATGACATCTTCAAATGCAAACAGATCAACAGCCGCCGCCAACATATTCATTTGTTGATCGAAGGTTTTTATAGGCGAAGGGCAATACCAAAAGCCACCTTGAGTTCGCGACAAAGTTTCATCTTCTAATGGTAATATCAGCCCCATTCTTTCTAATCGATTTAAACAACTTGGCCACTTAGTATGGTTAGGTTGGCGAACTTGTCCCTTTTGTTTTGGTACAAAAGCGATGAGTCCATAGTTCCCAGGTGTGATGTCTGCATCGAGTAGTCGATTAATAAAATCTATGACTGCGTGCGGCGCACATTGAATATCCTTAATGAGTAAAACAAACTTTTTCTCTGCAGAGAGCTCTTTCAGAATGAGGGATAAGGAAGTATTAAACTCGAACCTTTCGTAGCTAGCCTCTTCATAAAGCATGGGTTCAAGACGATAATATGGCTCTTGGCGCAGCCACCTCATAAAATTTTCTTTATGCGCGTCGTATAGATGCTTTGAGATAATTGAATGGAAAATCTCTTCACCCAAGCTGTCTTGGTATGCTGTCAATAATTTCCAAGTAATGGCGTGAGGGTCAGCGGTGACGTTTGCTTTATACTGAATTTTAAAAACAAGAATGCCGAGGCTCTGTGCTATTTCTGCAGCGAGCTGAGCTTGGCTATCAGAGCTATTCGTCTCAAATACCTGCACTGGCAGGCTTTTTTGTTCAACAAACACCTTATTGAGCCAAGTTTTGACTGTTCTACCAAAGATGCTATTCATCACCCACCGCTAGCGCTTATGAGTGAATAATTGTAGCAGCTAACTAGTAATTTGCTTGTATCATAATTGCCAACACTTCAGCCATGGCTTGTGGGTTGTGAGGGGGTCGTAAGATTGCGACCAAATGGCCATTTGGGTCAATCACAGCATAGTTATCACTGTGGGCAACGGTATAGCCTGCTTCGGTGCCTTCTTGATAAAACACAGCACTGAGTGCAGTGGCTATTGTTTGAATGCTTTCTATATCGCCGGTTAAACCAACAAACTCTTCATTAAAGTAAGGAACGTAAAGCGACAATTGCTCCGTGGTGTCTCGGGCAGGGTCAACGGTAATCATCCAAAAAGAAATTTGCTCTGCAAGGCCTTGTTCGCCTAAAAGGCGATGAGTGATATTCATATCTGCCATGTTGGTTGGGCAGATATCAGGGCAATAGGTATAGCCAAAGTTAATGAGATCCCATTGGCCTTTCAGCTGCTCGATCGAGAAGGCTTCACCGTTATGATCAACCAGTGCAACATCAGGTATCAATCTGGGGGCGTTGAACCAAATCACTTGGTAATCTTCCAGGGCTGATTTCATATCAGGCTTAGCCGCTAGAGTCTGCAAGACAACCGATGTAATTACACTGACAATAAATAATACAAGGATGCCTACCGTTATCCAAATAGTTCTTTTTTGCTTTGCGACGCGATTACTTTCTAATGTTGGGTTCATAGTTCTCTAATCTGTTTATATGTTCGGGAAAATGATACTCACCAGCCAAGACCAAGTGAAGTGATCGACTAGCATCATAATGAATAAAATCATTAAATACGAAATAGAGTACTTAAACATACCCCAAGGTGCATCTGGCTTTTTCTCGTATAACAGCCAATAACTCCACTGTAAAAAGCGAGCGCCGAGTAGCAATGCCGAAAGCGCGTAAATACCGCCTAAGGCACCTAAGGCCACCGGAAGCATAGAAACGGACAGCAATAACCAGCTGTATAGCCAAACCTGAATTCGAGTAAAGGCAATACCATGGGTAACCGGCATCATAGGTATTTTTGCTCGTGCATAATCATCGCGACGGTGAATCGCTAATGCCCAAAAGTGCGGCGGCGTCCAAGCAAAAATAATCAGTACCAACAACAGTGGTAAACCCATTACATGACCTGTTATTGCAGTCCAGCCTAACAAAGGCGGCATCGCACCCGCTAGTCCGCCAATGACAATATTTTGTGGTGTTGCCCGCTTTAAGTAAGCAGTGTAAACCAGTGCATAGCCGACCATTGAAAACAACGTTAACCAAGCTGTTAATGCATTGGTAAAAATCATCAAGACTGAAAAACCAAATACCGACAAGAACCCAGCAAAACTTAAACCTGCACGACGACTGATACGACCTGTGGCAACAGGGCGTTTGTGTGTACGAGCCATCTTTTGGTCAATGTGCTCGTCCAAAATGTGGTTGAACGCGGCACCAGCACCCGCCAAGGCAGCAATTCCTATGTTACCCGCGATCACAGCAAGCCAAGGTATAGCTCCAATAGGCGTAAGCGCCATGCCAACCCAAACGGTGATAAGCATGACTAAAACAACCTTTGGCTTGGTCATTTCAAAAAGGTCAGCTACCACTTCACGCCAAGCAGCGCCGATATGCGGAATAGTGTGATCAGACATAGACAGGTTCCTTACGGTTCAAGACTAAATTGAGTACCGCGAGATATATGAGTAATAAGGCACCAAACAAATTGTGCAACACTGCGACCGAAAGCGGTAGCCCAAAGTGGACATTACTCAATCCGAGGCTAACCTGAATGGTCAATAAAACAGTCAAACCTAGCGCCCAGACACTTAGGCCTCTCAGGAACAGCACGCCTATTAACATTAGACTTAATACCGACACTACTATTGCGCCAATACGGTGGCTTAAGTGAATCGCGATACGTGCGGGCAAATCCAAAGCGCCGCCTTGGTAGTTCGGACCGATGGGGTGCAAAATATCAAAGCCGGTTTTAAAGTCGGCTTCTGGCCACCACTGGGCTTGGCAAGTAAATAGATCTGGACATGCCATGGCGGCATAATTAGAGGTTGTCCAGCCGCCTAAGAATATCTGTAGAATAACAGCAAAGAGTGTCAACGCGGCCAGTTTCTTTGGTTTCAGCGCCTTATTCAATAGAGAGATTTTTCGAAACTTAATACCACTAAGCCGCAAAGTGAGAATGACCAGCAAAGTGAAGGTTGTAAATCCACCGATCAAGTGCCCCGTCACCACCTGAGGTAGCAACTTAAGGGTAACGGTCCATGCACCAAAGATACCTTGCACAATGACAAAAAATAGCAAAAATAATGGTAACTTGAATGGCTGATCCACTGACTTACGATGACGGAAAGACACCACGGTTATGGCAATAATAAATAAGCCTAAGCCAGACGCGAAATACCTATGTACCATTTCTGGCCAGGTTTTATTTAAGTCGACAGGGATATCAGGGTAAGCAGAATTGGCCACCGCAATCTCTCCTTCCGTTGTCGGTGCCCAAAAATGTCCATAACAGGTTGGCCAATCTGGACACCCTAGCCCTGCATCGACTAATCGAGTGAATGCGCCGAGTACGACAACGACTGATACGACAATCGTTGCGATCAATGCAAGCCAGAAACCCGGTTTTACGCGATTAAAACTCATCCGTTTACCCTATCGTTGAAAGCTTTAGAAGCTTTTTAATATCACTTATTTGTGCTTTATAATCGTGTTCATTGGTGAAATAAAGCATTACATTTCCGAACGGATCGGCAATAAAGACAGGGTTTTTCGCTAAGTCTTCTGCAGACACACGATCTAACAATTGCTTAGAAAGTGGAGATTCTTTCGTGGTGTTTACCGTTAAACGAGGGTAGTTTTGTTTTAACCCTGTGATATCTGCATCTTGGGTTAATAAGACACGTTCAATACGTGATTCTAATTTGCCTAATGCGATATGAATTTGACGCTGTACATAAACTTGTTCTTCACAGCTCTCCTTACAATCACTCGATACCTGCAGCATGGTCCACTTGCGTTCGTCAGTGATAACTGGCTCAGGGTAGCCAAAATCGGTAACCGACAAGACCGGCGACAACAGCACGCCTTTATTCGTTTGCCCATCAGGTATTAACACACCACTAAAATACAGCCAGCTGGAAACAGCCATCACGATAAGAGGCGTCAACAAGATAACCAATAATTGTGTTTTGTTATAAGAAATACCATTCGCCGGTGTAGTGGCTGAATTCTCTGACACGGTAACTACCTCTATTTATTTGTTGTTTTGCTCTTTTTTGGCGAAGCCAGCATACAAAAACATGCCCAGCAAAGCCATCGACATTCCAAACCATTGCAGTGCATAACCTTGGTGCTTCTCAACGGTCATGACACTGGGTTGCCATACACTAGGACCCACGCCATACAACTGAGGATCTTTCATTTGAGCCAAACCCAACAATGCTTGATTTGGCCATGTTGTGTTCAACCACTCTTTATTTAGACTCTGTACTAACCAAGCCGAACTTGAATCGGAAGCTTTCTGATTAGCTTCTACCCCGTACATAGGGTTTTCTGAATCGGGTCGTACTATTATTTCTAGGGCCATAAACAGCTGGCTAAGGTTTGGCTCGGGTAGTTGTGACCTCAATTCTTGCCCCGCTAACCAGCCGGTCGACACTAGCCAAGTCCCTTCGTTGGTTTCAAAAAAAGCCCAAATTTCATAACCGGCCTGTCCCTCTAGCGTTCGATTATCCATATAGAAAACAGGCTCCGGTAAAAAACGACCTGCAATTCTATAAGAAACGTAGGGCAACACGGGAAGCTCTGCTGTGAACTGTCGGGCTGATTCATTAACTAGAATTGCTAACTGCGTTTTTTCTTTTGCTCTGTTAAGCTGCCACGTACCTAGTAAAACAAATAACGTAAAAAACACTAAGAAAAACAGAGTCAACAATTTACCCGGTTTGAATTGTTTCCACACAACCCAATTTAAAGGCACCTTCATGTATAAAATCGTTCTTGTGGTATTAATAATTGCAATGTTGTTCTCTCTCGGTGTTTCTCTCAAAGCTTTATTTCAGGAGCAA
The DNA here is from genome assembly GCF_046710285.1 of Reinekea sp. Classification (GTDB taxonomy): domain Bacteria; phylum Pseudomonadota; class Gammaproteobacteria; order Pseudomonadales; family Natronospirillaceae; genus Reinekea. The sequence goes on from NZ_JBKEGY010000011.1 coordinate 67,507, forward strand.
GGTATCGCTGTTGATCGCTCGAAGACGCTGACTTGGTTGACCGTAAGAATTGTATTAGCGGCAGCGATTGGTGTAGTCGTTTTCGTGGGCTTTGTAACGGGAGAACTTACCATTGGTGCGCCATGGACGGGCCATTTTTGACCCATCCATACAGTTTGCTTAAAGAATATAAACAAATACGAACAACATGACCCAAACAACATCAACAAAGTGCCAATACCAAGCCGTTGCTTCGAAACCAAAGTGATCCTCGGGTTCAAAGTGGCCTTTATAGCCGCGAACCATTTGTACAATTAACATAAAGGTACCAATGGTCACGTGGGCGCCATGGAAACCCGTCAGCATAAAGAACGTTGAACCATAAATACCCGACTTCAAGGTAAGTCCAAGGTGCGTATAAGCTTCGATGTATTCTTCAATTTGGAAAAATAAGAAAATTAGACCGAGCGCGACAGTCAATGTCATCCAAATATTCAACTGCTTACGCTTTTTAGCGCGTAAAGCATGATGTGCAAAGGTAAGCGTAATACTTGATGTGATCAGTATTAGAGTATTAATAAGCGGCAGGTGCCAAGGGTCAATAATTTCATGTGGTGGTGTAAATATTGCGTTATTTGGGTTACTCAACATAGGCCAGCTGTAAGTAAAGCCTTCATATAAGTAATTGGTCACACCTTTCGCACCTTCGCCACCGATCCACGGGCCAACAAAGTTTCGGATATAGAACAGCGCGCCGAAAAAGGCCGCAAAGAACATCACTTCAGAAAAGATAAACCAACCCATACCCCAAACATACGAATGCTTAAGTTGGGCGTTAACCAAACCTGCTTGGTTTTCACGAATGGTGGCTGAGAACCAAAGATATAAAACAAACGCTAAGGCAATGAAGCCTGCCATCAATATCCAGTGGGCGTTCGACTCAACACCTTGAGTCATATCATTAAATAAACTCCCCGCCCCAAAGACGGTCAGAAACATCGCAAACGCAGCCCAAATTGGTAGGCGAGATTGCGTCGGAACATAATAGTGATCATGTTCTGTATGTTGACTGGATGAGGTCATGTTGCTCTCCAATAGTTTTTATTTTCGTTGTTATTCGTTTGAATCAAGTAACTAGTTGGTTACCTGATCGTTGTTTTGATCTGCTTTCTTTGCTGCTTTTTGTGCTGCCAACTGCGCACTTTCTGTTATATCAAATAAAGAATAGGTGAGGCTGATGGTTTTTACCCACTCTGGTAAATCAGGGTCAATCTGAAATACCAAGCCCATATCGACTTCTTCTCCGGCCGCTAACGGCTGCGAGTTGAAACAGAAACACTCGGTCTTTAAAAAATAATTCGTCGCATCAAATGGCGTCAAGCTTGGTATTGCTTGCGCCACCATGTCACGTTGGCTTGTGTTTTTTGCGTAATAGAAGATCGATGTTTGCTCACCTGGGTAGGCAATAACTTCCGATTCGACAGGTCGGAAAGCCCAAGGCATGCTAGCGTTATTCATCGCTAAGAACTGAATCTTAATAGGTCGGTCATAGTCAACTTCGTATGGCCGAGCTTCGACGACCTCAAACGTACTGCCGGTAATGCCTGTCCACTCACAAATGAGGTAATACATAGGCCGCAGCACGTAATAAACGAATAAGCACATTCCGATGACCACCAGTACAGAACTGATGACCACTGTTTTATGCGATTTAGGCTTAACCGTATCCTGTTGCTCAGTCATATCGACTACTTAGTCTTCCTAATCAATTTTTGGTGGCGTTGTAAAGGTATGGAACGGAGCAGGAGACGGTACCGTCCACTCCAAACCTTCCGCACCTTCCCATGGTTTTGCCGGCGCTTTTTTACCCGCAACAATGGTATTTACAACAATGTATAAGAACAATATTTGGCTCGCACCAAACAAGAAGGCACCAATACTTGAAACCATATTGAAGTCAGCAAATTGCACCGCGTAATCAGGGATGCGACGAGGCATACCCGCTAAACCGATGAAATGTTGAGGGAAGAAGGTTACGTTCACACCCACAAAACTCAACCAAAAATGCAACTTACCCAAGGTTTCGTTATACATACGGCCAGACCACTTTGGTAACCAATAGTAAGCCGCTGCCATAATTGAGAACACTGCACCCGGAACTAATACGTAGTGGAAATGCGCAACAACAAAATACGTATCATGGTATTGGAAATCTGCCGGCGCGACCGCAAGCATCAGGCCAGAGAAACCACCGATGGTAAATAGAACCACAAAGGCAATAGAGAACAGCATCGGGGTTTCAAACGTCAGTGAACCACGGAACATGGTTGTTACCCAGTTGAACACCTTCACGCCGGTCGGGATCGAAATCAGCATGGTCGCTGCCATAAAGAACAGCTCGCCAGCAAACGGGATACCCACCGTAAACATATGGTGAGCCCAGACCAAAAAGCTTAATAAAGCAATTGCACCCGTTGCATAAACCATCGATGCATAGCCAAATAGTGGCTTACGTGAAAAGGCAGGGATAATCGCAGAGACCACACCAAAAGCAGGCAAAATCATTATGTAAACTTCAGGGTGACCGAAGAACCAGAATAAATGCTGGAACAAGACAGGTGAACCACCACCGGCAGCATTAAAGAATGACGTGCCAAAGTGAATGTCCATCAACATCATGGTCACTACACCGGCTAAAACTGGCATCACTGCAATCAATAAGAATGCAGTAATTAGCCAGGTCCAAACGAACAAAGGCATTTTCATCCAAGTCATACCCGGTGCACGCATGTTCAAAATGGTCGCGATCACGTTAATCGCTCCCATGATCGAACTAGCACCCATGATATGAATAGCAAAAATAAAGAAGGTTACACTGGGTGGCGCGTAGGTTGTCGATAGCGGCGCGTAGAATGTCCAACCAAAGTTTGGTGCACCACCATCCATAAACAATGTACTAGCTAACATTGCAAAGGCAAAAGGTAGAATCCAAAAGCTCAAATTGTTCATGCGAGGTAATGCCATATCTGGCGCACCAATCATGAGTGGAATCATCCAGTTTGCCAAACCAACAAACGCCGGCATTACTGCACCAAATACCATGACCAAACCATGCATGGTGGTCATTTGATTAAAGAATTCTGGTTGTACTAGCTGTAACCCAGGCTGAAATAATTCAGCACGGATCACCATCGCAAAGGCACCACCTAAAATAAACATAGCGAAACTGAACCATAGATACAGCGTGCCAATATCTTTATGGTTAGTCGAATACAACCAACGGCTTATGCCTTTAGCTGGGCCATGGTGTTCATGATCATCGTGGTGATCGGTAACTGCTGTCATAACAAACCTCCTATTGACCCGAGTTAAAGTTAAGAATATCGATTGGTGTGACCATATCACCCATATTATTACCCCAAGCATTACGCTCATAAGTAATTACCGCGGCAAGATCTACTTCACTGAGTTGCGCACCAAATGCGGCCATAGCAGGGTTTGTTTGCGAACCGTTAACAACGATGTCGAGGTGCGCAAAAACATCACCTGTCGCAATTGGACTGCCCTTTAAGGCTGGGAATGCACCCGGCACACCTTCACCGTTTGCTAGGTGACAGGAAGCACAGCTTTTCTGGTAAACCGACTCACCTGTTGTCATTAGTTCATCAAAGGTCCAATCTTTCTGTGTTAGCTCTGCCAATTTCTTAGCTTCTTCTTTTTTACCGGCTAACCATTCATCAAATTCTGCTTGCGGTTTAGCAATAACGACAACTGGCATAAAGCCATGGTCTTTACCGCATAGCTCGGTACATTGACCACGGTAGGTACCTGGCTCATTTATAATGGTCCAGCTTTCATTCACGATACCTGGAATCGCATCTTTTTTAACGGCGAGTTGTGGTACCCACCAGCTGTGAATAACATCGGCTGAAGACAGAACAAAACGAATCTTTGAACCAACAGGAAGAACTAACGGCTCATCTACTTCTAATAGGTAATTTTCATTTTTTTCTTGCAGGTTATTGATCTGGTCTTTCGGCGTGGTCAAGGTTGAGAAAAAGCTGACCTGCTCGCTTGGATCATCGCTCAAATAGGTATAACGCCATTTCCACTGATAACCAACTACTTCAACGGTCATCGCCGAGTCTTCAAAATCGTACATTTTCTCGAGTGTATAAAAAGCTTTCACCCCGATAAAAACAACAATGATGGTGGGCACGATGGTCCAAAGCAATTCAATCTTGGTACTTTCATGGAAATTGGACGCCACGGCCCCTTTGGATTTACGGTGTTTGATAATTGAATAAAACATAACACCAAATACTAAGACGCCAATAATCACACATATCCAAAAAACCAACATATGTAACCCAAAGACTTCCTGACTGATGTCAGTGACACCTCGTGGCATATTTAATTGCCAGTCGGCATGCGCTAACGAACTTAACGCAATCACTAACAGTGCCACTGTTCTGACAAGCAGCTTAAACGGCATAATTCACCTCTGTTTATTGTTATTTTCTGGTCAACCAAGGTCTCGTTTTCTATTTTAGGAAACGCTCTCTCCAGAACCTCTAGCCAACCAATAAGAAACTTACACCCATAGTATAAACAGTGTTATTTTAAAGTCCCAAGGGGGTTTTTAGATCAAAAATCATCCATCGATGCTATTTTTAAGAAAAAATCCATATAAATCAGTAACTTAAAGTTGATCTATGTCAGTAAAAATAATTAAATATTTTGCAAATAATTTTGCAAAAGAGGAAAAGAAGGCTTTTTTAAAAACTTGGTCGCTCGCTTGGCCTGTGATTCTTGCCAATATGTCGATGCCTTTACTCGGGCTAACCGATGCCGCCATCCTCGGTCACCTCGACAATAGTCTTTATTTAGCGGGGGTAACTGCGGGACTGGCTCTCATGGCCTATGTTTTTGGCGGGTTCAATTTTTTGGCCATGGGGCTGTCAGGATTTACCTCTCAACTACTGGGTCAAAACAACTTTGCTCAACTGCGATTGACTCTTTTTCGCTACTTAATATTAGCGGCGTGCTTGATCATACTTTTTTTATTGTTCTCACCGCTATTTATTCACTATGGCTTAGACTTTATAAACCCGCCGCAAAATGTGGCCGAACAAGCGACTATTTATCTACAGATTCGAATGTTTGGCGTACCTGCATTAGTGCTCAATTCGCTATTGCTTGGGTTTTTCATTGGTATGCAGAATACAAAAATTGGTTTACAGACGGTGGCAATCAGTCAACTGGCTAATATCGGTTTTAATTTATGGTTTGTTTACGGTTTAGGTTGGCAGATTGCCGGGATAGCCTGGGGCACAGTTATTAGTGAATACCTCGGGTTAACACTAATTTTGTGGCAACTTTGGCGAACCTTTAAACGGTCAGAATTAAAACAAGCAAAGCGAACGCCCTTAACCCTAGAGTGGTCTGCTTTTGCACCCATCTTTCAAGTCAGCTCGCATATATTCATACGAACCTTTGTCCTATTAACGAGCTTTCTTTGGTTTAACCGAGTAAGTGCAGAATTAGGTGCCTCGGTATTGGCAGCAAATGGCTTACTGCTGCAGTTTTTTTATTTTATCGCTCATTTTTTAGATGGCACCGCAGCCGCTGCAGAAGCTCAAACGGGCCACGCTATTGGCAGCGGTAACCAACAACTCAAACGGCAAGTGTTTAAAACCACCTTTGTCTTAACCGCCATATTCATGCTCACCATGTCAGTTTTCTTCTCGCTCTTCGGTGGCGCATTCGTTGGCTTGCTCAACAGCCAAGTAGATGTGCTTACACAAGCCAATCAAGTTATTTGGCTAATTGCCTGGCTGCCGATAACAGGCGGAATCGCGTTTTGGTTAGATGGTATTTTTATTGGCGCCCGTGAAACAAGAAGCATGCGCAACAGCGTGGTTTCGGCTTTTGTTGTCTTTTTTATTTTCAGCTGGTTGTTTGCCCAAACGAATACTTGGCTATGGATTAGCTTTCATTGCATGTTCTTAATTCGATCACTGTGGTTATTAGCGGTATTTTACAAGCGGGTGTATTAAACACTGAAATAGCCAGTAACAAGAAAATATAGAGAGGGTATTGGAATAGAGGACATCGAAGACATGGATGTCTTCGCTGAGCTTGCATGGACGCACTTGCAGCGACCTCTATTTCAATACCCACTTTATACCTGACACTTTTCCACTACACTAAAGGTTATTAACGAGAATACCTTCAACGGCGTCTAATCTAACTAACAAATCAGCTTCGTTTACCGCACTGATATTAATATGGGCTATTTTGCGACCTTGGCGTTCTGCTTTGCCATAATCATTTAGATGCACGCCTGGAATCGCCAACAACTTGTGAATATCGGGGCGTTTGCCAATAACGTTCAGCATTGCTATTGGCCGTGATGTCTCTGTGGAGCCTAATGGTAAACCCATGACTGCACGAACATGGTTTTCAAACTGGCTACAAGCTGACCCTTCAATAGTCCAGTGTCCCGAATTATGGACTCTCGGTGCTATTTCATTGGCCACGAGATGATCACCTTGAACGAAAAATTCAAATGCCATAACACCCACGTAATCAATAGCCTCCATAACGGCTTGGGCGGCTTGGGCGGCTTGAGATTGTAGCGGATGGTTTAGTAGCGGTCGGCTTTTATGTAATATTCCCTGTCGGTGTTCATTTTCAACGAGTGGGTAGAAAACACATTCGCCGTCACGACCACGAACACTCAAGCAAGACACTTCGTAATCAAAATCAACGAAACCTTCCAGCAATAGAGGTACAGCACCAAGCTCTTCGAAAGTGCCTTCAATATCAACCGAGCTACGTAATACTTTTTGCCCTTTACCATCGTAGCCAAGAGTGCGAGTTTTCAAAACACAGGGGAAGCCAACCTTAGCGACGCCTTGCACTAAACTGGCTTGATCATCAACAAGAGCCAATGTTGCTGTTGCTATATTTAAAGACTGAAATAATGACTTTTCATTCCAACGGTCTCGTGCTGTTTCCAATGCTTGTGCAGGAGGATAGGCAGGAATATCTTTAGCTAGGCGTGAAACGGCTGCCGGCGGGACATTTTCAAATTCGAAAGTCACCGCATCGCATTGCTGAGCCAGAGAGTCTAAAGAAGCAGGGTCATCGTAGGCCGCAACCAATAATTCACCACAATCTACGCCACACGCATCTGCAATAGGGTCTAAAAGCAAACTTTTAATACCTAACGGTAGTGCTGCTTGCGCCATCATTCGGCCTAGCTGACCGCCGCCAACAATTGCTAGTTTCATTTTACTTCACCGGGAATAGGGTTTGCCAAAACACTTTCTGTTTGCTGTGTACGGAATTTTTTGAGTGCCTCACGCACAGGTGTATCACTAATCGACAATATACTCGCAGCTAAGAGCGCAGAGTTAATAGCACCCGCTTTACCTATCGCGAGCGTGCCCGTTGGAATTCCTGCAGGCATTTGCACAATACTCAACAATGAATCAACACCACTGAGCATACTGCTTTGTACTGGTACACCTAACACGGGTAAGTGTGTTTTAGCGGCACACATACCCGGTAAATGAGCTGCACCGCCAGCGCCAGCAATAATGACATTAATACCTCGTGCTTCGGCGGTTTCTGCATATTCAAACAAGAGATCGGGAGTTCGGTGCGCCGAGACTACCTTACACTCATGCTCAATACCTAAGGCAGTTAATGTATCTGAAGCATGGCTCATTGTTGCCCAATCGGACTGAGAACCCATAATTATACCGACGCGTGGAGACGCTTTTGTTGTGCTCACTGCAGGAGAATCCTTATTCAATAATTCTGACAATTTGAACCGGCTCGTTATCAGCAGGTGATGAATCTTTGTTATTCACTCGGGTTGAAACTTCATTCGGTACGTTCAAGCCCGTACTGAGGTGATCAATAAAGCCACACTCAATGCATTCGCGCTCTAACACAGTGCCTTCGGCATTCTCTCCAGCGAGCATTGCATCCATGGCGCCACACTTAGGGCAAACAACACCTGCGATGAATCGTTTTTTCATAAAAAGATACGCCCTGTTAAAGAGTACTAGTATAACGGTCAGCTTCACGCTCGTCATGAGGCAGGGTGATTTTATACCTGTCTGGATGGTCAGCTATAGAAAGAAACAAGGTAATATGTCCGTCATTTACACAAATAGTCTGCTATATTGCGTTTATCTAAGAGCGCTCGGTTTTAATACAGAATTAAATTTATGGCAAAGCAAAAATCTACCTGGTTCGACACACCTAAATCTGGCTTTGGCTATGCTTCAAAGTTTTACTACAAGGTATTCCAAAGTATTTCTCAAGATGAGTCTTTGTCTCTCGACTCCGAGCTGCCACCAATGAAAACCACCTGGTTTTTAACCGAGAAAAAAATGCAGGCTTGGTTAGATTTAACCGGTTACGACTTGTCATATCCACAAGCCTTCACCTTTAGTGCCCCAGCCGGTGTATGGGCCTTAATGCAGGTTCTTAAAGAAATAGGCATTAGCTTTGGGCGCATTATGCACCTCAGCAGCCGTTTGTTGATGATAAACAAAGATGGCTTTCAGGTTGATGAGCACTACTCAACCTATGTGCATTATTTAGGGGTGAAGCCACATAGCAAACGTGCAGTGATGATACGTTTTTTATCTGTGGTCAAAAATGTTCGTGGCCAAGACATCATGCATTTAGAAGATGAGCTCTATGTTGCAGGTCTAGATGAAGAGTTTGTCGCACAATTAGATATGAAAGGTTTAGCGCCTGAGCGTCGAAATACTAAAGCATTACTAACAAACAACCCAATGGCTGATTCTATTCAATTAACCATTGGTCGTTCATTAGGCCAAAAGTACGGCAAACTATCGGGTGATCTCAATCCGATGCATATTTCTTCGATTGGTGCTCGGTTGTTTGGTCACAAATCTTCATTTATTCAAGGGCTGTGTACATTGAATGTTATAGTCGCTGAACTAGGCCGTCATTGGAAAAGTTCAATTCGCTCTGTAGAAATTGAATTTCTTCGGCCCGTCTCTCAACCCTCTAAACCAACCTTACTGTGCACACTTGATCATTTCGAGTTGGTTGATCGAGAAGGAAACCTTTTAGTTTCTGGACGCTATATTTGCTCTAATTGATCGCTATTTTCACCATGATCGCCAGTATCGGTGTCAGTAAGCTGTTGAGTAATCCAGTCATTGAGCTCTGGCACACCTTCTTTTTTCAATGAACTAAACATTTGTGCCGTTAGCCAAGGTGCTTTTGATTGCAATTCGGCTTTCACTTTAAGATAAGTACTTTTCGCAGGTCCTTTTTTGAGTTTGTCTGATTTTGTAAGTACCACACAAAGCGGCATTTCTGCGGTTACGGCCCAATCTATCATCATACGGTCAAATGGGGTTAACGGGTGTCGAATATCCATTAACAAAACGACACCTTTCAGGCTAAGACGCTCAGCCATATACTCGCCAATGTTTTCTTCCCAATCGGCTTTCATGTTTTTATTAACTTTTGCAAAGCCATAGCCTGGTAAATCGACTAAACGGTAGTCTCCACCTGATAAAGTAAAAAAGTTAAGTAACTGAGTTCGGCCTGGTGTTTTTGATATCCGCGCGAGCTTAGAATTTCGCGTAATGGTGTTCATTGCTGAGCTTTTACCGGCATTGGATCGCCCAGCAAACGCCACTTCCGAACCCGTATCAGGAGGACATTGCGAGTATTTAGCCGCACTGGTCATAAAATCAGCGGAATCAAACTTAATTGAAGACATATTTAACCATTTGTCGTATGTATGAAGTAAATAGCATTGTAGCGGTTTTCTAATCGACTCTATATACTATCGGCACTTTAAAAATGGCTCAGCCTTCGCGCTGGTGCGAACAACGACAAGAATTTAGCCTGGAATGCGATATGAAAAAACTGATTGTAAGCTTTTTAGTCATCGCCGGTTTGGCCTCTGTTGCCAACGCAGCCGGTAATGCAGAAGACGGTGAGGCACTAACTGCGGTATGTGCCAGTTGTCACGGTACAGACGGTAACAGCCCATTGGCCAACTTTCCTAAGTTAGCGGGTCAAGGTGAAAAGTATTTAACAAAACAATTACACGATATTAAATCGGGTAATAGGGTAGTCATCGAAATGACGGGGCTACTAGCGCCATACTCTGACCAACAACTTGAAGACATTAGCGCTTATTATGCTTCTCAAAGCGTTCAAGTAGGTGAGGCAGATCCTGCTTTAGTCGAACTTGGTGAAGCATTGTATAAAGCAGGTAACGCAAGTACCGGTGTTCCTGCCTGTGCAGGTTGTCATTCTCCAACTGGAGCTGGCATAGCACTGGGTGGCTTCCCGATGTTATCTGGGCAACATGCCGAATACACAATCTCATCGTTAACTAAGTTCCAAAAAGGTTATCGTTTTAAAGAGCCGGCTGCTGATATCCGCGTAAACGATGGTGAAGCTATGATAATGCGAAGCATTGCCTTTAATTTAAAAGATTTTGAGATAGAAGCGCTGGCAAGTTATATCCAAGGTCTTCATTAAAACTTCAAACTGTTCAGCTTATATTCAAGCGCGGTAAAGATACTGAAAAGCGGGTCGAAGGAAACTTCTTCTCGCTTTTTTTGTCTGCACGCAAAGGGCACTATAGGCTTAACCAATACCGTATTAACTTGGAGTACCGCAACATGAGTAAAAAAATCCTAATGGCCGCTGCGCTATCATTTCTCTCCTTATTCGCTATCGCGGAGGATAAATGGGTAGAAGGCGTTCATTATAAGACGCTCGTTACGCCATTACCCACTAGCTACAGTGGTGACGAAGTTGGTGAAATAATGGAGTTTTTCAGCTATGGCTGTATTCACTGTGCAAACCTAGAACCAGCAGCGCAAGCATTCAAAAGCAGCTTACCTGACACCATCCGCTTTTCTCCAGTCCCGGTGATGTTTAACGAACGTCAATCTGCCGAAGTAAAGGCTTACTACTCAGCTGTACTACTAAAAGTCGGCGATGAAGCTCATCAGGGTATTTTCAATGAATTCCATGTTGCTCGTAAACCGCTGCGGACTGATAAGGCATTTGCAAAGTTTTTTACTCGATATGGCGTTTCTGAAGATGATTACTTAGCCATGGCAAATTCTTTTGGCGTTGCTGGTAAAGTGAATCAAAGTATCCAGCTAACCGGCAATAGTGGTATTCAGGGTACTCCGGCTATTATGGCGAACGGTAAGTACCTCATCGACTCAGGCGCTGTTGGCGGTAACAATGTCGCTCTTGAAGTTGCGAAATGGCTTGTTGAGCGTGATGCACAACAATAGAACTATCTGCCCGTGTTTACTTTTAGGTAAGCACGGGGAAATTTACTCAAAACTCCACTAAACCGTTCTTTATTCTGCTAATCTTTAAGCACACCTTTTTATAAAAGTGGCCGCCTTGAAACTATCTGGTTACAAACAAAAAGCAATTCCTGTGATTTTGGAACCTTGGCATAGCTATTTGAACAACGACCCTAGCGAGCGTGACGATACGCTTAAATTACTTTCCTATAATATCCAAGTCGGCATTCACACTAAGCAATATCGTGACTATGTTCTAAAAGCTTGGCAGCATTTATTGCCTTCTCGCTCCCGCTTAGTGAACTTGGACAAAATTGCTCAATTAGTTCGGCACTTTGACCTCATTGCTCTGCAAGAGGTTGATGGTGGAAGCATTCGTACACAGTTTATCAACCAAGTAGATTATTTGGCGAAAGCTGCAGATAAAAAATTTTGGCATCAGCAAAGAAACCGAAACTTAGGTCGTTGGGGTCAGCACAGCAATGGGGTCATTTCAGACTTCGAGCCGATAAAAATAGATAATCATGAGCTACCAGGTTTAAAAGGTCGTGGTGCGATTGCATTTGAGGTTGGTAAAATTGAACCCGTACTTATTGTTGTCGTACATCTAGCGTTAACTAGGGAAGCTCAAAACAAACAGTTAGTTTATATAAAAAATCTAATTAATCGTTACCGCCATGCTATTGTTATGGGCGATATGAATACGCACAGCCTACGAATTCTTAATGACTCTCCTTTAGCAGAGTGCGGACTTAAATCTGCACATGCTAGAGCAACCTATCCGAGTTGGCGTCCCGTTAAATGTTTTGATCAAATATTAATAAGTCGGCATCTTAATATAGTGCGGATGGCCGTCTTAGATTTTGCCTTATCAGACCATTTACCCGTGGCAATAGAAATAGAACGTCCATTTTGACCTTACTGCTGCAGAGTTGGTCTATACTGATTTTTTGCACTGGTACAAAGGAAAGAGGCGATGTCCAAGGAACTCTCCATTTTAGAACAAAGCGCTAACAGCCTTGCGCTCATGTTGATGGGCTTAGACCACACATTAGATTTAAAATTAAAAGAGTTCCGATCAATCTTAAAAGCTGAAGAGCTTAACGATGACGACCTTAGTCAAGCATTGAGTGCCGCTGAAGTTATTTACGACGACTTAGAGCTCAGCATCAATACGAACCTACAGAGCTTCGGCAACTCGTTCCAAGCTTTATTACACGCAAGCTCTAAAGAGCGCAGAGAAAAGTTAATAGGCCCGCTACTAACCAAAGAAGCGGTCATCAATGACCTTATTACCTTAGCCGAACCCATTTCCAATGAACTTTCTAGGCTTCTCGACGCTAGTGAATCACCTGTAATTGATAGTCCAGAAATAGACGCGGTTCGTGAACGTTTGGGCTCTCGGTTCTTGTCGCTGATTGAAGCATTAACTCTTTTAGGTGATGATGATGGCGCTTTACTTGAGCTTTCTAAAACATTAACACCCACACCTGACTGGAACACTTTAGATAGACTGGCTTCGAAAATAATTACCTTACTTCAGGATAGAGTTTCAGCAGAAAAAGAACAGTTCGAAGTTTACTTAGCCCAACTAAATTTAAAACTAAAACGAATCAATGACATTGTTGAGTCTGACTCTAAAACACTTGATGAAATAAAGCAGATAAACATTGATTTTAACAGCACCATAAATCAACAAATGATAGACGCTCGTCATAAAATTGATAATCACAGTGAATTAAAACTACTCAAGAGTGATTTACTGCAATCCTTAGATGCTATCACCTCGCGTTTAGAGGCTTATCAACACAGTTACTCCGATAAGTTGCTTAACCTTCATGAAAGTAAAACAGAGATGAATGGGCATATTCAATCGCTCGAAAAGGAAAACCTCGCCTTACTCAAAGAGCTGACTAAAGAGCGGAAGATGAGCCTAATTGATCCTCTGACGCAACTTCCTAATCGCTTGGGGTTTGAACGCCGTTTAGCAGAAGAGCTGACTAGAGCTGAGCGGTATAACCAACCCATCAGCATTGCCATACTTGATATCGACTTTTTCAAACGAATCAATGATGACTTTGGCCACCTTGTCGGTGATAAAGTTTTAAAAATTATGGCCAAAGAAATGAAAGAGGTATCGAGAGGATCGGACTTTCTCGCTCGTTTTGGTGGTGAAGAATTTATTTTATTACTGCCCCAAACAAATCTTGAAGATGCCTATATTGCGGTAGATAAAATTCGCCAGAGAATTGAGTCTCGCCCGTTTCACTTTCAAAATAAGCCGGTGCCAATCACTATTTCTGGTGGTGTTTCGGAAAAATTGGCCGATGAAGAAACCAGTGCTTGGATACACCGTGCAGATTTAGCCTTATATGAATCTAAAGAAAACGGCCGCAACAAAGTATCATCAGCAGCCTAGCTAGTATTTATTAAGTGTACGGACTAACTTGTTAGTATTTATTGGCTTGGTTAAGAAGTCAGTCATTCCACTGTTTAAACACTTATTTCTTATTTCCTCTAGGGCATGAGCTGTCAGTGCAACAATAGGGACAGGCGGTAGTTTTTGAAGCTTCTCAAACTCTCGAATGCGTATCGTCGCTTCATACCCATCCATTACGGGCATCTCACAGTCCATCAAGATCAGATCAAAATCGAAAATAGATTTGGTTCTAAGCGCTACTGCTTCTTTGCCATGGTGAACAACCACTATTTCGTGTCCTAATTTAGACAATAATCCTCGAATTACTTTTTGGTTGACATGGTTATCTTCTGCGACAAGGATTTTCATTGAGCGGCCAACTTCAGGGTGGGCTTCTGCAACAATATAGGGCTCTTCTAGTTCAATCGCATTTAAAGGCAGTAACGTAGTAAAAGTTGACCCTTTCTCAACGCCACTTTCTAGCCGAATAGTTCCACCAAGTAATTCAATTAGATCTTTAGATATCGCTAATCCTAAGCCGGTTCCACCATAAACACGACGCTTACCTATTTCTACTTGTTGATAGGCATTAAATAGCATCGCTTGCTCGGCTAACGGAATACCCAGGCCACTGTCACAGACTGAGAAACTTAGCTGTTTTGAGCCCTTGTCGTCTATTACGTCTAGAATTACTCGAACGTAGCCATGATCTGTAAATTTTATCGCATTTGATAAAAGGTTCGACCAAATTTGTCGTAATCTATGTGAGTCAGTAATTATCCAACGCGGAACATCTTTAGAGATATGTAAAGTAAGCTCCAAATCTTTTTGAGCAGCACTAGATCGAAACAGTTCGACCTGCTGTTTAATTAATTCATGAACAGGAACCTGCTCTTCTTGAATATCCATTTTTCCGGCTTCAATTTTAGAATAATCTAAAACATCCCCGACCAGTGTTAATAGAGACTGGCCTGAGCCCTTAATAATTTCAATATAATCTTTTTGCTCAGAGTTCAATTCTGTTTGATCTAATAGTTCGACTGTCCCCAAAACTCCATTAAGAGGTGTTCTAATTTCATGACTTACTTGCGCCAAAAAGTAACTTTGAGCTTCGGCTTTTAAGCGTTGCTTTTCACGGTCATCCCTTAGGCGCCTAATACGCTGGGCTAAGGCGAAACTTAGCAACATCGCCTCCGCAAAGGCGGCTGCTTTCGAAGCTAGTAGGGGTGAGAAGTTAAATAGATTAGTGCCTAACAGTACGGCTATTAGGTAAGCATTCCCAAGCGCAAACAGCACCCAAGCTACCAAAAAATATCGCGCTGTCTTGAGGCCTTTCCAAGCTGCATAAATGCCAACAATTACGGCCAATGCAAGCATGGTACCTAGTGGAAACATTGTCCAACTGTCAAAAGCAACTTGATGATAGTAGATAGCTGCAAAAATTATCGGTATTTGCAGTAGTGCTAAAACTATAATAAGTAGGTTCAACCTAGGTAAGTAGTCTTTTAATTCCATAAATTTACTTAAGAATAAAAAACCAAATAGAGCCGTCATCAGTGAAAATACTGTGTCTAATGCATAACTGTAGCCTTGGTCAAACGGCCAAAAATGTTGAAATATATAGCCATCTAGAGATAGATGAAGCAATGCAAACGAGGTGATAAAAAATACATAGTATAGGTAAGCTGAATCTCTAACTGAACTGTATAAAAACAAGTTATAGAGTGCCATGGCGAGGATAATGCCATAAAACATCCAGTTAAAAATATCCTGCTTCTGCAACGGCGACCAAAAGTCACCGCTGGGATACAGTTGCATTGGCGCATAAAATGAGCCGACTGTCTCAATACGAATCATAAATTCAGTTGGTTTACCGGGTTCGTTAAATATTTTTAGTGGGACAATAAAAAACCGATGATCTTCTATTCTATTGGCAAATGAACGTTTCATTCCAGACCTGTAGACAAGCCGTGGACCTGTTTCCTCAAAAATCTGGTAAATGTCAACGTAGTCTAATGCCGATGTACTTATCACAAGATCCCATTGCTTATGAATTGAAGCTGACGCATCTACTTTAAGGCGAATCCAGTGTGGTACGGGGTCATAGCCTAAGTTTAGAATGTCTTCATTATAGGGCGTCCAAGCCTCGTCCCACTCAGGTAGCGCGATTAAAAACGGCGATAATGCATCATCTTTGTCTGGTAGAACTTCAATAAAACTACCTAGATATTGAAGGGGTTCATTCTTAAGGTGAATAACCTGAGATTCATTGGCATTAACCAGTGATGTGTGAGAAATCATGGCCGCTAGCATGAGACTATAAAGTGCAAATCTTGGGATTGACCAATTAAGTAGTTTTAGCAAAACAAAATGAACTCATTGAATAGTTAATATGAATAGTTTAACAGCATTTTGGACTTAGTTTGCTTATTTAACGCAGATGGTAATTTTGCAAACAACATTGAACTTTAAAAATATGACCCAATTAAATGTTGTCCAACACAACCAATAAATTGAGAGAAACTATGCCTATTCAAGTCGGAGATACGCTACCCAGCGTAGAGTTATCAGAGCTATCTAAAGATGGTCCTCAAAAAGTAACCAGTGATGAGCTATTTGCCAACAAAAAAGTAGTGTTGTTTGCTCTACCGGGTGCCTATACCCCAACTTGCAGTGCTGCTCATCTACCCGGGTTTGTCGTTCAAGCAGATGCTTTAAAAGCAAAGGGTGTAGATGAAATTATATGTTTAAGCGTTAATGACGCTTTTGTTATGGGTGCATGGGGTGAATCTCAAAATGCTGAAAACATCCGCATGATCGCTGATGGCAGCGCTAACTTCACAGAAGCAGTAGACTTAGTGCTAGATTTAACAGATGCCAATATGGGTATTCGTTCACAGCGCTATGCTCTAATTGCCAATGACGGTGTTGTTGAATGGATAGGCATTGAAGACGGTGGTTTTGAACACTCAACCGTAGAAGCGGTACTCGCAGCTCTTTAGTAGTACCGTTCAGCAATGCATTCCTTAAGTGAGCCCAAACTCTGAAATGAATATAAGAAATTGGGCTTTTTTCTGTAAAGTCGTTTAGTCTTATTGCACTAAAAGCCATGCTAGGTCGGTATATGGGAGACAAAACAGTTTTTTATCATACCATGGCGTCTATTCCAAAGGGCCGCTATACCAGCTATGGGCAGCTTGCAAGCTTAAGTGGCGTGCACGTACGGCAAATTCAGGCCTGGCTGCGTACATTACCGCCAGACAGCCAACTACCTTGGTTTCGGATTATTAATAGCCAGCGTAAAATAACTGAACACAGCGGTGCGCTCAAACAACACCAGCTATTGGCGAAAGAAGGGCTCATTCCCAATGATCGCGGTAAGTTTCCAATTGAGTTTTTTTGGCCTAGCGATCCTAACTAATTACCTTAATGTAAGTGCTTACTTATGCTAATAATCCGTCCTATCGATAAAAAAGACTACAGCTCTATCGTAGATATCTTAAACCCTTTTATAAAAAAAACTGCCGTCACTTTTGATACAACAGCTTATACTGTCGAAACACGCAAACCTTGGTTTAGTCAGTTTAAAAATACAGGTCGACACCAGTGTGTGGTAGCTGAAATTGATGGGCGCGTTGTAGGTTATGCAAACTCTAGTGCTTTGCGACCAAAAGCTGCTTACGACACCTCAATTGAAGTCAGTGTCTATCGCTGCCCTAGCTACAATAAATCAGGTTTAGGCAGCCTATTGTATGAAACACTTTTCGAACGACTGGCCAATGAAGACGTTCATAGGGCACATTCCCTAATTACGTTGCCAAATGAAGCATCTGTTGCCTTACACAAAAAATTGGGCTTTTATGAGGTGGGGATATTAAATGAAGCGGGCCGAAAGTTCGGGAAGTACCATTCAGTGCTTTGGATGGAAAAGAAGTTTTAGTAAACTTTGTTTCACGTGGAACAATTGCTGCTAATTAGAAATAACTTTCTTATGACCAAAAAAAAGCCCGTGTTATTAGATAAACGGGCTTTTAACTTAATGTAAGTATTTTTTAGTAGTCTAAGTTAGACACCATCAGAGCGTTAGATTCGATAAACGCACGTCTTGGCTCAACATCATCACCCATCAGCGTTGTAAATATCTGATCGGCCGCCACAGCGTCTTCAATAGTCACCTTCAACATCCGACGAGCTTCTGGGTCCATCGTGGTTTCCCATAGCTGTTCTGGGTTCATTTCACCCAACCCTTTATAGCGTTGAATCTGGTAGCCGCGTTTCGCTTCACCCATTAACCAGTCGATAACTTCTTCAAATGTACTAACTTCGTGTTTCTTTTCGCCGCGTGCGATATAAGCGCCATCTTCTATAAGACCTTGCAGTACTTCGCCCAACTCAACAATTAGCTTGTAATCGTTACTTTCGAAGAAATTGTGTGAAATAGGATAATCGGTGCTTAATCCATGTGCGGTAGCCTGTATCTTCGGTAAGAAAATATGACGTTCTTTGTCTTCTTCAATTAGAACCTGATACTCAGCAGCACCAGAGCTTAGGTTAACTAAAGATTCACTTAAATCATCACACCAGCTAGCAACGGCTTCTTGGTCACCTAACTGCTCTGCTGCCAACTTAGGCATGTAAATAAGCTGCTCAAGAACCGGTCGAGGATAAACACGGCTCATCTTAGCTATGCGCGCTAAAACAGCCTTATATTGTGTCACTAAAGCCTCTAGCTGAACTTCGCCAATGCCCGGAGCAGATTCGTTTACATATAAGGTTGTACCTTCTAAGGCCTGAGCCATTAAGAATTGCTCAAGAGAGGGTTCGTCTTTGATATAAGTCTCTTGCTTGCCCTTCTTAATTTTATACAAAGGAGGCTGAGCGATATAGATATGGCCATTTTCGATCAATTCCGGCATTTGACGGAAAAAGAAAGTTAACAGCAAGGTTCGAATGTGCGAACCATCAACGTCAGCATCGGTCATAATTATAATGCTATGATAACGTAGCTTTTCGACACTAAATTCTTCACGGCCAATACCACACCCTAGTGCTTTAATTAGGGTACCTACTTCTTGTGATTGCAACATTTTGTCGAAACGTGCTTTTTCTACGTTAAGAATTTTACCTTTTAACGGTAAGATAGCTTGTGTCTTACGTGCACGCCCTTGCTTGGCAGATCCGCCAGCAGAGTCCCCTTCCACTAAGTACAATTCAGAGAGTGCAGGGTCTTTTTCCTGGCAATCAGCTAGTTTACCCGGTAGACCGGCAATATCGAGCGCACCTTTACGACGTGTCATATCACGAGCGTTACGAGCTGCTTCACGTGCGCGAGCCGCATCAATCATCTTACCAACAATAACTTTGGCTTCATTTGGATGCTCCATCAAGTATTCTGCAAATACTCGACCCATCTCTTGCTCAACCGCTGGCTTAACTTCTGAAGAAACGAGCTTATCTTTAGTCTGAGAACTAAATTTTGGATCTGGCACTTTAACAGAGATAATGGCCGTTAAACCTTCACGTGCATCATCACCGGTAGTCGCAACCTTCTGCTTCTTTTGAACATTTTCTTGAGTAATATAACCATTAAGCGTTCGAGTCAATGCAGCACGGAAGCCCGCTAGGTGCGAACCGCCATCACGTTGAGGAATATTATTGGTATAGCAAAATATATTTTCTTGATAGCTGTCGTTCCATTGCAAAGCAACTTCAACAGCAATTCCGTCTTCAGGGCGTTCAAAGTTGAAATGGAATACTTCGTTAATTGTCGTTTTATTTTGGTTTAGATAAACAACAAATGCTTTCAAACCACCTTCATAATGGAAAAACTCTTCATTGCCAGAGCGCTCATCCTTAAGACGAATTGCAACACCTGAGTTTAAGAAACTTAACTCACGAAGACGTTTTGCTAGAATGTCGAAAGAATATTCAATATTGCCGAAAGTCTCATCTGAAGGCATAAATGTAACTTTCGTGCCCGTTGACTCTGATTCTCCAACTACCTTTAAAGGCGCAACAGGGACACCATGACGATACAGCTGCTCATGCACCTTACCTTCGCGTCGAATAGTCATCTTTAATTCTGCAGATAGAGCGTTTACTACCGAAACGCCAACGCCGTGAAGACCGCCAGATACTTTATAAGAGTTATCATCGAACTTACCGCCCGCATGCAATACCGTCAAAATAACTTCTGCGGCGGATTTACCGCCCTCTTCAGGCATGGGCTCTGTCGGAATACCACGGCCGTTATCTTCAACGCTTATTGATTCATCCGGATGAATGATGACGGAAATTTCACTACAGTGACCAGCAAGCGCCTCATCGATAGAGTTATCAACAACCTCGAAGACCATGTGATGTAATCCAGTGCCATCGTCGGTGTCACCAATATACATACCAGGTCGTTTTCTTACTGCATCCAATCCTTTCAGTACTTTAATACTCGAGGAATCGTAATTATCACTCATTCTTGATCTCCATTGACTGCAGTGTCAATCACTGCGCCATGTTCCACGTGAAACATTTTTACTTGTTCAGGCTTATTCCAAAATTTACTGAGTGGCGCTGGATCAACACAAGTCATAAACACTTGGCCTTCTAGGCTCTCCATTAACGCACCCAATTTCTGAATATGGTTTTGATCTAATTCTGCTGGCAAGTCATCCAATAAAAACGTTGTTGGTCTATCTTGCTGTTTTTGCAGATACAAACTTTGGGCAATTTTTAACGCACAGACTACCAATTTTTGCTGGCCTCTAGATAACACATCTGCTGCGTTAAGCTTGCCGGTTTTAATTCTCATGTCAGCTCGTTGAGGACCTGACTGGGTATAACCCAACTTTTGATCGCGTTCTCTTTGATGTTCAAGTATTTCATCTAAAGGCTTAGATTTATCCCAGCCTCGATAATAATGAATTCGCAGTTCGGGTAAATCTATTAACGCTGCCAACACTTCATGAAAACACGGCACAAAGCCTTCTAAATAGCGTTTTCTGCACTGATCTATCCGTTCTGAACAACTTAAGTATTCGCGCTCCCAAACTTCCATCTCAGAGCGGGATAGTTTACCAGATCGGAGCAAAGAGTTCCGGTTTTTCAGGCTTTTTTGAAGCTTTTGCCAATCTAAATGAAACTCTGGAAACTGATGAAAAACACCCCAGTCTAAAAACTGCCGACGATCGCTCGGAGATCCCTCTAAAAGCAAAAAACTACTGGAATCAATCAACTGTAGAGGCTTTTGGTGTACTAATTCAGCCAAACCAGCAAGAGACTGACCATTATGCCGTATTTGTATCTGCCCCTTCGCCGTACGACGCACAGCTAACTGCCCTATTAGAGAATCTTTCGCAGATATGAGAAGCTCTTCCAATTCATGACTCACAACCGTTCGAGTGCGTGTGAGGCGAAAAGAACGGGCCATAGCCAACAAATGGATGCTTTCTAGCAAAGAGGTTTTACCAGCTCCGTTTAGACCGTAAAAGATATTAACCTTAGGAGACAGAGACAACTGGGTGCTGACAAGATTGCGAACACCCTGGATTGATATTGTGTCGATTGACACGAATCGTTCGTCTTTACGCTATAGACGCATTGGCATCACAACATACTGTGATGCATCATCGTCAAAATCGGTCACTAGCGAACTTGAGTTAGCGTCAGCCATAACGAAACGAACTTGATCACCGTTGATAACATTTAGCACATCTAACAAGTAACTAACGTTAAAGCCTACTTCGATATCTGGGCCGCTGTAATCTACTTCGACTGCAACTTCAGCTTCTTCTTGCTCTGGGTTATTTGCTTTAACAACTAAGTTACCTTCAGTTAAAGACATGCGAACGCCGCGATATTTTTCATTAGATAAAATAGCCGCTCGACTAAAAATAGATTTTAGCACCTGGCGATCACCAACCATTTCTTTATCACCACCACGTGGAATAACACGTTCATAATCTGGGAACTTGCCATCAACTAACTTAGTTGTAAAACTAAAAGTAGGTGTAGTTGCTCTTAAATGTGTCGAACTTAGGTTAATCTGCACCGTACTGTCGTCATCTTCTAACAATCGGTTAAGTTCCAAAATACCCTTACGGGGTACAATAACTTGCTTACGTTCAGTTACATTCAAGCCATCAATGTGTCGAGCGCTCATCGCTAGCCGGTGACCATCGGTTGAAACAGTTCGAACCTGACTATTATGAAACTCAACCAACATACCATTAAGATAGTAGCGAACATCTTGCTGAGCCATTGCAAAAGATGTTGCATCAATTAATTTAGCAACTACTTTTTGTGGCAATTGATACTCTTCTGCTTCTGTATCGTTCTCTATATTTGGGAACTCAGAGGCAGGTAGCGATGATAAAGTGAACTTGCTACGCCCGCTAACTACTTGAACGCGCTCTTCGTTTTGCTGCAGACTAATAATGGCGTCATCAGGTAACGAACGAACGATATCAAGGAATTTCTTTGCAGGTACAGTAATCGCACCCTCTGTCGACGGTTCAGACAATTCAACACGGCCAACCAATTCAACTTCTAAATCAGTACCGGTTAATGAAAGCATATTGGCCTCAACTTCTAACAACACGTTAGAGAGGACAGGTAATGTCTGACGTTTTTCAACTACACCACTGACCAGTTGCAGAGGTTTAATCAGTTGTTCTCGAGCGAGGGAAAATTGAATCATTAGGTTCGTTCCATCTTTATTAAGTGGTCAAAGTTCGATGTAAATTACTGTAATCTTCTCGTATATCTTGATTGGTTTCACGTAATTCTTTTACTTTTCGACATGCATGTAACACTGTCGTGTGATCTCTACCGCCAAAAGCCTCACCAATTTCAGGCAAACTGTGCTGAGTTAGCTCTTTAGAGAGCGCCATAGCAACTTGTCTTGGCCGTGCAATACTGCGACTGCGCCGCTTGCTGTGTAAATCCGAAATCTTAATTTTGTAATATTCGGCTACGGTACGCTGAATATTTTCAATACTGACCTGCTTATCTTGCAGTGCCAATAAGTCTTTTAACGCTTCTTTTACAAATGGCGTATTAATAGCCGAGCCTGTAAATCGGGCATTAGCACTGACTCGTTTTAAGGCGCCTTCTAATTCCCGAACGTTTGATCTAATACGTTGTGCAATAAAAAATGCAGCTTCACCTGGTAGCTTAACTTTTTGCTCTTCGGCTTTTTTCATTAAAATAGCGACACGAGTTTCAAGATCTGGCGGCTCTACAGCTACCGTTAGCCCCCAGCCGAATCGTGATTTTAACCTATCTTCTAGACCTTCAATTTCTTTTGGAAAACGATCACAAGTTAAAATAACTTGTTGGTTACCTTCTAATAACGCGTTAAAGGTATGAAAAAACTCTTCTTGTGAGCGGTCTTTCTTGGCAAAAAACTGAATATCATCAATTAACAAAGCATCTAAACTTCGATAAAACTTTTTAAATTCTGGCATCGCATTAAGTTGCAACGCTTTAACCATATCGGCAACGAAACGCTCAGAATGTAGATAGACTACTTTTGCAGCTGGATTTTGATCAATAATATGATTACCAATTGCCTGCATTAAGTGCGTTTTACCTAAACCTACACCACCATATATAAAGAGTGGATTATAAGCACCCCCAACGTTTTCAGCAATTTGTTGACTGGCCGCTAAAGCAAGCTGGTTTGATTTGCCTTCCACAAACGATTTAAACGTAAAGGACGGGTTTAAATAGCTTTGTACTTTACCCTTACCTCGCTTAGAGCCTGTGGTTTGTACTTGAACCTCTTTAGCCTTACGTTCATCTACAGGGGTTCGTGCTGTGGTTACACTAGGCACCTCAGCGGCTGGTTTTAACTCGCTTCTTGCTGTTGGTTTTACTGACACCGTATTACGCTGACTAGCAACAACTGGTTTTTTACCCTGACCATTCACTATTTCTACTTCTATAGCTTCACTAAAACCCAAGGTCTCTAAAATTGTTTGAATACGTTGAATATATTTATCGCGCACCCAATTAGCTATAAAGCGGTTTGGCGCCATGACAGTAAAAGTTGCGCTGTCTGATAACGTCAAAGGACGCAACCAAGTATTAAATTGGTGTGAAGGCAGCTCATTTTGTAGTTGCTCTAAGCATTGCTGCCAAAGGGACTCGTGCACCTCTACTCCAATTCAATCAAAACGGCCGCATATTTTAGCTAACCCGCCTAGGCATCGCTACCCTTATTACAGATATTTGTGGATAAAAGCTGTGGAAAACTAGGCGTATAAGGTTGTTCATAACCCTGTGCGCATAAATGTGAGTAAATATCTGTGCATAAAACGCCTAGTTATCCACGGGTTTAACCTTCTCAATTCCCAACTTATAGGGTCTTTATAGACAAGGTTATAAATCGCTGTAAGCATCTAATCTATTACTTTATAGCAATCTATCCACAGAAACTGGCTTTACCAATAAGTAACAATAACTATAAAACTAAAAACATAATAATATAAATATACTTAATAATTAATTAACCAAACTCAGTAAAACCAGAATCATCACCATGATCAAAAAAACATCATTGATTTACTGAACTAAAGTCTTTAGAATCCGCCATCCTAATTTTAGCCGATCAATCTTTATAATTTGTGAGGTTGATCAGAGAACACTAAAGCCATCCAATGGGCGATGGCGAACCAAAAGAGATCGTGAACATGAAACGTACATTTCAACCAAGTACCCTCAAACGTAAGCGTAGCCACGGTTTCCGTGCTCGTATGGCAACAAAAAATGGCCGTAAAATCCTAGCACGTCGTCGTGCACGTGGACGTGCGGTACTGAGCGCATAATTCTTAATTTAGAGTGAATGAGCCCAGTGTCTGAAAAGTCGTTCGGATTTCCACGCAGTTTACGTTTGCTGACTGCAAGCGATTTCCGAACGGTTTTCGACCAGGTCGATGTAAAAGCGCCTAGTCCTACTTGCCTCTTGCTTGCAAAAGCCAATCAAAGTGAACCACGTCTTGGGTTCATCATTTCCAAGAAAAATGTTAAGAACGCGACTGATCGCAATCGCATCAAGCGTTTTACGCGAAATTATTTTCGGCTGAATCAAGCCAAGTTGCCTAGTCTCGACATTATTTTTATGGGTCGCAAAGGATTATCTGATCTTTCAGATGCCCAATTGCATGAGCTTATCGAGAAGCAATTTCAAAAATTAACAAAACGCGCCGTTAAAAACCTAAAAACCTGATTTCTGGCTGGCAATAGTGAAGCTTGGACGGTACTATTTCGACGCTTTTTTAATCGTAAAAACGCCTATTAAGGGCATTTTCCAACATTGGAACCTAAATAATGGATGTTCGTCGTATTTCTATCATGGCTGCATTGGCCGTTGTTTCTTATTTAATGATTCTACAATGGTCTAAGGACTATTCTGGAGTTGAACCCAGTGCAACAGACATACCTCAAGCGGTTATTGTTGGTGACAACAGTGTCAGTGCGCTTGTAAGCGACGACATTGCAACCGATATCCCTCAGGGCAATACTGTTTCAAACGAGACACCTGCAGTCACTACAGCCGGTGCAATTACCGATTTAGTCACTATTCGTTCTGATGAACTTGTGATTCAAGTTGATTTAAACGGCGGCGACGTGGTTTACACGGGCTTACCAAAGTATCCAGCGAATATAAATACGCCTGACGTACCTTTTGCGATTTTAGAAAATGTAAATCGTACCTATATTGCTCAGTCGGGTTTGGTCGGTGAAGACGGCATTGATACTAAGTCGCGCGCTAAATATACCGCTGAAAAATCTGAATATAACTTAACCGGTGATACCTTAGATGTGGTGTTAACTCATGTTACAGATTCAGGTTTAGTGGTTAACAAGATTTATCGAATCACTAAAGATTCGTACTTGATGGATATCCGCTATGAAGTTGAAAATAAAACAACTGCTACCGTTCGCTTAAATTTATTCGCGCAATTGCGCCGCGACAACAGTGGTGATCCTAGCTCTACCGGCGGCATTGGTATGCGCTCATACTTGGGTACAACCTTTTCAACTACGAATGAAGCCTACAACAAGGTTAAATTTAAAGACCTTGAAAAAGACCGTTTCACTGAAACCAGTACCGGTGGTTGGGTAGCCATTCTTCAACATTACTTCCTATCTGCATTTGTGCCTGCGGCTAACGATACAAATAACTACTACGCTCAACAGGGTAAAAACGGCCAATATTATGCAGGTTATCAAGCGCCTACCTTAGTTTTAGGTCCAGGAGAGCAAGGTTCTACGGCAACACAACTTTATGTTGGTCCTAAAGATCAAGACTCGTTAGAACTGATTGCACCAAACTTAGAAAAGACAGTCGATTACGGCTGGTTATGGTGGATTGCTCAGCCTATTTTTAAATTACTTCAATTTATTCACGGTTTAGTGGGTAACTGGGGTTGGGCTATCGTATTAATGACCTTGTCTATTAAAATGGTTCTATACCCGTTAACAGCTTCTTCATACCGCTCTATGGCGAAAATGAAGAAATTCGCACCGAAAATTCAAGAAATGCGCGATATGTATGGCGATGATCGTCAGAAGATGAGCCAAGAAATGATGAAGCTTTATCAGAAAGAAAAGCTGAATCCACTCGGCGGTTGTTTGCCAATGCTAGTGCAAATGCCGGTCTTCATCGCGTTGTACTGGGTATTGATGGAGTCAGTTGAGCTTCGCCAGTCACCGTTTATTTTCTGGATTGTTGATATGTCGGTTAAAGACCCGTTTTTCGTCTTACCGTTATTAATGGGCGCGTCTATGTTCTTCCAAATGCAGATGCAGCAGCAACCGACGATGGATCCTATGCAAGCTAAGATCATGAAGATGATGCCAATTATGTTTACCTTCATGTTCCTTTGGTTCCCAGCGGGTCTTACGCTTTACTGGTTTGTGAATAACTTATCGACCATTGGTCAGCAGTACTATGTGAATAGAAGTGTTGCTAAGGCAGACGCTAAAGCAAAATAACGACTAAATTAAATGTTTAGTGAGTTAAATGAAAAGGCAGACTAAACTCTGCCTTTTTTGTGTTTAAAGCTTTTAAAAGGTTTATATAATGAATAGCGCTCAGACAATTGCAGCCGTCGCAACGCCTCCTGGTCGTGGTGGAGTTGGCATTATTCGAATTTCTGGACCTAAAGCGGCGGCTATTGCTAAAAGTATATTACCCACATTGCCTAAACCACGTTTCGCTCAGTACGGTCCGTTTTTAGACGATCAAGGTAAAACCCTAGATGAAGGTATCGCGCTTTATTTTCCTGGTCCTAACTCATTTACTGGTGAAGACGTAATTGAATTACAAGGACACGGCGGCCCAGTCATTTTAGAATTATTACTTGAACGTGTTGTTACGCTTGGCGCTCGACTCGCGCGGCCAGGGGAATTTTCAGAACGTGCTTTTTTAAATGACAAAATTGATTTAACCCAAGCCGAAGCGATTGCCGATCTAATTGATGCCAGCTCAAAAGAGGCGGCTAGATCTGCGGTGCGTTCATTACAGGGCGATTTTTCTAAGCAAGTTCATTCTTTAGTTGAGCAGCTTATTCAATTACGAATTTATGTTGAAGCTGCCATTGATTTCCCTGAAGAAGAAATCGACTTTTTGTCCGATGGTAAAGTTGAATCCGATCTAAGAACGGTGATGGCGCAATTGTTACAGGTATTAAAAACAGCCAATCAAGGCAGCTTAATGCGCGAAGGTATGTCGGTAGTTATCGCCGGCCGGCCGAATGCGGGCAAGTCTAGCCTAATGAATGCCCTAGCAGGTCAAGAGCGAGCAATTGTCACTGACATCGCTGGAACAACCCGTGACGTCCTCAAAGAGCACATACACCTTGATGGCATGCCGTTGCATATAATTGATACCGCAGGCTTACGAGATGCACCTGATGAGGTTGAACGCATTGGGGTAGAACGCGCCTGGCAAGAAATAGAACGGGCTGATCGCATATTGCTGATGGTTGATGCTAGCGATACCGACGCCACAGACCCTGAAATAATTTGGCCAGACTTTATGCATCGTCTGCCAGTTGATGCGCGAATGACGGTCATTCGTAACAAAATAGATAAAACGGCCGAGCTTGCAGGGATAACTAAGATTAAAAACGGTCATCCCGTGGTGAGAATATCGGCTGACAAAGAATTGGGTATAGACGCTTTACGCGATCACTTAAAAAAATTAATGGGCTTTGAAGGTCAACATGAATCTGGCTTTATTGCGCGTAAACGTCACCTTGATGCGCTTAATGTTGCTCAAGATGCGCTCAATAATGGATTAGCACAACTATTAGGCCCTGCCGCCGGTGAACTTTTAGCCGAAGATCTTCGTGTTGCGCAAAACTCTCTAAATGAAATTACCGGTGAATTTAGCTCTGATGATTTATTGGGTCGAATATTTGGTAGTTTTTGTATAGGTAAGTAAAAACACTCAGACATAAATACAAAAAGCGAGTTTTCTTAATATGGCCTTGCAAGTCAGTGCAGCAATTTTAGTGAGTGATCAGAAAATATTTGCAGCTCGTCGAGCTCCGGGTCGTCATTTGGCCGGTTATTGGGAATTTCCGGGTGGTAAGATTGAAGAAAGTGAATCGCCAGAACAGTGTTTAAAGCGCGAATTAGCCGAAGAACTTGCAATATCGGCGACGATCGGACCATTTTTAATGAAAACCAAACATCGCTATGCCACTAAAATAGTTGAACTACATGCTTATTGGGTAACAGACTATTCGGGTAATATTCAGCTTAAAGACCATGATGAATTGACCTGGTTAGCGGTGAATGACCTAAATAGCGTGCAATGGGCACCCGCCGATGAACCCATTGTTGAAGAAATTAGGCGTTTATTGGTGCAATAATTATAAGGCCGACTTATTTGCTTAAGATGGCCAAAATATCATCCCAAACTTCCTGGCGATTGGTTTCATTGGTTATTTCATGTCGCCCTTCAGGATAAAGTTTGAGCGTTACTAAGTTTTTACTGGCGGCTTTAATTTGTTTGGCGAGCTTTTCAACTCCGGACCCCATATCGCCAACAGGGTCAGATGTTCCCGATAACAGGTGAATATTAAGCGTATCAGGCCATTTACTTGGTGAAATAGTTAGCATTCCGGAAAGGAAATCGATCCATAAGCCTAGACTGCAATCAAAACCGCAATAAGGATCAGCGATATATTCATCAACCATGTCGTTATCACGAGATAACCAATCAAATTTTGTTCTATTTGGCTTGAACTTGGCGTTAAAAGGCCCGAATGCCCTGTTGGTGACAAACGAACTGGTCGCACGCTTACCTCTAAAGGCCATTATTGTAGAAATTAGAATTTTTGAGGCGATTATTTTTGGACGATCAATACGATTCGTGGCGCTGAGAATGACATTATTTATGCCCTCAACATGCTGTTGTATGTACGCCTGACTAATAAAAGACCCCATACTGTGGCCAAATAAACTTACCGGTACGTTAGGAGTCTGTGCTCGACCATACTCAATAACTTGGTGTAAATCAGAGATTACTTTTTGCCAGCCTTGGTCATCGGCGTAATGACCCAGTTGATCATCTGGGCAATCCATACCGTGTCCACGGTGGTTAAGCGCGATAACCGCTATTTGATGCTCGGTAAGATATTCCGCTAAGGGTGCATAACGTTCGCAATATTCCGCCATACCATGGGATATGACCAAGAGTTGCTGGCATGGTTCAGGGCGCCACAAACGAACAGGAATTTCATGACCATCGGCGGCAACCAAAAATTCTTCTAAATACTGCACCAGCTTATCCTCAAATTAATACTTATACCCAGCTTATCACGGCTTAATCATAGGATATACCGCTGGTTATGAAGTGGTTATGTACATAGTTATCCACAAAACAGAATATTATAACTTCTATTAAATTCTTTTAATTGTCGTTATCTTCTAAGTTAATACGGTGTTCTTGCTGGTCTACCTTTGCTTTTAGATAGTCGGCATTATACTTATTCACATATACACCGGTTTCTACTCGTTCACTTACTATAATTCCAGCAGTTTCAAGCTCATCGGCTTTATGTGGATTATTGGAAAGCAATCGGACACTGTTTATGTCGAGGCTTTTAAGCATGTCTATTGCGGGTTTAAAATCACGTAAATCGTGGGCAAAGCCGAGCATTTCATTGGCCATATAGGTATCGATACCCTTATCTTGCAAGGCGTAAGCATCTAATTTGTTATATAAGCCAATGCCACGGCCTTCTTGGCGCAAGTACAATAAAATACCGCCTTCTACATTCATTAGCCGTTGGGCTTCGTGCAGTTGATCACCGCAATCGCAGCGTTGCGAGCCGAATACATCGCCGGTTAAACATTCCGAATGAATGCGTACCAATGGAGATGACTGACTAGCGGGATCTCCGTACAAAATAGCAATGTGCTCTTTGTCATCAGAAAACCCTGCGAAACTGATAAAACGGGTTTCGATGGCTTTTTCTGTTAATGGCACGGGAACATTAGCACGGACTTTTACTGACATGCGATTTCTCAATAATGGCTAGAAACGTTTATATGGGGGCAAGTTTAGCGCATTAAAACAGCAAACGGCTTGTATTTTAGGTTTCTGCACGCATTTACAATGGTAAATAGAATGTGACTTTGATGTTTTCTCTAAATGCAGAGGTCATGAAGATAAGGAATTAACTTGAAAAAGCTAAAAATTGATATTGTCTCTGATGTGATGTGCCCTTGGTGTGTTGTGGGCTATAACAATCTTGACTCGGCTCTAGGTCAACTTAATGAGCAGTTAGAAGCCAGTATTGAATGGCATGCGTTTGAATTGAACCCGGATATGCCCATAGATGGTCAAGATATGCGTGAACATCTCATGGAAAAATATGGCATCACTGAACAACAAAGTGATCAAAACCGCCAAAATATTATTGAGCGTGGCAAAGAGTCGGGATTTGATTTCCAGTTCTCTGAGCAGATGCGCATGATTAATAGTTTTGACTGCCATCGTTTATTAACTTGGGCAAAAGATTTTGATAAGCAGACAGATCTGAAGCTAGCGCTTTTTAAAGCTCACTTTACCGACAATTTGCCGCTAAATGAGCACAAGGCGTTGCTGGATATCGTTAAATCAGTTGGCCTAGACCCAGAACAGGCTGAGCAGCTGTTAAACAGCGACGATCTTAAGCAAACAGTACGTGAAGAACAAAATAAGATGCACCAGATGGGTGTCTCTTCAGTGCCAACTTTTATCATTAACGATAAATACGCTATTTCTGGCGGTCAACCAGTCGAGGCTTTTAAGCAGGCCTTGACTCAAATTGCCGAAGAATTGTGATAAACTGCGCGCCACTTTTTTACCAAGCAAATTCATTAACCGATTGGAATAATTATGTCTAAATATGATACGCCACAACTACAAGTCAGCTACGGCATTGGCCGTCAAATGGGTAGCCAGTTACTAGAGCAGCCGTTTGAAGGACTAGATATCGAAGCCGTTGCAGAAGGCGTAAGAGAAGCTTTTTCTGGTGTTGCCGATCCAGTAAACCCAATGGACATGCAAAAAGCTTATGATGTTATTCGTGAAGAAATGACTAAAGCTCAAGCAATAAAAGAGAAAGAACTGGCTAAAGATGGCGAAGCTTTCTTAGCTGAAAACGCAAAGCGTGAAGAAGTAACTATTACAGAATCTGGCCTTCAGTATGAAGTAATTAATTCTGGTGATGCATCAGGTACAAAGCCTGCAGTTAACTCTAAAGTGAAGACTCACTACCATGGAACCTTAATATCTGGCGACGTTTTCGACAGTTCTGTAGATCGTGGTCAACCAATTGAATTTGCAGTTAACGGTGTTATTGCAGGCTGGACAGAAGCCCTACAATTGATGGTGCCTGGCGATAAGTGGAAGTTATTTATTCCTCATCACTTAGCCTATGGTCCACAAGGCGCAGGTGCTGCAATTGGCCCTTACCAAGCACTTGTGTTTGAAGTTGAATTATTAGACATCGTTTAATAATCATAAATTCAGCTGGGTATGTTGCCTGGCTGAATATTTTTTGTTCGCTGGATGAGTAAATGGCTAATAAAAAACCCACTTCACTGTCAGATTTAGATTCACTTTTTGGTGGCAGCTCGCGTGTCTATAGCACTGAGCAAGGTCGTATTTGCCCAAATTGCGACCAACCTGTCGAGCAATGTCAATGCTCGAGTGACGTTGTACCCGAAGGCGATGGTATAGTGCGACTAAGACGTGAAACTAAGGGTCGTAAAGGTAAAGGCGTCACCCTAATTGAAGGTGTGTTGCTGGCACCTAGTGATCTTAAAGCTCTTGCAAAAACACTAAAAACTCGCTGTGGTACCGGTGGCACTGTAAAAGAGGGTGTTATTGAAATTCAGGGCGATTTTAGAGATCTGTTACTAGAAGAACTGAAGAAACTTGGCTATACGGTAAAAAAAGCCGGTGGTTAATAAGGAACACTATGGATAAGCAAACTCAAACTGAACTAGAAGCCGCTGCATTTCGCCGCTTACTCGCCCATTTAGACGAACGAAAAGATGTGCAGAACATAGATTTAATGAATCTTGCTGGTTTTTGTCGTAATTGCTTATCTAAGTGGTATGCCGCTGCAGCGAAAGACAAAGGCATAGAATTAGATTCCGATACCGCTCGTGAAATTATTTACGGCATGCCCTATGCTCAGTGGAAAGCACAATACCAAACGCCTGCGAACGCAGACCAACAAGCCGCGTTTGACGTTAATAAGCCAAAGGATTAAACATGAGCCAATGGGCTAGCAGTTACAGTTACCGTGAATGTTTAGATGAGTTTTCTCGTCGGTTTAACCAGCTAAAAGAAACTGACCGAGTCATCACCAGTGATTTACACGCTAACTTACACACTATCAATGGTTACTTATTTGCAATTTGTAGTGCACCAGCGGCTGTATCACCCACCGATTGGTTGGGTGAATTACTACCTTTAGTACAACTGCCTGATGACGAAAAAGCCGCTGCCGCGGTCAACTTGCTTATTTCTTATCAAATGCATTTGAAAAAGCGTATGGTCTCACAAAAGTATAGCTTACCTGAGTCGACCGATTCTCTAGATGGCTTAAAGCCAGCCAGTGATTTAAATAGTTTTAGTCAGGGTTTTAGCGCAGGATACGATAGAATTTCGTCGATATGGTCAGTAAAAATACCCAATGAACTGCAAAAAGAACTAACTTCTCAGGTTTTTGCGTTGAGCTTTTTTGCCAGTACTGACAATGCTAAGCAATTTTTGAAAGTTAAAAAATCAAAATTACGACCTGAGCAATTAGCTGATCAGGTGTTGGCAAACTTCCCAAAAGCAGCAGACTTACATGTTCGCTTGGGAATGGCGGTTGAAGTAGACACATCGTCGCTGCATTAAAAGCGACGATAAGCGCCTATCGAAAAACTATAGTCGGCGACTTTAGTTGGAATATTTATCTCGTTATTCCAATAATCACTTAAGCTTGAGGCATCGCGAAATAAAAACTTACCATCAAAAGACCAGTTTTCTTTATTGAAAATAAAGCCTGCGCCAAGTTGGTAGCCATTTAGCAAATTTACATTACCGTTGGCTTGTTTGAATTGATTATGAAAGTAACCTACCTCTAGAAACCCATGTTTGCCTAATCTTGATAGACCCTTGCCGATTTTTACACCCATATCCCAACCAGACAAAGAATAGTCTTTCGCGGCAAAGAAAAGCGGTTGGTATGTCCAACCAGTACGTATTGCGACGGCATCGAAGGCTAGTTCGGTTTCTAAACTCGGCCCAATAAAAATATTAGCCGGCCCGTCCGAGTAAAACCAATTAGTTGATTTGAGGCCAACCCCCAATAAAGTATGAATTCGTTTTGCTTGTGTTAAATCACCATGGCAGTGATAAACATTCGCCTTGTCTCGGTGACAGCCGTATTGATCAATAGCACCAGGGCTCGACCAAGCGGTGGTAGCTACGAAATACAATATCGCGGCCTTACAGAGGTTTTTCATAAGTTAACTATTACCCTACCTAATGCTAGAACCTGATTCACTGAAACTCATCGTCTGGTTTGTTAATTTAAGTAATCTCTAAAAGGCTACCAGAAAGCTTTTGAATTACTAGACAAAACTAAAAGGTTGAAAATCAAATATCATAAACAGGTAGCGAAAATCATATATTAGTGGCAAAAAATCGGCTAATTACGAATAAAGTAAAAGAATGACTAAAAACTTCTGCATTTCAATTGTAACTTTCTGTATATTGCAGCCCCAAACGTTCGTGAAAGGAAACCTATGAGAACTTATGGATTTATCGTACTAGGGATGGCATTGCTTTCTATTGTCATGGCTTTTGCCCAATCGCCCTCTTGGTTGATCGGAGGTGGGTTCAGTATTTATTTAGCTTGGCAGCTGTTATCCAAAGAAATCAAAGAACGCCAGTGCAAAACCATAACAAAAGGCAAAGTACTATCAATTCGAGCGAATGGTACTTTTTTGGGTGGCCAACATCAGCCGTTGCATAACGCCGAAATCGCCTATCTAGATACCGTCAAAGAATTTCAAAACTTGCCGCCAAACTTTATTCACGATGTGTCGCCCGGCGATATTATTGAAGTTAAATATAATGCAAAAAAACCAGATGTTGCATACGTCAATTTTCTCGAATAAGGAAGCTAAGTGGTGATTTATATATCTGGCATATTAATTTCGGTCGTACTCACTCTCGCATTGTTGTACTTCATGTTTCTTGAGATATCCCCAGAATCGATTATCGACCTTGGCTTTATCAATTTTTTAATTGATAACCCAGGCCCAGCTTTTGGTGGCTTAATTGGCATGATTGCCGTTTCATTTTTAGTTGTTTTACCAATATTAATGAGTATCCCAAGCTCTATTCATACAATGTTGAATCAAAGAAAGATTAAAGGTAAGCCGATTAAGGTGACTGGGCGAGTTTTGCAACTAACCCAAGGCTTGACCCATACAAATATTGAAGTCATTTACGCAGATCATAAGCGAGTTTTTGAAGTTGATAATCGTGTGGTGAGCACGCCGGTCAATAGAGGAAGCGACATGACCGTCGTTTATGACTCTAAAAATAAACAGAATGCCTATTTAGATTTTTTCGACCAAATGATTCAAGAAAGTTCCAGTATTGCTCAATCAGATACCTTGTTTAAGCTATTAGAAATAACCCCAAGATTTGAGGTGAGTAAAAATTCGTTTGAATTACTCGGCGAACTGCATGGTGGTGAGTTTCAAGGCAAGAAAGCCAGCCTTGTTTATGAGTTAGCACGAGACGAGATTAGTCGGTATCAACCTGGAACGCTGTACCCCTGTGTGATTTCTGGCTCGACAGACAACTACACCATTTCAATTTTAACCCAGACTTAAAAGACGTTGAATTTAATCTTATGAAAAAAATAGCAATAGTAGTCGTGCTCACTTTAATGGCTGGTCTAATCGCCGTCTTTGTAAAAGATATGGATTCAAGCAAAGTGAATGCGCTTCTTAAAGAATATAAAATTATCGCCAGCAAATCTGATCTTTATTATAGCTACGATCAAATCACCAAAAAGCACCCTTGGGGCCTAGTTGTTAAAAATGAGGGCCTGTACTTTATTACCGACTTGGATGGTAACTTGCTTAATGAACAAGGCTTTAAGCGAATAGGTAGCTTTGATGGCTATGGTATGGCTGAGGTTGAGAGTTCGGAAGGCCTATTAGGTTTGATTAATTCTCAAGGTGAGATAATTCTTGAGGCGCTTTACGACGATATTAATAAATTCGGTGAGGACCAATTAGCCATTGTTGAAACCCGTATCCCCTACGGTGATCAACATGGAACTCAACAAGTGCGATACAAAAGTCGTGAAGGGTTAATTGATCGATCTGGCAGATTTGTGATTGAACCCGAATTTTTTAATATCACTTATTTAGAGGATATCAACTTATACAACGTCGATTACTTTCACTATCAGGAAAGCTTAGGATCTAAAGAAAGCTTGTTTTCGGCTAGTTCAGGCTGGTTGGAAAACGCCACCTATGACGACATTGGTAAATTCAAAGATGGCCTAGCCATTGTGACAAAAAATAAACAGAGCGGGCTAATCAATCAAGATGGCAGCATCGTTATTCCTCCTATTTATCGAAATGTATTTGAAGTATCAGAAGGCTTGATCAGAGTTGATACTGAGCGAGAAACCGCATTTTTTGATGTGACTGGCAATATTGTGATTCCTTTTAGTGATCATCGTGGGGGAATATTTAATCACGGAGTTTCTATTGTTTACCCACCTAAAAGTAATCGAAAAGTTGCATTGATGGATAAAACAGGCACCTTTTTAACCGATTATAGCTTTGACGATATTGAACCATTTCGTTCTTATGAAGGCTTAGATAAGGTTTTAGCATTAGCTGGACCGCTCAATAGTCGATTTAATGGCCTTATTGATACCACGGGTCAATATGTTATTGAGCCAAAGTACAGCCGTATTCATTATGCAGAAAATGGTTTTTTTAGAACTGAGACATTTGTTTTTTCACCTGACCGAAATGTACCCACTCAAACATTTCATTACTTTATAGATTTACAAGGTAACGAATTTGTTGAATTGGGTAGTACAAACCCAAAAGGTGAAAAACCAGATAACATTGGCAAGCTTGGCATATTAGCGCAAAACAAGTCGATTATTGCTGCGCCAATATATGATGATGTCAGAGCAGAGTTCAGTGATACCTTAGCCGTTAAACAAGGTGTGCGATGGGGGGTGGTGAATGCTGAGGCTAAAGTCTTGTTGCCAATTGAGTATCAATCGATCGATATAATCAGCAGTGCATTTGCGTTAGTCAAACAAAATGATAAATGGGGCGTTATAAACCCACAAAGTAACAGCCTGCTACTGCCGATCGAATATGATGAATTAAAATACCTATCGTTAAAGCAGATAAACGTGCTGAAAAATAACCAGTGGGTGGTTGTAGATTTATAGCTAAAAAGCTAGATTGTTGGATGAGACTTAATAGAAAAGGTGCGGTAAAACTTAGCAGCACCTTTTTTATAACAACTTGGTACGTTTATAAACGAGCACCTAAGCTAACTTTTACACCCAAATCGTAAGCTACGCTTTCAGATTGGGTATCCTCTACATAAGCATTGGCTTTTGTTGGGTCATTGTAAACAACGTTAATATCTAGACTCATTGTAGGCCAGTTATAACCCGTACCAACACCAACGTAATAGCCACCTAACTCAGCGGTTGTATTGTCATTGCTATTAGTTAAAGTCGAACCGCTCCAACCTGCGAGTAAATAATTTTTGGTACCTAGTCGACCAACCCCCGGACCTACTTTAACGCCTGCGTCCCAGCCGGTTTGTAAAACGGATTCATTGGCTTCTAAATCTTCCGTTAACAAATATTTACCATAGTAAGATGCGGTCACGGCATACCACATATGTGTATATTCACCCGTGACGCCAGCACCAGCAAGTAAGTAAACACTGTTATTGCCCACAGACCATACTTGAGTACTGGCACCTGCACTTACAATAAAGCCACCCAATTTGGCATTGTCGGCATCACCATGACAATGATATTGTTTGGTTTGCTGGTGTTTATGGCAATCGTATTTATCGAGAACGCCAACATCGGCTAAACTGAATGAAGCAGCACCCGTCAGGGCAATAAGCGATACTATTCGTGGAACATTAAAACTCATAGTGGGTTCTCCTCAACGTAGCCTTACGGCGTGGTGTTTAGTTTAATTTGATTCAAGTGTAGCACAGTGAGTATGCGCACTAACCTTAAATAGGTCTCATTATTTACTAAGGAATAAAATGTTAAATTGGGCGTTGATAGTCGCTTTCGTGCCGACGTTTTTGTTTGTGTCCTTTACACCAGGCATGTGCATGACCTTATCCATGACATTAGGGATAACAGTTGGGGTTAAACGAGCTTTGTGGATGATGCTGGGTGAATTGGTTGGCGTAGGTATCGTGGCGATTTGCGCGGTCGTCGGCGTTGCCGCCATCATGCTAGGAGCGCCGGTTATATTTACCGCTTTTAAATGGCTTGGTGGGCTATATTTAGGCTGGTTAGGGCTTCAAATGTGGCGCTCTAAAGGGAAAATGGCCATTCCAAGTGAAGCTAATGTTCAAAACAATGTGTCACCTAAAACCTTAATAACGCAAGGTTTTGTCACCGCGATAGCCAACCCTAAAGGTTGGGCTTTTTTTATGGTGCTTTTACCACCCTTCATTGACGACTCCCTGCCCTTACCCATGCAATTAAGTGTGTTGGTATTTATGATTTTAACAATTGAATTTATAGCGCTGCTGTCATATGCCGGTGGTGGGCAAACCCTGAGCCGATTGTTAGCAAAATCGTCTAACGTGAAACTGCTAAATCGAATATCGGGTACCTTAATGATTGGCGTCGCATTTTGGTTAGCGCTCGGTTAACTCTATTCTCGGTGTATCTTTGCTAGCAGGTACTTTTCACAATCAAAAAACTACTAAGTGGCAACTATGTTTAAACCACTCTCGATAATCTTTAAAGACTCACTGCGTCTAAGACTGCTATTGCTTTCATTGGGTATGGGCATGGCCGGTGCATCAATTATGCCCGTGTTAAGTACGCATTTAGCGCTCAATTTAGGTGTTGAACCGTTTTGGATAGGTATAATTTTTGCCACCAACACCCTATCGGCTATAGCGGTCAGTCAGTGGATGGCGAATCAATCTGACACCGGGCTCAGTCGTGTGAAAATCATTCGAGTTGGTGTAATCGTGTCGCTATTTGCTGTGATTGCACTGGGAATGGCCAGTTCTTATGTGTTACTGATGCTCGCGGGTGTTGCGCTTTTTGCTGCTGTCTCGCCAATACAGCCGCAAATTTTTGCACTAGCTCGTGAGCTAGTTGTTGAAGAAGATGCGACGCTCTTTCAAAGCTTACTCAGAGCTTCTTTTTCATTAAGTTGGATTATTGGACCACCGTTGGCGTACCTTTTGTTCGCCACTATTGGTTTTCGTGGATTAGCCTTTATCTGTGCCGCCATATTTTTAATTACCTTGGGTTCAGTGCGTGGCTTTACTGACTCTCCTGTGCAAGTTCGTAGTAATGAAATCACCCTAACCGATCCCCGACTAAAATGGCTTATAGTTGCAATTGCAGCCGTTTTTGCAGCAAACAATATGTATATTGTTTATATGCCGATATACCTTCAGGAAAACCTCAATCTTGCAGCCATTGCACCAGGGTTATTAATGGGGTTGGCCGCGGGTTTAGAAATACCAATGATGATATTCGCAGGTGCGAGGGCTAATCACTGGCCGCTTTTCTCACCGTTAAAATTTGCTGCGGTGATGGGTGCGGTATTTTATATCATCGTATT
Organism: Reinekea sp.; assembly: GCF_046710285.1. Taxonomy (GTDB): domain Bacteria; phylum Pseudomonadota; class Gammaproteobacteria; order Pseudomonadales; family Natronospirillaceae; genus Reinekea. The sequence continues at coordinate 106,666 of NZ_JBKEGY010000011.1, forward strand.
TTTTAGCCAGAGCTTAACCCTAATGCTATTGGCGCAAATATTTAATGGTGCTTTCATTGGCATCATGGCTGGCCTCGGCATCTCAGTCTTCCAGGCCTTGATGAAAGGCCGAATGGGCATGGCTTCAACGCTTTATACCAACGCTATAAGAATGGGCGGCTTAGCAGGTGCTCTTGGTGGTGGTGTTTTGGCGCAGTTTTTTGGTATCCGAGGCATTTTTATTGCCTGTGCCGTAATGACCTTAGTTTCAATCGTGTGTCTAAATCGGGCGACCGCTACTAAAATACCGAGTTAGGTACTTTTGCTGCAATTGCTATTCTGCGTCGTCGCTATTATCCTATTGTAATCCTTGAAAACGTTACCAAATGAATGGGTGCTTTCAAAATTACAATAAGATCGAGGCAGATATGATTAGGATTAGTGACTTTATTTCATCGCGGCCATGGGAAAACCCAACGGTACAGCAAATCAACACACTCACCGCGCATGCGCCGTTGCATAGTTATCAATCTGTTCAACAGGCCCAGCAGCAGCAAACACAACGTCGGTTACTAAATGGTAATTGGCAGTTTGCATTGTTTGCTCGCCCTGAACTCGTTCCTAATGGAGTGACCGAAGCCAACTTTGTATTTCCTAGTACCATTGCAGTACCTGCAAACTGGCAGCTACAGGGCTTCGATAAACCAATCTATACCAACGTTCAATATCCATTTGAGGTTAACCCGCCATTTGTTCCCGCTGAAAACCCTACCGGTGTCTACCGAACTCAATTCGAGTTAAGCCAAGCAGACTTATCCCAGCAGATACGCCTGACCTTTGAAGGCGCGAACTCCTTGTTAACGGTTTACTGTAACGGAGAGTTTGTCGGTCTGAGTAAAGACAGCCGTTTGCCGAGTGAGTTTGATATTAGTCAGGTTGCCGTTGCTGGAACCAACACCCTTACCGCAGTGGTTGTGCGTTGGAGTGATGGCTCTTACCTAGAAGACCAAGACATGTGGTGGCTAAGTGGCCTATTCAGAGATGTGTCTTTATTAGTTAAACCAAAAACGGCCGTTGCAGATTATTGGGTACAAACCGAATTAGATGCCTGTTATCGCGATGCACATTTAGTGATTGAGACCCGTATTCAAGGCGTACTGGCAAACGGCTTAAGCGTGCACGCGCAATTGTTTGATGGTGACGAATTAGTCGTATCATCATACCAAGCACTGGGCTCTATGGTGGTCGATGAAGCGGGCGGTTACCCTGAAATTTGCCAGCAACGTGTTTTTGTAGACGCGCCTAAAAAATGGAGTGATGAAAGCCCTAATTTGTATCGACTGGTACTTTCTTTGATAAATGAACAAGGACAAGTGCTGGATACAGAAGCAACGCAGGTTGGTTTCCGGTCGGTTGAGATTAAAAATGGTCAGCTATGTTTGAACGGTCAGGCGGTTTTGATTCGTGGAGTTAACCGTCATGAACACGATGCAACCCGTGGCCACGCTGTGACCAGAGCTGGTATGGAACAAGATGTTATATTAATGAAACAATATAACTTTAATGCAGTACGCACCGCGCATTACCCAAACCACCCTGACTTTTATGACCTTTGTGACCAGTATGGTCTGCTGGTGGTTGATGAAGCTAACCTTGAAACTCATGGGATGTCGCCAGTATCGCGATTATCTGAAGACCCTATTTGGCTAAACAGTTACATGGAACGCATTGTTCGTTTGGTGTTACGAGACCGAAACCACCCCTCGGTGATTATTTGGTCTTTAGGCAATGAATCGGGTGTGGGTAAAAACCACCACGCCATGTATCAATGGGTGAAAGCTGCAGACTCAACTCGCCCAGTGCAATACGAAGGTGGCGGTGCTGATACAGCGGCAACAGACATTATTTGTCCAATGTATGCCCGAGTTGATTATGACCTTCCCCATCCTGCTGTACCTAAGTGGGGTATAAAAAAGTGGATTGGCTTACCTAATGAAACTCGCCCATTGATACTGTGTGAATATGCCCATGCGATGGGGAATAGCCTAGGATCGTTTGACAAATATTGGAAAGCCTTCCGTGAGTTCCCACGTTTACAAGGTGGGTTCATTTGGGATTGGGTTGATCAAGGTATTAGTCAGTTCGATGCAGATGGGCAGCACTTCTATGCTTATGGTGGCGATTTCGGCGATGAACCCAATGACCGACAGTTTTGTATTAATGGCTTAATGTTTCCCGACCGTAGCCCTCATCCGACAGTACTTGAGGCTAAGTTTTGCCAACAACATTTGCAATTTAAATTGTTAGACGTCACACCACTGACCATTAAAGTGACCAGTGAATATCTGTTTAGAGCAACGGATAATGAACAATTAAATTGGCAACTGTTAGAAGATGGCGCCGTCATTTCTTCAGGACAAGCCGCTCTAAACATTGATGCTAATGCAAGTGCATCCCTTGATCTTGCGGCACAATTACCTGAGCAGAAGTTGGGTTGTGAGTACTTTTTAACTATTACCGTCAGCCACATTGCCGATACCGCTTGGAGCAAAGCTGGGCATATCAGTGCGCAAGCTCAATTTGCAATACCTGCCAAAGTTGGCTTGCCAAGCCCAGTTGCTTCTGTCGATTCAGATGTTTCTATCGTGCAGGCAGATAGCTGGCAGATATCGGCAACCAACAGTCAGTGGACGCTTGACTCATCGACTGGGCTGTTAACGGGTTGGCACAAAGACGGCCAACCGCAAATAGCGTCAGCACCGGTTGATAATTTTTGGCGAGCACCACACGACAACGATATTGGCGTCAGTGAAGCCGATGCGATGGACGCCAATGCCCCAAGTGTGCAATGGCAACATGCCGGATTGGATCGCTTAACGCGTGAATGTGTTTCGGTTGAATTACTGTCTTCTGGAGCCGCCGTTAAAATTCTAGTCACTCAGCGTTATAAGGCTGATGAAATCGCCTTGATTGAAACCACTTGGTTGTACACCTTTAATGGCAATGGAGAGTGGCAGTTAGAGGTCCAAGTGACGCCGAGTCTTGGCTTACCTTCTTTAGCGCGTGTTGGCATTGAAATGCAGTTGCCAAATACCGATGCAAGTATTGATTGGTATGGCCGTGGCCCACATGAAAACTATCCTGATCGCTTATATTCGACGCTAATTGGTCAATATTCGGCGAATATCGACGATTTTCATACACCTTATATTTTCCCGACTGGCAATGGCCTGCGCTGTGATGTGCGCCATGCTGCTATTGGTAGCTTAAAGGTAGACGGCCTGTTTCATCTGGGTGTCAGCCGTTTTAGTCAGGCCAGTTTAGCGCAGGCGAGCCACACCAATGAGCTGACGCCAGAAACAGCGTTGACCGTTCATTTGGATCACAAGCATATGGGCATTGGCGGGGATGATTCTTGGAGTCCGAGTGTTCATGAAGAATATAAGCTGACCGATACGCAGTACCGGTATCAGCTTGTATTTAGTTAACTTACTGGCAAATATGTAAGTATCGGCGCGCCACGGACGGCAAGCCTAATTCTAAACACTCTACAATCAGTGCATGGCCAATAGAGACTTCTAAAATTCCAGGAATGGTGACAAATTTAGCTAAGTTTTCTAGGCTCAAATCATGGCCTGCATTTACGCCTAAACCTAGTTTCTGCGCTTCAATTGCTGCTTGAGCATAACGGGCATGAACTTCTGGGTGGTTAGGCTGATTATAAGTCCGCGCATATTCTTCAGTGTATAACTCAATACGATCCGTCTCTGACTGTGCCGCCAACTTTACTTGCTCGATATCGGGGTCTAAAAATACCGCCACACGCGTACCGGTAGTTTTTAAGCGCTTTAAAATAGGCGCTAAGTAGTCTGTTTTAGTTTTAAAGTCGAAACCATGATCTGATGTTAACTGGTCGGGCGCATCCGGAACCAATGTGGTTTGATCGGGCCTAATTTCTTCTATGAGTTGTAGGAATTCTTCACTTGGATACCCTTCGATATTGAGTTCAACACCTTCAAGTGGTCGTATCAAGTTACCCAAATCACGAGCGTCTTGTCGAGTAATGTGGCGTTCATCTTGTCGCGGGTGAATAGTAATACCAGTTACACCCTGTTCAATAAATTTCTTAGCGAACTCAACAACATTAGGCGCATCGTGGCCACGCGAGTTACGCAGTAACGCTATTTTATTCACATTTACGCTTAATTCGGTCATGCTATTTCCTATTCGGGTTCCATATTGCCGTGTAGTGTAAGGAAATTTCTGAGACAGGCCAGTGAAACTGCTTTAGTTTGCTCAGTATTTAAGGAGATACTTGTGATTCGTCGTATAGTTTATATTTGTTTGGCTGCAGCTTTGGTCGCCTTTTCCTTGTGGGCTTTTTCATTTGGTTTTACAAAGTTGTCAGAAGTTCGCCAGTTAGATCGCTTACCCAATACTCCTATCGCTGCGCTAACAGAAGGTGTGTATGCCCTTGATGGTACAATTGAAGAAGCTAACAATGCTATTATTGCGCCCTATTCAAAAACGCCGGTGGTCTTTTATGCTTATAAGCTAGAAGAAACCTACACCGATTCCGACGGCGATCAAAAAACTCGTACCCTTGAAAGCGGTAAAAGTGCTACGCCCTTTACTCTCGCAGACACAAGCGGAGAGGTACGTGTTCAACCTGGCTTTGCATTGCAGCAAATAAAAATAAGCGCGCCTGAAACGTATCGGCGAAAAGACGGTGATCTGACTTATACAGAGCATACCCTGGCCGCAGAGAATCAAATTCAATTGACGGGTCATTACGACCCAAAATCAGCAGAGCTAAAGTTATCTCAAACAGACGGCAGCGTACCAAAAATAATAACCACTCAAACTCTCGCGCGTGAAGGCGGGCAATCACTGTTCTGGATTGGCATGATTATCTCTGCCGCGGTTGGTGCACTGGCAGTGGGCGTCGCATTTATACTCACTGGTTTTGCAGTGCATCGTTTTTGGGTATTCGTGTTGGTGATGACGGTTGGCATAATGGCAGCACTGGCCACTTTAGGTATCCGTGCAGTACAAATAGACTGGCAGCACGCGGCGCAACTCTATAGCCAACGATCACAGGCCGCATTAAGCCAACCCAAAAATAGTTATGCACAAGAAGACTTGTTTCGATATTACTTATTGCTAAAGCAAAGCGCGCAAGGCTGGCCGGACCATGCATTGTTTGAAAATTTTGCCCGTTCTAACTTAGACCTGCCAGTGTTAACCGATACTCGTCAACAAGCACTTATTGCTCAAATTGCTGTTAAGGCTTCGAGCCGTTTTGAAAACTCTTGGATAACCTATCTGGTTTGCCTAATCGCCGTTTTCGTTTGCGTGGGCTTAATTTGGGCGGCGTTAGTGGCGATTCGCTTTAAGCGATTAGTTGAGTTTATACCGACTTCAAAAACGACAGGGCTAACCTATGGTATTGCTGAGCTGTTTGGCATTGTACAAACTAATACCGAAGCACCCGTACTGCGCAGCCAGTTGAATCAAAAAGACTGCGTGGCATATAGGTACAGTATTGAAGAGCGTCGAGGCTCTGGCAAAAACCAAAAGTGGGTTGAAATTGAATCGGGCGATGAAAGCGTCAATTTTTGGCTTGAAGACAACCTAGGTCGTGTCAGTATTAACCCAAATCAAGCGACCATTAAATACCCTGAAAAACTCATAAAACAAGAAGGCTCACGTCGTTACAGTGAGTACTGGCTCGCCCCTTTAACAGAAGTCTATTGCCTGGGTTTTGCAGGCTTTGATGACCAGCAGCCCTCAACTCTAGTGATGCAAAATAGTGAAGACATTGATTTACTGCTGACAGCCGAAGATGAACAAAAGGTTATATTGGGTCAAGGCGCAAAAGGTTTTCTACTAACGGGTTTAGCACTGGCGTTTGGCCTAATGGCAGGGACTGTTTGGTTGGCTGGGTCAGGAAGCTTTACACCCTTAGATTTGCTATCGGTGTCGTTGTTGGTACCCGTTCTACTACTGTTGATAACCGTGGTTATGCATTACAACAGCCTCGTATTTTTACGCCAACGGGTGAGCAAAACCGCAGCAGATATAGATACCCTGTTACAAAAACGTCACGATTTATGGCCGCGTATTCAGGAGACGGTTAAGGGCTATCTTGCCCATGAAAGTGCATTATTGGAGTCGATTTCGTTAGTAAGGTCGGGTCGAGCGTCTGTCCAAGATTCAGCGGATAACGCATCACGGCATCTTAAAGTCGAAGAGAAAACGGTAGGAAAGCTGGTGGCACTTACTGAACAATACCCTGAACTCAAAGCCAATAAAGTCATGCAGCAATTTACCCAGCAAATGGAACGATCAGAGGATGAGTTAGCCTTGATCCGCCAAGGTTATAATGATTCAGTGACGCTTTATAATACACAAATTGAAAAGCTACCTGATGTAATTTTAGCAAGAGTCTTTGGTTTCAAGGCAGCAGCTATTTTTCGGCAAATGGAAGCTAACTGACGGTCTAATCAACTAGACTAACTACACAATTTCGGCCGTTGTTCTTGGCTTTGTAAAGCGCTTCATCAGCCTTACCTAAGGCAGATTTATAATTTTCTTCCTTAGGTATCGTTGCGAATACACCAATGCTCGTTGTAATGCGTAAGTTTATAAGGTTATCTTCATACGCAGGGGCATGAGCAATCGCAATGCGTAGTTTTTCAGCGATGTTATAGGCATCTTCTAAGCGAGTATCCGGTAGAATGAGGACGAACTCTTCACCGCCATAACGGCTGATGAAATCACCCTTGCGTAAGTTTTGACTGCGCAGCAATGAAGCAATATAAATTAATACCTCATCACCAATGAGGTGCCCATGAACGTCATTGATATCTTTGAAGTGATCGAGGTCGATCAAGATAATGCTCAGTGACTCCTGACTTATAAGCGAATGTTGCCAAGTTAGGTTAAACAGCTCTTCAAAAGCCTTCCGGTTATAGAGTCCAGTTAAGTGGTCGAGTTGACTATCAAGCAGTGCTTTATCGTGTTTGTGTTCAAGCTTTTGTTTTTCAGATTTTAAGCGAGCCGATAAACTAACCGTTTCGTTGAGCTTTATACCGACAACCTGAGCTTGGAAAATTAAAAAGAAAAACACAAAAAACTCGATCAAGTAAATATGATAACTGACCGATATTGACGCATAAACATCATTCAACACCCCTAATGCCAGAATAGCTGTACCGACAAGAAGTAAGCGAGCAAAAGGCTTACCTTTCCAAGCAGGCCAAAATAAACTGAACAGCGCTATGAAAGAGACGGTCAGCATATGAATTTGGTAAACCAGCAAATTCTTAGTCATTACATTGAAGGGTATAATCAAAGTTGTAATTGCTAAAATAAGGGTAAGGGTCCAAACACCCTGTAAGAAGCGCTTGGGGAATAACCCCCTAATTAGAGAGTGAAAAAAATGTAAAAACGCAGTGGGGCCTATGACGATTGTTAAGTACTCTGCTCTGAGACGTACCGTAAAATGATCTGGCGTTAAATAAGACAACAATAGGTCCGTATTTCCAGAAACGCCCATTGACCGAATCAACATAACAAAGCAAATAAGTGACAACAGCAACAAACTCAAATTATTGCGCCAATGAAAATACTGAACAAAATAGTGAATACTCATGATTAAAATGGCCCCCATCATGAGTGCGCGAGCAAAATCGTTAATACCTTTGAGGTTCAGAGCAACGTGGCTATCTTGAATGGTAAAGGGCTCTAAGATACCGCCCTGAAAAGATCGAGTTTTAGCGACATAAGTGATTAAAATACCGTCTTTTTCAGCCGGTATGGCATAGAGCATATCTTCTCGAGCCGTGTTTTTTCCAGTTTCCCAATCGCCAGACTGACCTAAAAACATAGCCTTTTCTGGCTGATTGTAAGGCATCCACATAATTCGATAGCCATCAGTAATATATGGCACTAGGAGGCTAATTGGCTTACTAGGTTTACGGTCAAAGGTGATGCGAGTTGCATAAGTCGCAATGCCATCAAGACTTGGATTGGCTCGGTCGGGCTTTATAAAGTTGTGCCAGCTGGATGGCGTTGGCACAAGTTCGAGGTTCTGATCTTGGATTTGGTCCATGAGTTCTGACGGGGTTAAATGTTGTCCAAATTCGAACCACCAGTCGCCACCTAGTTCAACCCGGTCTCCTGCATCAATTACTTCACTTTCCAATCGAAACGTCGAATCCTGAGCAAAATTAAGCCCCGATAACAGCAATATCAACATACTTAAACTAAGACGAACCAAGGATGACTCCTTCAACTATCCAATAAGCCTAGCTTAAATTTCTAGACCTGCTTCATCAGATTCAACTATTTCGCGTTCTTTTTTTGCATCTTCAACCCAATCGATGATATTTGGGTGTGATAGCAGCTTTTGTTGATATGCAGCTGCATTTTCGCTCAATTCGATACCATAGGTAGGTAACCGAAGAGCTACTGGGGCGAAAAAGGCGTCTACAATGCTGAAGGTATCGAATAACCAGCCACTTTTTGGGTGATATGCCGACCAAATATCGTCAATTCTCTCTAACTCCGCTTGTGCGGCATTCGTTAAAGTGACTTGTCGCTTGGCTCGGATGTTCATGGGTAATTCGTTTCTGAGCGCTGAAAACCCTGAGTGCATCTCGCTTGTTAGGCTGCGAGCAAGAGCTCTGTCGGCTTTATCTCGCGGCCAACCGCTTCCTTCTAAGTATTGTTCGTTTACGTATTCGCAAATTGCGAGCGTATCCCAAACGGTTAAGCTCTTGTCGACTAAGACGGGTACTTTGGCGGACGGAGAGAACTGACTTAAACTGACCTTTAAATTGTCACTATTTAGTGAAACCAATTGCTCCTCGAAAGTAACCCCCATTGCCTGCATAAAAAACCATGGGCGCAGTGACCAAGTAGAATAATTTTTATTACCGATGATTAGCTTCATGTAATTAGCCTCCTTGAGGCGTGGTAGCTGTGTATTTAGTCTATATAAGCCCAAGTATCAGCACCATCAAAGTGACGAATGCGAATCGAGGTTGTCTCGCTGTCTGGGCTCATGCGAGTGTTGATGGCAAAACGGTCTTGCTCGTTAGGTTTTCCTGTACCAGTGTAGTGAGTTAAACAATGGCAGTTTGGGCAGAAATGGAAATCAATGTCACCGTCTCCCCAGCGATAGGTATCATTGCGAGCGGTGTTTTCATTAATTTTGATTTGGCTGACTTTAAAATATGCCCAGCGCGCACCAAAACGCCCGCATAGCGAGCAATTACACTCGGTAATCGTTTCAGGTGTCTCGTCTGCAATAAGAGAAATATTACCGCAATGGCATTGTGCTGTGAGCATGTTCCGTCCTTGAATGAAAAGCGCTCTGTTAGGTTACGATGCGATTAATAAAAACACAATCCATCTCCTTAGTTTAATAACTGCACAATTTTCAGCGAGTGCTACACTGTTCAATATCCAACTTTATAAATTAGAGTGTCGCTGTTGAGAAAGTTCTACCTAGTTATTTTCCTAATCATTCCCTTGTTGGCTTCCTGCTGGCCGACAGGGGCAACAACGCATCAACAACTCGCGATGCAAGGTGCTTATTCTGCTTCGATAGATGCGCAGGGAGAAAACCTGGTTCTCGGCTCGCTTCAGCACGGTGGTAGCTATTGGAACATTCCAAGCTTTGCTCGCTTGTACAATTGGAACCATCGTTCAGGTTACCTAACAGAAATATTGTATTCCTCATTTTCAGCCGATGGCTCATACGCACTTACGGCTAATTACTACAACTTGGTTTTATGGAACACTCAAACGGGGGAGTCTGTCGCGTTTTGGGAAGCGCCTTCACGTATTCAGTCCGCCGACCTTTCTGCTGACGGACTCTTTGCTCTACTGGGAATGGATAACGGTCAAGCGGTTTTATTTGATGTGCAGCACGGTGGAGTACTTCGTGAGTTTCAACACAATGGCCCTGTCATCAGCGTAAGTTTAAATACTCAAACGGGTATTGCGTTAACTGGATCAGAAGATAATACCGCTAAGCTTTGGAATACCCGTGACGCCAGTTTAATCCGGCAATTTGGTTATTCTAATCAGGTTTCGCTGGTCAAATTAAGTAAAACAGGTGCCGTTGCTTTGATGGTCCCCTCAAGTGAAAAGGCTGAATTATGGGACTTGACCACGCGGCGAAAAATAGCTGAATTAAAAACGGCAAAATACCGACTGACCAGCGCAACCTTTATAGGCGATGAACGATTGCTCACCGGGACGACTTATAGAGATATATTCGAGTTTGATGCTAAGACCGGTAAAAGAACGAATCGCTGGCGAATAGGCAGTGAAGTAAAGCAAGCATTGAAAAGTACATCGGTTCTCGATATCGGCTGGCGTGACAGTAAATTGATTGCCGTTGGATCAAATGGCTACTTATATACATTTTGACCTGAAGGAATATCTGTTAGCATGATCAAACATGTCCGGAGAATACATGGCAAATACATTGTCTATATCTGAATCGCGCGCCCGTGTGGTGAATACACCCACACCAACACGAATCTTAGTTGCTAACGCTAAAGGCGGCAGTGGTAAAACCACAGTGGCGACTAATTTGTCGAGTTTATATGCTAGCCGAGACGAGCAATGTGCCTTGATTGACTTTGACCCTCAGGGTTCAGCAGCTCAGTGGCTCCAGCTAAGACAAAATGCACGCAAAAAAATACATGGCGTCAGTGCCTATAAAAAAGCGACAGGGCATGTTACTCGAACTTGGTATTTACGTAACCTGCCACCGAACACCTCTAAAGTTGTCATTGATACCCCTGCAGGATTAAGTGGCATGTTATTAAATGACTTAGTGCGTGAATGTGATTTCATAATCATCCCAGTGACACCATCTCCAATTGATATTCGTGCAACAACCTTTTTTATTAAAGAATTATTTCTCAGTGCTGCTTATCGGTCTAGCAATAAGAAGGTTGCCGTGGTGGCCAATCGAGTACGTAAAAACACCTTGGTCTATTCTAAATTAGAGTTGTTTTTAAAGAGCTTAAAAATACCTTTTGTATCAACAATTCGAGATACTCAGTATTATATCCGAGCATCTGAGTACGGCTTAGGCATTCATGATTTACAGAATGCACAGAAGAAAGATTTAGGTGATTGGCAAAAATTAGTCGACTGGATTGATGAAAACACCTAATTCAGTAAAAAAACTACCTAAATCGGTGTTTATTGCTTGAATGTAGGCAGGTGAAAACAATAGTATGGCGATACTAAAAACGTGCGTATTTTTTTAATTTGAAGAGGACTGGGGTCATGGCTGCTGCCAAGAAAAAGAAAGCTGTAAAAAAAGTTGCAACTAAGAAAGTTGCAGTTAAAAAAGTAACTGCTAAAAAAGCACCGGCTAAGAAAGCGGCTGCGAAAAAAGCAGTGAAAAAAACTGTCGCAAAAGCGCCTGCTAAAAATAAAGCAGTCTCGGTTGTTGACCAACTCACGAAAGATTTGTTAAAGCTTGAAGCGCAAATTGCTGCAGCTCAAACTAAAGAGCTTAAATCAATTGAAAAAGAAGTTGCTCAGTTGACTAAAAAACTGGCATCAGCGACCTCTAAAGTAAAAGCGGCGACAGCTAAAAAAGCTAAAGCTGCTGCTAAGAAAACACCTGCTGCTAAAGCTGCCGCTGCCAAAGCTGGGGAAGCTGTAGTCACGGCTAAAGCGGATGCTGCTGCGACTAAATCTGAACTAGATGCAGCTAAAGCAAGCCTTGCTACTGCTAAATTTGAACAAAAACTAGCGGGTCAGTTTAATAAGGGTGTTGCTGCACTGCGTAAAGCAGACGAGGCACAGCGCCAAGCTGCTGAAAAAGCTGCTGCAAAAAAAGCTGCTGCTGAAGCTAAGAAACAAGCCGTTGCAGATAAGAAAGCCGCTGCCGCTGCTGCCAAAAAAGCAAAAGCTGCCGAAAAGAAAGCCAAAGAAAAAGCAAAATTAGCAGAAAAGAAAGCCATAGCGAAAGCTGCCGCCGCTGCTAAAAAAGCCAAAGCAAAGAAGCCTGCCGCTAAAAAAGCTGCACCAAAGAAAGCAGCTGCCAAACCAGCGGCTAAGAAAGCAGTCGCCAAAAAAGCAGCACCTAAAAAGGCTGTAGCAAAAAAGCCAGCAACTAAGAAGGCGGCTGTTAAAAAAGCCGCTCCGAAAGCAGCGGCAAAGAAAGCAACAGCTAAAAAGCCAGTGGCGAAAAAACCGGTCGCTAAAAAAGCACCTGCAAAGAAAGCGGCACCTGCAAAAAAGGCAGCGCCAGCACAGCCAGTAACCGCAACCCCCGCTCCGGTGGTAAAGCCTAGTATTCCTGCAGCACCTGTTACAACTCCGGCGCCAGCTCCTGCGGCCCCAGTAGAGCCTGTAGTGAACACAGCTCCATCTGAAGGTCGTAGCTTGTTCGACCCAAAATCTGATGCATAATTAGCGTTAAGATTAAACAAACTAGGGAGCTTCGGCTCCCTTTTTTGTTTTAAGTGATGTTATGAATTTTTCTAGTTTGGGCTTACTCGCTTGTGGATGAGCTTCGCAGTAA
>NZ_JBKEGY010000012.1:0-118742 GCF_046710285.1 Reinekea sp.
CTGTGCAGCTTAGAAGTGGAGAGCAAATAAAGGTGGCTGGTGAGCAGGTGCAGCCACCCAACAAGGCGATCATTAAAAACGGACGATTAGAGTATCAAGTCCCAAATCTTCCGACTTCAATTGTTGAGGTTTAATAAATGGGCAAGACAATACCAGCTCTTAAAAGCTGAGGTTTATGTCGAATCTAGTGAAGATTATATCGCTTGATAGTCCTGCTCAGTGTACGTTCAATAATCACCTTATTCTCAACAATGAACTGCTTCATAATCTCAAATGATGATAGTTCTTCTTTAAAGTAACAAAATCATAGCTGAATCCTGACTTAGTAAAAGAAATCGCATATTAAATACCTCTTAGAACCTCAAAAAAGCTGAAGTAAAAAATTCAGCTTCGTTTTTTTCGTCTATTTAAGGTGCCTAAATCGATAATATTGTGATCAGAACAATGAAGTTTAAAACCCTAAAGTTATATCGCTGTCAAAAAAACTAAAGTGTAAATCGTACACTCCACTAGTACCGTCTAATCTTGGTAAAGTTATCAATGTATACTGTCCCACCTGAAGCTCAATCTCTTTGGTAATGCTATTTGAATAGGAAGAACCTGAACTAACATTATTATTAAATTCATCAACCAGATAGTATCTAATATCAATTTCGCTTCTTGCAGCTAAAGTGAAGCTGACGACAGCATCATCACTTCCGACAGTAAAATCATACTTTTGCTGGTTGTCGGCTAGGGCTTTGTCATTGCTGGAATTATTCCAAGTTCCTACTCGAGTAACAGTGCTTGTTGGTATTTGTTCAATATTATCTACACCCCAGATATTAAATTCAAAATCACCAGAATATCCACTATAATAGGTTGAAAGCATAACCTGATAATTCCCTGTTTCTAAAGATTCAAACAGATAGCCTGAAGTGCTATCTTCTACTAAATTTGAATACTCATCTAGAATGCTAACGGCAACTTTTGTATCCGAAGCGCTTTTAGTAAAAATTTCAACTTCAGTCGATTCAGTAAGATTAAAACTATAGAAAATATTACGAGGAGAACTTCTTCTTGTGTAACTCTCACTACCGGTATATTCGTTAAAACTATTACTTTCAACCAAGTTACTCGGGAACAATTGATTTATAGTAAGGTCGCTTGAATATTCTAATTTGTAATCTCCAGTTTGGAAACTGAAATATGTTCCAGCGATCAAAGTGTATGATCCGCTAGCTAAAGAGCCATCAAAACCGAACCAATCGCCGCTCACAATATAATTTCCATTATCATCAATTATACTCAGACAAGTTGAGTTCACATCTTCAGAACTCAATGTAATAGAATAATCAGCAGACTCAGGCACTAACAGCTCCCAATGTCCATTCAAGGAACTATCGGAATTGCATTTTCCAGATGGAGCCCATGACCCGTACTGGATATCGATATTACTATCATAAGAAATGGATCCATCGCTCTCTTGGTTACATGCTGTTAAAAAAAGAATCGTCGTAACAACCACAATTAATTGGAGTTTCATGCTGCCCTCTGGTTTGCATTCAATAAATTTGCACGCATGCTATACAAACTAAAATGTCTACTCCATCACAAATAGGATTTCCGTGGAAAATCGTGATTTATGACAAGACTTACGCCTCAAGTGTCAAAATTAAGGCGTTAATTGAAAATATGAATTCTAGAAAACGTCAATTATTTAGTCAATATGACAATGAGAACATTCAATTCGATAGCCATTTTTTGCAATTACCAACTGAAGTTAATGCCATAGAAAATCAACAACCTTTGATAACTAAATTGCAAAAACCACCTAAAAACCCCATTCTAGAGCCTTCGATCGTCAGACTTGAAATCAGACGTGGGGCAACCCACCGGGGGTTCGAATCCCTCACTCTCCGCCAAATTCCACAAAAGAGCCCGCCTAGTGCGGGCTTTTTTGTGGAATTTCGATTAGTAAGGGAATTGTTCACATGCCCTAAAAAGGTTCGACCCGTCAGGGCCGCGACCAAAGGGAGCGCATCCCTCACTCGATTTAGAGAGTGCCCGCCTAGTGCGGGCTTTTTTGTGGAATTTCGATTAGTAAGGGAATCGTTCGCAAACTTCACTTTTTTCAATGCTTAAATTTAGTTCCGTTTTAAAGTAACACCATGCGGGTTTATTATTGCATGTCGCCCTACCTATCATAAACCTTAGTGGTACAATTCGAGACATTCGATAAGTATCGAACAAACATATAAAACCAAAATATGGGTTATATTTACCAAAAGCTGGGAATTAGAGCACTTTAATTTGTTAGATAAACTTGAGGCTTTCCCAGTAGTCCAATACGTAATTATTAGTATATGGGCTCAACTTTATTTCCGTGATTTTTTAGAACTACATCTAAATTTCTAGCTTATAATTTATGATCCCTACTATTTATGAAAGTAGTAAATTACAATAAGACCAATAATCAAAACCACTTGAGAACTAGATCACAAAAAATACATTCTCTTTTGGTTCGGTAGATAAACTAATTCTACCAACTAGGGGTAACCTACGACCCATAAAAATCAAAAAAAGGCCAAGGATGTTTAATCTAAGTTATTTACGATACACCCTTTCATCAATTGCGCTAGTTACTTTAAGTGCTTTCTCGCTTGCAGTTACTAATTTAGAAGAATCGAAAACTAATTTCTCTCCTCACCAATATCCACCTTCCGAATTCATAGAGGTTAGAAATTCATTACAGGCTAGAGAATTCAAGCACCTTAATGACAAGTTAGATATTTATGAAAGTGAGGCTAAAAACAAAGGTGTCGATGAATCCATTAAATACTATTCCGAATTCGAAATTTATGGAATTCAAAATAAAAAATTAGAATTATTAAACGCTTGGGTAGAAAGTACACCAAATAGCCATCATCCATATTTAATTCGAAGTTATTTCTACTTTTTGCAGGCCTGGGATGCAAGAGGTAATGAATGGGCGTCCGAAGTAGAATCGGATTCATTTAAAAAAATGCACGATTCACTAAACCTTAGCATTAAGGATATAGATCGAGCACTTGAACTAAGTAAAGAATCAATCGCAATTTATAATTTAGCGATTAATATATATTGGATTAAGGGAAACAAGAGTAAAACTAAAGAAATAGTTAATAGTGCGCTAAAAATATTTCCTGAGAGTTTTTATTTAAGAAATACCTACATCTATTCACTCACTCCTCGCTGGGGTGGCTCTTATAGTGAAATGCAAGCATTCGCTGACACTGCACTTCCCTACATTGATCAAACCCCACTACTGGAAATACTTCCAGGAGCGATTGAAATTGATATGGCAAATTCGCAATCTCTGTTAGGGAAGAACAAATTCGCATTCCTACTTTATGATAAAGCGCTGACCTATGGTGAAAATGCCGCTATCTACTACAATCGAGGTAAATTGCATGCGAAGCTGGAACAATCAGAAGAGGCCATGGCCGATTACAATAAAGCGATAACACGAATCCCAACTAATTCTAGTTTTTTTCTAGCACGATTCAAACTACATGCAAAACTAGAAAATCACTACTCTGCTTATTCTGACTTGATCAGAGCGTTAGAGCTTAGCCCCAAAAATTCTGACATAAACAAACAAAAGACATGGTTTACATCTGTACTTAGATACGAAGCCTTCAATCTTAGAGAAGATAATGAGCATGAAAAAGCATTATCTTACAATAAAGCAGCGCTTAGCTTAGACGAAAACTCTGCTGAAAATCACTACTCTCTAGGCTTTACATTATATGAAATGTACGAACATGATGAAGCAGAGAAAGCCGCTTTAAGAGCAATAAATATTGAACCTAACGAAATCAAGTATTATCAGCTATATGACGCCGTTCTGGTTCGTTCAGATCGGTGGGAAGAAATCATTCGTAAATGGGATGAATATATCTACTTTAACCCTGACGATGACAGGGCATATTTTGAACAAGGTGGATCTTATTTTCATTCAGGTAATGGAGAAAAAGCACTTGAATTATTCAGGGTTGCTGCCGAAATGGGGAATAAAGGCGCAGCAAGAATTGTGCAACGCTATAATGAAAATAATTTTTAATGACTGCCCTACGTCTGATTAATAATCAAACGTAGGGCAACCTAGCGGGGGTTCGTCCCGCTAGGGTCGCAAACAAAGGGAGCGCAGCGCTCACCTACACTTACTCCTGCGCTTGCAACAATTGTCTTAACACCATATCGAGAATTCCGCCGTTAACGAAGTACTCAACTTCCGCTGGCGCATCAACTCTTAAGGTTGTTTCAAACGTTGTTGCTGAGCCGTCCTTACGCGTCACTGCTACGGTGAGATTTTGCTTCGGTACTATGCCGTCTTGAATCCCATTAATAGTAAAGGTTTCATCACCGGTTAAACCGTGAGTCTTTGCCGATTCGCCGTCTTTAAACTGCAACGGCAAAACCCCCATGCATACCAAGTTGCTGCGGTGAATGCGCTCATAGCTTTCAGCAATAATCGCCTTAATACCTAATAGTGCAGAACCCTTCGCGGCCCAGTCACGAGAGCTGCCCGAGCCATATTCTTTACCGGCTATTACCACCAGCGGCGTGCCTTCTTGCACATAGCGCATTGACGCATCGTAAATACTTAGTTGATCGCCACTTGGCATATGAACCGTCCATGAGCCTTCTACGCCTGGCACAAGGCCATTGCGCAAACGTATATTACCAAAGGTGCCGCGCATCATGACTTCATGGTTACCGCGTCTTGAACCAAAGCTATTAAAATCTCCTGCCGGAATTTTATGCGCTAACAAAAATTTTCCAGCTGCAGAATCAGGCGTTATGTTACCCGCAGGTGAAATATGGTCGGTGGTAATGGAATCACCCAATACAGCCAATGCTCGCGCTTCTTTAATATTTGCTAACGCCACCGGCGTATCTGGGAAATCGATAAAGAACGGCGGTTCACGGACGTAGGTTGAATCATCGCTCCAATCGAATAAGGTACCCGTTGGCGCAGGCATGCTCTTCCACTTATCGTCGCCTTCAAAAATGCGACCGTATTCCAAGGCGTACTGGTCAGAACTTACCGCTACCGCTAACAAGGCTTCAATCTCTTCCGACGTTGGCCAGATATCTTTCAAATAAACCGGCTTACCCTGCTTATCGGTTCCTAGCGGATCAGTATTAAGATCACACAAAACTGTACCTGTTAATGCATAAGCTACACACAAGGGTGGCGAAGCCAAATAACTGGCTTTCACTTGGCTATGAATGCGGCCTTCAAAGTTTCGGTTACCCGATAGCACCGCCGCTACCGTGAGTTTCTGACTGGTCACTGCTTCAGCGACTTCTTTCGGCAATGGGCCAGAGTTACCAATACAAGTAGTGCAACCATAACCTACTAAGTTGAAACCAAGCTGGTCGAGATAAGGCGTTAGCCCTGCTTTATCGAGGTACTGTGTAACTACGCGCGAGCCTGGTGCCAAAGATGTCTTAACCCATGGCTGTACCTGCAAACCGGCTTCAACCGCTTTACGCGCTAATAACCCTGCCGCAATCATTACCGACGGGTTTGAGGTGTTGGTACAACTGGTTATTGCCGCAATCACCACTGAACCATCAGTTACTGACTCTGCCGCAGAAGGCTGTTGTAAATTTTCTGCTGACGCTTTTAAAGACTCATCGGTATCTGGGCTGCCTTCGGTCTTTAAGCGAATAATATCTTTTGCGTTAGCAGCGGCTTCAAGAACTGTATTAAACGAGCCTTCTACACCCGTCAACGATACACGATCTTGTGGGCGACTAGGGCCGGCAAGACTTGGTACAACCTTACTCAAATCCAGATCAAGCACTTCGCTGAAGTTCGGCTCAACATCATCATCTGTGCGAAACAAACCTTGCTCTCGCGTATAACGTTCTACCAGTTCAATACTGTCGCCACGTCCCGTTAGTTTCAAATAGGCCAAGGTATTATCATCAACGGGGAACAAAGTTGCCGTTGCGCCAAACTCTGGCGTCATATTCGATAACGTCGCGCGGTCGGCAATGCTCAATGAACTCAGACCCGAGCCAAAGAATTCAACGAACTTACCCACCACTCCGTGTGCGCGCAGCATTTGTACCAGGGTTAATACTAAGTCTGTTGCTGTCGTTCCCGCTGGCAAGGTACCGTGAGTTCGAACACCAATTACAATCGGTTTAGGCAAAAACATCGGTTGACCCAACATAGACGCTTCCGCTTCAATACCGCCTACACCCCAACCCAGTACACCCAAACCATTAATCATGGGCGTATGAGAATCGGTACCGACTAAGGTATCGGGAAATACCCAACCATCACGCTCGATGACTACTTGACCCAAATGCTCAAGGTTCACCTGATGACAAATACCCATGCCCGGTGGAACCACACGGAAACCATCAAATGCTTGCTGCGCCCAGTTAAGTAGCGCGTAACGTTCTTGGTTACGACGGTATTCCCACTCTAAGTTTGTATCATAAGAATCGGCGCCGCCAAAGCGATCGACCTGCACAGAGTGGTCAATCACCAGATCGACCGGAACAAAAGGATTAACACTTTGCGGGTCACCACCAGAACGCGCAACAGCGCTGCGCATTGCAGCTAAATCGACCACCGCAGGCACGCCGGTGAAGTCTTGCATCAGCACACGGGCAGGCATAAAAGCGAGTGAATCGTCGGTATCTGTTGGCCAGTTCGCCAAGGCAGCCACGTCGGCTTCAGTAACATCACGGCCACCCACTCGGCGAGCAATGTTCTCTAGTAAGATTTTCACGGTATGAGGAAGGCGCGAGACATCAACACCCATTTTTTCGCCAAGTTTCGCCAAACTTACATACTGTAAGCTGGTAGAATCGGGGCTTGCACCTGTTGACATGGTCGCCACGATTCCTAATGGATCATTCTTCATCGTCACTCTCCTTATACTAACTTTGAGTGCTAGCTTTAAAGGCTAACATTTAGCTGTACTCAGGCTGACATAGTGCAATCTGGCTAAGAAGCCTGAACAACATTCAATCCGCTAGCTGCCACTATAGCGAAGTTCTTACTCAAAAGTCATTCAGTCA
Source organism: Reinekea sp. (assembly GCF_046710285.1). Taxonomy (GTDB): domain Bacteria; phylum Pseudomonadota; class Gammaproteobacteria; order Pseudomonadales; family Natronospirillaceae; genus Reinekea. The sequence goes on from NZ_JBKEGY010000012.1 coordinate 7,072, forward strand.
AGAAATTAGCCTTTATCTCCTGATACTCATCCAGGCAATCAGCATTAGCCATGGCAGTGGTATTTTTCGGGCTATCACCGCGTAAAATTTGTGTTACCGCCAACTCCACTTTTTTACCCGAGCGAGTATAGGGGATATCTGCCACTGCGAAGATATGTTTAGGTACATGCCGTGGCGTAGTATTTTGACGAATGCACTGCTTAATAGTGCCTATTAGCGCATCGTCTAACTTAGAAGCTGAACTGAGCTTTACGAATAAGATCACTTCTACATCGTTGTCGGTTTGGTGGCCTACCACTAGAGAATCAGTGACCTGTTCAATGGTTTCAACCTGTCGATATATTTCTGCCGTGCCTATTCTAACCCCGCCAGGGTTTAGCGTGGTGTCGCTACGACCTAGAATAACAACCTGACCTTGCTCATCAATTTCACAAAAATCACCTTGTGCCCAAACCTTATCGAATCGTTCAAAATAGGCGCTTTTATAGCGTGCCTTATCTGGGTCATTCCAAAACCCTATGGGCATACAGGGCGCCGGCAACCGGCACACCAACTCTCCCCGTTGGTTTAACACAGATTCACCTTCATCGCTCCAAGACTCGACGGCCATGCCTAAATTGGCGGCTTGAATTTTTCCTTTAACAACAGGCGACCAAGGGTTGCCACCGACAAAGCAAGAGACAATATCAGTGCCGCCAGAAATGGAATGCAGCATGACATCGGATTTAACACTGTCGTACACCCAATCGAAATCTTCCGGTGAGAGCGGAGAGCCGGTTGAAAATACCACACGTAATGCGTCTAAATTGTTTTCTTTGGGAAGTACGCCTAACTTTTGGCAAGCGCTCAGGTATTTGGCACTGGTGCCAAAGTGAGTCACGCCGTATTTTGAAGCCAGCTCCCACAGCACCGATTCCGTTGGATGCATTGGATTGCCATCAAAAATAATCAAGGTTGCACCGGTTACTAGGCCAGAAGCAAGCCAGTTCCACATCATCCAGCCCGTTGTGGTGTAGTAAAAAAACGTCGAGTCTTTAGATATATCGCCGTGTAAGCGCAGCTCTTTTATGTGCTGAAGTAAGGTGCCCCCTGCACTATGGATAATACATTTTGGCTTACCCGTCGTGCCCGATGAGTAGAGCACTACCAATGGATGGTCAAACGGGAACTCATTAAGATCCGGTGCTGGACGATGCTGTTGCAAAATATCTTCAAGCGCAGTTGATTGGCCAATGCTCGCCATGCTTGTCACCACAGAAACATTAATGATCTGACGAATTGAGGGTACTGATGTACGTAGCTGATCGATTACCTCCCGGCGGTCAAATAGTTTTCCTCCATAGCCGTAACCATTGCCTGCGAGCAAAACCACTGGCTCAACTTGACCAAACCGATCAAAAACGCCTTCATAGCCAAAATCGGGAGAGGCTGAAGTCCATATCGCGCCCAAATATGTGGTTGCTAGCATGCCAATAAGTGCTTCTTGAGTGTTACCAATGTAACCCGCCACTACATCTTTTGGTTTTACCCCACACTCTTGTTGAAGGTAAGCCGCTAGCTGCATTACATTTTGGCGTAACTGCTTGTAGCTAATTTCTTGCGTTTCTCGTGATTCACTGACCGCAATAATGGCATTTTTATGATCATCACCATGATGAAGCAGATTATTGGCGAAGTTCAGTTTGGCATTAGGAAACCACCGCGTATCGGGCATTTGCGCTTGGTTTAATACAACGTTACCTGCCGTCCCTTGTACTTCTCCAAACTCCCAAACCGCCTGCCAAAACTCACTGAGGTTATTAATGCTATATTGATGAAGAGTTCTGTAGTTGTAGTCAAACGCGTTTGGATCGAAGCGTTTAGCAAAATCACTCAGCTGAGTTTTTTCCATTTGAGACTGGGACGGGCGGAATAGTATTGTCGACATAGGCGCTTAATTTCTATCAATTATTGTTGTTGCTATTAGGGTACCGAGCACAGCCGCAAAGACAAGCACTGTTATCGAAAAAGGTGGTGTAAGGGTGTCAGCAATTCGTACCAGTCTGCTAAATTTAACCTGCCCTACTTCAAAATCTAAACTCTAAGTTCATAATCGCCCAACTAAGCCCTAGCCCTAACGCTAATTGATTTATATGAGAACTAAACTAATATGGTTTTTGAAATCTTTTCAACAGGTTCTTTATTGAAATCTAGCAAATTGCTACTTCTGTTCTTACTGTCGGCTTTGGGCTTTGCAAATGAAGGTAAAGTACATTTGAGCACACATAATTTACCGCCATACAGCTTCTACAATGAACAAGGCGATTTTACCGGCACCGCCTATTCCGTTGTTTTATGCGCTCTAAATCAAATAGAGTATGAACTTGAATTGTCTGTATTGCCTTGGAAACGAGCGCAAGAAATGGTGAGGATCGGCTCTATAGATGGGTTCTTTGCGGCATCCAAAAGCAGTGATCGTGATGACTATGCTGTTTTATCACATACCATAGATGAGCAAAAATGGGTTTGGTTTTGGCCAAAAGACTCAAACATTTTAGCTTCGGATATGACTAATATAAGTAAATATACTCGTAGCAGCTTTCTTGGCGCTAATATGCAGCTCTGGCTCGAACAGCAAAACTATAATACTTATCGACATCAGCCTAATACAACAATGCAACTAGTACGGATGGTTGAAGCTGAAAGAGTTGAAGTGGGGCTGGCTAACCTTGCAGTTTTAGAAGAACTATTGAAGCAAGGTGACTTTTCAATGGAGCAGTTTTCTATCGAAATCGCGAAAAACATGCCATTAGGCATATATTTTCATAAATCATGGCTCGAAAAGCGCCCAACGTTCATGAAAAGCTTAAATATTGCGATTAATACTTGCAGAAACTGATCTATCTTGAATTTGGGTACTACCCCGCCTTGACGCTACCAAAATGAGGAGCTAACCTGACCACATAAACAATAAATAAGTAATTTATGAATCTTAAGTTTGGGGATGTCGGTAGGTTTCTATCCTTTTCGATAAACAAATCTAATGCTAGATCTATTGAGTACTTGCATGCATTTGAATTGACGCCTAGTTCGTCAATGCTACCCTATGAACCATTTTTAACTGTTTTAAGGGAATACCTGACTCAGGATGATGCTGAAGCAGCACTTCATGTTGCGGGCACGCCCAAGCGTTACGGCAAACTTTTATTGGCATGGATTTTCAATAATGAGTCCGACGACTATGAGCCTACCCTCCCTTCCCAGTACATTTACGAACAGTTAATCGTCACAAGGGCCGTTGCTAGCTTATTGCATAAACTAGCGAGCAACCATGTCATTCATTTGAACATTACAAACACTCAATATTTGTCGGCGAGCAGCTGTAATCTACTTCATAATTTAGACTCTGATTGGCCAGCACAGTTTGGCATTACATTAAGCCTTACACCAGAAGCATTGAATGCTTGGTGGCCAACAGAAGACCAACAACGGTATTTAAAATTACGATTCCGTATGTCTGCTGCCCTTACTCAACCCGATGAACTCGCTTCTCAATATACACTTAGCGTCAGTACGGTTCCAAATACTCAAACCATGAAATGGGCTGATATTACCTATTGTGGTACGGAACTTTATGCCCTGGCAGAGTACTTGTTACATAACAAAGACTGCAACACCAAAGATGAGGCATACTCATTCTACTGTAATTACATGATGCTCAATGCCAAAACATATAGTAATTCAGCCTCCGATGCCCACGCACTGATCAACTTATTAAAAGCCGAAGACTGGGCGCAATACTCTCCAGAACTAATATTTTCTGCTCATATAGCCATTTTTAAATCTCATGTTTGGTTTAAAAATAACGCAGATGCCTTCCAAACAGCGTCACAGCTTTTGGAGTGGTCTGAAATTTCCGGATTACCAAATCAAACTTTATACGCCAAGTTTTTACATTTTTGGTCTTTGTATTTAAGTGGTAACTTTCAATATAACCATGCCGAAGTAAAACAACTCGATGAAGAACTGCAAGCAATTGGCTGGCAGCAACTTCGAGCAGCGGTTATCAGTACATTTTGGTTTGACCTTAACGCTATTCAAATAAATGGAGACTACTTTTTACAGCGCTGCCAAACCGCACGAGACATTATCGCGCTAGATAATAACCCGCTAGCTATGGCAACTCATTGCCACCATTTTAGCATTATTCAGCAACATCTAGGCGATATAGAGGGTGCTATTGCAAGCCTGAGTCAATCTGTTGAATTGGCAACCCCCTTAGGCCTAACTGAGCGCATGCACCATGCTTTAAATGGCAAAGCCTATTTGTTGGCTTGTTGTGGGGAGTTTGATGCAGCGGCAACTACAGTTCTTCAGGCGCTGCCGTTAGTGATACAAGATGAAAATCATGAGCAGATATGCACAACGCTTTGTAATGCAGCCATTACTACTTACTTCGCCGGACGGTTTAAAGACACTATTAGCTTGATAGAAGAAATATTCACCATCTTTCATTTAAGAGGAATTCTCCATACTCGCCACCGATCAAACTTCGAGTTACGCGCAATACAATCGGTCTGCCGCCTTTTAATGGGTAATGCAAGCGTTGCTATAGAGTCTCATTCAATCAGCCAACGCGAAGAGCCTCAATCAATGGAAGGTAGCGTTACTATTAAATTAATGGACTTAGCGGTTAGGTTAAACCAAGGGCATTGTATTAATGAAGAGATTTGCACGTTAATTCAAACTTCTCGCGATATTCACCATTCCAACATGATTGAATTATTAATACATCGATTTGTATTTTGTGTTTCAATTGAGCACCCAGAGCTACTAGAGCATGTTAGCAATGAAATACCCTTTGAAACAAACATTAATGGTAATCAACTTGCTTTTACAGAATTTTCAGTAATCACTGAGGCACTAGAAGATGGTCCTTGCTCACAATTACATGATAATGTTTTAGCATTCGATCTTATAACCAAATCTCGTCAAGCATCTCTAAATGATTTCATAAACTTAGAAAACTCATTGTTAAAGCTCGTGGTCGGTCTAAATAACTTCGCTCAAAGCTGTTCTATTCCAATCGAGTTATTTGATTTTTTAATAACCCGAATGGCTAGAACTCTCAATATAAATTTCGTTTCACTCGAAGTAAATTTTAACAAATTACCATACTACAAGAAAGAAATTGAATTACATCAGAACCAAAATGAGTTTAGTTTACCAGTTAACTATCCTTTTAGTTTTTCAGAGGGCAATGGAAATCTTAAGGTTTTATTTGGGTCTTCATCTGATCTCTTCAGTAAAGAATTGAGTGATTGGTGCCATAAAATCGCTAAAACAACGTCAGATTTAGTCGAATCAATAATTCATCGCCAAAAATCAGTGGGGTTAGCTTACTTTGATACACTAACAGGTGCAAAAAACCGTGCGGCTTACGAAAATATTGACAGCCAATATGACCTAAGAAGCCTAACCAACTTCACCCTTGTTTACTTAGACTTAGATAACTTTAAATTAATAAATGATCAATTTGGGCATGACCGTGGTGATCAGATATTGAAGCAGTTTTCATCTCTTATTATAGGTTCGATTACAAACGAAGATAGCCTTTACCGGATCGGTGGTGATGAATTTTTTATATTTATACCTTCCAGCAGAGTTGAAGAGTCGGTCAGTATAATTAAAAGCTTAATCGAAGCCTTTACTAATAAAAACCAACGTAAGTCTGACTTTGATGATTTACAAACTCCACAATTGAGTTGTTCAGCTGGTTTACTAAATGTTTATGGCTACATTCATGACAGCACTAGTATTCGCAAACTAACAATATTGGCCGATAACTTAATGTACCAAGCCAAGAAATCGGGAAAAAATGCACTGGTTCATCAATCCCTATCTTTTGTAGAAGCGCTTGAACAATTTAGAAAAACTAAAACCTTCTCCGATACTGACAAAATAGCCTATTAAATTAGTAGGCGTATTCATTCCCCTCTCAACACTCTGTCAGCCTCTATAATCATCGATGCTTAAAATGTGCATAGAAAGATCCTTAATACTTGCCTTTAGAGTATTTTTGCAAGTAATGTTACATGCAGATAAAAACCAACTAAGGATAGTGTCATGTCAAAAACAATAATCATTTGTTCGGATGGTACCTGGAACAAGCCTGAAGAAGACCTTGAAAAAGACATTCCCACAAACGTTTTAAAGCTATCAAGAGCAATTGCCCCATTAAACAAAGACAATGAAAAGCAGGTTGTATTTTATGATTGGGGCATAGGCTCGTACCATGACAACGCAACAGGCGGGGCGTTTGGCGCCGGTTTAGAGAAAAATGTTATGGACTGCTACCGCTTTATTGTTCAAAACTATGAGAAAAATGACAAAATATTTCTTTTTGGTTTTAGTCGGGGCGCCTATACCGTGCGCAGCCTATGCGGACTAATCAACTGCTGTCATATTCTAAAGAGTGAGTTTGGGTCTAGAGTGAAAGAAGCTTTTGATCTATATAAAGATCCCAAACACTCACCCAATAGTGCGAAGGCCAAAAAATTTAAAAAAGACTATTCCGTCAGTGGAAAACCAATTATAAATTTCATTGGTGTATGGGACACCGTTGGTGCGATGGGTATCCCCTTTACATTATTTGGCCTTTTGAAGAAAAAGCATGTTTTTTATGACAATAAAATGGGCAGTAACATTAAGGTAGCGCGTCACGCTTTAGCCCTAGATGAAAAACGAGATGATTTCGCGCCAACCATTTGGGCTCCTAGACCCAGTGTAGATTTAAAACAAGTTTGGTTTTGTGGCTCGCATTCAGATGTTGGCGGCGGCCTTAAGCCTAGCAAAGGCTGCTTTCAATCTGACTTTCCATTAATGTGGATGATCAATGAGGCTGAAAAATTTGGCCTAACGGTTAAAAACCATATTAAAGTGCCCAAAAAATCATTGAACATTAAAGCAAAGCTCAATAACTCATTCAAAGGGCTTATTGTGATGCTCGGTAAAAAAGAACGTGAAATACCCAACCCCAGTGATACACCTACACTGGTTCATCAAAGTGTTATTGATAGAATCAAAGCTTCACGTTATAAATCAAAGCCAATCAGCAGGTATGAGGCAAGCTTTGGCAAACTTCCGCCTATTGAGCCGTACTAGAGACACCTAAAAAGAATTGGCAGAAACTTTTAGAGACCCATCACAAAAACATAAAATTTTAGGCGTTTTGACTCTCTTTTGTAACTTCATTTTTACATTTTGCCTGGAAGTTAAATTGGGTCGACAATATAGATACAGCCGTAGATAGCGTTAGTGTATAACTTCTATTTGATCTTCTTTGTACAAATAGACCTAACGCTTGTAGACCAGTTTAATTTAGAGAGCAATTTGGACTGGTCGCTGTTGCAGGCATAATTTTTCAATATGAAAATAGAGAAAATTATGCAAAAAATAATAAAAACATCTGTATTACTGGCGAGCGCAACTTGCGTCTTCGCTTTAAGTGCAAACTCCTTCGCGAATGATGTACCTCCAAGAGTTTCTTCATTTTTAGATTACTACTGGAGCGATAACAACATTCATCCCTTCGAATGCCACTATACCTTTGTTGCATCGCCATTCCATATGCCTCGTTGTATGCAGTCATCAAATATAATGGAGCGTTTAGAATCGCTACAAGAAATTTCTGACGACAATGGCGGCAACCGTGCTGCTGGCCTTGAAGGTTATACGGAATCAGTAAACTATGTGGTAGATGAGCTCGAAGATATGGGATATCGCGTTAGTTACGATTCTTTCGATTTCAATGCATTCTATGAACGCGGCGATGGTCAATTATCTGCTTTATCCCCTGTACCGACAAGTTACCAATGGGATGTTGATTTCACCTATTTATCGCAGACAGAACCCGGTTCGGTGACGGCCACCGTTGAGGCGGTCGACCTTGCGTTAGGTCTAGACAACGCTTCATCGAGCGGCTGTGAAACAGATGACTTCCTTGGCTTCACCGCTGGAAACATTGCACTGGTTCAACGTGGCGCTTGCGCCTTCAGTGTTAAAGCTGAAAATGCGGCGACGGCGGGTGCTGTAGGCGTGGTGATCTTTAATCAAGGTAACTCAGAAGATCGCAAGGGCTTAATTAACGCTACCTTGGGCTCTGATTATGCTGGCGGTATTCCAGTATTTTTCGCTACCTATGACAATGGGGAAGCTTGGGCAGCACAAGAATCACTAACACTCTCTATGATGGCTGATGTGATTCGCGAAGTCCGAACCGTCGATAACGTTATTGCCGAAACACGCTGGGGAGACCCAGATAATGTTGTTATGGTTGGTGCTCATTTAGACTCGGTATTTGAAGGCGCGGGTATTAACGATAACGGATCAGGAGCTGTGGCCGTTCTAGAAATGGCTGACTTACTAAAGCGCGCCCGTATCCGTAACAAGGTGCGCTTTGCATGGTGGGGAGCTGAAGAGGCCGGCTTAGTAGGCTCTACAGAATACGTTCAACGCTTAAACGCGGAAGAGCTAGCTAGAATTAAGGTCTATTTAAACTTTGATATGATCGGCTCTCCTAACTACTTCAACGGCTTATACGACGGAGACGGTTCGGACTTTGGCTTAGCTGGGCCTCCAGGCTCTGCAGCAACGGAAGCAATGTTCGAGCGTTATTTCAACTTACGTGCCGAACCCTTTGAAGGCAGTGAGATATCATTCCGTTCAGATTATGCGGAGTTTTTCACTCAAGGCGTTGCTTTTGGTGGTCTATTTACCGGAGCTGAAGGCATTAAGTCTGCCGAACAAGCCGCGACATACGGTGGTTATGCCGACATCGCCTTTGATGAGTGTTACCACTCTGCCTGTGATGATATAAACAATATCAATCAACGTGCACTAGAGGTTAATGGTGATGCCATTGCTTATGTGACGAGTGTCTTTGCCAATACTACTCGATCAATAGATGATGAAATTGCCGCTGCCGCAGAAACGGCACCGGCTCTGCAAGCCTTCCGAACGGTTGCAAGCAAACAACAATACGATATTACTCATTGGGGTAAGTATTGGATTAAATAAGCAAATCAAGACCGCCCTGTTAAGAGCGGTCTATCTTGACTATGATAGGACCTATTAAAGGCCAATTAGAAGTAAGTCATGTCTACTGTCAATATTACCTGCCCAAAATGTAACGCTACCAACCGTTTGCCTAACGACCGCTTAGCAGATAAGCCCAAGTGCGGTAAATGCAAAACCCCCATTTTTAATGGCAAACCCATTGAACTAAGCAGCGCCAATGTAGCGGCAGTAATCAACCATAATGAAATACCAGTACTGGTTGACTGTTGGGCACCTTGGTGCGGCCCATGCAAAAGCTTTGCACCCATATTTGAGCAAGCTGCAGCTGAACTGGAACCAAAGTTGCGTTTAGCTAAACTCAATACTGAGAAAAACCAACAAATTGCTGCTCGTTGGAAGATCCAGTCTATCCCTACCCTAATTTTATTTAAAAATGGCAAAGAATCCACCCGAGTCAGCGGCGCTATGCCTCTGAATCAGCTTAAAAAGTGGCTTTCCCAACAAGGCATTTAAGGTTAACCATGATAACTGATCCTCTGTTTTACGCCTGTGCCATACCCGCTGTTTTACTATTTGGTTTAGGCAAAGGTGGCTTTGGTGGCTCTATTGGTATTTTGTCTGTGCCGCTGATGGCACTGGTTATTAGCCCACCTCAAGCCGCGGCTATATTATTGCCCATTTTATGCGTGATGGACTTACTCGCATTGAGAAAGTTTTGGAGAAAATGGGACCTAGCCAACTTAAAAATAATGATCCCTGGTGCAATTATTGGCATAATTATTGGGTCTTTTACTTTTCGGTATTTATCAGAGGCCCATGTACGCTTATTGATTGGTTTTTTAGCATTAGGTTTTGCCGTCAATTTTTGGCACAAAAGAGCCGTGACTTCCGTCACCCAGCCGAATAAAACCAAAGGCACTTTTTGGTCGATGATTTCAGGGTTTACCAGTTTCGGTATTCATGCTGGCGGGCCCCCTATTAGCGTTTATCTATTACCGCAAAAACTATCACCTACTCTTTTTGTAGGCACAAATACGGTGCTTTTTGCCGTAATTAATTATATTAAACTCGTCCCTTACTTTTGGTTAGGGCAGTTGAGCTTTGCCAACATGACGACCTCGCTCGTGCTATTACCATTAGCGCCCATAGGTATTGGCTTGGGCTATTATTTCCACGACAAAGTATCACAGGCTACGTTTTATAAAATTGTTTATATTTTCTTAATCATCGCAGGTTTAAAGCTAGTATATGATGGCTTTATAGGATTAGGTTTGGTTTAAATTGTGAAATTTAGTATCAGCGCCCAATTTACAAATGACGCTGATACTAATTTCAAGCCATAAGGCTACTATTTATTGTTTCAAGCATGCACAACGCAAACGATACTGCCAATATCTGATGGTATGACATCAATCCGTTGTGACATTTGCTCTTTCAATTCACTCACATGAGAAATAATTCCAATCGTTCGCCCACTCTTGCGTAAATCTATCAGCGTTTGAATAGCCAAATCTAGAGATTCCATATCTAGAGAGCCAAACCCTTCATCAATGAACAGGGTTTCTAGCTTAATACCCCCGGAATAGCTTTGAACAACATCAGATAGCCCTAACGCCAGTGATAAAGCCGCCATAAAAGACTCACCACCCGACAAAGTATTTGCAGGTCGGCGACCACCTGAATAGGCGTCTTCTATTTCAAGTTCTAAGCCGGAAGTTTTATTCCCCTTACTACGATCTAACTTACGAATAAGCCGATAACGGCCTTTACTCATCAGCTGCAAGCGTTGACTAGCTTCATTAAGCACATCATCTAGCAAGACACCTAACACATAGCGCTGCAAGCTTACCCGGCTGTCGGTTTGACCACTTGCGACATCGGCTAAGGTGCCTATTACTTTGTAATCTTGCTCTATGCATTCTACTTGCTTGTGAATTTTTGCTAAGCGAGTTGAAACTTTCTTTAGAAATTCAAATTTATTAGATAGCGCAGACAACTGTTCTGCCGCCTCTCGCTGATTGGCTTCGGCTTTAGTGACCTGCTCTGCTAGTATGTCTAATTTCGGCTTTTCTTTAGATTTCAATTCAGTTTCAATATAGTCTATTCGGCTTTTTAGGTCGGCCATTTTTGTTTTATGTTCATCGACCATTTTTTTCTGATCAAGCAACTCAGCTTCTGGCCGACAGAAATCGTTATACTCGACTTCATTCTTAAATCCAGCACCAGCTAATGAGCTTAACCATATTGATTCTGCTTGTTGAACTGCTTTAGTTTGCTGTTCTATCCTTTCAACTACATTTTCAAGCAGCGACTTATGCGCGGTTAAGTTCTGCTGAGTCTCTTTCTGTTGCAGCGAATTTTTTTGATACTCTTGTGTTATTTTTTCAATGTGACCCGTGAGTTCAGCTATTTTAGATTCTAGCGCTTGTGCATTACGATACTCAACTGGAATTTCTTGTTCGCGCTCTTGAATACGGGCTAGGCAAGCCGATAGATCTACGTTAATAGCATCACGCTTAGCAGTTAGCTCTGTCATCAACACATCAATGCTAACCAGTTGATCACTGCTTTCCTGCTGTTTTTGGAGTTGTAATTGCTGAGTTTTTTGCAAAGCCGTTAACTCAGTTAGTTTAGTTTGGCACTGTTTCCACTGTTCTCGAAACCATTCGATGGGCTGCTCATGATATTCACCAATATCAATCTGAAGGTCTTTTATTTTTTTCTCATTCTCACTCATCTTGAACTCGACTGATTTCAATTCAGATTCAATTGAGTTGTACTTAGCCTGAATGTTTTGTACTGCCACCCGAGCTTGATTCACCTGCTCTTTACTTGCAAATGTCACATTTGAAAGGTTAGCCGGCTGTGGGTGTTCAGTACTACCACAGACCATACAGGGTTCACCGTTATTAAGCTGTTGAGCTAACTCAAATGCTTGGCCTTGGTGCCAGCTTAATTCCGTTTTTTGTAAGTTGGTTTGAGACGATTCTCGTTGCATGACAAGCTCTTGTAGATTACCTCGCAATTGTTGAGCTTGTTTGTTTAGCTCTCCGTTCATTGCTTGGGTGTCTGCAACATGGCGACGAAGCCGCCCTAACCGATCGAACCTTTCAAAATCTGCTTGTATCTTAGGAGTAGCACTTAAAGCTTCATTATTGGTTTTGATTAACTCCGATAGTTCGATCAAACCTTTGTTAATTTGTTCTTTTTCTTGCATGCGCTGACGAATACTCTCTTCCGCTTTGGTAAGTGAATCTGTTAGCTTTTTTTGATTTGTTTGTTCGACTATCAAAGCGGACAGCAACTGTTTTTTACGTTGCCAGTCATTTAACTCTTGTTTTTTAGCGTCTAATTCAAGCCATTGAGGCTCTAATAAACTAAATTTTTCTGTTTCAAGTTTATGCTTTTCACTTAACTCTTTAAGCTTATGCTCTAAGTCCGCTTGTTGCCTAATTTCAATTTCCAAGGATGCGGTGGCCGATTTCAAAGTTTTCTTAAAAGGCGTGATTTTATTGGCTTGGTCAGCACGAGCTAATTTTGTTCTCAATAACTCTACTTCAGTAGCTTTACTGTTTAGACTCGCAATACTTTTTTGTAAGGTTTCAAGCTCGCTGTGTTTCTTTGCTATATCATTGGCTGCCTGCAATGCCTTAACCGCATCTAACGCTTTTTTCTGAGCAGATTCATGGCTTTTTTTCGCTTGTAAGTATTTGGGTTCAACCTCTGCTAGTTGTAGCACTAACTCATCTGTTTCTGTCAATTCGACTGAATCGAGCAACCCAGTTATATTTTCATTTAACGACTTACGGTTGTTGCGTAACTCAGCTGATTGTAGCTTGAGTTGTTCTTCAATTTGTTTATAAATATTGGTTTGAAATAACTGACTAAATATTTGTTCTCGTTGATCTGAATCAGCAAGTAACAATTTTCTAAACTGCCCTTGAGGCAATACCATCACTTGCCGGAATTGCTCACTGGATAGTCCGGTCAGGTCTTTTACCCAGTCATTGACTTCTTTTACACCTTTAAGTGGCAACAGCTCAACGGTGTCATGCGTTTCATCAAATACAAAGTTATTTAAATCGGCATATTTATGGCGATAAACGCTTGCGGTTGGCCCTTTAGGCGTTGTACCTACGCCTTTCTTTTTAGTGAGCTCTTGAGCCGGCGTTCGTATAATTCGATAAACATGTTTAGATAAAACAAAGTCAAAAGTGACCTCTGTTGGGGTATCTGAGTCAGATAAATCACAACGCATACTGGTGGGATCGCGTTCTCTACCCGTACTTTCACCATATAAAGCAAAGCTAATGGCATCTAAAATTGTGCTCTTACCCGCACCCGTAGGCCCGTTTATTAAGAACAAAGGGTTTTCTCCAAGATCCTGAAAGTTTATGGCTTGTAGGCTTGCAAAAGGTCCAAAGGCTTGCATCGACAAAAAAACAGGCTTCATGATGCGTCATCCTGTGCATGTAAATCGTTAATTAATGTTTCTAATATTTGTCGTTGAGGTTCGCTGAGTTTTTCGTCGAGTGTTTTCTGATAAAAATCGGCGAATAATTCTAATTCAGATCGTTTCAAATGTTCCTTCGTTACCTGCTTAGTATTCGCCGCTTGAACCACGCCAGTTTTTTCTAGATGTAAAATATTTGGATAAATAGATCTCAGTTTACCTATGGCATCAATGATCGATTCTTTATCGACTAACCGAATCAACAAGTAATCTTCTTTGTTTTCATCTTTAAAACCATCGCTAAGTATTGTTTCAAACTGGCCTTCTATGACACGTAGATCATGTTTTTGTTTAATCGAAAAAAAATCAATAGTCGGTTTAGTTTTTCTTTGTAACTCGACAACCGTGACGCCCTTTTTTTGATTCACTTCTGAAAAGCTGTATTTCATGAGTGAGCCAGAGTAACGAATATGCTCTTCGCCTCTAAATTGGGGGGCATGTAAGTGCCCTAATGCAACATAATCAAAGCTGCGCATCGGCTGCCAGCTCACGGTGTCAGCACCGCCAATAGACAGCGGCCGCTCGGATTCGCTCACTTGACTGCCACCCACAAAGCAATGACTCATGAGTATATTAACTTCGTCAGGATTCATTTGCTTGGTCACTTGTTCAACCAAAAAAGTATGCGCTTCATCAAAGGTTTTCACGTCTACATCGAATGCTTTTCGGACATGCTCGGGCTGGCAATAAGGTATGCCATAGACATTGACCGTCTCTTCACCCTTACTAATTTTAAGAGGCTTAGCGATAGCGGTGATATCGGTAAATATATGTAAGCCGGACGCCTTAAGTAGGTCCGCACCAAAGCCAAGCCGTTCAGGCCCATCATGATTTCCACTGATCATAGCGATAGTTATACCAAGCTCTAAACAAACAACACTCAAAGTATTGTGCAGCAACACCACAGCTTCAGCCGGCGGAACTGACCGATCATAGATGTCACCGGCGATCAAAAGTAAGTCTATTGCTTCATTTTTAAGCACGTCGATGAGCTGATCGATACAGTCTTTTTGATCTTCCAACAAATTAAGATTATGAAACTGCCGGCCAATGTGCCAATCAGAGGTATGTAGTATGCGCATGTCGTTGCTTGCCTAATAATATTAAAACGATTGTACCTAAGTCACTCACAAAGATCAGTGCCTACAAAACTTTGCAGCTAACCCATTGCTGTGCCATATTAAGCGCCTTAACTCACCAAGGTTCGAAGTTATGGAAGACGACAACCTAATCATGCAAACCTATGTTAAAACTGAATTTATCGCCAACACTCGGTACAACGATGTCATAAGCCATGACATTTATGAAAAAGGCAGCGGAGCCGTCATCGTCCTCATTCAAGAGCTTCCAGGAATTGGTAAGTCTACCTTACGACTGGCAGACAAGTTAGTCAGCCGCGGCTTTAAGGTTGTATTGCCACATCTATTTGGTCCTCTAGGTTCTATCAGCATATTTGGCAATACCGCACGCCTATTTTGTATGCGCAAGGAGTTTCAGTTATTTAAACGTGGCAGAATGAGCCCTGTTGTAGACTGGCTGGCCGCGCTGTGTCGTCATGTAAAAGAAGTTAACCGAGTAGAAGGTGTGGGCGTCATTGGCATGTGCCTAACCGGCAACTTCGCCATTAGCCTGATGGCCGATGACAGTGTGCTCGCCGCCGTTGCATCACAGCCAAGCCTACCCGCCTTCAACAACAATAGTTTTCAAATGGATCGCAGCGATATCGACAAGATTAAAGCTAAAATAGATAAATCACACCCAGTGCAAGCGCTACGCTTTGCAAAAGACCCCATGTGTTCAGCCAAACGATTCAAAGCCCTCGACCAACTTCTAAATGAACCCAACAAACAACGCGTAGAATTTACCGAGCTACCCGGGCTTGGACACTCCGTCTTAGCACTTAATTTTGTAGATAAAGCAGGCCACCCCACGAATTTGGCGCTTGAAAAGGTGATTCATTACTTCAAGAGCCAGCTCTATGCCTCTTAACCTCTAACCTCTCTAGTCAATAAGTGTGATTTTTGTGATGCACTTAACAAAACAGTACTTTTTTTGATCGTTTTTCGCTATATTAGACTTATAGAATTAGACAGTGTGAATATAGCCACTGTGTAAGGAAATGGATTTTGTCTACTTTAAAAGGAATTAGACTATGAATAAATTAACAATATCCGCATCGCTTTGCGCATTCCTCCTCTTTGGCTGTGATTCCCCTGGCAACAAAACTGACATTTCAATCTCTGATAATACAGACGATGAAGCTTACTCTGTAGTTACGGCCACCGGAGTAGTTCGATCAGGTGAAGGTAGCATCTGTGCAAATGGTGGCGTTTCAATCGATACCGGCATCGACTTGAATGGTGATGGCCTTTTGAATGCGGATGAAGTCACTAAAACCTATACTATTTGTAATGGTGTGAACGGTTCAGATGGGGCTAATGGCCTAAATGGCGCAAACGGTACAGGTTCAACACTGTTTATTGAAATAAATACGGAAGACCCTGGCGCTAATTGTGTTTTTGGCGGAAAACGAATTGAGCAAGGCTATGATAGTAATGGTAATGACACACTTGACCTTGAAGAAATCACAGAAACTAATTATGTTTGCGCCATTTATAACGTTATGGTGAGCTCACTTACTTGTAAATTTGCAATAGCTTCAGGCAATGGCGAAACTGATATTGAACGTGAAATCAGAGCTAAATATACCTTAGATACTCTTTACTCTGGTGAAATAATAGTAACTGGAGAAGTTTCATCTACTTCTATATCTTCTTCAAAAACAAAAAGATGGGCTCGATCTCAAGACGGCTGGACCACAGGGGTTGTCGGCCTGATCTTTGATGTCAAAGGTGATGACAATTTCGGTCAATGGGTCTTCGGTGTCACTCGAGTAGACGGTGCCATTACTTCAGTTGAACTATATTACACCGACCCGGATAACAGCGGAGATCCAGAAAATCAGGTAGTTCTATCAACATCTTTTACGGTTGAGCAATGTAACGCCCAAGCAGACTAATGAAAATAGCCACTTTAGATACTGAAGCAAAACTTCGGTATCTAATTATTCTCCATCTAGACACTTCAAAGCTTAATGTGCCACTGAATTAGGATTGACCTAAGGATTGAACTAAGGTTGATTTTAATAAGCCTCAGCGAGAGGGATCTCGCTGTGGAGTGTCACATGGATGTGCTCGAACGACTTCTTAAAATCAACCCTTCAGTTAATCCGCAACATCCCACAGTTTCAAAATAAAACCCCAGTCTTCTGACGAAAGCCTAATCAAGCCACCAAGCTAAACTCAATATAGATAAAATCAATTAGATCGCAAAGGCTGATTATCCGTTGCCAGCGCGTACAACTTATCTTTATCAATCAAGCTAATTCGGCTGTGGTTTACTTCCAGTATATTGGCATCGGTGAGTTTTTTTAACAAACGAGATAGGGTCTCTGGTTGAATCGCAAGTTGCGAAGCGAGTAACCGTTTGGGTATATCTAAGTTAAGCGAACCGTCAGTACCTTCTAGCGCTTGCAAAAGATAATTAACCAAACGATGCAGCGCATTTTGTAACGACAGGTTTTCAATTTCGTTTAGCTGCGTATGTAAGCGCTGGCTCATGCGCGCCATTAGCGCAAAACAGGCTTCGCTGTTTTCTCGAAGCAACGCAACAAAAGATTGATTATCAAACCCAATCACAACGGCATCCGTTAAGGCGTCGGCAGTAACAGGGAAGAGAGTTTGCTCTCCAAACATTAGAGCCTCACCAAAGCACTGACCTTCACGCACCACATCGACAACCTTTTCATGGCCGCTCGGAGCAATACGATATAATCGGACCGTACCTGATATCACAAAATAGAACCGATCAGCATTATCACCTTGATGAAATAAGGGCATTCCCTGCGGCAGAGTAACTTTATGAGAACGAACCATCATTTGCTTACGTTGCTCATCGGTTAAGCCTGAAAACAAATGATGGTTCATTAAGTTGGTGTCGAGCGATACAACATTGATCATAATTTTTCTCTGACTCGCGTTAACATCAAGTAACCATTAGCCGATTGATTCAACCCAGTTGAGAAACCCCTCATCAAAGGTTTTACCATGCTCTTGCAAAAACTTAATAAATTTAACTGGCGTTTTAGTTTCGATGTTGTCATCTTTAAAACCAACTTGCTCTAACATTGCTTCGGCACTATCAAAGATACCTACATCAAAACTAATATGTGCATCACTACCCACGCTGATTTTCCAATCGTGCTTCATTACGTTTTCTAGAATAGAAATACAATGAGGCTCCGAACCAACGCGAGACAACAACAATGAGCTGTTATTAATTTCTAACAAAACGTTATTGTCTTTTGCCGCACGAACGACTTCATCTTGGTCAATTGGGTAATTTGGATTACCCGGGTGCCCGACAATTTGAATTACGCCACTTTCGATTGCGCGAATCATAGCAAGAGTATTGTCTTTTATACTGCCTGGGGTAAATACCGGCTCGTGAAAACTGGCAATGGCGAAGTCTAAGTATGGCAATACACCATTAGGAAGATCTACATAGCGCTGACCCGAGCCTTCATACGGTTGCGCAAGTATATTCGCTTCTATACCTCTTAATATGCCAATATTGTTGACCACGCGGGGCCATACTTTCATATTGCCGAAATGCCACATGTGTGGTGAATCAGGCATTTCTGGGGCGTGATCGGTAATTGAAAACAGCGACAAGCCATTGTCTTTGGCACTTTTGATGTAATCGTGCAATGTACTGTAGGCGTGTGTGCTGGCCACGGTATGGGAATGGGTATCACAGGCTATCTTGTTGATGACTACTGCTCCTCAATAATGACTGTGGCATTGTATATGACCACACGCTTTCCATCGACATCAAAAAGCACTTTATTACCATACTCTGAACTTTGAACATCAAAACGGCCATTATATTGCGCAATTAACTCACCGCTGCCAGAATAAACACTCGCAGTTCGCTCTAGGCCGCCCACATACTCGCTTTTCATGGTTTTGAGATCACGCTGCATACTTTCTGAGCAACCTGCGGTGAGCAATGTAAAACCAACTAGACACGTTAATATTATTTTTTTCATAAATACCCCTGTTGTTTAATAGAATCCTTTGCAGGCAGTTTGACTGATTAAAAAAAGTTCACCATAGGCTAATAGTCAGGAAATCAATGCTATTCCGTAAATAACTCAGACTTTACGAGGGATTCAGCGGCCCACTGCTTGAAATTTCGGTCGCCATAAACCTGCATTCCAAGCAATAGGCCGCTTCTAAACTATGGGACAGTAGTGTCAAGAAATGTGATGTGGCTGAGCTTCTAGCTGAATAACTTTCCAACCAACCATAACCACAAAGCCTAAATAACGGTGTTCACCGGTTGATGTAAATTCAAATTGGAACGTGCGTTTAAGTTGAACTGCACCGGTTTCACCACGGGACAGCCACAATCGCTTGATGATTAAGGACTCATCTAATAGTTGAATGTCTTGGTTTTCACAGTATTTTTTTACTTTTGACAACGCAAATGATTTAACGCCCTGACCCTGCCACCAAATAGCAGCTACGGAAATCAACAGCGTTAACCACAATATATCGGTAATGGTGATCAATACCTTAGCCTTTTAGTAATAATTGAATTGTCTGTAATTGCGACGTTACTTTGTAGATTAACGCCTTTTCCACCTAAAGTTTCAGAAAATTTTATATCTGCCGATATCATAGCTGGCGGTAGTTGCTTTAGCCAACCAGAACACGACTTAATCTTGGAGTATAAATATGTTGCAATCGTTAAACATGAAACACTGGTCAGTTCGCTGGCGCACGCAGCTAATGGTGCTGTTTCAAGTTGGTTTAACAATAATTGGCTTTACCGTGTTATTGGTAGGAATGAGCTATATTTCCCAGTTAATGGACCAGCAAAAAGTGATTGTCGATCAACAACAATCTACTTTGGTTGAACAAAACCAACGTTTTAAAGACCAACGACATGAATTAACGAACCAACAACAGGCCATCGAACAGCAAACCTCAGCGTTAGAACTGCAAAGTGCCGTCTTTCAGGTATACCAGGTTTACCCTCAGTTTTTGTTTTGGCGTCTTGCCTCAACCTCTTCTCTTGCAAGTAATGATGTGAAAAATGGTGATAGCTCAGAAAAAGAACTCATTAGCGCAGTGCAAGCTATCCAGGGGCTTGATGAAGAACTTGCCGATGCTATTGATGTATTTCTACTCGATTTAGAAGATTTTAACGCTAATATTACTAATGCAATCGAGGAATTTAATTCAGGTGATGACCAACGCGGCCGGAGCTTAGTTTCAGCTAGCCAAAACAATGTTATCTCCATGACCTCTATGCTTGAAGTTGTACTGTACGTTTCTGATGAAGTAGCCGTTGAAGCCCGCACCTTGGTCAATAATAGTCTGGAGTCTTTAGAGTTTTCCGTCGCTGCCGTTGAGCAATCTGGCCAAGCGATAGCTGATTCAGTCAATAAAGTTTCCGAAAGCAACAGAAAAACGGTTGCAGAAGTGCAATCTCGGAAAAGCCAGGTGCTGTTTATTTTATTGATTATTACTGTCGTGTCGGTTTTGGTTGGCTCCTGGTTAAGCCAGTCTATTATTAACCCCTTAAATCAACTGCGCGATAAGATTGAAGCGATCAGTAAGCAGTCAGACCTTACCATTGTAATCGACGATAGCCGCCGTGATGATATCGGCATTATCTCTGCAAGTATAAACACTATGATTACGAGCTTTAGACGTATGGTTGACGAAGTTCGTACCCAGGCAAGCGACATTTCACTAGAAACCGAGACCCAAACTCAGAATAACCAAGAAGTTCGGGATGCATTAGCAAATCTAAATGTTGAAGTTGATTCTGTCGCTGCTGCCATTAATGAAATGACCGCCTCAGTCAGCGGTATAAATAGCATTACAACCAGTGCAGCCTTGGCAGCAACTGACGGCAACGCCTTATGTGACCAGAGCCAAACTCAAGTACATCAAAGCAGTGAACAGGTATTAGCACTCCACTCTCAACTTACAGAAGCCAGTACACGGTTATCACAACTTGCGGTTAAAACTGAGCAAATTTATTCTGTTGTCGATGTGATTCAAGGTGTGTCTGAACAAACCAACTTACTAGCGTTAAACGCGGCTATTGAAGCAGCCAGGGCTGGAGAACAAGGCCGAGGGTTTGCGGTAGTAGCAGATGAAGTAAGAACCTTGGCACAGCGCACAGATCAAAGCACAACTGAAATAAAAGTGATGGTTGAGGAGTTTACCAAAGAAGTTCATATTGCCGTAGAGGCCGTAAACAATGCCAGCGGCTCTGCCGAGTCAGCTAAGTCTCACTCAGATTCTGCGCAAAACTCCATCACCAGCTTGCACAGTTCAATGCAAAATATTAGAGAGATGAACGACCAAATCTCACAATCAACACAAGAGCAAACTGATGCAACCAGCGCGATTGACGCCTCGGTAAATAAAATTTCTATGCTATTGGTTGATATCGCCGACAAGGCCAGCTTAACGTCAAAAGCCATGCTTAGGCTGAACCAATCTACTCAAGCTTTAGAAGACCAATCGCAGCAATTTAAATCTTAACGAATAATTCTGATTCTGTAGAAAGAGCAATGGCATTGATGTTAACCATCAATGCCATTGTTTTGTACTGATCCTCGAACGGGAACAGCATTACAAAGCAAATATTACAGCGCTGCGATAACCTTTGCTTTGATATCATCAACACTGCCAACACCTTCGATATAGACATACTTAGGGGCTGCTGCAGGGTCTTGTTTAGCCCAGCCACTGTAGTACTCGACCAAAGGCTTCGTTTGCTCATGGTAAATTTCTAGACGCTTACGAACAGTTTCTTCTTTGTCGTCTTCTCGCTGAACAAGCTCTTCACCTGTTTCATCATCAAGTCCGTCTTTAGCTGGTGGACTGTGCTTAAGGTGATAAATACGACCTGAAGCAGGATGAACACGACGACCACTCAAACGCGCAATAATTTCGGCGTCGGCCACATCAAAGTTAATCACTGCATCTATTTCAATGCCTTGAGTTTTTAATGCATCGGCTTGTGGAATGGTGCGCGGGAAGCCATCGAAAAGGCAACCATTTGCACAATCCGCATCTTTGATTCGCTCTTTAATTAGTCCAATAATGATGTCATCAGAAACGAGACCACCTTGATCCATTATTTCTTTTGCTTGAACGCCTAAAGGGGTTCCCGCTTTTACAGCTGCACGTAACATGTCACCTGTTGATATCTGAGGGATATCAAATTTCTCACAAAGGAACTGAGCTTGAGTGCCTTTTCCAGCACCTGGTGCCCCGAGCAAAATAATACGCATCAATCACGTACTCCTATAATCACTGAATTAAGTGTACAAAAAACAACCTAAACAATAGGTTATACACCTGCTTAAAAAAAACGATTGGCTACTCTACTCTTGGAAATAGCCAGTTACAACCATCAATTGATGAATAACTGGCTATAACCACAGCATATATTAGTCGTAGTTAACCCGTATTCCGCATCCCTGCTGATATTCCTGCCATGGTCACTTTCAAGGCCTGTTCTAAATCTTGGCTAATTTGCCCTGAGTTTCGCTCCCTTTTGAGCAATTCAGCCTGCAAATAGTTCAAAGGGTCAGTATATGGATTACGCACATTTATTGACTGGCGCAGCAATGGATCAGAGGCCAATATCATATCTTGGTCTTTAATTTCATTTAATAATACTTCGCTACGCTTTAAATCGGTACGCAATACTTCGCCTAAACTGTGGTAAGCAGGATCAACTAGCTGCTGTTCGTAATAAGCCGCAATAGAACCATCTGCCTTTCCTATTACCATTTCTAATAAGTCGAGGTAGCTACTGAAAAAAGGCCAGTTCTCGACCATATCTGCTAAGACGTCGGGTTGCTCTTTCAGGGCAAAATCTAAGGCTTGTGGCGCACCGAGCCAGGCAGGCAAGTTTAATCGCACTTGCATCCAAGCAAAAACCCAAGGAATAGCTCTAAGACTTTCAATGCCGCCACTGGCCTTACGCTTAGCTGGGCGACTGCCTAATGCCAGCTTCCCTAACTCTTGCTCCGGCGTAAGCGATCTAAAATACGGCACAAAGCGTTCATCCTCTCGCACAATTTGGCGATAACGATGTAAGCTCTGATCGGACATCTGCTCAATAAGTGTGCGCCATTCGGGTTTGGGCGCATCATGCGGGTCTAGCGTAGCGCGCAAAGTTGCCGCCACATAGACAGCCAACGATCGAATCGCCACTCTAGGCAGGCCAAATTTGTAGCGGATCATCTCGCCCTGCTCTGTCACGCGAATACGGCCTGGTACCGACCCTGGCGGTTGCGATGCCATGGCCTTTTCTACTGGACCGCCGCCACGACCAATGGTACCGCCTCTGCCGTGGAACAGCATAAGCGTCACTTCATTCTTTTTCGCCAATTTCACCAGCGTTTCTTGTGCTTTGTATTGCGCCCAAGTTGCGGTAATTTTGCCGGCATCTTTAGCTGAATCTGAGTAACCAATCATGACGGTTTGTTGCTGATCAATATACTCGCGATACCATTTACTTTCCCACAGTTCAGTCATTACTTTAGGCGCTCGATCTAAATCGTCTAAGGTTTCAAACAACGGTACTATGGGTACATTCCATTCGACGCCACATTCTCTTAGCAATAGAGCGACAGCTAACACATCAGATGGGTGTCGAGCCATAGAGATAATATAGTGAGAAAGTGTTTCCCGAGGCTGCTTGGCAACTTCAAAACAGGTATCGAGCACTTCTAAGGTATCAGCACTGGGTTGCCATTTACGCGGTATTAGAGGTCGTTTGCTTTCGAGCTGCTCATATAAGAAGGCTTGCTTTTTGTTTTCGTCCCACTGGGCATAACTCCCTAAACCCACGTACTGCGTAACTTCATCAATCGCCAACAAATGACGCTCACTGTCTTGACGAATATCTAACGGCACCAAGCTAATGCCAAAACAGTGCACTCGGCGTATTGTATCTAGCAGCTCACCATCGGCAACTCGCTTCAAGCCCACTTCACATAAAGATTCATAACAGGCCATTAACGGTGCTAGCAGCTCCTCTTTCGTGCTAATAGGAGGCTTGGTGGTACTGACCTGACCGGCCAAGGTCTCTTCTGCCCACAAACGTGTGTTCTGTAAATTTTGTTTAATGCGGTGCATGCATTGACGATAAGGAGTTTTAGCGTGCTCTCCCCAGTTCTCCGCAAAGCTTGGTGTTGTAATTTCCATACTCAAGCGTGCCGTAAGGTCGGAGATATCTCGCAGGTACAAATCTGCTGCCATCCAGCGACCTAAAATCAACACTTCGCGTGTTACTTCGTGGGTCACGTTAGGGTTGCCATCTCGATCGCCACCCATCCACGAATAAAAATGGAATGGGCAATGGTCTATGCCAATGCCTTGGCCCGTTGTGCGCCGAGCAATGGCATCAAGTTCACGCAAAAAATCTGGAACGGCGCTCCACAATGAATTTTCAATAACAGCAAAGCCCCACTTCGCTTCGTCGACAGCCGAGGGGCGTTCATCACGCACTTCATCGGTATGCCAAACTTCATCAATGGTGCGCTTTAGCTGGTCGGTAAGCTGGTCTTTTTCATACTGGAATAAATCGGTACGAGAGCTTTCGCGTAGCACTTTAGAAACTCGCTCATACTTGCGAATCAGCGTACGCCGAGTGACTTCGGTTGGGTGTGCGGTGAGTACCAGTTCAATGTCTAGCTCTTTTAGTGCCGCAGCGACTTGGTCTTTGCCTATGTTACGGGTCAGCTCGACAATAGAGTCTTCAAGAATATCTTTATTAGAAGACTCGGCAGATGAAAAATATTGCTGCTCTGCAATGTTGGCAAGATTTAAGAACTGATTAAAAGCCCGAGCGATGGGCAAGATGTCTTTATCTTCTAAAGAGGACAAGGTTTTAATTAGCTCAGTTGCATCGCCAGTATCACTCTGGTTGACAACTTTACCTTGTTTGCGTATTTCTTCCACTTTTCGGTAAATATCGGTGCCATGATGTTCTAACAGGGTGCCACCAAGCAATTCACCTAATAAACGTACGTTATCGCGCAGTGTTTCTGGGATTAGCGTCATTGAATTCGTTCTCCTGATGTTCGCACGTTGTTTTACCATAGCCGAGCAACAGTAGGAACTAAAAAAAGTGCATTGCTGTTTTGCATTCGCCACAAATTTTAGGCAAAAAAAAGCTCCGACACCACATGGGTAGGAGCTAAGCAATTTAATGCAAGAGAGTCAAAATCAGGCGCTATTCTAATTGAAATTACCTAAGTGTAAACCTCATTGCCCTACATTGTGGATTTCAAAAAACACCTCCAAATGTAAACCAAAGATTACACCTATTCGCTCTCAGATGGTGCACCTTCAAAATAGGCGCCATCGAATATGTTATCTACCGAAGGCTCAATTAGGTTTTTCTTGCCATCCATATTCTGGATGCGTAATTCCCAAATGCCATTTAGTCGGCTTTCACGAAGTCCATCTGTGTTATTAGATACAATGGTAGGACGCAATATGATCAACAAATTGGTCTTTTCTTTCTTGATAGTCTTAGATTTAAACAAAACTCCTAAAATTGGAATTTTACCGAAAAACGGTACACGACTTTCAGACTCAGTAATTCTATCGGAGATTAGGCCACCCAATACAATCGTCGCACCATCATTCACTAAGACTTCCGTTTGGACTTGCCGTTTGTTTGTGACCACATCGACCGCGCCAAAAGAGTTGTCTTCGTTTACAGATTCAACAGTCTGGTCAACCTCTAAACGTATCGCCCCGTTTTGCTGGATATGCGGGATGACCGACAGCGTCGTACCAACATCTTGGCGATTAATAGAAAATGGGTTATCTGCGGATTCTCCACCGGTTTTAAACGGAACTGAACTGCCCACGGTAATAAAAGCTTCGCTGTTATCTAATGTCATGACACTTGGCGTAGATAAAAGGTTGGTGTTACTTTGCGATTCTATCGCTTGAATAATTGCACCAAAAGATGCCGGACTACCAAAAGGATCTGCTAGCCCAATAAAGGCTCCATTAGGCAAATTAGCTAACGCCCCTACGCCACTTGAGGCTACATTCCCAGCCACCTGCCCTAGACTCGCGCCAGCTTCAGAAAAGGAAGACGCAACAAACGGTACGCCATCCCCTGCTAATTCAGGGTTTGTTGCCCACTGCACACCCAATGCATCTAAATTATTACCGGTAATTTCGACAATAGCGGCTTCGATCAACACCTGCTCACGTGGAATATCTAATTGTGAAATCAATTGCTCTAGTTCAACCAGTTCTGATGGCTCTGCACGCACGATCAAAGCATTTTGCTCTTCATCCGCCAGGATGGAGATCGGCTGCGACGGCGGCGCTCCTTGACCCGCTGCTGCACCTGTAGAGGCGGCTGCAGAAACACCTTTTAGTATTTCAGCCATTTTTTTAGCATCGGCATTATTCAAAAAAATTACTTTAAAAGTCGCGTTTTCTTGCGCTGGGGTATCGAGCTTTTTAATCAATTCAACGATTTGCGCCCGTGCTTCCTTTTCACCTTTGACGATAATGCGATTACTGCGTTCATCACCGACAAGTTGAACTTCTCGTGAACTGGTTGCTCGAGATTGAGCACCGCCTGCAACAGCTGTCGGTGAAATTCGCTCTAATAGCGTAATCATTCCGCCAACCCAAGCATGCTCTAGATTAACAACTTCAATCTCTTCACTTCCGGCCTTATCGAGCAGTTTCACAATTTCGGCCATACGCTCAATATTGGTCGCTCGATCGGCAACGATAAGTACGTTAGCCGAAGGCACTCCGGCTAAATGCCCATAATTTGCCACCATTGGGCGTAAAATAGGTACTAATTCCATTGCTGAGGCATTTTGAATGGGAAACACTCGAGTGATGATCTTTTCGCCAGTCTCACCTTCTTTCGTAACCACTTCAATACCGGCTGACTTGATATCGGCTTGGCCGATAATTTTAATGACATCGCCCGTATCAACAGCTGAAAAACCGTAGACTTCTAATGTGGCTAAGAAAACTTCATAGATTTGCTTCTCAGTCATTTCTTTTTCAGAAATCACCGTCACTTTACCGCGCACTCTAGGGTCAATAATAAAAACCTTGCCTGTCACTTTAGCAACCAAATCGATCACTTCTTTGATTTCAGCATCTTGCATATTTAAGGTGAATTTTGCATCACCCGCACTGTAGACATTTACTGCAACACTCATCAGTAAAAATACAATGACAAGACGAATTTGATTGAAGACGACCATTCGCTAGTTCCTTAATTAAAAAGTCGGTATCGACTGATAGATGGTAAAAGATCGAGAACCACGGCGAATTTGAATTTTCAGTTCACCACCAGTCTGTAAAAATTGATTGAGTAATACTTGATCGGACTGAATATTACCGACCGGTGAATCATTAACCGCTGTAACTATATCACCTGGCCGTAAACCCACCATTTGTAATTGTCGCGCTTGCCGGGTGACTTGATAACCCCCTTCTGTGGGCAGTAAACCCATTTCATTAATAAAGGCTTCGGGATCTGCATTGGCGCGTTCTTGTACATAAGTGACCATGCCTTGAACTTGGCTTTGCAAGTCTCCACCTGAGGCGACGGCACGGTTAGCTTGTTGCAGTGCTTCTTGGAAACTATCAGATGAGCCATCATTACTTTCGACTGACTGTACCGGCTGCATTAGACCACTTGAGATTATTTTTTCATAACGTAATGTCTCTAATTGGCCATTACGGTCAAGAATAACTCGATCGCCAAATACTTTAGATAAGCTGGCTTGGCCAAACATATCCTCAGTAACAGTGAAGACTTTTCCTGCTCCATTTCCTTCGCCAATTATAGCAAAGCCTTGACCCTCACCCTGCGCCATCACCGCGTGTAAGGTTAGGTTTAATTTAGTTTCTGGCGCTTCTATTTCGTCTACTTCTTCTTCTGTTTCTACTACAACACTGCCAAAAAACTCTCTACTCGCTGCTTGACTACCAACTTCAGCCCAATTCACGCCTTGGGAAGAATTCGACGTAGGAACGGCAGGTAGTATACGGGGTACATTTACTTGCGTGCTGGGCGCTAACAATAACCAAGTTAATTGCGCGCATAGAATGGCGCTTAGAATAATCATCAAATATATAATGTAGCGTTGCGCTTTGAGCCAAATACTCAATGTCTGATTAATCCAATCCATTAAAACACCTGCTGAGACACATCGAGCAACGAACGACCACCCGTAGGCAGGGGTATATCCATTACTTCTGCTAAGGTTCTTTTAACTGACAATGTACCCATTCCTGTTCGATCTAGTGACAACACAATAAATTCTTGCGCACCGGTATCGGTAATTAACAATTGCCATAATTTATCGTTGTTAGACAGCTCGCCTAGCATGGTGGGGACCTCATATTGCTGAACTGATCGGCCGACAGGAACTGAAATTGGCCCACCTGAATAGCTTAAAGAGCCTGACGCATCTCCTAATTTATAGCCCCAAGAACTGGCGGCGGAGAGTTGATCTAACTGCAACCTCCCTTGTAAGGTAACCCGATAGGGCTGCAAAAAAGGCGTTAATGCTTGCTCATCGACATAACCGGTTAAATCATCAATAGCCATACCGAACACCGACGGGCTCACTAAAGCTTCAAAATCAAAATACTGTCCTAGCATAGAAACTTGGAAAGGTAATGCCAAGCGAAATAAATGCAGCGGTTTAGTACGCCACTTTAGCTGTATATCACCAACTTGTTTATGTTTAACAACTGCTTGGCCTTGCCAAATACTGCCTTCAACCTGTTCGGCCGACAAGCCTGCACTGGACATTACTGGGGCCAATGTAGGTAAAACCCAACGCACCGGGAACATAGCGGCCAATGCAAGGAGATAAACGACCAAGAACACAAGTATGTATTTAAAGTTAAGGTATTTCATGAACTAAGAGCAGTAGCCTGAGTTTAGTTGTTATTGGAAAGCAGTCTAACTGACCGTATTTCGCTTAACAATCGTTTTACAAGTCACATACGTCTTATAAGTGGTGTCATTTAGCAGGAAATGGCACTAATCTCAAATGGTGTTCAAACTACTGGAATAAAAAGATCAGAACCTACTGTCTTTATTTGGTAATCTAGGGTTATAAAGATTAAAAGCCTCGTTTGGAAACCAATATCTGCTAATAATAAGAAATCTATGGAAAACAAACATTCAGTCCCCATTGAACTTGTACGGTCCGCGTTAGCAGGTTGCATCCGGCAAAATATTAACATCAAGAGTCTATTTACAGAGTCTGGCATGCTGTATTTGTGGGGCATGTATAACGACCCAAAGTGCCAAAACCGAGTGAGTTTAGATGATTTTGGCGCGTTACTTCGAGCTATGTGGTTCCATTTAGGAGATGAGTCGGGCGGCTTCTTTAGCCGTCCAATGAAACTAGGGACTTTTGCCATGATGTGCCATGCCATCATTACCGCTGGTAATTTACGTCGCACCCTTCTTCGCAGCGCGCGATACATGGCAATAGTATCAGACGATTTTAGGCTAGAATTAAAAGAGTCCGGTAATGAAGCGCACTTACTCATTCATCTAGACAACCCGCATAAAATCGATGATTCGTTTATCGTGACTTCAATATTTGTAATTTGGATTCGATTGTCGTGCTGGTTGATAGATAAACCCATCATGTTAGAGCGAGTTAATTTTCGTTTTGCTGAGCCCAACTTTGTCGACGAATTCCCAAGTATGTTTCCATGTCGACATGCCTTTTCACAAGCAGAGAATAGCATTGTCTTCAGTCGTCATTTGTTGGAACTCCCAATCCAACAAAACCCCGAAACCCTATTACCCTTTTTAGGACATGCTCCTGAGTCCTTATTGACACAGTTCTGCCAAGACAACAGTCTGACCGGCCAAGTAAAGGGTTTGCTATTAAACCGCCAAGGTCTACAAACAGAATTAGAAAACATGAGCTTTGAAGTCATTGCTGAGGAGCTAAGTCTGAGTACGCATACGCTACGTCGAAGGTTAAAAATTGAAGGCAGCAGTTTTCAGGAAATAAAAGACAGTCTGCGACGCGATAGAGCACAGAGTTTGCTCAATGTGCCCGACAATTCAATTCAAGATATTGCCTTACAACTTGGTTTTTCCGAATCAGCAGCGTTTGCACGTGCGTTCAAAAAATGGACCGGGTTAACGCCTGGAGCTTACCGAGAGCAGTTAATTCACAACGATTAAGTAATATTTGTATCCCCCATAACCACCGCCATGCAATAAAAAGTCAACTAAGATGCAAGAATTGATCATTGAGACATGGCTAATGGCTGCCTATGCTCTAAGTTCGCTCTGAATCATCCGTTATGGGACCAATAAAATGATAAATGATGCTCTCATTTTTGACGCAATTCGCACTCCTCGAGGTAAAGGAAAGGCAACCGGTGCTCTGCACGAAGTAAAACCTATTACCTTACTGACCGATCTTTTAAATGCCCTTCAAGAAAGAAATCAGTTTGATACTCAAGACGTCGATGACATTGTCATGGGTTGCGTGACGGCGGTTGGCGATCAAGGTGCGGTTATCGCCAAGACCGCCGCCTTAGCCGCTGGCTGGAATGATGATGTGGCCGGTGTGGTACTCAATCGGTTTTGCGCGTCCGGTCTTGAGGCCGTCAATATTGCGGCGATGAAAGTCCGCTCAGGCTGGGAAAACTTAATTGTTGCTGGCGGCGTTGAATCTATGTCGCGCGTGCCTATGGGCAGTGACGGCGGCGCATGGGCAATGGACCCGGAGACTAATTTAAAAGTCGGTTTTATGCCACAAGGCATTGGTGCCGATTTAATCGCGACGTTAGGTGGGTTTTCACGTACCGATGTTGACCAGTTTGCAGCGACTTCACACCACCGT
This sequence comes from Reinekea sp., assembly GCF_046710285.1. GTDB lineage: Bacteria > Pseudomonadota > Gammaproteobacteria > Pseudomonadales > Natronospirillaceae > Reinekea. The sequence continues at coordinate 37,641 of NZ_JBKEGY010000012.1, forward strand.
GCTGCAGCAGCATGGCAAAACGGTGCTTTTGCTAAGTCGGTTGTGCCTGTTGTTGATCGGAACGGTTTTACCATTCTTGACCAGGATGAAATTATTCGTGGAGACAGCACGGTCGAAACACTCGCGCAGTTAAAACCTTCGTTTCAGATGATGGGCGAGATGGGTTTTGACGGCGTTGCCCGTGAGCGATACCCGCAAATAGAAGCGATTCAACATGTTCATACGCCTGGCAACTCCTCTGGCATTGTAGACGGCGCCAGCGCAGTGTTAATCGGCAGTGAACAGGCTGGCAAAGCATTCGGTATGCGGCCGCGCGCGCGCATCATTGCCACCGCCGTGGTCGGCTCGGACCCCACAATCATGTTGACCGGGCCAGCACCGGCGGCACGAAAAGCTTTAAAAGTGGCGGGTATGTCCGCTTCAGATATCGACCTGTTTGAAGTCAATGAAGCATTCGCGTCTGTTGTGTTGCGATTTATGGCTGAAATGAACGTAGCGCACGATAAAGTCAACGTAAACGGCGGTGCTATTGCGATGGGACATCCACTTGGCGCTACCGGTGCAATGATTCTAGGCACCCTGCTTGATGAGTTAGAAGCGCGTGACTTAAAGACAGGCCTAGCAACTTTGTGTGTAGGTGGTGGTATGGGTATCGCAACAATTATCGAGCGACTATAAGATTGGGTTTAGGAGAATAATAAATGACTTCAGTTAACTACGAAAAAGATCAAAACAATATTGTTCATTTTATTTTTGATAAGCCTAACGCCAGTGCAAACTTAATGGATCAGGAGTTCACTGATGCCTTCGTCGCCGCTGTCAAGAAATTACAACATGATGATTGGATCGGCATCGTTATGCGTTCCAATAAGTCGACCTTTTTTGCCGGAGGCAATTTAGAGGACCTCTATAAAACAACGCACGAAAATGCGCACATTTTGAATGACATGCTCACCCGCATTAAAAGTGCCATGCGCACACTTGAAACTTCTGGCAAGCCGGTTGTTGCCTGTATAAACGGTGCTGCTTTAGGTGGCGGTTGGGAGCTGGCATTGGCGAGCCATTACCGAGTATCTTTAAACCAAGGTGTTACGCTGGGGCTGCCCGAAGTAACCTTGGGCTTGCTACCTGGCGGTGGCGGTACAGTGCGAATGACTCGACTACTAGGCTTGCAAGCAGCATTGCCATTCTTAACAGAAGGTCGCCAATTCAAGCCAGTGCAAGGTAAAGCATTAGGTTTGATCAATGAGATTGTCGACACTCCGGAGCAACTCCTTGATGCAGCGGTTAACTGGATCAAAGAAAACCCGAGTGCTCAACAGCCTTATGATGTGAAAGGCTACAAAATTCCGGGTGGTAAACCAAACCACCCTGCCATGGCTCAAATGTTACCCATCGCCCCTGCGATGATGCGGCAAAAAACAAAAGGCACCCTGCCTGCCCCAGAATCAATTTTGTGCGTAATGGTCGAAGGTTTGCAAGTTGATATGGACTCGGCCCTACGTATTGAGTCCCGCTATTTTATTGAATTGGCTTGCGGCCAAATTTCGAAAAACATGATCGGTACGCTTTGGTTTCAATTGAATGAAATTAAAGCCGGTGCTGCTCGCCCTCCCAGTTTTGAAAAAGAACAAGTGACTAAGTTAGGTATTCTTGGTGCTGGCATGATGGGCGCAGGTATTGCTTACGCGAGTGCCTGTAAAGGCATTGAAGTCGTACTTAAAGATGTTTCAGTTGAGCAAGCTGAAAAAGGTAAAGCATACTCACAAAACTTACTCGACAGAAAGGTCAGTAAGAAGCGACTAACGTCAGAGCAGCGTGATGCTACACTTGATCGCATTTTAGCGACGAGCAGTGTTGAAGACCTAGCTGGATGCGATTTAATCATTGAAGCCGTCTTCGAAGATCGTAACTTAAAAGCCAGCGTCACCAAAGAAGCAGAACGCCAGCTAGCACCTTCCAATATCTTTGCAACCAACACTTCAACGTTACCTATTACAAGTTTAGCAGAAGCCTCTGAACGCCCAGCTAACTTTATTGGTCTGCATTTCTTTTCACCCGTAGACAAAATGCCGTTGGTGGAAATCATTACCGGTAAAGAAACGTCTGACGAAACGCTCGCAAAAGCCTACGACTTTGTGTTGCAAATTGGCAAAACGCCCATTGTGGTTAATGACAGCCGAGGGTTCTTTACCTCACGCGTCTTTGCTACTTTCGCACAAGAAGGCATCACCATGCTGGGAGAAGGCATTCCGGCTGCGGCAATTGAAAACGCTGCATTTTTAGCAGGGTATCCGGTAGGTCCATTGGCGGTAACCGATGAAGTAAGCATCACCTTGATGGAAAAAATTCGTAATCAAACCATTAAAGATATACAAGCCGAGGGGCTGACCTACGTAGCGCATCCGTCTGAATCAGTTGTTGACCGAATGCTAGAGTCAAATCGTTCAGGCAAAGCAGCGGGCGCAGGTTTTTACGAATACCCCAAAAACAAGAAAAAATATTTATGGCCAGGCTTGCAGGAAATATTTGCAGGTAAGGCTGAATTTGAACTACAACACCTTAAAGATCGACTGTTTTATATCATGGCCATTGAAACCGTACGTTGTCTAGATGAAAACGTATTAACGAGCGTTAGAGATGCCAACATTGGTTCGATAATGGGTATCGGTGCACCCGTTTGGACCGGTGGCTTGTTACAATTTATCAACCAAACAGGCTTGCCAACCTTCGTTGCTCGTGCGACTGAATTAGCTAGTTTGCATGGCGATCGATACGCCGTGCCCGAAATTTTACACAGCATGGCCAAAAACGGTAAAACCTTTAAAGATTAAACCTAAAAAAATCACTGCTGTCCCATAGTAGAGAGGCGGTCCATTGCTTGGAATTCGGGTGTTTGAAACATGGATGTTTCAATCAAGCCCCCATGGAAGGGTTTACGGCGACCGAAATTTCAAGCAATGGACCGCTGAACCCAGCGTAATCACTATGGTATTTATGGGACTGCAGTGATAAAAAATATAAGAGACCAAACACATGATAAAACGTACTGTATTTGAATCTGAGCATGAAATGTTTCGTGATAGTTTTCGAAAATTTCTAACGCAAGAAGCCGAACCTTTTCACGCCCAATGGGAAAAAGACGGACAAGTCTCACGCGAGCTTTGGAAAAAAGCCGGAGAAAATGGCTACCTAAGCCCAACTATCCCTGAGGAATACGGTGGTGTTGGTGTTGATTTTCGTTGCAATGCGATTGTCGATGAGGAAGTTGCACGTCTTGGTTTATCGGGTATTGGCTTTGCTTTGCACTCAGATATTGCCGTGCCCTACATTTATAATTACGGCACTGAAGCGCAAAAGCAAAACTATTTACCTGGCTGTGTGAACGGCGACATTATTACCGCCATTGCCATGACGGAGCCAGGTACAGGGTCTGACTTGCAAGGCATTAAGACCAACGCCATTCTCGATGAATCGGGTGAACATTATATTCTCAATGGATCAAAGACATTCATCACCAACGGCCAAATGGCCGATCTCGTTATCGTAGTCGCAAGAACCAACCCTGAAGCAGGCGCTAAAGGCATCAGCTTGTTATTGGTTGAATCAGACAGCGAAGGCTTTGTGAAAGGTCAAAATCTAGAGAAGATTGGTATGAAAGCCCAAGATACGTCTGAACTATTCTTCCAAGATGTCAAAGTACCCAAAAGCAACTTGCTCGGTACAGAAGGCATGGGCTTTATCTACCTTATGAAAGAACTTCCTCAAGAACGCTTGTCGGTCAGCCTTTCTGCGCTCAGCAGTGCCGAATCGATTCTTGAACAGACCGTTAACTATGTGAAAGAGCGCAAGGCGTTTGGTAAGAGTATTTCTTCTTTTCAAAATACCCAATTTAAACTCGCTGAAATGTCCGCAACAGTCACTATGGCGCGCGCCTTTGTCGACAAATGCTTAGAGTTACACATTGATAAGCAACTCGATGAAATCACCGCGGCAAAATTGAAGTTAGTGACGACCGAGATTCAATGTGATGTTATCGACCAATGCCTACAACTGCATGGTGGTTATGGCTATATGTGGGAATACCCTGTCGCGCGTGCATTTGCTGATGCCCGGGTACAAAAAATATACGCCGGCACCAATGAGATTATGAAGTTAATTATTGGCCGTTCAATGGTTTAACTGGGTCCGAATGTGTTGAACTGTTTATTCTCCCCATTGGAGTTGTTATGAGTTTGCCTCTGACTGGTTTAAAAATATTAGATTTTTCGACGTTACTACCTGGCCCTTATGCTACGCAATTATTAGCAGACATGGGCGCCGACGTATTACGCGTTGAGTCGCCTTCGCGTCCTGACTTATTAAAGACGATTGCACCTAGAGCGGGCAAAGCTTCTGCCGCACATGCATCTATTAACCGTAATAAAAAGTCGATAGCAATTGACCTCAAACATGCAGATGCTAAATCTATTATTGAGAAACTAGTACGCGAATATGACATTGTGATTGAGCAATTTCGCCCCGGCGTCATGACTCGCCTCGGGTTAGATTACTCGCAGTTACAAAAAGCACAGAGCAAACTCATCTACTGCTCCATTACCGGTTACGGCCAGACTGGTCCCTATAAAGATCGCGCAGGGCATGATATTAACTATCTGGCCGTTTCTGGTTTGGCGAGTTATTCGGGGCAAAAAGAAACCGGTCCAGTGCTTTCGGGTACTCAGATCGGTGACATTGCTGGCGGCTCGCACCATGCGGTGATGGCAATTTTGGCCGCCGTGATCCAACGCAGCGCAACTGGGCAAGGTCAACACTTAGATATCAGTATGAGCGATGCCTCACTCGCCCTCAATACGATGTTTGGCGCAGGTGCCTTAATCAGTGAGCAAGACCCTTCTTACGGAACAGAAATGCTGAACGGTGGATCGTTCTACGACTATTACGAAACTTCCGATGGTAGGCACCTATCCATAGGCAGTCTAGAGCCTATCTTTGCCGCCGGCTTACTTAAGCAGTTAGGATTAATGGAGTTTATGAATTCCATCGCCGATCCTCGCCCTCAAGCTCAGCAAGTGCTTAAACAAGCCATTGCCGAAAAAATAATAATGCAATCTTTAGCGCATTGGCATGCCGTATTTACTGAACTAGATGTTTGCGTTGAACCCGTTTTAACCGTCAATGAAGCGGCAAATCATGAGCATTTTATAGAACGAGGCATGATCACCAGTGTTACCGATAAAAACGGCAATCCGCTAAAGCAAATCAACTCTGCGCTGCCCTTTCGTAGAGAAAAACATCAAGCAGGTGCTAACCTTGGCGACCACACCACCGAAGTTCTTATACAATTTGGCTATGATAAAGGCACCATTAACGCTTTGTATGAGAGTAAATGCGTTAAATAGGAGCCGTTTATCATTTATGGGGCTAAATGTTGACTATAAATTCTTATTAAACTCTGCGATAGCATCAACAACCTGTTTTGCACCTTCTTGTATGTCTTTCATCACATGACCCGCATCATTAGAAAGCTGTAACGCCTTATCCGCTTCCTTTTTACTCTCCTCAATCAATGATACCGCTGCTTTAGTTAGCTGTTTGTTTTCTGATACAACACTAATAATCTCTTCCGTCGCAGTACTCGTCCTAGAGGCCAACTGTCTTACCTCATCTGCAACGACGGCAAACCCTCGCCCTTGCTCACCCGCTCTTGCGGCTTCTATAGCAGCGTTCAGTGCCAGCAAATTAGTTTGATCTGCAATACCACCGATACTTTCTACCAGCTCAGCAACTTTTTGTGATTGAGTATCTAGCTCAAATATACCCTGACTAGCACCATCCATTCGAGTTGATAAATACCCCATTGCTTCAATTGTCGTATCGATAACACTGATTGCTTTTAGGGTGTTTTTAACCGTTTCTTGCGACACCTCATAAGCAATATTTGAGGTTTCAGACATAGCGAGTTCGTTGTTAATTTGCTCAGTGATTACAGTCGCGAACTTGACGACCTTATAAAGCTCACCATTGTCATCGTGAATTGGGTTGTAAGTAGCCTCAAGCCAAACAATGTCACCATGACTATCAATACGTTTAAACCGATCAGAGACAAACTTACCTGTTCTAAGGCGAGCCCAGAAATCTTGGTATGCTTGCGTTTCAACATAACTTGGCTCACAAAAGATACGGTGGTGCTTACCCAGTATTTGATCTTTTGTGTAGTGCATACAATTAAGAAAGTTTTCATTTGCAGTCAATATCACTCCGTCAAGATTAAACTCAATCACCGCTGAGGATCGAGTTAGTGCGGTTAACATATCTTGATTCGATCTAGATTGTGAAATGATATGAGTGACCTCTGTAGCGAATACAGAAAACATTAAGCCACAACTTCTCGGCTGAACCACTGCACGCAACCAAATTTCAGCATCACCTTTAGATTTAAGGTGCATGCGCCCATGCCAATGAACCATGTTACTCAATGCGTTAAGCATGGCTTGGTTATGATCACTCTTAACAGATTTAGGGTGTATTAAATCTCGAATATTCTTAACCTGAATCTCTGTTTCATGGTAACCACTGACTTCAACAAACCGTGTATTTACGTCCGTGATTTTCCCATCTAAATCTAAGGAAAAACAAATCAACTCCTTTCTTAGATCGCCTTCCATTTCTTGGTACATTGTTAGCTCTTTTTCTAACTGGCTTATCTTTGCTAAATACTTTCGCTTACTAAATATCATAATCAGCTGCCCTAACCTCAATAGATACCCCAAAACCTCACTATAGTTGATTTTTTAAAATATTGTCCAGCTGAATACACCAAATGAACGTCACTAAATCGAAGACATAAAAAAAGCCCGTAAACACTAGGCTTACGAGCTTTCTTGCGTCTAAGTTAGACGGTTAGAGCGAGCTTTACATCATGCCGCCCATACCACCCATGCCGCCCATATCAGGCATTGCTGGTGCGCCACCTTCAGATGGTTGGTCAGCAATCATCGCTTCTGTGGTGATCATTAAGCCAGCAACAGAAGATGCGGCTTGAAGTGCAGTACGAGTCACTTTCGCTGGGTCAATGATGCCCGCTTCGATCATGTCTAAGTACTCGCCAGTAGCTGCGTTGTAACCGAAGTTACCAGAACCTTTCTTCACTTCGTTTAATACAACAGAACTTTCTTCACCTGCGTTACGAACGATTTGACGAAGCGGCGCTTCCATTGCACGTAGTGCAAGTGCGATACCAACGTTTTGGTCTTCGTTGTCGCCAACTAGGCTACCAATGTTGCTTAAAGCGCGAACCAAAGCAACACCACCACCAGCAACTACGCCTTCTTCAACCGCTGCGCGCGTTGCGTGAAGTGCGTCGTCTACGCGTGCTTTCTTTTCTTTCATTTCAACTTCAGAACCAGCACCAACCTTGATTACGGCAACGCCGCCAGCTAGTTTAGCCACACGTTCTTGAAGCTTTTCTTTGTCGTAGTCTGAAGTAGATTGCTCAATCTCAGCACGGATCTGCTCAACGCGTCCGCTAATATCTGCTTCTTCACCAGCACCATCAACAACAACGGTAACTTCTTTAGTAGAAGTAACACGCTTAGCTGAACCAAGGTGTTCTAATGTTGCTGTTTCTAGGCTTAGGCCAATTTCTTCAGAAATAACCGTACCGCCCGTTAAAATAGCAAGGTCTTGTAACATTGCTTTACGACGATCGCCAAAACCAGGCGCTTTAGCACCGGCTACTTTAACGGTTCCGCGCATATTGTTAACAACCAAAGTTGCTAATGCTTCGCCTTCGATGTCTTCAGCAATGATGAACAATGGACGACCCGATTTAGCAACAGCTTCCAAAATAGGAATAAGGTCACGGATGTTGGTGATCTTCTTGTCGACTAATAAGATGTACGGGTTTTCTTGCTCAGCGGTCATGTTGTCTTGGTTAGTCACGAAATAAGGTGACAAGTAACCACGGTCAAACTGCATACCTTCAACAACTTCTAACTCGTCAGCAAAACCAGTGCCTTCTTCAACAGTGATAACGCCTTCTTTACCTACACGCTCCATTGCATCAGCAATAAGCTGACCAATTGTAGCGTCTGAGTTTGCAGAAATTGTACCGACCTGTGCGATAGACTTCGCATCGGTGCATGGAATTGCAAGCAGAGCTAATTGCTCAACAACAGCCGCAGAGGCTTTATCGATACCGCGCTTAAGATCCATTGGGTTCATGCCAGCAGCAACAGACTTTAAGCCTTCGTTAACGAATGCTTGTGCTAATACCGTTGCTGTTGTGGTTCCGTCACCGGCTTCATCGTTCGCTCTAGAGGCAACTTCTTTAACCATCTGAGCGCCCATGTTTTCGAACTTGTCTTCTAGTTCAATCTCTTTAGCAACAGATACGCCGTCTTTAGTGACAACCGGTGCACCGTAGGACTTATCTAATACAACATTACGACCTTTAGGGCCTAATGTTACTTTAACTGCGTCAGCCAATAGGTTAACGCCTTTTTGCATTTTGTCTCGAGCCGAAAGGCCAAATAAAACTTCTTTTGCAGCCATGATTACTTACCTTTAAAAAATCAGATTGATGAATGAGTGACTTAGACGATCACACCAAAAATGTCGCTTTCGCTCATGATTAATAGCTCTTCGCCATCAACCTTTACAGCGTTGCCAGAATATTGGCCGAAAACCACTGTATCACCGACTTTAACGTCTAACGCGCGAACTTCGCCATTGTCTAAAACTCGACCATTACCGACAGCTAAAACTTCACCTTGAGAAGGTTTTTCTTTAGCAGAACCTGGTAAAAGGATACCGCCCGCGGTTTGTTGCTCTTCTTCCTTGCGACGTACAACGACGCGATCATGCAAAGGACGAATATTCATCTTATAGATCTCCTAAATATTAATGTTGGGAGTGTTGTTGTTAATGGTAATACCCAGAAAACCTGTGGTTACCTCTTATGCACACGATAAATGGGGGTGTCCATAGACTTTTCAACAGTAATTCTCTTATTTTTTTTAAAATCCATCCTAAAAACTGCAAACAACAGCTTGACTGTTTGTTTTTTGATCAATTAATGTAAGCTATATCTCAAATAGTCATATTTACCAGTTTAAATTCTTGAAGCGATTGTTCCATTCAGTGGATCAATTTATACTCAATTTACGATTTAACTCTTATAGCGGGCAAAGGATATGCAAGCACTTCATGCATCGATCATGATTGTCGATGACACCAAATTTAGCAGCGCAGTTGTTAAGAAATATCTCGATTCTGTCGGTTTTACCGATATTCGCATCGCCGATAACGCAATAGATGCCATTTCAATGCTGAAATCTCGAAACGCCGATATACTATTGGCTGATTGGTTGATGCCGGGTATGGATGGTCTAGCGCTAACTCAACTGGTTCGTGAGCTTAACCGCCGGAAAAACGAATTCACCTACATAATGCTACTCACTGCTAAAGAAGAAACTAACGACCTCAAAGAAGCTTTTGCCAGTGGCGTTGATGATTTTATCGGCAAAACGACGCTAAAAAGCCAACTTCTACCTCGTGTTTACGCAGCACAGCGTATTTCACAAGTTCAAAACACACTGCTTAAACGTGAGCAAAAAATAAAAGACCAGTATAAAAAGCTATCTATTTTAAATCGCACCGACCCAACAACAGGTGTGGGCAATTTAAAATACTTAGAACATCAGCTATCGCGCTATTTAAAACAACATAAGGGCCGCTCTGGCCATATTGGTTTGTTGCTGTGCCGTATTGATGGCTTTGAACAGCTGCGTAAAACTAAAGATCGCTCTGAGCTGAATGGCTTGCTGAAACTAGTGGGTAAGCGCCTTCAAGATACAGCAAGACCACTTGATGATATTGCTCGCATTAGTGAAGACACTTTTGCAATTGTTTTATACGGCCATGAACCTACCTTCATTACCCAGACCTTAATTCGACGAGTTCAGGACAGCGTTTTTGTAAAAGCCTATCCGACCGCGGGTAACTTTTGCCATCTGTCAGGCACCTTACAATACGACATCGTTGACTCTGTAACGGCAACCCCTGCAGACGCCACCAGCTTTTTATCGGAAGCACTAACTCGGCTTAATGGTTTAACTGCTGGTTATTCGGTATTTTTCTGGGAGGACGATCAAATATCCTACGCCTAACTACAGTCTTTTGAAAAAATTGGTTACGATGCATTAACTTCCTAGTTAGTGCATCTGCCATGAATCAAATAGTACAGAGTCTTATTGTCGGTCCTGGCGCCATTGGCAGCTTAGTTTGCGCTCATATTCAACAATATTCTCAAGTCTGGGTATACCGCCATAAACCGAACTTAGTTTTACCAAACCAAGCCTACACTGATACACTCATTGACCTTCGGTGGTGTCCATTAGAAAACAACCATCAACCCATTGATCTAATATGGCTGTGTTCAAAAGCCGAGTACAGCTTAGCATTAGCAACGAAATTATTAACTCAACACTCACAAGCGAGCGTCGTATTGTTGCACAATGGCATGGGGCCACAGCAACTTCTGGCAGAGCATTTCCCAGGCAGAGTTATTTTTGCAATGACTACCAACGCCGTGTTTAAACAAGCAGATAGGATATTTCATCAAAAAGCCTTTGGAGTAACGCCTCTAGGTTACCCCCTTGCAACCAACCCTATTCAACATAATTGGGTAAGTACTATTGCCAAATGGCCGGGTAACATGGGGTTCCAGGCAGATGATCGAATATTAAGCTCCTTATGGAAAAAGCTAGCGATGAATGCGGTGGTTAATCCATTGACGGCCTATTACCAAGTCAAAAATGGTGCCCTTATTGGCTCAGAATACAAAGAAGCCATAAGCTTCCTCTGTCACGAAATTGAATTAATTGCTTGGGCGGAAAACATTGCCTTGCCCAGCCCACTAACAGAAACGATTTATGATGTTATAAGCCTTACGTCGGACAATTATTCATCAATGCAACAAGATATTTATTTCAAGCGCAAGACTGAGATCGAATTTATCTTAGGTTTTTTGTTAACCCTTGCCGAACAACATCAAATAGATACCCCTCATTTACAACACTGGTATCTAACCATTTTGTCACTTCAGAACTCTTTTTTGGATTAAATCTATGCGCCCGATTAAGTCATTAAGTCACAAGCTCATGATCAGTTATTTCATTGTGATAATATTGGTCTCTACCATCACCGCTCTGATACATACTGGCAGTTGGTTATCACCTTCGGCCCAAGTTGCCATTCAATGGCTAATGGTTCTCGCGGTTATTTTCGGCCTACATTATTATTTTCGTTGGCTAGTTCTAAAGCCAATTCGTCACCTTATTGAAGTGACCAAAGAGTTAACCCTTACCACAAGCTCCCCGATACGAGCCAAACGATCACAAAATGATGAACTGGGTGATTTAGTCAATGCACTTAATGGGCTTATCGATGGAATTCAATCACGTAAAGAAATTATTATTTCTGAACGAGACCGCGCTGCCCTCGCCCATCAAAACGCAAATGCCTACGCAGCTGAAATGCGCTCAAGTAACAGAAAGCTAGAATTAGAGGTGCAAGTTAGAAAGCGAATCGAAACTAAGCTAACTGAATTCCAACAGTTTTTGAACAGTATCATTAACTCGATGCCGTCAGCTATTATCGCCATTGATCAATCTTTAATTGTGACTCAGTGGAACGCCGAAGCAACCCACTTAACATCAACTTCAAGCAGTGATGCCAAAGGTGAGCATCTCGTCAAGGCATTTCCTTATATGAACAGCCATCTAGACTGGTTACAAGAATCTATTATTACAAAACGAACCAAAACCTTGCGTAATGTTGAGTTTATCAAAGACCACAAGACGTACTTGCTCGACATCGTCGTGTACCCGCTACAGCAGGTCAACAGCAACGATGCCGTTATTCGTATAGATGACGTGACCGAGAAGTTCCGCATGGAAGAAACCATGATCCACAGTGACAAAGTCATGTCTTTAGGGGGGATGGCCTCAGGCATGGCACATGAAATTAACAACCCTCTATCAGCAATTGTTCAAAGTGCTCAAAACATTGCGCGACGCATTGACCCAAAGCTTGCTGCGAATAAAAAACAAGCAGAGCTTAGCCAGGTCGACCTGAATCAAATGTATGACTATTTAACCAAGCGTAAAGTTACTACCTTTTTAAAAAACATTTCTGAATCTGGTATTCGGGCATCGAAACTAGTTACGAATATGTTGCAATTTAGTCGTTCTAATGAAGTCACTTTGCAGCCTTGCATGATTATTGATGTGCTTGAAAATGCGATCAATATTGCGGTGACTGATGACAAGCTTTACAGCATCAAAGGCAATTTTGAAATGAACATTGATCAAGATTTTCAAGCGCCGCAAGTAAAGGTTTCCGGTGTATTTACTGAGCTTGAACAAGTAATTTTGAACCTTATTAAAAATGCGTCTCATGCTATCTCGGAGCGTAAACAAACCTTAAACGATATCGATGAAGGTATTATAAATATCCACCAAAGCATCGAAGATAACTATTGCCTAATTTCGATCAGTGACAACGGCATTGGCATGACGCCCAATACTCGTAAAAAAGTATTTGAGCCATTTTTCACCACCAAAGAAGTTGGTATTGGCACTGGGCTTGGCTTATCTGTTTGCTATTTCATTATTGGCACGCATCATTCCGGTCAATTACGGGTTGAGTCAGAATTCGGACAAGGTAGCCTATTTGAAATAAGACTGCCTATTTTAAGCGAAGAACAGATACTTTGACTAATTGAGAGCCAGTTCACAGGAATACTATTAAACCCTTTACGAGAGTGGCCGATAACACCATTGTATTCACCATATTCACGCGAGAAAAACATGGCCACTATTATTCTTGGGAAAAACCTACTCTCTACTGAAGAGCTTATCGAATTTGCCTTTAGTGAGCTCAATCATCAGAATCAAACTTTGCGTGAGTTAACCCAAACAGCACAAGATTCTGCGATACATTCCTCGTTACTGCTTATTCGCATGATGAAAGCTGAACGCATCTTCATCGACCCCGCTGCAGAAAGCCGTAATAGGGCTGCTTAAGCTCACGGGTGTAATGACTTCTAAACACCTGTCCAATTGGGCAGGAACCTTCAAGACGAATGACAAAGTTGTTCATTTACGGTAGCCTTCGAAGAAAAAATTATCCTTAAAAAGGCTAACGAATGGCAATGCGTACTTCTTTATATCAAGCACACCTCGATGCAGGTGCTAAAATGGTCGATTTTGGTGGTTGGGATATGCCCATCAACTACGGCTCTCAAATAAAAGAACATCAAGCTGTACGTGAAGACGCCGGCATTTTTGACGTATCACACATGACTATCGTTGATGTGGAGGGCAATCAAGCTGAGGCTTATTTACAGAAACTACTGGCCAACGATGTCGCTAAGCTTAAATCGGAAGGCAAGGCCCTCTATACCGGTATGCTAAATAATGATGGCGGCGTCATTGACGACCTTATTGTTTATCGTATGAAAAAAGGTTTCCGCACGGTTGTAAACTGCTCTACTCGAGACAAAGACCTTGCTTGGATGAACCAAGAAATTCAATCATTTGACGCAACTCTTACCGAGCGCGATGATTTGTCCATGGTTGCGGTACAGGGGCCTAAAGCTATTGAAAAAACGCTGAGCGTTTTGCCTAGCGATGCAGCGACGATTGTACAAAGCTTAACCCCTTTCCAAGGCTTGCCTCATCAAGAGTGGTTTTTTGCTCGCACTGGTTACACTGGTGAAGATGGCTTAGAAATTATGCTCCCCCATGTCGAGGTCAATAAGTTTTGGCAGGACCTGCTTGCGGCAGGTATTGTTCCTACCGGTCTGGGTGCTCGCGATACGTTGCGGCTAGAAGCCGGCATGAACTTATATGGCAACGATATGGATGACAGCAAGCATCCTTTAGAATCAGCGATGGGCTGGACTCTCGCTTGGGAGCCTGCAGATCGGACATTTAATGGCCGAGCGGCTCTTGAAAAAGTTAAAGCCGAAGGTCAATACGGTAAGTTAACCGGTATTGTGCTTGAAGGTCGTGGCGTTATGCGTTCACACCAAGCCATTCATGCAACCGAAGATGGCCCAGCCGTTGGTGAGATCACCAGTGGTACTTTTTCACCTACTTTATCTCAGTCTATTGCCATTGCACGTATCCCTAAAGATTTAAAGGGTTCCTGTTTTGTTGAAATGCGCGGTAAAATGGTCGCTGTGCGTATTGTGGCACTTCCGTTTGTCCGTAATGGCGAAAAACAGTTTGATTAATATTAGAAATTCTCAAAGAAGGAATAATACATGAGCAACATCCCAGCAGATTTAAAATATGCAGCATCCCATGAGTGGTTACGTGAAGACGGAGATGACGTGTTTACTTTGGGCATCTCTGATTTCGCCCAAGAAAAACTAGGCGATGTCGTTTTTATTGAATTACCCGAAGAAGGTGCGGAAGTCGTTGCTGGCGACCCGATTGCCGTGGTTGAATCGGTTAAGGCCGCATCAGATATTTATACCCCTGTTACCGGCACTATAGTCGCGGTTAACAGCAGCCTTGAAGATGCGCCTGAGCAAGTCAACGAAGATGCCTATGAAAATGGCTGGTTTTTCAAGATCAAAATCACTGATCCAGAAGAGTTATCAGAATTAATGGATGCTGATTCTTACGCTGATCAGTGTGCCGATAACGACTAGTTTAAGCTGTTTGTGGTGACACACCTCTCTGTGTCGCCACTCAAACTAGCTCGACAAGTACAGAACCACGCAGGAATAACGGTTCCTCGCCAAATTAGACCAATTGAGATAACCCATGACTTCTTTGACTGATCTAGAATATCGCAATGCCTTCATTCGCCGCCACGTTGGTCCTGATAACCAACAACAACAGGACATGCTTAAACTTGTCAACGCTGGGTCTATAGATGCCTTAACCGATGAAATCGTCCCGCGCGATATTCAGTTTAATCAAGCTCTACAGCTCGAAGATGCGACACCTGAACACGAAGCGTTGAATTACCTAAAGGCTATTGCCGGGCAAAACAAAGTCTTTAAAAACTACATTGGCATGGGTTACTACGACACACTGGTTCCAAATGTTATTTTACGCAATGTATTAGAAAACCCCGGTTGGTATACGGCCTATACACCTTATCAACCAGAAATTGCTCAAGGCCGACTGGAAGCGTTAATTAATTACCAGCAAATGGTGATCGACCTGACCGGCATGGAACTCGCCAATGCCTCGTTGCTAGATGAAGCGACCGCCGCCGCAGAAGGCATGGCTATGGCCAAGCGAACCGTTCGCCAAAACAAATCAAATGCTTTTTATGTCGATGAAAACGTATTACCCCAAACGCTCGACGTTTTACGTACACGAGCTGAGTATTATGGCTATGACATTATTGTTGGCCCAATTGCCAAAGCCGCGGAAGAAGACGTATTTGCTGCACTGATACAATACCCTGGCGTAAATGGCTCCATTATAGATCCAGAGCCTATTATTCAGGCATTAAAAGAAAAAAATGCCATGAGCATTGTCGCCACCGATTTATTAGCCTTGTGTTTGCTAAAGACACCTGGTGAAATGGGTGCCGATATCGTCATTGGTAACAGTCAACGCTTTGGCGTACCGATGGGATATGGCGGTCCACACGCTGCTTTCTTCGCTACCTTAGAAACACATAAACGCACCATCCCTGGTCGAATTATTGGTGTCTCTAAAGATGCCAATAATAAGCCCGCGTATCGCATGGCACTGCAAACGCGTGAACAACATATTCGCCGTGAAAAAGCGACATCGAACATCTGTACTGCACAGGTTCTTTTGGCCAACATGGCGGGCTTCTATGCGGTTTATCATGGTCCTGAAGGCTTAACTCGCATTGCTAAGCGAGTGCATCGTTTAACCGGTATCTTATCTGAAGGTTTGGTGGCCAAAGGTATTCGTGTATTGAATTCACACTTCTTTGATACCTTAACGATCGACCCGTTACACAACCACGAAATTATTGTAGAACGGGCTGCGGCGGCAAAAATAAATCTACGGGAAGACAAGAACGGTTACCTTGGCATCTCTATTGATGAAACAACTTCACGCGAAGATATTGAAGAGTTATTCGATATTTTCTTAGGTGAGCATGATCTAAATGCAACAAAAATAGACCTAGATTTAGAACAACAAGACACTTCTTTCTTACCTGAAGCATTAGAAAGACAAACTGACTTTTTAACACACCCGGTGTTTAACAGTCATCATAGTGAAACAGACATGTTGCGCTATTTGAAAAAGCTAGAAAATCGTGATTTAGCGTTAAATCAAAGCATGATTGCGCTTGGCTCTTGTACGATGAAGCTTAACGCGACGGCACAAATGATACCCGTCACCTGGCCTGAGTTTGGCAAAATACACCCTTTCGCACCCTACAACCAAACCCGTGGTTACCGTACTTTAGTTGAAGAATTGCAAAACATGCTCAAAGCCATCACCGGTTTTGATGCCGTTAGCATGCAACCTAACTCAGGTGCTCAAGGTGAATATGCTGGTTTGCTGGCTATACGTAAGTATCAAGAGTCGCAAGGTGAAGGCCACCGCGATATCTGTATTATTCCGCAATCTGCACACGGTACTAACCCCGCATCTGCGCAAATGATGGGCTTACAAGTCATCGTGACGAAAACCGACCCGCAAGGTAACGTCGACCAAGCAGACTTAGCTAAAAAAGTGGAGCAAGCTGGCGATAACCTGTGTTGCTTGATGATTACCTACCCTTCTACTCATGGTGTTTATGAAGCAGGCATTAAAGAGATTTGCCAGTTGGTGCATGACAATGGCGGCCAAGTTTACATGGACGGTGCGAACCTCAATGCGCAAGTTGGCCTAACTCGCCCTGCCGACATCGGAGCCGATGTCTCACACATGAACCTACACAAAACCTTTGCCATTCCACATGGTGGTGGTGGCCCGGGTATGGGTCCTATTGGGGTTCGTGAACATCTTGAGGCCTACTTGCCAAACCATGTCGTTAATCCTGTTAAAAACGGCAATCCACTGATGGGTGCTGTTTCAGCTGCACCTTATGGCAGTGCCTCCATTTTAACCATCTCTTGGATGTACATTCGTCTATTGGGTGCAAATGGCCTGAAAAATTCAACTCAGTTGGCAATTTTAAACGCAAACTACCTAGTAGAACGTTTAAAAACCCATTATCCAATACTCTATACCGCGCCAAATGGCCGCGTTGCACACGAGTGCATTATTGACCTACGCCCACTCAAAGCCGACACCGGTATTACCGAAGTCGATATTGCAAAGCGGTTAATGGATTACGGCTTCCATGCCCCAACCATGAGTTTCCCTGTACCGGGCACCTTTATGATTGAACCTACAGAGTCAGAGTCTAAACCAGAGCTTGATCGTTTTGCTGAGGCGATGATTTCAATTCATGCGGAAATTCAGCAAATTAAAGAAGGCCGCTGGCCTGCTGATAACAACCCATTAGTACGTGCACCACACAGCCAGAGTGATTTAATCGCAGGCTGGGATCGTCCATACACAATTCAGGAAGCGGCGTTTCCCTTAGCCTGGGTAGCGGAGAATAAGTTCTGGCCATATGTAAACCGTATTGACGATGTTTGGGGTGACCGTAACTTATTCTGCGCATGTCCTCCCACTGAATCCTATTCGGAGAATTAAGATGGAATTTATAATTACCGTAATGGCCAATGATCGACCTGGAATTGCTGAACGCCTTGCGCGTGAAATTGAAGCGCACCAAGGCAACTGGCTAGAAAGCCGAATGGCAACCATGGCGGGTAAGTTTGCCGGGATAGTTCGTATAGAAGTTCCAGAGGCCAACTTCAAAGCCATTCAAAAAGGCTTAACAGGCTTGCGTGATGAAGGCTTATCGGTCGCCATTGAATTGGGTGAATCGAGCGATGGTAAAACTACCCTTCACACCATTGAAGTGGTTGGAAACGATCGTTCGGGTATTGTCCGTGAGGTCACTAATGCGTTGGCTAGCCAACATGCCAACGTCACTGATTTGCAGACTGAAATAGAACCGGCCTCGATGAGCGGCGGAGTTATTTTTAAAGCACTCGTTGAGTTTGAATTGACCGAAGACCAATCGATCGATGAAGTTATTCAATCCCTTGAAAACTTATCACCCGATCTCATGGTCGACACTAAGTAACCAACCGCAAACATTAGTCAGCCATTACGATTGCAGTTTTTTATAAAGCTCAATCGTTGGCTGATTAAGCAACTCAGGACGTTCATTAAATACCCCATAAGCTGCTAACTTTTTCGCTAAAGGCACTTTCACGTCGGTTAAATACAAATTGATACTTGCCGAATCCATCTCTTGGCTAAAACGTTTCAACATATTCGCGCCGCTGGCATCTAAGTTATGAATACCAGAAGCAACAATCACAAGGTTTTCAAGCTGTTCATTTTCAGCAACACGCTGTAAGAAGGCTTGTTCAATAACGCCCGCATTCAAGTAGGTTAGGCTTTCATCAATTCGCAAAAACAAAGTGTTTGCTAAAGTTTGAGTTTCAGCATGGTTCACATTTTTAAACCGCTCTGTATTTGGTATCAAGCCAAGTTCAGCAATATAAGGCTTACGATGGCTAATTAGTAGTGCAATTACGGAAGCAACCACACCCACCAGTAAACCCGCCTCAACTTCCCAAACGAGTACCAATAAAGCGGTTAACCAACTAATACCACCATCAATACGATTCATTCGAACCAACTTCGCCATTGAAGGAAATTCTAACAACTGACTCACGGCTACGATAATAGTGGCGGCTAAAACTGGAATTGGAATATAGGCCAACCAAGGTGTTAAAAATAGAATACCTAGACTCAAAAATATCGCTGTTAATGCTCCGGCTATTGGCGTTTCAGCACCGGCATCTGCATTTACAACCGAACGCGCCATACCACCTGTTACGGGGAAGCCACCGCTAAAACCCGCGGCGATGTTCGCTGCACCCAAGCCAAGCAACTCACGATTTGGACTAATTCGCTGTCGTTTAACAGCGCCCAATGTTTGTGCGACCGCTATCGACTCTGTCATGCCAATTAAAGTAATAATAAACGCAGGCAATAATAGCTGACTCATCAAGGCAAGATCAAAGATAGGCATTTGCAAACTTGGCAAGCCTTTAGGTAATGCACCAACCGTTTCCAAACCCATGGCGCTCAAATCTAATAAACCCGATAGCAACGCTGCAACTAAAATTAACACCATCGGTAACAGCCGACGAGATAAGGTACCAAACTGTCCAAACACTTTATTGGTGAATGCGATCCCCGACTTAGAGCGCGACCAAAATAAAATGATCATTGCCGTTATGCCCATTAAACTGGAGACACTATGAAAAGTAGAGATATCAAGCGTATGTAGACGCTCAACAAGATTTCCACGCGACATACTAATTCCAGTCAAGGGTTTAATTTGACCAATAATAATTAACAGTGAGGAAGAAGTGATAAAACCTTTCATGACTGGGTAGCTTAAAAGCTGGGTAATAAAACCAAGCCTAAACACACCCATAATAAAGTACATTGCCCCAACCATCGCAGCCAATAATAAGGCCATTTGCATGTACTCTTCACTGCCCGCGGTGGCCAATGGCATAAGCGTATTGGCAGTTAACAAACTGATAATAGCCACAGGCCCTACAGCAAGTGCTGCACTGGTGCCAAACATAGCATAGGCGATGAGCGGCAAAATGGAGGCATATAACCCAGCTTCAGGCGGTAAGCCAGCAACTAAAGCATAAGCTAAGCTTTGTGGAATCAACATCAAGGTCACAATGACAGCTGCATTGACGTCGCTAATGAGTAATTTTTTACCGTAGCGACCGGTAGTGACAAGCTTTATTGCGCCTTGCATCAGGTCACTGCCTTGGATTTTATCTAACGCCCTCACTCACTTTCCTCTCTATTCAAACTAAAATTATGTCACTTTCACAATTAGCGATTTAGCAGCCTATTAATAAAACATAGCCTGTTGCACCCTACTTTGCGAAAATTTGGCAGAATCATACCATATATTAGACATTACTAAAGTATAAATAAGTATTTTTACTTGGCTTTCAGTTGTGATTTAACCTTTTTGAATACACAAAAAAGGCCGCAAGTTTTGCGGCCTTTGGTTTTACTCTTACTGGGCAAGCATTAACGCCCACTCCCTACAGCAGATATTCGAGCCCATAATGCAGCTCTTGCTCATCAACTACCCTTTTACAAGCCAAGCATACACCAGGCATAAATGAGCTTCTGTGTTGAGAATTATGCTCTATTTTTAAAGTTTCAGATAAACCACCAAACATCACAGTTTGCTGCGCTACCACGCCTGGCAACCGGATAGAATGCAAAGGAACCTCATGCAAACTTGCGCCACGAGCGCCCGGCACTATTTCTTTATCACTCGTAGGTTCAGGGTTACTGGTTCGAGCTTGAGCAATCATTTCAGCAGTACGTAGTGCGGTGCCGGATGGGCTGTCTTCTTTTTGTGTACTGTGAGCTTCGATCACTTCAACATCAGGCATATACTTAGCCGCTTCAGCCGAAAACTTCATCATTAATACGGCGCCTACTGAAAAGTTTGGAGCAATTAAACCACCCAGTTTTTTAGCCTGTGCTAAGGCTTTGAGTTCATTAACTTGGGCTTCTTGAAAACCACTGGTTCCAATAACCGGGCAAGCCCCAGCGGCAATAATGATTTTAGTATTCTCAAAGCCGGCAGAAGCAATGGTGAAATCAACAACCACTTGAGCACCCGTGTCTTTAATAGCACTGGCTAAGTCTGAATCTCTATCAATAGCGCCAACAAGCTCTAACTGTTGATCATTGCCAATGGCCGTAACAACCTCTGAACCCATGCGACCATTTGCGCCGTTCACTAAAACCTTTATCACACTCATCCCCTGTCTAGGTAGCTCATTTGAGCACAGTAAAATTTAATATCGCTAGCTTATTCAAGCAAGCGATTTGAGTAAAGTGACATATACGAAAGACTGTTTTATGTTTCACCAAACTGTAAGTCTGCTAACCGTTTGTAAAGCACAGAAGATGCTATCAGCGATTCATGGGTGCCTTGCGCAACCACGGCACCTTTATCTAAGACTACGGTTCTATCGGCACCCAATACGGTTGCCAGCCTATGCGCGATAATCAATGTGGTACGATTTTCCATCAATACATCGAGTGCTTTTTGTACTTGGAATTCACTTTCAGCATCTAAGGCACTGGTGGCTTCGTCTAACAGTAAAATTTCTGGATCATTCAAGATGGCTCGAGCAATAACCAAGCGCTGCTTTTGCCCACCACTGAGGCGTACACCGTTTTCGCCTAGATGACTGGAAAAACCATCGGGTAAATCCATAATAAAATCGTATGCAAATGCCGCTTTCGCTGCTGCTATGACTTCTTCATCGGTTGCGTCGGGTTTGCCATAGCGAATGTTGTACCAAACATCACGACTGAACAATACCGGCTGCTGTGGTACCAGCGCCATATTGGTACGTAGATCGTTTAATCTAATGTCTTTAATATTGGTGTTTAATAAATTGATGTTGCCTTGTTGCGGATCATAAAAACGTAACAACAGTTCGAACAAGGTAGATTTACCCGCACCACTAGGGCCCACTAGAGCGATCGTTTCACCACGTTGAACATCTAGAGTCACCTTATCAAGCGCGGGACGGTCCAAACGACTTGGGTATGCAAAGGTAACTTGATTAAGTGCTAAATGAGGCTTGCTGCTCGTGTTTACTTCAAATGGGTTTTCTGGGTCTGATATAAGCGTTTGCTCAGACAGCAACTCCATTAACCGTTCCGTAGCGCCTGCAGCACGCTGTATTTCACCGTAAACTTCAGAAACGCCAGCAACACCAAAGGCAACCATTAAGGCGTAAAATACAAACGCCGCGAGTTCACCCGCTGTCATGTTGCCGTTCATGACATCATAACCCCCTACCCATACCATTGAAGCGATGGCAGAGAATGACAAAAAGATAACAATAGCCAATAATGCAGAACGTGTAAGGATGCGTTTTTTTGCAACGTTAAAAGCTTTATCAACTTCTTTACCGAAGGCATCTATTTCGAAGTTTTCACGTGAGTAAGACTGCACTGTTTTTACTTGGCGAATAATCTCACCGGCGTAAGTGCCGACATCGGCAACCGTGTCTTGGCTTTCTCGGCTTAAATTACGGACTCTTCGCCCCATCCACAAGGCTGGCACCAACACCGCTGGTACCCCTAATAATACAACAGAAGTCAGCTTCATGTTGGTTACAAACAGCATAATTAGGCCACCGGAAACCGTCAGCGCATTACGCAAGGCAAACGACAAACTAGAGCCAATAATAGATTGCAATAGAGTGGTGTCGGTGGTCAATCGCGACATGATTTCACCCGATTGGTTTTCTTCAAAAAAGCTGGGGTGCAACCGAACTAAATGTTTAAAAACGTCATTGCGGATATCGGCGGATATTCTTTCACCCAACCAAGTAACCAAATAGAAACGAATAAAAGTGCCCACAGCCATCACAATAACCATAGCCATAACGACACCCAACATGGCATTAAGTGATGTCATAGACTCAGCACCAATACCTTCATCGATGACTAAGCGCACACCTTGGCCGAGTAACAAACTGATCATGGCAGTAATGATCAGTGCGGTGGCGGCCCCTGCCATCACTTTTTTATAACGAGATAAATACGGCCATAAAGCGGCTAAAAAGCTTAATGTGACTTTTTTCTTCTCTGGGTTCGAGTTGGTCTTTTGTTCTGATTCGGTGGATTGCTGCGTTTTTGCAACATCGCCTTGAGACTGGGTCATCTTGATTGATTCCTTTGACGCTTTCAGCTGTAAAAGGTAACTATTAGGGTAATAACGTTAATACCAAGTACCTATTGAGATTTTGTGACTAATGGCGGCTCACATTTTCTAAATATCACAAAACTGCACAGGTGTTTCGATTAACCAAGATAAAGAAGCATACGCCCTCACCGTCCGATTTATCGACAAATCACTGCCGGTTGAAAACAACGCAATGGACGCGTTTTGTTCTTCTGTGTTTGGTACGTTCAAATAACGGCGCTTTACTTCAAGTGCAACCGCATCACTGGTATCAACAATTTGAATTTTTCTGCCAACGAGCGCGCTCAGTTGGTCTTTTACAAGCGGGTAATGAGTACAACCTAATACCAGTTGATCGGCACCTGCGCTAATGAGCGGCTGACTATAACGCTCAAGCAATGCAGCAATTTTATTGGAGTCTTGCTCAATTGCATCGGCCAACCCCATACAACCTTGGCTAATTATTTTAACGCTCGGCATAAAACGCTCTAATAGCCTTTTATAACGCGACGAAGCGACGGTATTTTCAGTGGCCATAATACCAATGCAGTGGCTTTGACTTGAAATAGCAGCCGGTTTTACACCGGGTTCAACGCCAACAATTGGCAAGTCAAATTCTTCTCTTAGTGTATCTATTGCCAAAGCGGTAGCAGTATTACAGGCAATGACAATTAAGCTGCAACCTTGTGCGATGAGCCATTGTGTAATAAGCCGGCTGCGCTGAAGAAGTTTAGCTTCGGTCAAGTCGCCGTAAGGCGCATGAGCGCGATCGGCCACGTATATTAAAGAAGTATTTGGCATCAACTGAGCAACGCTTGAAAGCACGGTTAACCCGCCAACTCCTGAATCAAACACTCCAATCATAAAGACCTTTTCAAACTAAAAAATTGAGGGCGAATTGTAACATGTCTTAGTAAGGTGAAAATAACAAATAAAACCCACGAAATACTAAGCCTAGGCAAACCCGTGGCTCACTACTATTCATAGCATCTACATAGAGCGGACAGACTGGCGCTCAACTAATCGCGGTGTAAACCGCAGCGGCTGATCTACCTTTTGATACTTTTCGTTTAACCGATGAAGAACTAATTGTGCCGCCAACGCACCCATTTCATTAATTGGGTAGCGAATGGTCGTTAAATGCGGTTTTAAGATACGCGCCAGAATCACATCATCAAACCCGACGATTGAAATTTGTTCTGGTAACGCAATTGCTGCGTCTTGCATCATCAACATGGCACCGGCTGCCATGGCATCGTTATAGGCAAATACAGCCGTTACACCAAGGTCCCGCTGCAACACTTCAGCCATGGCGGCATGGCCACCTTCTTCATCTGGAAAAGCTTTAACAATGGCTCGGTTATCTATATTTAGACCCGCCTCTGTAAAAGCTTTGCTGTAGCCTTTTACGCGATGATTACCATCTTCGATTTCTATGTTCGTGCCAATATAGGCAATTTTTTTATGGCCTTTATTAATAAGGTGGCGCGTAGCTAGGTAGGCTCCATATTCATTGTCTAAATATACACAATGGTCTTCCCAACCAGGAATCAGTCGATTAATCACCATGACGGGGGTATCTTGCTCTAACAGCTCTATGATCTCTTCATCCGGGAGTGCTTTGGAGTGAATTATTAGTCCATCACAGCGCCGCTCCTGTAAAAAGCGTATCGAGCTGCGCTCTAGATCAGGCTTATGATAGCCCGCGGTAACAATTACGTGCTTACCCGCATCCATGACAATTCGGTGTACTCCGGCCATTAATTGACCAAAAAATGGGGACTCAATTTCACCCACTAATAGACCAATGCAATCTGTTCGGTTATTGACCAATGCCCTTGCCAAGGTATTTGGCTGGTACTTCATCTCAGCCATGGCTTTCAGAACGGCTTGTTTCTTTTCTGGTACAACAGAGGCTGAATCATTGATAACTCTTGAAACGGTGGACACCGAAACACCTGCCGCTCGAGCTACATCCTTAATATTCGCCATTTATTCTCCATTTATCAGTTTTGAAACAGGTTTCAGATTTTGAACTATTATCGACCCTATAACAACAACTTAACCCTTGAAAACGTTTTCAAATCCAGTAGAATTGCGAAAAAAATAAGAAGGCATAACGAAATGAGCCAAACCAAATTCAACCCAGCGGACCACGCACACAAACGCCGTAACCCACTCACCAATGAATGGGTATTAGTTTCTCCTCATCGTTCAAAACGCCCCTGGCAGGGACAAAGTGAAGCCGTTAAGGAAGTCACCCTCCCGAGTTACGATGAAAACTGCTATCTCTGTGCTGGTAACAGCCGTATATCTGGTGATATCAACCCAAATTACAGCTCAACTTTTGTCTTCCAAAATGATTTTGCCGCCTTACAAAGCGATACACCTTTAAGCGAAGCATCAACAGACCCACTGTTTGAATTAAGCGCCGAGAAAGGCGAAGCACGTGTTATTTGCTTTAGTCCAGACCATAGTAAGTCTTTACCGGAACTCGACACCACCGAAATTACTAAAATCATAGAAACTTGGGTTGAGCAATATACTGAATTATCTTCAACTTATCAGTGGGTACAGATATTCGAAAACAAAGGCGCGGTGATGGGCTGCTCTCAACCACACCCCCATGGTCAAATTTGGGCAAACTCCAGTGTTCCGACCTTACCTGAAAAAGAAACCGAGCAACAAGCTGACTTTTACAAACTGCATTCTAAAAACTTGCTGCTCGACTATGCGCAAAAAGAAAGCGCCGCGGGTATTCGTACTGTTTACAAAAATGAAGACTGGATTGCCGTCGTCCCATTTTGGGCATCTTGGCCATTCGAAACGATGTTATTACCTCTTAAACGACAAATATCACATTTCCACCAGCTAACCTCTTCGGAAAAAACAACGTTAGCCGATGCGATTAAAGTACTGACCACAAAATATGACAACTTATTCAATACTTCCTTCCCATACTCAATGGGTTGGCACGGCGCACCCTCCACTTTAGTTAATGAACCTTATTGGCAGCTGCATGCGCATTTTTTTCCACCGTTATTGCGCAGTGCAACAGTGAAGAAATTTATGGTGGGTTATGAAATGTTGGCGGAACCGCAGCGTGATCTGACCCCCGAGCAAGCTGCTGAACGTTTGCAAGCGCTTAGCTCTACTCATTACAAGGATTCATAAAATGTCAATTAGCCAACAAGCGACGGATGCGTTTATAGAGGTCTTTAAGTATCAGCCTGAGCAACAGTTTCATGCACCTGGTCGAGTTAATTTGATCGGTGAACATACAGATTATAATGATGGCTTTGTATTACCGGCGGCCATCAACTTCGGTACAGTGGTCTCCATTGCAAAGCGCAATGACAATACAGTTCGAGCCTGTGCGGTTAATTTCAATCATGAAGTAACCCAGTTCGAGCTAAGCGATGTAATTGAAAAGTCATCAAAGTACATGTGGTCTAATTATCTGCGTGGCGTTTGCCAAATACTGCAGCAAGAAGGCGTTAAACTTACCGGTGCAGATTTAACCATCGTTGGTGATGTACCTTATGGTGCGGGGTTAAGTTCATCGGCTGCTTTAGAAATTGTGTTAATCAGAGCACTAACAGCCTTAGCAGGTTTTGAAATCGACCCCACACAAGCGGCTCTTTTGGGTCAAAAAACCGAAAACAATTACATAGGTGCCAATACTGGCATCATGGATCAGTTAATTTGTGCTCGTGGACTCAAAAATCATGCCTTACTTATTGATTGTCGCTCATTAGAAAGCAAACCTATAGCATTGGCCGAAAGCATGACCATTGTGATTATTAATTCAAACGTAAAACGTGGCTTAGTCGATAGCGAATATAACCAACGGCGCGCGCAATGCCAAGAAGCCGCTAACGCACTTAATGTCAGTCACCTAAGAGATGCAACCTTAACAAGCTTAGAGCACGCCAAAGGCAGTATGTCCGACGTTGTCTACCGCCGCGCTTTCCATGTTGTTAGTGAAAACCAAAGAACCTTAGATGCAACCGAAGCCTTGGCTGATCAAGACTGGCATAGACTCGGTAAATTAATGGCTCAATCTCATATATCCATGCGAGATGACTTCGAAATTACAGTGGCGCCTATCGACGCAATTGTAGAAATGATCAATAATATAATCGGCAATG
The DNA here is from genome assembly GCF_046710285.1 of Reinekea sp. Lineage (GTDB taxonomy): Bacteria > Pseudomonadota > Gammaproteobacteria > Pseudomonadales > Natronospirillaceae > Reinekea. The sequence goes on from NZ_JBKEGY010000012.1 coordinate 64,709, forward strand.
AAGGCGGTGTTAGAATGACTGGCGGTGGCTTTGGAGGCTGCGTAGTCGCTCTCGTTCCACTGGCTAAAGTGACTGATGTTACCGACTATATTAAGCAACATTACCAAGCAAGATTTGGCATTAAAGAAGACATTTATATTTGCACAGCCGTTGATGGTGCCTTTGTGGCATAATCACATTTTATTTTATCTCAGGGCAGATTCATGGTTGCAACCATTTCTGAAAAAGTTCTCGGCTCTACCACTTCTGGAGAGACCGTAAAGCAATTTATACTTCGCAATTCCAATGGCTGCGAAGCAAAGTTTATCAATCTTGGTGCGGCTTGGGTCGGTTTTCAATTCTCAGATGATTCCCCGAACTTAGTGTTGGGTTGTGACACACTCGAAGCCTACTTAAGTCAGGGAGCATTTTTAGGCGCCACGGTAGGTCGCTTTGCTAATAGAATAAAAAACAGTCAGTTCAAATTAAACGATGAGATTATTCAAGTATCCGAAAATATGTCTCCGCACCATATTCACGGCGGGTTTTCTGGGTTTTCTAGTAAAGTTTGGCACAGCCACATTGAGTTGGTTAATGAGCAACCTACCCTAACATTAAGCTATCGATCTATAGATGGAGAAGAAGGTTTCCCTGGGAACCTTGATGTAAAAATTGTCATCTGTTTAAGTAATGACAATAAAGTCTCATTTGACTATCTTGCAACTACCGACAAACCGACTGTGGTCAACTTAACGAACCATGCCTACTTTAATTTACAAGGTACTAAAACAGGCCATATAAACGATCATGATTTCAAAATACACGCCTCTACAGTTTTAACTTCCGATGACTCAGCTGTACCAACCGGTGAAATCTCCTCGGTTGAAGGCACCGCTCTTAACCTACAAGATTGGACAAACATAGCTCAAATACTTGGCCAAGCAGACGATCCCCATATCCTAAGGGCCAGTGGTTATGATCATTGTTATTGCTTAGCTCAAGATGGAACACTAAAGACCGTGGCGGAGGCTCGCTGCAATGGTATAACGCTCACCTGTGCGACTACTTTGCCAGGGGTGCAATTTTATACCGGCAATTTTTTAGCCAACACCCCCATTAATCATATAGAAAGCTATGATGCTCATGGTGCCTTTTGTTTTGAGCCTGGTTTTTGGCCAGACTCACCCAATCATGACCATTTTCCAACGTGTATATTTGACAAGTCACATCCTTATACCGCTATAATTGAATACCAATTTCTTAAACAGTGAGTTCACAAATGAAAAAGCTATTAATTGCAGCAGCCATTTTCGTATCAGCTACGACTGCTTTTGCCGGTGGTAAAGGTGGTACTGAGGTCGCAATTGCTTCTTATGGTGGTTTAGGTGCTACATTTGCTGTTGGCATTCCACTTAATATTAAATTTTTAGCGTCTAATGGCCTAACCACCTATGGCGAGTTAGAAGTAGGTTTAGGCGTTGATGATGGTGTAAACGCAGGTGCAGAATTAGCGGGCGGTATCCTAGTGAATGTAGGTCAAGGATTAAGTGTGTATGGCAGCCTTGGCCCTGCAATCGGTATTGACGCTGGTTTTGGCTTAGGGGCTGAGATTGGCTTTAACATTGACATTAACAGTGGCAGTATCTTTATCGAAGGTGGCACACACCCTGGTACTGACTACGTGGCTGTTGGCATGCGTTTGTAAGCTTACGTCATTGCAAAATAAAGCCCGCAAATGCAGGCTTTATTGTTTAGGCTAAGTTTTTCATCACAAGCCCATAACGCTCAGCATGAACTGCGGCTGCTTCGGGCACGGTAACTTTGACTTCAAAGCCGCCGCCAGGCACCTCAGCCATATCATTACCATTTTTACAGTTAACGATATTATCGAGTACAAGGGTCCGATTGCCAGCAGGGGTCATCAACTCTAAAGAATCTCCAACTGCAAACTTATTCTTCGACATCATGACTAATTGGTCACCGTCTCTCCCGGTCACTTCTGCAACAAACTGTTGCTGCACTCCGACTGAGGTTCCTTGTTCGTAATTTTGATATTCATCGTGAACATGACGTCGATAAAAACCTTCGGTATAGCCTCGGTTTGCTAGGTTATCGAGTTCGTTCATTAAGCTCTTGTCGAAGCTCGACCCAGCAACCGCATCGTCAATGGCTTTACGATAGGCTTGCGCCGTTCGTGCTACGTAATAGTGGCTTTTCGTACGGCCTTCTATTTTCAAACTGTGAACACCCATTTTGGTGAGTCGCTCTACATGTTGAATGGCTCGCAAATCTTTCGAGTTCATTATGTAGGTACCATGCTCATCTTCGTAAGCAGGCATAAATGTCCCAGGTCGAGTTTCTTCTTCTAGTAAGAAAGCCGCATCGGTTGGTCCACCTAACCCTAGGGTGGGTGCATCAGTTGCAATTTTATCACCCGGCGGTGTCCAAATTTTTGGATCAGTCGGCACGAAGTCACCTGACTCATCTTCTTTAGCTTCATGCGCTTGATATTTCCATCGGCAAGTATTTGTACAAGCACCCTGATTCGGATCGCGCTTACTAATATAGCCACTAAGCAAACATCTGCCTGAGTAGGCAATACACAAAGCACCGTGTACGAATGTTTCAATCTCTAACTCTGGAACGGTTAAGCGAATCTCTTCGATTTCATCAAGAGATAACTCACGCGACAAAATAATTCGCTCGACGCCATTGCGATGCCAAAATTTTGCAGCGGCGTAATTAACTACATTCGATTGAACCGATAAATGAATGGTTTGCTCTGGAAACTTATCTTTGACCAACATAATTAAGCCGGGGTCAGACATAATCAAAGCATCTGGCTTCATGGCGATAACAGGCTCAATATCGCGCATGTAGGTTTTAATTTTACTGTTGTGCGCCGCAATATTACTAGCAACATAAAACTTTTTGCCTTGGCTATGCGCTTCGCTAATGCCGGTCGCTAAGTTATCTAAGGTAAAATCATTATTGCGCACACGTAATGAATAACGCGGCTGGCCTGCATACACTGCATCGGCACCATAAGCATAGGCGTATCGCATATTACGCAATGTACCCGCGGGAGATAACAACTCTGGTTTAAAAGTCATGGTTAAACCCTACCCGCTTCTTGCTTTCGTTGTGCTTGTCTTTGCGCTAATTTACTTTTACGTCGCTTGATGATGGTCTGCTTTGCATCTGTACCTAAATGTAATTCGCCACGTTCTTGGGCTAAACGCATTTGCTTTTCACGCTCTTTAAATCGAGCGACCTGCTTGTCAGAAACTTTACCAATACAATGATGACAACTGACACCATGCACATAGCTTTCGTGCTGACGTTCTTCTATAGACAACGGCTTTCGGCAAGCATGGCATAACTCATATTCACCGACTTTTAATTCGTGACCCACCGCAACTCGGTTATCAAAAACAAAACAATCGCCCTGCCATTTCGATTCAACTTCTTTAACTTCTTCTAAGTACTTTAAAATTCCACCTTCAAGGTGATAAACTTCATCGAAGCCCTGCTCTTTTAAATACGCGGTTGATTTTTCACAGCGAATACCACCGGTACAAAACATAGCCACTTTTTTATGCTTAGTGGGATCTAAGTTTTCTTTAACGTAGTCTGGAAACTCACGAAATGAGCTAGTGTTGGGGTTCAGCGCACCTTCGAAGGTTCCAATATCGAACTCATAATCATTACGGGTGTCAACTAGCACAACCTCTGGGTCCGAAATAAGTTCATTCCATTGGGTTGGTTTTACATAGGTACCCACTACTTTCTTGGGATCTATATCTTCCACACCCATTGTCACAATTTCTTTTTTGAGTTTAACTTTAGTGCGATAAAACGGCTGTTCATCGTGGAACGATTCTTTGGTCTTAACGTCAATAAATTCAGGTGTATTTGCAAACCACTGATATAAAGCATCAATAGCTTCACGTGTACCAGAGACGGTGCCATTAATACCTTCTTTGGCAAGAATCAAAGTTCCGCGAATTTGGTGGCTTTCTAGAAAATCTAATAACGGCGCACGAAGGCGCTCTGGCTGCTCTACTTTTACAAAGTGATAAAGCGCCGACACAACTATCTGGGGCATATTAATCCTTGGCGAGCTGCATCGTAAATGCAGAGCTCAAATGATTTCGGGGCGCGGATTTTAACAAAACGTGGCAATCTAGCAACCGATTATTTATTAACCACGTGTCGTTCTAGAAAGGACACTATTTCATTTTGGACTAATTTAGTTGAGCCAGGATTCACAATATCACCTGTAATAACATGGTTGTTGTCGTTTGGCCGTGCCGGAAATGCGATGCGATGTTTAATAGCAGCACCCCAACGCCGAGCAACGGCATCTGTTTTTCTGGAATTCACAATAATATCGTCGTCGGAATAAATAAATAATGTGGGCGTCTCTATGTGTTCGACTGAACTATCACAAACAGCGTTCACAAAAGCGTCCATATCGTGAATGATGGTTGTCGGATAGTTGTAGGTCCAATAAATCGCACTTGCTTCATTGGCGGGTTCCCAGCCGTGAGTCCCTTTGCTAATCAATGGAATCCAATAGCGTGACCATGGCATTTGAAATAGCGGCATTGCCCAATGTTTGGGACCAAAGTTTGGCGATATCATGAACAATGCAGCTAGCTTACCTACTGTCACTTCTTGTTGCGCCAACCAACTCGTCAATGTTCCACCAGTTGATGTACTGATAATAACGACTTGCTCGCCCAGTTGCTCAGCGATCTGCCAAGCCTCTAAGGTATCGAACATCCAATCATAAGGCGTTGCACTGGCCAATGCCTCTCCCGTTAAACCATGCCCTGTTAAACGCGTTGCATGGTAGTTTGCATGTAAGTGTTTCGCGACATTTTCCGGTACAGGACTCACTTCTTGGCGAGTTGCAGAAAAGCCATGAATATATAGAACACAATATTTGGTTTTTTCAGGCTGTGCTTCATCGGCAAACACGATGGTTTTTTCAGCGCCTATCGGCAGTGTTGGGAACTGACTCTCTTGAACAACTAATTCTTCCTGCATGCGCTGAAAGGCTTCGCTTTGAGATAAACCAGCGTACTTAGTTGCCGCAAAGCGGCCAGCCCTGATGGGCAGATTGATATCAACTTTAGGTCTTGGTCCTAAAATAAATACCAAACCTAAAATTAAACAAAGAAAATATAAAAACAAAAACAGACTCCACAACGATTATCTAACGATGTCAAAGTATTTCAAAATTGAGCCTGAATTGCACGAAACAAATTTTAAGTAGCAACATACGATACCAAAATAAAGAAAAGCGGTACCTGATAATCTCTTTTACCGCTTTAATATGTATTAGCTCTGATCGGCCTCTTCAATTGAGGCAAAGTCGTCACAGTTTATTTCTGGCGCTTCATTGGGTTTAAAGCTTTTATCCATTTTTTGCAATGCACCGCACATATTGTTAATGCGCGCGTCTTGGGCTTGCACGTGATCTAACAACGCCTTAATAGCGTGAGCGGTAATATCGGGCATTTCCGCTCCACCGTAGGCATCAAAGCCGATTTTCTGAGCCATTTCCTTTTGCTGATCATTAAAAAGCGTAACTTTCTCTCCATGTTGACGAACAATTCGTCCTGGAATACCAACCACGGTTGCGCCTTCAGGAACTTCTTTTGTCACGACAGCATTAGAACCAATTCGGGCGTTTTTACCGACGTTAAAGGGGCCTAAAACCTTAGCTCCCGCGCCGACAATTACGCCATTTTCCAAAGTCGGGTGTCGTTTACCCTTACTCCAGCTTGTTCCCCCTAAAGTCACGCCTTGATATACGGTGACATCATCGCCAATTTCGGCCGTTTCACCAATGACCACGCCCATACCATGGTCGATAAAAAAGCGTCGACCTACTTTTGCGCCAGGGTGAATCTCAATGCCGGTAAACCAACGTGCAAGTTGTGAGACCCAGCGTGCAAGGACTTTTAAATTCCAGCCCCATAGCCGATGCGATAGGCGGTGAAACAAAATAGCGTGCAAACCAGGGTAATTCAGTATGACTTCGAACCAACTGCGTGCAGCGGGGTCACGATCAAATACACTTTGAATATCGTCTTTTAATCTGGCAAACATATTAAGACTTCCTTATGGTCTTATCTACTTGGCTTAACATGCCGCGCAGAATATTGGCTTCAACTTCATCAGGATGCGCTCTTAAAATTAAGCGGCGTAACTTACTCATCAAGGTTCTAGGGTTATTGGGGTCAAGGAAATCAATATCAACCAAGGTTTTTTGCCAGTGATCGAATAAGCTTTCTAATTGCCCACTGGTTGCCGGCTTTTGATCCCACTCCACACCAAAATTAGGTTTGTCCGCTTGCTCTAGGTTAACTTGAGACATTGCCAATTCGTAAGTAAGCACTTGAACTGCACTGGCCACATTTAGAGAGCTATAATCTGGATTCGATGGGATATGTACATGACAATGGCAACAAGCCAATTCCTCATTGGTTAAGCCGCTGCGTTCTCGACCAACCACAATTGCCACTTTTGCGTCTGAAGGTACACTCAGTACCTGATGAGCCATTTCACGCGGGTTCACCAGCGGCCAAGGTAAGCTTCTAGAGCGAGCAGATGCTCCGACGACAAGCGCGCAATCGGCAACGGCTTCTTCTAAGCTAGCGACTACAACCGCACTGTCCAGTACATCTGAAGCACCTGCAGACATGGTATTCGCTTCGTCAGAAGGGAAGGTTTTAGGTGCAACAAGCACCAAATTATTGAACCCCATTGTTTTCATGGCACGTGCAGCCGAGCCAATATTGCCCGAATGGGATGTGTTCACCATGACTATTTTTACTTGATCAAACTCCAAAAAATACCCTACCTGTTAAAAATTACACAATTTCACTTAATGATAAAGCAAACATGGTGTATTATGCGCGCCCTTTTGAATCAGAATGCTGGTTCATTCGGTGTACGGCCTAGAGTCGCCGCGACCGAATTGCTGTTTAACAAGTCCTTGCGGACCCGATTTCCAATTTTGACGCACGTCGGTTAATTCCTGCGTGGTCTTTAACGTTTATGAGAGAATAACATGCAACCTATCGTTAGTATTGCGCTTCGCGCAGCCCAAAGTGCAGCAGACAAAATCAATTATACCATCGAAAACATGGATAATTTAATGGATGAAGGTGACAGCCGTGAGGACGTATTAAAAAAAGCATTTGATGATGCTGCATGGCGCGCTCGTAAAGCCATCCGAAATGCTCACACCAAACACCACATTGATTCGCCTCAGATCGGCATGGAAGAAAGCCGTGAATGGGATGGCCAATCAAAATGGGTTATCGATGTTGCCGCTGGCATCAATAACTTACTTTCAGGCTACCCTGGTTTCTTAGTCAACGTTTCCCTCTACACCAAAGACAAAATTGATGTCACTGCCATTGTTGACCCCATGACAGGAGACTTTATGACGGCTCAGCGTGGCCGAGGCGTTCAGTTAAACGAGCGTCGTGTTCGTGCCAATACGACCTCTATCAACGCATCAACGGTTGCCATACATTCAACAGACATTGAGTTAATAACTCAATGGAGCCAGCGTACGGCTGAAATGCGGATGACAGGTTGCGGTTTATTAAACTTTGTAAACCTAGCGGCCGGCCGCACTCACGTTGCTGTTGCCCAAAACTTAACGTCTGCTGATATGGCAACGGCTATGTTAATCGCTCAAGAGTCCGGTGCTTTAACCGGTAACGCCAAAGGCGGTCCTGTTAAAATGGACAGCGGCGAATTAATGGCCGCGGCACCTCGCTTATTCAAACAAATTGTAGCTAGCAACTAATTTATGGCTCGTTAGGGTATATCTATTACTTAGATGTACCCTTTACAACTTTCCAACTCTTTTTTCATACCTTATTCACCCCTACTATTGTTTTACGCCTTTGTTTATTGTTATAAACCTTAAAACACTTTAGGTTTAATAACTTTATGCAACCGCTACAAATTTTTGCTGGTGCTCATGCGCGCCAACATATTCAAAATAATGGTCTAAAACCAAGTGATATTTCAGCCATTTTGGGCGCATCCGGTGGGCCTAAATGGTTTGTGTTAACGCATCTAGACCGCTATATCGCACAAGAATGGTTGCCTAACATTCCACATCAATTGGAACTCATTGGCAGTTCTATTGGCGCTTGGCGCATGAGTGCATACGCTAACCCTAACCCAGTAAACGCAATTGGATTACTTGAACAAGGCTATTTACACCAGCGCTATTCAGCCAACGCCGATGCGCGTGAAATTACTGAAAATATTCACGAATTGTTAAATTCGTTTATTGATAACGACCTAACGCATAACAGCAGTAACCGAAAGCTCAACATTGTTACCGCCATAGCTCGCGGAATGACCAAAATTGAGCAAAAGCACATTCAAATGGCAGCCTTTGGGGGTGTCGCCCTAGCGAATATGGTTTCACGCAAAGCACTCACATTGTGGTTCGAACGGGTTATTTTCCAATCTCATAGCGCGCAATTACCCATACAACAATGGGACCAGTTTAAAACTCACTTTGCGCCTTTAAAACAAGACAACATTCGCCAAGCCTTACATGCAACAGGATCCATTCCGGTGGTCATCGAAGGCGTAGAAAACCCCGCACATGCGCCAATTGGGATGTACCGCGATGGTGGCATGGTCGATTATCACTTTGATTTACCGATTAAACCTCAACAGGGTTTAGTACTGTACCCACATTTTGCACCCATGTTGAAGCCAGGTTGGTTTGATAAATCGCTGCCTTGGCGACACGTTAACGCCGACAATTACTCCCACACTGTTGTTATTTGCCCAAGTGCTGAATTTATTGCTCAGTTACCCAATCAAAAGATTCCAGACCGAAATGACTTTAAAAACCACCAGCCCGATGAGCGCATTGAATTGTGGAAAGACGTGATCGAAAGGAATAAACTTTTAGCGGATACGTTTCATAATTTGGTTAACTCACCGACATTCGCTGACCATGTTCAGCCGATCGAGGTACTTATATGAACGGAGTCAATACTCAATGAGCGAAACTGAAATCAACTCACCTTGCATCCGTAACTGCTGTTTAGATAACCGCGATATTTGCGTGGGTTGCTTTCGATCACTTGATGAAATAAAGCAATGGCACGGTGCTGATGACGGTGAAAAAAAGCATATTTTAGCCAACGCGGAGCAACGTAAACAAGATAGTAACTCCAGCAACGGCCACTAACATTAGTCAACAGCTCCAATTTTTAAAATAATCACACCATTTGATTCTCTGTATTCAGACTCTGTTCAGGCACGAAGTTGATAATAGCTTCATGACTAAGGAGTTAACCTAATGAAAGCACAAATTGATTCGACACACACGAAATTCGCTAAATCGGCTATGAAAGCCCTAGTGATTGCTGGAGCGTCGCTTTCTCTAATGGGCTGCTATGTTGATGTGTATGGTGAATATGAGCCTGATCGCTACTACCCGCCAGTTCATCATTCAGACATTACGGATCTAAGCACTCAATTAATAGTTGATGCAGCTCTTTTGCCACTAGCATTAGCCGCAGAAGCGCCCTATCAAGTGATCGACCCTGATTCTTATACATCACCGCGATCTATAGCATTAACTCGTGCGCATGTGACTGAAACCACCTATGCCTACCTATTCGATAACGTTGATTGTGCCGAAGGTGGTTATACGCAAGTAGAAGCAGAAGCTGACACCACCAGTTATAGCGATGGTTTCACTTATGTAGATATTCAAACAGCTGCTCAAGCCCACCAATGCCAAGTCTGGCGTGATCGTGATATGGCAACCATCAACAGTAACCTTAGCTATGACTCTGTGGGTTGGTACGACGATATAGATAACAAGCTCACCAGTCTCGACAGTGAATTTAAAGGCGATTTCAATTTGAGCTGGAAAAACAAAGCTATTCGGCACCAAAACATTAAAGCCAGTACGGTTGCCCTAAACTTTAAAGATTTCACCATTGATTTGTCTTCGGCAACTCGCCTAAATGATGGCAGCACTTCGGAGCAGTCTTCGCTGGTTACGACCCGAAAAGTTCACTGGTATTTAGGTGCAAAACACCCTCACCTAGGTGAAATGAAATTTATTCAAGGCTTAGACTGGGTGAAGCTGACTTTCGAAGCTAACGGAGTTTGGCGCCAAAATAGTCAAGGCTATGCGAATTATTGGAGTTGGTCAGAATTAGGAAATTAATAATAGATTTACTTTACAGGGCTGACTCATAAAACAAAAACAACAATAATTGAGAACGCCCCTTTTTATAAAAATAAACCCGACATAAAGTCGGGTTTTTGCTGGTTGCTTACGACCAGGGGTTTTTAAGATGCCGTAGCATCTCTTTTTTAGGGCTAAGCCCCAAACTTATAATACGTTTAACGGAATTTTTAAGTACTGCTTTCCGTTGCCTTCTGCTGGCGGTAATTGACCCGCTCTCATATTGACTTGAACTGACGGTAAAATTAACACCGGCATATCTAAGGTAGCATCTCGCTCAGTTCGCATCTGCACAAAATCATCTAGCGCAATTGAATCTTTAACGTGGATATTCTGCTCTCTTTGCTCTTTAACTGTAGTGATATATTTATAGTCACGCCCGTTAGGACCATAGTCATGACACATATAAAGCTTAGTCGATTCTTCTAGACTTAACAGTCGTTTTACAGATTGAAACAAAACAGTTGCATCCCCACCTGGGAAATCACAACGCGCCGTTCCAGCATCTGGCATGAATAGGGTATCGCCTATAAACGCATGTTCATTTTCTACAATATAAGATACACAGGCTGGCGTGTGACCAGGGGTATGAAGTACTTTTACGTTTAGTTCACCAATTTTAAAAGTTTCTTCATCATCGAAAACTTTATCGAACTGTGATCCATCACTCTTAAAGCCTGATTCGGCGTTAAATACATCTTTAAAAACACCTTGCACCACGTTAATTTTGCTACCAATGCCTATTTGCCCACCTAACTTATCTTTTAAATAGGGTGCAGCAGAAAGATGGTCTGCGTGAACATGTGTTTCAAGTATCCATTTAACGGCTAAATCTGATTTTTGGATAAAATCTACCACTTGGTCAGCAGCAACTGTGTTTGTACGGCCAGATTTAGGATCGTAATCAAGAACTGAATCTATAATCGCAGCTTCTTTAGCTTTGCTGTCATAAATAACATGCGTATATGTGAATGTTTGTTGATCAAAAAATGTTTTAATTTGCGTATTCGATGACATATGTCTGTCTCCTAGCCGAAAGCTTTATATTAGAATTTACTAATTTAGATGACCCTATAGTATAGTGTGATTAATCAATATGCAACTGTTGAAATAGTACAATGCAATATGGATGACAATATGCGAAAATTCAAAATATTAAATCTGGCTATCCGCCAACTTCTACGGAGTATTATCAAATGACGCCAACACAAATTGCTGAAACTTATTTTGTCTCTGCTCAAATCGCCGTAAGCGATGTACAGGCCGCTAAAGCTGACGGTTATGACGTTATTATCTGCAACCGACCAGACGATGAAGAAGCAGGCCAGGTAAACCACGAAGCCATTAAAGCAGCGTGTGAAGCAGAAGATATTGTCTTTCACTTCATGCCGATGCAAGGCCCAAACTTTACTCCTGAGTATGTTGAGCAGGTAAAAGCACTAATCGCTGACAATAAAAAGGTTCTTGGCTACTGCCGCACAGGAAACCGTAGCTCAATTCTATTTAATGCAGCGCAATAACAAGAGCCTTTAGCAATAGGTTCCTTCGCTCCGCCAAAAGCCCAAGATATTAATGCTGGGCTTTTAGTTGCCTTAGTTGGCATCCCGCAATGCTTAGCTTATGCTATGTTATCGGGCCTGCCTCCCATGTATGGCCTAGTCACTGCGGCTATTCCTGGCATAATTGCCGCTATTTATGGTAAAAGCTCTAATGTCACGGTTGGCCCTACGAATACCACTGGCCTCATAATTCTTACCTCGCTCACACCTTGGGCACATGATCCCGATGCACTATTGACGGCAATGGCGACATTAGCCTTTTTAGCAGGCTTAACTCGGCTACTCATTGTCTTGAGTAACTCTGAACGTATTTTTGATTTCGTACCCGAGGCCGTTATGGTGGGTTTTGCCACTGGCGCTGCAGTTATTATCGCAATCATGCAATTAGATGAAACGCTTGGCCAACCACTGCAAGGCGTAAATAATGTTCTTGATGAACTCTATCGGCTCACTCACTATAACTGGGCAGACTTTAGCTTGGCGAGTTTTTTACTCGCACTCACAGCCATAGCCTCCGTTATATTGGGCAAACGCTATTTACCGCGCTGGCCTATCCCTCTGCTCACATTAATTATTAGTATTTTGATCGTCATGTTTAATATTTTTCCATTTTCTCAAAGTTGGGTAACCTTAGGCGCTTCAACCTATATCGCTGATGGCTGGCCCCTCATAAATACGAAGCTGCCCTCTTGGTCTATGATCTCCCAATTAATTATCCCTGGCTTTGCCGTGGCGTTCATTGGTTCTTTGGAGCTTATTGTTACTTTGCGAAATAGCCGGTCACAACACCATTTAGCCGGAGAACTTAAAAGCCAAGGCTTTGCGAATATAGTCGGAAGCTTTACTGGTGCGTTCCCTGCGAGTACGTCATTAACCAGGTCGGTCTTACTGGAGGTTGGTGGCGCTCAAACTCGCTGGGCTCCTTTTATTGCTGCGCTGGCCATGATCCCTATTATTCTTTTTGGTGCTGAAGCTATCAGAGCTATACCGCAACCGGTTATCGCGGGGTTATTAATCGCCATTGCCATTTCAATGATTAAGCCTAATGCAATAAAACAAATGCTGTCTGTTAATAATCAAACGCGGTCGCTGTTTTTGATCACCTTTATCAGTACCCTAGTATTAGACTTTCATCTTGCGATTCTCTTAGGCACCTTACTGGGTATCGCGATGTTCCTTTTTCAAACTAGCAAACCACTGCTGTTTGCTTATGAATTAGACGCAAACAGAAATGCGACCCCTATTCACAATAAACTACCTAACCAGCTATTGATTCAAATCTCTGGCAGCCTTTACTTTGCCGCAGCGCGGCAGCTGCCTAATCGTGTCAATGCTCGCTTAACAACCCATACACAACTTTGCGTTTTAGATTTATCACACGCACATCAAGGGCGCGTTGCTGCAGTTCAAGCATTGCGCGAAATTCACCAGCATTGCATAAGTTTAGGAGTAGAATTGAGTATGACGGGTGGCTCAGTAAGCTTACGCAAACTGAGCGAATCGATGGGAGTAAGCCTGCCTTGGAGCGATGACAGAATCGTTTTACAGCTTAGCAGCGGCAAGCTTTAGGCTCTTGATCTACCTCGATAGGTTTTTACCATCCCGTAAATGAAGAACAACATGGCTAACCAGACTATTCCGAAAGTGATGAAGCGCTGTAATGGTGCTGTCTCGCCAAATATAAAGATAGCCGTAAAAAACTGCATTGTGGGGTTTAAATACATCAAGAAGCCAGCGACCACCAAGTTTAACTTACGCACAGAGGATGCAAACAACAGCAATGGTACTGCCGTAACAATGCCTGAAAATGCCAATAAACCATAGGTTGACGCAGAAAAGCTGGTCACTGAGCCTGTCGTTTTTTGCGTGTAAATAAGCACACAGACGGCAACAGGTAATGCCCACAAGGTTTCAATAGTAAGGCCATGCAAGCTTTCTATTTTTTGCTGCTTGCGCACTAAACCGTACATGCCAAAGCTCAATGCCAGTGCGACTGAAACCCAAGGAATTTTACCGAGTAACACTAGCTCAACAACAACCGCCAATACCGCCAATAACCCCGCTATCATCTGGTATCGACTCAATTGCTCTTTTAGGAACACGGCACCCAATAACAAACTCACTAAAGGCGTCATAAAGTAGCCTAAGCTAGATTCGATGACCATTCCCGCGCCCACAGCCCAAATAAAGACAAACCAATTGATCGTAATTAACAAAGAAGACAGCATCGTTAAAATAACAGTGCTTTTGCTTTTAAAATGCTCTAAAAATGATCGAAGTTCGCCGAAATACGCAATTAAGATAAAACTGAAGAGACAAGCAAATACAATGCGAAACGATAAAACCTCCAACGCAGGTACGTGCTTTAAGAGATAGAAGAAAAGCGGGAAACAACCCCATATTAAATACGCTGATACTGCTTGAATTAGCCCTTTCACCTAAAACCTCTTATTTTTTTTATTTTAGCCCTACGACCTACCCTCAGAAAGAGCCAACAACTTTTTCTGAATCAGCAGTGTAAAGCAATTGGAAACTTAGGGCATCCAACTTTATTATCATTTTGATAATGAATCTTGTTTCCACTAATTTGTAAATGGACCCATTAAAACTTTTTACACGCCTGAGGCTTTAAACGCCATAGCGCTTCATTGACTAAAAAACAACCGATATAATCATTTAATTGGAACTTATTTCATGAAACTCTAATATTAAGTGTTTTTTCTATTGAATCTTACTCAAATCCACGTAGTATTAGTAAGAACTAATATTACTAATCTTTTTACTATCTTTAGAGGTATCAATGGAAATTGTAAACTTTACCCCCTATTCTGCGGCACTTGGTGGCGCGATTCTGGGGCTATCTGCAGCACTTTTATTACTGACCAAAGGCCGAGTTGCGGGCATATCTGGCATAGCTGGCGGTGTCATCATTCCAGAAAAGGGCGATACACTTTGGCGCGTAATATTTATTGCAGGCATCGTATTAGGCGGTGGTCTTTACCAGCTTATTAGCAATGGTACAGACAGCATCCTATTTGTTGGCATTGATCATATTCAATCTGTTGTAAACACATCGATGTTAATTATCGCCGGTTTACTGGTGGGTATTGGTACCACTATAGGTACGGGTTGTACCAGTGGTCATGGTATTTGTGGTTTAGCACGTAAGAGCCCTCGTTCACTTGCGGCAACGGTCAGCTTTATGATTGCAGGCATTGTCACTGTTTTCATCATGACAACTTTCTTTGGAGCTGGCTCATGAAAAACACTCAACGTCTATTAGTCGCCTTGATCTCTGGCATACTTTTTGGGTTTGGCCTGTCTGTCGCACAGATGATTGACCCAGCTAAAGTGATCAATTTCTTAAATATCTTTGGTGCATGGGATCCATCCCTTGCATTTGTTATGGGTGCAGGGCTTTTAGTCAATCTTATTGCGACTCCTTTGATCTTAAAGCGTTCTAAACCGATCCTTGCTGAGATGTTTCGAGTACCGGCAAAGTCAGATATTGACGCAAAAATCATAGGGGGCGGTGTGATTTTCGGCATTGGTTGGGGTTTAGCGGGTTATTGCCCTGGTCCGATGTTGGCTTCTTTAAGCTTTGCCACTGGTGATATTCTGATTGTTGTCGCTAGTTATGTCGTGGGTACTTTCCTCACAAAATACATCACATTGAGAATAGAAAAAGCTCAGCACATTAAACATAACATTGACGAAGCCTGCGTAGGTTAAGCTGTTATTGAAATAACGTGGTTGGCACCTGTGCCAGCCACTGCTCTGCTAGCCATTGGTGACCTATGTCACTTGGGTGCACCCCATCGTGTAAATATTCTTCGGGCTTATTTTTAACCACCTTTTCAAGAGACTTCTGTAAGCTTAACCATTGCACTTTTTCTTGGTTGCATACCTGCTTGAATTGTAAAAATAATGATGTCATTTTTGAGAACCAGTGCTCATCTACTTCACCACATACTAGCGCCACGGGTTCCATGACAATAAGCTGCACCGTTCGAGTTTTCAGCCTAATGATCAGCTCTTCAAATCGCTGAACTATTTCTTGCTCATGGTAAGGAGAGTGTTGTTTAAAGGTATGCCAAATATCGTTTATACCAACCATTAAAGTGGTTACATCGGCGGTGAAGACCTCTTCTGGCCAAATGTCGGAATCAATTAATATATCGGCTGTTCGATATCCAGAAAACCCTCTATTCCAAACACTGTGATCAGAGAGTGCAGTTTCTGCTAATATTTTCACCCATCCATGACCAAGCGCAGCTTCCGTGCCGGCGTATTTTTTCGAGCGTTTTCTGTTGCTATCTGTTACCGAGTCACCAATAAAAACAAAATGCTTCATGTTCGAGTTAACCTATTCTTCAATCGTTGGGTAGTGCGGTATAAAGCTTTGATGATTTAATTCAATGACACTTAGAAATGGCACAGGAAGTGATAAGCAATCATGCCAAGGGCACGATAGCCCCAAAGACAATAGCAGCCTTATTACTCCTGCATGTGTCACCACACAAACATCTTCATGATTATCGCCGAAACCGCCCCAAAAACTTTCTACACGCTGATAAAACTGAGCTAAATGTTCACCTTCTGGGAATTGAAAGTTGGTTGGATTTTGCGCCCAGTCATCTATCTGCTGCCGAGGAATTCCGCTCCAGCTCTGTTGCTCCCACTGGCCAAAATTTACTTCTTTAAGCAAAGGCTCATAGTTTATTGGTATTTCTGTAAACAATTGTTCAGCGAGCAGTGAGCAACGTTTTAACGGGCTGGAATATACTCGCTTAACGTTCTGTTTAAAAAAGGATTTTATCTTCTGCGCGGAATGCGCATAGGGAATTGTCGAATCTACGTCAGACTGACCGTAGCACACACCGGCCAATGCAACCTGATCATGGCGAATTAAATACACGCTAACCAACTCAAGTAAATCGCCACTTCAACTGACTGCTGAATCGCCCCCAGTGTATCTCCGGTATAGCCACCCAATTGCTTCTTTAAAATTAAAATCCAAATAAAACAGACCGCTAGTGACGCAACTATTAACGTGCCGAAAATAGCGAAATGAACAAACAAAAAAGCAGGAACTAGCACTAACCCTGACAGAAACCATTTAAAAACAGAAATTTTTTGTGCGACCGGTTTGGCTTTGTTCGGTTCTACACGAACATAATCACAAAATACCATCGTCAACATTGCAATCCAACGACTCAAACCGTGTGCAACCAAAACCACCAGGAGGACATTCACGGATAACAGTTCTATTAACGCTAAAGCTTTAACCCCAAGAATAAAAAACAACGCTAAAGAGCCGTAGGTCCCCAGGCGAGAATCGGTCATAATTTCTAGCTTTCTCGAACGCTCAAAGGCACCGCCTAAGCCATCAAAGGTATCGGCCCAGCCATCTTCGTGAAATCCACCGGTCAATAAAAAACTAAAGCCCAACGACAACACCACTGCGATAGACACTGAAAACAATTGTGCACTTAACCAAAATACCAGTAAGTTGAGCGCCCCCACCAACAACCCGATTAACGGAAAGTAGTACGAAGTATTGTTCATGGCCTGTTCACTATAATTAGGGTGATCAGGCACAGGAATACGCGTAAAGAAACCAACGGCTAACAAGAAATCACGAATCATGACTCACTGATTCCGGCCGAACTAAAGGTTGCCATATTATTCAGCATAGCCACTGCGCACTTAAGAATTGGATAGGCCAGTGCTGCGCCTGTGCCCTCGCCTAATCGTAATTGTAAATCTAGCAATGGTTTGGCCGAAAGTGCGGTTAACATTTCGGTATGAGCTGGCTCTGCTGAGCGATGTGCAAATACCCAACATTGGCTCAAGCCTGGGTTGTCCTTTTCAGCTACCAGAGCGGCAATGGTCGAAATAAAGCCATCGACAATCACAGGCGTACGCAATTTTGCAGCGGCAATTAAAAAGCCAACCATTGCGGCAATTTCAAAGCCACCAAACTCAGCCAATGCATCTACTGAAAGCTCAAGTTTACCTGCCCGCGCCAGAGCGACTTTAATGACATCAACTTTTAATGCCTGCTGGGCTTCATTTGCTCCTGTGCCCGGACCCACTGTCTTGCTTGGCTCTATATCTAATAAAGAAGATAACAAGGCAGAAGCACTTGTCGTATTGCCTATACCCATCTCGCCGATCATTAACAAGTTATACCCTTCGTTTACGGCTTTTTGCGCGAGCTGCTCACCCACTTGCATCGCCTGTTGACACTGTTGTTTGCTCATCGCTGGTTTGACTTTAAAATTCTCAGTACCACAAGCAATCGCGGCATGTTGTACGTTTGGCCAACGTACATCGCCATTAACTATTCCCATGTTAATAACATTCATTGCAATGCCGTTAGCTTGACAAAAGACGCTCATTGCGGCGCCACCGGCAGCAAAATTAGCCAGCATTTGCTCGGTGACCACTTGAGGGAACGGGTTCACGCCTTCTGCACAAACGCCGTGATCGCCACCAAATACAAATGCGGCGGCTTTATCAACATTCGGATGTTCTGTGTTTTGAATGAGCCCTATTTGCAAAGCCAAATGCTCTACTTGACCTAAAGCGCCAATGGGCTTGGTTTTATCATCGATGGCAAACTGTAACTTTGTTGTGAGCTCTGAAGAAAATTTAATTTGTGTTGCGGTCATTTCTTACCCTTTATACGAATGCGTTGCCTTTCAGCCACACCGGAAAGCCTGAAAAATTTGTAGCAAAGTGAGTCGCTTGCTTCGCAATGGTCTGATTTAACAAGCCAAGCTCATCTACAAATTGACGTGTTAGAGCATCAGCGCCAATAACGCCGAAGCCGCTTTCATTGCTGACAATTATGGTCGGGGATGTTCGACGTGAGAGCGCTTCAAAAAATTCATCTATTTTAGCATTACGCTGCTCTGGCACCTCTACAAGTAAATTAGTCAACCATACGCCAATACAATCAATAACAATTGTTTGATCGGCTTGAGTGTCTAGATGAACAGCTAAGTTTATAGGTGCTTCAATGGTTTGCCAATGGGCTGGGCGGTCTTCGATATGGCGCTGTATTCGACTATTGAATTCATGATCGAATCTACGCGCTGTTGCAATCAAGATTGGATTTTCAGAAAAGGAATCTGCGCAGCGGCACGCCAAACTGCTTTTGCCTGACTTTACACCACCCGTTACTAACACTAGTTTTGTTTGGCTCACGTTGCCCACTTTAATAAAAAATGAACATTACAGTTATCTTATGAAAACGGTAATGTTACATTTATTGATGATTAATCGATCGATTTTAATGCCAAAACCAATACACCTTTACCGGTGAGGTCTTCTTGCCATTCAAAAGGCTCTATTTGAGTCTGCGCGATTAACTCAGGCACTAAGGCATTTTCAAGTCCACTCATTAAACCTGACCTCATATATGGAAAGGCTCTTATTCCGGGTCCACTGATGATCACTTTTTCTGGGCTGATCAACGCTAGGATATTAGCGATTCCATAACCCAGAACTCGACCTGCTCGCTCAAAAAGAGACAATATATTTAGGTCTTTGTTTTCTGCCATTTGGTTCAGCAGCAGCATCTCGGATTCACTTGGGTGCAACTGATCGACCCGAGGCAATAAACTCATAGCACTGGCATCATTATACAACGCATAATCACTTACATAAGCCTCAATACAGCCACGCTTGCCACATTGACATTGGGCTCCATCGGTTTCGTATTTGGTATGACCAAATTCTGATGCCGCGCCATGATGCCCAGAATATAAACGTCCGTTTAGAATCATCCCCATCCCAACACCGTAACCCAACATTATAACAACATAATTTTGCAGCGCTTGGTAAGCAGGTTGATTCGAAATGGCGATAGCAATACAGTTAGCATCGTTAGCCAAGGTAACTGGCAATTGGAAATGCTGTTCCAATTGTTGAGTAATCGAAACATGACGAAAAGATAAAGCAGGGCTCCAAACAATGTCACCCTTGTTTGTATCTACAAAGCCTTGTACAGCCACACCAATAGCTTTGATTTTACTTGACTGAGAAGAAGGCAGTGCCGATATAAAGCCGCCAATAGTAGTCTCTAAGCTTAATAAAAGCGCACTTTCATCAAATTTGAGTGTTTGTACTTCTATGATTGATTCATTAATAATATTGCCTTTGATGTCTCCTAACATGATACGAATTTCGTTCATAGATAGCTTAACACCCAAAACCAATACGGAGTCTTTAACTAAATCGATTAAAACTCTTGGTCGACCACGACCTACAGCCGGACTTCCATCACCGGAGACTTCCTGAATAATCCCGTCGTTGATCAAGTCAGCCGTAATAGCCGTCACAGTTGCTGGACTTAAGTTGACCAACTTACGTAGATCAACTCGCGCCATCGCACCCCTAGAGCGCAAGGTTTCTATAATTTGCTTTTTATTCTCTTGGCGAATCTGTTCTGTATCCGACTTTTTCACACCCGTACCTTTATAAATGACAACCCAACCGCCTATTAAAATATTTCTAAAAATTAAATACTACTAATAATATTGTTTAATTACATAAAATTAGGCATTTTTTTACCAAATTGCCTTTTTTTCATCAAATTCATGAGTCTGGCAGGGAAATGGCGAGATTTTCAACCCAATTTAATTTGAGATATGAAATTAAATACCCAAAACTTTATCCATAACACGCGCCGCACTTAAGGTGTCTCTCCAGGGCATTACGCTAGATTGGATTTCCCCCTGGGCAATCCTCAAGTTTACTTCACGAATTTGGTATTCAAACCCATTACAATCAAAGGGTTGGTTAAAACTAATTGCCTCGCCCTCGTTAGGGGTTAAAATCACTTTAGTCGCCCCCCAAAACATAGCAGGAACGCGAATATTTGCTTTGGTACCATGAATAATAAATTCATTGTCATAATTGGCCGTAAAGCTACATGAAAATTGACTCAACACATCACCATATCGAAGCCAAACAGACGTTCGTTCGTCCACTCCGGTTTGCCCTCTTAACACATCAAATCTAATCGAATCTGGATCACACGCCATAACGTATTGCGATAAGGAAATATTATAAACGCCCATATCTAGCAGCACGCCACCAGCCAACTCTGGGTTGAGCAAACGGTCTGACTCCTCTCGGGGCACCTTAAATCCAAAGGTAGAGTTAATAAATTGAATATCCCCTAACTGCCCAGAAGCAATCCATTGCTTTACTTGCTGCCATACCGGTAGGAATCGACTCCACATAGCCTCCATTAGGAAAACATGTTGAGTTTGAGCTAAATCAAATAGTTCTTGCGCTTGCTCAGCGGTAACCGTTAAAGGTTTTTCACACAACACTGCTTTTCCCGCGAGCAGGCATTCTTTCACTGCGTCGTAATGAAAATTATGCGGATAAGCGATGTAAATAACGTCTATTTCAGAGTCTGATAACAATGCCTGCTTCGAGGCGTAAACTTGTGGGATATTGAAATCATCGGCAAAGCGTTGGCCTCGTTCCAGGTTTGAGGAAAAAACACCCTTTATTTGACTATTTTCGACAACGTTCATCGCATTGGCAAAGTTCATTGCGATTCGCCCAGGCCCTAATATTCCCCACTTGGTTGTGTTCATCTACCTTCCTCGTAATGGCGGCTTTTAATACCTAAATACCAAATACATCGCATCTGGCTTATTTACAGAAAGGGTTATAATGAACCAAATTTAATTCATCTGTCAAACTAATTACCAACAAATTGTGATTACCAATAAAGGATTGAATTAATGAAATGAATGGGTCGTGAACATCTAAAGCTCCGCCCAACGCGGAGCCTTTTGGTGGCTTAGAAGGACAAGCGCATGTAATCAATTTCGACATCGCCATTAATATCTATTGCTTTGCCGTTTGCGACCATTTGCAAACCTAGTCCTATGACTTGCCCGTAGTTGAATCCACTTTCGACATAACCAAAGCTAAATGCTGGCGATACATTGGTAATGGTTATCGGAGTAAAAACATCAGAAGCAAATGAGGCGATATTCATGGTATTAAAATAAACCGACTTACCCGATGCGTCTATTAACGTTACTTGAAACCAAACTTTGTCGTCATCTTTGTAGCTTTGAGCCACTTTTAATGACAATGAAACATCAACACCGTTATAGATATTTTTCGCTGTGAACCCGTTGTATTTGATGCGCAATTGATCTGCATTGGCATTGCCCCAAATGGGTGAAACCACCAAGGAGCCGGCAACTGCATTATGACTCAAACTTGCAGTAACAGAACCCGCATCGGTTGACGTTGCCCAACCGGTAATATCATCCGTAAAATGTAAATCAACATCAGTCAATGCGGCCGGCGTCAGCGATGCATTATCCATTTCAATGGCACCAACCACTGAGGTTGCTTTGCCATTCGCAATAAACTGCACGCCAATCCCACGCACTTGCGTGAAGTCAAAAGCCCCATCTATATAGCCAAAGGAAGTGGCAGGGTTAATATCGAGTGCTTCCAGCGTAATAAACTCACCACTGGTGAAGCCATTAACTTGTGTCCAACCAAGATAAGCGGGTTTGTAGTTAGCATCTTCTAAGAATAACTGTACGACTAAGTTGCCGTCAGCGATATACGCTGGGTCTACTTTAACTTGTACTTGAAGGTCTGCTCCGTTGGTAATATTCAAGGCAGTAAACTGCTGATATTTGACTGTAAACTGGTCGGTTGTTGCGACCCAATTTGGAGTAATGGTTAATACTCCGTTTGTATTGTCATGAGTTGGTTGTACATCATAATTAGCGTAGGTATTGTCGTTGTAGGCAGTCCAGCTGCCGGAAGCATCAGCTATTCCATTGGTAAAATCATAACCAAAGGCAGTTGCGTTACTGACTAACGGATCCGAATCTAAATCATCTTCAATGCCATCGTTGTCGTCGTCGGTATCTGCGTTATTTCCAATACCATCACCGTCGGTGTCTGTATCTTCGTTAGCATTTTTAGGAAATGCGTCGTCAACATCTAACACATTGTCGTTATCATCGTCAGTGTCAGCGTTATCGCCTTGCATATCACCATCATAGTCAGCCCATTCATTAACGTCGAACGGGAAAACGTCAATTAAGTCTCCTCGACCATCACCGTCAGTGTCGATGACGCCATCGCCATAAATTTTAAATTCACCAGACACATGCAATAAGCCCATCATATATAATAAGCCACCGTAGTAACGCCACTGCCCTGCTGGCTGGCCTAGATCCCACAGTTGTTGCATATAAGTTTGTCGATAATCACCATCAAAAATTATCGCACCTGCTGCATTCATGGCTACTTGCCCCTGTGCTTTATATTCAACTAAAGGAGTGCCATCAAGTTCGTTAACCGACTTATATTCTTGCCCATCAACAGCATCAATCGCCGCGAAATGATCTAGGTTTCTATTTGCCAATTCATGCATGGTTGCATCTTTACTTACCCACATGTAGTCCATCATCAAGTTTGCAATAACTCGATGTGAGTCAAACGCAGCTCTATGACTGTCAGCATTAAAAGTAGTGACTTCCGGCGTACCATCAAAAGCGGCATAGTCGGAAAACAAACCCGTTGTTGGGTGGGCATTCGTTGGTAGAAAGTCGCGCGATACTTGAGCTGCGTCGTGCCAATACTGATTATTGTGATCGGCCCAAACGGCCCACAATTCATAAAAGGCCATCGTGTGATATGAAGGGTCAGTATACTGTTCTAACTCTTTGGTATTAACGAACGTAATCATCTGATTTTCTGCGTTCATCAGTGGGTAGCTGGTTGTGTTTTCTTGCTTATGAACCATTCGCTCTAACAATTCGTTCGCTTCGCTTTGGTAGTCAAAAATTCCGTCATCACTACCCCATCGGTTATGTGCCATAAACAAGGCTTGGACGAACCACTCTTCACCATCGGGTGCTGGGTTAGCATCCAAAATATCATAAGGCGCTTCATTGCTTAAATGCCATGCAAAAAATCCCTCTTGATCTCCAGAGGTATGTTGCATTTTGGTTTTGGTGAATTTCCAAATTTTATTGAACGCTTCTTGATCGTCCATCATCAAGGTTATCATCATGCCGTAAGACTGACCTTCTGAGCGGATGTCACTGCTATCGAAAGCGTTGATGAACGCCATATCATCGCCCACCGGATACATTAGGGCGAAATCACCTTGCACCGCGGCATCATCAGGCGCAACACCCGTTACGCTCGGTTCGGAATAAAAATAATTTTGATAGACTTGTTGAATTTTTTCTTGAACGTCAACTTCACTAGCAATACCTAATTCAACAAACCAGTTTTTGTAATCACCCGTAAAATATAAAGAGTCATCGGCGAAAGAGTCAATTATGGCTTCAACAACTGACTCATCACGAGGAGTTGGAAAGGTAATTGGAAACTCAATTTCTGGCTCAGGTTCTGGTAAAGGACTTGGGTCAGGTTTTTTTTCAGGACCACAAGCTGTTAAAGTCAATGCTAATACACTCACCAAAAATAAAGGTGACTTAACCTGTTTCATATATTTTCATTTTGTTTTTATTTTTCGAAAACGACTATTGTCTAGAAGATATATTAAGCGGCATTGACTTTATTAAACACTACAATATATTGGAAATCGATTATGAAATATTAACTAACCTGAGAACAGGCTTTGAGTTTACCATTACATTGAAATGATCTGAATGTGGATTGTTCCAATACGATAGTTAAAAAAAAGGCGCGAATAAATTCGCGCCAAAACAGAAAAAACACTATAAATTTAAATATTCAAAATACTCAAAATCGGCAGAACGCTTTTGACCTGCCAAATCTTGGCAACAAATTCCAGAAAACGCACCCGTAAAATTAGAACCCTCTCCAGTACCAGCTTCATCACTCAGAATACTGGCATCTAAACGAACATCAATTTTTTTCCAATCTTCACCATCTATAGACCAGCTAAAATAGAGTACGGAGTAGTCTATGTTAGCGCGTAAGTATAGGGCGCCACTCTGAGGAATTTCAAGCTCATTTAATTCATCGTACAGGGGAAACTCAGAGTTCCACGTCGCTCCGGCAACACAACTCATAATGCCAAGGCGACGTCGATTTTTAACTTCGTCGTAACTCACATACAAATAATGGTATTTGTGTGTATTGTAATAACAGACTAAACCCGCCATTTGTTGGTAGTCTTTTGGATTAAACTCCATTTTCGTAGACGCTTGATATTTAAAATCGGTTTGCCGTAAAGCAACCAACGAACTTCGGAAGGTAGACCCTAATGATTCGAAACCTTTTAATCTTAAATATCCGGGCCGTGAATTCAGATCAATGAACTCTTCAGGGTATGGATTCCGTAGCCATTGAAAACGAATATCTAACACAGGTTCGTTAAACTCAATGCGTGCTTGCTGCATTTCGAAAGGCATTTCTTGCGTAATGGGAACTTCAACTGTTGTCAACGGTGCTGCACTGCCATGCGTAAGCACCGGCCAATCGTTTTTCCAAGTCATCATCTGTAAAGAGGTTTCTCGGCCTAATGGAGAGCGACCGCTATTACGCATAGGTCGTGAGCACAAATGTACAAATACAAAATCACCATCAGGCGTATCACAATAAGAACCATGACCACTGCGCTGTAGATAATTGTTGGGATGTTCCTTTGACGTAACGAGATAAACAGATGGCATCAGCTCATACGGCCCTTTCAAATACCGCGAACGTGCTACTGTTTCAACATGTTCGTAGCTAGTACCGCCCTCTGCAGTAAACAGATAGTAGTAACCGTTATGTTTATAAACGTGCGGTCCTTCGACCAACCCGTGGGAACTGCCCTTGAAAATATTATCGATAGGTCCAACCAATTGTTTTTTATCGTGGTCATATTCTTGCAACAGTATACCGCCAAAGCGGTTATTGGTGTGGCGATAATCCCACACCATATTCACCAACCATTTTTGTCCATTGTCGTCGTGAAACAACGATGGATCAAAGCCACTACTATTTAAAAACACTGGATCGGACCAATCTCCATCTATGGTGTCACTGGTAACTAAATAGTTATGGGAGTCTTTAAAATTTCCGTTCAGGCGTTTCACATCAGTATAAATTAACCAAAACAAACCATCACTATAGGTTAAACACGGTGCCCAAATACCACAACTGTCTGGGTTACCTAGCATGTTCAATTGCGCAGGGCGATTTAGTGGTCGCGAAATAACACGCCAATTCTTTAGGTCTTTGGAATGCGATATTTGCACACCTGGGTACCACTCAAATGTCGACGTTGCGATGTAGTAATCGTCGCCGACTCGGCAAATAGAAGGATCTGCATTAAAACCAGGTAAAATTGGGTTGGTAACAGTAAGAGTCATTTAATTATCCTTTGACGGCGCCTTGGCCTAGTCCGGCAACAATATATTTTTGTGCGAGTAAGAAGAATGCGATTGCAGGAACAATGGTGACTGTTATGTAACCCAGTACCAGATTCCACTTAACATCATATTCTGTTCGAAATTGCATAAGACCTAAAGTCCAAGGGTTGTTCTCGGGCGAATTCAACAGGATGAGCGGCATAGTGTAGCCATTCCATGTACCTACTAAAATAAACACGCCAACCGTTGCTAAAATCGGAGTCGACAATGGCAACACAATTTTAAAGAAAAACCGACTGTAACCACAGCCATCGACCATCGCAGCTTCAAATATTTCTTTAGGCAATTGTTCGAAAAAACTACGGAAAAACAGTACTGACATTGCAATACCAAATGCCACTTGCGGTAAAACCAACCCTGCCGTGGTATCGAGCAAGTTGAAGTCACGCACTTTAATAAATAGACTGAGTAGTGCAGTGGCGACTGGAAACATCATCCCACTAATCAGATAAGAATAAGCAAACTTTTTGCCAAAAAAATGAATGTGCGAAAAGGTGAACGCTACCATTGCAGAAATCAGCATGGTAAATATGATAGTAAGCGTGGTATACCACAGTGAGTTACCCAGCATTTGCCATAGCGTGGGGTTTTGAAATATTTCAATATAGTATTGAAGATCCCAAGATTGCGGTAATGCAAATGGATTTGCACGCAATTCGCCCGGTGCTTTAAAGCCACCCGTAAAGGCAGCGTAGAAAGGTATTAGCACCAAAGTACAGGTCGCAAACAAGAATGCCAAACGCATTGCATTAACAACTGGTCTCGCACCTACTTCTGTCGATTTTTTACGAGAAAACATAACTCACCTTAATCCTTAGACATGACGTATTTTTGATACATAAAGGCAAACAAAACACTGACTGCAAAAATAATGACCGCGACACTACTACCGAAACCAACTTTCATTCGGATAATCCCATATTGATACAAATAGCTGACTAGCGTTTGAGTTGAATTACTTGGTCCCATATTGGTCAATGGCACCACCATTTCAAAGAATTGTAACCCGCCGATTATTGAGAAGAAGACAGATAATTTTACAGCGTGTTTGATAAGCGGTAGTTTTACACGAATAAGAGTTTGCCACCAATTGGCGCCATCTAGCCGAGCAGCTTCCAATAGATCTTTTGGAATACCCTGTAAACCTGCAATATAAATCATCATGTGGTAACCGGTGTACTTCCAAAGTACAACTAGTAGAATTGAATTATATGCCGTGTCTTTGTCAGCTAAAGGATAAAAGTTTTCCCACCCAAGGAGCTGTGAAATTTGACCAACAAGACCGTAGTCACCGTCGTAAATATAACGCCATAACAAGCCGGCAACAATATCAGCTAAAATGAATGGCATAAAATAAACGAGTCGAAACATGCTATTCCCGAAACCTTTTTCGGCAACCAGCATTGCAATACCTAATGCAATAGGTAACTGAATAACTAACGACAACAATATCAACTTGAACGTATTGTAAACTGCCGTATGAAATACTGAGTGATTCAAAACCTGAATATAGTTTCTCAAGCCAACAAACTGGCCGGACTCTGCAATATCCGTCATACCTTGCCATTTATAGAAGCTGTAATAAAAGGCTTCAGTAATTGGTAAAAATACAAATATTGAAAAAAGTACTAAAGCTGGTGGTAAAAAGAACGCCAGTGTCGTTAAACGACCACCAACATTGCGTTGATAAATCCAATTTTGCAACTGCTCCCAACGACTTAATGATTGCGCACGAGTTCCAGACATCATATTCTCGCTCATAATGATTGCCAAACTAAGTAAAGTAAAAAGAAATTAGAGGGAAGTTAACCACCTCCCTCTTACAGGTAAAATTAACGAAGCTCCCAAGCTTCCTGTAGCATTTCAACCGCTTCTTTTGATGTTACATCACCACTTGCCATTGAGGCAGAGAAGTCATTGATTGTGCCACCAATATCTGCACCTAATGCTTGGTCCCACCATACTTGGTGCCATTTGGCCGCCGCAATGTTCTCAGCTATTTGCTTAAGAAACTTATCTTGAACCGCACTACTTGCGCCTTTGGTAACAGGGATAACGATCCCAGCCGCGGCTAAACGCTTCTGTTGATTTTCACCAACAAAGTATTCCATCCACTTAACTGCCGCGTCAGTTCCGCCGTCTTTAGCAAAGGCAAAACCATTTACACCACCTAGGGTGTCACTACCACGTCCTTTACCACCTTTAACTGCAGGGAATGAGAGCAAGCCAAGCTTATCGTCAGTGA
Organism: Reinekea sp.; assembly: GCF_046710285.1. Taxonomy (GTDB): domain Bacteria; phylum Pseudomonadota; class Gammaproteobacteria; order Pseudomonadales; family Natronospirillaceae; genus Reinekea. Next base: position 93,185 of record NZ_JBKEGY010000012.1, read on the forward strand.
TACCGACTTTATCTTCAGCGTTGTCGCGTTGTACATTACGTTCCCAATCACCCATCAAATGCATTGCTGCTTCGTAGTTACCCATTTTTGTCGATGCTTCGCCGTATGTTGCCGCCGCATAACCAGGTTGGAATGGCTCCAATGCAACCAACTGAGCAAACAATTCACCAGCTTGAACATAAGCAGGGTTATTCCAATCTGCTTTTCCATCAACGGCATCGTTAAATAGATCTTGACCGCCAGTACGCATAGCTAAATATGTCCAATAAAAATGTACAGGCCACTTATCAGCACCACCTAAAGCCATAGGTGTAATACCTGCAGCTTTTAGCTTTTTAACTGCATCCAAAAGATCATCCCATTCTTTTATTTTTTCGGCATCTACACCAGCTTTAGCAAACAATACTTTATTATACCAAAATCCGCCTTGCGCCAATGTGTAAGGTACGCCGTACACTTTTCCATCATGACTAAATGCAGAGATACCACCTTCACTTATAATCTCTTTGAATCCTGCTGACTTAGCGGTTATGTCATCCAACAATCCCGCAGCTGCACGGTCAACAAAGTTACCACCACCCCAACTATAGAAAATATTTGGCCGATTTTTGGACTGCAATAACGTCGGCAACTTTGCCTTGTATTGTTCGTTTTCCATAAATTCCATTACAATGTCAATATCTGGGTTTGCTGCTTCGAATTCAGCGGCAAATGTGTCCCACAACTCTTGTTGTATTGGTGTATTCTGGTTATGTAACATGGTGACTGTTTCAGCGCTAGCCGCGCCAATAAAGGTCATAGATGATATTATTGTTGTTAATGCTAGGTTCTTTAGAAGTTTCATTTAATTCTCCTGTTATTGTTATTGACATCAATTCACTCAGTTATTGAGATTTTCAATGTTGATGAACTATATAAAGTGTACTCGCTTTCCTGCGCTGATATATTGCAATAACAACCAATTACATTATGAAATCTAACTACCACGACACTAATAATCCGTAAAATTCAACAATGAATTAGTTGCTTTATGGATGCTTAAAAAACATCAAAAAATCAAGTTTCATCCGTGCCGATAAAATTCGACATAGCCATAAAACCTAAAAGGAAAGGAAAACAACAATCAATTCCTATTCCGTTTCAGTTCCCTAATTATTTTTCATAACCCTTCTCTAGTTAGGGTTTAACTGAAAAATAATTTTTAAAAGCATTCGTACTCCAAGCAATGGCTTGCGGCTAAAAAATAAATAACAGTAATGCTATTCTTAAGTTTTAATTAATTGAAACCGCTCAAGCAAGCCTGTCAATGTATGTGAAATTGCATTCAAACTTCTGGTCTGATCTAACAGCGCTTGAGATTCATCCGACACCCTCTCACTTTGAGATCGAATATCTTCCATATTTGTAGACAAGTGTTTAGAGGTTGCAGATTGTTCCTCCGTAGAAGTTGCAATCGAATAGCTCATCTCACTTACAAGGGCGACGTCTTTGACAATACTTTTAAGCCCATCACTTGCTTCAATCGATAAAATAACACAATCTTTAGCTGTCAATTGACTTCGCGCGACAGTTTCTTCGACATTATTAGTTTGAATAAATAATCGTTCAATCATAGATTTAATTTCGTTGGTGCTTTGCTGCGTTCGTGTTGCTAATTGCCGAACTTCATCCGCCACAACTGCAAAGCCTCGCCCCTGCTCCCCAGCGCGAGCTGCTTCAATAGCTGCATTGAGTGCCAATAAATTGGTTTGTTCTGCAATACTCTGAATGACCGTTAAAATAGCTTCAATTTGTTTTGACTCCTGTTGCAAAATAGATATCGCACTACCTGTTTCGCCAAGTTCGTTATTAAGTGTTTGTATACGATTTTGGGTTTGGGATACATTTTTTTGACAAATTTGCGTAAATTTATCGACTTCAACTACCTTTTGTTGAGTTGCTTCTGCATTTTGTGTTACTTCAGCGATCGCCTGTTCCATTTCACGAACTGCACTGGTCATAGTATCTATTCGAAGCGCTTGGTCTTTTGAAAGCATACTGGTTTTCGTACTGGACTCCTCAGTTTGATTACTAACGACAGATACTTCATTTGCATTGAGCGCAATATCACTTAAAACATCATTCATTTGTTTGGTCAGTCGATTAATACCAACTGCAACCTGCTCTAATTCATCTCCTTGACCTGTTTTTAGTTTAACCGTTAATTTACCATCTGCTATTTCAGTTAAACCGAAAAGGATAGCTTTTAAAGAACGGCGAATACCTTTTACGATGTTGATTGAAATTAGAATGACCAGTATTGACGCTACAGTTACAAAAATTACAATAGTTTTTTGTGCTGATTCTATATCTTCTTCTGATTGTTTCTGAGAATCTAAAGCTGCCTTATATATATCTGTCGCAAAGTCAGACATTAAATTTATGGCTCTTTCTATTGACTCGGATTGATTTTCAACCAACAGCTCTATTTCAGCTTCCAATTCAAGTCGTTTCAAATAATTAGGCACCATACCGTCTACTTCAGAAATTTCCGCTATAAACTGCCCTAGTAGAGGTGTAAGTGCTTCAGTTATTTTTGGGTAAGCCTTACTCATTTGTATAGTTTTTTTATTCAAATAATTTAGGTGTCTATCTAGGTTTGTTTTATGGAGCCAAACCTCATCCAGATTAAGTGTTCCTGTTAGCTGTTTTAGTAAAACATCTGCACTAGAGGCTTGATCACTAAGAAAGTCCAAATCACCTCTCAAATCTTCATTGCTTTGTGCTTCAGAACGTTTAAGTCCATTTAACGAGTTTGATAAATCACCATAAAGACCTTTAACACGAGTAGATTGATCTGCGACTTTCGCTACATAGTTAACCCAGTTTCTGTGCTGTGCTTGCAATTCAGTTATTTGATTAAAGGTTTGATCTGCTGCATTTTTTGTAAGCGATAGTCGAGTTAATTGATCATTATTATCTTTAACTAAATGGCTTAATTCATCCAGCGCATCCTGAAAACTATGAGCTTGATCTAATGATTGTTGTGCCAAAATATCTAGGCGATCTAAATTGGTTGATTTAGTAAAGTCGCTGCTGTGTCGTATAGAATTTTGTAGCGCAATACTGGCCTGATTTGATAATTGCAATAATGAGGAGTAATGGCCTGCGACTACTTGAACTTGTACACCTAATTGATTTTGTGCATTGATCGATATTAGTGACAATCCAAATATCAAACACAAGAGTAAGATAAAGCCTACAGATACGCGTTGAATTATACTGAGTTTCATTTGCACCTTCTTCTTATTAATATATCTGAACTGGACAAGCTACTTCATTGTCCAGTTCAGATATATTGCAAAATCTCCCATTACTATTATGAATTTTAACTTATTTAACATTTATTGAGTTCTTACATCGATATAGCCGTTATTCGGTGCAAGACTATATGTATATGACTCACCGCTAGCTGTTTCATAGGTAGCTTTCACCCTTATTCTTAGAAACTGGTTCGCCTCTAGAGGTGCTTTGGTATGAATTCTGGAAGTTTTGGCATCAATTACGTCTTGCCTAGCGGTTTGGTCCTTAATATCAATTTCTGTACTAATGGCTACGACTTCTTCAGGTAATCCAATAACGGCCATCAGCCCTGAGTCATCCCAAGTTAACTGCACAATTACATCACGCATTAAGCTCAAATTGGAGTCACCAATAGGGAACGTCAAAGGGTATTGTTCAATACGATCTTGAATGCCAGCGCTCACATTAGGCAAGGTCATTTTCTGGGCATTTAATGGCGCTACAACTCCACGCGACTCATTACTGGGTGGCAAATTGTGACCTGTAAAGTGAAGCTCGGCCAAATCTTTTCCAACCCAAGAACGATTCGTTCCAGGCACAGGATACAGCTGTACTTCTCGACTAGCGCCTTTTTTATCGACATCTGAAAGTGCAATATTCCAAGCGATAGTTTCACCTTTTATGTCGGTCACATTAGGGAAATCAATCTTAAAATACACATAATCGCCGGAATCAGACCATAGTGCATTGGCAATGCCTGGAAAGGAAATATCCGCAAACGTCTGGCCGACTAGTGCCCGAAATTGATAGTATTTATTTTCCCATTTAATAAACACTTCAACACAATCATTTTCCCATATCGCCGTTTTATTTATATCACTGGTAATGTCATCAACCCGATGTAAGCGACCAATTAGTGAGTTATTTATATAGGCCACCTGCCATGAGCCATCAATGTCTTTTTTACTAGGGTTCCATGGTTTTTTAGGATTAAGCTGGTTAAAACCGAGCGGATAAACAGGCACATTTTGCCAAAATTCCGGAGCAGACAACTGGTCAATTTCCACTTGTTCTGTTTTTTCACTTGCAATAAAAACCGGAAACGAGCGAAGATTCTTAGCCCGTTTTGCGGGTAATTGAAAAAATACGCCATCATTAATAATATCAATAAAACCTTTTTTCAAATCTTTTAACATGCTCTTTTCATTGAGTTGATCATCAAATAGAAGAGCAGAACCCTGACCATTAAACCAATGAGGAACCCAACTATGAGCGTCACTTAAACCCCAAACAGTTACACCGTTTAAGTAGGGGTTAGAGGCTAGTAGACCGAGTATTTGTGCGTATTGATTCTGCTGATCCTGCAGTAAATCAGCATCTATCTCATCTACTTTCAAACGGATATCAAGCTCGGTCAGTTGAACCTCTAAACCTAATTCGCCAAACCGATTAATATTGTCATTTAAACAGTGTAAGTCTACGGGTGAACTAACATCAAAGTGACCTTGCAAGCCAATACCATGAATCGGTACATCTCGGCTTAAAAGATCTTTCATAAGATGATAGCTACCATCAGCCTTCTCACCACAATCTGAAATACCGTAATCGTTATAGTACAAAATAGCGCCCGGATCTGCTGCGTTCGCGGCCTTAAAAGCTTCATCAATGTAGTGATCACCCAATAGAAAGTACCAAGAGGATTTCCGCAATTCACCTCTATCATCTAGTGCTTCATTGACCACATCCCAGCGATCTATTTTCCCTGCATATCGGGTAACCACTGTATTTATATGTTCATTCATAACCTCACGTGCTTCTGATTCAAGCCACATACCGTTTGTTAGCCACCCTGGATTTTGCATATGCCATACCAAGGTATGTCCACGGATCTGCAGGTCATGTTCTTGTGCAAAGTTAACAATTTCATCCATACCAGTAAAGTCATACTGATTTCGCTTAGGGTGTATAGATTCCCATTTAGCCGAGTTTTCGGGTGTTATCGTATTGAAATTTTTAATCAGTTGGCTAGCGTAAAGTGGGTTATCTAAATAACGGGATTCTACAGCAACACCAAAATTTATTGAGGAGTTATTAATTACTTCAAGCCATTGGTTATCCGAGGCAAATAGTGTTGTACTGCATAAGAATAAGGTAGTCAAAATTATTGTTGTTTTCATGGTAGCTCTTAAATTAAAGGACCAATGCCAATATAAAGCGCAATTGCCTTAGTAATTATTACGAATACCGTCAACTTCATTATGAACTTTGCGCTTTTCTACTATCCCTGTAGTATATTTACCCAATCTATGGCGAAATTCACTTGGAATTTTATCAATGGTTATAAACGTGCAAGAAATACTCGTACTATTTAACATAAAGCACCCTTACGACCGCAAAATTATCGATGGTATATTAGACGGTCTAAAACATTCAAATAGTAAACTGCAAGTAACCTTTATGACCTATGATGAAGCACTGCTTGTCGCTCACGATTATAAATGGGATGCGATTATTGCCGATTTTGATTGGCCTCAAAATGCAGATTTATGTGCTTCATTGAATATTCCTGTCGTTGGATTAATGAGCCATTCACTCTACCAACCTGAAACAACAAAACTTGCGACTGTATTTGTTGCGCCCGATACAAAAGCCATCGTAAATAAAGCAAAGGAGCACTTAGTCGCCTGTGGTATTAAGAATTTCGGTTACTTTTCTGGAATGGCAAACGAAATTGGCTATTGGGCAGAGCACAGGAAAAACCTTTTCGAAGAAAGTGTTAAAAGTTCAAATTCCAATTGGATTGGCGACTTTACGACCTTCAATATCCGAGAGCACCTATTAAAAGGTGTTGTCGCCCATACAGGTTATTTGTGCGCCAGCGACACTCAAGCTAGGCAGCTTATTACCTTGGCAAACAATTTAAACATTGATGTACCCGGGCACATAGCTGTTATTGGTATTGATAACGATGAAACAGAAAATCAACTTTCATTGGTACCGATCAGTAGTGTGCCATTTGATCCATTTGTACTCGGTCGTGAAGCATTTTTGGCATTATTCGAGCTAAATAGTGAAAGCCAGACAACAACTCGACTTGTTGCTCCTGGTGATGTTATTAACAGATTATCAGCTTACTTAGATGTCAGTGATGATCCTTTAGTTTCTAAAGCACTCAAGTTTATTTACTGTCATTTTCATCGCTCAATAAAGGCTGAGCAAGTTATTTTAGAGTGTAGAACATCTAGAAATACACTAGAAAGCCGATTCAAAGAACAACTTAATAAAACCATTCACCAAGTGCTACATGATGTACGACTAGAAAATGCCAAAGAACTACTAAGATCGACAAGTCTGTCGATAGATGCAATAGCAATTCAATGTGGACTTTCTAGCGCACAATATTTGTATTATATTTTCCGTAGAGAAGTAGGCATGACTCCAGTCAAGTATCGAGAGATTAAGAGTCATTCGAACCAGTAACTGAACATGGTCAACCTATAACTCTAATCTATCGACCTAACGTATCGTACATTTTTCGGATATCCCATTTGAGCTGCAACAGGGAATCCATGATCAAACGATACGGTCCACGAAAAAAACTGAAAACGATCACTTGTCCAATACATTTCTGAGTTGAAGGTAGGAAAGAGTTCGATATCGGTCGAAGGTAACATACAACCTTTTTTAGTAAGTGACGACAGTTCAACCAATGTTGGCAATCGCCAGTTATTTTCATCGGCTAGTTTATAATTTTTTGCTTTGCTTTGAGCAATGTGCATGGGTAGTTTTTCCGAAGCTCCACTGCAACTCCCTTGCTCATACCGCTCACCATAATTACATTTCATCCACTGTAGTTTTAGGTTTTCATCTACGATAGTGCCATTTTTTTTATCTACAAAGGTATTAAAGTGGCTATCAACAGTATTTGTATCACACACCTGAGCAATGCTTTCGCTCGATACTAGGAAAACAAGCACTATCATTTTTATTATTTTCATATAAATCGCCTTCTATTGTTTATCCCAAGTACGTTGAATAAGCGCTATCGCTTCACGAGCGTTGATACGTTGAGTTGCTAAACCAAAACTTATGTCATTTATAATACCGCCCACGTTTGTTCCTAACGCTTGATCTAGGAATATTTGATGCCATTGCGAACGTGCTATGTTTTTTGCTATCTGAGCTTTAAAGTCATTTTTAACTCCGTCATCACTACCTATTACGACAGGAATTGTAATGTCTAACTTAGCTTCCCTCCTTTGGACTTCTTCCGTCAACAAGAAATCTATCCATGCCAATGCTCCAGGTGTTGCGCCATCTGTAGAGAATACCCAACCATTAACACCGCCTAACGTATCCGTTACGCTCCCTAGTCCGCCCCGTATAGAAGGAAATGGCATAAATCCCAAATCACGGTCACTGACGCCTGCAAAACTTTCAGAGAGTGAGCGCTGAGTCCCGATATCCCAGTCACCCATTAAATGCATGGCCGCATTATGGTTACCGAAATAGGCTGATGCATCTGTATAAGTATAGTTTTCAAAATTTTCTTGAAAAGGTTGAAGATCCGCTAGCTCAAGAAGTAACTCACTCGCGCGGATATAATATTTGTTATTCCAAGACAATTGGCCATCTAATACTTGATTAAAAGTTTCCTGACCACCGGTTCGCATGGCTAGATAACTCCAATAAAAGTGAATTGGCCATTTATCGCCTCCGCCAAGCGCTATCGGCACAATGCCAGCTTGTTTTAGTGCTGAGATCCCTTGTAAAAAACCTTCCCATTCAGACATTTCCTCTGCGTTAATGCCTGCTTCTAAAAAAAGCGTTTTGTTATACCAAAATCCCACTTGAGTTAATGAAGACGGATATCCGAATTGTTGGCCATCAACTTGAAACGCAGACATTCCCCCTTTAGAAATTCGATCAGAAATAGCTGGAATTTTATTGGTGACATCTGCTAATAAACCTTCCCGTGCAAAACTAGCCAAATCACCGCCACCCCAGCTATAGAGTATATTAGGATGGTAGTCAGACTGTAACATTTGATGCTGGAAGGCTTTTAAATTTTTATCTAATACGGATTCAACTTGAATATCAATATCTCTATGACTTGCTTCGAATTTAATCTCCAATTCAATTAACATTGACATATAGCTCGCTTCCGTACTGACATGCATAAATCGAACAACTTCACGCTCAGCAAAGCTACCGACTGATACAGAGATGGCAAACAAACAAAGAAGAAATATTTTTAATCGACTAACGTTAATCATAATCAACCTACATTATTTTTATTTTAATTCAGGGTGATTGTCTAATAAAACCAACCTTAGATCTGTTGCAATTTCGCTAATATGCATTATGATTTATTGTAAATTCAGTAAAAAAAAGGGATGAAAAATCATCCCTTTTTTAATAAATATTTATAAATTTAGTTAAAGCATTAACCTTTAGATTTTAGTACGTCTTGAAGTTTAACGAAGTCAGCATGAAAGCCTCTTAACCCTTCAGCCAGTTTCTCTGTCGCCATCGCATCTTCATTCATCATCCAGCGGAAAGATTTTTCATCTAATTCGATTTTATCTAAATCACACGCAGATGAATCTGTTGAATCTAATGCTTGTTTTAATTCTGCATTGGATTCACTAAGCTCTGCCAATAAATTTGGACTGATGGTTAATCGATCACAACCGGCTAGCGCGATAATTTCACCAGTGTTTCGAAAGCTTGCGCCCATTACAACAGTTTTATAACCGTGTTTTTTGTAATAGTCGAAAATGGTTTTTACCGATAAAACACCTGGATCCGTATCGGCCGTATAGTTTTCACCCGTTTTAGCTTTAAACCAATCTAGAATTCGACCAACAAAAGGTGATATCAAGTAAGCTTCAGCCTGCGCACAAGCGATTGCCTGAGCAAAACTGAATAACAAGGTCAAGTTACATTGAATACCTTCTTTCTCAAGTACTTTTGCCGCTTGAATACCTTCCCAAGTCGAGGCTATTTTAATTAATACGCGATCTGTTGATATACCCGCGTCTTTATACATAGCGATAAGCTTACGTGCTTTCGCTAGGGTAGCATCGGTATCAAATGACAAACACGCATCCACTTCGGTTGAAACTCTGCCAGGTACTAATTTAAGCAATTCAATGCCAAAGTTAACTGCAAGTTTATCCATGGCCTCTTCAACCCAGTTGTCGGCAGAACGTGCTTTACCCCAGGCAATCGCGTCATCAACTAAATGTTGATAAGCAGGCATTTCGGCCGCTTTAAACAATAAACTCGGATTCGTTGTTGCATCTTCAGGTTTAAAGTTTTGGATTGACGCTATGTCGCCTGTATCGGCGACAACGGTTGTATATTTCTTTAATTGTTCTAATTGAGAAGTCACTTTGTATCTCCGTAGTTAAACTATCCGCGTATTTTTGCAAGGGATTGACGAGCTGCGTTGGCGACAGCAGACTGGGTCAAGCCAAATTTCTCAAAACAAATGTTGCCAGGAGCTGATGCGCCATAGGTGCTCATGCCGATAAATTCGCCAGCATCACCGATAATGCGCCCCCAGCCCTGCTCTATTCCGGCTTCAACCACCACTCTAGCTTTACATGACGATGGGATAACACTTTGTTTATAGTGTTCTGATTGTACAGTAAACAGCTCCATACAAGGCATACTGATGACTTGGGCTTTTACACCCTCAGTGGCAAGTTCACTTGCAGCCTCGATCGCCAAGGTGACTTCAGAGCCAGATGCAATTAACAAGACATCTGGGTTCTCCTGCGGTACAACCACATAGGCTCCTTTATCTGTATTTTTGTGCGCGCCTTGTTCATCTCGATTGATAAGCCCTTGGCGCGATAACAGAATAGCCGCGGGTGCGGTTGGGTTTTCTAGTACAAATTTCCAAACTTGCGCTGTTTCATTTGCGTCAGCCGGACGAAAGACGTTCAATCCAATGATGGCACGTAACGATGCTAATGTTTCTACAGGTTGATGAGTAGGCCCATCTTCACCAACACCGATAGAGTCATGTGTTAAGACAAAAATAGAGGGGTACTTTGACAAAGCTGCAACACGCAACGCAGGACGAAGGTAGTCGGCAAAGACCATAAAAGTACCACCGTACGCTCGTAACCCACCATGAACATTCAAGCCGTTGAGTATTGCGCCCATAGCATGTTCACGAACACCATAGCGAACATAGCGACCGGCGTAATTGTCTTTCTGAAAATCAACCGCGCCATCAAACCACGTATTGTTAGAAGGAGTTAAATCGGCCGAACCGCCTAAAATATTATCAAGCTTAGGCATAATTGCATTTAAAACCTCGCCCGAGGCTGATCGGGTGGCTATTGCTTTACCCTTCTCAAAAGTTGGCAAATAATCATCAATTGAAATCGGTAGCGTTCCGCGTTGTTGCTGTTCAAATTTTTGAGCTAATTCAGGATACTGACTTTTATAACGAGCGAATAACTCTTGCCATTTGCTCTCGTGCTTTGAACCCACGGCAGAAACTTCTCGATAAAGTGCTAGAACATCGTCAGCCACAAAGAACGGTTCCATTGACGGATAGCCCAGTGCCTTTTTCGTCAATTCAATCTCAGAATCACCCAAAGGAGAGCCATGAACGGCATGCGAACCTGCTTTATTTGGGCTACCAAAGCCAATTTTTGTTTTCATTCGAATCAGTGTTGGCTTGGTTGTTTCTGCTTTAGCTGCGAGAAAGGCATGGTCAATTGCGGCAAAATCGTTGCCATCGCCTTCTACATTGATGACCTGCCAACCATAGGCCTCATAGCGCAGGGTGACATCTTCAGTAAATGACAATGAGGTATCGCCATCAATAGTGATTTGATTGTCATCGTAAATACAAATCAGTTTGCCTAACCCGAGATGTCCAGCCAATGAACTGGCTTCGGAAGAAATACCTTCTTGTAAACAACCATCACCGACAATAACCCAAGTGGTGTGATCAACTATGTTGTGGTCATCAGTATTAAACTTTTTAGCTAAATGCGCTTCTGCCATTGCCAAGCCAACAGCAGTTGAAATGCCTTGCCCTAAAGGCCCTGTGGTCAGTTCAACGCCTTGAGTATGGCCATATTCTGGATGACCTGGTGTTAAACTACCCCATTGACGAAAGTGCTTTAAATCATTGATTTCTAGGCCGTAACCAGTCAAATACAAAAGTGAGTACAACAACATGCTGCCATGACCTGCAGATAAGACGAAACGATCCCTGTCTGCCCAATTAGGGTTGTTGGGATTGAGCTTTAAATGCTTTGTCCAAAGCCAATAAGCCGTTGGAGCCATGCCCATTGGCATACCGGGATGCCCACTGTTCGCAGCTTGTACGCCGTCCATTGATAAAACTCGTAAAGCATTCGCGCAATGCTCATCCAGAGTTGGGGTTATATTGGTTTTTGTCACAATGTACTACTCCTAACTAAAAAATGAATTAACAACTTATCCGCTTATTCTGTATTTATTTTTAAAATTGAATGATGGCTACCCACTTTTTTGACGGTACTGCGCAACCTTTCTATTAAAACTGGCCAAATTCTATGTTTAATGATGATTTTCTATTTGACATAAGATCTATATTGCCACAATATTAATTCGAGTCGCAAACTAAATAAATAAAACCACTTAAAAACGACAAAAAGGAGCCTCGCCATGTACTTGGGGCTAGATCTCGGTACTTCTGGTTTAAAAGCCATTATTTTGGACGATCAAGGACTCGTTATTGCGCAGGCAAATACAGCCTTAACCGTTCAAACACCTCACCCACTTTGGTCTGAACAAGAAGCCGAAGATTGGTGGCTAGCGTGTAAGCAATCCATTTTGAGCTTGGCAGAACAAGGTCATGATTTATCAAAAATAAAATCAATTGGTGTTGCCGGACAAATGCACGGAGCTACGTTACTCGACGGTCAAAACAATGTGCTCAGGCCCGCTATTCTTTGGAATGATGGCCGTAGTGCTGCGCAATGTGTCACATTAAAACAGCGCGAGCCTAATTTAGAAGCACTTTCAGGTAATTTGGCTATGCCTGGTTTTACAGCCCCTAAATTACTTTGGGTTGCTGAAAATGAACCGGATATTTTTGCAAAAACGGCGAAAGTATTATTACCGAAAGATTACTTGAACTTCCGTCTTTCCGGCACTTTCAGCAGTGAGATGTCTGATGCCGCAGGTACCTTATGGTTAAACCCTGAGACTCGAGATTGGTCAGATGAATTACTAACAGCGACTGGCCTGACACGTGACAACATGCCAACACTTTTCGAAGGTCATCAAGTCATTGGCAATTTAACGGCCAGCGTAGCGGCAGAGCTAGGTTTACCCGTTGTTCCTGTGGTTGCCGGAGCCGGCGACAATGCCGCTGGCGCTATTGGAGTTGGGGTAACAGACCCCGGCCAGGCTTTTATTTCACTGGGCACTTCGGGTGTTTATTTCGTCGTCAGCGACAAACATCACGCCAGCCCAGAAAATACAGTTCATGCTTTTTGTCACTGTTTACCTAATCGCTGGCACCAAATGTCTGTCATGCTCAGCGCTGCGCAGTCATTGTCTTGGTTCGCAGATTTAGTAAAAACAGAGGTGGGTGATTTGTTAGCAGAGTTAGATGCTAGCGGTTTAGAAGAAACCCCAATCTTGTTTTTGCCTTATTTATCAGGCGAACGTACACCGCATAATAACCCTAACGCCGTCGGTTCTTTTTTTGGCTTAACCCAAGGAACATCACGAGCGGAAATGACACTGGCCGTACTACAAGGAGTGTCATTCTCTTTTGCTGATGGTCAAGATGCACTTGATGCCGCAGGTACGCCTATTAATGACATTACCCTCATTGGTGGTGGTGCTCGTTCTGCGCGTTGGCGACAAATGCTCGCCGATGTATTGAATCGACCATTGACCTTTCGTGAGGGCGGTGAAGTTGGCCCTGCATTAGGCGCAGCCAGGCTCGCACTTTTACAAAGTAAGCAATCTGAACACGGTATTACCGATAATAGCGATGCATTTAATACGTTAGTCGCAGAGATTTGTCCCGCCCCTTCAATCGTAGCAGAACACAGACCAGACTTGGTCAAGCACCAAAAATATCAACAAAAACTAAATGAATATCGAGCTCTGTATCAACAAACTCGCTCTATTCAACGTATCCAGTAATTTAGGAGAACACCATGAGTGATAATTATTTTAACGATATCCAACCCATTAAATTTGAAGGAACTGATTCTAAAAATCCTTTAGCGTTTCGCCATTATGATAAAGATAAAATAGTGATGGGCAAACGGCTAGAAGAGCATCTTCGCTTCGCAGTTTGTCATTGGCATAACTTTTGTTGGGACGGTAAAGATATCTTTGGCTTAGGCCAAGGTACGTTTGACCGCCCATGGCACCGTACCGGTACCGATCAGCTAACACTTGCTCGCGAAAAAATGGACGCAGCCTTTGCATTCATGACACGTTTAGGTAACCCTTTTTGGTGCTGGCACGACTACGACATAGCTCCGGAAGGCAGCAGCATTAAAGAATCACGTGAAAACTTTGCTGCAATGGTTGACTACGCTGAAGAGAAAATGGGTCAAACTGGCGTTAAGCTACTCTGGGGCACGGCGAATGCATTCTCTAACCCTCGTTATATGGTCGGCGCTTCTACAAGTCCAGATCCAGAAATATTTGCGTATGCCGCCTCTCAAGTACAAAACGCTATGGAAGCAACTCATCGTTTAGGGGGGGCAAACTATGTTTTATGGGGTGGGCGCGAAGGCTACCAGAACTTACTCAATACTGATTTAGTACGCGAAAGTGCACAGATGGGTCGGTTCTTACAACTGGTTGTAGAACACAAACATAAAATTGGTTTCAAAGGTTCAATTTTAATCGAGCCTAAACCGCAAGAGCCAACAAAGCATCAATACGATTATGATACAGCGACTGTATTTGGCTTCTTACAAAAGTACGGCCTTGAAAAAGAAATCAAGGTAAACATTGAAGTAAACCATGCGACACTTGCTGGTCATAGTTTTGAACATGAAGTTGCGACGGCCACTTCATTAGGAATATTGGGCAGCGTTGATGCTAATCGTGGTGACCCACAAAATGGTTGGGATACAGACCAGTATCCAAACAATGTTTCCGATTTAGTACCGGCGGTTTATGAAATCATTCGGGCGGGCGGCTTCACAACAGGTGGATTTAACTTCGATACTAAGATTCGTCGTGAATCAACAGACCCATCTGATTTATTCCACGCTCACATTGGTGGAATGGATACCATTGCGTTAGCCTTTATGAAAGCAGCAGAACTTTATGAGTCAGGTGAGCTTCAAGGAATTGTTGATCATCGTTACCGTAATTGGAATACCGATTTCGGTAAGAAAATTTTAGCCGGAAATCTATCACTTGCTGACATCAGCAAGCATGCGGTTGACAATAACATCGACCCTAAACCAGAGTCAGGAAGACAAGAGTTTTTAGAAAACTTAATCAACCGCTATGTTCATGGTTAATCTTCTTTAACGTGACAGCGTTTATTCTCGCTGTAAAAAAGCCAAGCTTCGACAAAGAAGCTTGGCCTTACTAAACTGACTACTTACCTTAATTAATGTATATCTAACTAAGAACAACAACTTACTTTTTTAAGTAATCCAACATAGTGTTTACATCACTACGCTCAAACGGATCATCTGGGCAGTTGTCCATTTTGCCTTCTTCAGCGAATACTTGCTTAATTTCGCCATCAACAACATGCATGGAATAACGCCAAGAACGATCACCGAAACCTAGGTTTGCTTTCTTAACCAACATACCCATTTCGCGAGTAAAATCACCGTTACCATCAGGTAGCAACTTAACTTTTGATGCACCTAAGTTTTTGCCCCACTGATACATGGTAAAAGCATCGTTAACACTTAAGCAATAAACATCATCAACACCTAAAGCCTGTAGCTCTTCAAATTTTTCTTCAAAGCCCGGTAAATGGGTACTAGAACAAGTAGGTGTAAAAGCGCCTGGCAAAGAGAACAAAACAACATTTTTACCTTTAAAAACGTCATCCGTAGTTACATCTTGCCATTTAAATGGGTTGTCACCGCCAATGCTTTCATCACGCACGCGGGTTTTAAAGGTTACATTTGGGACTGTCTTAATCATATCGGCTCCTTCATGAATTAAAATTAAGCTAACCACTTAATATATGCGACCCTTAGAGTAGAATCACAACCCCTGCATTGCAACTATTAACCCCTATTTACTAGGAACAGACAAACTCTTTACAGTCAGCATTTTAAAGCTGGTTAATAATGAAACACTTGTATTTCCTGCCAGTGAACCAATTATACTGTTATAACTCTCACTAGGCGGATAGCGCTATGTCAGTAATAAAAGAATCATTTAAGCTCGGCATGCCATGGCAAACTCTAGATCCATTTTTGTTTTGTGTTTATCACAATGATGCCTTCCCCAAAGGGAACGCTCAGTTTGGCCCACAAGCATCTCTTGCTAATCGAAATATAGGTCAAGACTTTGCCATGATTGATGGCTGGAATATGTATCATGGCGATACGGTACCAGGCTTTCCTGCGCACCCTCACCGTGGCTTTGAGA
This sequence comes from Reinekea sp., assembly GCF_046710285.1. Taxonomy (GTDB): domain Bacteria; phylum Pseudomonadota; class Gammaproteobacteria; order Pseudomonadales; family Natronospirillaceae; genus Reinekea. The sequence continues at coordinate 109,088 of NZ_JBKEGY010000012.1, forward strand.
CGATTACCGTTGTGAACCAAGGCATTGTTGACCACGCTGACTCACTTGGTGCGGCAGGCCGTTATGGCACCGGTGATACCCAATGGATGACTGCAGGTAAAGGTGTGCAACACTCTGAAATGTTCCCGTTAATACATGCAGATAAAGAAAACCCACTTAATCTGTTTCAAATTTGGATTAACTTACCCGCTAAAAGTAAGTTTGTAGAACCTCATTTTGCCATGCTTTGGCAAGATCAAACGCCTGTCACCCACATTAAAGATGACAAAGGTATTAGCGCCTACCTAAAAATTATTGCAGGTAAATACGAACAGCACATACCCGCCCCTGCACCGCCCGACTCTTGGGCGGCAGATGAAGCAAACGATGTCGCGGTTTGGCAAATCAAAATACCGAAAAATGGAACCTTTATACTGCCAAAAACCGCCCAAACCTCTAACCGAGTGCTCTACTTTTACGAAGGGTCTGAGGCTACTTTAAACAATGAAACCATTCAATCTGGCCATGGTCACCTTTTACACGCCGACCAAGATGTCAGCATTGCCGCCGTTACCAGTGATTGCGAGTTTTTAGTCTTACAGGGTAAGCCCATCAATGAACCCGTTGCTCAATATGGTCCGTTTGTGATGAACAGCGAAGCCGAGATCCAGCAAGCGTTTGCAGACTACCGTAAAGACCAGTTTGGTGGCTGGCCATGGCCAACTCACGATACCGTTCATTCCGATGCCAAAGGCCGCTTTGCCAAACATGTTGATGGCCAAGTTGAAGAAAAGCCACTTGTTTAGCGGTTATTCGTAAACTAAGGATTGACCTTAGACTCAGCTCTAAGGTTTATACTTGGCTAATCAGCAACATTAGAGGACTTGTAATGAAAATTGGCGAATTAGCGGCAAGTAGCGGTTTAAGTACCCATACACTTAGGTTTTACGAAAAATCGGGCTTACTTAAAGCCTCTGGCCGTAGCCAATCAAACTACCGCGTTTACAGTAAAGGCAACTTACAATCGGCCAAATTTATTAAACGCGCTCGTGATATCGGCTTTAGCCTTGATGAAGTGGGTACATTTTTATCTATACGGTCTGATCTTTCTGCGCATGTTTGCGCCGAGGCAAAACAGGTTGCCGAAAATAAAATCGTCGAAGTGACAGAAAAAATAGAAGAGCTTAAGCAAGCACTGGTTGCGCTTCATCGGCTTAGTGATGCCTGTTGCGGCGGTGATGAAAGTGCCGAGTACTGTACGATTATCAACGCCTTAGAACAACCGGAGTAGCTATAACCCAGCAGGAAAACACTTAATAACGAAAAAGCTTCAGATTATTAATACTTTGTCGATATAAACAACATCTTAGGCCTGATTCTACTATGCTCCAAAAGAAATAGACTGAATCCTATACCGACAAATACCTTAAAATTGAGGCTATCTCATGAATATAGAATCTACACTCTCCATAAAAAACCGCCTAATTATATCAATGTTTGTTGCGGTCCTTCTATCAACGACCATTGTTGCCTTAGTAGGTCAGGCAAAAACCCGAGAATTGCTAGCATCACGCTTAGAGACTTCAGAACTTCCTAATTTAATACAACGCATTAGAAACGCTGTTGATAGTGAAATAAGAGAGATGTTTGTCTTAACTCAATCAATAGCAACGAACCCCTTTGTAATAGATTGGACTGTAGCCGGAGCAAACAAGCAGGATGAAACCAAGGTAGTAAAATACTTAAAAGATTTGAAAGCAGCACATGATCTGAGCAATGCATCCTTTGCTGATCGCCAAACGAACAACTACTGGAATCAAGATGGATTCTTACGGCAATTGAATGACGACGAACTTGATGGTTGGTTTTTCGCACTCAAAGAATCTGGTCTAGCTGAGTCCGCTAGCATTTATAGCAACCCTAATGGAGATGTAGATCTATTCGTTAATTATCAGCAGGTTAATGGCCGTGGTGCTGCGGGGGTCTCTAAATCTTTCAACAAAATGGCGGCTTATCTAAATGAGTTTAAAATTGAAAAAACTGGATTTGTCTATTTAGTTGATGCTAGTGGTGCTATAAAAGTTCACCCTAATCAAGATTCATCAGATAATAAAACTCTAAAGAACAGCTACGCCGACATTGATGGAGCTCAGCTACTCCGTCAACAGGACTTTTCATTTGTATCCAATGATAAACTCATCGTCGCTTCAAGTTATATCAAAAGCCTTGGGTGGTATGTTATCGCAGAAGTTCCTAGTGCTGAGCTGTATATTGGTTTGAATAATGCTAGAAACTATATGCTACTAACTTTATTAATTAGTACTATTGTATTCATGTATATTAGTTTTTTACTTTCAAGAAACCTCATAAAACCCTTAAACAAAATGGCCGAAGCTTTTGAAGAGTTGGGTGAAGGTGAAGGTGATCTAAGCCGCCGAATAGATGAAAATGAAGCGGAAGAAGTCGCGAGGTTAGCAAGAGGGTTCAATGCATTTACACAGAAAATCAGAGCTGTCGTCGCAGACGTATCTACAACCTCAACTGATGTACGAAAAGCATCCGAATTAACCTACACTGATGCTGAAAAACTTAAAGTAATAGCAGTACAGCAAAAAGATGAAAGCCATCAAGTTTCAATAGCAATGAATGAAATGGGTAGCACTATTGCAGACATTGCTAAGAATGCAAGTGTTGCTGCCGAAGCCTCTACAGAAGCAAATGATGTGGCACACAATGCACAAGCCACCGTTTCCGAATCGAGTAAGACCATTGAAAGCATGGCAACCAATATGGAAATTGTTTCAACTAACATAGACTCTCTTGCCAATAAGAGTGACGCCATTAGCAGCGTACTGGACGTCATACGAGGCATCTCGGATCAAACCAACTTACTAGCACTAAACGCAGCTATTGAAGCTGCTCGCGCAGGAGAACAAGGTCGCGGGTTTGCTGTTGTTGCCGATGAAGTTCGTAACTTGGCAAAACGGACAGGCGAATCAACTGATGAAATTCATGTCATGATAACCGAACTTCAAAATGGTGCAAAAGATGCTGTTTCATCAGTGCACCAAGGACGAGAACACGCTCAAATGAGTGTCCAAGCGTCTTCGAAAACGAACAAAGCCTTAGAGGAAATAGTGAGAAATGTTCGCAATATATCTGATCTAAATACTCAGATAGCAACAGCCACTGAAGAACAGGCTGCAGTAGTGAATGAAATAAACTCACATATTATTAATATTAGCGACAGCACTGATTCTAGTGCCGAAGCTTCTAACAGTATAGAAGCATCAAGTAACTCACTAAAAACCATGTCTATAACTCTCGAAGAGCTAGTTAGTCGCTTTAAGTTCTAATGACTGACATATTCATTAAAATCGCAAGGGTGTCATTCAACAACGAAGCAAAATGGCGCCTATATTTTTGAGTGGAAAAAAAACGTTGCCTAGTTCAGACCATACTCATTTTTTATGCCTGATCTATTCAATCTCTATTAGCCACCGCGTGCTAATATAATCGAGTATTTTTTGCACCATCAAAATGATCCAATATTGACGAAGAATCGTATTGATAGAATGGACTTTATAATCCAAATGTCTCTATTAATGCGTCCTTGGAGCCAACTAGTGCCATCATGTTACTTGATATTTGGCGCTAACAGTGCAATTGCAAAAGCCTATATTGCACATATTAGCGCGAATACAAAGAACCCTCGTATTATTTGTGTCAGTCGAACGAACGTCGATTTACCCAATATTGAATTTCTATCTAGTGACTATTCGAAAGCAAGCTTAAATAAGGTGACCGAATACTTACACGTGCAAAATTTGATACCCACACAGGTGATAATATTTAATGGCTTACTGCACAATGAACAGATGATGCCCGAGAAAAAACTTGAAGCGCTTGACGAAGCTTCCTTTAATGAACTGTTTACTGCCAACACACTTGCTCCAATACTTTGCGTTCAAGCTGTACTGCCCTTACTAACCAACACCACCGCCTGCGTGATAACGGCCTTAAGTGCTAGAGTCGGTAGTATCAAAGACAATAATTTAGGTGGGTGGTATAGTTATCGTGCCTCCAAAGCGGCACTTAACATGCTTTTTAAAACCACAGCGATTGAACTGGGTAGAAGAGCTAAGCTTTCTCGTTTGGTGCTTTTTCATCCAGGCACAACCGACACGAACCTTTCAAAGCCGTTCCAAAAAAACGTCCCTAAAGATAAGCTGTTTACGCCTGAGTTTGTCGCCAAGCAGCTTTTTAATCTGCTTTTACAACCTGAAAAACTAACACAAGTAGGAACGCCTGCATACATTGATTGGCAAGGCCAGCCTATTGACTGGTAAGGAAGACTTAATATGCACCTCACACAAGACGCCGTAACTAATTTAGACCAACGCTTCCGAGCCCATTTAATCAACTCACTGTCAGGTTTTAAAAGCGCTAACCTCATAGGTACTCAAGACACTGAAGGGAATACAAACTTAGCCATTGTTAGTTCGGTATTTCATTTAGGTGCGCACCCTCCGCTTATTGGCATGATCATACGGCCACACAGCGTCGCCCGACATACTTTTGAAAACATATTGGAGGCAGGTTGCTACACGATAAACCAGGTGAATACCGAAATTGTACCCCAAGCCCATCAAACCTCCGCTCGATATGAAAAGCACGAATCAGAGTTCAATGCGACAGGGTTAACAGCGGAATACTTAGCTGGTTTTTCAGCACCCTTCGTTGCCGAAAGCCGGTTAAAGTATTCCGTTAGGTTAAGAGAGCACCAACATCTGGCTATAAACGGGACAGAATTAGTCATTGGCGAAATATTAGATTTACATATAGAAGATAAGGCGCTTCAAGAAGATGGCTTCATTGATTTGGAAGCCATTAATACCGTCGCCATTAGCGGACTCGACAGCTACCACTCAACTCAAAAACTAACTCGCTTACCTTATGCTAAAAAAACCTAACCCATATATATCAAGCCTCTTTTGATATATATGGTGTTCTAAATGAAAAACGGAGACTTGCAGAGCCCTAGATAAGGTTTCCGCCCCCCCCCCCCTTGGGCGTAGTTTTAGAATCTCAAGATTTAGGTGAAGTTAGCAATTTGGTTGTGAATAAAACTCAAAAGCCTCGCATACGCAGTGAACGCAAAAGCATTGGATGTTGACTAAAAATTACGCCTCCAGCGGATGAAGACGAACATCCGAAAGTCAGTCATTCTATTGATGCGTTATAAAACAATGATAAAAACTAATGAGGCCTTATATCATGAAAAAAACAACCCTGGCATTTGCCAGCGTCCTAACATGTGCTGCACTCAGTATTCCCGTGCAAGCTGAGCCTAGGACCGCTTTTGTTCATCTCTTTGAATGGCAATGGAACGATATTGCAAGTGAATGTGAAAATGTATTAGGTCCTAAAGGATTTAGTGCCGTTCAAGTTTCTCCACCACAAAAATCAATCAATGGAAGCCAGTGGTGGACGCGCTATCAACCTGTAAGTTATACCATTGAAGGTCGATCGGGTAATAGACAGGAATTTTCTAGCATGGTTAATCGCTGTAAAGCAGTCGGTGTAGATATTTACGTAGATGCCGTTGTTAACCATATGGCTGCATGGGATAGAAATTTTCCTGAGGTGCCCTACTCAGCACAAGACTTTCATAACTGTACAAGTGGAATTAATTATAATAACCGCTGGCAAGTACAAAACTGCGACCTGGTCAGTCTAAATGACTTAGCCACCGAAAAAGACTACGTGCGTGGCAAAATCGCCGATTACATGAATGACATGACAAGCATGGGTGTTGCGGGCTTTCGAATAGATGCCGCCAAACATATGCCCGCCGGAGACATTGCAGCAATCAAAAGTAAACTAAACGGCAACCCTTATATATACCAAGAAGTCATTGGTGCTGGCGGGGAGCCGGTAACACCTAGTGAATATACTTACATTGGAGATGTAACCGAGTTTAACTTTACTAAAACCATCGGCCATTATTTTAAAGGCCGTGGATCACTAAAAGATGTGATGAACATAGGAACATGGAGCAACTGGTTAAACAGCGATGACGCGGTTACCTTTGTTGCCAATCACGATAACCAACGACAAGATACAGTAAATACCGTCACCCATAAAGACGGTAATAACGCAAACAACCTTGCACATGTATTCGCCCTTGCATGGCCTTACGGTTACCCAAAAGTCATGTCTGGCTACGATTGGAATGATCATGATCAAGGTCCTCCGGGCCACGGCGCAAGTTCTTGTTCTGGTGGTTGGTTATGTGAACACCGCAATAGACCTATTGCCAACATGGTGGCATTCCGAAACCACACAGCATCGCAATTCCGAGCAACACACCGATGGGATAACGGTCAAGATCAAATTGCTTTTGGTCGAGGAGGCTTAGGTTTCGTTGTTATTAATATGAACGGTGATCTAAATAAAACCTTCCAAACAGGCATGGCAGCGGGAGTATACTGTGATGTAATCTCCGGTGATTACAATGCTGACTCGCGCAGTTGCTCTGGACAAACGGTAATAGTTGATCAAAACGGTTTTGCTGACTTCAACGTTTACTACAATAATGCCTCAGCCATCCATGTTGGTGCGATCGTAAGCGGCTCCACAGGAAACGGCGACTCTACAGGTGGTGATTCAACTTCAACCACCTCAACTAATTTCACTTGTTTAAATGGCCACACAAGTTGGGGGCAAAGTGTTTATGTAGTGGGAAATCAAGCTGAACTGGGCAATTGGAATCCAGCGAATGCCGTAAAGCTTAACGCCACAAACTACCCAACTTGGAACGGTACCCTTACCTTACCAAGTAACACCAACGTCGAGTGGAAGTGTCTAATGCGCAGTGAAACGAACCCAGCAAACAATCAGGTATGGCAAAACGGGGCCAACAATAAATTCAATACAGGTACCGGTAATATGCAGACTTTTGGCAACTTTTAAAGCTAAAGTTTGCAATCGCCAATGCGCGGCAAACGCCGCGCATTTCGCACAGACCAATGATTCAATTTTTGTCCATTAAAAATAGTATTTAGGAAGTCGGCGGTCTCAATTTACCTGTAAACCAGGCCATTTCGAAAGCCAGCCCTTACCTATAATTCTGCGTTTAAACACTTCAACTGACCGGAACGGATTGTGGTCAATACTTCTATTAAACAATAGGCTCAGCTCAAAGCTACTCTTCAGTTCAATTTCATTATATCTATTTACTTTCACACCCACTGATGTTTGTTTTTCAGGCCAATAGCTCATCGCGTCAAGTGTACTTGTATAAGGTTCATCTCTATTTTTAAGGTGCATACGAGCTTGATTCTTTACGGACCAAGGTAAATTTGGCGCTAAAGAAAAGAGTTTACGTTCTAGCAATACATCTCTTTGTTCTGAGTTATCTAAGGTACAAAAATAGATGACGTCTATATCATTCAGTTGAGTTTTTACGCCAAATACACTGTCCCAAACAGCATTCCTTACGAAACCAGCAGCGATCAGCCAATCAGGAAGATCTAACGACTTCACGGCATCAAGCGCTCTCATTCTCGAAGCATCTGATTGGATGGTACTAATAATTTCTTGTTCATAGTTCATTTTAAATAGTCACAATCAATTATTTCGAAAATCTACAAAACCAGCTAGGCTATTCACAATTAAATCATGGTCTTCAATATCTGAAAGCCCAGAAACCGTTATGACACCAATCAACCCTGCACCTTTTACTTTTATCGGTATTGAGCCACCCTTTGCAACGAAGTCACGATCATCTAAACCAAAAGTATCAGCCAAATTCATAGACCCATTTATTAAGTCTTCTTTTACTGCCAAAGAGCTTTCTTCAAACCGAATAGCCACATTCGCTTTACGCCTAAGCCAATCGTGCTTATCTTCGGGCAATCCGTCAGAAATAAAAGTAAAGACATTGTGATTCAAACGATCAATAGAAATCGCAATCAATTTACCTTGTTCTTTTGCTGCTGAAATAACCTTAAGGCCCATTTCAAAGGCTAGTGCATTGCTAAAGTGGTCTAGTTCCATTGTTCGTATCATTTAAACTTCCCTATTTCATAATTTGGCGCTTTTAGCATAAAAGACCACCCACTAACTAGGCGACGAAACATCACATACGGTGCCTTCAGGTGCGCCTATTAACATACGCTTCTGTCCATAAGGCGTCATACAAGGTTCTTGAATGACTTTGTAGCCAAGCTTTTGGCTATTTGTATAGAACTCATCAACATTATCGACCACAAAGGTTAAATAAACACCCATTGTTTTACCACCAATACCTTCCGGTACTATTTCATGCCCTTCGGCGATTATACCAAGCTCAAGGCCATTACCCTCAGAAACAAGGTGTATAAACCAATCACTGTTATAATTAACATTGAAGGCAAACAAAGACGTATAAAACAGCTTAGATTTTTCGATGTCTTGAGAGCAGACGTTGATCATCATTCTGTTTATTTTCATTTAATACCCTCTATTTAGCTTAACTAGACTACCAAATTATGATTTATGACTATCATAAAATGAAGTCAGCACATCAAGACCAAAGTCCATCCAAGTATCGGCACTAAAAGCAATGTCGCGAACTTTTAAAACTTCTGCCATCGCAACGCTAGGTATTAAACCTTCTCGGACGATCAGACTTGCTGCCAGCACCATCCCAGTTCGGTCTTTACCAGATCGACAATGAATTAAAACAGGACCGGCTTCAATATTTTTTTCGATAAAAGAGATGGTTCGAGGTAAGTTGCGCAAGCATTGGTCTTTATCACCGTCTCGAATAGGCGCGTTGCTAGACATTGGAATACAGGCATAATTGAGACTTAACTGGTCTAAAAGGCTTTCATGCACCATTTCACCATCGTTGACACTTAAGATCGCGGAAAAGCCAAACTCTTTTATTTGCTCTAACGACCAAGGCTCAAGGTTTGGCCCGGAACGACCGGCCAATTGGTTTTCTCTCAACCAAAATACATGCTGCATTATTTTCGCCCTGTTTATTTAAAAGCAAGTTCAGAAAACCTCAACACCGTCTGTTTTATATCTTTAGGCCATGACGATATTTGCGTTTCAAAATCATTTTTTTTATCAGCGTATAAGGCTCGAACGGCTTCTTCAAAGCCTTCCAAGTTACCTGCGATAGCGGACATAAAGTTTAATGTTGCAGCCTGTGCTTTTTTGGCTATTTCCTCTGCACTGCCTTGTTTACGCGCTGTTTCTACTAAGCGTCTTAATGTTGCAGAAGCGCCGCCAGGTTGTTCATCTAACCATTGCCAGTGCCTAGGCAACAATGTAACTTCTCGGCCCACGACACCCAATTTAGGCCGCCCGCGCTTCTTTTCTGTCACGGCATCACTAACTTCTACGCTATCTTGTGGCTCCATTACCTGATAACGGTTCTCTATATCTTGATGACTGCCTCGAATATCAACATCAACCTGCTTACCGTTCATCGCGTTAAAAATCAGGATGCTCGCCCCAGATCCGGTCTGGATGTCTTCTTTGTACGCTAAGGCTGCACTCAGTAAACTACCTGATTTAATTAATTCAGAGCCTTTAAAGGCTAGATACTTATCGTTTGAAGCACTCATTTTATTCACCAACCCTAAAACTTACTATTATTTAAACCCTCTCAATTAAACCA
>NZ_JBKEGY010000013.1:0-116027 GCF_046710285.1 Reinekea sp.
ATACCTTGGAGGTTGATAGAGTGCAGTTAACTCGCAACTTAGGGATTATTTCACACCGTAAGCGCACGCCTAGTCGCGGGGTTCGCCATTTAATGGAAATCGCTGAATCAGCCAGTAAGCAAAATAAGTAATAAGACCACTGCCTAGCCCCCAAACATGGGATTCATGGGCTATCTCGCTACCAATCCATTGCGACAACCAAGCTTCTTTAAACCAAGGTAAGGAACTATTCTCAATTATCACTTTTGCGATAATGATAGCCAACACTGCAATTTTGATGCGTGAACCATAAAAAGGCGAACGCGCAATAGACCAAAACAACAAGCCATACAGCACTCCTGACAACCCAACATAAGCTTGATAACTTGAAAGCCACAAACACAGACTACTTAATAGCCAGATACTGGTAAAGGCCAGCCAGTCTTCTCGGGATAATTGCTTAGGCAAGACAATCGCCATGACGATCAAGCCCCAAAGATTAACCAACCAATGCTCTACATTTGCTTGTACCAGCCACGCAGTAAACGCCCGCCATAGCTGGCCCTCACTCACCTGTGCCGCATTAAAATAAAGTATTTCGTAAAACGGCTGATTTGTTGCGAGTAACGTCAATGCCGCAAACGATGCAAGGAATAGATAAGTTGAATGTCTTAACATATACGCCGCATATTGCCTCTGTGGATGATTTGAAGGCAGATAGAGAAACGCTAACTGCTATTAGTGCCACGATACCTGCTTTTGGGTTCCGGTGTAAATTTAAGCCGTTCATAACAACTCGCTGCGCTCAAACAGTCATTCACTTTTAAATTCACCCCCTCACCCACGCATGCACCTAATACGTCAAGGTCTCCGCTTTTTGAATTAAACCCGTCGCCCGCAGCTCGTAGCCCAAAACCGATTTTAAGATGCAAATCCTCCAATTTCCAGTAACATACACCCTCTATTTACTCGGTCTGAGACATCTATGTGGTTTAAAAATATACAAGTTTATCGTTTCACTGAATCTTTCAATTTAACAGTCGATCAATTAGACGATGCATTGGCTAAAAAGCCTTTCAATCCGCTCAGCCAAATGCAGGAAACCAGCTTTGGTTGGGTGCCGCCTTATAAAGACAGCGAGCTTTACGCTGAGCCTGTGGGCGGCCGATTCTTTTTTAGCGCGCAAATTCAGGAGAAAGTCTTGCCCGCCAGCGTACTTAATGAGCAACTTAACGAAAAACTGGATGCCATTGAAGAAGCGGAAGGTCGTCGTCCAGGCAAAAAAGAGCGTGAGCAACTGAAAGAAGACCTCCGTGCTATTTTATTACCAAGGGCATTCCACAAAACGAAGCGCATTAGCGCTTGGATTGACGCTAAAAATAAGTGGTTGGTGGTAAACTCCGCTAGCGAGAAGACAGCCGATGATTTTACGGCTAATTTACGTGAAGCGCTTGGTACACTGCTTGTCACGCCTTTAGGTAAAAGTACCTCCGGTGCCGATTTATTAACTGGCTGGTTTTTAGATTTAGACAACCGTCCTAGTGGCATAGAGTTAGAAGCTGAACTCGAACTGGCCATGGCCGCCGACTCGACTGTAAAAGCTCGCTATAAAAATCTAGACTTAGAAGCCCCTGAAATAAAGCATTCACTCGATGCCGGTATGCGTATTATACAAATGGCAGTTGCTTTTGATGATCAATTCCAGTTTGTCATAAATGAGAAGTTTCAGATGAAGCGGTTAAAGTTTCAAGAAAAGCTGGTGGACCAGGCTGGTGACTCTGACGATCCTCGAACCGATACTCTGATAATGTCAGATACCCTAACTCAATGGCTATTAGAACTAGAAAAACAATTAGCTGAAGGCGAACAAGCGGTTGTATAGTTATAGATGACTTGGTAATTTGGTTAATTTACAGCCATACTGTCAAAAACATACCAAATGAGAGCGCATCTTGAACTACAACGATCTATTGAAATGGACATCAGTAATCGCCACCTTAGCGAAAAAGCCCGCTTTATTCGGAGGCATTGCTATATTAGGGTTGACCGTTGCACTCAACCCTAGCTTTGCTAATGATTCAGTAGTGATCGAAACCCTAGCGATTGATGGTGAATTGTTAGAGCTTGATGACTTAGAAGACCTTGGCCTCGAAGCCGACCCTGATCAAGCCGATGAAGAAAGCCAACTTCCCGTACCCGACATACCTGAAGCTGCACTCCCAGCTATATTTAAGATAGATGCAGACGCCCAAAGCTCAACTGAGTATTCAACTGCAGAATCCAACGAAACAGCTACCGATCCCAATGTAAAAGTTAACTTGGTTGAAATTAACGAATTCTACTACTTGCTTGAATACGATGAAGGTTCCGGTACTTATCTGCGTTCATTAACTCAAGAAGCCAAACCGGGCGACCTCATAGAAATTGAAATTATCGCAACCAACCTAAGTGATGAGATAGTAGAAGAAGTAGAGATGGTCAATACCATCCCAACGGGTCCTGTCTCATTCATACCTGATTCTGTAAAGCTTGATTCAAAGCGGGGTTTCTACAGAATATCCTCTACTGGGCAAACATTTTTCTCGCCTGAAACCGAGATCGCCGCAGCTGATATTAATTTTATAAAATGGCAAATTTTTGCATTAGGTATAAGTGATACACTCACACTTTCTTACCAAATTAAGATTTCACCGTAAACTATTGAAAAATAACTGCAGCGATATGTGCGCTTATTTTTTCTCGATCACTAAGGTGATCTCTCCCACAACAAAACCAAATTTTTTCATTTCAGCTCTATTGATTAGACGTTTTTCATCGACTAAATACATCCAGTCATTGAGCTTGAATTTCCATATTTTTCCATCAATGGGTACATCAAGAACATAACCCCATTGAAACGCAAAGCCGCTGGTTTGCCCAATCGCATCGACAGTGACATCGGCGGCGGTTCCTGTATATCGATTTTGAGCCTCTTTGACTAAGCGCCACACCCTTCGATCGGTTGACCCATCTGCATAGTAAAAGTCTTCTTCTAGAATACCAATGCTGCCTTCCCAATTAGCTATCATTTCGACCGTGAAGCGCTTTTGAACTTTACCGAAACGGTTTTGAACAATACCGTAGGCAAATAACTCGCCATCAAAAAACTCCTCTAAAGCCATACCTGGCTCAGTTTCTTGGTATGACGTGATTTTTGTCGCACAGCTTGAAAAAATCAAAGCTGCGAGCAATACAAACACCCAATTATATTTTCTAGCCATTTTTATCTCCAATGAGTTTCCTTCTCAGCTTACTTTCGCGCGTATTTGGTGATAACCAAATGGCGGTGAAGTTGCTACCAAAGAGCGGGTCCGCAATCGCGCCACGCGCCACCCCGTTGTAATAAAATTTACTCGCTCCTTCGGAGTTAATTGAAATTTTAAGTACATCTTGTTTATTAATAGAGGGCCAAATATCTTTTAACTGTTCAGTCCATTCTGTGCGCCATTGCTTACCCAACTTAACAACTTCTTCTTCACTAATTGAGATAAGCTTATCCCTATCTATTTTCAACTGATAGCGAATGCTTAACTCCAACGGCGAATCAACTTCATAGCGGCCAGTGGGTGTCGCTAACTCAATTTCGTAAATATGGATTCCAAACCACCGCATATCACCCTTTCCTACTAAGGTTTGATCAGCATGTGCAACGTTCAAAAATAGCCAGGATAACAGTAGAAGCCACAGCTTTTTCATACTGACTAAGCTCCCATCTTTACTGCGATTCGATGCCATATAGTATTGGGCAATAAAGACAAAGTTTTAAGAACAGCGTGAAATATAAATGGGAAGTTGATAATTTTTTTACGCTTACCTAAACCAGAACGCATCATTTTGCTCGCTTGCTCAACAGAAATACGACCAGGCATTTTAAAGGTATTTTTATCGGTTAATGGGGTTTCTACAAAACCAGGGCGCACCAAAGACACGTCTATACCGTGCGGCGCTAAATCAATTGCAAGTGTTCTAGTTAAGTAGTCTAAAGCGGCTTTAGAGGCACCGTAAGCCTCTGAACGCGTCAAGGGTAAGAATGTAACCGTTGAGCTGACGACGGCAAGCTGACTGCCCTTATTTAACTTAGGTATTGTTGCAGCCAAGCAGTTACTGGTACCGAGAACATTAGTGTCTATCACACGCTTAAATAGCTTAGCGTCGAAATTCTTGGCGTCGTCTATATATTCACAGGTTCCAGCATTTAAAATAACCAAATCAAAGCTTGAATAACTTTCTAGGGCCGTTTCAACACTGGCCTCATCTAAGGTATCGAATACCACTGTGTCTATGTTTTCAGCCGAGAAATTGACATCTAGCTTGGCCTTATCACGACCACAGGCAATCACCTTCCAACCGTCATTTGCATAATCTTTCGCTAATTGAAGGCCGATTCCAGAGCTGGCACCGGTAATAAGGACTGACTTGGTCATTGCGGTCTCCTGATAATGTCTAATTTACATCTAATACAGTAAACCGCCGCTTTTGGATCAATTTAATTGACTACCAAGTCCTTCTCCTTAAACACATCACTTTATCTTGCTAACCTGTAGTATGTGTCTTTTTATTAACCGTGAGTTCCAAATACCTAATTTGATCGGTGAGCTCTTTGATTCTTTCATGAGTCCGTAAGTCGATATCAAGCTTTTTGTCCATGGTGTGCATAATCGGGAAAATACTCTCCTCAATACTGACGGCCAGTACTTCAAGTATTTTACCTAACCCTTGAACGGGTTCGTTAATCACTTCTACCTTAGGCGCGTTACTATTAATTGCCTTCGCAATTTTGTCAAAACTGCTAACAAGTGCGGCGCTAGTATCAGGAATGGCGATATCACTCGGTTTATTTTCTTTGATTGCCGCAATTAGAGCTTTCATAGCCGCTTGTTCAAAATTACTCTGCTCGCTTCCCGATTTAGACAGCGCGCTTAGCCCAGTGACCATATCTGCCAGTTGGGCCACAACCTTGCCGCCAACGTCCCCCTCATCTCCGCCTATGGCTTTGTTTCGTAAGAAGTCTTTTTTGATTTGCGTCCAACGCTGAGCTTGCTCATCTGTCATGTTTCCACGCAGCTCCGCAAGCTTGAGTAGGTTTGCTTCCGCACCGGTGGTGAGTAGCTGCGCTTCGCCTAGGTAATGATCGGCGATCATCTGCATCATCTCGTCATCATTCATAACGGCAGATATTTTTTCAGTCATCTTATTCATGTTACGGTAACTACCCTGCAACTTGAACGATGGTTCAGTCCGGTATTTATCGTCTTGAGCAGCTGAAGCGATATACTGCTTATTGATTTTAAGCACTACATCTTGGACTACGAACATTTTTTTGAAAATGCCGGTAATCTCTTGTATCTCAGCTCCGCTGTATTGATGAGCTAAATCTGTGGCGGCGATATTCTGGCCTTGCGCCATCTTAATTAGCTTATATATATCATCCATTTCACGAACCGCTAATGGGGCCAGTGCAGGGTTTGAAGTCAATGAGTTTTCCACATAACTCAATGAAAACTGCTCGTCCATACCACCTAAAATATCGCCTAAATTATAGATATCTGCTCGGTTTGCTAACATATCGGGGATCTTAAATGCTTCACCAGATTCGGTGTATGGATTCCCGGCCATGACCACGCAGAATTTTTTACCACGCATGTCGTAGGTTTTAGTTTGCTCCTTCCAAACACCTTCAATTCGACGAGTTCCGTCACACAATGATATAAATTTTTGTAAAAATTCAGGATGGGTATGTTGAATATCATCAAGGTACAACATAACGTTGTTGCCCATTTCCAAACCAAGGTTGAGCTTTTCAAGTTCTTGCTTTGCCGTTGCATTTGGTGCTTGCTGTGGATCAAGTGATAGTACGTCATGGCCTAAGCTTGGGCAGTTTATTTTCATGAAAATAAGACCTAAACGGTTTGCCACATATTCCATTAAGGTGGTTTTACCATAGCCCGGTGGCGATATCATCATCAGTAAACCCATCAGGTCGGTGCGTTTAGTATCACCTACCGTGCCCATTTGTTTAGCTAGGTTGTCACCGATAAGCGGTAAATAAGATTCGTTGATCAGGCGGTTTCGAACAAACGAACTCAAAGGCCGCGCTTTAAACTCATGTAAGCGCAACTTATTTCGTTCAGTCGAAATAATATCTTGCCTAACCTTTAGATAATGGTGATACGTCGGCACCACAACCTCGCGATGGTGTTGCGTACGCTGTAAAAAACTATCTAAACTAAACGACAACGCTCGATCTTGGATTCGCTCATGTTCACCCATTAAACCTTGCACAGTAATTTCGACATCCGCCTCTATAGCTCGACGCTCAACACGAGTAGGCACAATAAGCAATGCAATTGCTTCGGGAATATAGCGACTCAATGATTGTAGATTTCTATTGCTAATCAGCGCACTCAACCAAGCCTCAGATAAACGCCATTGAGCGTTTGGACTGGAATCTAAATTGACTAATGCCTCTTGAAACTTATTCCAGCTCTCATGATTAACCGAACGCTGTAGCTCTTCCACCAATTCTGTCGCGTATTGGCTGGTTATGAAGGCTAGTTGGTCTTTTGCCAGCTCTTCAACTAAATAATTTGCAGCACGTTTTAATGTTAGCTCCTCTATAGCCATGCCATGCTCAGTGGCAAACAGAATCAACCCTTGTGTGATATCAACGCATAGCAGTTTGGTCGCTTCAAAACTCCCTAAAGCCTCACTTAACTGCAATGCAGACTGTGCGCGTTCCATCCAACCTTTAGTATCAACACAAGATGTTTTAGTTTGCTGCTTTGCCCAGAAAACCTGTGCTAGACCTCGACTATGAGGATCAAAACGAAGTAGCTCAGCTTGGTCAAGCACGGGTACCAATGCTGTTAATATCTTAACGGCATCAAAATCATGAACACCTTTTTGATAACCTTCTTTGTAGCGAGGACTCGCGAACTCTTTGACAATTTTACTGAGCTCAGTCTCATCTTTAACGGCTACCTGAAGTATTTGTTTAGTTAGGCCGTTAGTTTCTTGCTCAGACGCTGCTAAAACCAAAGCAGCCAAATACTCTGATCGGTATATATCACTCGATTCAGATTCTAGTGACATATCCCAATAGTCTTTTAAAGAGATAAGCCTTTCGTTTTCAATAAGCTCAAAAAAATCTGTGCCGGTAAGATGTATATTGAGATCACCGTCGCGTGGAATAATGGTTAAATCGAGTTCTTGGGTGTTGACCGAAAACTTATGTCGAGGACCTAGCTTAATGACCTTACCGCCGTCTTCGAAAATATCCGATTTATCTCGCAAAGATCTAAACGCTTGCTCTCTTATTGATTTAGCGCGTGATTCAATGTCGTCGGCTTTCACTGCAGCATCCAGCTCACGCAAACTTCCAACTAAATCACGTATTTTCATAACCAAGGCATCGGTTGCGAAGTAGGTGTTTAGTTCATCGTCCTCTGTAAACTTAAGCGAACGCTTTTCGATTGAAGTTAACATCCGACTGCCAGCATCCGTCAGGCTTTGAGCTTTACGCTGACGCGCATCTAATAGTTGTTGCTTATGACTTTCAAAAGATTCATATATTTCCTCTCGTTTATCCATAATATCAGTGAGGAATTGATCGTATTCTGAGAATTGACTTTCGAGCTCCTCAAGTTGGACTAATAATCTAGACAGTTGTTCATCGCATTTTTCAGGTGTGGTAGATAAACCCAATGCATTAACAATACTTTGTGAAAATAGTTTAAATTGTGCACCAAATTGCGCTATGGCTTCAGATGAACCTAAACCCTTTTTCTTATGGTTGGCGTTAGCTTTGCTCTGGTTAAGCTTTGAGTAGACATTCGATATCGCATCAATAATTTGCGTGCGTACTGTTGCGTCCGTAACCTTGAGCGTATTCATTAACTCAGTAAGCAAATCTAAGCCAGCTGCGGTTGTTTCAATATTGTCAATAATTGGCGTTAGTTCGGCAATGGTTTCTGCCTGCTCAACCTTGCTATCTATCCCAATAATTTTTTCAAAATATGGATCAAGTGCCTGCTCGCTGGATAAAAATGCAACCGTTTGCTCCGACAAGCTTGCGTTGACCTTTTGCAGCTCATTATCTAGAGCATCTATGCGTGTAAGATCCATGTATCTATAGTCACGAATCGTAATGAGGTGTCCACGCTGGTGGCGCAATTGACTTAAGGCACTGACATACTCTTCAGCGGTTTGCCAAGAGTCAGGCCGAACCCGTAGTATCAATTCTTTTTGTACTTGCTCTGCCTCTTGCATTGCCTTTTTGGATTGGGCCTGTATTGATTGAACTTTTTCAAATTCATCAATCACCATCTCAGAGGTTGTCGCTACTTGTTGCAGTAAATTCGAAAGAGTTTCTGTTTCTGGTGCATTCAACCAATAATGGTCATCGAATGCTCGCTTAGACGCTTTAGCAAGCTCTTCGTATAGCAACGAGGAAACCGTTTGGCTATCAATGCTGCGGCATATACTGAAAATATCTGAAATACCGCGTACTAGCTCTGCATTGCCAATTTTCCCGTAAAATGACTGACTTTGGGGCTGTGCACTGGCAAATTCAGCACTCACATAGGGTGTTTGCCAAACTTGCATTGGATGTACACGAGTAGCTTCATTTACCGCAGAAAAAATGACGAGCTGGCCATTTTCCGCTAATGCATAACCATGGCCAAAAATGGGGTTTTGCAGTTGCTTATTAATTAGGTTATAACCGAATAAGCCAACAAGACCCTCGTCTGGTTCGTAAAAAGCATATAAAACATCTTCGCCATTCGGAGACCGGATGGCACGTTGAAACTTAAGTCCAGTCACATTTTCTTCAAAGCGCTTGTATTCACCATTTTGTAAATACAAACCACCTGGGAATATCAAACCGTGGTCTTCTGGTAGTTGCACACAAGATTCGCCTATGGCGTCTATGCGCATCACAGCTTCAGTTAGCGTGTTATATATTAAATAGCGGGTAGTGGTTTCTTTGTAGGGTAATACTTTCAATAAAATCAGATTCCCTACTTTCGCATAGCCTATTTTACAATCATCTAAAGACTGAGTTTCATCATCGACCGGCTCGCTGTATATCCCTAAACCATTGTCAGTATTGTTTTCAATCTTAATTGTTAAATCGCCACCTATGGTTTCAACAAATACGGTATCGAGTATACTAATATGCGGATGGCGACCATTTACAATATCGTCTCTCGTCGCATCTATCCATTCAAAATCATAATCTGGTGGTGGCTGTAGATCTCGTTCACCACGATTGTCAATGTATTTAACCGTCTTACCATCAGAAGACACTGACCAACGAAAAACACGAATATCTGACAATTTTTCACCAATCTGAAAGCCCGCGAGTAATTTACCGTCTTTCACGGCTAGCTGAATCAACTTGGTGTTTTTGTAATAACGATACAACTCACTAAAGTCGTTAACGAAGCTGGTTTCTTTCAAGAAATGATTGTTGTGCTCTACTTCCTTTAGTTCGACCCCGGCATCGGATTTTTTAATATCGAATAAGGCGAAAACATCTTCGACCTTGGTTTCTTTTTTAAGGCCAATAAACACGTTATAGCCAAATAGCAAATGTTCACCAACTTGTACAATATCTCGCGCTATGCAGTTATTTTCAGTCCGAACTCTAGTTCGTCCAATAACGGCCATATCTGCACTGCCAAACTCCTCTAGCCTTGTTGAATTAAGTACTTGAGTATGGCTGTACAACTGCTTCCCTTGCTCAGCTAAACGCTTACTAATGACTTCGTAAGCACCACCTTCGGCAACAGCGCTATCAACGGCTTGGTCGCTTGCGTTTGGTTGAGTGCTGTTTGGCTGTGTCATTGTTTTATCCTTAAAAATGCTTGGTTATTTAAAGCGTTTAATTTGTAAATTCGGGCTGACGGTTTAGATTTTAAAAATAAGGGTGGCAAACACCCTGCTATCCCTTAAATATCTAACAGTTTACACGGGGTTCAGCGGCCCACTGCTTGAAATTTCGGTCGCCATAAACCCGTCCATGGGGCTTGATTGAAACATCCATGTTTCAAACACCCGAATTCCAAGCAATGGGCCGCTTCTAAACTATGGGACAGCAATGGGTGTCACACACCCCTTCTTTCACTTTAGGCTTCTTCTGTATCTTTTTCTGGAGCGCTTGGTGGTGTAGGATTCGGCTGCATCATTTTACTAACTAAGCCCTGTATCACGTTACTTTTTCCAGCTAAACCATCAACCGCTTTTCCAATAGAAAGTGACTTAGCAAAGTTATCAAAGAAATGTTCTTCACCGCCGACGATATCGATCTTCGCTTTTTGCAATGCGATTGCCAGTACTTCTGCATTTTCTTTAGCGATTTCTTTACCTGCCTCCATTGACGCTAGAGCTTCTTTAAGTGCAGTTTCTAGACCCATACGGAATTCTTCATGATCTCTTGCTTTATCACTCATTGAATTCATCGCTTCGAACTTATCGACTAGGCCTTCTGCTTCTGCCTTGAATTGCAATCGAGTGACATCGGCACCTGCAGTACCTGTGCCTAGTAAAGCATCTGCTTCGGCAATACCTTTCGCGCGAATAACATTCGCCTCGGCTGTGCCTTCATTCTCTAATGACTGAGCTTTAGCGTTCATTACGTTGGCTTCTGCTATGCCTTCTTTTTCAAGAGCAACTGCTTTGGCTTCTTGTACTTTGGCTTCTGCTAGGCCTGAGGCAGCTTCTTCAGCTTGAATACCTTCAGCCATTTTCTTTTTGCCATCTGCTTCTTTAGCTGCAGCTTCTAAATCTGCTTGAGCAAGTACGGTAATTTCTATCGACTTATGCTTCGCAGATAGCTCATCGGCTTCTGCAGCTTTAACCTGCTTAACCTTTAGCTCTTCAGCAGTGGCTTCCGCTGCTAATACTTGAGTCTGCTTTGCTCGATCGGCCTCAGAAACTTCACGAACTTCTTTTATGCGCTCTTCTTCGATGGCAACGGTTTTGTCAACCGCAACGCGCTCACGTATAACGTTGGCAATTTCTTTCTTTTCTACTTCAATGGCTTTTTCTGCTTCGATACGCTGCAATTCTACTTCACGCTCACGAGAGACTATTTCTAGATCTCGCGCTCGGGTTACTTTTTCTTGCTCAATTGCAACGGCACGTAAACGGTTTTGCTCGGCAACTTCCATTTCACGCTTTTGATTTTCTGTCTGTACGGCTAATTCTTGATCTGTGACAATCGTTGACTGATCTGCCTTTAAGCGTTCTTCTTCTTGAACTCTCTTCGTTTCTGCTTCTTCACGAGCAATGATGGTTTGAATTTCGCGCTTTTGCTTAGCTTCGGCATCAGATTGTTGACGCTCAAGCTCCAACATGGCTTCAACGGTTTCAACATTCTTCTTTTTAATTGCCAACTCTTCATCACGTTCGAAGTTATTGGTTTGAATGTTTTGTGTAGCAGTCAGCTCGGTAATCTTTCGAATACCTTCAGCATCCAAAATATTAGAAGGATCTAATGACGATTTAGGCGTTTGTTCTAGATAGTCAATAGCGACATCTTCTAATACATAGCCGTTTAAATCATCACCAATAACTTCGATGATTTTTTCACGAAATTTCTGGCGATTTTCAAATAAGTTTACAAATTCTATTTGTTTACCTACCGTTTTTAACGCTTCCGAAAACTTGGCATTAAATAGTAAGTTAACTGATGTTTTGTCTGACGCTCTATCTGCTCCAATAGATTTAGCAACTTTAAGTACATCTTCTGAGGTTTCGTTTACTCGTAAATAAAACGCTACCGTAATATCTGCACGCATGTTGTCGGCACAAATTAGGCCATCTTTACCACGTCTATCTACTTCCATGGTAATCAAGGAGATGCGCATTAATTCCTTTTTGTAAATAACCGGAATAACAAAACCGCCGGTGAATTTCACCTTTGGCGTCGCTGAAAGATCGTTGACAATTAACGCAACACCCTGCTCGACCTTGACATAAAATGCTTTAAAAAAAGCAGCAAGGCCAAACACGCCAATAAAAATCGCACCAACAACCACAACCCACGGGGCGTTTTGCGCTAAATTTGCTAAATCCATAATGGTCTCTCCATATCCAACATCCTTAGTTTATGAGTTGCCAAGAAACTCGTTTTCTGACATAACTCGGTAAATATTTTTGTCTTTAATGTATTCAAAAGCGACCACACGGTCGCCCTTTTTGAATTTGTTGTCTCCACTAGCCCGAACTTTAAGTACAAGCCCTGCACCACCATCATTTAGACGCGCCTCACCGAAGGCTGCATCGGCACGTAACGTGCGTACAACTAAAGTTTGGCCCAGTATTTTTGTGCTGCTATTTGCCAAGGAATCTCCAAACAGTTTTCGAATGGGCTTAATTACCTGAGCAGTTACTAATACTGAAATAAAAAGGGAACCCAGAAACACACACCCGCCCAATAAAAACTCAATAAAACCAGAGGTATAGGGGGTTAAAATGTAGAAGTCCGCATAGTAGCTGATGAGCCAGCCAAACATAGAGACTAAAGTCAATACTAGAGTAACAGGCACTCCATTTAATCCAAATTTCAGAAACAACCCTGCTAAAACATTGACGGTTTCAATATTTCCATCGATTTCTGGTAAGCCGAAATCTAAAAATCCGATATCGACCCAGCCCAATACGGCGACAATCCAATAAAGCAGCATAAGGGCAAAGACGACCGTAAATATAACTGTAGGGAAAGACGAAATATTTTGATAAAAAGGATCCATTTCCTTCATAAATAACACTGCAAACATGATGATTCCTTATTTATTTTTTTAGTCTATTCAATACGTCATTTGCATCTTTTGAACCGGTTTTGATGCCCGCTTTTTCAAGCTTTTCTAACAGAGCATCTTTGCGCGCATTTCCATCTGTTGCTTTGACGGCTTCAAAGCGAGCTGCTTTCATAGACTGACGTTCTTTTAGTCGTTCTAACGATTCCTGCGCCGTTTGAAGCCTTTTATTTGAGCCTGAATGCCTAGCCGCAACTGCAGCCTGAGCACGCTGTACGCTCTCCGTCGCTTTTATAGTATTAACTTGTTGTTTTAAGCGTTTTAAGTTCAGTTCCGCTTGTTTAATAATACGCTGTAGTTCTTTTAGTGATTGCTGATAAGCATCACGAATACTCGTCTCTTGTACCTTATCGGCCTCTAAACTGACAATTTTTTCCGCTACTTCTAAAGCAAGGTCTTCATCACCTTTCTCTAACGCTTTTAGCGCATAGTTTTCATGCTCATTGATTGCACTAGCGACGGCCTCAACTTGTTCATTTGCAAGGACCTGTTTAGCCATTAACTCTGCTAATGCATCTCTAGATTTCTTTAGTTCAACTGAGGCAACTCGTACTTCATTGTCTAAAATGTCAATCGCATGGGAATCAAGCAGTGTTTCTCCAATTTCATTTTGTTCACCTTTTAACGCACGAATAAGCTGAGCCCAAATATTCATTTATACCTCCTCATTCGTAGCGTGATCAACAAGGTACTCACTGTAAGCTTCCGTTGCTTGCAATACGTTGCTGGCAAGCGTTTCTATTTCAATGAGTACACTATTTAGCATCGATGTATAACTGAGTGCCCCGAACATAAAATAGCAATCACCAAAGTTTTCCGTTGCTTCAAGGCAGATCGCCGAAAGCGGATAGTACTTATGAGTCTTTAAAACGGCTTCATTGAATTCGGCAAGGTTTAGTACATCACTTACCGGCCACAATAGACTTTCGACTAATATTTGCTCACCTGAAACTGACAGGTACATGGGCAAATCACCAAATTCTTTCATTTCTAGCAGTAAAACAGGTTCGATACCTTCAATAAGCTCGACTGCCATGTTTTCATTTTTGACTAGATCGGTGTGGAGTAATGCTTGGAAAAGGCTTTGTGCTGTCCACACGGGTCTGTCTTGCTTCATAGTCATCCTAGTTGAATTCAGTGGCACGTCAGAAGTTACCCTTAGTTGCTTTTCAATTAACAGCAACTGGGCTGTATGCTCGGGTAAGACCCAAACCTCTTTTTTAACTAAGCCTTGCTCTCGCAGGCGCCGACGGTATTCACGTTGATAGTGAGCTGATGTTTTTGTAGTCATGAATTCAAATTATATCGTTACATGTAACGAGTCAATACTTATTACATGTAAGAAGAAAAGTTGTGACTAAAGTCACGTTTGAGTATTTCAGTAGAGGGAAACAGGGTTTACTTTGACGTCAGCCTTCTAGGTTTTAATCAATCTACAGCCATAAAAGCCTAATTATCTGTTAGTTAGGCTCAGCAAGATCATGACATGAATATAAGGAATGAACGCAACGACACCAAAAATAAATATGCCGTATGGCTCCTCAGACCAATGTTCCTTAAACTGATTGCCATAAATCAGTAACGACAAAGCGCCTAGTAAAGTAACTAGCACACCAACATGCGCCATATAAATAAAGATAGCATCTATATTTGCGCCAGTACCCCCTATTAGCTTTATGATTATGTTCATAAGGGAAAAAATACTAAAAACAGAAAGCGCTGAGAGCAATAGAAAAACAGGTCTAGAGTCCCCAAGCAAAAACAACGAGAGCAAAAACAAGATAGCGAGAGGAATTAACTCAATACTGAGTAAAATTCTATTTAAAAGGAGTATTTTTGTCATTAAACTTACCGACCCTAAGCTTATTTTTAGAACTTAGCATCGCGTAACTTCTGAAAACTTTCTTTTAGTTGTGCTTGGTATTCATGCTCAATGTTTTCACGCTGCAAATCTTGCTTCATGCGCTGATTGGCGGGCAGTGCTTTGCGGGCATCATGGGTGTCAAAGTTTTTAACGAGTTGGTATACCGCTTCAATCGCATCATAAGGTTGGCGCTCTTGCTCGCTCAACAACAAACCATCAAGCAACATTTTACTGCGGATGACAGCTTCTGAAGGAGTAAGCTCTTCATTTAAAAAGGTTATTGCTATTACATTTAAGCTTTCTATTAAATAATTGCGTTGCGCTTGCTGTTTTTCAGCACGATGCTGGAGTAATTCAGCACGTTCAGTCTCTACTGCTCTCACTTTTAGTGTCAGTCGAATGGCAATGACGGTGAGAATTGCGATAATCGCTAGCGCACATGAAATAATAATCCAGTTAATCATAGTAACCTTGTGTTTTCTGTTGTTCTGCAAAATAGAGTTCGTAACGTTCTTCATCTAATATATTCAGGGACTGCCCTTCTTCGTCCCAAGTGATAAGCAAATCATTTGTGCTTAACCTTTGCTTTACTTGCTCGATCAGCTGCTCATTGTTATCCATGTCAAATGCCCAAGACTGCTCTTGACGAGATAGCCAATCTTCAATTAGAGCAACAAGTGTGTCAGGTTGTAACTGCTGTGGAGGGATAATCATATTATTAACGGTTCACTCTAAAAGAAACTTCTTGTTCCCATTCACATCGAACACTGAGTTCGTCACTGGGTGCGTGATAGCTGCCCGCACTTTCCCATATAAAAGTATGCTTGCCAGATAATTCTGTTTCAAGGTGAACGGTTGCTGAAACCCAGTACATTTGCTTTAACAGGGCTTCAAATTTCTCCATCCATTCTTCCCAATGGTACTCTACCGCTTGATAAGAGGCGGCAAAATGTATCACCTGAGTTTGGTAAGTACCCTGCTCTAGGTCTTCAGAGGGAAGTGAAAACATACTACTGGTAATGTATGGGAAGCTGTCATATTCATTGAGCTCTAAAATGGCATCACAGTTCGCCAAACGGCTACGAATGAGCAATTGCTGATCATTGGACGGTACATCTTTGATAATACCGTAAACGATTGTCTCTTGATCCATCTGTATCGCCATTTAAGACAGTGTCCTATCTGTTTATGTTAGGTTGCTAGGCAGTATACCTAAACCGCTAAAAAAACGCGTGCGCTGCTTCGCAGGTTGTTATTTAGCAGGAAGTTTAATCCTGCCACAAACCCTGTTCGGCTAGCCATTTAATAAACTCAGCCTCATCCATAACCGGAATATCTAATTCGGATGCTTTTTTAAGCTTACTGCCTGCTCCAGGTCCAGCGACGACTTGCGTCGTTTTCGCAGAGACACTTCCTGCTACTTTGGCGCCTAAACGCAATAAATAGTCTTTCGCTTCATCACGACTCATGGCAGATATTTTGCCTGTCACGACCCAGGTTTGCCCAGCCAGTGGAAGTTCCTGTTCTGACGCTTCGACATCATCCCAGTGCACACCTAGAGCAATGAGCCGAGCAACTTCCATTCGGTTTTGCTCTTCAGCAAAGTAATTTACTACATGGGCCGCAACTTTAGGGCCGACGTCATCTATTTCAAGTAGTTGCTCTGTGGTTGCCGACATTATGGCTTCAATCGTCTTAAAACTACTGGCGAGATTACGCGCAGTTGTTTCGCCCACTTCGCGAATACCCAGGGCAAACAAAAATTTAGCTAGAGTGGTATTTTTACTGACTTCAATCGCATTTATAACATTTTGTGCAGACTTTTCACCCATGCGGTCTAGCTCTGCCAGTGTCTCTACCTTCAATTCAAAAAGGTCGCTGGCGGAATGCACTTGCTGGGTTGCTAGCAATGCATCAATTAGCTTTACTCCAAAGCCGTCTATATCCATCGCTTTGCGTGAAACAAAATGCTTCAACCCTTCTCGTCGCTGAGCACCACAAAATAACCCACCCGTACAACGCGCTACAGCCTCGCCTTCTACACGCTCTATTGAAGACTCACAAATTGGACACTCTACCGGCAATTCAATGGGCTTTGCGTTATCAGGTCGTTCGGCAAGCACCGCTTGCACCACCTGTGGAATGACATCACCTGCTCGGCGAATGATAACCGTATCGCCAATTCGCACATCGAGGCGCTCAATTTCATCCATATTATGCAAGGTAGCATTACTGACGGTGACCCCCCCAACAAATACAGGTTCTAACCGCGCGACGGGTGTTATTGCACCGGTTCGTCCTACTTGAAATTCGACATCAAGCAATGTTGTCATTTCTTCTTGGGCTGGAAACTTACGGGCAATCGCCCAGCGCGGAGCACGCGAGACGAACCCAAGGCGCTGCTGCAGACCAAAGTCATTTACTTTGAATACAATACCATCAATATCGTAGGCTAGTTCATTGCGCTTTTGCTCTAAGGTCCTGTAATAATCATTTATGCCCTCAACACCGGTAACAACCGCCATTTCTGCATTGATTTTCAAACCCCATTGGCCGAACTGAGTCATTAATTCGGCTTGAGTTGAAGGTAATTCGCCACCTTCAAAAAAACCCACCGAGTAGCAGCACATTTCTAATGGCCGCTTGGCTGTAAGTCTTGGGTCCAGTTGACGCAAACTGCCAGAGGCGGCATTACGAGGATTTACAAAGGTTTTTTCGCCTTGCGCGCGGGCATTTTCATTGAGTTGTTCGAAGCCTTTTTTAGGCATATATATTTCGCCGCGTACTTCGAGCACTGCGGGTATGTTGTCGCCTTTAAGTGCCAACGGAATACTTCGAATGGTACGTACATTAGCGGTAATATCTTCACCCGTTGACCCATCACCACGAGTTGCCCCACGGACCAACAGACCGTTTTCATATAGCAAACTAACGGCGATACCATCTAGCTTTGGCTCGCAGGCAAATTCAATGTCATCAATGGAATTTAATCGATCTTGCAAACGTTTCACAAAGCTTGCCATGTCGTCGTCGTTAAAGGCGTTGTCTAAAGACAGCATAGGTACACGATGCCCGACACTCTTAAATGAAGACTCTGCCTGACCGGCAACTCGTTGTGTCGGCGAGCTTGGGGTTACCCAGTGCGGATTATCGGTTTCAAGTTGTCGTAACTCAGCCATAAGACGATCGTAATGCGCGTCGGGTACCGATGATTGATTACTGACGTAATACTCGTGATCGAGTTGCGTTATTTTGGCAATCAACTCTTGATAATTCTGTTCGGCTGCGTTCATCTTAAACTCTTATCAAGAAGGTATTAGTTGTTTACGGGCAAAAGCACGCAACTTCTCACGGTAATACTCAACGACTTGTGGCGTAACCGTGCTGTGCTCTTCATCGAGTAAGTTTGTGTTTAAGTTAGCGGCCATGAATCGTGCCATTTCTATCATGTGCTCGAATGATTCCATTGCATCTGCGGTACAAGGCAACTGCAAGAATAACGTCACGCCTGGTGTATTTACATCAGCCATTGCATCGGGGTTAAATGTTCCTGGGCGTACACAGTTTGCTAATGAAAATTCAGTTTTGCCTTGCGGGTTTCGGTAATGAAATATATCCATCGGTCCATGACGTAAGCCAGCATGAACGAGCAGCTCTAACAGAGCACGACCATTAATTTCGCCACCCTCTTTGGCCATTAAATGCACCACAATAAGATCTTCAACTGGCAGTGGATCCTCAGCTAGTTTTGCTGGCTCTTTTTCTTTTGGGCTCGACTCAAATTCTTCTTCATCGGAACTCTGCTTTGCATCTACGACTTCGCTAGCGTATTCGTCATCAGTGTCAGCGGAGTTTTCTTGTTCCTGCTCATTGGACTCTGGAATGTCATCCGTTTGTTTTTCATCTTCGTAATCAGAACCTGAAAAATCAGAGCTAAACGGCACATCTTCTTTAGAACTCTCAGGCTCGTCATCCAGCGCGCCAAAAGTCGGCTCTATATGAACTTTTTCTTCATAAACAGTTGGGTCAGATTTAACCTCAGATATTGGCTCTGCTTCCGGCGCAGGAGCAACTTCTGGCTGTTCAGGCGCACTGGTGAAATCCATTTCTGATTGAACTACTGCCTCTGCTTCATCGTCTTTCTTTGAAGTGTTATCCGACTCCTTCTCTAAGCGCTCGGCATCGGTTTCTTCACCTTCGACTACCACACGCTCCATTAACATTGGGACACGCTCGCGTAGGTTTAAATTGAACTTAGAGCTAACTTTTTGCTTTTCTTCTTCGGTCATCTCTCGAATTCGTGCACCGCCATTTGGCAGTTCGCGAGCGATTTGTGCCTTCCTTGCAGCCTCTTCAGGATCTTCCCAATCGTCTTCTGGTTCGACCTTCACTTTTGGCTTTCTAGGTTTTGATTTCATGCGCCGAAAACCATCCCATAAAATAATGAGAATTGCGACGAGTCCAAACCAAACAATAATTTCGCGAAATTCCATATAGTCGCCCCTATAAATTACAACGCAGCCAATTCTGCGGCTTCTTCCACGTTTACGGTTACTAAGCGTGAAACACCTGGCTCATTCATGGTAACACCCATCAACTGATGCGCCATTTCCATTGCGCCTTTGTTATGAGTGATATAAATAAATTGTACGTGCTCTGACATAGCTTCTACTAATTTTGCATATCGGCCAACGTTTGCGTCGTCTAATGGTGCATCAACTTCATCTAACATACAAAATGGTGCCGGATTCAGCCTGAAAATTGAGAAGACTAAGGCAATGGCTGTCAGTGCTTTTTCACCACCGGATAACAGATGGATAGTACTGTTTTTCTTACCTGGAGGCCGCGCCATAATGCTCACACCGGTGTCGAGTAAATCTTCACTGGTGAGCTCAAGATAGGCGTGACCGCCGCCAAACACTTTCGGAAACAATTCTTGTAAACCGGTATTTACTCGATCAAAGGTTTCTTTAAATCGTGTTCGTGTTTCTTTGTCAATTTTACGAATTGCATTGTCGAGTACTTCAAGCGCTCGTTCAAGGTCATCGTTTTGTTCATCTAAATAACGCTTACGCTCTGATTGCGTTTGATACTCTTCAATGGCAGCTAAGTTGATTGGGCCCAAACGTTGAATGCGCATGGCTAACCGCTCTAACGCTTCTGTCCATTCGTTTTCATTGGCCTCTTCTGGCATGGTTTCCAATACAGTATCTAGATCAAATTGTTGCTCAACTAATTGTTCCTGTAAGGTCGCTCTACGGGTCATAATTGATTGTGCAGCCATACGATTTTGCTCTAGGTCACTGCGTGTTGCCATAGAATTTTGTTCTAACGTTAATCGCTCCCGTTCAAACTCACGCATTTTAGCATCGGCGCTCTCCACTAAAGCGCGTTTTTCGGCTAGTGTTTCTTCGATAATCATACGGCGCTCTAGCCGGTCTTCTAATTCAATTTTTACATCATCGGAAGGTTCGTCCCGCTCGCCTAGTTTTTCTTTAAGCTTTTCGAGGCGTTCAGTCGCTCTTAACTTTTGCGCTTGGGCACGTTCAAATGCTGTCTGGAAAGAATCGACCTCTGCTTGTAACTGCTGACGCTTAAGTTGCAACTGATGCTGTTGCTCACGTAACAGACGTACCTGATCACGTAGCTCGTCAATGTCAATGCGTAACTCTTCGCGCTCACCAAGCAAAGCTTCACGCTCATCAACATCATCTTCCATGGCGTCTAATGACTGCTGTAGCTCTTCGCGATTAATCGTTATGGTTTCACGCTCTTCGGTCATTAAAGCTTCGACTTCACTGATATCGTTTTCTAAACGTGTGCGTCGCTCTTTTAGTTTTTCTGCCTCTACTCGCTTACCACTTAATTCTGCATTAACTTGAGCAAGTTGCCGGCTAAGCTGCTGGTTTTCAACTTGCAGTTGCTCACGCTCTTCTTCAATAGCTTTTAATTGCAATTGCGCCGAGTCCATACTGACGGATAAATCTTCTTCAGTAATTTCTAATTCATCAATTTCATCGACAAGCACATCCAATTCTTGTTGAAGGCTTAACAAGCCGTGCGCGCTTTCATCGCCACGGCGTAGGCGTACCCAATTGGGTCCTACCCAAACACCATCACGAGTAATACAACTTTCTCCTGGTTTGAGGCTGTCTATCTGCGCTAATGCCTCAACCAATGAATCGACCGTCTTCACACCCGCTAGCCAGCTGTGCAAACTGGTTTTACTGGTTACTTTAGCAAGTAAAGTCCCGGTAACATCACCACTAAACGAGGCAGACTGTCCGGAAATAAGCGTCATTGCACCTTCTTTGAATCGCTCAAGTGGCTCAACCATGCTCTGTAAATCGGCAACAGATATTGCTTGTAATGATTCGCCCAACACCGTTTCTACCGCGCTTTCCCAGCCTGCTTCTACTTGCAGATCATCAGCCAAACGTTTTGCTTCTCGCATTTGATGACTGGCCAACCAGTTTTGAACACCCTCTGATTCATCACCTTTAGAGGCTTTGATTAAGGCTTTTACGGTGGCCTGTCGAGCGAGTTTTTGCTGTAAGTCGTTGCGAGCTGTGTCTAGGCTAGTACGCTTTTGTTCAACCATGTCACGGTGATTTTGCTGGCGCTCTGATAGTTGCTCAAGACGCTGCTCAAACTCTTCGCCTTTCATTTCTAAGGTTTCGCTTTGCTCCATAAGCATGGCGAGATTTTCAGCTTCAGGGTTGTCTGCTATTTCTTGTAATTCAGCATGCAATGTTTCTTGGCGCCGATGGTGCTGTTCAATCACTTTTTCAAGATGCTGAATGCGCGATTGTGCGACTTCTGCTTGCCGTTTAGGCCCTTGTGCGTTTTGGTTAAAGCCATCCCACTTGCTTTGCCAGCCGCGCTGGCGCTCTTCAAGCGCTTCCAGTTTTTCACTGGCTAGCTCGACTTTTTCAGAGGCGATTTCAATTTCAGGCTCGAGCATTTCGAGAGTTTCGCGTTTTTCTTCTACGCGATCAGTGTCGGTCTCTGCTTCAGTGATGGCTTCTTGAAGCTGGCGTTCAGCTTCTTGGATATCTTGTAAAATTTGCGCACTTTGCTCTTGCTGATGCTGCATTGATTGTTCGAAACGGGCGATTTCATTGCCCAGTTGGTAGAACTGCTCTTGCACTCTATTATAGGCATCAGTAGATTCGTGGTGCTGCTCACGCAAGCTTTCTAGCTCCGCATCAATAAACCGTTGCTGGGCAACAAAGCCTTCGTATTTGGTTTCAAGCTCGGCAATTTTCAGTTCTTGCTCTGAAACTTCGCTATTTAAACGTTGCCATTTAAGCGCAGAAAGCTGTGCTTTGGTTTGGCGTTCTTCAGATTTATAGGCTTTGTACTTTTCAGCCGATTGCGCTTGACGATGAAGGTGCGCCAATTGCCGCTCTAATTCTTCGCGTAAGTCGGTTAAACGTTCTAGGTTTTCACGTGTGCGTCGCATACGGTTTTCTGTTTCACGACGTCGTTCTTTATAACGTGATATTCCGGCCGCTTCTTCGATGTATATACGCAATTCTTCAGGTTTTGACTCGATCAGGCGAGAAATCATGCCCTGCTCAATAATCGCGTAGCTTCTCGGCCCTAAACCTGTACCTAAAAATATGTCGGTTACGTCTTTGCGGCGGCATTTAGTGCCATTGAGGTAATAGCTCGAATCACCATCACGTGTCACTTTACGGCGAATGGATATTTCGTTATAAGCCGCGAACTCACCCCGTAGAGTATGATCAGAGTTATCAAATACCAGCTCTACACTAGCTTGGCTGACAGGTTTGCGTGAGTTACTGCCGTTAAAGATTACGTCGGTTTTAGATTCGCCACGCAGATGTTTGGCATTAGATTCACCCATGACCCATCGAACAGCATCAATGGTATTTGATTTACCACAGCCATTAGGCCCAACAATCGCAGAAAGATTGGTGGGAAAAGGAATTTTGGTCGGGTCTACAAATGATTTAAAACCCGCTAACTTAATGCTTTTCAAGCGCATAGATGACAGTTCTTTAATTTACGCAATAAGTTTAGATTCTATCGTCATTCAGGCTCGGGTGAAACACCTAATCACGGGGTATTTCCCCCTTAAATTCAACGACTTAATCACATTTAACGAAAAAACACGACATAACCGCCCATTGAAAGGCTTGTTGCTGAAGTCTACTTAAAGTAAAGGATTGAACTGAGGTAAAAAAAAACCGGCATTTTCAAGTAATACCGGTTTTCTAAGCAGAGTAATTAAGGTTGAGAGACAACAATGCTGACATTCACTTCTTTGCTGTCAATATCGACCGTTGTTACATCACCAATCCAGTCGCCTGGGGCTGTATTTGCGGTTCCATTCATTGATACACGAGCCGTTATTTCTACTTCTTCGTAGTTACTTAACACGCCAGCGGGGCCCATTGCATCTGCATCACTTAAGACGGCAACCATGTTTTGGCCAGTAACTCGAATTCGCTTAGCTGCTATTGGCATACGTTGCCCTACCGGTCGAGCATAAACAAATAAACTCGCACCTTGAGGTAAGCCTTCCCACGCTGCAGGCAGTGCAACATTGACAAATACCCGTAGTGGCTGG
The DNA here is from genome assembly GCF_046710285.1 of Reinekea sp. GTDB lineage: Bacteria > Pseudomonadota > Gammaproteobacteria > Pseudomonadales > Natronospirillaceae > Reinekea. The sequence goes on from NZ_JBKEGY010000013.1 coordinate 23,306, forward strand.
GCTTGCTCGTAGTCGATACCTAGGTTTGCCAATTCTAGCTTAGCTTGATCGATATAGCTGTCGATAACTTGTGCATTCTCAGGGTTCAGGTTTTGTAGTTTTAACTGTGTCCAATGGTCAATCGCTTGCTGATAATCGCCATTTTCAAAGTTAATTCGACCGGCCATTCCCAGTGCCGTTGTATTCTGTGCAGAGTATTCGAGCGCTTCTTCGAAAGAGGCCAAGGCACTATCAGGGCGGTTCAATGCTAAATAAGCTTGACCCATATAGGCAAGAATTGCGGCTTCGTCTTCGGCATTGCGCTCAACCAAACGCAGTTGAGTTAAGACATTATTAAGCGATACCAAGGCTTGATCATAGCTAGCCATATCGAGCTGCATACGAGCGAGCCTAAACCAACCTTCAATATTTGATGGATCGTTTTCTAGCAATTTTTGGTAACTACCTAATGTTTCCCGAACCGATGCTTCGTCTAGCTCCGACTGTCCTGCTAATTGTCTAAATTGCGTTCGAACGTCTACAGCATCAGCGGCGCCAACATTTTGATACAACCAAAATGCAACAGCAAAGACCATCACAGCTAACGAAGGCACCCAAAGCCACGGGAGCTGCCCTGAGTCTGACGCAATTTTTTGCTGCTTACTGGTGTCAGCAAGCAATGCCTTTTCAACTTCTAGTGTTAAGCCTTCATATTCTTCTTTTTCAATTTCATCAGCTTCAAACTGCTCAGTGAGGCTTTGCAATCTTGCTTTATGAATCGAAATTGCAGCTTCAACGGAATCTACTTCGGTTTTATTACCACTTTTATGACGTACCGCGAAAAGCATGAATATCAATATCGGTATTAACCATATACTTAAGGTTAGCATTTATTGGTCCTCTAAAAGTTTTTTGAGTCGCTCGCTGTCTTCTGCCGATATAGTCTCTGTTGCTTCAGAGTTTGGCTTCGATACAATTTGCCAAACGACTAACAACCCAGCAAATAGCAGCCCAAAAGGAAGTATCCACAACCAAATAGTTAAAAATGACATCTGCGGCTTATAAATAACAAATTCGGTATAACGATCGACCATGTAATCAACAATTTCTTGATCACTGAAACCTTGATGAAGCATTTCATAGGTTTTTTGACGAATATCTTCAGAAATTGGCGCGTTTGAATCGGCGACATTCTGGTTTAAGCATTTAGGGCAACGAAACTCAAATGAGAGTTGTAAATAGCGCTCTCTTAGCTCTTCGTTATCAAATGTCAGCAGTTCATTAGCGGCATACACTGAGCTCGCCGCTAACATGAACAAAAAAGCGAAAGTAGATAGCTTAAAACTAAACCATTTCATCGTAGACTACCTTTAACTTATCACGCCAAAGTTGATCGTTAATTGGCCCTTGGAATCTCAATACAATCTCACCTTCAGAATTCACAAAGAATGTTTCTGGTGCGCCTGTAACCCCCAGGTCAAAACCAAGCACGCCATTAGGGTCATACAAGTCGACTACATACGGGTCGGCATAGTCGGCTAACCATGTCAGCGCTAACTGGCGATCGTCTTTATAGTTTATGCCAACAATCTTCACACCTGAAGCTGCCAAACTATTTAGAAACGGGTGCTCATACTTACATGAGCCGCACCAAGTTGCCCATACGTTGACTAACATCGGCTCACCAATGACATCAAGACGGTTTAAAAACACATCTTCATTGCTGACATCGGTGAGTTTAAAGCTCGGAAACTCCTTGCCCGTTAAAGCGGATGGCACATGCTTAGGATCAACACCGGCAAACAGCGCGTAAGCAAACAAAGAAAAAAGTAAACCGACTAAAACCAATGGCACAATTATTAATGCTCTAGGCATGTTGCTTCCCCTTTGAAATACTGCGATAACGTTTATCTGTAATGCTTAAGGTTGCACCAATGGCCATTAAAAATGCGCCGATCCACAACCAACGAACAAAGGGCTTCACTTGCAATCGAACAGACCAAGTTTGCCGCTCGTCATCTAATGGCTCTGCCAAAGAAGCGTATAAGTCTCGGGTAAGGTTTCCAGAGATGCCTGCTTCGGTCATAACGTTCGATGCAACCTGATAGAAACGCTTCTCTGGGTTCAACTCTGCAATAAAGTTATCACCCTGGAAGACATTTATAATTGCATGATCCGTTATGTAGTTTGGACCTTCAAGATGCTCTACTTCTTGCAACTCAAAGCGGTAGTTATTCATTTCTACCGTGTCACCTGCGGTCATTCTAAAGTCACGTTCGATGTCATAATTTGACACCAATACAACGCCGGTTGTTGTGACAATTAGACCAAGGTGGGCTATCCACATACCCCAGAAACCTGCGCCTGCTCGGCGCAACGCTTTAAGCGGCGTGTTGCTATTTTTGACTCGCTCTAATATTAATCGAATAAGACCTGCCGCCGTCCAAAATACCAATGTAAGACCCAGCCAAACCTGCCAGTGGAAATCACCTGTTAAGGCTATCGGGAGTAATAAAGCAAGGCCTATTGCGCCAGGTATCGCAATCATAAAAAACGATCGCCAATTTTTTAAGTTGGTTTTTTTCCAGCGTAACAGCTGACCAAGGCCTAATAGGCTTATTAAAATAACCATTAATATATTAAAAATTAAGTTAAAGAACGGTGCACCCACTGACATTTTCCGCAATGAAAATGCATCTGCAATAAGCGGGAGCAAGGTCCCAAATAAAACAGCAAAGGTGATAACAACTAAAATGATATTGTTCATTAACAAAAAGGCTTCGCGCGATGTGCTTTTGAATTGACCGACAGATTTAATTTTCGAAACATTCAAAGCATATAACACCAAACTGCCACCGATTGTCAGCATCAAAATGGCTAAAATAAAGATACCTCGCTCAGGGTCAGACGCAAAAGCATGTACGCTCGTTAGGACACCTGAGCGCACTAAAAACGTCCCTAACAAACTGAACGAGAATGCCATAATAGCCAATAATAACGACCAGCCTTTAAATAGCCCGCGCTTCTCTGTTACGGCTTGCGAGTGAATTAAGGCGGTACCTATTAACCAAGGCATAAAGGAAGCGTTCTCAACAGGGTCCCAGAACCACCAACCGCCCCAGCCTAATTCGTAATATGCCCACCAGCTTCCGAGCGCAATACCGACTGTCAAAAATGCCCATGCAACGTTTGTCCATGGTCTCGACCACTGCACCCAACCGGCATCGAAACGCCCAGTTAACAGCGCCGCAACAGCAAACGCAAACGCAACTGAAAAACCAACATAGCCCATATAAAGCGTTGGTGGATGAATGATCAAACCAATATCTTGTAGCAATGGGTTTAAATCTGTTCCATCAACCGGCGGTATCGGCAAAAGGCGGGCAAACGGGTTAGAGGTGAATATAAGGAACGCCAAGAAACAAAGTGCGATAATACCAAGGACTGCTAATACCGAACTTTTCAACTCCAAAGACAAAGACCGTGCAAATAAACTAACGGCAACCGCCCAACCGCCTAGCATTAAAATCCACAATGCCATTGAACCTTCATGGTTACCCCAAGTGGCCGAGAATTTGTAATACCAAGGTAACGCAGAGTTTGAGTTTTGGCTCACAATGGAAACCGAAAAATCATCGGTAATAAAAGCATGCACTAAAATGGCAAAAGCGGCAGTCAAAAAGAAAAACATCCCCCATGTTAGCGGCGATGCCATGCGCATCAAACCGACGCTACCAGTACGCAATCCGTACAATGGAAAAACCGCTAAAAGAAGTGCAAAGCACATGGCTAGGATTAAAGAAAACAATCCAAATTCAGGCAGCATGGGTAACTCCGTCAATAGTTTGAGGTTGAATTTTGATGCGCCTGCTCTAAAGCATCTGTTACTTCAGGCGGCATATAGGTTTCATCATGCTTTGCTAACACTTCTTGTGCGACCAAGACGTTATCTTCGTTCATTTCACCAATGACGACGACACCATCACCTTCACGAAATAAGTCAGGAAGAATACCGACGTATTGAATGCCAACTTCTTTAGCCGTGTCATTGATTTTGAACTTAACTAAAAGAGAGTCATCGCTACGCTCTACTGAGCCAACACTGACCATACCGCCGGCGCGAATGATGGACCCTGGCAACGCAGCCCCTGCATTTAGCTCTGTGGGTGTATAGAAATAGTTTACGTTTTTGCCCATAGCGAACAAAACTAACAGTACGGCCGCCGATACACCTGCAACCCCAAGTAAAATAAGGGTTAATCGTTGTTTACGTTTTGGATTCATGATTGCTCCCGACGCAGTCTGCGCTGATTATCTTTAACTAGTTTTTTCCGATATAAGATTGGGCTCAGAACATTAAATAGAAAAATGCCTGCGCCAATTGCATAGGCCAGCCAAACATAGAACCCGTGGCCGCCCATGTTTATAAATTCACCGAACGTATCAAATGCCACCTTTGCCTCCTAACCGTTTAAGCTCTTCTTTAACCCAGGTTGCTTTTCGCTCACGATGTAATATCTCTAAACGTGTTCGTATAAACACCAAGGCAATAAATGCTAAGTAGAAGCCCAAAATAGACCCTAGCAAGGGTAATAACATAGAAATATGCATAGGCGGTGCTTCTGTGAATTTTAACGTGGCAGGCTGGTGCAAGGTATTCCACCAGTTCACCGAAAACTTAATAATAGGGATATTAACTACACCCACTAGAGCTAAAATTGCCGCGGCTTTATCACCACTTTCTTCTCTCTCCATGGCGCTTTGTAATGCCCACAAACCTAAATACAGCAACAGTAAAATCAACATAGAAGTTAAGCGAGCATCCCACACCCACCAAGAACCCCAAGTAGGTACTCCCCAAATCGCACCGGATGCCAATGCTAAAATTGCCATACTCGTGCCGATTGGAATGCACTGCTTAGCCACATAAAAAGCTAATTTAATACGCCAAATAAGTCCAACAGCGCCGGCAAGCGCAATTGCGACATAGATTGCCTGCGACATAAAGGCAGCAGGCACATGAATAAAGATGATTCTATAGCTATTCCCTTGTAAGCGTTCGGTTGGCGCAAACCCTAAACCCCAAATGAGCGAAGCGCCTATCAACAGCACCGCAAGCGCCCCTAGTACTAAGCTCCACGGTTTAGACACCTGGTAAAACCACTTTGGTGAGCTCCAACGGTGAAACCATTTTACAAACCATCGCCACATATTACGCATACTCCAATGTACAATTATTTCTCAGTCACCGACTGCTATATCTAAGGCAGCAACTGTTAACCAAGGAACTATGGCAAATGCACCAGCACATATTGCCGATAAAAACGCTAACTGAGCGCTCCATTGCGAACCCACTGAATAAGCCTGTACGGCTGAGGTTCCAAAAATTATTACAGGTACAAACATTGGCATAATGAGTACCGTCAATAAAAGCCCACCTTTTCTTAAGCCGACGGTTAAAGCTGCACCCACACTGCCTATTAAACTTAACGTAAAAGTGCCGATACACAATGACACCACCAAAATAGGGATTGCCTTGGAGGGCAACGCCAACATGACCGATAACACCGGTGACAGCAGGGCTAGGGGCAAGCCCGTTACTAGCCAATGACTGATGATTTTACAAAGCACCAACAACTGCGGCGGTACGGATGACATTAGTAACTGCTCTAAAGTGCCATCATCAAAGTCGTGTCGAAACATTAAATCTAAGGAAAGCAGTGCTGCTAGTAGAGCTGCTACCCATAACACGCCAGGCGCCATACCGGATAAGACTTTTAAATCGGGTGTTACGCCAATTGGAAACAAAGCAACGACTATTAAAAAGAAAAATAATGGATTTGCTAAATCCGAGCGACGCCGAAACGCCAAGGTAAGCTCGCGGCGAAATGTTTGATTTAAAACCGCAATCATTGAGCGTCACCTAAATCTAAAATTTTGACGGCGGTATGGTTTAAACCATGATGACTGGTCATGATCACCGTTCCGCCTGCTTCTGCAAATTGCTCGATCCGTGCTTCAAGCTGGCTTACCGCGCTGACATCGAGTGCGGTAAACGGCTCATCTAGCACCCATAACTTAATATTTGGCATCGCAATATACAGTTTAGATAGTGCAACTCGACGTTGTTGACCGGCAGATAAGCTACTGGCCGGCACATCTTCATAGCCACGCAAGCCCACCGTTTCGAGCGCTTGCCATAATTCTTCTTGCTTTGGCAATGCATTATGCAAAGCCAAGCTAAACGTTAAATTTTCCAAAGGAGTCTGCAACATAGTGACAGCTGGGCGGTGTGCTAGGTACCAACATAAATCGGTGCTCAACTTGCCACTAGGTTGGCTTAATTCTGTTTGCCACACCAATTCACCTTCAACAACACCACTTAAGCCGACCAAACGGCGCAACAAGGTTGTTTTACCTGAACCGTTAGGGCCTTTAATGTGCAGAATGTCACCTTCATTGACCACAAACTCTAGGTTTTGGAACAAAATTCGATCATCACGCTCACAAAACAAGTGTTTGGCACTGAGCAACTGGCCCATAAAACATCCAATACAAATTAATCACCCATTATAACGGCTGGCGATGGGGTAAAGGCAAACATTCGCAGTGACTGTTTCATCAAGTTTCGGTAAAGTTTGCCGATAGTATAGAAAGTGACCACTACAGTAGTATAAATAATCACGGCACTTTAACGTTAAGGCTCAATTGTCATGGCTCCAGAGGGCATCAAATTGCCAAGTGACAGCACGATGGCAAGTCAAAAAATACGCCGCAGCTCCTCTGCTCCGCTTGACGCGCCTATGGCTGATTCGAAAAAAGCCAGTCAATCACCTCCGCCGAACCCGTTGGCAACAGTCGTGCTGCAGTCTAAAGCAATTCTCGAAGGCCGCCGCAGTGAGCTATTTCAGTTATTACTTCAAAACGACCCTAAAAGTGCTCCGCCCATTAAGATTTATGCTGATACCAATATCAGCCCAGGTACGCCCTTGCTACTTGAACTAGACGCAAAAGGTCAATATCAACCCGTTGACTCTCCGAGTCATACTCAAATTGGCAAGCTAATAGAATTGGGCCTTGATTTCTGGCAAGCTCATTTATTTCCTAAAGCAGCAAGTAATTCCAAACATACCTTGCCAGCGACAGATACATTGGTTGCCTTAGCCAAGCAGTTTCCACAATTAAAACCACTTATCCAATGGCTAGTTCAACGCCCAAGCCAACTCAACAGCCAAATAATTCGCCAATTGCTGCAAGAGAACAGTCCTCTTTCTTCGTTGCGAGAGTTTACAAATACTCAAAGCTCAAAACAATTTAGCTTATCGCAAAGCCCCACTGCCACAGAGCAGGGTAAAACGAATGCTCCTACGTTAGCAATTGACCCCTTAATTACCGACCGTACAAGAGTTAAAACCCTACTAAACTCACTTGTCAGTAGCCAAGTGGCTGGCCGAAGCCCTAGTGCTATTAATCTGAACCCACTTGTAATCAATCAACTCGGTCTGGCACAAGGAACCCAAATAGGAACCGTGTCAATTAATACGCTCACGCCTAAAACACCCATTCAGGCATTTTTAAAGTTTGCCTTTGCATTACCAATGAACACCTCCGAAGCTAAGCCAGCATCAGGTCAATTTGGTGAAGCCTTTGTGTCTAGTGCTATTCGAAGTAAGCAATGGGCTCCTATGGTCGGACTTCTACCTACTGTGAGCCCAAGAGTTTTGTCCAACTATATTGCCGAACAGAATCAGAATATTAAGGCCGCAGTTAACACTGGAATAATTAACCAAGGCACCACAGCAAACCAGATGTTTAGCAACCCTAGTGGGAATAATCAGTTTTCAGCCCTTGCATCTGCACCAATGTCGACAGGTGATGCCGCCACGACAACAATGAGCACGTTCAGACAAATGACCAATGAATTGCTGAGCCTAACTTTATCTAAAACCAACCAAGCCCAACAAACCGCATCAAGCACGGCTAGTAATTTGATTGAAATAAAACTTGGTCAATGGTTGGCTCTAATAGAGCAAGTCCAAGCTAAAGACTCTTCGGACCTTGCGTATCTATTAAAATCAAAAGCAATGAACATTCTGTCTGGGCAAGCAGACTCGAGCGATAAAATTCAAAGCGACCCAAGACTTCAATCTTCACTCAGTCAACCAGATAAAGAAAATGCATTAAATCAATTACGCAGCTGGGTTGAGGCAACGCAAGCCAAAGTCCTACATCAAGCAGTACAGGCAGCTTCTGCCCAATGGCAAACTCCCGACTTACCCGTGATTCAACAAATGCAATTACCGCTAATTTGGCTAGGTCTTACTTCTTGGGCCGATATTGAATGGTGGCAGGAAAAGAAAAAGAAAGAGTCTGATGACGAGGCTGAAGAAAAAAGCAAACGTCGTTGGCGAATGCGTATCTATTTAAATGTAGCGCCTTTATCTGAATTTTGTGCCGATATTGACTGGCACCCTAATGATACACATTTAGTATTCTGGTCAGAAGATTCTACAACGCTTGCACATCTAAATACCTTAGTTCCAACCTTAAAAGAGTGGACTCAAGGCCTAAGCAACGAGAGCATAATTCAAACACGACATGGCATGCCAAAACGAGCCAGCGAGCAGCAATTGAAACGTACAAACCATCATCTAGTGGACGTTAAAACATGACTGATTATGAAAATGAGCCTGATAACGAAGAAAACGACGGCCCCAAAGTCGCCACTTTAAAGTACAAAGGCCGACAAACACCGATTGTGTCCGCTTTTGGTGAGAATGAGCAAGCCGATGCCATTTTAAAAATAGCGAGAGAACACAATATCCCTGTATATCAAGATGCAGACCTAGTAAATGTCTTGGCGCAACTAAATGTTGGCAATGCGGTGCCGCCAGAACTTTTTGAATGGGTAGCGAGTGTATTGGCTTTTGCCTTTTTTGCCCGCAATGAAGTGCCCGAAGGATTTTCACCCACCGCCACTCGTACCGCATACGATAAAGTAAGACAAACCTATTCTGACGTTTAGAATACCCAATTAATTGAAGTATTTACTATTAATGGATAGGCACCATATTCTGTAAACTCAGAGTCAGAACTTTCTCCATAGGGTAAGGTTAAACCAAAACTGGCTGACATATTGTCAGTCACACTCGCCTCTACACTGAGCAAGCCAGCACCCGATTGATCGTTAAGATTAGTGACCCAATTTGCGCTGCCTCGAAGTAAAGCAGTCATGGGCTTGCTCGCTAAAACACTCACATACTGTTTAGCGATCGGTTGCACCGCTCCTAATTGATAAAATTTAGAGATAGCCACATTGCTATAGTTAGATTGAGGTTCACCTATACCATTGTAATGATATTCTGCCATCACATAGAGGTCGCTGAAGAAGGTGGTGTCTGCACCGATACTGCTTCTGATGAAAACATCATTTTGCTCTCTCAGCAATGCCGTTTCCTGCCAGAGCCCGACAACACCTACTGCGCCTAAAATACCAACAGAGGCCACTTGTAAGTCTTCATTAATTTGAATGGCGGTTAAATCAAAGTCTATTGATTGGGTATTGGTTTTAAAGCGAGCAAACGCTGCTTGATCATCTCCGACAACAATGCCTGCGCTTAATTCACTGGTCGCCCCTAAGTACCACGCTGCTCGAATGGCATCAACACCTTGCCGATATCCTGCTTGGCTAAAATCAACACTGGTTGGCTGAATTACATCTGCAGGAGAGTATACTTTAGCAAGACCAAAACTAAGCGCCTGTCGACCCACGGTCACACTGCTACTTTCACCCCAATAGGTAAACATAAACTGCTCAAGCTGATGTGAAATTTCTGTTTGATTATTACTACTACGCCACAAGTTAGCATCGATATTACCGAGTAAATAATCTGCACCCATTTCTGGACTCGCTAATATAGAACCAGCACTTGCAGCCGGGTAAACAGAAACAACATTTAAACCATAGCGCATTGAAACTTCAATATCGTTACTAGGGTATAGCCACAAATTAAGCTTTGGCGACAAGCTAACTTGCTGCTGCCATTGCTCTGTGTTGTCTGGTTTTATCGCCGCGGCTGAAAAACTCACATCTATGTTTTGGTCATACTCAATGGCATTAGCTAACGTCGACAAATAACCCAAGAGGAGAATGGAACTTAACTTAGTTACGGCGTTCATCTTCAATTACCTTTCCATCTTCGATATGAATGAGTCGATTTGCTCGCTCCATAATCTTTGGATCGTGAGTTGAGAACACAAATGTCATGCCTTCGTTTTTATTTAGCTCATGCATCATATCTAACAGATCCGTTCCCGTTTTAGAATCTAAGTTTGCCGTCGGCTCATCGGCTAAAATAATATCGGGTCTACTGGCCATCGCACGTGCCACTGCGACACGTTGCTGTTGACCACCGGATAGCTGATTCGGCAATCGAGTTTCTTTACCTTCTAAGCCCACACGTTGCAACATTTGATACACTCGTGCCTTACGCTCGCCAGCAGAAATACCTTGCAGCAGCATTATGTATTCGCAGTTTTCAGCGGCGGTCAATACGGGAATTAAATTGTAAGCTTGGAAAATAAAGCCGATATGGTCGCGACGAAAATCAGATAGCTCTTGCCCTGACATATCGGAAATGTTTTTATCTGCTAAAAGAACTTTGCCCTCATCTGGGATATCAAGCCCACCAATTAACTGTAAAAGTGTAGACTTGCCTGAACCCGATGGTCCAACAATCGCGGTAAACTCACCAGGTTCAATAACAATATTCACTTGATCTAAGGCTTTTACCAGCGTATCGCCTTCACCATAAAACCGACCTAAATTTCGTGTTTCAATTACTGCCTTCATGTACCCGTCTCCTATAAACTTTTGTGCAGCGCTTTGGCTGGTATAATTTGAGCGGCATGGGCTGCAGGATAGAGGCTAGCAACCATAACCATCATAAACACATAAAAAGGCAATGCAGTGAACTGTGATATATGTAGATCGGTTCGAATCACTTCCGCCAGCGCCACCCCAGAAACATCTATCGAGCTATAATCTATCCCATTAATACCAACAAGGTAATTTGCGAGCGCACCAAAACCAGCACCTAAAACAATGGCTATGAGGCTCAGTAACAACCCTTCGATCATAATCAAAGCAAAAACACTGCTACGCCGAGTACCTATCGCAATAATGACACCAAACTCATAGGTTCGTTCGTAGATCGACATAAACATCGCATTCACTACGCCCAGTATGGCCACCATAAATAAAATACTGCCGACAATGATCATACTGTAATCCATCATGCCAACGATGGCGGCTAAGTCAGGCATGAGTCTTTTCCAACCTTCCGCAATGGAATCAGTACTCGATAAGTTTTTCCATAACGGCAACTCATTGTTACTTGATAATGATTCGTCATAAAAGTTAAAGGCAATTTCATGCGCCCCACTACCAATTCCCATCATCTTTTGGGCTTTCGGAAGCTGAATAAAAACTAACCCTTCATCGAAAAATTTTGAGTTCATGCTGAAAATGCCACTGACACGAAACAACCGTTGGTCTAACTCATTGAGTTCATAATTATTCACTGATACAACTAAGCGATCACCCAGGTTCACTTCAAGCAAATCTGCTAAGGTTTGACCTATTAGAATTTGCGTATCGACTCCAGCGGTACTGAGATAGTCACCGCTGACTATACTGAGTTTAAGCTTAGAAACGGTCGCTTCTAAATCTGCATTAACACCAACCACCTGAACTGGTAAATTATTGGCGGTACTGGAAACCATGCCAAAATCGGTGGCTCGTATAGTATAGCTCTCGACTAGAGGTTCATTTTTTATACGTTCAATAGTTTGCGCAATATTGCCGATAAACTTCTCACCATCGCGCTCAGCCAAATACTCCGTATGATGTATTTGACCATCGCCAGGATATAAGCGAGTCGCTGATCGAATTAGAACGTCAGACATTCCGCGCATAAAACCGTCGGCAAAAATCATGACCGCTAGGGTCATACTAATTAGTAATAGTGTCAGCAAAGTACGGCGTTTATTACGAAAAATATTACGTATGGCTAAGGTCCATGTTAAGCCCATATTATAAACTCCTCATTGCTTCAACAGGAACAATCTTCGCTGCTCTACGTGCAGGAAAAAGTGATATAAACGCAGCAGAACCAATAATAATCAGCGCTGGATCAGTGAACACCGATATATTCCATAATCCTTGCATATGCGACATAGTAATACCTGAGAACTCAACAGGATCGGGTAAAGTAATACCCACCTTGGCCAAATAGTAGTTAATTGGCAATGACACTATAAAACCTGCGACACAACTGAAAACGGCAAGCATGAGTGTTTCGAGTACGATTAAAGAGAAGATACGTTTTGGTGAGGTTCCAATGGCTTTTAAAACGCCAAATTCACCTGTTCGTTCTAACACTGACATCAAGACGGTATTCAGCACACCAATACAAATTAAAATAACGATGATGTAGTAAGAAATGTAGCCACCTTCGATATCGGCTGTCATAGCCTCATAAAACTCTTTTGAAACTACTTTCCAACTCGCGGCTTCAAGGTTTGTGTCGGGTTGATTAGAAAGCCATGTATTTAATGTTTGAGCTAATTGATCACTGTCTGCAAAATCATAGGTCAATACCGCCCAGTAATGTGCTTTATCTTGCATCACATAAAAATCTTGAGCCGCGGCTAAGGGTAAGTAAACATTCCGTGCATCGGCACCATCTGTTGCGCCCACTAAACCAACTATTTGATAGAGATCATTGGCTAAAGAGCCATCGGAGCCTTGTGAAATTAATATTAATTCATCACCTACCGAAACTGAGAGCTGTCGAGCCACTGCCCCTCCCACCATTACTTCATAGTAACCTTCGTTATTTGGGTTGGCTGAAAAGTATCGACCTTGATTGATTTTCTCGGTTAGAAACGAAGTACTCGCTTCCTTTTCCACGTCAACACCCAGCACCTGTACAGGAAAGCTTTTTGCCTCACCATAAGCTAAGGCACCACTTACAATTCTAGGTACCGCGTGAGTAACAGAATCTAGAGCCATCAACTGCTGATAAAACTGATCGGTCGCTGGTACCGATTTATACAAGGTTGGTCTATCGAGATAGGTTTGATCAACTATTTGGGCATGCCCGGTTGAGTCTTTTGTAAAAAACTTAATGACTTGGTCGTAAGATCCGTTTTGCACAGAAATAGAGAGAACAAGCAATGTATAGCCACCGAACATACTCAACATAGTTAGAATTGTTCGGCGCTTATTTCTTAGAATATTTCTAAATGCCAACTTAAGCATCAACATAGCAATAACCTCTTAGCGACGCTTCTGCAGGTTTTGTAACGTAAAAAAACCTTCATCAATATCAACATTAAACTGCATATCATCATAGATAACACGAGTAAGGTTCCCTTCTTTATTCAGCGGCGTTAACGTCATCACCGTGGGTAATGTTACCTCGCCAAAGGTTTTGATCTCGCTAAAAGTCATTTCACGAACAACAGCACCATCTTCATCAATATAAAGCTGCTTAATTGGTAATAGCGTTTCCACATTGATATGGATCTGCATTGCTCCCCATACCGTAATGGTGTTTTCTTTGGCAACTAAATCAAGTAAATAAACACCGTTTTTTTCTTCAAGAGCAACATCAAACTCTTCTACCCACGATCCTTCACGCATTAAATCATCGTTGGTAAAATCTGAACCCATCCAACTACCCATCATCATAGAAGGCGGTACTTTGATGGTTTTACGAATTTTGGGCAAATAGTTCCACATTTCATTGCCTCGCTTTAGAGTAGCGACACCCTGCTCTTTTTTGGGTGCTAAGACTCGCATCAGTGAATAATCTAAACCGATAGACCAAGACTCTAGCGTCATCGAACGCTGATAATCAGGCGTTTGGATCTCCATAGTCATCTTGGCGTAGGCGTTATCTTGTTGATATAAATTATCAACCCGCTCTAATAATTCAATCGCCTTTGATTCACTCTCAGCTAGCACCAGTGCTGCACTGAATAAGGTTAATATGGCCAACACGCTCAATTGTTTGAAATTCACAGGCAACGCTCCAATTTATACTAATTGCATAACCTTAACAGGCAATTCGAACGTCGAATACCATCAGCTATCAGATCATGACATGTGTCATGTTCGCCCTGAAATACCAAGCCTAGTGCTCAAGCAAGCGTTAGTTTCGACCTTGGTTGAAGATGCCAGTGTGCAGGCGTCTTTACAGCCGATTGCTATGGAGTATTACCAGCTAGGGCGGGGGCTAGCATAAAAAATATTGAAGGAATTTAATTTAATCCACTAATGAGAAGTAGCTAAAAGATGTTGATATTGTCTACTTCAAAATCATCAAAAAAAATGATACTAATAGCCAATCTATATTAAGCATTTGATATAAAATATGAGGGCCCATGAAATATTCATTAAAACAACTGGCTGTTTTTGATGCGGTTGCCAGCTTAGAAAGCGTCAGCGCTGCGTCTCGCAAGTTGTCGCTAACTCAATCAGCTGTCAGCATGTCATTATCACAATTGGAAACCCTACTCGATAGACCTCTGTTCATACGGCATGGAAACAGGCTTATTCTCAGTCATTGGGGTGAATGGTTACGCCCAAAGGCCAGAAAACTACTTCAGGACGCTCAACAGATCGAACTGGGTTTACATGATGAGCATCTCATTAGTGGCCAATTTGAGATGTGTTCCAGCCAAACCGCAGCAAAGCATCTATTACCAGAGCTTATCAGTAAAATTGATATGGACTTTCCGGAGCTAAGAATCGGTTTTACGGTAAAAAACACCAAGAACGTGCTTGAAGGGGTCCTTAACTATGAATATCAATTAGGAATAATTGAAGGCCGTTGTGATGACAACCGTATCCAGCAAAAGAGCTGGATTGATGACCACTTAGTTGTCATATCTTCACCACGCCATCCATTTGCGCGTCATGAAACCGTCAGCCTGGCTCAATTGGAACAAGCCAAATGGGTACTGCGAGAAGAAGGTGCGGGTACGCGCCGTATTTTTGATGCGGCAATTCACGGATTAATTGAGCACATTAATGTTTGGAAAGAATATGAATCTGTTTCAGTATTGAAATCACTCGTTGAAAGAGGCGTCTATTTAAGCTGCCTTCCCTATTTAGATGTAAAAAGAGATGTTGAGGAAGGTAAGCTGATTATCTTGAACACACCTCAACTAAATATGTCACGCTCGCTATCCTTTATTTGGCGAACTGATGCTCTCGATAATCCGTTGCGAGATTGTGTGTTATCTGAAGCCCGTCGATTAACAACTAGGCTTAGTAAAGAGCAAAAAATACCAATTCAACGTTAATAACACCCCAGCAAACGCCTTTAAAGGCTTTGTTCGCTGGGGCCTATTACGTCATTTTAGGCTTCTGCTGTCTCCTTTGTAGGCTGCATTGTGGGTATTTCTTTGCGCTCAGATACAATAGAGGCCAGCATCGAGATGATATCTCGACGTTGCACTATCCCGATTAGCTGGCCGCTCTCAATAACAGGGTAAACTCTTGGTTTGTCCGCAGCCGCATTTTTTAAGCGGCTTTCAAAACTTAAGTTCACCATATCCATTAAAATACCAGACCCACTGACTGGGTATAACTTTTCTTGATCAACGGACATGTACTCAATCAGTGAAATAGCAGAATCATTTGGATTGGTGGTAATCACCTCAACCGACATTGCATCCTGTACTTTGAGTCTTGACTCAAGTTCAAAGTCAACTACACAAAGGTGACGCAATAGATCTTGTTCGCTAACAACACCTAGTAAACAGTTTTTGACATCAACAACCATGGCCAAAGCAGAATGTTCTGCAGCAAGGTGCGTCAGTGCTTCGGCTATAGATGCAGAAGAATGGAGCGCCGTGTAAGTAGTCGCCATAATATCTCGAACCGTTTTGTTTATTAATGCATCTTTCATTTTAGAATCCTTTTTCAATATAACTGGGGCGTGTCGTTCAATTTGAGCGTGGGTGGTATTCATAGAGGGCGCCGATGAGATAATGACGGGCTTGGGTCTATCGATGGCCCAGTAGCCGAACCCTACGATGACCGCTCCACCCACAATATTGCCAAGTGTGACTGGTACTAAGTTGCTTACTAGGAAGCGACTGAAAGTTAAATCAGAATACTGAGTTGCACTGATACCTAGGGAAGCAAAGAATTCTGCAGGTGCGATGTTCTGAATAACAATGCCTAGCGGCACCATAAAAAGATTGGCAACACAGTGCTCAAAGCCACTGCTAACAAACATCGCAATAGGCAGTATCAGCAGTAAGGCTTTAGATAAGGTATCTTTTGCACTAAAGGTCATCCAAACGCCAAGACACACTAATAAATTACATAAAACGCCTAACGAGAATGCTTGCCACCAAGTGTGTTGGAGCTTGTGTTGTGCAACGGTTAGCGCATTAAGACCCCAGATATTATGGTCCAGTTGGTACATTTTACCGCCTATGACTAACCACACCATAAAGGCAGCGCCAATCAAATTACCTAAGTAAACGCGCGCCCAACTTACAATCAGCTGATAGGTGCTAATACGACCAGAATAACGACTAATTGAACTCAACATAGTGCTAGTAAAAAGTTCACCTCCCGCGACTACGACTAAAATGAGCCCTAAACTAAACGCAACTCCGCCTTGTAACTTAATAGTCCCCCAGTGGTCGCCTACCCCCGTCGTTACGGTTATGTAAAAAATAAATGCTATTGCAATAAAAACTCCAGCAAACACAGCATGACCAAAAGACTTATACGCTCCCTGCACCGCCTTACGAGTCCCGTAATCATTAACTGCCTCTAATAATGGGTTAGAAGACTTAACAGCCAAGGCTGTAATGTCGGGTATCGCCGCTATTTTTAATTTCTGTTGTTGATTCATGATCTATCCCTGTTTATAAAAAAACAGAGCGTTTTCGCAAACTGGAAAAAAACTAAGAATGTCATATTCCTACCCTCGTCGATTGAATGAATTGTTCGAACAAGGGTTAAGTTATCGTCTAACAGGCAATAATAAAATTTGATAATTTTTAATATATTCATCAAAAATATTGATAGCCGAGATAATTGGGGAAAGGGGCAGGCGATGTAATTGAAAAAATTGACACAAATCAACAATATTAGAAAATACTAATCTATATATTTCAGTACATAATCTTTTTCTTTATATTAGACAAATCTAATTAATGAGGATAAAAAATGTTTTCCCGACTCAAAAAGGCCGATGGCCATAATTTCTCGCCTTTATTTTTTCTTTCGGCCCTAGGTAGCGGCGGACTATCTGTTAGCTTCTTTATGTATCTCATGTTTTGGGTTCCTGATAAAAACAGCCCCATTCCAACCTTTAGCTATTTAACTGAAGTTCTCAGTAAAAATTTTACCTGGCTAAGCGCTGTCGTCATTCTTGCTTTAATCTTCATATTTGTGTTCGCTATCAACTTTTTACGCATGCTTACGTGGAATTGGGTTAGCTATCGTAAATTCAAAAAAACCGATGATTACCATGCGTTGGTTAATTCAAACGCTGAAACTCAGCTAATGGCCATTCCGTTAACATTGAGCATGGGCGTAAACGTCTTGTTTATCTTAGGCGCCGTTTTTGTTCCTGGTTTATGGTCTATTAAAGAATGGCTTTTCCCGCTTGCCCTGATCGCCTTTGGCGTCATAGGTTTCTTCGCTTTTCGCATTTATTTAGACTTTTTTGCGCGCGTTATGTCGAGAGGGGATTTCGACAGCACTAAGAACAACAATTTATCTCAAGTGTTACCCGCATTTGCCTTTGCAATGGTAGGCGTGGGCTTTGCCGCTTCCGCTGCCATGAGTGATGTTACAGTCACGGTTGTGCTTGGTATGATCGGCGCAATCTTCTTTTCGGTTACTGCCTTAATTCTTGCGGCCATAAAATTAGTGATTGGCTTCCGAGAGATGTTTGAACACGGTGCAGCAACTGAAAGCTTACCGACTTTATTAATTATGATTCCGATCTTAACCATTGTCGGTATTTCTATTTTACGCATCAATCACGGAACACAAGTTTTAAATGAGGTGCAATCATGGAATAACTTTATGTGGTTAACGGCGTTCATCGCAACACAAGCTTTATTCGCTATCATGGGATTATCGTTGAAAAGACGCACCAAGTATTTCAGTACTTATGTCTACGGTACAACAAAGTCACCCTCAAGCTTTGCACTTATTTGCCCAGGTGTCGCAGGGTTTGTATTGCTTAGCTTCTGGATTAACAAAGGCTTATTACCGGTAATGCCTGCAGATGTCCTTAGTAAATTCGATCTTGCTTATTTCATACTGTATATACCGCTCATCTATTTACAGTATAAAACCGTTCGCCTTTACAGCCATCTCAATAGAAAGCTGTTAAGTGAAGTCCAGAGTGAAGCCAGTATGTCTCACGCTACGGTATAAAGTAGTTAACAGCTAATAGAAAGCCTCTTACGATTCCTTGCGAACCATTAGAGGCTTTATCCGCATTGGCCCTAACTTCGACATAGCTTTCTTCCTAGATTGATAAACTTCTTCTCCAAAAGGTAATGCAATGGCAATGATATCCAGACCACAATTACCATTGCAATAACCGCCGCCATTCCTGTTTGCAACGGTGTAATAGCCACAATAGTCTTAATTTTTGTCGTCTGTAAAACCAAGAGCCATGCAATGACTAACGCCGGGAAGTGAAATAAATAGATAGGAAAGGCTAACTTTGAAAAGGGTCGAAAAAAACGACTCGATAGAAAGCGATTCGTTAAACTCAATTTGCCATTACTCAGCAAAATCAGAGCTAATAACGCTAGGCTAAAAATAAATCGATGAAAGCTCACAAAGACAAAGTTTAACTCTTGCAACAGCGGCCAACGCTCCCATGTCAATTGATCATAGACTGGGAAGTAAAAGCTAATAAGAATTAATATTCCACAGATTCCTGCCAGCATACTGGCTAGATTTTTATTCTTCACCAAATAGTTACAAACATGCCTGTAACGTGGATGCAATACAATGCTCGCCCATAGCAAACCAACTACAAAACTCGCAACTCGACTGGGTGTTGAGTAATACATCACATCCATATATTGATAATCGATTTCAGGGTTGAGTAAAATTGCGTAGAAAGGAATTTGATAAACCTCAGGGTTTTGCAGCGCCATATAGGCTCTAAGCGCAATAGCGAAAACTAACAGAGCAGAGAAAAACAGCACAGGGCTGTTAGTTTTATTGGCCAATATAATTACGAACGGCAACAATAGATAGCATTGCATCTCAACGGATAACGACCAACCGACCGGAATTATTGTGTTGTGCATGAAGTTATCGACAAAAATCAGGTTAAACCAAAAATCTCGCTCAAATAGATGCCAGCTCCCCAAACTAAAAATCAGCAAAGCGAGTAGGAACAGCGGGTAAATACGGAACACCCGATTAATATAGAAGGTACGAATACGTATATGCTGTTCGCTTGCCTGCCTTAACAGACTTTTGCCCAGCAAGTAAGCACTGATCATAAAGAAAATATCGACAGCTTTATCGAAACCAAACAAAAATCGACTCGGCAGCACAAAGCCTTCGATATATGTTTGAAAAAGCTCAGGTCGTGATTTAAAGATAAAATACACGGTAAATAGCGAATGAAAAACCACGACCATTATAACAGACAGGCCTCTTAGCCCATCTATCACCGGCTCTTCATGTTTCTCTGTTTTTAACAGAGCCGTTAAACTATGTATTGGAAATGTTTTTTTTATTTTTGTTTTTATTGTCATGCTACCTTATTGGCTCTTATGGCTTTCCGCGGAACCCTGTCTTAGGTTTGCTGTTGTGACGCTTCATTTTGCCAGCAAATTGGCGCATTTCTTTATATTCGTTATCTGAATTATAAAACAGGAAATCGGCCTCAAGTTCGACTGTTCTGCCTTTGATTTCTGTCGAGTTCGCACCCTCTTCATCAATCGCCACACAACGAACTATACGTACCATGGTGTCAATTAGGGTTTGCGCTAATGCAACCAATTTTTTGTGGCTGCCAGTGTTTGCCGTAATAGTTTTAGCCTCGGTATAGAGGGCCAAAATGCGCTTTTTATCAATTTTTGACTCCCACGTGCAATTCACTAAGCCTCGATCTAGTAATTTTAATGCCTGTGCTTGAAATTCAGAATCGCTCTTTGTGGACATTTGTGCTCTCATTAATGGGGTTTTGCGATAGTCTGCGGGCTCGTGAGGCCATAGTCAACAAGCTTCAGGCTTGTCGCTCACTGCTATTACAAGGTACAGTTCGCTCGATTAATCACTGGACCCTATTCCTTATGTTTCAGCAGCAACCGCTTGCACTTAGAATCGCCCTAGTTTTTACCATTGGTCTATGTATTCCATTATCTTTGGCGCCGTTTAACCTTTGGCCACTTTCCATTGTAGGGGTTCTTGGCTTTTTTTGGCTACAAACGGCCATTCAAAGCTCTAAATCCGCGTTTTGGCTGGGCTGGGTTTACGGTATTGGCTTCTTTGGCCTGGGCGTTTCGTGGGTTTACGGCAGTATGCGTACGGTAGACACCCCTGTATTACTATCCTTATTACTAACCGCTACCTTTTGCTTGGCGCTTGCATTTTTAGGCGCTATTCAGCTTTGGTTCCATGTTCGCTTTATTAATAAACTTCCAATGGGCCTACTTTTGGCTAGCCCGCTTAGCTGGTTATTCTTTGAATGGTTACGTGAATGGTTTCTAACAGGAATGCCTTGGTTATTTGTCGGGTATTCCGTCATTGATTTGCCTATGGCGCAATTGGCCGCTGTATTCAGTGTTTATGGTTTATCTTTGTGCCTCGCATTTATCAGTGCGGTTTTGTTTATTGGCATTCAAAAAATCAGCCGACATGAACGAAATGCCGCCATATTTGCAGTCGGAGTATCACTGTCTGCCTTTGCTGCTTTAAATATTGTCGGCTGGTTATTGCCTGCAGATTCCTGGACCACGCCTTCATCAACCATCAAAGTCGCGGCAGTTCAGAGCAATATTGCACAACAAGATAAATGGAAGTCAGCGCAACAAATAAAAACGTTAGAGTTTTATGGCAAGCAAATTGAAACCTTAAAAGATGTCGATTTAATGCTCTGGTCCGAGGCTGCGATGACCCGTCGTGCAGATCAAATCCCTAACTTTATTGGCCAAGTGCAAAGTATAACCGAGAAACGAGACCAAACATTACTGACTGGCGTTGTCACCAAAGACGGTCCGAACTATTTTAACGCCGTGCAAGGCTATGGCATGGCCAAAGGTGAGGAGTACCGTAAGCAGCATTTAGTGCCATTTGGCGAGTACGTGCCATTCGACCCTTATCTGCGTAATTTCATTGGCTTTTTTAATATTTCTATTTCGGGTATGTCGCCCGCATTGACAGAGCAAAACCCTATTGTATCCACACTGAACGGCGAGCCTTTCTTTTTAGCACCAGTTATCTGCTATGAAGCGGCTTACCCCAACATTGTTCGCAAGCTGGCAAAAAATGCTCAAATTTTAACGGTTGTCAGTAATGATGCTTGGTTTGGAGACTCAATTGCCCCGCACCAGCATCTACAAATAACTCGGATGCGCGCGATTGAAAATGGTCGAGATATGGCACGAGCGACTCAAAATGGTATATCAGCATTAATTAATGCTCGCGGCGAGTTAGTCAACTTTGCAGAGCAATTTACCGAAGCTCAAGTAGTGGGAGCCTTAACCTTACGAAACGGATTAACGCCGTTCCAAAGACTACACAGCTCAATCATTCCAATTCTAGCGACCATTATTTTGTTGATTATGCTTATAAGTTATCAACGAAAGCCGAAAAAATAGCGATAATGCGACCATTTAAATACAAATTTAGCCCTTTGCGGCTGACCTAGCTATGAAGAATAGGTAAACTACTCCGCAAATCAAAATAAGCAGTTTTTGAAGCTTAATTACTCTTTGATGGTCCGAGATTCTTCATGACCTCATTGAAATTAGTCACCAAAAACTGCAATAAAATAGTTCACAGATAACGAGCTACCCTTGTCACTGATGAACAATAAAAAAGAGAGTGGCTAAAAGCCACAATGGAGAAGTCAATGTCATCCATGATCGAGGTGAAAAACGTCGAGAAGGCGTTTGGGCACCTGAAAGTAATTAATGATTGCAGTTTTGACATCGAGAAAGGGTCAATAACGGGCATGATTGGTCCCAACGGTGCAGGTAAATCAACCATCTTTAATATCATCGCGGGCACCTTACCGCTTGATTCCGGCCAAATTATATTAGACGGTGAGGATGTTTCTGCACTCACCGCAGATCAGCTATTCAGTAAAGGCCTATTACGCACTTTCCAAATTGCACATGAATTTTCGCAGATGACAGCGCTTGAAAACCTGATGATGGTGCCACCGAGTCAGCTGGGCGAAAACATCTTCAACACCTGGCTTAAGCCTAAGCAAGTTATGGCGCAAGAGCTTGAAGTTCGTCAAAAAGCACAAGACGTCATTCAATATATCGGTCTCGATCACGTTAAAAACGAGCTCGCCGGGAATTTATCTGGCGGTCAAAAAAAGCTTTTGGAGCTTGGCCGAACTATGATGACCGAAGCCAAAGTTGTGTTACTCGACGAAGTAGCGGCAGGCGTTAACCGAACTCTACTAAAAGACTTAACCGACAATATTTTGCGCATGAACCGAGAGCTGGGCATTACCTTTTTGGTCATCGAGCACGACATGGATATGATCGCCAAATTATGTGACCCCGTCATTGTCCTTGCTCAAGGCAGCGTCATGGTTGAAGGCGCTATTGAAGACATCCGTAACAACCAGAAAGTAGTCGAAGCTTATTTTGGCACCGACGTCGCCTAACTTGGAGTAATCATGGCTATTTTAGAAACAAAGAACATTCATGGTGGCTACGGCGGCATGAACATATTAAATGGCGTCAATATGTCTGTTGACGCCAACGAGATCGGCGTCATTATCGGCCCTAACGGCGCAGGTAAGTCAACTTCGTTAAAAGCAATTTTCGGTTTACTCAACGTAACTGAAGGCTCCATTGAGCTTAATGGTGTCGATATAACCAATGCCGAACCTCATGTTTTAGTGAGTCACGGCATGTCATTTGTACCGCAAGAGCAAAACGTTTTTGTTAGCATGACCGTCGAAGAAAATTTAGAGATGGGTGCTTTTTTACGCAAAGGCAGCTTCCGAAACACCTTAGATTCGGTGTATCACTACTTCCCTGATTTAAAAGATAAGCGTTACCAACCTGCTGGCGAACTTTCTGGTGGTCAGCGGCAAATGGTTGCAATGGGTCGCGCTCTAATGATCGAACCGAAGGTGTTATTACTAGATGAACCGACCGCAGGTTTATCACCTCTGTACATGAATGAAATATTCGACCGTGTCGAAGCGATCAACAAAGAAGGTGTTGGTATTTTGATGGTTGAACAAAATGCAAAGCAAGCGTTACGTATTGCGCATAAAGGTTTTGTATTGGCCGCTGGCCGAAACAGTTTCACCGATACCGGTGAAAATTTGTTAAATGACCCGGAAGTTGCGAAAAGCTTCCTCGGCGGCCACTAAACTGGAGCGTAAGTGTGAACGAACTAATATTTTTTATGAACAAAGTCGTCATCTCAGGTGCGGTGATCGGCTCTATTTATGCGATGGGTGCGATTGGTGTAACATTGATTTTCAGTATTTTACGCTTTGCTCACTTCGCGCACGGTGACTTAATGACTCTAGGGGCATTTATCACTTTCTTCCTAACGGCTCTATTTCCTGCAGCTGGCCAAGCGATTGGTTTACCTACCGCGTTTGTCATGTTGCCGGTCGCCATGGTGATTACCAGCCTACTCGCTATTGGTATGGATAAGGCGTTTTATAAGCCTCTGCGCGACAACAATGTTAAACCCATTGTTTTAGTCATGGCATCTATTGGTGTCACCCTAATGCTGCAAGGTGTCATTCGATTGTTCTTCGGAACTGGCTCAAGAAACATGTATATCGATGATCGCAAAGAAATTTTCCGTTTAGAATTACCTTGGGAATTAGCGTCACGCAAACTGGTGATTACCGAACCGCAAATACTTTTGTTTGTGTTTACGATCCTCGCCGTTGTTTCATTGCATTTTTTCTTAACAAGGTCTCGTTTAGGAAAAGCCATGCGCGCCATGTCAGATAATGCTGACCTAGCGCGCATCTCTGGAATTAACGTTAACATGGTGGTTGTGGTGACCTGGGTGATCGCCGGATCTCTCGCGACAGCGGCAGGTACTCTACTTTCTCTAGATGTGTCTTTGAAGCCAGACTTAAGCTTTATCTTACTATTACCTATTTTCGCAGCAGCGATTGTTGGTGGCGTGGGTCATCCTTATGGCGCGATCATTGGTGGCTTTGTTGTTGGCATGTCTGAAACTTTAGCCGTTTTCAACTGGGCTGTATTGCTTCGGCCTCTTGAAGCAGCAACGGGCTGGGACTTACCAAACAACCTTGCCTTAGTACCGACTGAATATAAAATTACCGTGCCGTTTTTCATGTTAATAGCAATTTTGGTACTTAAACCGACGGGCATATTGAAAGGGAAGGTTCTCTAATGTTGATGACATATAAAAAAGAAGCCATTCTCTTTTCAGGCTTACTGCTAATCATTCTTACCATTATGGCATTTATGGGCACTGCCTATAGCTTACGTATGCTTGTTGAAGCATCTTGCTATGCCATTATTGCACTAGGCTTGACCATTCAATGGGGCTATGCCGGTCTATTTAACGCCGGTATTATGGGCTTTATTGCCATGGGTGGTTTTATGACCATGCTGTTTTCATTCCCGACCAATGAAGAGTTTTGGGCTTCTGAATTACCCGGTAACTTGGGCTCAGTGTTTTTTAAATTGCTCATTGGTATCGCCCTCATTGCTGCTTCTTTAAAGCTCGGAAAGCTAGGCGTTACTCAAAAGTGGCAACGGTTCATTACGATTATCTTAATTGCAGTTGTGTATATCATCTTTATGGCTCAATTAGATCCTGTTGCCTCCGCTATTGAGAGTGAGCACGGATTTATTGGCGGTTTTGGCTTACCAGTTTGGATCGGCTGGGTTGCTGGCGGTGTTATTGCAGGCGTTATTTCTTACGGTGTCGGGCACATTTGCTTAGGCCTTCGCAGTGACTACTTAGCTATTGCGACCTTAGGCATTGCAGAAATCATTAAAGCCTTTTTGAAAAATGCAGACTGGCTAACGCATGGCACATTAACTGTATCGCCTATGCAATGGCCGGTACCTGGGCCAGCAGACATAGGTTTTGAGCTAGCACGAGCGGCTTATTTATCTGTAACTGCATTAATGATTGCGGGTATTTTCTTTCTTCTCACCCGCGCTTACAACGCACCCTGGGGAAGAATGCTACGTGCGATTCGCGATAATGAAACCTCGTCTCTTGCCATGGGTAAAGATGTCAATAAGCGACGCTTAGAAGTCTTTGTTATCGGTTCGTTTTTGATGGGTGTTGGCGGTGCCGTTCTAACTTCGTTCAATGGTATTTTTGACCCTTCTGGTTACATTCCACTGAACCATACATTCCTAATATGGGTTATGGTCATACTAGGCGGTGCGGGTAATAACCTAGGCACCCTATTCGGCGCCGTATTTGTTTATATTATCTGGACAATGTCTGAACCAGTCGCGTTATATTTGTTTGACGCTATTAGACAAATTGGTGAAGTCTGGTTTGACTGGCAAGCCCCATCTGACTTAGACAGCCGTGCGCTTCAAGCCAGAGTATTCGTCATCGGGCTAACCATTACTTTAGTGCTACGCTATGCTCCTAAAGGGATTATTCCTGAACGAATCGCACAGCACAGTTGATTAACTTATAAAATAAAGGCGGCTGTTAAACCTTTGGTGGCCCATAAATATTTCAGCCTTTACGTGGGGTTCAGCGGCCCACAGCTTGAAATTTCGGTCGCCATAAACCCGTCCATGGGGGCTTGATTGAAACATCCATGTTTCAAACACCCGAATTTCAAGCAATGGGCCGCTTCTATACTATGCGATAGAAGTGGCTGGTATGCCGCCTCTTTATTGGGTATCAAATATGAATAATTCACAAAAAAAACTAATTGGATCCGTCCTTGCCATTTCAGGTTTGGCGTTATTAGCCTATGGTGGATACGAGCTATACTTAACTTATGACTACAACCAACAAATGAATCAAGTGGACGAGTCATTAGGTGGTTTGGTCAGCGGCTTGAGCAGTTTAATTGGATCTGATGTAAAATATGATTATACGAAAGGCGCCATACTAGCAGGTATTGGTTTACTTGATTTATTACTGGGCTGGATCATTTTGGGTAAAAGCCAATAACCCTTAGATACCTTCTCCATCGGCCTGACAATCGTCTTAACACTTTTCTGAATTAAACTTGACAGTATCAACGCTAGTCCGGCCAATATAAGCAACAAACTGTCTAGACAAGTTCATTGACGTCGCATCGATGACATCTAATGTTAAAATGATCGCTACTATGCCCGCCAAAATGACAATTTTTTAGAACGACCGTCAGAAATTCTCTCTTAATGATATTTATAAAACCGTGATCAGCCTGCCCTAGAAGAAACTAGGAACAAATGAAATAAATTTAAACCCAAATCTTTTCCAACACTACAGACATTTTCCCTAATACTGGTAAGTGAAATAAGACTAGCTATACTTTGTAAACGACCAATAAGGTTGCTTCTACCAAGAAGGGGCATTTTCCAGCTTTTAAAAACCACAATACACTTCAGAGGAAAACACTTGACTAAACAAGGCGAGTGCAGCAGCTTAATTTTGCCACTTAGATACACCATTAATGTGTGGTTGAGATCTTTGAGCCTTATTGCGGCTAGCATATTACTATGGAGCATTTCGACTTTTAGCGCAGCTGAAGATGAACTTGGTTTTAATATAATAGTGACCACTTACCCACCCTTTATTGACGAGAACGCCAAAGGTGGTGGTATTTCCTTGCAACTACTAACTACGCTTTTAGCACCATTTAACCAGTCTTACCAAGTACTAAATCTTCCGCCGGCAAGGGCGCATCTCTTAATGGCCAAGGATGATTACCTTATTAGTGTTTTACCGCCAGGCCATGCCAGCTCTAATCACCTGCGTTTTGAGCTCATAAAAACCGATCTTCACTATACTTTGTTTCAATTAAAGAGTCGCAATGAGCCTTGGCAGAATATATTCAATAAAAAAATTGGCACTCTAAATTTTAGGTTCGGCAAGAGTTACGCTCAAAACCTCCAAACACAAGGTGCGAAAATAGTAACCATTCCTAATTTCGAATCTGGTTTGAAAATGCTTCATGCTGGGAGGGTCGATTTTTTATTAGGCATTGATCAAACTATTTACAATGCTGCAGAAAAAATCGACATGGCAGACGAAATAATTGCCGATGACAACAAATTAACAAGCTTTGGTGCACTTGCCTTTTATGTCAATTTGAATAATCCAATGTCAATGGACTTGATCCAATATTTATACGATCAGGAAATTTTAGAAATAAAACAAACGCAGTAATGCAGTATATTCCCTGACATTTCGCCTACGCCGCAGGGTTAGAAAATGCTCTTAAAGCAGCAGGTTAAAAACCATTTGCCAAACTACCCTACTTTGTTAAAAAAAATCTACGGTAATTTAATATCAAAGATTGTATTACTCTTTATGCTGTTTCTGCTTCTAACACCCAAATTCCAAGCAATGGACCGCTTCTCAGCTGAGGGCCAGCAATGTTTTAAACTAAAATCATACAGATCATAATTGAGCTATTATTCTTCGCAAAAAAAACGCGGCAATTGCCGCGTTTTTTGAATACTAGGATAATTTACTTAAGGACAGACTTCTGTACAAATGCACCATTCTCAACCAGCATCTCTACAATCATACCCGGTACATCACCGTTAGCATCGAACTCATGGTCGCCAGAAGCACCTTGGTAGTTGATGTCTTTACCAGCCGCTAATGCTTTTTTAGCTTTAGCCCACTCACCTGGTAAAATAATCTCACCTGGAGCGCTTGATACCATACGAATAGCCGCTGCCATACCATCAACATCAGCCGAACCTTTAGACTCTAATGCTAGAGCAAGAATAAAAGTAGCATCATAAGATTGACCTGCGAAAATCGCAGTAGGATCTTGGCCTAATGATGTCATTGCTTCTGCGTAGGCAGATAAACCTGCAACTTGAGGGATGCCTGGTTTAGTTGCAATCATGCCATCTAGTACATCAGCACCCACTGCATCAACGATGTTTTGGCCAACCATACCATCACCACCCACAAAGCGACCAAAATCACCGCTCTCATAAGCCTGACGTAAAATAGTTTGACCCGATCCATCGGCATAAGCCAAGACAACCAAGGTTTCAACACCCGTAGAAGCTAAAGAACCCAACTCTGCGCGATAATCCGCTTTGCCATCTTCATGTGCTTCGTTAGCCGCAACTGTTCCAGTATAAGCACTGGCTAAAGCATCGGCTAAACCTTTACCGTAATCGTTGTTTACGTAAGTAATCGCAATTTCATCGATCCCTTTCGCAGTAAGCAACTTAGCCAACATTTCACCTTGGTATGCATCTGAAGGTGTAGTACGGAAAACTAAATCGTTATCATCTAAGCCAGTCACTGCTGGCGAAGTTGACGCTGGTGTAATCATTGGCACGCCCGCAGGTACAGCTACGTTATTAGATGCAGCAATTGTTGCACCAGAACATAAGCCACCAACGATACCCACAACACCTTCTGAGTTGATGAGTCGATCTGCGCCATTAGAAGCCGCAGATGCATCAACACAGGTTGTGTCTGCTGTTGGCATCGCTAGGATCTCACCAGTAGAAAACATACCACCTTCAAGGTTGATTTGAGCAACAGCTAATTTAGCGCCAGCGTAAATTGGCGGAGTTAAACTTTCAATTGGACCCGTGAAACCACCTAAAAAGCCGATTTTTACTTCTGCTTGGGCTGCACTCATTAATGATGCAGCAACGATTGCAGTACTTAATAATAATTTTTTATTCATTTTGATCTCTCTTATAATTTTTCTAATGCCCATGGGACTTCTTCATGTTGCGTACTTTTGAGCAAAAAAACAAGCTAAATGGGTGCTTTTATCGCCTGAAACTGCTCAGCTGTTCAGATTACGTTCAACTTCCTGATAAAGAACGAGCTAAGAAGGCCTTTCTATTGTGTAGCCACTGTAATTCTTCTTGTTGGCTGATGTTTTTAGGGGTAGGACAGGCTTTAGTGCTAAATACACAAAGGGAGTCCATGTTCGGCACCCAAAGCTGGGCATCAATTCGTGTATCGCCTAAATTCATTCGCCAATCCAAATGCGGTCCTGTGGAACGCCCAGTTGAACCCACAAAGCCAAGAATCTCGCCTTGCTTTAAATAGAGTCCTGGTTCAACGTTCAGTTTAGATAGATGTAAGAAGCTACTTGTTAAGCCGTTACCGTGATCTAGAATAACTGTGCCGCCACTAAAATAGAGATCATTCTCTGCCAAGGTAACGAGCCCAGAAGCCGGGGCGTATATTGGAGTGCCCTGCCGAGCGGCCATATCAACGCCCCAATGCGGGCTACCCGGAATGCCATTATAAAAACGCTGACTGCCATAAACCCCGGTTATTCGCCCAAAAATAGGCCAAACAAAACTTTCTTCTCGCCATGCAGCAATACTTGTCTGCTTTTCTTTAGCCGCTTTAACTAAGAAATACTCTCGTTCGATACGCGCTTGTAAGCTCTTTGGCGGAGTAACCTTCGCTTGATCAACGCCATTGACTCGCTGAACATTAAATTCACGTACGTCTATCCAAATTGGATAGTAGCTTATAGGTTGATCCGGGGTAATGACCTCAATCTCATGTAAACCGGCTAATTCTCGTGAAAAGCCAAGCTGGAAATAACCTGTTTCGTCTGTTGGGATCATTTTGCCATTAAAGCGCAGCGCAGCTGATACTTGCAACTGACCAATTAAATGCCCGCCACTGACTAGCTCGGCTTTAATTTCTTTGATGGCACTCGCATTGATCGTATTTAGAAAAAGGGTGATAAACACCATGAAAAACGGCACAATTCTCAACAAATTGATCTTCATCATAAACAAAATACAAGGTTCCTCTAAACTCTGTTTGATTCAAAGTATAGGGTAATTCAAGTTACTATGTAGCGCTTATGCTTCTACTTTACTCCAATTCTCGACGGGCGTATCAATGTCTCAAAATATTTTAGTTTTAAACTCTGGCAGTTCTTCAATTAAGTTTTCATTATTCGACATGCTCAAAGGTATCGAAAGAGCCAGTGGCTTAGCCGAGCGGTTAGGCGGGAATGATGCTGAATTGACAATCAAATCTGATGCTAACAAATTAACCATCAATTTAGAAAAAAGCGATTATAAAAGTACACTATTAGTTATTATCGAACAGCTTAAAGCATTGGGCTTATTAACTACCCTGCCAATCGCTGTGGGACACCGTGTCGTTCATGGCGGAGAAGCATTTAGCAATTCAGTCATCGTTGATCAACACGTCATAAATAGCATTAAAGCTTGCACACCACTTGCTCCATTACACAATCCGGCTAACGTTGCAGGCATCGAAGCGTTACAAGCACTCTACCCTGAAATCCCTCAAGTCGTGGTATTTGATACCGCCTTTCACCAAACGCTTAAGCCAGAGGCTTTCTTATATGGCGTCCCTTATGAACTCTATACGAACAATGGCGTTCGCCGGTATGGCTTTCATGGCACCAGCCACCACTACGTTGCCGAAGAAGCTGTAAAGCGCCTTCAACTGCCGTCTAATCACGGCATTATTACCGCTCACTTGGGCAATGGTTGCAGTGCTTGCGCGGTAAAAGATGGAAAATCTGTCGACACGACCATGGGCATGACTCCACTAGAAGGTTTAGTCATGGGAACCCGTTCGGGTGATGTAGACCCTGGGCTGCACGAATTCCTATCTGTACAGAAAGGTTGGGATATCGCCAAAATCACCTCTGTACTCAATAAGGAAAGCGGATTACTTGGTTTATCGGGGGTCTCCAATGATATGCGCACCCTTCTCGACGCAGCTGACCAGGGTAACGAGCAAGCCAAGCTTGCTGTTGATGTCTTTTGCTTCCGGTTAGCACGACAAATTGGCGGATTAGCCGTATCTTTGTCTACTTTTGACGCACTCGTCTTCACCGGCGGTATTGGTGAAAACTCTCGTCCCATTCGCCAACAAGTGATTGATAATCTATCCTTATTTGGATTTAAACTTGATGCGCAACTTAACCAGAAGAACGGTGATGAGATTGGTTGCATTTCTATGGATCAAAGCCCTAAGGTTTTAGTGATTAACACCCAAGAAGAGTGGATGATCGCCAAGAAGTCGCATGCACTTGTCACTGCACACTAAGAGGATAGATTTTTGAAATATACATATTTTGTTAGTGCGACCAGCGCTGGGGTTGGCCTAACCTCCATTTGCTTGGGCTTAGTTCGTGCGCTAGAACAACTCGGTGTTCGCGTTGCGTTCAGTAAACCTATTGCGCAGCAAGATGGTTTTGATCTCGGTCCTGAACGCTCCACCCATTTGATACACGCCACGCTTGGCCTCAACCCTGCAAAACCAGTTACATTGACTTATGCTCAACAGCAATTAGCACTGGGCCAAGCCGATAAGCTGATGGAAGAAATCATTTCCATCACCCAATCGTCTGGTGAAGAAGCCGACATCCTAATCGTCGAAGGTTTAGTTCCTGTTGTCGATGAAAACTATATTGCCGAACTAAACCGCAACATGGCCAAAGCACTTGATGCCGATGTGATCTTGGTTTCTGCCAAAAACAACGACAGCACCGCGCAATTAAACGAGCGTATCAAAATGTCAGCCAGTTTGTACGGCGGCATTAACAGCAAAAAAGTTATCGGCAGTATCTTAAATAAAGTTGGTGCTCCAAAACCAGGCAGCCAACAAGTAATTGCTGAAGAAGACCCCGAACTTGAACTGAAAACGCCGAAGTCATTCGAAGACATCGTTGAGCGAATGCCTATTTTCAAAAACGAGACTTTTAAGCTTCTAGGTACAGTTAATTGGAACCCGTTACTGGTTGCGCCGCGTACGCGAGATGTTAGCAACCACTTACAGGCCAGCATTATTAATGAAGGGCTAATTGATGAGCGTCGGGTGCAAAGCATAACGGTATGCGCACGCACGATGCAGAATATGCTACACACCTTGAAAGCAGGAACTTTGGTTGTTACACCTGGCGATAGAGATGACATTTTACTCGCCGCCTGCATGGCCGCTCTTAATGGAGTGCCGCTGGCAGGTCTCGTACTGACGGGTGGTTTAATGCCTAACGCGCCCGTGATGGAATTATGCCACTCAGCTTTCGCAACGGGCTTGCCAGTCATGGCGGTCAAAAACAACACCTTTAGCTCCGCTCAAATGCTAAACAATATGAACACTGAAGTACCTGCCGATGACGTAACGCGCATGGAAAGTGTCATGGATGCCGTTGCTGCGGCCATTAATGCTAAATACCTTGCAGAAAAAGCTGAGGTCATCGAAGAACGTCGCCTATCACCGCCTGCTTTCCGGCACCTGTTGGTTAAACAAGCTCGTAAAGCGAATAAACGTATTATTCTTCCCGAGGGCCATGAACCAAGAACTATTCGCGCAGCGGCTATTTGTCATGAGAAAGGCATTGCGCATTGTGTATTACTAGGTGATGCAGAAGAAATTAGACGTGTCGCATTGAGTCAAGATATTGTGCTACCTGAAACCATTGAAATTATTAACCCACTCGATGCACTACACAAATATATCGAGCCCATGGTTCAGCTCAGGCAACACAAAGGCTTAACTGCACCTATGGCGGAAGCACAACTAGAAGACCCTATTGTATTAGGGACTATGATGCTGGCACTTGATGATGTCGACGGCCTTGTTTCTGGCGCGATTAGCACGACAGCAAATACGGTACGTCCAGCTTTACAGTTAATCAAAACTAGACCTGATGCTAGCCTGGTGTCTTCCATTTTCTTCATGCTCTTACCCGACCAAGCCGTTGTTTATGGTGATTGCGCTATTAACCCAGATCCAAATGCAGAAGAACTTGCCGATATTGCCATTCAATCAGGTGACTCTGCGAAAGCCTTTGGTATTGAGCCACGTATTGCCATGATCAGCTACTCTACAGGTCAATCAGGCAGTGGCAGTGACGTAGTCAAAGTGCGCGAGGCGACTCGCATCGCCAAAGAGCGTCGCCCTGATTTATTAATCGACGGGCCTTTGCAATATGATGCAGCCAGCACTCCGAGTGTAGCAGCAAGTAAAGCACCAAACAGTTTAGTAGCAGGTAGAGCCACTGTTTTTGTTTTCCCAGACCTCAACACGGGTAACACAACTTATAAAGCAGTACAGCGCAGCGCCAACGTCATTTCAATTGGCCCTATGCTACAAGGCTTACGAAAACCGGTTAACGATTTATCTCGTGGAGCATTAGTTGAAGATATTGTCTATACCATTGCTTTGACAGCAATCCAAGCCGGACAAATGGAAAAGTCTTAGACGTTAGGATCTAACAAGGCTAAAAGGCTAACCCCAGTGCAATGATTACATTCACTGGGGTTATTATTTTAGGCAAGTGTTGTATTTGATGCTTTATGTATGTAATCGAAATATTTTGCATTGTTTACATCAATGTTTTCAGGGGTAATTATTAGCATATTGCTTTGCTTGGCAGCGGCAATCCAATGTTCACCTGACACTAATGACGCTTTTTCGAATTGAAACCCAAAGCTACGTCGCGCACGTGTTTTTATGGCACTTAAAATGCCTTCAAGCGAGTCCGAATCTTCACTTGTGGCCACTGGCATTAACTCGCTGTATAAGCCAATGTTCCGTGATTTAAGTTGCAGCGCTGACAATGATGTGGAGGTAACAATACCAACAACGGTATCTTTTCTATTTTGCAGTGAGTTAGCTCGTTCAATTAGACTGTAATTTGCAGGTATCACGCTTGGTCGAATTAAATATTGCCGCCGTAAATGGAAACTATATCGAGTTCTAAACTCCACGATTTCCAATTGAGAGGCGACTCTTTCTTCAAACTTATAGAATATGTTCCGAAAATCTACGCTATTAACGAGAAGCTCAGGGCTTACTTTATTTCCTGTTACATCCTGTAAAGCCTTCGCTAAGGCCAGACCATCCATGGTATTTGTAGGACATAAAGCTGTGTCCAAATCAAACACCACCAAGTGCATTTTAAAGTTACTCCAAATAATCGAACGAAGTTGATAAGCTATAGAAATCGCTTAACCAACCAATCGGCCGCAGTTTATATAATAGGTACTTACAATGAAAGCTACATTCTTAGATAGGGCAACTATTCCACCTCACATTGACCTCACCACCCCTAATGCGATAAAAACCTGGGAAAACTTTGACAATTTGGCGTCAGATGAAATCATCAATCAGTGTATGAGTAGTGACATCATTTTGACGAATAAGGCTGTACTTACAAAAGACATTATAAATCAATTACCGGCATTAAAACTCATTTGCGTAACTGCAACGGGCACCAACAACGTTAATTTAGACGCATGTCGCAAAAACAACATCGCAGTGGTTAATGCGACCAATTACGGCACTGCATCGGTTGCAGAACATACCCTAATGCTGATACTCGCTTTGTCTAGAAATTTACCGCGTTACCTAGAAAGCTTAAAAACCAAAGAGTGGAGTAAAAGCCCATTTTTCTATCATTACGCAGGCCAGATTCAGTCACTCGCAGGAAAAACACTTACCATTGTTGGCTATGGAACTTTAGGACGTGCTGTTGCTGAACGAGCCAGCGCAATTGGCATGAACATCATCCGCGCCGAGCAACCCGATGCACAGCAAATTAGGGAAGGCTATACCGATTTTTACCAAGCCATCAAGCAAGCCGATGTACTCAGCCTGCACTGCCCGTTAACCGAAAAAACGACGAATCTCATTGATAAAGCTACATTAGCGCTCCTAAAGCCAAGCTGTATATTGATAAATACTGGCCGAGGTGGGCTCGTAAACGAAAAAGATTTGTTAGCAGCGCTCACAAGTGAGCAAATTCTAGCGGCCGGACTTGATGTCGCAGAGACAGAACCGCCAAGCCCTAACGGCACTATTTGGCAATTAGCACTGCTGCCTAATGTCATCGTTACACCTCATGTGGCTTGGGCTGCAGATGATTCCATGCAACGATTAATAAACCAAATTATGACCAAGATTGAAGATTTCGTCGAGCATCGCCCGATTGATAATTTAGCAGGTTAGCAATACATCGCTGAACAGACAGGTTAAAGTACGCCCGTATATTAATTTGATGCACCTTTCAACTATTTTTTGTAAGGAATACAATAGGCACTTATTAAAACTTACCCGTGGACAGTTCTTCTAAATAAAGAGTGAATGACCAAAAAAGGAAGCCAATGAGCGTCATTGATTTTTTGAAAGAAAAAAGTGATCGATTAGCAAAAAACCGAGATGAAATAGTTGAACTCATTCAGCCGCAATTACGTGGCTACTTCAATGAGATTTTTCAATCAGCAAAAAACAGCCCGTGGATGAATTGGGCACTCGATCAAAAAATACTAACCTCTGGTTCTGATGCACAAGAAACTATTAATGATCGCTGGCTGCATGATAACAATGCAGATGCCTTGGCGATGCTCGAAAAATTATCTAGCGATTTAGACTCAATTGTTTATACCGGTCAATGGATGGCGGTTGAGCAAGATCGCATTAATCAGTTTGCAGAAGTTACTGAAGATCAGCAGTGGATCCATACCGACCCAGAAAGAGCTAAGGTCGAATCGCCATTCAGAGGCACAATTGCACACGGGTTTTTAACTTTGTCTTTGCTGCCTAAACTAACTAATGCTGTAGATCCAGATCAGCCACCCTACCCTGGCGCAAAAATGGTCGTGAATATGGGGTTAAATCAGGTGCGATTCCCGTACCCATTAAAAGCAGGTTCTCATGTTCGCGCGACCAAAAAAATCATTGCGGTAACACCGGTTCGTCGTGGCTTAGAAGTGACCGAAGAAATAACGGTTGAAATAGAAAATTGCCGTCGCCCTGCTTGTGTTGCGCAAACCTTATTGCTCTTAGTGTATTAGACGTTAAGGTAACACTCCCATGGTGACACGATCGTTGTCGCCATAGTCCTTTACAGTTCGAACTTGAATAAAACCAACATCTGTTAGTATTTGTTGTACCGCCTCAGCTTGTGTCCAACCATGTTCAAAAAAAACCATGCCATTGGGTTTTAAACATCGTACAGCTTCATGGCTGATGTGCTTAATGTCGGCTAGCCCATGTTCACCGGACACTAATGCAGACTTAGGTTCGAAGCGCACATCACCTTCGTTTAAATGATGATCTTTGCAATCTATATAGGGAGGGTTACTGACGATAACATCCAGTGATGAATCTGCCAACGCATCACACCAAGATGAAACTTCAAAGCTCACGTCTAACCGTAATGATGCTGCATTCGTCCGCGCTAATTCTATTGCTTCGGATATCCGATCAACACCTAACATCTGCCAGCTTGGTCGTTCTGATTTTAACGCCAGTGCAATTGCACCTGTGCCGGTCCCTAAATCAACAACCGCCAATGGCGAGGCATCGAATTGATCCAAAACTGTTTCAACCAGCACTTCAGTATCTGCACGAGGAATTAGGGTTACGTTAGTCGTTTTAATGGGCAGCGACCAAAACTCTCGCACACCGACAATGTAGGCTACGGGCTCGCCGTCGAGGCGACGTGATATCCAATTAGAATAGTTTTCAGATTGTTCGGCCGTTAATATCTGTTCAGGAAAAGCCATTAAATAAGTTCTGACTTTATTGAGGGCTGTATAAAGCAAAACCTCGGCATCGAGCTTATCAACACCAAGGTTAACAGCATTGGCGATTGCCTCACCAATGCATAGGCTCACGCCTGCCCCATATCGGCAAACAACTGAGCTTGATGTTCCAGCACTAGCGGATCAATTATATATTCTAATTGACCTTGCATGATCTCATCTAACTTATAGAGCGTTAGGTTGATTCTGTGATCTGAGATTCGCCCTTGTGGGTAGTTATAAGTACGAATACGTTCAGAGCGGTCACCACTACCCACGAGAGATTTACGCTGTTCAGCTTGTTCAGCTGCAGCGGCTGATGTTTGCGAGTCTTTTAATCGAGCCGCTAACAATGACATTGCTCGAGCTTTATTCTTATGTTGCGAACGCTCATCTTGACACTCTACCACCATACCGGTCGGTAAGTGGGTTAAACGAATTGCTGAGTCTGTTTTGTTAACGTGCTGCCCACCGGCACCGGATGCTCGGAAGGTATCAACGCGTAAATCGTTTTTATCAATCTCGATGGCTTCTAGCTCATCTGCTTCAGGCATAACCGCAACGGTACAAGCTGAGGTGTGAATTCGGCCTTGGCTTTCCGTTTCAGGTACGCGCTGAACTCGGTGCGCGCCTGACTCAAACTTTAATTGAGAGTAAACATTCGCACCGGTAACACGGGCGATAATCTCTTTAAAACCACCGTGTTCACCTTCATTGGTCGAGAGCACTTCAATTTTCCATCGCGATTTTTCAGCAAAGCGAGTATACATTCGAAATAAATCGCCAGAAAAAATTGCGGCTTCATCACCACCGGTCCCAGCACGAATTTCTAAGAAAACGTTTTTCCCATCATTCGGGTCTTTAGGTAGTAACAAGATTTGTAGTTGATCATTTAATTGTGTAATACGTTCCTGCGCTGCTTTAAACTCCTCTTTCCCCATCTCTCTCATGTCTGGATCTGAGTCATCTAGCAACGCTTTAGCTTCATCTAAGTCACCTTCACTGACTCGATAATCAGCAAAGCATTTCACTACATCTTCAAGGTCGGAATATTCTTGGGAATATTTACGAAACTCATCTTGATTAGAAATGACTTCAGGCTGCGACAACAGCATACCCAACTCTTCATAGCGCTCAGACAATTCTTCTAATTTAAAACGTATTGACTCTTTCATAGAAACCTAAGGTTTAATTTCAAATAATTTTAATGCCCAATCGTTTGCGTTCGGGTCGCCTTCTTCAAAGGCCGTTCGTAACGCGACTGTCGGACTGTGCATCAGTTTATTGGTTAAGTTATGCGCTAATAACTGCATAACAGCTTCAGGATCTTCACCTGCTGCTAATGATTTTTTTGCTTTGTCTAGTTCTTTTTGTTTCACCCTATGGGCTTTTTCACGCATAACTCGAATGACAGAACCAGCAGCTCGTATATTGACGTTTGAGGAAAACACCTCTGTTTGGTTCTCGATTATACGCTCTGCTTCTTGGGCGGCAACCTGTCTAGAACGTCGATTATCTTCAATGACCGAGCGTAAATCGTCAACGGTGTATAAAAACACATCGTTTAAATCACCTACTTCATGTTCAATATCGCGAGGCACCGCAATATCGACCATAAACATAGGCTTATTTTTTCGTGCTTTCAAAGCTCGCTCAACCATTCCCTTGCCTATTAATGGCAATTGGCTTGCAGTAGAAGAGATAACGATATCTGCATGCGGCAGTTCCGTTGGAATATCGGACAACAAACAGGCTCTAGCATTAAACTCATTTGCTAAGCTTTCAGCACGAGCTAATGTCCGGTTAGCAACGGTTATTTGGGTTAAGCCTTTCTCTCGTAGATGCCGCGCGACCAAATCTATGGTTTCACCTGCACCTACCAGCAAGGCTTTACAGGTCGATAAATCTTCAAATATACGCGTGCTCAAGCTCACCGCCGCATAAGCCACACTGACCGCATTTTCACCAATGGCAGTCTCTGTACGGACCTTTTTAGCAACTTTAAAGCTGTGCTGGAAGACAAAGTTCAGCATTGAACCGACTGCTTTGTGTTCTTGTGCCACGGCATAGGCCGATTTCAATTGGCCCAAAATTTGAGGTTCGCCTAAGACCATGCTGTCGAGACCGGCTGCGACCTTACTAATATGATCTACGACGCGGTCATCGGTATGCACATAGGTACAGGCCTTTAGTTCTGCCGGATCTAGGTGATGGCTCGCTGCCAACCAGTTAACAAGAGCATCTGCAGATTCTGTGGCTTTATCCGATTGACAGTATATTTCACTTCGATTACAAGTCGACAGTATCACTGTTTCTGAAATACCAGGTAAGTCTAGAATCGATCTTAAAGACTCAGACATGGTTTCAGGCATAAAGCTCACTTTTTCGCGAACTTCAACAGATGCTGTATTGTGATTGATACCAATGGCCAATAATGACATGCCTTGGTGGTGCCTCATTTGTAAAAACGCCGTATTCTAACGGCTTTACCTAAATTAGGCGATAACGGCTATGCTAATATTCTTAACTATTCGTAAATTTACATGAATTAGCCCTATAAACGGGATACGGTGACACTAGGTTGACTATGCAAATACGATTTAAACTAACTCAATTGAGCCCTGTTATCTTAAGTGGCTTGCTATTCGGTTGTGCCAGTACACCCGCGCAAGTTGCTAACGCAGAGGCTACCGTTAAGGTCCCTTCACATGAATTGCAAGCTACTCCTGTTGCAGCCAAACCATTAACTGGGCAAACCTTCTTTGAGTTGTTGCTGGCTGAAATTGCCATTAACCGAGGCGACCTAGGCAGTGCAGCGTCCATTTACGGTTTGGTGAGTGAACACGAATCTGACCCAGCGGTATTTGAACGTGCTATTGCGCTCAATCAAAGTATCGGTAACTACAAGGCCGTTTCAGCACTTGCAGACCGGTGGGTCGCTATCGAACCAAACTCCGCGGGACCTTGGCAAGCCCTCACTGTTGCAGCAATGAATACCGGCGATTTTGATAACGCAATAGTTGCACTCAAACGGTGGCTTGCAGTAGACCCAGAAGCCGATGTAAGCATTGCGCTACCACACTCAAGGCAACTGACTCAGGCAAACGCTAGCGAACTTAACACTGCTCTTGTAGAGCTGATTCCAAGTTATCCAAAGTCACATGCGCTTTATTTTGCCCACGCGCGCTTGAGCTCACTTCTAGATAGCCAAGACAATGCAGAAGGCGCCATTCAAAAAGCGATCAAGCTCAAGCCTGAATTAACTTATCAATTATTTCAATATCAGACGTTTATCAAGGATCACAAGGTGAAACCCGCTACTGTGTTGATAGAGTCACTTATTAAGAGGCACCCTACTAACCCTCAAGTAGGCGTCACTTATGCACGGCACCTTTATCGATTTGATCGCACCAACCTAAAACAGTTGCGCATATTACATTCACGCTTCGCTGGTGAACCCGTAATAGCACGTACTTTTGCTCGCGTTGCATTTGAACAAAATGAACTCGATGAAGCGACTGCGATGTTTCAACATTTACTTGATCAGGGCTTTGAAGATGAAGGCCATTACTTTTTGGGCATAATTAACTTACAAAATAATTTACCCGATGCGGCTCAAATACACTTTTCACAAGTGACTGCCGCACCTTACCTTGCGTCTGCACTTTCTGAATGGGCTAGAATGGGCGACTCTGCCAGCCACTCAAAGCTTATCATCGCATTAGACAGTGCCCGAACTGTAGATCCAGACCAAGTAGACCTTTATTGGAAAATACAAGCCAGCCTAGAGCATGAGCTAGGCAACGACCACGCCGCTATCGATGTTTATAGCCAAGCACTGAAAGAGCAACCCGACAATACACTCTACTTATATGAGCAAGCGCTACTCTATGCTTACATCGACAACTACGATGCGCTTGAAAGCAACCTTGCCAAAGTTTTAACTTTGGAACCAGAGAATATTAACGCAATGAACGCCTTGGGTTACACTTGGGCTGATTTAGATAAAAACCTAGAGCAAGCGACCCTATATATAGATCGCGCGCTAAACGACCAACCCGACAACCCTGCTTTCATGGATTCAAAAGGCTGGCTGCTATATAGGCAAGGTGACGTTAGCGAGGCACTTTCTTGGCTATCAAAAGCTTACCAGCAGCTAGAGAACGATGAAGTCGCCGCGCATTTAGCGGAAGTTTTATGGGCATTAAATGAAACCGACGAAGCGCAGAAGTACTATCAAAAAGTAATTGAGCTTAACCCACAGAGCCCGTTTATTGAAAAACTAGAGCAGTTGTTTAATGATTAGCAGATTTAAGTGGTTTCTGGCTACATGCGTTACTTTAATTGCGACAAGTTGCGCAACCTTTACCGGCCTGCCTGAAAATGAAGCAGCCGACTGGGCGTTTCAGGGCAAAATGGCGATCAAAAACAATTCTGAAGCCAGCAGTTTCAATGTTATATGGCAACAACTTGGCAAAGAGTTTGATATTGAACTTAGCGGTCCTCTTGGCCAAGGTCGGATAACCATTCATGGTGATAAACATTCAGTTACTTTGACTCAAGGTAAGGATCAATGGACTGCAAACAGCCTTGAAGACCTGCTTTGGGACTTACAAGAAATTCAATTGCCGTTAGATTACTTGCAGTATTGGGTGCGTGCATTGCCCAAACCGTCTGAGCCGTTTAACCGTGAGTTGAACTCAGACTCCGGACAAGTTACTCAGCTTAAACAAGCAGGCTGGCTTGTACATTATGATAGCTATCATGAAGGCACACCATCTATGCCAAAGAAATTAAATTTTATTAAAGCCGATAGTAGCGGAAAACTCGTCATCCGAGAGTGGAGCTTGTTACAATTACCGCCTTCTTAAGCTAATGTGAAATTACTATGTCGCTAAAGGTTAGCGCTCCTGCCAAGCTCAACTTATTTTTACATATCGTTGGGCGAACGCCCAATGGCTACCATGCCCTTCAAAGTATCTTTCAGCTCCTCGACTTTAATGATGAGCTAGAGTTCACCGAACTAACTAATACCAAAATTGAATTCACTTGCTCAGACGCAGCTTTAGAATCCGAAGATAACCTAGTGATAAAAGCAGCTAAGTCTTTGCAACGTGCGACTAATACTCGAAAAGGCGCAAGAATTCATCTGACTAAACTATTGCCCATGGGGGGTGGTATTGGAGGTGGCAGCTCTGATGCAGCAACTACCCTCTTAGCCTTAAATCAACTATGGCAGTGCAACCTAAGTTTAGCTGAGCTTGCCGACATAGGCTTAACGCTTGGCGCGGACATTCCTGTTTTTGTTCGTGGACGCAGCGCATGGGCAGAAGGCATCGGCGAGAAATTAACACCGTTACAACTACCCGAACAGTGGTTTGTCGTTATTCACCCTAATATTCATATTTCAACGGCACAATTGTTTGCACATCCTGAATTGACACGAGATACACCAACTAGCACAATACGCCCCGCTTTAGCGGTATCTGGTCATAACGATTTCGAGCCGTTAGTACGAAAGCTGCATCCTGACATTGAAACTATATTTCAAACTTGCCAAAACATAGGCAAAGCGAAATTGACTGGTACAGGATCGTGTTTATTTATCTCAACCGACTCAAAAACAGCAGCCGAAAACGTGAAAATACTATTACACAAAAGCAACCCAACATTAACGGCCTATATTGCAAGGGGCGTCAATGTGTCGACCGCCCATGAACAACTCCAGCTCGCAACATAGCCAAACTCGATTCCCTGACGAGGTGGCAAAGCGATCACCTTGTTAAAAACTTAGCTCAAGCCAACAAGGTGGATTCAACGTGTCAAAAATGATGGTTTTTAGCGGTAATGCCAACCCCGCCCTTGCCAAAAGCGTCGTCGATCGACTTAGCATCCCAATGGGAGATGCTGAAGTCAGTAAATTTAGCGACGGCGAAGTGGCCATCGAAATAACTGAAAATGTTCGCGGTGCCGATGCCTTTATCATCCAGCCAACTTGCCAGCCCACCAACGACAATTTAATGGAAATTTTATTCATGGCAGACGCTCTGAAACGCGCATCAGCCGGCCGAATCACCGCGGTTATGCCTTATTTTGGCTATGCTAGGCAAGATCGACGACCACGCAGTTCGCGCACGCCTATTTCTTCAAAAGCCGTTGCAGACATGCTCACTGTGGTTGGTATAGACCGAATCTTAACCGTTGACTTACACGCCGAGCAGATTCAGGGCTTCTTTAATATCCCAGTTGACAACATTTATGGCTCACCAATTTTATTGGATGATATTCAAAAGCAAAACTATCAAGATATGATCGTAGTATCACCCGATGTCGGCGGCGTGGTACGCGCTCGTGCCATAGCAAAGCAATTGGGCGCTGACCTTGCCATTATTGATAAACGTCGTCCTAAAGCGAATGAACTAGAGATCATGAACATTATCGGTGATGTCAGTGGTCGCACCTGTATTTTAGTCGACGATATGGTCGATACTGCCGGAACTCTTTGCCAAGCCGCAGAAGCTTTGATTAAGTTCGGCGCAAAAAAAGTGGTGGCCTATGCAACCCACCCTGTACTTAGTGGACCTGCTGTCGAACGAATCACGAATTCTGCACTAGAATTAGTGGTTTCAGACACCATTCCACTCTCGCCTGAAGCTCAAAGCTGTGATAGTATCCGCCAGCTTTCGATGGCAGGCATCCTTGCAGAAGCGATGCGCCGAGTCAGCAACGAAGAGTCTATCAGTGCAATGTTCCGTTAATTCGAAACATTTAGCTGCAAGTTAACGTATTTTACCTAACTACGACTCACTTTTTAATTACCAATGATATGGTCGCGATATTATTGGTTATGTATTTTTGGAGCAATAAAATGTCAACTTTTGAAATTAATGCCACCGTCCGTACGGAAGCAGGGAAAGGTGCGAGCCGCCGCCTGCGTCGTGAAAATAAAGTACCTGGCGTTATTTATGGCGGAGCTAAAAACCGCAAACCCGCTAGCCTAACACTTGAATTGAAAGAGCTTGTAAAAGCACTAGAAAATGAATCTTTCTATTCTCAGGTGTTAACTGTCAACATCGATGGTAAAGAAGAGCAGGCCGTATTAATCGACCTACAGCGCCACCCAGCGACTGATGCTCCAATTCACATCGATTTTGAGCGTGTAACTAAGTCTTCAACCGTACGTAAGCGCGTACCACTACATTTCATCAACGAAACAGCAATTTTGAAAGCTGGCAACAAGATTCAGCATGTTGCAACTGAAATTGAAGTCTCTTGTAAAATTAGTGACTTACCACAGTTCATCG
The DNA here is from genome assembly GCF_046710285.1 of Reinekea sp. Taxonomy (GTDB): domain Bacteria; phylum Pseudomonadota; class Gammaproteobacteria; order Pseudomonadales; family Natronospirillaceae; genus Reinekea. Next base: position 67,582 of record NZ_JBKEGY010000013.1, read on the forward strand.
AAGTTGACCTTAGCGGCCTAGAGCCAGGTCAAGTTATTCATATGTCTGAATTAAAGCTATCTAAAGGCCTTACTTTGGTAGATCTTAACAAGGGCGCATCTCACGATATGCCTGTTGTTTCTATCTCTAAGCCTATTGCTAAGACAGAAGACGATGAAGAAGATGAAGCTGCAGCTGAGTAATTTCAGCGGCACTTTAAGAAGGGCCTTCTCAGGCCCTTTTTTTATAGCTTAAAAGAACGATTCAAGATATGAATGACAATATTCAGTTAGTAGTTGGCTTAGGTAACCCAGGCGCGCAATATAGCGCTACTCGCCATAATGCCGGCTTTGACTACGTTGACGAACTGGCGCGAAAATATCAAGGTAATTGGAAGTTCGAATCCAAGTACGGTGCCGAGATATGCCATATATTAGTGAATCAAACTAAAGTTTGGTTGATTAAACCGATGAGCTTCATGAATCGGAGTGGTCAAGCCGTTGGTAGCTTTGCAAACTTCTATAAAATCTCTACTGAAAATATTTTAGTTGCTCACGATGAACTCGATATAGAACCCGGTACAGCTAGATTCAAATTAGGCGGAGGTCATGGTGGCCATAATGGTTTAAGAGATATAATCTCGGCACTGGCCAACAATAAGAATTTTTACCGATTACGTCTTGGTATTGGGCACCCTGGCCATGCCAAAGATGTATCTGACTTTGTGTTATCTAAAGCCAAAGTAGAAGAAAGAATATCTCTTGAGCGCGCTATCGATTGCGCAATAGAACAAACTGAACTGGCTTTTGATGGCAATTGGTCAAAAGCAATGAATAACCTTCACAGTTTTAAAGCTGAATAATTTTTGGAGATCCGAATATGGGTATCAAATGTGGCATCGTTGGCTTACCAAACGTCGGTAAATCCACCTTATTTAACGCCTTAACGCAAGCTGGCATCGACGCAGAGAACTTTCCATTTTGTACTATCGAACCTAATACTGGTGTCGTTCCCGTACCTGATCCTCGTCAAGATAAGATTGCCGCCATTGTAAATCCTAAGCGCATTTTGCCAACGACCATGGAGTTCGTAGACATCGCCGGTTTAGTTGCTGGTGCTTCAAAAGGAGAAGGTCTTGGTAACCAGTTTTTAGCAAACATTCGAGAAACTGACGCCATTGCTCATGTTGTTCGCTGTTTCGATAATGACAACGTTATTCACGTTTCAAACAAGGTTGACCCGGCATCAGATATTGAAGTAATCAATACCGAATTGGCACTCTCTGACTTAGATGCTGTTGATAAGCAACTTCATAAGCTGCTTAAAAAAGCCAAGGGCCAAGATAAAGAAGCCATTCGATTGGTGGCTTTACTGGAAAAAATCAAACCTACATTAGATCAAGCAATGCCTGTGCGTTCGGTTGATTTAACCGATGATGAGCGAAAAGATTTACATCAGTTTCATCTACTGACAACAAAGCCGACCCTTTACATCGCAAACGTTAATGAAGATGGCTTTGAAGATAACCCTTATTTAGATCGAGTACGTGAGATCGCTGCGGCTGAAAAAGCAGAAGTTGTTGTCATCTGTAATAAGCTTGAGTCTGAAATTGCAGAGCTAGATGATGAAGAAAAAATGGAATTCCTTGCCGACCTTGGCATGGATGAACCAGGCTTAAACAAGGTTATTCGGGCTTCTTATAGCTTGCTAGGGCTACAAACCTTCTTTACCGCTGGTGTTCAAGAAGTTCGGGCTTGGACAGTTAAAATTGGCGCCACAGCTCCTAATGCTGCAGGTGTTATTCATACAGACTTCGAAAAGGGCTTTATTCGTGCAGAAACAGTCGCTTATGAAGACTTTATTGAATTCAATGGCGAATCTGGCGCAAAAGACGCAGGTAAGTGGCGACTTGAAGGAAAGGAATACATCGTGAAAGATGGCGATGTTATGCACTTCCGATTCAACGTTTAGTCGTACTCATCTAGATAGGGCGGAACCGCCCTATCTAGTCCTTAACCCCCTTAGCTGATCTGGGTTGAAACCTTCTCGCCTAGTTTAATTATCTAGAACTAAGCGGTCTTCAATCATCCGATTATTATATTGCTGCAAATAGGCTTTGAGAAAAACTGTCATCTTTTCAAGATCCTGCAATACCGCTGGCTCTGTGCTTTCAACCAAATTCGTCGTTAGCTCGATATCTTTTTTATAATTATAAAACGAATTAACAACTTCCCCATCATATTGCATAACCCAGTCACCCATCACTAGTTGATAATTATTATTAACATAAGTTACTGCGAACTTTGGTGAATCGCTGTCAATTAGGCTGTTTCCATACGAGAAGTATTCTTCATCAATATTAAGAATATCTAATACAGTTGGAAATATATCAGACTGCTGCGCTACAGTCTGACTGAGTTTGCGCAATGAGCCGTCAGGCTTATAGAATACAATTGGAATTCTGTAACGACCGAAATCACTTTTATACTCAGAGTGATAATTAGTTGTTGCATGATCTGCAACAATTACGAACAACGTATTGTCATACCAAGGCATTTTCGAAGCGACTTCAAAGAAGTGTTTTAACGCATAGTCAGCATATTGAAAAGTATAATTGCCAATAGTATCCCCTTCTTTAAATTTATTCTCAAATTGCTCAGGAATAACATTTGGGTGATGAGAAGACAAGCTAAAGAAAGTTGTTGCAAACGGCTGGGGAAGTTCGTTAATTGTTGATGCCATGTATTGCATAAACTCATCATCCCAAATCCCCCATGTGCCATCATACGAGTTTTCATTATATAGCCCTGCTTGCTTGAATTCACTCATGCCAAAATAGCTTCGAAATCCAGCCAAGTTCATTATTGAATTAAAACCCATTGATCCATTTGGAGCACCGTGAAAGAAAGCAGTATAGTATCCTTGGCTGTCTAAAATTGAGCCCAAGCCATTAATTTTATTTGTGCCATAATTAGAAATTACATATGGAACGATCATTGAAGGAATGCCGGAAACAATAGCGGGAATGGCATCGATAGACTTTCGCCCATGTGCAAAACCATATTCAAAGGTCAAACTATCCGCCATCAATGTATCCAAAAATGGCACTAACCCTTCGTAGGTTCCGTTGTCTAATTCTTTATTTAGGAACCCCGAAACTTCCGCACCGAAACTTTCCATAATTAATATAACTACGTTTGTATCTAATTGAGCCTCTTGAGTGAAACGTTTTGGATGTTCTGGATCAAATACTTGTTTAAGTTCGGATTCGGTTTCAAAGAAGGAGTAACGCGTGAAAGCTTTCTTTTTAATAGTTCGGATTAACGTAAATGGCGTGTTGAGCACAATCGACATTTGGCTTGCTCGCGTAACATATTCCCCAGCATTGTTCATTGCAATCGGTCGAGTATGTGAGCCAAAACCTCCACGGATACCAATTATTGAAAAGTACAATAGAGGTATAACTAACAATAAATAGATGGAGTAAAATGCAACGCTTCCCATGTTCGAAGGTGCCAGTTTTATTAGTCTAAATAAGAATACAAAAAGTCCCATGACCAATAGAAATGCAAGAGTCAAAGGCCAGAAATCAAATAACCCGCTAAAGATTATGCCTCCAACATTGGATTCGTTTTCAAATTCTGAAATGACCATGAAAGTTGATCGATGCAAGGTATATTGATAATAAATGGTGTCGATAAAATTAACGGCAATGGCAATAGTGTTAATGACCAGATAATACAAGTTCCAGAACCATTGATAATATTTGGTATATTCAAGTCTAAATGGAAATGGAATTGCGACTGCCAAAAGGTATAAACCATTAGTATAAAGAATCGCCGTAAGGTCAAACCTCATGCCACCAAACAGCATATAGCCCAGCGCATCAATATCGGTATTAGGAAAAAATTCAATATTGTAGACGAAGAATATGATGCGGCAGGTAGTGTATATAACGAAAAGGGTGATTAACCTTAACGCAAGAAAAGGGTATTTGGATAAGCTATACAATGGTTTGTATCCTAAGTATTTTTTGGACTCAAGTCATTTTAAAGCAGATTAAGCTTAATAACTACTATGATTCACTAAGTAGTATTGGCATGGCGTTTTATCGCTATCGTGAATACACTACTTTCGTTTAGTAGAAGTGCATTATTAGGATCTCTGTAGCATTAGCGGAACAAATAATGGAGGCTAAAGTAAGTAAAGCAGACATAGTTTTAGTTAAGGTCGTATTACCTTCATAAAGGCTTCAACCAAACTTCGGTTAAATTGATAATCGATATGGCGATTTAACTCCATAACGGCTCTCATCAATGGCCGCTTTCGGCTGATATCACGCGAATAACCATGAGTAATTGCTTCATAAGCATGCACAATCGCTAACATTTGCGCGCCAATATATATTTCAGCGCCCTGCTTGCCATAAGGATATCCTGATCCATCTAAATGCTCATGATGATCTTCCAAGATTTGTCGAGTTTGATCCCAATATTGAAAGTTTTTCGCCATGCGCACAGCCAAAGGCACATGCTCTCGCATTTGCAAAAATTCTTGCTGTGTTAATTGCTCTGGTTTATTGAGAAGGCTTGAAGGTAAAAATGCCATACTGATATCGTGTATGCAAACGGCTGCGATTAGTGACTCATGATCAAGCCCGTTCTCAATACTGTCGTTTAACTTTAACAGCAAACTAATAACTCGATCTAACCGGCCATGCCAATACGAGGTTCGGTTTTGAGTAGTTAGTGCAGCTTCGTAGACAAATTGAAGATCGTCCGAGAAGCCGTTTACAAGTGCACTGTTTTGAGTGTCCGTCAGTGCAACATCGCCGACAGTACTGGGATCTAGTGTCATTAAAAGGTGGGATAAAAAAGTAGGTCGCAATTCTGACGCGCTGGTGAAAACATCCTTTAATTGAGTTTCTATAAGTTTAAACAATGCGGCATCATAGTTCACAGAGAAATACTGTTGTAACTGTGCTAAAAATGTCGAGCAACGATCCATAATGAGCAATGTAATATCACCCACAAGTGGGCTAAACACCATATCCCCCGTGCGAATAAGATGAAGTAAACTCTCAAGCTCTTGCAATAATTCAATCAAAGGCGTTATCGCCAAATAACCGCAATTGCCTTTTATCGTATGAATCGCTCGAAACAAAGCATTTAATAATTCGCTGTCTTCTGGATGATGCTCTAGGTCTAATATTGTTTTTTCGGCAGCTTGATATAAGTCTTCATATTCGGCTATGAAATCTTGAATGCTATCTGTGTCTATACCTTCTGCTTGAAACTGGGCCATCACTATTGTGCTTTCGGTCATTATCTAATATCAGATTAGACCTAGTTAAGCACCGGCGCCATACAACCTTTAATTTAGATTATGGGTTATTACGCCATTTTTTAAGTTTACGATGCGCTCCTCGAGTAAAGTTAGAAGAATAGTCTTCCAGTAAATCAACGCCATATAGAATCCCAACGACGACAATAGACAGTTTAATTGCTATGAAAGAGTCGACCGCTGCAATACATACCCCTAATGCCGCTAAGGACCAAATAGCAGCTGCAGAAGTTACACCAACCACCATGCCTCCTTTCGCCATCATAACGCCGGCTCCTAGAAAACCAACGCCGGTAACAACCTGCCCGATAATCCTTGAAGGGTCAGATACGCTCGTTGCAACGGCCATTGAGGAGGCAATAAAGATGTATGTCCCTAAGACAATCAACGAAGATGTCCGTATACCTACGGGCTTGCCTCTTAATTGACGTTCTAAACCGATTATAAGGCCACAAACAATAGCGGATAAGATAGATGTCCAACTGTAGGGGGTAATTGAAACTATTTCTTCAAATGTCATTGTTATCTTCTCATTGAACGACTGAAAGCAGTGGCCGAGGACTCACCTGTACCTCTATTTGTAGCCTTACTTTAGCTAGCAGGCTGGTTTACATTTGTAGCGAAGGTTCGGTCAATTCACTCTTTCCAAGTATTGAAACAGTTTAATGCAAACCTCAGTGACACTCAAATATCGCAAAACTCTTAATGTAATATAGCCACAGCGTCGGGTTATACTGCAACTTCAAAAATATAACCTAGGCAATCCAGTGACTGACTTCTTACTTTTAGCATTTATATTCTTAGTTGCGAGCGTTTTTGCTGTCCCTATCGCAAGTAAACTCGGGCTTGGTTCAGTATTAGGGTACTTACTCGCCGGCATTTTAATAAGCCCTCTGTTAATTGCGTTAAACGTGGATGTTGTCTCAATACAACACTTCGCAGAGTTCGGGGTGGTGATGATGTTATTCTTGGTCGGCCTTGAGCTCGAACCAAAAATGCTTTGGGCTATGCGGCATAAGCTCATTGGGCTCGGCGGCTTACAAGTTTCAATCTCCATTTTGGGTGTTATGGCTGCGGCCATGTTACTTGGCCAGCCCTGGACAGTTGCGCTGGCAATCGGCTTGGTTTTTTCGCTTTCATCTACGGCGATAGTATTACAAACTTTAAATGAAAAGAGCTTAATGAAAAGTGATGGCGGTCAAGCTAGCTTTTCTGTCTTACTGTTTCAAGATATAGCCGTGATTCCTATGCTCGCCCTTATCCCACTGCTCACTATCAATTCTTTAGCAACTGGACATTCAACTGTTGAAAGTACGGGTCACAGCGCAACACTCAGCCTAGTTGAAGGGCTCAGTGGCTGGCAAACTGCCTTAATAACGGTAGCCGCCGTTGCTTTTGTGTTGTTTTTAGGAAGTTACTTAACAGGACCTTTATTTCGCTTTATTTCCAAAGCAAAACTGAGTGAATTATTTACTGCAACCGCTCTAATGATGGTTATCGGTATTGCGTTACTAATGACATTGGTTGGCTTATCTCCAGCGTTAGGCACGTTCTTGGCTGGTGTCGTATTGGCCAATAGTGAATACCGCCACGAACTTGAGGCCGATATTGAACCCTTTAAAGCCCTGTTACTTGGCCTCTTTTTTATTACCGTTGGTGCGAGTATCAATTTTGTTCTGCTATTCGATAATTTGATCAATGTAATTGCTTTAACTATTGGCTTATTAACCTTTAAAGCTATTGTCTTGGCAATACTTGGCTACGTTTTCAAACTCAAACCACAAGATAGGTGGCTGATGGCACTTGGACTGGCGCAAGCGGGTGAGTTTGGTTTTGTGTTGCTATCATTCACAGTCGCAAGCTCTGTTATTCCAAGCGCGGTTGCCGATCAGTTGATGCTCGTGGTTGCACTGTCAATGTTGTTAACACCACTGCTATTTATACTTTACGACAAAGTTATAGTTAAACATTTTGTGGAACCTGAACCAGTCATGGATGAAATCACTGAACAAGGTGATGTCATTATCGTAGGTCATGGGCGAATAGGTGGTATAGTCAACCGAATGTTGCGTGGAGCCGGCTATAACACAACAGTCATTGATTATAGCTCTGCCCAGCTCGATTTTCTGCGCAAACTTGGTTTCAGCATCTATTTTGGTGACGGGACCCGCCCAGACTTACTAAATTCAGCTGGTTTAGCAAATGCTAAGCTACTAGTTATAGCCATAGATAATAAAGAAAAAATCACCGAACTAACTCGCTACGTCGTTAAAAACCACCCAACCGTACATGTTGTAGCGCGAGCATGTGACCGAAGCCATGTTTACGATCTTTGGGCGGTTGGTTGTCGAGATATTATCCGAGAACACTACGATAGCTCAATAAGAATGGGTAAAAGTGCCATTAAAGCTATGGGAATTAGTGAGCAATCTGCATATTTGATGGCCAAAGAGTTTGAAACTGTGGACCGCGCTTCGATGCTAGAAGTTGCTGACTTGCACGATATCAACACCCCTACAACCGAAAATGAAGCCTATATGAAGCGTATTGGTGAGCTCATGGAAGAATGGGAAAACCAGCTTCGTGGTCGCATGCAAGCACACACCAAAGACAGTTAAGGAGATTGAGCAATCTCAAATCATAGTTTTTGCGTAAAATACTTGTTAAGTCACTAAACTTGATAGATCTATAATCGAAAAGCGCGTGTATAGTCCTACTAAATTACTAAACAAACAGGATCTGTATGCGCCTTACCCCTCCTTGCCCCAGTATCGATTTCTCAACAAATGATGTTTATGGCAAACCGATTAAACTCAGCGATTATAAAGGCAAGAAGGTCATGTTGGCGTTTTTTCGAGATGCCGCTTGTCCTTTTTGTAACTTTCGCGTTTATGAGCTCACTCAAAAATATAAAAACTGGCACGACAAAGATTTTGAAATAATTGCAGTCTTTAGTTCGCCTGCAGATGAAGTGCGCCGATATGTCGCTAAATATCCACGGCCTTTCCGAATTATTAGTGATGCCGACTTGGACCTATATAGTCAGTATGGTGTTGAACACAGCGTTTCAGCTTTGTTTAAAGCCATATTCTTTAAATTGCCTAGAATCATAAAAGGCATGCTCAAAGGTGGCTATCCTCAACCTAACCCACACGTTAAATTGGTGCCCGCTGAGTTTTTAATTAATGCGACAGGTAAGGTGGAGCATGTTTGGTACGGTCGAGACACCAGTGACCATATGCCAATGGAACAGATTAACAACTTTATAAACAGTTAATTCTAGCTGCCTGTTATGGCTAACAGGCGCTTAATGGTTAAGAGAATTTACTATTAAATTCTGGTAGCGACCATAACGGCTTTAATAACTCTTCTTTGAGTATTTCTTCGCGGTAGTTCTCATCACATCGATAAGCTTCTAATGTGTATCGCAAGGCTTCATCTAAGTTATTTAACGTTGCGTGGGCACAGGCTAGTTGAAAAAATGCGTGCGCATTGTCTGGGTCTTTCTCTAAGGCTAACTGGCATAAATTAATAGCCCATTGAGGCTCTTCCATCTCTAGTACTGCATCTGCTTTATAAGTATAAGCTTCGACATCGTCTGGATTAACCGCAATAATTTGATCGTAAATACGAATTTTACTAGAAGCATTAAGTTCTTGCTGAGAGCGCATCCATAAAGATTGCACCTCACGCGCAACTTCAATACCCTCGCGATTTTCCTCGATATCTTGAGTTTTTATTAAAATTTGCTTCTCTATTTTTTCTAAACGCCGCTCGTATTCTGACACCAGTTTAGTGATCTCATCGTTTGCGTAGCTGTGAACACGCTCCTTAATTTCCCGAATCGAAGTCCAACCAACAATTACTAAAATGGAACTGGCTGCCGCTATAAGGTAAAAAAAGTAAGTAATGGTGTCTGTTGCATAGGCTACGCCTCGATCTACAGATCTATGCTCTCGATCTAACACTTGTTGCATCAACTCATGTTTTTGTAAGGCCATGTCAGAGCGCAACAGTCTCAATTCATCGAGAACATAACGCTCCACGAAAGGTGAATATAATGGTTCATCTAACGCGTCAATGACTTCCATATTTTGCGCAGCTATTTGTTCATCAGTAGGACGTTCAGTGGAACTAGCCCCCTCTTCTGCCCAAACCGACATCGAGATGACTAACAACACAATGAAACTAGCTCTACTTACGATGCTAAACATATGGCCCTACCATGATCGAATATTTCAACGAGGGCAGAGTGTAACGCTTTTATGGTCTTATCGTAATCTTCTTCTTCTACAACAAACTGGATATCAACCTGCCTCATACATTGATGAACAGCAAGTACACCTACATCAGCATCCGCGATTGCTTTTGAAGTTTTGGCTAGAAGCCCTTTAATGGCTAGATCACTACCAATCGCTGAAACGATGGCAACTTTACGTTGATCCAATTCTGCTTGAGGAAAGAGCGTTTCCAGTTTTTTACGAATTCGTTTTATGGTTTTTAAGTTTGTCGATAAGTAATGTGTAACCGTATTAGCGTTAATGTCTTTCGATACAATAAGTGCTTTGTATTCTTTAATAACGGCAACTATTTGTGGGTCGTATATATGAAAGAGCCCAGCCATATCTTGATCAAAGACTTCAATAGCATAAACGCCTTTTTTACCCGCGATTATTTCGACACAGGGAGATTCACTTATATAATCACCTGTAATTAGGGTGCCTTTGTGTTCTGGTTCAAAGGTATTCTTCACCCTAAGAGCGATATCATTTTGGCGCAAGCCTTTAGCTGCTTTCGGATGAATAGCTTCCATTCCTAAATTGGCTAGTTGATCTGCTACATCATAGTTTGTACGCCCGATCGGGACTGCATTGTCGGTACCCACTAATCGAGGGTCTGCACTGGATAAGTGAAACTCCTTGTGAATAATCGCTTCTTCAGCCTGAGTTAGTACCGCCAGCCGGCTAAAAGTCATTTCACTATAACCACGATCGAAAGTCGACATTAGGCCGTCTTCAGTATGGGCATAGCCCGTCACAATCGGCATTTCTTTCGTAAGGTCGATATCACTAAATGCATTTGTTATCCGGTCATCTAATGTCAGATGACTTTGAGTACGCCAACCCGTTAAATCGACAAAGCGTGCATTTATGCCATCGCGCTTTAGCAAAGAGGCCATATTCCAAGCACTGTGCGCTTCACCAATGCTGGCTAACATTTCTCGCACCGTATGAAGATGAGCTTCTAATGCGAAGTGCCCGTGACGGCATAAACTTTGTAAATCTGATAAACAGGTTTGAGCTTCTTCAATACGCTCATCTACAAATTCATTGGCCTTTAATAACTGCTCTAAATCTTGCTCAAAGAACTCACGATTAATTTCATGCATGTCGCTGCGTAAGTTATTTAATGCAGTTAACCAACCATCATCCTCAATACTGCTCGAAAATAGTTTGAATACACCAGGCTGAGCGCTTTTTTTATGCTCTAATAATCGGTCGGTAATGCCACCGTAAGCAGATACTACAAATACTCGATTATAAAACAGCTCGGCTTGAGTTGGTTTGAAAATAATATTGTCTCGGACCGACTCATAATCATTCATTGAGGTTCCGCCAATCTTTTCTATTGTATGCATAATAATATCTAATGCTCCATTGCTATGAGTTAAATAACCACCAGCCAAAGACCTACTTTGACTGGTTACGCGATTCTAACTGACAGTTTTAGTCAATTGATTCTGCGTCTAGCTCATAAGCACCTTCTTTGTTATGCACCTCTTTACCATTCAGTGGTGGATTAAACACACAAGCCATCTTCATTTCTTCAAAAGCACGCAACATATGCTTATCATGCTTATCTAAAATATAAATGGTCCCTGGGCTAATCGGATACTTTTTGCCATCAGAAAGAGTTTCTACTTCTCCTCTACCGCTGACACAGTAGACTGACTCTAAGTGATTTTGATAATGCATTTCGAAGTCAGCATCTTTAAATATTGTTGTGATATGAAACGAGAAACCCATATTATCATCTTTCAATAACAACCGGGTGCTATCCCAATTACCATCTGGAGAAACAATTTTTCGGCCTTCTTTTTCAGCGCTTTCTAGCGTTCTATAAATCATCGTTACCTCAACTCAATAACCTTAATTAAATAAGGGGTTGAAACAATTCCATTTCAACCCTATTCAAATTTCCAAACAGCTTAGCTAACCCATTGGGCGTCTTCATCATCAACTTGAACATTATCAAAGTAGTCAGTCTCATGTGGAATCACATCTGCTTGTGAGCACACTCTTTCGACTGCCTTTTCCAGAATATCCATACCACGCTTTAAGTTGCCTTCGCTGATCGTCAATGGGCAGAATACTTTCACAACCTGATCGTCTGCACCACTGGTTTCGATAATCATGCCATTGCGAAAAGCTTCTTTGGTAATCTTAGAGGCAATCTCACCGTCAATACAGTTAATGCCTTGGAACATACCACGGCCGCGGGCATCAAACTTACCTTCACTGTATTTCTCTACCATGGCAGAAAGGCGTTTATTGATGTACTTACCCTTTTGCATAATATCTTTTGAAAACTCATCTGTGCGCCAGTAATGCTCTAGTGTCGCTGTTGCAGTCACAAAGGCTAAGTTATTACCACGGAAAGTACCGTTATGCTCACCTGGCTTCCATTGGTCTAGCTCTGGTTTCATTAGCACAACTGCAAATGGCAGGCCGTAACCACTTAGAGATTTAGACAAGGTTACAATGTCTGGTGAAACACCAGATTCTTCGAAACTAAAGAAAGTCCCTGTACGGCCACAACCTGCTTGAATATCATCAACAATAAATAGCACGTCATGCTTATTACAAACTGCCTGTAAGCCTTGCAACCATTCAACACTGGCAGCGTTTACGCCACCTTCACCTTGCACAGTCTCAACAATGACAGCTGCTGGCTTATCAATGCCACTACTTGAATCGCTGAGCACTTTATCTAAATAGGCATTGGTATCGACATCGTCACCTAAGTAACCGTCAAATGGCATACGGCTTACGCCCGATAGACTAACCCCTGCAGCGCCGCGGTGATGTGAGTTACCTGTTGCAGCTAAAGCCCCCATACTCACGCCATGGAAACCGTTAGTAAAAGAAATAATGTTTTCACGACCCGTAATATTACGTGCAAGTTTTAATGCGGCTTCAACTGCGTTTGTGCCCGTTGGACCAGTAAACTGCATGACATAATTCATATCACGAGGTTTCAAAATAATATCGTTAAAGGCCTGTAAAAACTCGCCTTTTGCTTTAGTGTGCATATCTAGACCATGCGTCACACCATCTTCTGCGATGTAATCTACCAACGCACCTTTAATGTGAGCGTTGTTATGTCCGTAGTTCAACGTTCCAGCACCGGCTAAAAAGTCTAAATACTCTTTACCATCTTCCCCATACAGGTATTCGCCTTGTGCTTTGTTAAATACAACAGGAAAAGAACGAGCATAAGACTGTACTTCTGATTCAAAATCTTGAAAAACTTTCATTATAAACTCCAATATCTAATTTAAATTTAGAACGGGCCAATTCGAACTAGCCACTCGGTATCATGTACTTTATTAAAGTGCGCTTCGGACTCGTAATGCTGAGATTTCTCAAGCGGCGCCTTTAAACGGTCCGCTAAGCGTGTAAATAGCGCCCATGAACCTTCGTTATCTTTCGTAATGGTTGTCTCAAGCATCGAAACACCCTCCATCGCTGATCTCTCTAGTAAATCCAAGAGCATCTTTGTTGCCAAGCCTGTTCCTCGCTCGCTTTGATCTACCGCGACCTGCCATATAAACAAGGTATTCAAACGTGTCGGCAAACGATAACCACTAATAAAACCAACCACTTGGGCGTCTTTTTTAGCAATGACAGATGTTTGTGCAAAATGATCGCACTGCAACAAGTTGCAGTAGATCGAGTTTTCATCTAGTGGCGCGCACCGGCCAATTAACTGATTCACGGCATAGCCATCTTGGCTTTTAGGTACGGCTAACTCTGTTTTAATTGTCATATCTCACTCTCAACACTAATATTTAGCTCACTAACCATATAAACGTGATTTAAAAGGCATATATATCTTAAAAGGCGTTAAATAGGCCTAATATTTAATTTTTATATATAGTACACTAAATAAATTATTTATAAAGTGCTTATTTTTCATAAAAACTTCTTAGAATATGAAATTAAACGGCTGAAATTTCGAAACAATGCCTAGAGTTTTAGGGCTATTGGAGTGAGTGATGTATAATTTTTCCCAAATACCCCCTAACCTGGAAGAATTCGACGTGAATAAGATAGATGAAGTCCTTGTTTCTTTACGACGTGTGATTCGAGCGACCGATCTACACTCTAAACACCTAGCTAAGACAACTGGGCTTACTGCGCCACAAATATTGTTATTACAGACCATCCGCACAATGGGTAATGTAACAATAGGGGAAATAGCCAACAGCATGAACCTAAGTCAGGCGACGGTTACAACGATTATTGACCGCCTAGAAAAACGCTCGCTGGTTTATCGAGAGCGTTCTACAACAGACAAAAGAAAGGTACATGCATTGCTTTCAGACTTGGGTGTAGAAGTCCTTAAGGATGCCCCTACACCTCTTCAAGATTCCTTTGCCAAGCAATTCGCCGATCTTCAAGAGTGGGAACAAACCATGATCATTGCGTCATTGCAACGCGTTGCTCAAATGATGAACGCTCAGCACATTGATGCCTCACCCGTGTTAGATGTCGGCCTTTTAGATCGTCACCACCCCCCAGTCGATAAAACAAACACCCCAGAATAATTTAGACGGACATAACAATCGGGCTATTCCCAATACTGTCCTATAAATATTTCACGGTTTACGCGGAGTTAAGCGACCTATCGCTTAAAATTTCGGTCACCGTAAACCCTTCCGTAGGGGGCAACAGCAACGATCATGAGCACTAACCTTGGTAAATAGCAGACTAAATTTATGTCATCCAAATATCAGCCGACACTGTATATAGCTTGTCTATCTACACTTTTAATTTAGCTCTACTAGGAACCCATTATGAAAACTCTATCGTCACTATTTATGATTGTGGGAACCGTTCTTTCAGGGTGGTTAACCTATTTACTGCTGGCAACATCACCCTGGGCTAGCTTCAATACTCAAGGCAGCCAGCTAATGGCTATGGCGTGGGGTAGGATATCTCTAGTCGACCTTTATGCGGGATTTTTTCTGAGTTTAGTCTTTGTTTGGATCTTTGAACCTAAGCTCTGGGTTAAAATCTTAATATCGTTAACACTGCCGACGCTAGGAAACCCAATACTCGCTATTTGGCTATTGTCGCGGTATAAATTTTTAATGAAAATTAGCACAGTCCGTAAGATAGGAAATAGATAAACTAGGCACAAATCCTAGTCTCTGCGCCTTAGTGTTAATCTGAGCGTAGAATTTTTTCTATTTTCCGCCCTTTTGCTAGCTCATCAACTAGCTTGTCTAGGTAACGCACTTGCTGTGTTAAGAGGTTTTCTATCTCCTCTACTCTATAACCACAAATCACGCCCTTAATAAGCTTTGCATTGGGGTTCATGGTTGAGAATTTGAAAAACTGTTCAAAGGTTACCGCTTGGTTTAGATGCTCTTGCAACTGATCATCGTTATATCCCGTCAGCCATTTTATCACCTGATGCAATTCTTCTTTGCTTCGCCCTTTCTTTTCAACTTTCGTGACATAGTGCGGATAGACCGATGCAAACGTCATCTTCGCGAACTTATCATCATGATGGGCTGTACTTTTCATTCTCGAACTCCTTATAAAGGGAACCTGACCAAAAAACCATTTTAAAAGGCTGAGCATTTCAAAGCAAAGCTTCTGCGCTTCATTTCGCGCACATTTAAACAAAAGGTTAGCGCCATTGAACTAAAACTGAGTCGTCCCTTGATATTCGGGCTGGCAGTCCCATAATCAGTTAATCAGGTTTATCTAATATGAGAGAATTGAAGTACGGCTATGGCTAAATACGACTACCCTGCGTTCCCAACGTCAACTGGATACATGACCGAGAAAATCCGACAAAAATATATCGAAAATGCCATAGCAAAAGGGGTATTGCCCGAATTAATTTCATAAACATGACATCAGATGCCATTAACGCACTTGAAATGGAAGAAGTTAAAGACGAGCTAATGGCCTGAGGGATAGACATTACGGACTATACGACCAAGGAACAGCTGGTGAATAAGGCATTAAGTTTATAGGTAGGTTGCCAATGGACGTTTAGTACTCCATTGGCAATTTATTTGCTACTTAAAGCTTATAGCCTGTTAGATATCACCTGTGGCAAGTAACGCCCAAGCTGCTTTCAGCGATGTGTTATCTAACAAGACTAACCATGGCTCATTATATTGCACAACACCCTGCCAGTTTTGATTCCAAGCGCCACTGCAACCATAGGTGATTAATGCGACATTTGCCCGATCAAAGTCTAGGCATTTCGCAGAAGCCACATTTTTCAGCTGGCCAATTTCTGGGTTATAAACCCAGCGCTGCCCTAAGTTGCTAACATCGCAATCTGCTACGTTAAGTCGCCCATTACCTGCTGGCTGCATACACAATGCAATGGCATCTTTTAAGTGCAACCGACCTATTCTGTCCATTACCCACTGAGTGCCTTGTTCTGCTGCGATAGCTTCGTCCTCAGTCAGTAGTACCATCGGCTGACTATCATCACTCACGTCAAAGTAGTAGCCATTCCCGTTGATCAACGCGGTCGGTACGTCTTCAATATCGCCGCTAGCGAGGCCAGTGGCAGAAAGATGCAGCTCTAGTCGCTCAGCAATCTCTAACGATGACAGGTTTTGTGACTGAGCATGACGCAGCAAAACCTGAACCGAATCTGCGGCTTTTTCAAGTGTAAGTATGGATTCTAGACGGCCACGTGCTTCGAACGACAGCTTATTTAGTAGGCTATCTATATGTTGACTCTCAACCTTGAGTTTAACATCTATGGGGAGCTGCTGCGCTTCAATAGGCAACTCAACAATAGAGGTTTCTATTTCACTGACTTCGCGATCAAGCAGCTGCTGATAGCCTGCTTCTTGACCGATAATGGCGACGGGAGGAAGAGCAGGGATTTCGCCGTCAAATGCCATGCGCGTGACTTCACTCACCTGACCTTCGCGCTGGCAAGAGAGCACTGCGAGTGTCGGTTTAAATGCAGCAGGTAAATTAAAATGTAATTGATTGGCTGAGTCTTGGCGATGTCGCGCCGATGCTACTGAAATCATTTTCCGTTCATTGTTTCTATTACGCACCTCAACCCAACATTGGTCTTCTGCATTGTTTAGGTTTGGCGATGGTAGGTCAAAAACATTACCATAGTTTCCATGAAAAACTGGGTACAAAACTGCCGTATCGCCATCTGGGTTATGTGCACCCAACAACGTTGCCACTGGTACACCTACGGCTACAGGGGCTAGTGCGCTCACCTCTGCATTTTCAAAGTCACCTATGTCGGTATTCCAACGTTTATAACCCGATGCATAGTTTATATCGGGAATCGGGAATCTTTCGAGGTTACTCTGAATGTGCCGTGCGGTGAAACCTGTGTAAAAAGTGTACCGTGACATTAATGAGTTTTCGCTACCACCAGACATAGAATCCCGATGGAAGTTATAACCGCCTTCATCTAATACCCCTGAAATATTGGCGCGCATTCTATTGCGGTGAGCAATATAGCCCCAGCCACTGTCCGCATGATGCACTGCCCACCGACCATCCGTCGTGAGCCCTTGGCCTGGATAATGCCCCATTCCAAAAGCATGACCCCATTCATGACTCGCTTCGTTACCAGACGATGAATAGAGCGTACCAATTCCGTTACCGCCACTGAGCCCATGATTAATAAAACCGTTGCTATAGTTTCCTCTAGCATGGTGATTCGTTATTTGCTTGAAAACATGTAAGTAACTTTGATTCATGTCATGGCTAGTCACACCATAGTTGGCCATATTTATTCCAACACTGACTTGTGACTTGGCAACATCACCTCTCATATCACCGCTGTAAACATCACCTCGAGTATCACTGACCGTATCATATATTTTCCCGCTTCTAACCATCACTTTATCAAGCTTAGCATCTGCGTAATTGGCCATAACTAAACGAGAAACAGGTAATGTTTGAAAATAATCAGCCGCTGCTGCTATCGGGTCGTTAGAGACATATTGACTGTCAGAAACAGCAGGAGGCTCTGATAGCATACCTAAACGAATTGTCTGGAAAACCAACTGTGTGGCAAGCCCAATATCAATATCAGCAGCAGGTAAAACACCTTCACTCAACCGGGTGGAGAAGCGCAACTCTAAACCATTCTTCATTTGGTCCCAAGGTACCGGTACCCACCAAGCTTTATTTGAGTAGCTCAGCTTCTGACCATTGGCGTAATCTGCTTTGGGTAATGTTCCTGGGCGATGCATCTGCTGTTTAGATACTACCGATCCGTTTTGCAATACCTCTATATACAACACATCATTAGTTATTTCATTTAGCGGAATGGCCACAACCAAAGCATCTCGCAACGCGACAGGTCTAGGCATATACCGGCTTTGCGTTTCATCGAGTTTGTTTTGTTGGAAATTATTATTAGGAGCCACAGAGTGGCTTTGAACAAACTGTACTTCTGCGGCAAATGATCCTATTAGGTCATTGCGGTAGTGTCGGGCATTACCATCGTAATCTTTATCATAGAAATCATTGTTTTCACTATAGCGGTACTTACTTGCAGGCTCGACAACTAACGACAACTCATATTCAGATCTTTTTCCACTAATATCCGCTTCCACATTAAATGAAATACTAGATTCTATACTTTTAGCTAGCCCTGATATTTCTCCAGATTCTTTATTTAACGTTAACCATTCTGGCAGGTCACTCGAAAAAAAATGAGCGCTTTCAGCCTCAAGTCTATAATCCGGCTGAGTACGATAAGCCGCATCACTTACCGCACTCGGCAGCACTACTTGAATTGGGACGTTCACATGCGATGAACCATCACCGTAAAAATCTCTTAGATCAACACAGCCAGATAGCAGCATGGCAGACATAATTAGAAGTTTAAATATTAAAATACGCACCGAATATGCTCTCCAATCTGAATACTTATCCCTAGATTGCAAATATAACACTAAGATATAAATTCAAATATGCTAAAGTTTAGATTTTCCCCTTAACCAAAGGGGCTAATGAAATTTATTTTAATAAAATAGAACGATGATTAAAATATTTTTCAACTGCAATTGAGAACTAGCTCTAATTAAAAAGCTAAATGCCATCAAAGGTATTAAATGTTGATCCCATTACTATTAAATTAGAAGGTACTTGAGGTTAGAGCAGAAGCCATTAATACGATAATGAAGCAAGGTTTATCGGCAGGCTAGGTAAGCACCTACTTAGACCCCCTTTCATCAAACATTATTTTCAGCGGCAGAAGCAATTCAGTGGAAACAGAAATACAATTTCAGCAGAGTTATGAAGGTATAATCAGCTTACTCAGTAATTTTAAGGAATAGATTAGTCATTATATCAAAAAAGGCCCGAATAGATATTCAATATCGATATCAGGCCATTACATGTCTCTTAGAAAAGAGCTCCTTTTTCGGGACACCCCCCGAATCGAGACTCGTATTAAGGGCCCATACTTAGCTTAAGCTTTTTTCTTTCTACGTGACAAACCTAAACCCGCTAAACCTAACGTCAACAAAGCAATTGAAGCCGGCTCAGGGACATTCGCAGAACGGAAAACAATAGTCTCATGCATACTATGCTCTGCAACATCAATAAAAGACCAACGACCAGCAATCCCATCGTTCACATCAATATGCGTATAAGAATTCGAAAACCAACCCGTCGCTTTAGCGTAATTGTTACCATTGTAAAGCTGAGTGTTAGCAGATGAGTAATCCACACGGAAAGTGTCAGCAGTAATACCCAATGAGCCAAACAAATCAGCCGTCATCACATTCCAGCCATAGCCAGATTGCTCAGACATATCAATAACGCCACAAGAATTTTCTAGCGCGCCATCTGCGCACGGAGATGCCCATGCTAATTCATAGCCGCCGAACGACACGAATGCATCATTGTCTAACTCACCCGTGAATAAAGCTGCATTTGCCGCGAAGCTAACTAGGCAACCAATAAGCAGTCCAATACTCTTCTTCATAAATACTCCTTCATCTCAATTTAATATACTTGCAGTAGTATGGAATAGCAAAAACCAGGCCAATGCCTAAGTTATTGATTTATATGACTATTTTAATTCGGAAAGACTTAAACTGTAAAATAAACTGACACTTCAGAATCAATAGCTTAAGTAATAAAACCGAACACACTCAAACTAAACCGTACTATTTAATATTTAGATCTCTTGATTATTCACTTAACGAGAAGCAGTAACTAGATTCAATCGTATTTAGGCAGCTAATAATGTCATCAAAGCGATCTTATTTTAAAAGTTATCTCAGTTAACCCTGTTTATTTTTTACATAAAAAAACCGGGCAATGCCCGGTTCAGATTATAAGCTTTAAATTTAAAGCTAATTACATACGATCGATCATCATGCCTGGATCAAAATCTTCGATGTTTAGTGGGCTGTTGTTTTTAATATATTCAGCCATTACATCAGCATCTGCAAAACCTGTATTCACATAAGCTTCATGATCGGTCAATTTCGGGTAACCATCACCCCCTGATGCCGTGAAAGAGTTTACCGCTAATCGATACGTTTTATTGACATCAATTGGGCGATCATCAATATAAGCAGCGTTAATCACACCGTCCGTTGACATAATTTCAACGCCATCGAACTGTGCAAATGCACCACTACCTGCTTCTTTGCTCATTGCAACCGCAAGGTAATCTAGTAACTCTGCACCGGTTAAATCGACATAAGACAGGATATTCGCGAAAGGCTGTACAGTGAGTACATCTTTGTATGAAATTTCACCACCTTCTAAATCGGCACGAATACCACCAGAGTTCATGATAGAAAGATCGGCTTTTGCTTTTTCTTTTTGTGCACGTGCAATCAATACACCTAGGTTTGTTGGTTGGCTACGTACCACTGAACGATCGCCAATAAAGTCGCCATTTGAGCTACCAATAACAACGTTCAACTGTTCAGCACCTTTCTTTTGGTAAGGCGATAACATGGCTAACATTTCTAGATTTTGTGCGATTTCAGCTTCTTGAAGAACGTATGTGCTATTGCCTTCGGCGTCTTTAACACGGTCTTTCAAGTTAACTGGGATCAAACGGTAGTTATAGCTAGTAATTTCACCATTTTTAACCGTTAGATCTAGTCGGCCTACGTACTTACCCCATTCGTGCGCTTGCAAAATTAACGTGCCATTTTGCTCATCTGGCTCGAACAGTGGGTTTTGGCTATGACCGCCAACGATAACATCAATACCAGGAACTGAACGCGCTAAGGTTACATCTCCAGGAGCGTTGCTTCCAGATTTGGCGTCAGCGTAGTGGCCCATGTGCGTTACCGCAACAACAAGATCGGCTTTTTTATTCAGTTTAGGGATTAACTTCTCAGCCACTTCTACTGGCGTCTTGAAGGTTAGATCACCCATAAATTCTGGGTTACCAATTTTTACGGTATCTTCTGTGGTAAAGCCTACAACGGCTACGCGGTTACCCTGAACTTCAAACATTTCGTAAGCTGGGAAAAGCGTGCTGTTGCCCTTGTAGATGTTGGCTGACAAAAATGGAAAACCTGCCCATTCTGACTGCATCATGAGAACGTCACGTGCGTTATCAAATTCATGGTTACCTAAGGCCATAGCATCATAGCCAAGCATTTTCATGCCTTTGAAATCTGGCTCTGCGTTTTGCAAGTCAGACTCTGGTACACCAGTATTGATGTCACCGCCAGATAGCAACATAACCGCACCGCCTTCGCCTTCAACTTCCATACGGATGTTGTCAATAAGCGTTTTGCGTGCTGCCATGCCGTATTCGCCTTTATCATTCTGCCAAAAGCGACCGTGGTGGTCGTTCGTGTGCAAAATTGTCAGGCTATATTCTTTATCTTGCTCGTATGTAGGCCCTGTTGCACAACCTACAAGTAGGATGCTTGCCGCTAGAAGGCCTATTGATGTATTAGCTACCGTCCATTTTTTCATCTTTTTCTCCCAGAGAGATATTATTATTTGTCCGATTGGTCAGATCGCTTTGCTACCTTACTGCGCTTAGGTAGTAAATTTCAACTGATTCTATGAAATATTAGCTACATTTATGTGACTACATCAAATAATTGCCACATGTCATAACTTTCGGTAGACATCTGGCTAAACAATTATTTAGGTGCTTCCACCCATTCCCAGCGCACTGGCTCGCCAAAATCATCGTAAATCCAGCGTTTTTCAGCACGTTTAGTTCGAACAGATTTTTTACTTTTGGATTGTTTGCGCTGATCTATTGCCGCAACCACTTCAGGCACTGGCGTGCGTGATTGGGCTTTTTCTGAATCTGATGACTTAAAAGGGTTTATCCAAGGTTTGGCGTGGTCAAGGCCACTTTTGCCTCGCTCTACTTCACTAATATTACCACCATGCTGCAAAAACGCTTGGACTTCAGCGTCTAAGTCATCTCGTATATCTTTTTTGGAGGTCGCACGTAGTTTCATAACGGAGTCAATTTACAACAGGACCTCGGAGTATAGCGAAGTCTTGGTCAAAATTCGAACTTCGCAGCATAAAAACACAGATCGCCTGTATTAAAACTTCTGTATAAGCACTTGCCCCCTTCAACCAGCTCCTTTACCTTGAGGTTTTCAATTTTTAGAAGCTGATATGGATTATTTTAAACTACGTCCTGGTTACTTAGTAACCCCACTGTTACTGATCGCCAATTGTTTGGTTTTTATCGCTTTGGTATTAGTGAGCCAATCGTTTAGCCAGTTTCACTCGCTTACCTTGTTGAAGTTTGGAGCCAACTATTCGGGCTTAGTCGAACAAGGTCAAATATGGCGCTTACTAAGCAGCGTCTTTTTGCATTTAAGCGTTACCCACTTACTCTTTAATTCAGTATCTTTAGTTATTTTAGGACGCTTTATCGAGCCACTATTGGGCACAACTGCATTTATAGGTGTCTATATAGCCGCAGGTATTGCGGGCAGTATGGCCAGTTATCTATTTAACCCTGGCGTATTAAGTGCGGGAGCATCTGGGGCTATTTTTGGTTTATTCGGAGTTTTTATCGCAATTTTGTTAGGAAAGATGATTCGACCTGATGTCCGCAATGCCTGGGCCAAAAACATTGCGACTATCTTAATTTTAAACTTAGGAATGGGGTTCATTTTACCGGTCGATAACGCTGCTCATATTGGCGGCCTTTTAACCGGTATTGTTTTAGGTCTATTGCTAGTTCCACTAATGAAGAAACGCCTACTTAGACATCTTCTCTAGCAAGGCGTCTTTTATTTTCCAACGTTGATTCAGCCACTCTTGGAATGCGACACGGTTTTCGCTGCTTGAACGGTAATCCATGGCAATAAACTTAGCGGGAACATCGGTGGGCTCGACGTGCACAAGTACTTTGCCCACCCGGCCGCAGGCCATATCCCAAAAACTCGGTGTTTGCCCTTCATACCCTATTGTGACATCTAGGACGGTAGAAAACTTTTCACCTAACGCTTGAATGGTAAACGCAATACCTCCTGCTTTTGGCTTAAGAAGGTGTTTGAAGGGTGATTTCGACTTACTGTGCTTTTCAGCAGAAAAACGCGTGCCTTCCAAGAAATTCACTACACTGGTTGGCTGCAAACTAAACTTTTCACATGCCTTTTTCGTGGCAATTAGATCATCATTTACTTTTCCTGGGTTTTTCGCTAAATACGATTTTGAGTGTCGCTGCATAAAGGGGTAATCCAATGCCCACCATGCCTGCCCTACAACAGGGTAACGCGCCATTTCCTTTTTAATGAAAAATTTTAAAATAGGGATTTTTCGATGAAAAACAGCAAACAGTGCGAAAATATCGACCCAACTGCGATGGTTAGATATCACTAAAGACCATTGATTCATGCTTAAAGGCACAGGGTTTACATTAATGAACTTAATGCGCAAGACATGGCGCATCCACCATAAGTTTGTCGATATCCAACAGTTGGCTACTCCGACCATCACTGGGCTGGCAATTTTATGCCGCAGCGACACTGGCGTTATGACACGTAATAGAATCGCTGAAAATACAAAAATTCCGATAAATAAGGTGAAAACCACCAACATAAATATGGATAACGCCCCTAATAGGGCTTGAAAAAAACGCTTCACACACGACTCCGCAAGACACTCAATTTTTATTTTCAATAAACCTTGATAAAGGCTATTTATTGATTCGTTCAGTTAGAATACAGCCCCGTATAAAGCAATTAGCGCTGAAACTGAACACAGGCTCAGCAATATAACCCGAAAACGCTCATCAACCCAATTTCGTAGACCTTTTCCAGCAAAAAAACCAAGATAGGCAACAGGAATGAACGAAATTCCGGTCAACCAAAGGGAACTGTTTAATAGGCCAACGGCTTGGTAACTCACTAAAGAGGTGATACAGGAAAAAGCGAAGTAAATTGAAAGATTGGCTCGTGTCGTATGGGTGCTGCCATGCTGCATAACTAAAGCCATGGGAGGCCCACCAATTGACGTCGTCGTTCCAGCTAAACCCGATACAAAACCAGCCAGACTTAAATTCAGAGTTGATGCTGCAAAAGGCTTTGCTAAGGCTGTCGCGAAAATCGCTACAAAGACCATCAATGCAACAAGCACCTGAAGCAATTGAACGGGGAGCAACAACAAAACCCAGGCACCTAGAATCGTTCCTGGAATTCGAGAGACCATTGCAGGCGCTATTAAGCGCCAACGCACTCCGCTCCGTTGATTCCATGCATTTTGAAGGCTCAACACCAAGGCTACCATTGTGAGGATGGTCGGCACCCATTCTGGTTTAAATAGTACGATGATCGGAGCTGCGATCACCGCCATGCCAAAGCCTAGGGCTGTTTGTATGGCGCAACCTAAAAACAATGCAATGGCTGCAAGTAACCAGTACAGATCAAACATAATAATCCTCTAAGTGAGTACTAATTTTTGGTCGCAGGTGCAGACAATGACCACATTAATGCAAGCAAAGTTAATGCACTCATTATGGCCATCGGGTAATAAAAAGTATCAAGGTGCAAATTGTAAAACATGCCAGCAATCTTAGATAGCACGAGTCCTATGACACTGGACAATGCAGACATAAAACTCGCCGCTAAGCCCGCTATTTTTGACGCATATACCATACCTGCAGCCGTTAAATTACCATAACAAAAGCCCATTAAACTGAACTTGATCATCAAGGAGCCTAAAAAATATATCCACGGTACGTGATTCGTCACGTTTAAAACGGCTAGGTCCACTATACTCAACAGGAAAATTAAGATTATTGCAGATTTGGCTAACCGAATACTGCCGAACCGACGGACAATACTGCCATTAATCGCGGCGGAAAACGCCATACCCACAGCAATCAGCCCCATAACAAACCCAATTCGTTCAATACCGTAGATATCAGTAATCAAAGATTTAGCATTCGACAAATATTGCAGCTGAAAGCCCCATAAACAACCTAGTGTTAAAGTGAACCCTAAAGTCCGACGATTACGAATGATGCTTAATACGCCAGTTTTGATAGGTTGCCATGCTATGAGTCGACGATCTTCAATTGGTAAGCTTTCTTTTTGTCGAATGAAGAACCAGAAAATCAGCAACAATGCGCCAAACAGCCAACTCCAAACGACCGCCCTCCAGCCATAGGCAAGAAAGACAATTTCACCAAAAACAGGGGCAACCATCGGAACAAATATAAAAATAATGGCCATGAAAGAGCTAATTCGTGCCATTTCATCGCCTGAGTAGCTATCTCTCACGATTGCCCGAGTCGTAATTTTACAGGCTGCCATACCTAGCCCTTGAATAAACCGACCGAACAAGATGCCATCGAATGAATGACTCAACAAAACAACACATGTACCAAGCACAAACAGCAATAACCCTAAATTCATAATAGGCCGCCGACCATAGGCATCAGATAAAGGGCCCATAAGCCACTCACCAGCCATCATCCCCCAAAACATGATACTGATTATGTATTGCAGCGGGATTCGGTCATTAATGCCAAACTCAGCACCGATTGCAATTTGGGCCGGAACAATTGATTCTGTCGAAAACGTTGTTAATGCATTTATTAACGCCAAGACAACAACAAATTCAACGAAGCCCCATGTTGCTCGGGGGTTGGTAGGCATAAGAAACTATTCCTTGTTCATGAGAATTTTAACTAACACTCAGTAACTGACGAACCTAATGTTTTATTAATCAAGGCCGATAAGTTAGTGTCGACCAATGACTTTTAAGAGATAACAGGTGCAAAATGAGAAAAATGTCCATTACCCTAAAAATAAGCATCTTAGTGACGAGCCTTATTGCTGCCCTATTGATTTTGGCTGGCTTTTTCGTAACAAGTTTTAGTGCCGTTATAGAGGGTAATCAAAAAGACGCTCAATTACGTCAATTTGAAACTATTTTATCAGATAACTGGGATGACCTTAAAAAACAAATAGCTTTGCTTAGAGTCATGGGACCTGAATATTTCTCTAAAACCATCACTGAAGATGAATTATTAGCGGCTATTGCCCAAGGCGATACACTCACTACTGCATTATCGAACCATTTCGCTTCGTTGGATTTGAGTATTTCAGATGCTTGGACTCAGGCAAACCCTGAGTTACCGCTTGATGATTACTTGAGTCAATTTAATACTGACTGGGGGGCATTAACGGTTTCGTTAGCCGATGCCGCAACTGCCTGGACTAACAACGCTTCTTGGAATCAACGTAATGCAGCCGACAAGGGTATTGCGGCGGCTCTGGAGCCGGTTGATATCAATGTAAATGACTTTCGCAGTTACTTTGGCAATATGTTTTCTTTGCGTTCACAAGCTCTCATTACGTCACAAAGCGCAACGATCCAAAATATGATCATTGTATTGGTGATTATGATTTTATTTTCACTGGCTGTTTCAATCATCGTCTTACGCAAATTAAAATCTGACCTATCTAATATCGTAGCGATGACCAATCAACTCGCCAATGGTGATTTAACCACCCATGTTGACGCGCAAGAAAATGGCGACGAAGTCGACGAGGTTAAGCTGTCGGTTTACCGAATGAACCAACAATTGCGTAATATTGTTGAGTCCGTCATCGACATTTCAGACCATTTACGAGCATCGAGTCAGGGTATTTTAAGTGATACTGAAGCACGCTTAAAAGACGCCGAGAATCAACAAGACTATTTACATCAGCTATCCACTGCGATTGAGCAATTAGACGCCTATTCGAAGCAGGTCAATACCGCAGCTGCAGAATCTCTGGTTGTTGCTAAGGACGCCAGTACAGCAGCCCAAGTTGGCAGTGAAACAGTTACCGATACGGTAAAATCTATAGAATCTCTTGCCGATGATATTGTTAAGTCTGTTGAAGTGATCAAAAACCTAGATAGCCAAGCCGAAAACATTACAACGGTCATCTCTTCAATCCAAGCGATTGCCGAGCAAACTAACCTTCTGGCATTAAATGCAGCCATAGAGGCCGCACGCGCTGGAGAACAAGGCAGAGGCTTTGCCGTGGTTGCAGATGAGGTGCGGAACTTAGCAGCGCGAACACATGAATCTACCGAAGAAATTCAAAAGACGCTTGGCGATTTAAGAAACGAAACCGGAATCGCAGTTAATGTAATTGAAGGCAGCCATGATAAATCAAACCAGTCCGTCGAAAAAGCCAGCGCAGCGGGGGTAGCCATTTCGGCATTTGATCAATCAGTTACCCAAATCACGCAATGGACGCATCAAACAGCGAACGCCTCTGAAGAGCAAACGGCTACCTTGTCGAATATTTCTACCATCGTTGCGGATGTAAATACCATCACTGAGGAAAACACCGAACGAGCCAAGCAGTCACTGGCATCAACGGAATCGTTAAATTCGCTCAGTGAGAACTTGGTTAAATCTATCGCCTTCTTTAAGGTTTAACAGCGGCATCTTCGTCATGAGTTACTTGTGGTAATGGGGCGAAATAACCCACCGCAAGCAACAAGGCGCCAACACCAATAAACGACAATATTCGATTTAGGGTGTCGACATTACTTAAATCGAGTAAGAACAACTTGACCACGACAACGGCCAATGCAATGGCACCCGCAATCCAAGCTCGCCGGCTGATATGAAAGCGACTGCCAACAACCATTAAAGTTGCGCCCATTATTGACCACATTAATGACCATACTGTCTGAGTAAGAGCCGAAGTTAACCATGCATCAACATCGTAATCGACACCTAGGTAGTGAAATAGAAACCTATTCGCTTCGAGTGTCAGCATGAGCGCAGCCCATATCACACCAGGCAGTAACACTGACGGCTCCTGATGTCTTAGCTTAAATATCACAAACCCTATTACCATAATTAACAATGACATTGGGTGAATAAGGAAAATAAACGGCCAAGGCGCATAGTTTCCTAACGACACCATGGTCATTAAACTGCCTAACAAGGCCGCGCCGACGCTGTACCTAACGACCCAAGCTCGCACGTTAGTATTTTCAAATAACATCGGGATGAGTTTTTTGTGTAGAGTAAATACAATTACCAGAGGCAGTAATGCCCAAACAACATCCCAATCGGTATTGACTTTGCCTAAATTTGAGAGCAACAGCCCCATTAAACCGATCATCCCAAACCACAAAAACACACCCTCACCTAGCCATAAATAGACCCGTCTTTGGCTGAAATACACGCGCGTAGTAAAGTGTATCGCCAACATAAGAACGACAAGTATTTTAGTGCCGATAGTGCCAGACCAATCGTAATCTAAATAATAAAATACGCCGCCTATGAAAACGAATAAGCTAAAAATGACTTGAAAGTAGACTAGGTTAGGCCATCTAAATTTAAAGTTCGCTAACTCTAATAGTAGCAAGGTAGCAGGCATGATCCCGATGCATAGTAGCAACAGGTTTTCACGCGTTAATACTTCTGCGCAATAGAAGCCCCACAAATAAAGCCACCAAAAAATACTCCAACCGATGAGTACTTTTTGCATCAGGTTATTAAAGCGCTCAAAGCTATTTTGCTTAAACAAGACCCAGGCACTAAACAAGCCTGCTGCAGTGACGGCACCAAACAAAGGCCATGCCAGATACAGGCTATTATTAAGAATTGAAGTATCGGTGAAGACATATAATGCAAATGCAGCCGCCGCTATTTGTATGGCACTGGCCCAAGCTATATAAACCCAACGTTGCTGACGCACGGCATAAGCAAAGAAGGCAGCACCTTCTATTGAGTAGATCAAACTCGATAAAGAGTCATTTAATGCAAATGGAATGGCGATACTGGCTGCAACGATGGCTGTCGCCATTAATGGCCAATGACGAGATTTAAACCAAAGCACGGCATACCAGAGCGCCGCAGAGATATACACTATCGCCGTAGCCAAGCTTTGTTCTTTAAATAGACCATAAACAGCCAATGCAGCCATACTCGGCACACTGATTAGCAAGCCTGATAAGACTCTTTGATAAATTAGCTTTTCACTGTTCAGCCATTTTGTCGCTAACAATGAATAAATCACGACTAAACCAGCAATAAAAATTAACATAGGCGTTTGCACGGCAGTCGCTGTTAAATCACCTTGCAAGTACTCTGCTGTCATAAGCAAAGACAATAAAAGAAAGCTGCCTAAATAACCCAAGCGCAAGAACCAGCGCCAGGGTTTGTTAACTGCAATCAGCGCCACTGCAATGTTCATCACTAGCATATAACTAAACAATCGCCATAAAGAGCTGACTTCAGAACTCGCGATAAAGGGCGCAATAAAACCGCCCAACAAACCAATAAAGACAAGCACTTGAGAGTCTTGCTTGAGTGCCCGGAAGCCGATAAAGATAACTGCCAATACACAAGCAATTAACGTGATAACCCAACCAACTTGCTCATATAAAACGTGGGTCGCAAACCAAGTAGCCAGCCAAACGGCAAAGCCTGTGCCTTGTATTATATCGGCATACAACGGGCGTGACCCGACCAGTCTCCAGCCTGCAGCAGTAATTGCGATAGCAGTAAGACCCATCACCCATAGGCGGGCTGTAATAGTAAAGACGCCGATATCGGCTGCATATTTTGCTAAAAAGACGGCGCCAAAAATTAATACGATGGCGCCGATCTTGGCGGTTAAATTGGTTGACAGCTGTCGCTCCAACCATGAAGGAGTTTTCGCATTATCTTGCGATTTTAACTGAGATTCAACGTCTGGTTCAGCAACAGCCTGCACTGGTGTTGCGTGCTCCGATATCTCCAAGCTTGATTCTTCTTGAATCGTTTTTGAAATAGCTTGATAAGCGTTAGCCAATTCCGTTTCGTAATCGACATCTGCTGTATCGGATACTGCGCTGTCGTAGCTCGGCCCTGTTGCCAGCGAGGACGTAGATCTTGATTCTGATTCTGCTACGGCAGTATGAAATTCAACCTTGGGTTTCTCAAAAGCACTTAGCTCTTGAACCTGTTGCTCTAATTTTTTAACGCGCCGAAATAACATAGGCACGCCAATTAATCCAAAACCCCATGCAACCAACATGAGGCCACCAAATACGACAACAAAAAACTCTTCCATGATTCCTTCCTGTTAATGGCTGCTAAACCGAGAACTGACCTGCCCACTCTAACGCACCCACCTTAAATTCAGCAAATACCTTTTGCTGATCGGCTAAGCCAAGCCGTTGCCATGACCAGTGTGACACGATAGCCCAAAACCCAATATCACCCAACGTTAACCAAAGTCGATAATGCTCTAGCCCATGTAGCTCGTGGCTTCCAACAATCACAGCTAATCGATTAACCAAAGATGTTTGTGCCCGATCAGCCAATGAGATACTGATGGCATGAGCATCAATGGTAAAGCGTGCTGCACCTGGTTGCCATTCGATAGGCAACGATGAATAAACAACTTGGTCACATAGTGTCGACTTTAAGAAATGATGTTCTTGGCCAGTACATAACCCCACCAAAGTCGTCTTTAATTGATCAGGTTGCCCTTTATTTAATGCATCAAAAATTGGCAAAACGCCGCTACTTTGAAGATTTTCTACTTGTATTGCCTCATGACATAACATTCTGACCGGTTTATCTTGATGGCTAATCATAAAAAAACCTGCATTAGTTTTTTGGCAATAGTCATCAATAACTCGGCATGCCTGGGTAACTCGTTCAGCATCAAGGGAGGAAAATGATTCATCTAACAATAACAATTCAGGCTGGCTAAATAATGCACGTAGAAGCGCAACTCGTTGCTGTTGGCCACCAGATAGTTGCGCGCTTTTCTTTTTTAGCAGCTCGGTTAGGTCCAACCATTGTATCCAATCATCAAAAGGTAGATTTCCATGACTAGCATGACGATGTGTTGCCGCAAACTCGAACGATTGCTCTACTGTTAAATGTGGAAACATCACCGATTGTTGATGAATATATGAAACAGATCTCTGCCACGCGGGCTGCCCGCTAAAGTCACTGGTAATATTGAGCGAACTGTCGAACCCAGCTATGGCTCGTAAGAGCGTTGTTTTTCCGGCACCGCTGCTACCGAGCAAGGCAATACGGCTACCTGCCTGCCATTGAGCTTGTAAATGCACAGGTTGTTTACCTAGTGTACCCGTTACTGAAACCTTCATGCGCCGACTCTTACGCTTGCGTAACGATTCCAACGATACAAACTAAATAGTGTGATCACCGATGTCACCACTAAACCACCGGCTAATATATGTGCTTCTTGATAATGCGAACTCTCAACCTGATCAAAGAGTAAGATAGACAATACTTGGGTTGAGCCTGGAATATTTCCACCAATCATTAACACCACTCCAAACTCTCCGACAGTATGAGCAAACCCTAAAACAGAAGCGGCTATTAAACCTGGCCTAGCCAAAGGGAACTGAATACGCCAAAAAGTTTTCCAAGGATTCGCACCCAGTGTGAAAGCGGCTTCCTTTAAAGCGGCAGATTGCCCTTCAAATGTACGCTGCAATGGCTGCACAACAAAAGGTAATGAATAGAGTACCGAACCAAAAACGAGACCTGCAAAACTAAATGCTAATGGTCGATCAAAAACCGCAATCCACCACTGGCCTAACAGGTGGTTGGGTGACATCCAAACTAACAGATAAAAACCAAGGACTGTCGGCGGTAATACCAACGGCAATGCAACAATCGCTTCAATAAAAGGTTTAATAATGGACTGTGTTTTTGAAAGCCAATGCGCCAACGGTAAACACAATACTAATAACAATAGCGTGGTCACAGCTGCTAGTTTCAAGGTTAACAATATTGCGTCTGTCATCATAGGTTGAATCATCACTGGCTAGAAACAGGCAGGCTATAGCCGAAGCGTAGGTATAGCTCTGTGACTTCTTGTGATGCTAAAAATAACACAAACTCTTGGGCGGCAGTAGAGTCAGTTAAAACAATACCTTGCTGAATAACTGGCTTATAAAGTGCGGAGTCAATTTTAATGTGCGGTAACTCTGTGGCTACTGATGCCGAAACGATACCGACCGGAGATAACCCTAAGTTTAAATATTGCTGCGCTTGGCTAACATTATTGGCAAAAACTTTTTCACCTTGATAACCAATACTACTTAACACTTCTTCCGCGGCAACACCAAAGGGGGCTACTGCTGGATTGGCAACAACCAATTGATGGGGGGACTGCTTCAAATCTTCAAGCTGTTTAATACTTGGATCTTTGCTCACCAAAACCAGCTGCCCGGTGGCATAAAGAAATACGCGTTCTATGGGCAGTTTTAGAAACTGCTGCAACTGCTTTGGTCGTAAATCATCCGCGGCCAAAAAAATGTCAAAAGGCGCGCCATGTCGTATTTGCTGGTAAAGAGTTCCCGTTGAGGCAGACGATAGTACCAAATCGTGGCCTTTTGCCTGCTTAAAAAGAGGTTCTAGCTCTTCTAAGACAGGTTTAAAACTTGCAGTTACAGCAACATTCAATGATTCTGCAAACAGAGTACTGCTTATGAACCCTGCTAAAATGTAAAAACTTAAAACGATTCTGACCATTGCCCTGCCTGCTCGTTATCTGACTGTTTGGCGTCTACCCAGCGATCACCCGCTGATGTGTTTTCCTTCTTCCAAAACGGAGCCTGAGTCTTTAAATAATCCATTATAAACTCCGCACCTTGAAAGGAGTCACCACGATGGGGTGAAGAAACAGCTACGAAAACGATTTGATCTGCGGGCAGTAATACTCCCACTCGATGTACGACCCTGACTCGATTTAACGCCCAACGGTTACTTGCTTGGTCAATAATGGTATGCAAACTTTTCTCCGTCATACCTGGGTAATGCTCAAGGGTAAGCGCCTTAACTTCATCACCTTCATTCAGATCACGAACGCGACCAACAAAAAATACAATTGCACCGTCATCTGCGTTATTTAATGCGAGCGCATCGTATTCATCTTGAATATTAAAATCAGCTTCTTGAACCGAAACCCAACGCACATTAGCCTCCTGTAACCGGTGGGAATAAAGCAACTTCATCACCGGCTTTTAGAGCTCTATCACTGGTAACCATCTCTTGATTCACTGCACTTAACAGTTGTTTATCTAGAAACGGAGCCCAACTCGGGTTTTGTTCAATTAAGTAATCAGATAAATCAGATAAATTTGCAACTTCACTGCATGGAATATGCAGCTCAGTTAATCCGATATCCTCACGTAACTTTGCAAAAAACTTTAATGTAAACTCGTTCATCATTCACCCACCCAATGTCCTGTTTTACCACCTACTTTTTCCAGTACCTTAATGCCTTCTATTCGCATGCTGGGGTCTACCGCTTTGCACATATCAAATAATGTGAGTGCAGTGATGGAGGCTGCCGTTAGCGCCTCCATTTCAACTCCCGTTTTACCTTCAAGTTTGCACAGCGTTTCAATGCGCACTCTTTGCTGGTCTGCTTGTAGCTCTAGTTCAACCCCCACTTTACTCAACATTAGCGGATGACAAAGAGGGATTAAGTCACTGGTTTTTTTTGCGCCCATAATTCCTGCAATGCGAGACACACCGAATATATCACCCTTATGATGATCGCCACGCTCGATCAGTGAGATTGCCTCTGAATTCATATAAATAAAGGCTTCTGCACGAGCTTCACGTACCGTAGTGGTCTTACCAGACACATCGACCATGTTGGCTTCGCCGTTCTGGTTTACATGAGAAAACTCACTCATCCTCGTGTCTCGCATAATTCTGTATCGGTTTGCTTTAAATGCATAACAAAGTTACAAGGTTTGGCTCTAGCATCGAGCTGAGTGCCTAAAATACCATCCCATGCCGTCCTGCAAGCACCGGTTGAACCTGGCATGCAAGCAACTAAGGTTCCATTTGAAATTCCTGCAAGTGCCCGTGACTGGACAGTTGAGGTTCCTATGTCTTCAAACGATAATTGACGAAACAGCTCACCAAAACCATCGACTTGCTTATCGAGCAGTACCGTTACCGCTTCAGGCGTGGAATCACGTCCTGTAAAGCCTGTACCACCGGTGATAAGAACAACCTGCGTATCTGCGGAGGCTATCCATTTTGACACCTGGTACCTTATTTGAAACACATCATCTTTTTCAATGCGCTTCTCACTGATCTTATGACCGGCAGCTTCTGCGCGCTCAACGAGTAGCGCACCCGAAGTATCGTTTGATTCATCTCGGGTATCTGACACTGTGAGTACGGCAATATTTAATGGTACGAATGTTTTAGCAGCATGACTCATGGTTTGTTCCTTCTCTAAGACTATTAAATATTTTTAAAACTAATTCGACAAAGCAGCTTGCCACTCTGCTGGGGTATTAAAATTCTCTAGCTCTTCTGCTTTATCTGTATTCGGCAACCAATGCCCTTTCAGCTGTGTTAACAAAGCATAAACTGACCGTTTGCCTTGCTCATCATTCAACCACGATTCTAAGGTTTGAATTAACTCAGGGTTATTATTCAGGTAAATGGGCATTGGTGCATTTTCAAAGGCAACTGGCGCGCTCTTCTGCGCACCTTGAGTAAATAACGTATCGACTATTTGAGTACTGAGTTTAGGCATATCAACAGGGACCACTACCCAATGCTTGATGTGTGGAAATTGCGCAAGTGCAGCATCTATTCCTGCCAATGGCCCTAAAAATCCAGGGAATCGGTCTGCAAGTTGGCTCACAACTTGAAAACCAACAGCAGAAAACCGACTGCACTGCCAATCAACTAAAGCTTGGCCCTTATATTGCAACTGGCTCTTATCTTGCCCCATTCGACGACTTTGCCCACCCGTTAGAATTAAAACAGCTTGTGTCATGCTAGCCCCCAATCATACTAAGGTTTTTCATTGCACCACTTTTATGGTTGATTAATTCATGACTGAGCGCCTTGCCTGACACATGTTCAACGATGGCACTTACCATGTCATCAAGTGGAATATCTGCTGCCATATAATGGCGTAAATCGATCCCTTGTTCGGCAAACAAACACAGGTGCATTTTTCCTAAACTTGATACCCGCAAGCGATTGCAGCTGGCACAAAAGTCTTTGCTGTAAGGCATGATCAAGCCAAAGCGACCTTGGTATTCGGGGTGCCAAAATTCTTGTGCGGGTCCGGCAGCTTGCTCTCTAATAATAGACTGCCAACCACTCTCAATTAGTTGCTGCTTAATATCGCCACCACTGACATGGTGCTGACGAAAAAATACATCTTGGTCTGCGGTTTCCATGACTTCGATAAAACGAAATGTCACTGGATTAGTTTTTAGCCATTGGAAAATAGGCGCTAAGTCATCGTTAACACCCTTCATTAAAACAGCATTAACTTTTACTTTTAGACCTAAGGTGATTGCACGGTCAA
The DNA here is from genome assembly GCF_046710285.1 of Reinekea sp. Classification (GTDB taxonomy): domain Bacteria; phylum Pseudomonadota; class Gammaproteobacteria; order Pseudomonadales; family Natronospirillaceae; genus Reinekea. The sequence continues at coordinate 102,968 of NZ_JBKEGY010000013.1, forward strand.
TACCAGACATAATCTCTTCGATGCGATCATGCCCAGTAATTTCTTTGAACGTCTCTTGATCAAAGGAGTCTATTGATACGTTTATTTGGCTTAGGCCAGCCTGGTACCAATCGTCGATTTTTTTATCGAGTTTGTAGCCATTTGTCGTCAGGGCGACTTTTTTGATGCCCTTGACAGCGCGGGCTCTAGATATGATTTCAGAAAGGTCTTTTCTCAGGCTAGGTTCGCCTCCTGTAATACGGATTTTTTCCGTCCCCAACTGGGCAAAAGCTTGTACTGTTTTTTCGATCTCTGGCACCGTCAAAAAGGCTTCAGCAGGTAGCCCATCATAGCCATTTGGTAAGCAATAGGTGCATCTAAAATTACAAACGTCAGTTACAGAAAGACGCAAGTAGTAAAACCTGCGTCCAAAGGAATCTTCTAACATATTTCACCTTTCCTAATATCGGGAGGTAATAGCATTTCTACATACTACCCTGTCGCATCTAGGTGCGAGGCTAAATGCCCATATCGGAGTGACTTAGGGTCATACAGCTCGGTGTTTCGAATCTATAGAATACTCTTAGTTAGCCTCGTGTTAATACCTCTAAAGGGGTAAAAAATAAGTATTACATCAATTAACGATAGAATAGCCAAGAGTTCCCGTAATTTACAAGCGGATAAGTTGATTCAAGCCAAGAGAACAAGCTTATTGTGCGTTTTGGTGCTTTTTAAAGTCAAAAAAAAGAGTAAGTCGTTAAACTCACTCTTTAATGCTAGAAAAACACAGTGTTGATTCGCATCAACGTATAGGGTTTATTTTCTTGTATAGCGGTATAAGGTGTCTTCACCTTCATAGGTTTCTAAGCAGTAAAAACCTGAATCGGTGGTTCCTAAAATAATGCAATCGAAATCGAACGGCTCATCTTCAACCCATTCGCTGTCACACGTATCACGATACTTTGATGAAACTCCCACTTGATTCATAAAGTTAATCGACTTTTCATAAGTATAGGTCGATTCACTTACTTCACAGCTCATTGACTCATCAAGTTCGTAGAAACGGCCGGTACCATCTGCATTAATATCTTCACCACCTATTGGCGTCCATGAGCAATCATAATCTAAATAGGAAAGTTCATATTCACCATCAATTTTGTTGTAAGTCTGCATCATGCTTAGCATGTCCATTTTCATGGACCATTTAGCCTGCATGCCGTGTTCGCTATACCCTTCAATTGCGGTTAGCTTCATTGGCAGCTGACCCAGAGCAAGCGCACCTTGGTAAGCTTGGGTGCAAGTTTCAGAAGAACCACCCATGCCAAATTGGCCATAGGCTTGCGCAGCGTCCATCATCAAATCGCCCAGACGAGTGTAATCTAAATTGATTGCAATCAGGCCTTTCGCATTTAACGCTTCGTTTTTCAGGGTTGAAGCTGTTTTTTCACTCTTCTCGCCGGTATAAAGAACGATATGCTTACCTTGTACCGCAATGCTGGCTGGCAATGGCAAACCCAGAGATTCTAACGACGTAGGGGTTCCATCCATTGCAATTTCAAGACCTTGAAACGTTGGTACATAGCTAGTTAGTAGAGATAAAAGCAGCTCTGGCTTTTCAGTTGAAACGGTTGCAATTGCATCAATAGTGCCGCCTAACATTGAAGTCTCATCAGCTTCTAGATTATAAATACCAATGCTGACACCTTTGAAACCTTGAGCCATACCCGTGAACATAGCCATGATTGCTGGGCTAGTTGAACTTAACTGGTTTTGAAGTTCAACAATTGGCTCACATTCGTATGTGGCCGTGGTAAACATAGTCCACAATTCGGTAAGTACTGGCGTCAGCTTGTCTATATCTAAGCCCAACGCTAAACCCGTAGTTAGCTCACTATCATTGGTAATAAACGCGGGTAGAAAGCCTTGCAGCATAGACAGCTGTTCACGTATTTTTTGGTGTTTAATTTCCAAGGTGTAGCTGAAATCAACCGTCATTTGATTGTCTTCAACCAAGTAATTCTCTGTACCAAATACAACTCTTGGGGCTTGAGCTATCAATGCGAGTGCCTCTGACCGGCATTGGTCGCTCACGACATTTGATATACGCTCATTTGAATCGGTTAAAAGCAAGAATTGAGAATGAGCAAGCGAGCTTGGGTCAAAGATCGTTTCAGCTAGCTTAATAAGACTAAAGTAACCGCGAAGTGTTTCATCGAAACCATAGGTTTTACCATCATTTTTCCAATCTTTAGCAGTTAAAGCCAATGCTGGTTTTGTTAACGCAAAACGTTCAGCAATGTACCCATCGGTATCTAGGTTCGAAAAACCTGAAATAGTTAGTACGCCATCTTTAGCTAAAAAGCCCAAAGACAGTGTTGTACCATCAAATTCAGTAAGCTCTATTCGTGTAATAATATCGTCGTTAATCGCTTTTTCTGTCAATTCGAAGTTCGAATCGGCAGCAGCCTGCTTCAAAATAGTTAAGAATGCGGCTTCATCTTCCACTGCCATACGTACGACAGGGTATAAGCCATTCATATAAAATACCGAAGCTCCATCAACATCTAAGCCGTATGCTTCATATAAGGCAACACCACCTTCGCTCGCACTGGCGTAGTAATCCGTGATCAAGGTTTCAACGAATTCTGCAGTAGGACCGTCACTTAACTCTGAGATCATACTGGCGAGTTCTTCACCAACTTCACCCATGTCAACAGACTTCATCATTTCATCGCTGCTCTTCACCATGTCTTTGGTACTGACAGAACCGAAGAAAATAGGTGTAGATGCCGGAATGAACTCAATCATATCCTCGACAGTGTTTTTATCTGAACTTAACCAACCGAACAAGCTAAAGGCTTGGCTTGGCAATGAGACTGTCGTTAAAGCAATAGCAATAGCGGCAGTTTGTATGAAGTTCCTCTTCATAACGACTCCTTAAAGTGTGGCGTAATTGAATACGCAGTAATTGTATGTGTTAGTCTCAATCGAACTAGCGGCGACATGATAGAGACTGTCACTGAATATTTAAATGGGGTAAGTCGCAAAAAGGGTAATTATCTATTCTTTTTGACGATAAATGGTGAATTAGCCACCTGAAACTGGAAAGCAGTTTTATATCAATCGCTCAAAAAAGTGAATCTTGAACAATGGAGCCTGTTTGCCAGCTTATAGTCTCTTGTGACAACTTGCTCAAATGCTCATTCACTTTAGAAAAGTGACGGCAATTAAACCAGCCACGATGTGCTGACAAGGGTGATGGGTGAGGCGCAGTTAACACTAGGTGCTTATTGGTATCGAGCAAAGCAATCTTTTTTTCAGCATAGCCTCCCCATAGTAAGAAGACACAACTCTCTTGTTGTTCATTGACGATAGAAATAATGGCATCGGTTATCACCTCCCAACCTTGCTTCTGATGTACGCCGGCTTTACCTTGCTCAACGGTTAATGTCGCATTCAATAGTAATACGCCCTGCTCTAACCAAGCGGTTAAATCACCCGATACATTTTTGATGCCACAGTCATTTTCGATTTCTTTAAATATATTTCTAAGGCTAGGTGGTATTTTTGCATTTTCAGGCACAGAAAAACTTAAACCTTGAGCTTGATTAATACCGTGGTAAGGGTCTTGGCCCATGATCACAACCTTCACTTTTGATAACGGAAGGTCATTAATAGCTCGAAACCAATGGGAAACATCTGGAAAAATTGTTTCTCCTTGTTGATGGCGATTATTTAAGTAACTTTCTAGATGTTCAAAAACTGGCTTGGGTACCTTTTGCGTTAATGCTGTGCGCCAAGCTGTGTCCGTTACGAGCGCCAATAACGATTCCACTAACATAGTTTCACCAGGGCTCGTCTAGTTATTGTGCCAGCCAACATAGCATCAACTCGCTCTGACACTTGCTCGAGGCTAATTTCCTCGCATAAGCTTTCTAGTAAGCGTAACCGCCAGTGGCTTGCATATTTAGCCAGTACTCGCTGCCTATCGGCCAAGGACGCTGTCGCACTGGCGACACCGAGTAAGTTCACATGACGAAGTATAAATGGATAAATATCGAGCGGCACCGCAGTACCGCCTACAATACCGCAAGCAGCGACTGAGCCTCCGTATTTCAATGACTTCAAAATATTGACTAAGGTATCTTGGCCGACCGTATCAACAGCAGCATCATAGGTTTCAGGCAGCAAAGCCTTAACACTTTCAGCACTTAAGTCTTGTCGGCCAATTATTTGAGAGGCTCCCAAAGCGGTTAACCATTCGTATTGATCCGTCTTGCCACTCGATGCTGTCACCTTGTAGCCCAGCGAAGCAAGCAAATGCACTGTAATACTACCCACGCCACCCGTTGCCCCTGTTACCAAAACATTGGCTTGGCTGCCGGCAAGCCCATTACGCAGCAGCTTTTCTAAGCAATACCCTGCTGTAACGCCAGCCGTCCCTAAACGCATGGCATCCGCTAGGCTTATACCCGCAGGCAAAGAAATGACCCATTCCTTCGGTACTCGAATATATTCGCTCAAGCCGCCCCAGGTATTCATACCAAGGTCAAACCCAATCACCGCTACTTGCTCACCGTCTTTAAACGTATGTGATTGATCACTAACTACCACGCCGGCAGCATCTATACCCGGTGTATGTGGATAGTGACGACTAATGCCTGTATGACCATTGGCTGACAGAGCATCTTTATAGTTTAGACTCGAAAAATGAACTTTTATAAGCACATCATGATCAGGTAAGTCTTCTAGCCGACACAGCTCGACTCGGCGAGTCACTACACCCTTTTCAACAAAAATACGTAAAGATTTGAACTCTGTCATAACACCTGATCCATATATTGACTAATATTCATTCGAAGCTTGTTTAATTCTACAATAATACCTTCTGGATAAAAGAGAGTACCAAATGAATAAATTACATTTAGTGACTATTAGCTCAGCCTTTCTGGCGTTGTCTATTACAGCAAGCATGGCCCACGGTGAGGCCACGGGTGTTGTTAAGCAACGCATGGATGCCATGTCAGCTATTGGTGATGCTAACAAATCACTCGCTAGTATTGCACGGGGTCGTATGGATTTCGATTTAGACACCGTCACCAGTGCAGCTGCAACAATTGCAAAGCATTCTGGCGATTCATTACTAGAGCTCTTTGTAGAAGGCACGGATGGCGGTGACAGTGATGCGAAAGCAGAAATTTGGCAAGATTGGGACAGGTTCTCAGGCATAGCCGAAGAGCTAAACCTAGCTGCTGTCGATTTATCAAAAATCAACTCGGCAGATCAGTTTGAAGCAGCCTTTAAGACGCTATCCAGCACATGCGGTTCTTGCCACAAAACGTTCCGAGCGAAGTGATAGCTGACTATTTTTATTGAGTAGACATAAAATGAGGAGTTCTTAATTACTCCTCATTTTTATTTACAACTGCCGTTACATTATTCTTGTGGCTTCAAATGTAAAGTCGACGTTGTATAATCTCGCACTTCTTTTAACAACTCTGAATTATCAGCTAAAGAATCGCCATAAGATGGCAACATCTCTTTTAATTTAGCTTGCCATTCAGGTGTGTCGACTTTGTCTTTGAACGCTGACTCAATAATTTCAACCATGGTCTGAACTGCAGTAGACGCACCTGGTGAAGCACCCAACAAACAACATAAGCTCTTGTCTGCCGAGGTAATAACTTCGGTTCCAAATTCTAGCTTACCGCCTAATTTAGGGTCTTTTTTGATTATTTGAACCCGCTGGCCAGCATAAGACAAATGCCAATCTTCTGATTTAGCTTCTGGAAAATAGCGTTTTAATGACTCAATGCGGCTTTCATGCGATTGCATAACTTCACTGATCAAATAGCGTGTTAAGTCCATGTTACGCAGACCCACTTGCATCATTGGCAAAATATTATTGAATCGAACCGATGAAATTAAATCTAAAATAGAGCCTTTCTTCAGAAACTTCATAGTGAAGCCCGCAAAAGGACCAAACAATAAAGCTTTCTCCCCTTCGATCACTCGGGTATCGAGGTGCGGCACCGACATTGGTGGCGCGCCTATAGGCGCCTTACCATAAACTTTAGCGTGGTGCTGCTCAACTATTTCTGGTTTTCGGCATACTAACCATTGCCCGCTGACAGGGAATCCACCATATCCTAAACCTTCGTCAATTCCGGCAGCTTGCAACAACTTGAGTGATGCACCTCCAGCCCCTAAAAAGACAAATTTAGCGTTGATGTATTCACCACCGCTGTCGTACAAGTTGTTCGCCTCAACAGACCAGCCATTATCGCCCCGCTTACGAATATCGGTGACTTTATGACCAACCATCAATTCAAAATCATGCATTTTACTGAGTTTAAAAATAAGCTCGCGCGTCACTGCGCCGTAATCCACGTCTGAACCATGAGCAATACGAGTACCAGCAACCTTCTCTTCAGGATCTCGGCCTTGCATGATCAAGGGCATCCATGACTTCAAGACCTCAGGATCTTCTGAATATTCCATTTCCGCAAACAGTGGGTGCGCACTGAGGGTTTCAAAACGCTTACGTAAAAACTCAACATTCTCTTCACCCCAAACAAATGATTGATGCGGGGTGCGGTTAATAAAGAGCTCTGGTTTTGGAAAAATTTCTTTCTTAACGAGATAGGACCAAAATTGCAATGAGGTTTCAAAGGCTTCATTGATCGCTAGCGCTTTAGTGGTGTCAATCACGCCATCTTTAAGAGGGGTATAATTAAGTTCGCAATAAGCTGCGTGTCCGGTTCCGGCATTATTCCAACCATCTGAACTTTCCTGAGCAACTTTCTCACCTTGTTCAACCATTAAAATTCGGATATTTGGGTCTAGTTGTTTCAGTAGCATTCCCAAAGTGGCACTCATGACACCGCCACCGACTAACAATACATCTACCGATCGTACACTCATCAATACCGCCTTTTACTCATTCAAAATACACTCAACTGCCTGTTTTTCACAGCTAAGCATCTATTTTTAAGTTTGAGCAGATTATACGGATTAAGTCACAAAAGTCTTGATGAATGGAGGAAATACCCATCATACATTTGGGTTATAATGCTAAATGGATATACAGCATATAAAAAATGTATAAAGGGTAATTTGCGATATTACAACGTAGACGAACCACGAACAGCGCTCGAACTAGTCTTGATTATAACCCTCATAATCAGGTGCAAGATCTGAAAAGGTTGAATACTGACCTTGAAAAGCAAGACGGACAGTACCTATCGGCCCGTTACGTTGCTTACCAATAATAATCTCTGCCGTGCCCTTATCTTGCGAGTCTTCGTTATACACTTCGTCTCGATAAATAAAAGTAATTAAGTCGGCGTCTTGCTCAATAGCGCCCGATTCACGTAAGTCAGACGCAATTGGCCGCTTATTTGGACGTTGCTCCAATGAACGGTTGAGCTGAGACAGGGCAATGACTGGGCAATCAAATTCTTTGGCGAGTGCTTTTAAAGAGCGAGATATTTCTGAAATTTCGTTAGTTCGACCTTCGGTATAGCCTTTGATGCTCATTAACTGAAGGTAATCGATCATCACCATGCCAATATCGCCATGTTCACGTGCGAGCCGTCGTATACGTGAACGCATATCTGAAGGCGATAACCCTGCGGTATCATCAACAAATAGCTTTTTATCTTTCATTAAGTTGATGGCTTTTGCCAGTTTAGGGTAGTCATCATCTTGTAACTTACCGGTCGATACTCGACCTAGGTCAATACGCCCTAATGATGCAAATGAACGGTTTACCAACTGCTCAGATGGCATTTCTAAACTGAACACTACCACGGCTTTGCTTTGGTTCAAAAAAGCTTCTTCGACTAAGTTCATAGCAAAGGTCGTTTTACCCATAGCAGGTCGAGCCGCGACAATGATCAACTCACCGCCTTTAAAGCCCTTGGTCATTTTATCTAGATCACTAAACCCAGACGAAACCCCAACAATATCGGAGTCCTGCTTAGCGAGCTCTTCTATCCGCTTTAATGCAGCGTCAGCCAATGGGTTAATATGCTCTAATCCGCCTTGATTGGGCCTATCTTCTGCAATTTGGAAAACCGCACGCTCTGCCGCATCTAAGATAGTACTAGCGTCCTGTCCTCGTGGGTCATAGGCTTTGCTGGCGATATCATTGGCAACGGTAATCAGCTGTCGTAACAAGCTCCGTTCATGAACAATTTTAGCGTAGGCAACTAAGTTTGATATTGAGGGTGTATTTTCCGCTAAATCGGATAAATACAGCATGCCACCGACTGCTTCCAGTTGCTTTTCTTTCTCTAAGGTCTCACCAAGGGTAATGACATCCATTGGCGAAGAGGATTCAGCCAACTTGATCATCATACGAAAGATTTGACGGTGCTCATTGCGGAAAAAATCATCGGGCACGAGCAGTTCAGAAATGTTATCCCACTGGCTGTTGTCGACCATTAACGCGCCTAAAACTGACTGTTCGGCCTCTAAGGAGTGTGGTGGTGCTTTTACTCGGGAAACTTCTTGATCTTCACCAAGAAGATCATCATCGTGCAAATCGGTCATTCAAAAGGTCTCAGCGTGGTAATTTCACAATCATAACAAGCAGGAAATTCTAACCTAATAGAGGTTTAGGTGCCATGCCGACGTTGTCGGTCTGATTCAGGGCTGGGAGACGACTCGGAACAGCTTTCCTTGATAACTGAGAACATAAAGCTCGCCTTGCTCATCTTCTCCGAACCCAGATGGGTTGTTAATTCGGCCAGTTTTAATAGCTGTTGCATTGGAATCAGCCGTATTCAATGTCCACATTTGGCCGCTTACAAAGTCACCAAAGTGATACCAACCAACGAGCTCTGGGTAGGTTTTGCCGCGATAGACATACCCACCCGTAATAGAATTACCGTCTTTGTGACTGTATTCAAATATTGGGTCAATGACTTTGGCGTGAGTTTGCTCATCGACTCGATACTCGTGTGTACCTTCAAACCAACGCCAGCCGTAGTTTCCAGCTTTAGTGACTCTATTGACTTCTTCCCAGGCATTTTGGCCCACATCGGCAGCCCACAATTGGCCCGTGGCTCGGTCAAAACTAAAGCGCCAAGGGTTACGCAACCCATAAGCCCAAACCCTTGGCTCTGCTTTTTGATGCTGCTCAAATGGATTGCCATTGGCAGCTTTGCCATTAACATCGACTCGTAATATTTTACCCAGTAGTGATGCTAAGTTTTGAGCGTAGTGTTGTGGGTCACCCGCACTACCACCATCTCCTGTACCGATATATAAATACCCATCAGCACCAAAGGCTATCATTCCTCCGTTATGGTTGCTATAAGGCTGCGGTATCTCAAGCAATATTTTTTCGCTTCCATGCATAGCCATATTTTTATTTTGTTTGCTAGTAGAAAAACGCGAGATAACTGAACGGCGAGGACTTTTGGCAGAATAATAGACATAGAAGTAGCCGTTGTTTTTATAATCAGGATCAAAGGCTAGCCCAAGCAAGCCTTCTTCCCCACTAACTGAAATTTTATTTTCTGTCATTTTGGCTAAGTCAAAAAAGACGCTGGTTTGCTTAACCTCTTTATTTTGCTGGAAAACTTTTATACTTCCAGCTTGCTCAACAATAAATATCCGCTCACTAGAATCCCCTGCATGCGTTAACAAGGTAGGGCGGTCAAAATGAAGTGATTCGAAAACCGGAATGTAGTCTATTGTCCGTTCTGCGTAGGCAAAAAAGGGTAGGAAGCAACAAACGAACACTAATATTTTAGTCATGCTTGCTGCATCCTTTTAAAGTACGTTTTATTCACATGCCAAGTTATCAATGAGTTTAAATTCTACTCGGCGATTAAGTGCTCGACCTTCTGCTGTTTCATTGCTAGCCCGAGGCTGAGATTCACCATAGCCTTTAGCAACGATACGTTCAGAGTCGATGCCTTGTTGTACTAAAAATTCCTTTATCGCACCGGCTCGTCGCTCTGACAACTCTAAATTGTAGCTATCTGATGCCGTACTGTCTGAGTGCGCTTGAACCTCTATTACAATTTCTGGGAACTGCTTCAAGTTTTCACTTGCTTCTATAAGCAAAGGATAGCTTGTTTCAACAATAACAGCGGAATTAACTTCAAAACGAATATCATCAATTGACCCATTAAATTTTGCACAGGTTTCAACCGTCATAACTGGCTCTACAACGACCGGCTCGGGCACTTCAACTACCGGCACTAGCGCTTTAGGCTCAATAATTCGGTGCTCATCGTGCCGCCCAATATACCGACCTATGGATAATCCAATAAAGCTCGCATCATTGTCAAAACTATCAAATTCTGCTCTTAGAAACCACTTAGGCGCAAAACGCCACTGGACACCTCCACCGATATTTAGCTGAAGCGGAGTCTGTTTTTCATAGGTAATTCGTTCATCTGATACGGTATTTAAGATGGCAGACAAGCCTACTCGTCCAAATACATCGACGTCTTTCTTCGGTCCGAATAAATGATAGCTCCCTGATATCGTTGGGATTTTATAGCTGATGGTCGCGTTTGTGAGAGTAGCAGCAATAGAAGGGTTATTGTTACTTAAACCTGCCTCACCAGTATCGACGAATGAAACCTCGCCACTCCAATGTGGGAAAAATCGTCTACCAACAAATATTTTAAAACCCCAATCTCGATCATCTTCAACAAAAAAGCCACCTGAGCTACCTTCAGGTGCTACTTCGGTTGAGCCTCCGCCTAGACCCGCATACCACCCAGGTAAAAAGGTTAAGTCGTTTGAACTTAGATCGCCATGAACATCTGGATCATATACTAGCCAGACTAGCTCATCATCAGGTACAACGTAACTTGCAGCGATAGAGTCATGAGCTTGGAGCTGACTCAAAGGTAATGCCAAAACCAATAATAACCCTGTGATATTGCCAGCTTTCATATTAAATTTTAGCTGCATTTTTTCTACGCAATAGTATGAGCAATGGCAAAAGCATTAAGTATTCTATTCCCAAACTACCTATTCCTATGCCCGATACGGCGGTCTTTAACGATGGCATTTTTTGTAAACGATCGTTGATACCATCGTTATTGAAATCTCCATCTTCCATATCATCAGTGAACCCGTCGCCATCAGTATCAACATCTCGATAGGCTGGGAGACCATCACCATCGATATCAATTAAACTGACCGATGACCCCGCCTTACCATTTACAACAATGGAATCGACAACATCTATCAGGCCATCGTGATCTCTATCTTCGGTACTGTCTAATTGACCGTTTTTATCTGCATCTAAAACGCTTAGAACGATACCAAGCGGTAGCGATTCTTTTAAATCTGTTAATCCGTCATTATCGCTATCTAAATCTAAGTAATCTGGCAAACCATCTGAGTCTGTGTCTACGGGGACTGCATTGAGAGAGATGATATCGGCCAAGCCATCATTATTTTTGTCTGTTGCGTCATCAATTCTGCCGTCTAAGTCTGCATCAATGTTTGGATTACCTTGAAACTCAACGCTATCGGGAATGCCGTCGTTATCACTGTCTAAATCGTAAACGTCTGGCATTCCATCATTGTCTGAATCATTGAGTGCGAATGCGTCATCAATACCGTCATGATTAGCATCTTGTCCTTTGGTTTGATCAACATCGAGGGCGTCATCTAGCCCATCCAAGTCGGTGTCAACACCCGTTAATTCAGGTAACCTTCCTGATTCTATTGCATCTAGAATACCGTCGTTATCGCTGTCTAAATCAATATGGTCTGGTATCCCATCCTTATCTGTATCGGTGGGCTCAAGCGCATCATCAATGCCATTATTATTTTCATCGAGCCCACCAGTCAAATCGACATCCAATGCATCTACTATGCCGTCGTTATCATGATCAAAACCTAGCAAAACGGGTGAGTCGATATCTTCCATAGCATCGGGAATGCCGTCGTTATCAGAATCCAAGTCTAAATAGTCAGGAATTCCATCGTTGTCAGTATCTTTGTTGCCTTCAATAATATCTGCAATACCGTCGTGGTCAGAGTCATAGCTTTTTTGAATGACTGTTGAACTTAGACTATTAGCGCGGAAGAAAACCCACGAGTCTAGTTTTGCATCACCATCATCAACGATGCCGATAATAATCTTGTTAGTCACACCTGCATGAACGTCGGCGACACAGCGAATTTTCCGCGTAAATCCATCCATCTCGGTAGCATAAGGTGCTTTAGAATCTTCAACATTATTTTTATAAACATCAATCCCCGGATCGTTATTTATGTATAGGTTTGCATTAGAGGATGCACCTTTCTGTCCATAAACAGGTGGGTAATTTGCTCTATCGTTAACAGAATCAATGCTGAATATTTGGTTGTCGGGCGTTTTGGCACAATTCTCACCATTCACTAGAATGACGAATTTATCATTATGTTCCGAGTGTACGTATTCGTTATATTCTTCAGAGCCGAAGATAAAATCCAAAACAATTACATCAAACTCAGGTGTAAAAGATAATGTCAGCTTGGCAGGATCGTAAACTCCATTACCTAAGTCGATATCATTTACAGCGTCTCTATTAAATTCATTTGAAACCTTATCTGTTTTGTTTTTTTCCGAGATAACCGAAGAAACCTTACCCGTACTCATGATTACGCCGCTATCGAATTCAGTGCCGAATAAAAACTCAAAACCAGAGAACAAACCAAACTGTGCATTTCTACCAGACAACTCAACATTTGAAAGACTTACTTTAGTCCCCACTAAGGCCGAAACAAGGTCACTTTTTTGTACGGTGACATCGTCTTTAACCGCAATAGTTTCAGCTAGCGTTGCGACACTCAAAGTGGACAAGCAAACAACTAAAATAGTCTTCAAGTAAAGGCCAATTTGAGCGCGTAGTTCATTCATGGAGTTTTTCCAGTCAAATTACAAAACAGGCATAGAATAACGTTTTCTGGCAATCTTTCTTGACTATTTAGGGAACTGGTTCACAACTTTAGGTATTTATCTGGAGTTCATTCGCCAACGTTAATAGCTCATAATAAATACACCTTTGAGGTCTATGCGCAGCAAATCAAAATGAAGATCACCGATCTACGTCGG
>NZ_JBKEGY010000014.1:0-102547 GCF_046710285.1 Reinekea sp.
CCTTTATATTTCACGGCCGCTTTATCAGCCAAAGGATATACTGCCGAAACTACCTCCCCACTTTCACATTGATAGGTATGTAAATTGTATTTCATCGTTTTAGAGGCTTGACCTTGTTTAAGGTTTACGCAGCCAACAAGGAGCACTGTGGGCACTAAGGTAAAAAGCAACAAAAACTTCAAAGGAACCTCAATTTAATTAAACAATGAAAATTAAACCAGTTATGAAATCTGATTTAAAAAGGGGGGTTACCCACCATTAAATTTCAATTGACTACTAGTCACTCACTACATATTTCAGAATTTCTACTACCTGTTCAGGAGTTGTTGCCCAGGCAAGCGCAGCTGCATCAACTTCTTTTAAAGGATGGATAACATCTTCGCTATGTAGAGTAATGTAGGGAGTACCTAATGCGGCGCAATACCCTGCATCAAATGCAGCGTTCCATTGTTTGTATTTATCACCAAACCTAATAATGGCGATATCGCATTGCTCAACAAAGGTTTTTGTTCGAATAGCATTAACTTTGGCAGACTTATGATCACGCCAAAAGCTTTTTTCTTCTTTACCTAATAAATCACCTGCGGCATCACTGGCTTCATGATTGGTCACTGCTGATGTGAAATGAAAGCCGCTACCTTCACAGCCTGAAATAATTTGCTCGCGCCAATCTGTATGTATTTCACCAGATAAGTAAATATTTAAACTCATGATCGTTCCAAAATTTCGAAAAGGATTCATAAACAACTATACGCATAATTCACTGTTTTTTCTCTAGCGTATTACGAACTCTAGATTTCAGCCTTGGCAAAACATCTGCCTCAAACCAGGGGTTTCGTGTTAGCCAGCGGTTATTCCTAGGGCTAGGATGCGGTAGGGGTACGATTTTTGGCCAGTATTCTTCCCAAGATTTGACATGCTCTGTAACTGAACGATTAGTATTGGGAAGGTGATAATCTAAGGCATATCTGCCAATAACAACAATGAACTCTAAAGAAGGTAATTGCGCGAGTAATTGTTCTCGCCATGCTGGAGCACATTCAGGACTAGGCGGTAAATCACCAGATGGACCGGTACCCGGAAAACAAAACCCTATTGGCAAAATAGCTATTTTAGATGGGTTGTAGAATTCGTCACTTGTTATGCCTAACCAACTACGCAGCCGATTACCACTAACATCATCAAAAGGAATGCCCGATTCATGTACTTTTCGTCCGGGTGCTTGACCAGCAATTAATATTCGAGAGTCAGGTGCTAACTGAATAATGGGTCGCGGACCAAGTGGTAGACTTTGCTTGCAAAGCTCGCATGCACGCACACGGTTAAGCAACAATTCAAAAGAACTCATAACCCCTCCCCGTTTAGCAGAGTTTGGCGAGCGATTTGGCCTTAATTTTATGTATTTTTGACCAAAGCTTGGTTTGCTTGCTCTAAATCATGCTGACTAAATACTTTTATTCCGTGCTCTCTCAAAAGTGCAGTGGTTACACCTACACCTTCTATTGTTTTTCCAGTAAAGCTTCCATCGTAAATTTTTGAACTTCCACATGAAGGGCTGCCTTCTGCAAGCACAGCTACCTTTAGATTGTGCAGCTTGCAAAGCTCTAACGCAATCTGTGCACCCTTAACAAAATAACCTGTAACGTCCTTGCCTGTGATGTCTTTGACTTGCGAAATACTATTCCAAACACCTAAGCCGTCTCCTTTAGAAATTTCTGCAGGCGCTCTAGGAATGGTCATTCCGCTATCAAACTCTGGGCATGTTGAAACCACCCTCCCCTCATTTAACCACTGTTTCAATACACTCGAATCAGATTGCAATGAACCACCATCATAGCGAACCTCTTTTCCTAATAGACACGCACTTACTAAAACTTTTTCCATTTTATTTCCATGGTCTAAGAAACCAACCCTCATACAAATAACTTTAAAGGATACATATATAGAATCTAATCAGAGGATGCATCATTTTCAAAGCTGCCTTCTAACACAACCTCAGGGGACTGAGTTATAGCTTTTGCAAGTGCTGGATATTGTTTCTTATAAGTCAGGATTATTTCTCGTAGCGGTAGATCATCAAATTCGCCGCGAACCTTAATATATTCCATATGTTTATTGCCTGCTTGATCAAACTCATGAAAAATTGAGTCAGTTCTACCGTCAAACTCCAGTGGCTTAATGCCAGCCTTATCACACAGGGATTTATTAAAAGCAGGTGTCGATTTTACCCATTTGTTATTCAGGTAAAACTCTGTATATCCATGCCAAAAAAATATGTCGGACTGCATGATTTGTTTTAATTTTTCAGAACTCAAGTGATTTCTAACATCGGCAAAACCTAAACGAGAGGGT
This sequence comes from Reinekea sp., assembly GCF_046710285.1. Taxonomy (GTDB): domain Bacteria; phylum Pseudomonadota; class Gammaproteobacteria; order Pseudomonadales; family Natronospirillaceae; genus Reinekea. The sequence goes on from NZ_JBKEGY010000014.1 coordinate 2,353, forward strand.
ATTCCAACTGAGCGCCCGAGGGCTACTAGTAATAAGGCTTTTGTAACACAGTAACCGTATCCTTGGTTAAGAATCGAACTGGCTTTTAAATCAATTGCTGTAAACCTAATTCGATACGGGTCGTAACGAATATTGTCACGCACCGCATAATAGAGCTTTATCGCTTGTTTGCCTTGGTCGTGCTCTTCACCAATGAACTGCTCAGCATATTCAATGATGGTTGAATTGCCAGAATCAATAAATTCCGTTGGTGTAAGGTATTTATTGATATTCATAGTCATCGCCTAACCAATTAATGATAGAAAAACCAAATTTGAAGCCACTAATAGCTATGCAATCCGATAGCGGACAAAAATATATATTTCCATGCCCATTCCAAACCTTCGTTTAATTTGACGCATAGATTAAGCAACAATGGTCGGTCCAGTAGCATGCAGCAATTCAGACTAAACCGCTCCTTTAGCTGTCAGTTTATAAAGAATAACGTTTAACCCCAGAGATTGTCTATAGTTTCGAGATCACATGACAGGTCATAAAGTTTATTGTGTTTTTTCGGGTAGGAAATTCCATTTTGTAGATATAAAAGTAACAGGCACAAAAAAGGCCACCTAATGGCAGCCTCTCTTTAACAACTTGGCAATTAGATAGCCATGATGTTTTCAGCTTGAGGTCCTTTCTGACCTTGAGTTACTACGAACTCAACTTTTTGGCCTTCAGCCAAAGTCTTGAAGCCAGAACCTTCAATTGCAGAGAAATGTGCGAAAACGTCAGGGCCAGACTCTTGCTCGATGAAGCCAAAGCCTTTAGTTTCGTTGAACCATTTAACGGTACCAGTAGTTTTGTTAGACATGATATATATCCTGTATTAATTAATTTTGCTCTAGAGAGCGTTTTTTTAGTAAAAACGAATCTCCTACTGACTTATTTGCACTACAGGACGTAATTTAACAATAAACAACGAAGTGGAGCCGATAAACAATAGACGTTCTTTTCTAACTGGCGATCACTTTATAGAGATTATTATTTATGTCAACGATTTATTTCAATTAAATGATCACAACGGAGCCGGAAATGCACATAGGCACCCTTGGATCAAAGGCATGCGGTTTTGCACTATTGCGTCATTTGAACTACACTAATTAAAATTTGCTTAAGAGGTAACTACTATGGGTGATTTTGCTCAACAACCTTCTTCAAAGTATTATTCAACACCCAGTGTAGCTGAGCTTAGTAGTGAACACGCCGCAGCTAGCATTCGATGGATGAAAAATGTCGCCATGGTGCAATTTGAGCTAAATGTCGATGAAACTTTAGATCTGCTAGGTGGTATAAAGCGACGAACTTGGTTTGAACTCGTTAAAAAAGCCGAAGCACATCAAGGTGTGTCGATAAGTCGTGATGTTATGGAACGCTTCTCACTACTTATAGGCATTTATAAAGCCATGAAGTTAAGCATTCCCGATGCACCTAGCGCTTTAGCACATTTTTTTAATAAACCTGCATCCGCCAATATCTTTCGAGGGCTATCTGTTAAGAGCTACTTGCTGGAGCACGGTTCTATGGCAGCACTCTACAATGTGAGGCGTTATTTTGATGCAAAGCGAGGCTAGTACTAGCACCCCACTCTGTCGCCCAATGTGGCAGCATTTTCGGGTCGTTCATTCACGTTTTCCGCCTAAAAACGTCTTTGATACCAATGATCACGATGCTTTTTTGTTGGCACAAGTCGAGTCCAGCACTAATGATAGGCTTTTTAACTGGTCGAGCTACATCGAGGTTGAAGACTTTCACCATGGAGATGGTTGGGGTGCGCTAATGGCTTCGTTCTGTTACCCAAGACGTGGTCGATTTAGTAGCGATGAACGAGGCGCCTACTATTGCTCAAAGAACATTGAAACAGCCATTATTGAATGGTCTTTCCATACAGCTAGGTTTTGGCAAGAGCATGGCTGGACCGATGAAGTCAGCGCAGTTGTGCGCAGTTATACCGGCAGAATAGTAGAAGACTTACTCGACGTTCGAAATGATGAATCATTACACCACCGAGATGATTACCAAAAATCTATAGCATTTGCAGATATAGCTTATAAAAATAAGGCCTATGGAATTATGTATCGGTCCGTTCGCAACTCCGGCAGTGAATGCTTGGCACTGTTACGCCCTGTCGCCTCTACTCCGGTAAAACAATCGGCACATTACACACTCATATTTAATGGCCAAAACTTCGAAAGCTACGCTAAATTAGGTGATTTAAAGAAAATTTAACGCCAAATACGTGGTTCCATCTCTAAGTGCACACCAAAATGCTCAAACACCCGCTGTTTAACCGTTTCGGCCCAGTCGAGTATTGCGTCGCCATTTGCGCGCTTCGGGTTCACGACAACTAAAGCTTGTTTTTCATAGCAACCAACACCTTGGTCATTAACTCGCCCTTTTAATCCTGCTTGATCTATTAACCAACCTGCCGCTAGCTTAACCTGATCACCCGCTGGGTAATGAACAAGATCGGGAAATAATTCCAAGACACCCTTAAACTGAGCAGTAGATAAAATCGGGTTTTTAAAGAAACTACCCGCATTAGGAATAACCTTAGGGTCGGGTAGTTTTTCAGTCCGAATGGCGATCACAGCTTCATAAATATGTTTAACTGTTAAATGTTCATTTTGTTCAAGTATTTTTAAAGGACCGTAGCTTAGGTTAGGCTTCAGCTCGCGGTTCAGTTTTAGCTCTACCGAGGTGATTACATAACGCCCTTCATGGTCTTTGAATAAGCTGTCTCTATATCGAAATTGACACTCTTCGTTTGGTATACAAATAAACTTTTCTTCTACTAAATCGTAAGCATTGACCTGTGTGACCAGGGTGGCAATTTCGACACCATAAGCACCAATATTTTGCACTGGCGCAGCACCCATTGTACCGGGTATCAATGCTAAATTTTCTAACCCGGAATAGTTTTGCGCCACACACCAGGTTACAAACTTATGCCAGTTTTCACCTGCACCTACACGCAATGTAACGTTCTTATCAGTTTTAGATAATTGTTCAATCCCTTTAATAGTATTACGAACAACAACACTATTTATTTTGGGTGTCAAAACCAAATTACTACCGCCACCTAACACCAGAAGTGGTAATCCTAATTCTTTTGTAGAGGCAACGACAAAAGGTATGTCATCTTTATAGCTGAGTTCAAAATAACACTGAGCTGTTGATGGGCAGGCTAATGTCGAGCATAAAGATAAGTCTTTATTTGGTTCTAATTTAATCATGAGCTATTTTACTGGCAATATTTTTAGTGGCTTGTACACATAAATCCAGCACCTTCTCAAACCCGTCACCTGCGCCATAATAAGGGTCAGGTACCTCAGGTACAGCTAAGCCAGCAAACTCTAGATAAAGCTCAAGCTGAGCAATGCTGTCGCTTGGCTGCATTGCCTTAAGATCTGCTAAGTTGTTACGGTCCATTGCAAAGATGTAATCAAAATTATAAAAATCTTCAATGCTGACTTGTCTTGCACGTTGATCACTAAAATCAAGGCCGCGATTTAATGCCGCAGCCAAGGTTCGGCTATCGGGTAGTTTACCAATATGATAATTAGCTGTCCCCGCAGAATCTATCAACAAACCAAGGTTTCTCTGTTCATTCTCATGTGCCATCATGCCATGAGCGGTGGGGGAACGGCAGATATTCCCAAGACAGACAAATAGAAGTTTTTTCATGAAGCTAAGTCTCTAAAAATTGAGATAACATTCTCAAGGTCTTCTTGTGTATCTACGCCAATCGGAATATTGACTAGTGCTTTTTGGGCAATAATTTTATGTCCGTTCTCTAAAAATCGCAGCTGTTCAAGTTTTTCTAACGATTCCAAACTACTTTCAGGATAACTCACAAATGCATCTAGAGCAGATTTACGATACGCATAAATCCCTACATGGCGCTTTAATTTTTCACTAGGATTTCTTTGATTGTCACGATCAAAGGGGATGTTCGCGCGCGAGAAATATAACACCTCATTTGAATAACTTTGAACGAGCTTAACCATATTTGGGTTATCTAGCCCTTGCTCAACACTGATTTCTTCATACAAGGTTGAAACCGCCATACTCGGATTATGTTCAAGCAAGTCACTAACTTGCATTAAATTTTCAGTCGGCATTAATGGCTCGTCACCTTGTAAATTTATGACGATATCTTCAGCTTCGAGTCCGAGTTTATTAGCCGCCTCTTGTAAGCGATCGGTTCCGCAAATATGATCTGACCGTGTCATAATTGCCTGAAAACCATAAGCAGTTACGACCTCGGCAATACGAACATCATCGGTTGCAACAGCCACAATATCGACATGATCACCCTGCACCGATTCACACACACGCACAATCATGGGTTTACCAAGAATGTCTTTCAACGGTTTGCCTGGCAAACGTGTTGAGCTAAATCTAGCTGGAATAATGACTGCTTTTTTCATTGATCTTTTCTCGAATCAGCGTGAGCAATTGCTCATCGAATTTTTGAGGTAACCTAAACTCTAAAGGTGCGACATAAACATTAGGGTATCGAGTTAAATCTAGTTTCACTGCGTCCTTTTCGGTGATTACAATTGGCAAATTACCACTCAACGATGTAGGTGGGATAACCGCATGGTCTGTTAAAAAGGTTGATTTTGTTACTTGATAACCTAATTGCTCGATCGAGTTCAAGAAGCTTTTACCGTAGCCTATTGCTGTCACTAACTCAATCTCATCGGTTTTTAGTAAGGTTTGATTGTGTACGTTTTTAGGTGGTTGAACCTGTAGAGTGGTTTGCGCATTAACTGTTACTTCTGTGTTCGAGACGCCCTTACTGACAATAAAGTTTACATCACTCAAGCGTGTCGCAGTTTCCCTAAGTGGACCTGCTGGCAATAAGTTGCCATTTCCTAATCCTCGCTCGCCATCCAGCATGACCAACTCGATGTCACGTGCCATATTATAATGCTGCAAACCATCATCACTAACAATAATATCGACGTCAAAATGTTCAATAAGATGATTGACTGCAGCATGTCGGTCGGGTGCGACGACAACAGGCACCTTCAAGCTATTACAAAGCAGCTTGGGTTCATCACCACAAGCCAGAGCTAAAGTCTCTGCAGTTACAATTAAGGGGTATTCATTACTTTTGCCGCCATAACCACGACTGACAATACCTATTCTGAGGTCATTTTGACCACAAAGCTTGGCAATATATTGAATCATCGGGGTTTTACCCGTGCCGCCTACGGTTATATTGCCCACAATTAAGACAGGGACTGAATAGCCTTCAAGTCTTCTTCGTTGTCGTTTTTTTTCCGTAATAATACGCACGAGTATAGAAAACGGTAGTAAGAAAAAGGTGTACCATGGTAATTTTTTACGATACCAAAATTCCATAATGCCACCCTTTTAGGTATTTATTCACTACTTTGCGCTTGCGTGGTAATGCTAACTTTATTAAAGCCCTGCTGAGCTACAGCATCTAACGCATGAATAAAGGCTTGATGAGGTGCTTGTGCATCGGCAGTGATCACAATGGCTCTATCAACATCTCCATCTGAAACCGTTTTAAGCGCTTGTTTTAACGATTCGATATCGTGCTTTATTAGTACTTGGCCGTTGACTGCATAAGTACCTGTGCGGTCAACTAACACTTCAATTAGGCTTGAGTTTTCAGCCGCAGCTTCAGACTGGCTGTCGGGAAGCGTTATTTGCAACTGAGTTTCACGCGTAAAGGTTGTAGTAACCATGAAGAAGATCAATAACAAAAACACCACATCAATCAAGGGTGTTAAGTTAACCGTTACCTCTTCTTGTCGTGATCGTCTAAATCTCATTTTTTGTCTTTCGCTGTTTCTGAATGTATGGCATCTACTAATTTAGTACTGTCTTGCTCCATTAAGACTAATAACTCATCGACCTTGCGCGTTAACGAACGATGAAAAGCAACAGCGGGTATCGCTACTGAGAGCCCAGCAGCAGTTGTAATGAGGGCCTTTGAAATACCGCCAGCCAAAACAGCTGTATTACCCGTACCTTGAAGCATGATATCTGAGAACACATCGACCATCCCCAATACTGTACCGAGCAAACCCATTAAAGGCGAAATAGCCGCGATGGTGCCTAAGGTGCTGAGAAACTTTTCCATTTCATGCGCTGCGTGATTACCTGCTTCTTGGATCGCGTCTTTCATGGCTTCACGGCCATGCTTAGAAGTGCGTAGACCCGCGGCTAAAACGAATCCAAATAAACTGCTTTGTGCGAGCTCTTTTATTTTAGATGAGTCTAATTCATGATTTTTGATCCACATCCAAACCTGAGGTAACTGGTCTTTAGGACGAACCTTTGAAACTCTTAACGTCCAGTAACGTTCAACAATTATAGCCATGGCAATAACCGAACTTAGCAAAATCGGCAGCATTAATAACCCGCCGGCCTTTATAATTTCAAACACAATGAATATCTCCTTTAAAGTGCGCCTACTTTACCATAGGAAATTTCAAAAAAAGTATAAAAATCAATAAATAAGGCGTTTTCTAAAGGCCGATTCGTAAGATTTTAGGCGAATATCTACTTGTGTCACAAAAATGTCTATTGTGCCTCGCTTTGCGGTATTTTCTAGCGCGAGCTCTTGCTGCTTAAACCACTGTGTAATCCGTTTTGATGGCCAATGACCACGAGCTATATCCGCCCCACTGTTGACAAACAAGGCATCTTTATTAAGGTTTAACCACTGACCCGAGCTGCTTGAGTCACTGCCATGGTGGCCCAATACAACAATGTCAAATGGGAATAGCTCGGGGTAAGTTTGTAATAAGTAGTATTCTAACTTTCGACTGGCATCGCCGGTGAATATCATCGAAAACTGCTCATTTCGTAACACCAAAATACAAGAATTGTCATTGTCGTTCAGTTGTAGTGTTCTGGGAATAGGGATAAAAAACATAAAGTCAGAATCAATTGAATTGGAATGGCAATTTATAGCAGGTGTCGTTAAAAGTTCAGGCTGGCCGGCATACACTATGGCTTTTGGAAACTGGCTGACCACCTCTGCAGCACCGGCCGAGTGATCTGAATCGGAGTGAGACACAATAAGTGCAGACAGGTCAGGTACTAAACCTGATAGTTTTCGCCCATAAATACTCTCTACCTTCCCTATTTTGCCCCCGGTATCGTATAAATATGCTTTATCTTGGGTTTTAATCAGGGCTGAAATGCCATGGCCTACGTCAAACAACCGGATATACAGCTCGTTCTTCTGCAATAAGGGTGAATCTGGTCGGTCTAAATACCACGAACTTGTACCAAAAAATACAAACACAAAAACCCAACCAAATAGAACCCTTCGCTGAGGAAGCCACATTAAAAATAACACCAACACGCCTGTACATAAAACAACCAACACCAATGAAACATTGCCTTCAACACCCAATTGCGCGGTGAGTTCAATTAGGGTTAAACAATATCGCGCAACCCATTCGAATAGAGCGACTAATGGATTAGGCAATAGAATTACAAGTAGTGCTAGAGGAAAAATTATAAATGTAATCACCGGACTGGCGATCAAGTTGATCACAAAACCTAAAACGTTAAACGAAAGTCCATAGAAATAGCTCCAAAACAGTGACAATAAACTCATTAGAAGTTGAAAGGCCAGCACTGCCGCAATCTTCGAAAGTCTTGAAAAAAATTGCCATCGATAGGCCATTACTATCATTAATACGGAACCAAAGCTAAGCCAATTACCGATACTTAACCAGGTCTCAGGAAAACAAAGTAAAACAACCAACGCAGAGATTAAGATAGATTTATAGGGGTGCAGTTTTAACCGAAGCAGAATGCTCAACAAGGGCACCCCAGCCATTATCAAAGCTCGTAATGCAGGGATAGGCCAACCAATAAAACCAACATAAAAAGAAGTGACTATTAATACCGCACTGTAGCGAAGTGCGATATTTAAACGGTAGATAGGCGCAAGCACCATGGCGATGCCATAAAAAATTATGTTCACCATCAACGCAATCAAACCGATATGGAACCCACTCACAACAAACATGTGAGCTAATTGGTTTTTAGCAAGCAAAGCTTTCAATTCACTACTCATGCCTGAAGACCAGCCCAATACCAGCGCTGCCCAGAGCTGCCGATGGGTCAGATGTTGAAAATAATCTGCAACAGAGCCGTAAAGTTCGAATATCAGGGTGTTTTTCGGAAATGAACTATTCAAAGAAACCAAAGTGACTTTGGCGTCTATTTGTTGGGAAAAGTAGTATTGATCAACATTGAATTGCTTTGGTAATAAGGTACCAAAGGGTTGCTTAACTCGAAACACGCCTGTTAAACACAAACCTGGAGTGTTTTCTAAATTAAATTTGTTCGGCAGTGCTGCAGATACTGCTCGCAAATTAAGTGAACTGGGCTGATCAGTTACTAATGCCGTACCTAACAGAACATCATCGTATTGCTTAAATAACGGATCAGCACAAATAGTCAGCGGGAAAAGTTGGTGTTGTAGAGAAAAAGGCAATGTATGTCGAGTTTGAAATTCAAGATAACCCAGTACAAGCAAGCCAATGAGCAATACAAACAAGAAGCGCCAATAAAGAAAAGGCGCTGCGAATAGCGACACTAAAACGATATAACTAAAAGCAATGTTAATGCCCCAAGCAAACCATAACCAGGGCACTAACAACAGGCCAGCAAATGCAAACATCCATGTTCACCTTAGCGTGTTGATTTAAACTAGGATACTTTTTCTAAGTGCCCTTTCGATAATTTAAATTGTATCGGTATATGGTTTGCCCAGTCTTGGTTGTGGGTCACAATTACAAAACTCGATTTAAACTGATAATTCAATGATTCTATAAGCTTTTGAGCTTGTTCTGAACTGTCTTCATCGAGGTTGCCGGTAGGCTCGTCCATGAGGACAACTGCAGGCTTATTGATCAACGCTCGCGCGATAGCCACGCGTTGCCGTTCTCCTCCAGATAGCTCACCTGGCCGATGGCGCATTCTGTCTCCTAAGCCCACACTGCTCAACAACGACTTACCGTATTCAATAGATTCATCAGTGACTTTCCCGACAATACGACAAGGCATAATAACGTTATCGAGCGCTGAGAACTCAGGCAATAAATGATGAAACTGAAAAACAAAACCCATGTGTTTGTTGCGTGCTCTTGCTCTATCTTTATCGGCCAGCTTGGCCAGGTTTTGGCCGGCCATCAACACATCACCTACTGTTGGTTCATCTAATCCAGCCAGTAAATTTAATAGCGTTGTTTTACCAGAACCGCTGGTGCCGACAATACTGGCCATTTCACCTACTGAGATATCAAAAGAAATATCTTTTAATACATCTATTGATTCGTGCCCCAACTTAAAAGATCGGGAGACCGATTGACAGGATAAAACTGAATTAGGATTCATAACGTAACACCTCCGCTGGTGAAATACGTGAAGCTCGCCACGCGGGATAAATTGTAGCCAAAACAGCAATAACAAATGCACTGATCGATACGGTATAGATATCAGCCCATTGTAATTGAGAGGGTATATCGCTGATGAAATAAACATTGGCGTTTAAAAATTCGATATTAAAGAAGCTCTCAATGCCAGAAATAATATCAGCAATGGTCAACGCACCTAAAACACCTAACAATGTCCCTACAAGGATACCCAGTGCACCAATTACGGTCCCTTGAACAATAAAAATACCCATCACTTGTCCACGTGTTGCACCTAAGGTTCTTAGTACGGCAATTTCACCTTGTTTATCGGTGACTAACATGACCAAGCTAGAGACAATGTTAAAGCCTGCAACGGCAATGACCATAAACAACAACAAACCAACCATTCTTTTTTCCATTTGAATGGCTTGAAACAAGTTACCTTGCGTAGCTGTCCAATCGGAAACGCTGTAAAAGCCTTCAATTGTTTGGCCTGCTTCTTTGGCAATGGTTCTCGCCATAAAAAGATCGTCTACTTTTAACTGAACACCATCTACTGCATCTCCGTACTGAAGTACCTTTCCTAGATCATTTAAATTAAACACGGCTAACGTTTGATCAACCTCTGCTCCGACTTTAAAAACACCAGTCACATTAAAGCGTTTAAAGCGCGGTTGAATACCCGCAATATTCACTGATAGTTGCGGAACAATTACAGTGATTTTATCACCGACATAAGCGCCAATTGAACGGGCGAGGATATCGCCAAGAATGACATTAAATTCACCTTCTACGAGATCGCTAATATCACCATCCAGTAAATGATTCGGTAAAATTGATACAGAAGATATTGTATCGGGGTTAACGCCACTTAAAATGGCGCCCTTGGTTTGTCTACTGCCTACTATCATGCCTTGGGTTTGCACATAGGCAGACGCCCCTAAGACCCTTGGGTGCTCTAGTACTATTGATCGCACTTCGTCAGAATTAGTCATCTCCCCTACTTTTGAAATAGTCGCGTGCGGTACCATCCCTAGTATGCGGGTTCGCAATTCACGATCGAATCCATTCATAACAGATAAGACAATAATAAGTACCGCAACCCCTAAGGTTAGCCCTATCATTGAAACAGCTGAGATAAATGAAATGAAATGATTTCGACGTTTAGCTCGAATATAGCGCAAACCTATATACAGCGGTAAGCTTTGAAACATACTGTTATCCATTATTTACGGCAAGACGCCACTATATTGACTACACTGGCATAATTAGATTCATTTTACATAACAATGACAACGGGTCCAATATGCCAAATAATACCCAAGAACGACGTGATTCATTTCGTGTTGACATGAACGCCATTGTACAACTAAAGCCAGTCACTGCCGAAGTGGTTAATGGTGCAGAGTGCTTTCCAGAGCTAAACACCTACTCCATAATGTCCGAAGCCGTAAAACTTGATGCTGAAATCGCACTGCTGAGCGATCGCATTAAAGATTTAGCGGTGCAAAAAACCTTGAAGCTACTTCAGAAGAAAATAGATTTAACACTAAAAGCCCAAGAAATTGAAAAAATACAGCAATTTAAGTTAAAAACTCAAACAATCAATATTGGTGAAGGCGGCTGCTCTTTGGTATCCGACCAAAGCGTTGCCGTTGGTGATAGAGTGGCACTCGCAGTGATACAAAGCAGCCATTATTTTACTTTTTTTCCCACAGCTCGCATTGTAGAATTAACTCCAACAGAAAACCTAACTCAAATACATCTAACCTTTGAGTCGTTAACAGAAGCTGAAAACACCACATTGATGCAGCATTTGTTTAAAATTCAAACCGCCCAAGCGCGACAAACCTAAACACCATAGGCCTCATTAATGATTCGATTTTTACCTGAATGGCATCCCCAAGATGCTATTTTGCTCACTTGGCCGCACCGTGAAAGTGCTTGGCAGCTAACTTTAAACCAAGTTGAAAATACTTATATAGATCTTGTTGCGGTTATTTCCCACCACCAGGCATGTCTGGTTCAACTGCATCCCAGTGTCGATATCACTGTTCTGGCGCGTAAACTCGCGGACGCAGGTACAAATTTAAGTCGTTGTTATTTCGTAGCGTGTGAGAGCAATGACACCTGGGCTCGCGACCATGGTCCAATTTCTATTCAAACGGGTGAAACCAGCCAGTTACTTAACTTCCAGTTTAATGGCTGGGGTAATAAATTCGAGCATGCTTTAGATAACCAATTAAATCAGTACATGTCAGACCAAGGCGTATTCACGGTTCCAATGGAATCATCTACTTGGGTCTTGGAAGGAGGTAGCCTAGAAGTTGATGAATTCGGCACCCTACTGACAACTGAACAATGCTTGCTAAATAAGAACCGTAATCCTCAGGCGAACAAAGCTAACATCGAGAGCTATTTGAAAGAAAGCTTAGGCGTTAAACGAGTTTTATGGCTATCTGAAGGTGAGCTTGACGGTGATGACACAGACGCACACATTGACACCTTAGCTCGCTTTGGGCCAAACAATCAGATAATTTTCCAAGGTTGCCAAGACGAAACTGATGTTCATTTCACATCGTTAAATGCGATGCACCAGCAGCTAGCTAGTTTTCGCAATGAGCAAGGCGAACCATACCATTTAATTGAGTTGCCCTTCCCTAAAGCAATATATGCAGAAGATGGTCATCGCCTACCCGCCACCTATGCTAACTTTCTAATTACTAATGACTTGGTCATTGTTCCTAGTTATGCAGATAGCGCCGATATTTTAGCCGTTGAAAAAGTTCAATTAGCGTTTCCGAGCCACCGAGTCGTGAGCATCGATGCTCGCCCGCTAATTGAAGAACACGGGTCAATACATTGCATTAGTATGCAACTTACCCAACACACGGTGAATTTTGACTACCCTTTCGTAAGAGCCTAGATAACTAGGCTTTTATCACTGCTGTCCCATAGTTAAAAAGCGGGCTTTTATAAATGTTTATGAGCGTTTCGGTGCTTCTATTTCCCATTTATAATTGGGTAACGACCGTATGACACTTTTGCCATAGCGCTTTTCGACAATTCGGCGATCCATAAACCAGATAGTACCTGTGTCATTCTCATTTCTGACTAATCGTCCACATGCTTGCACTAACCGGATAATAGCCGAAGGCAAGGTAACTAATTGGAACGGATTTAACCGCTTTTGTTCAAGCCATTGAGAAAGAGTAGCCGTAATCGGGTCATCGGGCGTTCCAAATGGCAACTTTGCTATTACAAGGTGAGTTAAGTAGTTACCCGGTAAATCAACTCCTTCTGCCAAGCTCGCTAAACCAAACAGCGTCGAACCCGCACCGCCTTCCATTCTGTCTTTGTGGTGACCAATTAACATAGATTTCGGCAAATCGTCCTGCAAGGTCACAATAGCTTGCCACTTTTGGCTTAAACCTTCATAGGTCTCGTACATTTGAGCACGAGATGAAAATAGCACTAAATTACCCGTTTCTTCTGGCAAATTATTTTCAATCAGCTCAATTAAGGAAGTGGTATGCTCGGATTTTTTGGCCGCATCGACAGCAAAAGCAGGTATTTTTGCGATTACAGCTTGTTGGTAATCAAAAGGACTGTCCACGCGAAGCACATCAGAATCGTGTTTGAGACCGGCTTGATTCAAGAAACGATCAAACTTTCCTTCAATGGTGAGCGTCGCTGAAGTGACGATGGCCGCACTGCACCGATTCCACAAGTAACTCCTTAATACATGGTTAGCCGAAACGGGACTAGTGTTTAAAATTAGGTCTTGTGATTCTGGCGTATCGACTCGCTCAATCCATCGAGCCATGGGCGCATAATCGGGTGAATCTTCTTGTAACCAGTTTGTCACTAACCCCTTCGCGGGTTCCATACGTTGCAACCAACGGCCAATAACTGGCAGTGCATTTTGTAAATGGTCTTTCTCTTCAATGTCTTGAGCAGAAGAGAGCCGCTTACGAACGCTTTCGTCTAAGGCAATTATCGCTAAAAACAATTGAGTGAAAGGCTGATGCAAGGGTTCCAATATGGCAGAAAACTCTTCAATTTGTTCAGGTTGCAACAAAGTTAAGGTGTTGTTGTCGCCATCTAACCTATGGTACCAAGGCTGCAACGCCTGCCAAGCAAACGACAAGTGCTGTTGAGATGCATTCAAATTATCAACAACTTGATCCATTAAATATTCAGATTTTTCGCCATAAGCTAGTTCAAGGCGTAACTTAGGTATTTGCTTCTTCCATTGTTCAAATTGATTGAGCATATACTTTGCCGTTAACTGGCTGGCAAAATGCATTAAAGCTTTATCTGGTAAGTGATGACCTTCATCGAATACGTAAATAGTATCTTCTGGGGCCGGTAAAATAGCGCCTCCACCCAGTGATAAATCGGCCATTACTAAATCGTGGTTTGCAATAATGACATTCGCTTCTTCCAGTTCATTTCTGGCTTCAAAAAACGGACAATTTTGGAAGTGAGGGCAACGCCTGTTAAGGCATTCACGATGAGTTGACGTTAAAGTCTGCCAGAGTTTATCATCGACTTTCTCAGCTAATTGATCCCTATCTCCACTCCACTCGCCCCGCCCGAAATCAGTCATCAACTCATTATAGATATTTAAAGTGGCCTCATCGGCAGCCATTGTTTCTTCAAAAAGCGACATGGCGACCACCGTACCGCTGTAAAACTGTATTAGCTGCTCTAGTTTATGGGTACATAAATATCGACCTCGACCTTTCGCCAAAACAGCTTTAAAGGTGAGATTGGTGTTTTTAATGATATCGGGGATATCTTTATTAACGACCTGTTCTTGCAGAGCAACCGTGGCAGTTGCAATAACCAATTTTTTATTGAACGCCTGAGCCATTGGGATAGCGCTTAATGCGTATCCAACAGTCTTACCCGTACCGGTACCCGCTTCAATTACTGCGATGGGCGCTTCGCCAATCTTTTTGCCTTCGTCATCTACTTGCATACGCGACAAACTGCGGGCAATTTGGGCCAGCATATGTTTTTGTCCGTATCGAGATTTTAGTTCTCTAGCGTCAAGATAGTGTGAATATGCGGATTGAATGGTCGTTTTTACGGTATCAGATAACATTTAAATTTGGTTTCGATGAGAAGGCGGCTACAATAGCCTACTTTCTAATTAAGAGGAATATTTGATGCAACAACGAGTCGTTTCAATTGGTGATATAGCCTGTGGCAATGATAAACCTTTTACCCTATTTGGTGGAATCAATGTTCTCGAAAGTCGCGATTTAGCGCTACGTGCTGCAGAATCTTACGTTAAAGTGACCGAAGCGTTAAATATACCTTACGTTTTTAAAGCCAGCTTTGATAAAGCAAACCGCAGCTCTATCAATAGTTTTCGTGGTCCTGGGTTAGAAGAAGGTCTAAAAATTCTTCAAGAGGTTAAAGAAACCTACAATGTCCCCATTATTACAGATATTCATGAGCCCTACCAAGCTGAGCCTGCAGCTGAAGTAGCTGACATTATTCAGTTGCCCGCATTTTTATCTCGCCAGACTGATTTAGTCGCGGCAATGGCAAAAACCAAAGCCATTATCAACATTAAAAAAGCACAGTTTTTAGCGCCTCATGAAATGCAACATATACTTAATAAGTTCCAAGAAGCAGGTAATGACAAGCTAATTTTATGTGAACGCGGCAGCAGTTTTGGGTATAACAACTTAGTTGTAGACATGCTGGGTTTTGGCATCATGAAAGAAACGGGCTTCCCGGTTATTTTTGATGTGACTCATTCATTGCAAAAGCCAGGCGGACGCTTGGACTCAGCTGATGGACGTCGAGGCCAAGTTACCGACTTAGCAAGAGCAGGCATTTCTCAGAAAATAGCAGGTTTATTTTTGGAAGCTCACCCTGACCCATCTAAAGCAATGTGCGATGGTCCATCGGCACTACCCTTAGATATGTTAAAGCCGTTCTTAGAGCAAATGAAGGCTGTTGATGATGTTGTTAAATCATTACCAGAAATAGTCACTGGATAATTTCTAACTTGAGCTAGATCACTGCTGTCCCATAGTTGAGAAGCGGTCCATTGCTTGGAATTCGGGTGTTTGAAACATGGATGTTTCAATCAAGCCCCCATGGAAGGGTTTACGGCGACCGAAATTTCAAGCAATGGGCCGCTGAACCTCGCGTATTCACTAAGGTATTTATGGGACAGCAGTGGAGCTATAAATAAAAACCAACGAATTTAAAGGTGGTTTTTTTGAGTTTTAGAAGAGTTACGATTGTCTATTACGCTCAAACTCTTTTTTCATGCTTCTTTCATAAGCTTTTTGATAGACATTTTGTGACTTTAGAATCAAATCGCAAACATACCGAGCAACACCCATACCGCCGCCAACTGGAACAACATGGTCGACACCTTTGCTAACATACTCGTAAGCATCGTTAGGACACATAGACACACCTACAGCTAACATGGCTGGCACATCCACCATGTCATCGCCAACAAAAACCGTTTGGGCTAAGGAAATTGACAGAGATTTTGCTAGTTTTGTGACCGTTTCTTTTTTGTCTTTGATGCCTGCATAATAATGACGAATACCAAGCTCCTGCATTCTTTTGGCAACCATTACAGAGTTTTTAGCGGTAACAATCGCCACTGCAATACCCATATCACTCAAAAGCTTTAACCCGACACCATCTCGAACATGAAACACTTTAGTTGTTTCACCCGATTCTGAATAATAAAGTTGTCCATTTGTTAAGACACCATCAACATCGAATACAACTAGCTTTGTGTTACTTAATTTTTGTTCCAAAGTTTCTAATGACTGCATAGCGTTTATCCAAATAAATCGAAATTAGGGCCATTTGAATTTGTTTCTGAGTTTAACCAATTGGCAGGCTTACTGAATGTTTGCTCTATTTGGCGTTGTAAACTAGATGTGAGTTTTTTAGAGCCCTGACAATAGGCTATCGCATGCACTTCACTAATACCCATACAATTCGCAAACTCTTCGGTGTTGATTAGGTTTTCTTTAAGTATTTGATTTAACTTTTCAGTTTGTTCGGACATTGACTGACCTCCAATGAAAAAGGCTGCATTCGCAGCCTTTTATAAACAGAAGATGTTAATGCTATCTACTGACGAATTTTAATATCAGCTGACAAACGAGCACTATTGAACACAATCTGATATTGACTGTTGCTCGACATTTGGTTTAACCATGCTTGTGCATTGCTTAAGTCTGACTCTTCGACAGAAACATCATTCACTTTAGTAACCGCTACCGCATAAGCCTGAGTATCTAAATTGCTTGACCCAACACTAACGCTAGTTGGTTTAGGCAACGCAAAAGCTGTCTTCACTACATCAGCAGGTAACGTAGACTCTGTACGGGTAATACCTTCGGCCAGTGTCCATTGTGTAATATCAGCACCGTTTACAGCCGTTTTTTCTACCGCTGCGGTCATTAACTCAATAGATTTTTCAGTTGTTAAATTTGCAACAATAAAGCTTTTCACATCATTAAGTGGTTCTACTTGCTCAGGTAAGTAATCCCTCTTTTGAACGACAACTAAGTCACCGTTTGCCATTTTAGCAACGTCGCTGTTCACACCGTCGTTAATAACTTGCTCAGAGAATGCCACTGCTTGAAATGCACTGTCTGCCATCAATGGATTCATTGTTGAACGTGTCAACCAATCTGTTGCTTGAACCTCGACAAAGAATGCTTCTGCAACATCGTTAATGCTGTCAGTTGCGTATGCTTCATCCGCTAATTGAGTCTCGATTATAATAAGTTCATCACGAGCTTTTCTATCACGAATATCAA
Source organism: Reinekea sp. (assembly GCF_046710285.1). Taxonomy (GTDB): domain Bacteria; phylum Pseudomonadota; class Gammaproteobacteria; order Pseudomonadales; family Natronospirillaceae; genus Reinekea. The sequence continues at coordinate 19,640 of NZ_JBKEGY010000014.1, forward strand.
CTTCTAAATCTGCTTGCTTTAGTTCGAAAGGAACAGCTTCCTGCTTATTAATAGAATCTAAGCGGATAATATGAGTTCCATATTGAGTTTCGACTAAACCAGATATTTGCCCTACTTCAGTAAGCTCTGCGGCGGCGGTGTTAAACTCTGCAACATACACACCTTCAACTAGTTTACCTAATGATCCACCAAACTCTGCACTGCCTGGATCTTCTGAAAGCTCTTTCGCTAAAACAGCAAAGTCTTCACCGGCATTCAGTCTATCTAATGCTTTTTGCGCTGCTGCTGTATTATCTTCTTGGCTGGTAATTAAAATGTGAGATATTTCACGTTCTGAACTGGTACTAACCGAAGTAATATAAGACTCATACGCTGTTTGTAAGTCTTCTTCGGTAACGATAGCTTGCTCAGCAATTTCTTCCTTAGAAATAACAAGGTAAGACAATTTAACCTTTTCTTCACTCATAAACTGGCTACTGTTTTCATCGTAGTAAGCCTGAATTTCTTCATCAGAAACTTGTACATCTGCTTCAAAATCTGCAGCGTTGAAAGCCAAGTATGCAACATCGCGCTGCTGACTATCTAATTGAGCCAAAGTCTGAACTGACTTTTTAATATTGAAGGCACTGCCAAATATACCAGCCTGCAATTGGCTTAATGCATTTTTCTTTTTCTCACCAGCAACGAAGGTCTGGTGAGTATACCCTGCACTAGAAAGTACACGTAAATAAGTGTTTTGATCAAATACGCCATTAACTTGGAAGGCCGCAACATTTGCTATTGACTCAAGTATTTGCTGCTCTGATATTTCAAATCCCATCTCTACTGCCAATTGAGACTGAACCGCTTCATTTACTAAACTATTAACAACTTCGTTACGTAAAAAGGGTGAGTTGCTAAGCTGTAATGCCGCTTCTGCGCCATATTCTTGCGCCAATTCTTGCTGACGACGATTGAGCAGAATTTGATAGTCGTATTCTGAAATATCTTGCCCATTAACAGTTGCAGGAGATGAATTGCCTGCGATCGACATTATCGATTCGGCACCGAACAATACAAAAGTGATTACAATGAGACCGACAATAATTTTACCGGGAGTTCCCTTTGCGGAGTTACGAAAGGTATCGAGCATTTAATTTCCAACCTGGCTCTGAAGCTTGAAGTAAATAAACAAAAAAAAGCGTATCTCGCGATACGCTGCTATCCAATAATTTGGAATGGCGAGCACTGTGCTCGCCGAACAAACTTAGTTAACTGCGTCTTTTAATGCTTTACCCGCTTTGAAGCTAGGTACTGTTGCAGCAGCAATTTGGATTGGGTCCCCTGTTTGTGGGTTACGGCCAGTACGTGCAGCACGCTCTTTCACAGAAAATGTACCAAAACCAACCAAGACAACTTGATCACCTTCTTTCAACGCGCCAGTGATTGATTCAACCATCGCATCTAACGCACGACCAGCAGCAGCTTTTGAAAGATCCGCAGACGCAGCAACTGCATCAATTAATTCAGACTTATTCACACTATTCCCCTTTACTTTGTTTTATTAATATCAAAGTGATTAATAGACTAAAAATATTTCTATTTTTAGTCGTACTAACCCTTTGTAAATGTTTTTTGTAACATTGCACTAAAACCAACGTCAATTTATACCAGTCCGCAAAAACTAAAGTCAAGCCGCTTAGTGCGTACTTATACTGGTTTCGGGGTGGTTTTTGGCTTTTTGCTTAGAAATTGCCGTTGCAACCTCATCATCGGTCAATGGTTTGGGTTTAGACTCTAACGCAATGTCTAAAACTTGATCAATCCACGATACCGGTCTGATGTCTAATTCGTTCTTAATGTTATCAGGTATTTCCTTCAAATCGCGAACGTTTTCTTCAGGAATTATTACCGTGGTAATACCACCCCGATGCGCAGCTAATAGTTTTTCTTTCAAACCGCCAATAGGCAATACTTGTCCGCGTAAAGCAATCTCACCCGTCATTGCAACATCTGCACGCACAGGAATGCGTGTTAACACTGATACGAGGGCTGTACACATGCCAACCCCAGCAGAAGGCCCATCTTTTGGTGTTGCGCCCTCTGGGACGTGTATATGGATGTCTTGAGTTTCATGAAAGTTTGGTAAGATACCCAAAACTTGAGCGCGAGAACGTACTACAGTCATTGCTGCTTGGATCGATTCTTTCATAACATCACCTAAAGAACCGGTTCTTAGTACGACACCTTTACCTGAAACTGCACTTGCTTCCAGGTTTAGAAGCTCTCCACCGACTGAAGTCCAGGCTAATCCGGTTACCATACCGATCTGATTTTCCTTATCAGCCATCCCGTATTTGAATTTTATAACTCCTGAATAAGGCTCTAAAGTCTCTAACGTGATGCTCGATTTCGACTTTTTCTTATCCAATAAGTTTTCCATGACTACTTTACGACATATTTTCGCTAATTCACGTTCTAAACCACGCACCCCTGCTTCACGAGTGTAGTGCCGAATCAGCCCCAGAATGGCTTCATCGGATACTTCAAGTTCATTTTCTTTTAGTCCATTGGCTTCTACTTGCTTAGGCAATAAGTAACGCTTTGCAATATTAAGCTTTTCATCTTCTGTGTAACCAGGAATACGGATAACTTCCATCCGGTCTAACAATGGGCCAGGAATATTCATACTGTTCGAAGTACAGACGAACATGACATCAGATAAGTCGTAATCAACTTCTAAATAATGGTCGTTAAACGTATGGTTTTGCTCTGGGTCTAATACTTCTAACAAAGCCGAAGCAGGATCACCGCGATGATCCATCCCCATCTTGTCGATTTCGTCTAGTAAGAATAAAGGATTTTTTACACCCGCTTTACTCAATTTCTGAACGACTTTACCCGGCATTGAGCCGATATAAGTGCGGCGATGACCACGAATCTCAGATTCATCACGTACGCCACCTAATGCCATGCGAACATATTTACGGTTGGTTGCTTTAGCAATTGACTGCCCCAATGATGTTTTTCCAACACCCGGTGGGCCGACAAGGCACAAAACAGGGCCTTTAACCTTTTTAACGCGCTGCTGCACGGCTAGGTATTCTAATATTCGTTCTTTTACTTCTTCTAGTCCGTAATGATCGGACTCAAGTACCTCTTTTGCCTTGCTTAAATCGTGACGGACACGTGAACGCTTAGACCAAGGTACACCCAGCATCCAATCTAGATAGTTACGCACAACGGAAGCTTCTGCAGACATCGGCGACATCATTTTAAGCTTGTTTAATTCGCTTAATGTTTTGTCTTTTGCTTCTTTAGGCATACCTGACTCGTCAATTTTGCGGGTCAGATCTTCAACTTCATTGGCGTTACTTTCATCTAAGTCGCCCAATTCTTTTTGAATGGCTTTGATTTGCTCATTGAGATAGTACTCGCGCTGAGATTTTTCCATCTGCTTCTTAACGCGACCGCGAATACGCTTTTCTACTTCTAGCAAGTCTATTTCAGCTTCGAGCAACGATAACAAATGTTCGATGCGAGCCCGCTCAGAAGCGACCTCTAAAACTTTTTGCTTCTCATCAACTTTTAGCGACAAATGCGAAGCGATGGTATCGGCTAAGCGACCAGGCTCTTCAATGTTGTTCAAAGAAGTTGAGACTTCTGTGGGTACTTTTTTGCTTAGCTGTACATATTTATCAAACTGAGCAAGTAAAATACGAACCAAAGATTCTTGTTCTCGATCTGATAAGGCGTTAGTTTCGATGCTATCGGCTTTAGCCGACAAATAGGCACCATTATCATCGATATTGCTGATGGATACACGATGCTGGCCTTCGACCAAAACTTTCACCGTGCCATCAGGAAGCCTTAATAGCTGCAACACGGTTGCCAGCGTGCCAATTTCGTATAGATCGGCATTTAGGGGATCGTCGTCTTTTGCGTTTTTCTGGGCCACTAATAGAATTTTCTTGTCGGTATCCATTGCTACTTGCAATGCTTCAATCGACTTTTGGCGGCCCACAAACAATGGAATGACCATATGCGGGTACACGACAACATCGCGTAATGGCAATAATGGAAGCTCCGTTGTATCTGAAAGCTGTACGTCTTCGTGCGCCATGTAAACCTCAAACAGTTACTAGTCCACCACTGTATTGCGGCAAACCTAAATATATCAATAGCTTAGAATAAAAAAAACGGGCTTAAGCCCGTTTAATCTGCTGCACCGCTTGCAGATTTGGGTGCTTCTTGTGTTTCGTATATGAGTAAGGGTTCTGATTCACCGTTTATAACCGATTCATCAATAACCACCTTAGTTACTCCCTTCTCTGAAGGAACACGGTACATAGTGTCTAGCAAAACGTTTTCAATGATCGAACGTAAGCCACGAGCACCAGTATTGCGCTCCATTGCCTTTTGAGCAACCGCTTTTAAGGCGCTTTCACGGAAATCTAACTCAACCGACTCCATTTCGAAAAGCTTTTGATACTGCTTCACGAGTGAGTTTTTTGGCTTAGTTAAAATTTGCATCAATGCATCTTCATCAAGCTCTTTCAGTGTCGCAATAACCGGTAATCGACCGATAAACTCAGGAATTAGACCATATTTAACTAAATCTTCCGGCTCTACATCTGAAATAATCGAACCCAATTTACGCTCATCTTTGCTCTTTACCGATGCATTAAAGCCAATGCCGCCCTTTTCAGCCCGCTGACTAATAACTTTATCTAGGCCAGAGAACGCGCCACCACAAATAAACAATACATTAGAGGTGTCTACCTGTAAAAACTCCTGTTGTGGGTGCTTTCTACCACCTTGAGGAGGAACTGAAGCGACTGTACCTTCAATAAGCTTTAGCAGCGCTTGTTGTACGCCCTCGCCTGAGACATCACGTGTTATAGACGGGTTATCTGATTTACGAGAGATTTTGTCGATTTCGTCAATGTATACAATACCGCGTTGGGCTTTATCTACATCGTAATCACACTTTTGCAGTAATTTCTGAATAATATTCTCAACATCTTCACCCACATAACCCGCTTCGGTTAGCGTTGTGGCATCGGCAATGGTGAAAGGCACATTCAATAATCGCGCTAAAGTGTCTGCTAACAGTGTTTTACCGCTACCTGTTGGGCCAATCAATAAGATATTAGACTTACTGAGTTCTATCTCTGAATTACCTTCACCGTAATGCAATCGCTTGTAATGATTATAAACTGCAACTGACAAAACAACTTTTGCCCGGTCTTGACCTATCACATATTCATCTAAAGTTTCACGCAATTCAGATGGTGTTGGCAAAGTAGCGCTTTCGTTCTTAGGCGCCGCATCCTGTAGTTCTTCTCGTATAATGTCGTTGCATAAATCAACGCATTCATCACATATAAAAACCGAAGGTCCTGCAATTAACTTGCGAACTTCGTGCTGGCTTTTACCACAAAAAGAACAATACAATAATTTGCCATCATCGCCCTTTCTGGTTTTATCCTCAGCCATCTAATTACTCCAATACCTATTTCTTAAAATTAAAGATGTATTCACCTTCAAATAAAAGCAAGTTTTTCGTGACACTTTTATGTGCTCTTTCGTTAACTCGCTAGTGTTATTAATTTCTGTCTGTTATCACTTTATCAATTAAACCATAGTCAACAGCTTGGTTAGCGGTTAAAAAGTTATCACGATCGGTGTCTTTTTCAACTTCTTCCAATGGACGACCTGTATGATAGGCCATAATTTCGTTCAAACGCTGTTTCATGGATAGTATTTCTTTAGCGTGAATCTCGATATCGGTCGCTTGACCTTGATAGCCACCCAACGGCTGGTGAATCATCATACGAGAGTTAGGCAAGCAATAACGCTTACCTTTAGCTCCGCCTGCGAGCAATAACGCTCCCATACTAGCAGCTTGGCCAATACACATTGTACTGACATCGGGCTTAATAAACTGCATGGTGTCGTAAATGGCCATGCCTGCAGTCACTGAACCACCCGGTGAGTTGATATACAAATGAATATCTTTATCAGGGTTTTCGCTTTCAAGGAACAATAATTGGGCAACGATAAGATTAGCCATATAGTCTTCAACTTGGCCAACAATAAAAATAACGTTTTCTTTAAGTAAACGCGAATATATGTCAAATGAGCGTTCACCACGAGAAGTCTGCTCAATGACCATAGGCACGAGGCCACCCGCATTTTGAATCTCGCTTGCTAATCCTGTTTTAGGATCAAAAGACATTGTCTGACTCCTTGATTTTTCATTAGAACAAAAAAAAGCTGGCCTTCTTCACGAAGCGCCAACTTTAATTGTAGTCGTTAAAATCGAATACTGTTACACAATTTAACTAAAAATTAGCCTTGCGCCGCATTTGATTTAATAGCTTCTTCGTAACCGACTTTAACTTCAGTTACCTTTGATTCAGCCAATATATGGTCAATTGCAGCGTTTTCAACCACAACAGCCTTAACTTGGTTCAACATCTCTGGATTGGTATTGTAATATTCAATAACTTGCGCAGGATCTTGGTATACAGAAGCTTGCTCTTCGATATATGCCTTTACAGCGGCATCGTCAGCTTTAATTTCTGACTTAGTCACGATTTCGTTCATGATTAGGCCAACTTTAGTTCTACGCTCAGCTTGGTCTTGAAACAATTCATTAGGTAGTGTATTCGGATCCATGTCCGCACCGCCGCCAAACTGTTGCATAGCCTGCTGCTTTAGACGACCAATTTCATCGGCAACCAGTGCCTTTGGTACATCTAGCGTATTAACTTCTAATAATTTCTCGATAACGTCATTCTTCAATTTACCTTGAAGTGCGTTTTTCGCTTCACGCTCCATGTTTGAACGAACTTCCACACGGAAAGCGTCTACGTCTTTAACGTCAGCACCAAAGGCCGCAAAGAATGCTTCGTCCATTTCTGGCAGCTCAGCTTCAGCAACTTCATATACAGTAATATCGAACTTAGCTTCTTTACCCGCTAGCTCTTTATTGCCGTAATCTTCAGGGAACGTTACGTCGATTGTTTTAGTTTCGCCAGTTTTCATACCCACGATGCCTGATTCAAAACCAGGGATCATTTGACCAGAACCTAAAGTAACTGCTTGGTCTTCAGCACTGCCGCCGTCAAACAACTCGCCATCTACTTTGCCTGCGAAATCTATCTTAACTCGATCGCCGTCTTTGCTCTTGCGCTTAACTTCTTTGAAGTTTGCGCGTTGCTTTTGAAGATTCTCAAGCATGGTTTCAACATCAGCGTCGGTAATATCAGCGACTGATTTATCGAATGCAAAGCCGTCATAGCCCGCCAGTTCGATTTCTGGGAATACTTCAAATGTTGCCACAAACTCAACATCTTCACCGGCTACATCTTTAGTGAACTCGATGTTTGGGTTGCCCGCTGGCATAACTTTTTCTTCTGTAATAGCTTTAAAGTAATGGTTACGAACCACTTCTTCTAATACTTCTGCACGTATACCCGCGCCAAAACGCTGCTTTACAACAGACACAGGTACTTTACCTGGTCGAAAGCCATCGATACGAACGCGACGAGCGGTTTCATTTACTTTCGTGTTTACGGCTGTGTCGACTTCGCTCGCTGGTACACCGACGGTCATGCGGCGTTCAAGACCACTTGTCGTCTCGATAGAAACTTGCATGAGGCTTCCTCTTAACTCTAAATTAATGGTGAAAAATTGGGGCTGATACTCTAAGGATGGAACACCTTATAATCAAGCCCTAAAGCGTCTATTGATCTAATATTGGTCAAAAAACCAAAAAAAAAGGCCGTCAAGACGGCCTTTTTAAAAATATGGGGTGGACGATGGGGATCGAACCCACGACCACCGGAATCACAATCCGGGGCTCTACCAACTGAGCTACGCCCACCATATTAATACGTTGCAGGATACTGGTACGCCCGGCAGGACTCGAACCTGCAACCACTCCCTTAGAAGGGGAGTGCTCTATCCAGTTGAGCTACGAGCGCAAACCTAGCCCGCCCTACGAGCCACCTTGCGAATTGGTCGGAGCAGAGGGATTCGAACCCCCGACCCTCTGGTCCCAAACCAGATGCGCTACCAAACTGCGCTATGCTCCGTTCGCTACGTGTCCGTCAACGTGGCGCGCATATTAATGATACCCTACCAATACGTCAAACACTTTTTTAAAAAAATGTTAAAAAACAAGGCGATAGCTCACTTTATTATCAGCTTACGCTGTTTTATTAAACAAATTGAATCTATGCCTGAGTAATTAAGCTCGATTAGTTGCCGTACCACGGCTCGCATGCGAGAATTCGCGCTAATTTTACCTCTATTCTTATTATCTTAACAAAGGTGGCAACCGTGTCGGCCAAAATAATTGATGGCAAAGCCATTTCCATTGCTATTCAAGCGCAAATTAAAAAAGACGTATTGACGATGACCAGCCAAGGCCATCGGCCACCTGGCTTAGCCGTAATACTAGTCGGAACCGATTTCGCGTCGCAAAAGTACGTAGCCAGTAAAGTTAAAGCCTGTGAAGATGTTGGCTTTAAATCGATTAGCCACAACCTTGATGAGTCTGTTAAGGAAGCTGAATTGCTGGCTTTAATAGATGAACTAAATGAAGACGCCTCTATAGACGGTATTTTAGTGCAAATGCCTATTCCACAGCATATAAACGCTCATACAGTTTTAGAGCACATTAAAGTCGACAAAGATGTAGACGGCTTTCATCCGTTTAATATTGGTCGTCTTGCTCAACGTCGTCCATTACTCGAAAGCTGCACGCCAAAAGGTATTATGACACTGCTACACTCAACCGGCGAAACCATCCGTGGTAAAGACGCCGTTGTGGTCGGTGCTTCAAATCATGTTGGTCGCCCTATGTCTTTAGAGCTTCTTCTAGCGGGCTGTACAGTTACAACAACACACCGATTTACTCAAGATTTAGAAAAACATGTTCGCAACGCCGATATTGTCGTGGTCGCTGCAGGTAAGTCTGACTTAGTAAAAGGTGATTGGATTAAAAAAGGCGCAATTGTCATAGATGTCGGTATTAACCGCGATATCAACAATAAGATCGTTGGCGACGTTGAATTCGCCAAAGCCGCAGAAAATGCCAGCTGGATTACACCCGTGCCAGGCGGAGTTGGTCCGATGACCGTTGCCTCGCTGATGCAAAACACATTGATCGCAGCCAAACAGTTGCATCTTGGAATTACCAATTAATTGTAAGGAATTAAACAATGAATGTACTTATGAAAACCTCGATGGGTGACATCACCATCAAACTTAATGTAGAAAAAGCACCAAAGTCAGCTGAAAACTTTAAGAGCTATGTTGAAAAAGGCTTCTACGATGGTTTAGTTTTTCACCGTGTTATTAATGGCTTTATGGTCCAAGGTGGTGGTTTTGAGCCTGGCATGAAGCAGCGTGAAACCGATGCACCAATTGATAACGAAGCTAACAACGGCCTTAAGAACACAAAGTATACGCTAGCGATGGCTCGTACCATGGACCCTCATTCTGCAACCGGTCAGTTCTTCATTAACGTTTCTGACAATAGCTTTTTAGATCACAAATCTGAAACAGTCGATGGTTGGGGTTACGCTGTATTCGGTGAAGTTACGGAAGGCACTGACGTAGTTGAGCGTATTAAAGCGGTCCCTACTACCATGAAGAGCGGTCACCAAGATGTACCAACAGAAGACGTAATCATTGAAAAAGCGACCATGGTCGATTAATGAGAGCTTCCTATAGCAACGCTCTGTTTATATCAGACTTGCACTTAAGTGAAGAGCGCCCGGCATGCAGCCAGGCGTTTTTTTCTTTTTTAGAATCGATAACGCCCTCTTCCGAAGCCTTGTTTATTTTAGGTGATTTTTTCGATTATTGGGTAGGTGATGACATCCAAACAGATTTAGCAAAATCTGTCGCCAGCGCTTTAACGTTTTGCGCATCCAAAAACTCGTTAGATATCTATTTCTTAGCAGGCAATAGAGACTTTGCTGTCGGCCAGAAGTTTTGTCAAAGCTCAAGCATGACACTGCTTAAAGAAGAAGCCTTATTCACTATTGCCGATAAAACAGTGGCAGTCTCACATGGTGATATTTATTGTACTGATGACGTTGGTTATCAGCGATATCGACGCGTTATCCGCAACCCAATCGTTTTAAACGCCCTTTTACTACTACCAAAAAAAGCGCGCATCCGCATTGCGCAAAAGCTCCGCTTAGCGTCAAAAGAGAAATTTAACCGCTCACCTTCTTATATTGATGTCACTCAAGATGCGATTGTTCGAGCTGTCACAAAGCTAGATTGCGACATACTTATTCATGGCCATACCCACATGGCAGACATTCACTTTATTCATGAACCCGATGCCTACCCAAAACGCATTGTACTGGGTGATTGGCATAAAGTTGGCTGGTATGCTGAGTTTTCAGATCAAGGCCAGCACTTGCACAGATTTAGTATCGACAACCCTGTTTTTTCACTCAACGGCTAAGCCGCTGTGGGAACGCCACTGTGAAAACGCATTTCATCATCAGTTGACTCAATTAACACTTTCTCAGCCTGAAGAAACTCGTTCAGGCGTGCCTCTATAGGCCCATCGGCATATTTTTCAGCCAACAAAATATAGTGTTGATAATGCCTTGCTTCACTGCGCAGCAAAGAAGAGTAAAATTTAGCCAGTTCATCATCAAGATGTGGCACCAGTTTCGCGAATCTCTCGCACGATCGAGCTTCTACTATCGCGCCTAAAATGCACTTATCGATAAGTAGCTGAGGCTCTTCTTTAACGACCATTTTAAACAATTTAGCCGCATAGCGCCCTGCACTGACATGCTCATAAGCAATACCGCGGTTCTTCATAATTTTTAACACTTGATCAAAGTGGACTAACTCTTCACGGGCCAATTTACTCATTTTTGCTAAAAGTTCTGGCCGGTCGATATACTTGTACATTAACGACATAGCAGTTGATGCGGCTTTTTTCTCGCAATTAGCGTGATCTATCAACAAAGTGGGTAAATCTTGTATCGCAGCTTGAACCCAAGCGTCAGGTGTTTCGCAAGCTAGAAAGCCACGAATATCAACCAACAACTCATCAATTTCAGCTTTTTGCATTAGGCTATACCCTACTGTCTATAAAAAATTAAGACGCGGATTATAAGCAGCCAACCTCCGTGTACAATAGGCATATATCAATAATACGACTATTTTAACGGTATAAACTGGATAACCCTTAGAATATCAATACAATTCCCCGCCTGATTTTGAGCGAGATACCGAATGCCGTTTCCTTTTGCACCTGAACAATATGAAGATCAACTCACAGAAAAGTCAAATCGACTGACTGAACTGCTGACTGACTGGGAACACCCTGAACTAGAGGTGTTTCGTTCTGAAACGCATTACTACCGCATGAGAGCTGAATTTCGCTATTGGCATGAGGGCGACCGTTCTTTCTATGCCATGTTCGCACCTGAAGACCGCCGTAAACCAATAGAAGTTACAACCTTCCCTGTTGCATCAAAACTAATAAACGAGCTAATGACAAAAGTTAACGATGCCGTACACCAAGATGAAGAATTGCGTAATAAGCTATTCCAAGTTGAGTTTTTAACAACGACATCAGGCGATGCACTCATCACCCTTATTTACCATCGTCAGTTGGGTGATGAATGGCAAGAACGCGCTAAATACTGGCAGGAACAATGGGGCTTTCCGGTAATTGGCCGCGCACGTAAGCTACGCTTGGTAATGGATCGTGACTATGTTCAAGAATCTCTGACCATAGCTGGGCAGCCTTTTAAGTTTCGACAGTATGAAAATGGCTTTACTCAACCCAATGCCGGCGTTTGCCAGTATATGGTCAGCTGGGCGGTTAATCATACCCAAGGCACGTCCGATAAAGACCTAATGGAAATGTACTGCGGCAATGGTAACTTCTCTATTCCGATGGCGCAGAATTTTAGAAAAGCCTTGGGTACCGAAATCTCTCGAACATCCGTTAACAGTGCTCAAGAAAATATTGAATTAAACCAAGTTCCAAATTTGAAAATTGCCCGCATGGCCAGTGAAGATTTATCAAATTGCTGGCTAAAAGGCCAAAAAAGCCGACGCTTTGATGAGTTTGAAATAGACAGCTACGACTTTGATACGGTTTTAGTAGACCCACCGCGTGCCGGTTTAGATGACACAACCGTCGAATTACTCAAACGATTCCGTCGTATCGTTTATGTGTCATGTAACCCAGAAACCATGATTGAAAACATTGCCGCACTCAAAGATGACTACAAAATATCAGCCTGCGCATTGTTTGATCAATTCCCTTATACCCACCACATGGAAGCAGGTGTGGTTTTAGAAAGAATCGAATCATGAATTTAGATAATGCTCGTTTAAATCGCGTACCAAAAGACAATAGGTTGCAAGCGTGGAGCGCCGCTGATGCGTTAATGTTATCACGCATATCTCAATTGAATTTAGACAAAACACTTTTAGTTAACGATAGCTTTGGTGCCCTTTCACTAGGACTTTCAGAAGTTGACCATGATTGGTGGAATGATTCAGCCATGTCACTTCAAGCCTTAAAAGAAAACTGCCTCAACAACGATGTAGCCTTACCCAACATTATTGACTCTGTTAACCAAAGCTACGATGTCGTTGCGATACACATCCCTAAATCTTTAAAATTATTTGAGTGGCAGTTGCTATCGATATTTGAACATTGTCACGCTGATACGGCTTTTTATGCTGCAGGCATGGTTAAACACCTAAGCTCAGGTCATATTAAAGTGATGAACCGATTATTTGCTTCGGTAAAGCCCGGCAAAGCGGAAAAAAAGGCACGCGTTGTAGAATTACAGCAACCAAACCCCGGCCTTGTTGAGCAAATAGGTAAGTTAACCGATCAATACGATGTCGATTATCTAGACCGACCTATCGTAAATCTACCTGGTTGTTTTGCTCAGAGCACAATCGACCCAGGTGCGCGCGCCTTTTTAAATTCATTCTCAGAATTGCCCGAAGCAAACAAGGTGGTTGATCTCGGCAGTGGTAATGGCATTTTAGCCGCAGCGTATCTGCAACAATTTCCAGACACAGAAGAATTCCATTGTATCGATGACAGTCGCCAAGCCATAGAATCTTCAAAACGAAACTTAATTGGATTCAATCAAGTTCAATACTGGCACAACAACAGTTTTAATGGGTTACCTGAAGCGGCAGAGGCGAATCTAATTTTGTGCAACCCACCCTTTCATCAGAGCACCAGCATCACGGAAACCATCGCGAAAAAAATGTTTCAAGATGCAGCCCGAGCCTTAGCAGTTGGCGGAGAACTTTGGATCGTGGCAAATAGACACTTGGTCTATCAACCGATATTAAGGTCACTATTTGATCGAGTAGAAATGAAATCAAAAGACCCGAAATTCATGATCCTTCGCTGCATTAAATAATGCTTAGATGGTCGTTACACAACTACGACGGAGGCGAGGTGCTGTAAAAATAGGACGTTCATTGGCATGGATGCCAATGACGAGCCCCCAAGGACGGGTTCACGGCGCTCCTAGTTTTACAGCACCTCGCCTCAGCCCCCCTATCTCAAGTTCAACAACGCCCTTAGTCTTCTTTGTGACGAATCTCAAAACAAACATGAGGTTGCTTACGTTTGTAATCGGCAGGCACTGAATGAGCACTGATATCACGTACATCAAACTTGTTAACAACTTTGTCTGATATTTTGAACTGACGATAGTTGTTCGAAAATAGCAATAATCCACCTTCGTTTAAGTGTTTCATCGCGAACGATACTAAAAAGCTGTGATCACGCTGAATATCAAGTGTCTCACTCATTCGAGCTGAATTACTGAAAGTCGGTGGGTCCATAACGATTAAGTCGAACATTTCATCCGTTTCTTTTAACCACTTCATGACATCAGCGTGAACAAACTGATGATTTGGCCCAGCGCGGCCACCGTTTAATTCCAAGTTATCTTCAGCCCACTTCAAATAGGTTTTAGACAAATCAACACTGACTGTTTTTTTAGCCCCGCCCTTAAAAGCATGCGAGGTAAAACTGCCGGTGTAACAGAATAAGTTCAAAAACGAAATATCTTCCGCGTTTTCTTGAACCCACTGCCGTGAAGGCCGGTGATCTAAAAATAAACCAGAATCTAGGTAATCGTGTAAGTTAACCTTTAACTTTACGCCCTGTTCTAAAATGGTAAAAGAGCGATCTGTTTGGCCTTTTTTCTCATACTGGTTTGTCCCACGTTGACGTTCGCGGCGCTTAACCACCACTTGCGAGACCGGTATTTCAAAATAAGTCGCTAACGCTTCAACCGCGTTAAGAAGGCGTGCTTGTGCTTTTTCTTCAGGAATAGTTTTAGGTGGCGCATATTCTTGCACATGCAGCCAATCGCCGTATTTATCGACAGCTATGGCAAACTCAGGGATATCAGCATCGTAAACACGATAGGCTTCAAGTTGATCTTTTTTGATCAGTTTCTTTAATTGCTTTAAATTCTTAGCTACACGGTTGGTTAACGCCTGAGTTTGTTCCGACTGGTTAACATCGACGGTATTTACTGCCCGTGTTTCATTGGCTTCATACGAATAAAAGATGGCTTCAATTGGGCCATTATAAAAATTACGTTTTAAAGCCGGACGCAAGCCAATCTCACGCGCTAAAATATCATCTGAGGTCAACATACCTATAGACCACTGTGACAGCTGTGAGCGGGCTATATCGCCTACGGTGCGATAAAAGCGCATTAACGTTGGTTTGTCACCTAAACGTTCACCATAAGGTGGGTTAGAGACCCAAAGCCCGGGCTTTAGCGACCAATGTGTCGGTAATGTCCATTCATCCAGATTCTTTTGATAGCATCGAGCATGCTTACTAACACCTAAAGACACCAATGTTTCATTGGCTTTCTCAATAACACCGCCATCAGCATCGTAACCTAGAACCGAAGGCATATTTTCTAAACCAACTGTCCGCCTCTCGCGAGCCTCTTTAATTAGGTTATTCCACAATATCGCATCATGTAATAACCAACGTTCAAACGCATATTCTTGTCTTAGCAAGCCTGGCGCATAATCGGCTGCCATTAACGCGGCTTCAATCACAATAGTGCCCGAACCACACATTAAATCTAAAAACGATTCACCTTGCTTGGCACGGTCTGACCAGTCTTTACTAAACAAGAGTGCCGCAGCTAAGTTTTCTTTAATCGGTGCTGGACCTGTTGCTTGGCGATAACCTCGTTTGTGCAAAGAGTCACCGGTGAGTTCAACACCTAAAAACATGCGCTTTTTAGCAATCTGCACATAAATAGTTAAATCGGGTGTGTTATCAACACTTGGGCGCGTTCCATGTTTATCGCGAAATTGATCAACAACCCAGTCTTTTACTTTTTGTGCGCCAAAACGACTGTCGCGTATTTCCGGTAAACGACCACCAAAAGACACCTTGAGCGTACCGGTGGGACGAACATGCTCATCCCAATCGACGGCCTGTATCATTGATTGCAGAGACTCATAAGAAACATTCACCGTGTCGTTCAAACCTAGAAAAACTCGGTTAGCGAGGCGAGACCAAAGGCAAACTCGATACCCTGCTTCTAAAGGGCCAACAAATTGCACACCTTTGTTCCAATCACCTGCAACTATGCCGGTGATGGCTTCTATTTCTTTCTTCAGTAGCCCATGAACACCCTGAGGGCAAGTCATCCAGAATGTAAAAGTTTGTTCAGCAGTCATTTTTAGACGGTTTCTCTATTAAAATTCATTTTTATATAGTTATTAACTATATAGTGCGTAGATTAGATAGTATTGAACTTTGCTCTAACCCACTCGGGTGGCACGTATGCCAGTTTACCATTTTTTTAATCACATGAAGTCATATTAAAATGATTTTTAGATCATATAGATCATCGACAACCCTGCGCTTAATTAGGTACAACAGTAGCACAGGTTTTACTTCATCTTAGTAAAGTTTGTATAGCTCATAAGAGCCAAAAAGTTATGAAAAAACGAATAAGCGAGGATCAATATTAATGAAAAGACAAAAGAGAGATCGTTTAGAACGTGCATTTCAGAAAGGTTACATGGCAGGCGTCGAAGGAAAATCCAAAGATTTATGCCCTAAAGATGAAGGTCCAGAGCACCAACAATGGATGAATGGCTGGCGAGAAGGACGCGGCGACAATTGGGATGGCTATACCGGAGTGAGCGGAATACACCGCGTAAATGAAGTAGTAATTCACCACTAATTCACATTTAAACTAAATTTAGGAGAGGCTGAATATTTATTCAGCCTTTTTGCTTTCTGGCACTATTAGTTTTTCAATCAGGTCAGTTAGCTTTCTGATATCACTGTCAGAGCAAGGCTTTTGCGCTTTTTTTAGCAACATGACGAGATCTATTTGTTGCTTGGCTGATAAATTTGCCAAAAGCTGCTCTTTTTGATCTTGCTGAAGTGTCAGGACATTTCTTTGAGCATGTTGCCTCGAGTTCACCTGCTTTAAGTACGACACCGCCCTGCCAAGCAATACAAAAGCAAACTGAAGATCCGTAATAGGCCCAAACTGAAATTTCTTACCGGCAACGGGCACGCCTTTCACTTTTAAAGTATCTGGTTTCAACGTTGCCCAAGCTGCCGTCGCTGCAGATGCAATCCCGCCTACTGCTGCTCCCAACATCAACGAACTACCACCTACGCCAATGTCGATCAAAACACCCGTGGCCGCACCCGCAGAGCCTGCAAGTCCAACTAATTTAGATCGACTTAGACCAAACAGGTACCAATACTGTTCATCGAATACATCGGGGTAATCTAGCTCTAGGCCTTGCTCATTGATTTCTAAGTGAAAATGCGTATAAAGCTGCGCAATTTGAACATGAAAATTGGACTCTTGTTTACGGATATAGGTTTTATATTGCAGATCTAAGGCTTTGATTGTCGCTGCCGAAAGAGTCTCTGAGATTTCGGGCGCAGAAACCGTATAGCAAATTATATCGTTTAAATAAATCGCCATTAGCTGTGAGGATTGGATAGTCCGTTTATGGCTAAGTTGGTCCAATTTATTAGCGCTGTCTAACAATGATTCACGCCATTGAGAAAATATTTCTGCGACCGAACGGAGAATAGATTGTTGCTTCTCCTTATTATCGGTCATGGGGTTAAATACCCTGACTAAGCTGAAATATTGACCTAAGGCAGCGGTCCATTCGTCTACATACTGCTCACCACCAATAGGATTTATTAACGAAATCCGCGGTTGCCCTGTCCATTGTAATACAGACATTTCTGCTTCAAACTGCGATGAAAACGGCACTGAGCCATCTACAACGTAGATAATTGCTGCACCTGAGATGATAGGTATTAGTAGCTCTACCTCACTTTTAAAACGATTAGCCTCTTCTGTGCCTGGCGAAAACGTTTGTACGAATTGAGCGACTGTTTGTTGCCTTTTCGCAGCCGAATCGCAGTGTGATTCTAACCAATCAATTACTTGTCGGGGGCGTTGAAACCCTGGGGTATCGACAAGATGGAACAGAACTTCACCATCAATTATTAAGGAGTGCTGGCTAGATTCTAGCGTGGTGCCGGACTCTTCAGATATGCCAATGGAGTCTTGCTGAATCAACGTTGAGACAATACTCGACTTACCCTGGTTAGGGTGACCCACAATTGCGAAGATGGGCTCTTTCATTTCATGGCCTCAGAAAAGCGAGCAAAAGTTAGTTGACGATGTTTTTGGGCAAACTGTTGCCAAGTTGCATCAAAGCGCTGTTGGGTTGAGGTATCTTCTGCGCCACTATAAATGCCTAACTTTACGACTAACAATGGCTTAACCTTGTTAATTTGCTCTACTAAATCTATCAGCTCAATCACAGGTGTCTGGTACACATTAACCAAAATTAACGCATCAACACCCTCTTCTGGCCAAGTAAACTGGGCTAGCCAATCAAGATCGGTCTGCCAGGTTTGTACTCCGAAGTTGTATTCCACCTTAAGTCTCGGATGATTAAACTGCCAGCCGAGTAACAAATGGCTAGTTAGATTTGTTGTATCACCCGTAAATAGGTTCGTAGACTCAGCCTGCACTGGAACTAAAGGCGCAAACACAGATGTACGTTCTGCCTGTTTAGATTTAAACCGCTCAACCACTCTTGTTGTGCGAATATCGGCGACAATGGCGCGTTTTAGTCGATAATACTTCCATATCAATAAAATAAGTCTACTCATGAAACCATAAAGGAAAATACAAAATAAAACGTAAGGCCACCACAGTCTCAATAAAACAGCCTCTTGAGTGGGGTTATAGCGTGTTAATAGACTCGCGTTAATTAGCTCTGAAGACGGTACGCCTAGTAGCCAATGAGCAGGCCAGGTAATGGCCTTTATTAAGGGCTCCATCCATTGTTGGCTATTTGCCAAGGTAGAAGACCACCCAAAAGAGATATCCCAAAAAGCAATAATCACAAAAAAACCAATTAGAGAACCCGCAACAAAGCCAATAGAAAATAGCTGCCAGCGCCAAGACAGCCACTTTAGTATCAATTGCGTATTTGAATTGGAGGTAAATGTAGACGAAGGGAAGTTTTGGCTGCGCTTAACCCAACTTAATAAGACCTGGAGAATAATCGAAGTACGTCGGCGTTTATCTACAATAAAGCTTAAAATAGCAGTTAACAGCGGCCAACCAGCAAATAAAGCCAGTACAAACCAGATATTTGCAGGCTGTATATTTGAGTAGCCAACAATGCTCGAAACAGCGACAAAACCAAACAACAAGCCGAACATGGCTAATATTAGGCCAATGTGGCTAACCAACGTAGGTTCGGTAAACAAATTATCGACTTTAGAGGCCAACGTATCGCTGGGCTCTGAGCCACTATGTACAATAGTTTGGTCAATGGATTGGCTCAACTTGAGCCAAACTAATAAATTTGTTGTGAGATCCGCTTGAAAAAACCGCTTCTCATCTGAAGACATTCCAGCCAAAAGTAGCCCCAACCTGTTAATTATCGTTAAAGTGTAACAGCTTGTTGGGGTGGGTTCGTACTACTTTGCTAAGCGCTCAATAGACTTTTTAATGAGGCTCGGGCCTTCATAGATTAATCCAGAGTAAATCTGCACTAAATCTGCACCTAGTTGTATTTTCTCTTCGGCCTCATCGGGTGAAAAGACACCACCTACACCAATGATAGGAGTTGATTCATCAAGCTGCTCACGAAACAGCTTCAACACATGGTTAGCTTGCTCTCGAACCGGAGAACCGCTTAGCCCACCCACTTCCTTGCCATGTTTATAACCTTCAACGGCATCACGAGATACAGTGGTATTGGTTGCGACGACACCTTCAACCTTCTCTTCATTAAAGGTTTTGGCTAACTGTTTTACTTCGTCATCGCTTAAATCTGGCGCGATTTTAATCAAGATTGGGGTGTGTTCATGCTCTTTATCAAGCTCATTCTGACGCTGCTTGAGTGCCTTTATTAACTGAACCAATGGCTCACCGAATTGTAAGTTACGTAAACCCGGGGTGTTCGGAGAAGATAGATTTACAACGATGTAATCGGCTACCTCGTAGACTTTATTAAGGCAGTAAAGGTAATCATTAACGGCTTCTTCTTCTGGTGTGACTTTGTTTTTGCCAATATTAACGCCAATAAGGCCTTCGTACTTAGTACGCTTAATTCGCTCAACTAAGTAATCGACGCCTTTATTGTTGAAGCCCATTCTATTAATAATGGCGTCTTTTTCCGGGATTCTAAATAAGCGGGGTTTAGGATTACCCTCTTGTGGTTTCGGCGTCACCGTCCCTACTTCAATGAACCCAAAACCAAATGCGCCTAAGGCATCTATATAGTCACCATTTTTATCTAATCCTGCCGCAAGCCCTACTGCGTTTGGAAACTCAAGACCAAACACACTGACCGGTTTTTGAGCAGTTGGCTTTGGCATAAGTTTCATTAAACCAAGGCGAGCTAACGCACTAGACCCATCCATTGAAAGTTCATGAGCCGTTTCTGGGGTTAAACAAAACAGGGCTTTCTTAAGTATTGAGTACATTCTTGGTCCTTTGCGGGTTTAAGCGCCGGCATTATACGATAATTTGGAACTGTAACGCGAAGCCATATCAATATTTATAAGCGCTCTATGCGCTCAAACTTATGGTAGCGATCAAAGTGAATGATAAAAGAACCCTGAATTCCCGCTAAACTGACGAAAGGTTGCAATATTCGGGTAGGAAATTGAACCCGTTTGCCCTCTCGAGAAACGCAACTGACGGTATGAACAGACCCTTGATAATGCTGTAGATACTCTTCAGCAGAGATATTTAGGTCAACCGTTAATGAACTTGAATTCATAGAATAGGCTTTAATGTGAAGATCAAGCGATTATAACTATCTTGAGTTTAAAGAGAAGCGTCTAAATAATCTGCACTTAAAACCTTCGAGGTAGGTATTATTAGCCCATTCAATTCAGAAATACATGATCCACAATTAGTTCCACACTTTAAAACTTTACCGAGTTCTATCACGCTCTTTGCGCCGTTAACGATTGCTTCGTTTACTTGCTTCTCTCCAATATTAAAACACGAACAAATGATTTTTCCTTTATCGACAGAATTTGATGGCTGGCCTGCTAATAAAGCAATTCTGTCTATTTCTGTGATAACTTTACCCGCCTCAAGCATCGTGATTAGCCATTGGGTATCTGGCAATGTTGGATTAGGTGAAAAATAAAAAACGGCTTGTAACTTATGTTCCATTAAATATGAGATACGAATTGTCTGATTAATCGGATTTCTGTATTCAATGCACTCACCCAACTCAATATTTACACCATTGCTTGTTAAGGCTTTATTAACCAAGTTAATTATGCCTCCGTCATTTTGAGTTGTTGTAAGTTGGGAATCTGACATTGCAAATTCGTAGTATTTGCCTTCAGAAATAGTGATGTTACACCAGTAATCAAGCGCATCCGTTGCAATATCATTTGCCACTACTGCAAAACCATAAAGTAAATTAGTCTGCGGTATTAACTGTACACAAGTATATTTTGATTCAGGCTGACCCGATAGCGGGTCTACAGCTTGGGGAATTAAGTTGGACACTACCGCATCACTGGCGAATTGTTTTGTCCAATGTATAGGGGCAAATATCTGACCTTTTTTCTGCGCGTTACTTATTTTAACCCGCAGGTAGGCGGAACCAAGAACTGAGTCTAGCTTTATAAGTTGCTTTTCTTGCACTGCAAGCTCGATCGCATCTAGAGGTGACATTTCAACATAGGGTTGATCAATATGGCCTAGCAACTTTGCTGCTTTACCCGTTCGCGTCATGGTATGCCATTGATCACGTATACGCCCAGTATTAAGAATGAAAGGGTAATCCTTATTCGCCTTTATAGCGGGGAATCTAGGCTCAATGGCAATAAATTGTGCACGTTGGTTTTCAGTATAAAAGCGCCCATTACTGAACATACGCGCAGTACCAAATGGGTTGGTGTTGGTCACTGGCCATTGGACCGGTAAAAGGTCTTCATAACCTTGCTGATTAATTTGACTATAGAAACTAATATCAAAGTCACGTTTGCCTTCATTCTCAAAGCCAGATAGATCCGCATGCTCTGCAAAAATTTCAAATACCTGCTTATAATCAAAGCCAGTTGTAAATCCCATGGCTTTGGCAACTTCACAAATGGCTTGCCAATCATGATGCGCTTCACCAGGAGGCGGTAGTAAACCTCGTTGACGGGAAATACGTCGTTCAGAATTCGTAACCGTACCATCCTTTTCACTCCAACTTGTAGCCGGAATTAATACATCTGCAAAGACAGTGGTGTCTGTGATGGTATTGCAATCGCTAACGACAACCAGTTCGCATTTTTCTAATGCTCGTTGAACTTGAGCGGTATCCGGTAAACTTACCATCGGATTGGTCGACATTATCCAAACCGCTTTCACTGTGCCCTGCTCTATAGCCTGAAACAAATCAACGGCTTTTAGGCCATCCTTAGTGGCCATGTTCGGGGCTTGCCAAAACCGTTGTACCAAATCAATAGCGCCTTCAGTAGTAAAATCCATGTGTGCTGCAAGTTGATTGGCTAAGCCGCCAACTTCACGTCCACCCATGGCATTAGGCTGTCCAGTAATAGAGAACGGACCCATACCTTCCTTGCCAATACGACCAGTGGCAAGATGACAATTAATGATAGCGTTAGCTTTGTCTACGCCGGTAGCAGACTGATTGACGCCCTGTGAAAAGAATGAAACGGCTTTTTCTTTACTGCACCACCAATCGGCCAGTTGCTGTAAAATTGATTCGTTAATATCACAAAAGGATGCCACCTCCTTTTTACTGGCAAGGGTTGCTTGGGCCTGAAATAAGGCAGCTTCAAAACCATCGGTGTTGTTGGCAATAAAATTTTGATCTAAGCAGTTTTGTCGTACCGATTCTGTTAGTAAATAGTTAAAAATTGCAGCATCACTGCCTGGAGCAATGGCGAGATGCAAGTCGGCAATGTCACAAGTCGCGGTTCGTCTTGGATCGATCACCACAACTTTCATATTGGGTCGATTTTTCTTCGCTTCGACTATTCGTTGGTACAATATAGGATGCGTCCATGCCGCATTTGACCCGACCATGATCAATAGATCACATTTTTCGAGATCTTCGTAATTACAAGGTACGGTATCAGAACCAAAGGCACGTTTATAACCTGCCACGGCTGATGCCATACACAGGCGCGAATTAGTATCAATATTGGCAGTACCAATAAAGCCTTTCGCGAGTTTATTGGCGACATAATAATCTTCGGTTAGTATTTGCCCAGAAAGGTAAAAAGCAAATGCGTCGGGTCCATGTTCATCAATTATAGTTTTAATACGTTCGGCTACAGTCGATATCGCATCATCCCAATGGGTTTCTATTCCATCGACAACAGGTTGTAACAGCCGGCCATCTGAAGATAATGTTTCGGATAAGTGACTGCCTTTAACACAAAGTTTACCAAAGTTAGCTGGGTGATTCTCATCACCACAAACAGGCCCAATAACGCTGGTTCTATCTGGCGACAAGGGTACTTTTACCCCGCAACCTACGCCACAGTATGGGCAGGTCGTTTTTCCTGTTTGCGCTTGCATGTTAGATTCCTGTTGTCCAATTTACCGATGACTAAGTAAGCGACAACTGAACGTCACCATTCACTAATTGAGCTTGCCAGCAAGGAACCTCTACTGCCTCCTCAATACATTTTCCTGTATCGAGCTCAAAGTGTTGTTTATAGATTGGACTTGAGACCACTAATTTTTCACCAATATCACCTAGCAACCCTCTAGACATGACATTTGCCTTACTAAATGGATCCCAGTTAGAAAGTGCGTATACTTTTTTTTCTGTTTTAGGCATATAAAATAACGCTACTTGCTGACCTTCGAACATGGCAGCCACGCCAACATTCGGGATAAGGTCTGTTTCTTTACAAATGGTTTTCCACTGCATGATAATTTCCTTTTAGTTCGCTTTTGCAATTAGGTTTGATTTTTCAATGTCTGTAGCAGGCCGAATTTGATTTCGCTCTTCAATAAAGATAATATTTTCATCTTTGTCCGCGGCATTTACAAAAGGTCTAAAAGCTTTAACCGCTTCTGGATCTTCTAATGTAGTTTTCCACTCACACTGGAATGTATCCACAATAAGGTCCATTTGCGCTTCCAGTTCAGCACCTAGCCCTAAACTATCGGCAATGACGACTTCTTTTAAATATTCAAGACCACCTTCTAAGTTATCCATCCATACTGAGGTTCTTTGCAAGCGATCAGCAGTTTTTACGTAAAACATAAGTATTCGATCAATATATTGAATAAGCGTTTGATCATTTAAATCGGTTGCGAATAGATCTGCATGACGGGGCTTCATACCGCCATTTCCGCAAACGTAGAGATTCCATCCGCCTTCGGTAGCAATAACACCAATGTCTTTGCTTTGCGCTTCTGCGCATTCGCGTGTACAACCAGAAACCGCAAATTTTAATTTGTGAGGAGAACGTAATCCTTTGTATCGATTTTCAATATCAATCGCCATTTTCATACTGTCTTTAACACCGTAACGACACCATGAACTACCTACGCAAGATTTTACCGTTCTTACCGATTTACCATAGGCTTGACCCGTCTCAAAACCAGCTTCAATAAGTTTGCCCCAGATAACTGGCAACTGATCTAGAGTGGCACCAAATAGATCAATGCGCTGCCCACCAGTAATTTTAGTATAGAGCTTGTACTCTTTTGCGACTTCACCCAAGACGATTAGCTTATCTGGGGTAATTTCACCGCCAGCAATACGTGGAACAATCGAATAAGTTCCATCTTTTTGTATATTGGCCAAGAACCTATCGTTTGTGTCTTGCAAGGATACATGAGGTTTCTTCAACACAAACTCATTCCAAATACTGGCCAACATACTGCCCACTAGTGGTCGACAAACTAAGCAACCGTGGCCTTTACCATGCTTATCGAGTAGCTCATCAAACTCCTTTATTTCTCCAATCTTAATGAGGTTATAAAGATCTTGGCGGGTATAGGGAAAGTGCTCGCATATATCAGTACTGACTTCGACACCGAGCACAGTTAACTCACTGTCTACGACTTTTTTAAGTAGCGCAGCGCAACCACCACAGCCTGTACTGGCTTTAGTCGCGGTTTTCACCTCACCTACTGACATAGCACCAGCAGCAACAGCAGAAGCAATATCGCCTTTGGTTACGTTAAGACAACTACAGATTGATGCGCTTGCGGGTAATGCATCGACACCTAATACCGGTGTGGCGCCTGAACGTTCAGGCAAAATCAAACCAGCCGGTTGCTTAGGTAATGCAATAGCATTGAGGTAGTATTGCAACAAACTATCATATGTACTGTTATCGCCGACTAGAACGGCACCTAACAATTTCGTACCGTCCTCCGAGACGACTATCTTTCTGTAACTACCCTCAAAACCATCGTGATAAACAAATACTTTCGCACCAGGTGTCTTACCGTGAGCATCGCCAATTGAGCCAACGTCACAACCTAACAATTTAAGCTTGGTGCTCATGTCGGCCCCCGTAAAGGATTGACCATCGGTAGTCAAGATGTGAGCGACCGCGGCTTTAGCCATGTTGTAACCTGGCGCCACTAAACCAAATATCCGCCCATTCCATAAAACGCATTCACCAATGGCGTAGATATCTTTATCGCTAGTTACACAATGGTTATCGACTTCGATTCCGCCACGCTCACCAACATTGAGCCCAGCAGTACGAGCAAGAGCATCCTGAGGTCGGATACCAGCAGAAAACAAAATAAGATCTGTTTCAATGAATTTTTCTTCATCATTATGGCTGGCGAAATTCATTCGATGAACGCACTTACTACCATCGACAATATCGGTTGTTGTCGTTGCGGTATGAACGGTGACACCTAAATCTTCAATCATTTCTTTAAGTACGGCCCCCCCTTTCTCGTCTAATTGCACCGGCATAAGTTGCGGCGCAAATTCAACGACGCTGGTTTCCAAACCAAGATTCTTGAGTGCATTCGCTGCCTCTAGCCCTAACAGACCACCACCGATTACGGTGCCAAATTTTACTTTTTCGGCACAGGCTTTAATTTCATCTAAATCTTCTAAGGTACGATAGACGAATGTATTGGGTCTATCGTTCCCTGGAATGGGTGGTACAAATGGATATGAACCTGTTGCTAACACTAATTTGTCATAGTAAACCTTAATGCCATCCGCTGTTAAAACATGCTTACTTTTGGTATCAATATGCGTTATTCGGCTATCGGTAAAATAACGAATGCCATTTTTGTCGTATAAAGACCCATCCGTTAAGGCTAAATCAAGAGTACCTTTACCAGTAAAATATTCACTGAGATGAACACGGTCATAGGCTAAATGAGGCTCCTCTCCAAATACACTTACTTGAAAAGTTTCGTGACCTTGATTTTCAATTAACTGCTCGACAAAGTGATGGCCGACCATACCGTTTCCGACCACAACAAGCTGTGGTTTTACATTTGATGTAGTATTCATTGTTTCAATTTCTCCTCGAAACGATGTATTAAGCAACCAGAGCCATATCTTTGTTACTTGAACAATAGGCTTCGCCAAAAATAATTAGGTCTAATTTATCTGAAATATATGTTTGATTTTGTATTAGCTCGAAATACCAATTTCCATCAGATACGTCTCCATACAATATGACGGCTTTCAAAAGGCCATTTACGACAAATAGCTTTCTGTAATTTTGATGTGTTCGATCAATTAAAGTTATGCATTTAGATTCATCTTGGCTATTGATATCCCCTACCGAAAACAAATTTATACCCGATACTTTTAGCTTGGTAGGAACGGGCTTTATCGTAAAATTATTTACAGTGTCGAACGATTTACATTTAGATGTTTCTTTCAGTACAGCGACTAGCGTATCGAGCTGCTGCCAAATTGGTGCGACTAAACCAAAGGTTTTGTTTTCAAACTCGGTACATTCACCTAAGGCATAGATATGTTCATCCGAAGTTTCCATCAATGAGTTCACGATAATTGCCTTATTAACATCTAGACCCACTCGATTGGCTAGATTGACTTCTGGCGTTATCCCTGTTGCAACAATCACAAGTTCGGTCGCTATTAATAATCCTGATTCTAACTCAACAGAATTAACTGTTTTAGATTGCCTATTTAATGCACCATCCAAATAATTAAGTTTTTTCGGAGCAGAACCTAAACAGAATTGAATCCCCATCCCAGCCAATGTTTCTTCTAACATTGCTGCGGCAGTTATATCCAATTGACGATTCAAAATATGGCTAGAGCGATGAATGAGCGTAACTTTATGGCCCCGCTTAACAAGGCCTACTGCGGCTTCTAAACCTAATAAACCACCACCGATCACACAGACGTTGGTAAGCGCTGGTAAGCTATCTATTTTGCTTATGTCTTGTAAGTTACGAAAACTCATTACATTGCCGGCGTCGCTATCAATACCCGGTAAAACACTGGCACGTGAGCCCGTCGCAAAGACTAATTTATCGTAGCTGATTTTCTTCTGGCTTGTTAAGGTAAGCTGTTTAGCCTTAATGCATATATCAATTACTGCATCGCCAGTTATCAACATTAAGCCAGCTAGTTTTAGCGCATTGATGTCAACAAATTGCATTTCATTAAAAGAGAGTTCATTCGCCAATAACGATGACAACATTATGCGGTTGTATCCGGCTTGAATTTCCTCACCTATTAACGTGATGTCATAACTATTTTTAGCTTTCGCCATCAAAGTGCTTGCTAGTTTACTGCCAGCCATGCCAGCTCCAATGATCACTAGTTTTTGACGCTTCGCTGAAGAAGCCATAATTAACTCGCCTCCTTATTCACACAGATGTCTATTAGAGAAGGTTTGGCGGGTGCAATAGATTCGACCTTACGTTGTTTTTCATAAAGAAAGGTTAATACTTGTGCTCGGTAATCAATATATTCAGCGTTGTTCGCCAACGCTAGGCGATCTCGTGGCCGTTCTAAGTCAACTTTTAATATTTCACCAATTGTCGCCTCAGGTCCGTTCGTCATCATCACAATTCGATCCGATAGTAATACTGCTTCATCTACATCATGCGTAATCATAATGACTGTGTTGTTTAAACTTTTCTGTATTTCCATTAACGAATCCTGCAAGTGGGCCCTTGTCAAAGCATCAAGCGCACCAAAGGGTTCGTCCATCAACAACACGCTAGGCTCCATTGCTAAAGCCCGAGCGATACCAACCCGCTGCTTCATACCCCCCGACAATTCATCTGGTCGCTTATCTTTGGCATGACCCATATGCACTAATTCTAAGTTGTGATTAATCCATTGAGTCATCTCAGTTTTACTTTTTTTACCACCAAATACTTGTTTTACCGCTAATTCAACATTTTGATATGCGGTCAGCCAAGGCAAGAGCGAATGGTTTTGGAACACTACGGCCCGTTCAGGTCCTGGTCCGCTAATTTCCTTACCGTCGAGTATCACCCCGCCATTTGTGGCATCGTACAAACCAGCAACAATATTTAATACAGTTGACTTACCGCAACCGGAATGTCCAATCAGGGAAACAAATTCTCCTTTATTAATTTTTAATGAGACTTTATCTAAGGCTTTAAACGGTCCCTTAGGTGTTGGAAACTCAATGGAAACTTGGCTGATATCTAAATGTGCAGACACAATAATTGACCTCTTATCTAAGAACCTGAGATTTATCCCAAGAAACAAAACGTTGCAGCACCAACATAGCGCGATCTAATAGAAAACCAATAAATCCAATGACGAGCACTGCAACCATAATGCGCCCTAACGAATTGGAACTTCCATTTTGAAATTCATCCCATACAAACTTTCCTAACCCAGGATTTTGCGCCAACATCTCTGCGGCAATCAGGACCATCCATGCAATACCCAGTGAAAGTCGCAAACCGGTAAACATCATTGGAATAGAAGTTGGGATCACAATTTTAGTGATGTGAGTTAACCAATTTAGCCTTAAAACTTTTGATACATTCAGAAGGTCTTTATCAATTGCCGCTACGCCTACTGCGGTATTTATAAGCGTCGGCCACATACAACATAAGGTCACCGTAAACATCGAGGTTAGAAATGATTTCGAAAACATAGGATCATCAGATACGTAGGTAGCACTGACCACCATAGTCACTAGCGGCAACCAAGCCAGCGGAGAGACGGGCTTAAATATTTGGATAATAGGGTTTAATGCGCTATATACAGAACTATTTAGGCCAATCAAAATACCTAATGGAATTGCAATGAATGATGCCAAAGCAAAACCAGCTAACACGGTATACAGGCTGGTAAAAATTTGATCAAAGAAAGTTGGTTTACCCGTATAAGCTCGAATCTTAACTTCATAGGTTGGATCTTGCGCTAATCTTTGTTCGTTTCTATCTTCTTGACGTTGATTAAACGAGACTTCTTTTTCACGTTCTCGGCTGTGCTCTGCAATCAAACCTTGCCATTGTTCGAATACAACAATCGGCCCAGGAAACTCACCCAATGATGTTTCGACTTTCGCGGCGCCCGCCTGCCAAAAGATTAAAAATAAAAGCGTTCCTAATAGGGGAAAGATAATATTTTTTATCCAGCCGACTAACAAATTGATGCTAAAGGCGCTTAGATCTAATTTCTTAAATTGGTGAATTTTTGCAATTGCTGAGCTAATCATCGAAATATGCCTTCATGTTATGGGTCTTCTTCAAATCTCAATACAACGAGGCAAGGTAACTTAACTGATGCTAACTTGCCGTTACGTAATTAAGGTGACTCTTGTCCTTTTAGGCCTATGCTAAAACTTTCTAGATATTTATTAGGGTATCGTCCGTCGTACATTACGCTGTCAATAAACTCATTCAATGGGGGTTTGAAACCCGTTTCGATTGAAAAATCGGGAAACTCAGAAGCATCTATGCTTCCATCTGCAATGAGCGCTTGCGCTGCCAATGCGTATATATCAGGGCGATATACTTTTTTCGCTACATCCATGTACCAATCATCAGATTTATATTCGCTAATTTGTCCCCAACGACGCATTTGAGTTAGGTACCAAATCGCATCACTGTAATAGGGGTATGTTGCGTTGTGACGGAAAAATACGTTGAAGTCAGGTGCAGGACGCTTATCTCCTTTTTCGTATTCAAAGGTTCCCACCATACTATTGGCAATAACATCAAAGTCTGCACCGACATATTCACTACGAGAGAGAATTTCAACACTTTCTGCACGGTTTGCATTGTTATTTTCATCTAACCAATTAGCTGCTCGTAGAAGGGCTTTAACGACTCGGATGTGCGTGTTTGGGTATTTCTCTGCCCACTCTTCATTCACACCAAATACTTTTTCAGGATTGTTTTTCCAAATATCGTAATCGGTAATCACAGGCACACCGATTCCCTTAAAGACTGCTTGTTGATTCCACGGTTCACCAACACAGTAACCGTCGATTGTTCCGGCTTCCATTGTTGAAGGCATTTGAGGTGGAGGTGTAACGGACAACAAGACATCTGCTGACAATTGGCCGCTCGTATCACCATCTAAAGGTGCATAGTAACC
Source organism: Reinekea sp. (assembly GCF_046710285.1). Classification (GTDB taxonomy): domain Bacteria; phylum Pseudomonadota; class Gammaproteobacteria; order Pseudomonadales; family Natronospirillaceae; genus Reinekea. The sequence goes on from NZ_JBKEGY010000014.1 coordinate 49,778, forward strand.
AGGATGAATTCCGCCTGCTGCTAACCAATATCTCAATTCATAGTTGTGCGTAGATACAGGAAAAACCATCCCCATTTTGAAAGATTTTCCATTATCGTTAAAGCTCTCGATTACCGGCTTAAGTGCACTTGCATTGATAGGATGAATCGTTTTTCCATCTGCCGACTTAGGGATATTGGGTTTCATTTGATCCCAAACAGAATTTGAAACGGTTATCGCATTACCATTTAAATCCATACTGAATGCTGTAATTATGTCGGATTTAGTACCATAACCAATGGTGGCTGCTAGTGGTTGACCAGCTAACATATGCGCCCCATCCAATTCACCGTCAATCACTCGATCAAGTAATACTTTCCAATTGGCCTGCGCCTCTAGCGTTACATAAAGACCTTCATCTTCGAAGTAACCTTTCTCGTAAGCTATAGCAAGTGGCGCCATATCGGTTAGTTTGATAAAACCAAAAGTAAGATCTTCTTTTTCTGGATACCCTACTTCTGAATGTACTAGAGCACTTAGAGTAACAGCACTTGTAAATGCTAAGATTCGGCTTGGCTTACTCAAAAATATTTCTACTACCTGACTAACACTCATATAGCTGACTCCGTGAGGAAGTTTTTAAAATCCAAAAAAAAGGCACCTAAAGGCGAACGTTTGTTCGTCTTTAGGCGCCTTTGCCTTATTATTCAATACCAGCTTTGGTATGAACTCTGATTGTTAGCTTACGGAATTAAGTAAGCCTTGTATCAGTAATAGAGCATTTTGCGTGCCACATAGTTAATAGCTTGATTTATCTAGGGTTGTGAGCAAGTTCCATTTGAAATATTAATATTTAAGACATAAAGCGCACCAATAGAGAGAATCGATCACTATGATACGCACCAAAATAAAACAATTATTCTTTAATAAAGATACCGCTTACGATCCCATCTTTATGAATAACTATTTGTCCATTAGTTACTGCATCTAACCATACCAATTCATTAAAGTTTGTTGAGTCCATAACACAAGGAAAATGATCTGCTGTTTGACCAAGCGCTAAACAATAAACATCTTGTCGATAAACATTATTGATCAGTGCAACAATTTCTACAGGCCGAGCGAGCTGTTGCCAACGCCACATCTGACTAACGATCCACAAAGCATAGTTAGCCGATGGATAGTTGGTCATTGGACCTGAAAACACATGATTAGCACCGATAGGCCAATCGTAACCACCTTTGGGCTTAACATCACTAAAACCGTATCGCAATTGATCAACTGTGCAATTTAGATATTCTGAGTCACTTAAAATAGAGAGCAATTCATTGCGATTATCTAGATCTTGAACCCAACAACAAGCCTGGTCGAGAGCTCGTATCACCTGTTGATGAACGGCTGGGTTTTGTTCAGCCCACTTTTGATTTACGCCAAAAACTTTTTCTGGTGTATTACCCCAAACATCATAGCCAGTGACCAACATTTGGCCTATACCCTGCTCTACCGCTAAGCTATTCCAGGGTTCACCGACACAATAACCATCGATTTCCCCCTGTTGTAAATAGGTCATCATTTGAGTGGGCGGTACCACAATAATTTGAACATCTCTATCAGGATTAATGCCTGCTAAATCTAACCAATCACGTAGTAAATAGTTATGCGATGAATAAGGATAAACAATGGCAAAACGCAAAGTCCTTTTGTCATTCTGCTCAATCACACGCTTTAGCGCTTTACCACTTCGCAACTCATCGGTGTCACTTGCACAGGCTTGCATGCGCGCAAATAGATTTTTACCCACCGTTATCCCGTTACCATTGTGACTTACCGTAAAGCTGGTTTGCATTGCCGAACGTACCGTACCTAAACCTAGCGAGGCCGCGAGTGGCATTGATGCCAACATATGTGCGCCATCGAGTAAATTAAAAGCAACCTTATCTCGAATACTCGCCCAAGATGCTTCTTTATTTAGTTGAACATTAACACCCTGCTCAAGAAAAAAGCCTTTTTCTTGAGCAATAACAAAAGGAGCGCAATCAATTAGGGGTATAAAACCCAACTTTACGACTGGATTATTAGTCACCGACAGGCTATCAAACTGGCTCATTTCTTGTCTCCCATCAATTCCATTACTGATATTACATCTGTTGCGACGTCAATCATGCGTTGACTTCTGTCCATTGCTAGCTTTCGCAATGCTTTATAAGCAGCCGACTCATCACAGGACTGATGTTTCATAATTAGTCCTTTTGCTTTCTCAATGAGTTTTCGATCTTCTAACTGCAGCTTTACTGTTTCTAGTTCTGTACGTAGAGCCTGAAATTCACGAAACCTAGCCACCGCAACTTGTAGGATAGGTTTAACTCGACTCGGATGCATACCATCGACAATATAGGCGCTCACACCGGCTCTAATAGCGGCTTCAATATGTGTAGCATCATCTTCTTCAGCAAACATTACGATGGGTCTTGGATTATCTTTTGATAGCCGTGACATGTTTTCTAACATATCACGATCAGGAGATTCGATATCAATAATTACAATATCGGGCTGGCACTCATTTACGGCAACAGTTAAATGCTTTGCACTTTCTAATCGTCGAATGACCCTATAGCCATTATCTAGCATAGCTTGTTCTACAATGGCAGCCCTAGCAGGCACATTGTCTACTAACATTACCGTTAACTCGGTCAATCCATTATTCCTTCTCATTCGAATGTCTTAGAATAGGTCGTGTACATTAAAATGGTATTTTGTTTATCCACTTCAACTTAGACAAAGCAAAAGATACGTTTGATTCAAGTAAATGTTACTGAGACATAAATAACAAGGAATATTTTCCGGTCTAACTAGTCAAATATAAAGATATTCCTAGGAGCTAATTATACTTTAGGTTCTCTTCAGTCGAAAAATAAAGATCAAGTGATAGTGAGTTTAACTACTAGAATAGATTTTAGACTTGGTGATGGAGGGGTTATAACTACCTTTGTCGTAAATTATATTTGAACGTATAGATTGTTAAATGTTAACTGTGACTTTTACCTGCCATACTAATCAACACAGATCGCATATTCAGCAATGCCCGCCTCCACAGCTTGAAAGCATCCACAAGGGTTATTATCTGCGCTACAAAATCCGGAGGTTTCAGTATTGGCCTCTATAAACTGACCTTCTACCCTGCAATCACCAAGGCATTCTGAACTATCAGTACAGGTTTTCCCTGCATCGGAATAACTTTGGATGCAAAATAGTTGATTCTGCATGCATACATTTTCAACAGTACCACCCTGGGATTCGCACGTTAGTGCATCAAAATTAGTTTTATTTTTGTCTTCAATTTCTTTCGGTGCTGCTGCGTCCACTGCTTCTTCGATTAAACCCGAACAGCTAGCAAGGGAAATAGTCAATATTAATATCAACAATTTTAAAGTGTTCTTAAAAGGTCTAACTGGCTGCTTCATACCTATCTCAGTTTATTATGTTTGTCTAAACAATATTTATGTTCCGATACTAATGGTAGCCAGTCGAGATGTATGTTCGACTTGTTACCATTAGCGTTTCATCCACGTGAAGTACTTCGTTTAACCCTCAGTTTTTCGGATGGATAGGCTTAAATCGGAATGCTACTAGAACTAATGCAATTAACATTGGTAGTAGCGATAATGAACCACCAAAAGTTGGAATGATTTTGATAACTGAACGATAAGTCGCTGTTACTGTAGTATTGACTGAATTAACAGTAACAGTGGTATTCATACTCGCTTTTGAGTTGATTGTTGCCTCTCCTGCACTGACTATCCATTGGTCAAACTCCTGACCACTTGGAGGTGCATCAGCAACAATAGTTACCGATGTTTTCATTAAATAACTGCCACCGCCGGAACCCCCGATTACAGTGAGAGCTGATAAGTCAGCGTAAGTTGCTGTAATTGTAGAATCTTCTGACCCTATCCATACTCGGGTGCTTTGATCAGTTGGTGAGTCTATTGTTGCGTCACCTGAGCTCACTACCCATTGATCAAAGACTTGTCCTGCTAATGGAGAGTTGGCGATAATCTCGGCTGAGCTACCCGGTGAATAGCGTCCATCTCCGATTCCAAAATCTACCGTTAAAGTTGGTAAATCTAAGTAGGTTGCTGAAATTCTAGCATCTGATGACTCAATTAAAACAGTAGTGCTTGAACTGGTTGGTGATGCTATGGTCGCCGACCCTGAGTTCAATACCCATTTGTCAAATTCTTGGCCACTTGGAGCGGTGTCGGCAATGATACCCACCGTTGCGCCGGCTGTGTAATTGCCATCACCGGTGCCGTTTTCAATTGTTAGTTCAAAATATTTTTGGGCTGTATCTTTTATCGTGACTGATACGTCAGCGTAGGTAACATTATTCGTATCTACTATGAAATTTCCAACTGAGATAACTAGGTCTAAGTTTTCATCTTGAAAGTCAGGAATAGTATAACTTTCTCCAGAGTTAAGTTTCGCAATAAGATTAGATTCTGAATAGCCTGTAGGTTCAGCAGATTTAACGACCAACACTTGATTACCCGCCTCTTTTGTACCTTTGTTTATGCCTTCTTTCCGATTATAGCCAATGTCTATTGATCCCATATCTGAAGATTGACCATCCTCAACATGCAGAATTACTTTTTGGTCTTCAGTTGAATTGGCGTAGTCTGATAAGCCAATCAGTTTACCTTTCCAAGTGTCAGTAATGGTAATTTTTTTATCACCATACCAACCAAAACGGGAGTTTTTTGAAGCATTAAAGCACTGAACTGGGGTGTCATCTTCACTGTAGGAAAAACCCATCATTCCAGATTGATCACCGTAATTAACATTGCCTTCGTTAGAATGCGCTCTGCCTAAATTATGACCAACCTCATGCATTTGAGCACTAACGTATGTCGCCCAATTGTCGTTATACACTGACTTCCAACTGTTTATATTAGCGTAAGCTATCCAACCACCCTGGGTTCCAGCTGGCACGGCGAACATTACATAGTCATAGAGTTTACTTGCCTCAACACCGAGCTTTTGATTAACCGCGGCAATGGCTTTGTTAACAACGATGCCGTTTTCCACACCGTTTACGGTTTGATCAATGGTTACTTGGATGACACCGTCTACAATACTCGCTCCTGCTGCGGGTACAAAGGTTTGAGCATTGTATGAACAAGCAGCATACTGAGACGCAAGATTGACGGGATCACCATGGGTGCCAAATACCGAATCACTCAATCGACTTGGAGATGCAGACGTACTGAAATCGTTAGCGGTAATATGCACAATGAGAACTGAGCTAACCTTTGTACCACTATTAGCAGAGCTCATCCTAGCTGATATTGATTCGAGATCTGGTGGCGAATTGGTCATAGACCAATCGGTATCATCAGTCAGAATGATAGTATCTTGAATGCGATAATAAGATCTGGCGTTTAGAGTAATTTTGTTCTGGCTTGAGTTGGCATTTTTACCCATGACAACACGTGAGTCATTTTGATCAATATTACTTACCTTTGACTTAGCCTCGAACTGAGTTAAGAAATTAGATTGAGCACTTTCTAATGAATATACCTTTCCGCTCATATTTTCTTCAAAGCACTCATACTTTGTTTCATGTACACCAGATTCATACTGTATGGCGACTTCAACAACTGTACATTCAATGAATTCATTAGAATATTCTGCTTTTCCAAGATCAGCCGCGATAGCCATTTGGAATGCTAGAAGCATGGGTGTTAAAAAGGTTACTAAATTGAGCTTCTTCATTTAACGTAGCATCTTCGATATATTTAATTCACCACATTTTATATCAACTACGCATTTCACTAATGCGACACCGTTTGCATAACCATGAAAAACAATACTCTAGGTGAAATGGAAACAACTTAATTACCCTACTTTTGCCGAAGTACATAGCAGAAGGTCTAGCAAACTATACTTGACACAAAATTACCCACATAGCTCCTTTAATAAAAGGTGCAGTCTGTTAACACACTACCGCTTTTTAAGCAGACAAAAAAACGCACCATTAAAGGTGCGTTTTCAGTTTAATTCCCTTTATCCCTGCCTACTTGCTAGCGCGGAGGGTCAGGCACTCTAATCAGTGCTAACAGATTTTACTGCTCTGGCAAAGTTGCCTGTGATAAATCAAGTAATTCACGGGTTGCCACGCTGTACATACTGAATTCAGGCTCCCCTACTGCGCGAATTTCGTTCATCATCTTCAGCCACCGCTCGATCAGTATATTGTTATCAACCAACCATTGCTCTACCGTTGCTTCTAGCTGACCCTTTTCACCCATTTGGAAGAATAAACCTTGAGTGATGCGACGTTGCTGCCATTCTAAATCATCTCGGAAACTTTCACGGGCCATTGCTTGCCAATGAGAGAACACTTTTAAGTCGTTCACTTGGCGTGCAAACTGCTCTAAGCCGAGAGAGTCACCTACCATGAAGTAACCTTGGGCAACCTCTAGCACATCACGTTCAATACCTTGTGATACACCTACAATACCTAAGGCGGTGTAAAGTATATCGGATGAAGCTACTTTTAGTGCCAGCTCTTTTGGTACACCCGCAGCTTCCATTTTTTCAGCATCTGCCATCCAGGCTTCGTGCGCTTCCTTAGGCAACAAGGTGTCTAGTTTGCCAGACAACTGCTGCAGAGGCGCTGCATAATGGCTTACAACCTGCTCCATGTTGATGCCCATACGGTAATTTTTAATTAACCAACGGCTTGCGCGTCTTACCATGCGTAAGGACCGGCGCATCATGTTGCTTTGCAAATCACATGGAATTTTATGATCTAGCGCTTCTATGTCATCAAATATTTGGTGTAAGCCAAAAATATCACGAGCGGCAATGTATGCTTTCGCTGCTTCCACTGCTGAAGCACCCGTGCTTTCTTGTAACCGGTTGAAATAGGTAATGCCCATGTAGTTGGTCATGTCGTTAGCAACCTGCGTAGCGACAATCTCTTTTTTAAGTCGGTGCTGATGTATCGCGGCGCCAAACTTTTTCACCATCGGTTTAGGGAACTCTGTTTCAACGGCTTTAGCAATATAAAGATCATCAGCTAAGTTCATGTCTGCTAATTGTTCTTTTAAATCACCTTTCACGTACGAAATCAAAATTGCTAATTCTGGACGGGTTAAACTTAAACCATTTGCTTTGCGTTCGCTCAGCGCCTCATCGGAAGGCAGGTTTTCTAGTTCACGGTTGAGTTTTCCATCTGCTTCAAAACGGTTAATTAATCGACGGTACTCTTCAAACCGTGAGCTCGATTCGGTTATGGCTACCCCTAACGCCTGCGTTTGACGGTAGTTGTTGCGCAATACTAAAGCGGATACGTCATCGGTTAAGCCTTGCAACGTTACGTTACGTTGTTTAACTGTCATATCACCTGCGGTTACCATGTCGTCTAACAATATTTTCATGTTAACTTCATGGTCAGAACAGTCTACTCCGCCTGCGTTATCAATAAAGTCTGTAAAGCAGCGGCCGCCGTTAAGGTTATACTCAATGCGTCCTTGTTGGCTGAAGCCTAAGTTACCGCCTTCGCCTATGACTCGGGTTCGTAAATCGGCACCGTTCACACGAACGGGATCATTAGCTTTATCACCTACATCTGCATGGCTTTCTTTGCTTGATTTAACATAGGTGCCAATGCCGCCATTCCAAATTAAATCTACAGGTGCCTTTAACATGGCCGAGATTAACTCGGTTGGCGATAGTTTGGATGCTGTTATACCAAGCACTTCTTTCATCTCTTTGCTGATCGCAATAGATTTTGCACTACGACTAAAGATACCACCGCCTTTGGAAATTAAATCTGCATTGTAGTCTTCCCAAGTTGAGCGCGGCAGTTTGAACAATCGAGCGCGCTCTTTGTAGCTTGCTTCCGGGTTCGGACTAGGATCAACAAATATATGCATATGGTTAAAAGCACCTACCATTTTGATTTTTTCTGAGCGCAAGAGACCATTACCAAATACATCACCGGCCATATCACCGATTCCGATAACTGAAATGGATTCAGTCTGGACGTTGATATCTAGTTCTCGGAAGTGTCGCTGAACACTGACCCATGCGCCACGTGCGGTGATGCCCATACCTTTATGGTCGTAACCAAAAGAGCCACCAGAGGCAAACGCATCACCTAACCAAAATCCATATTCATTAGCCACTTCGTTGGCAATGTCTGAGAAGGTTGCGGTTCCTTTATCGGCAGCAACAACCATGTATGGATCATCATTGTCATGTCTTACCACTTGCTTAGGTGGCACAACGACAGAGTCTACTAAGTTATCGGTTAAATCTAACAACCCTCGAATGAAGGTCTTATAGCACGCTATGCCTTCCGCAAAAAATGCATCACGGTTTGAAGCTGGGGGTAATTGTTTGGCAACAAAACCACCCTTTGCACCCACCGGTACAATAACGGCATTCTTAACTTGCTGTGCTTTAACCAAACCTAGTACTTCGGTTCGGAAGTCTTCATTGCGATCTGACCAACGCAATCCACCACGGGCAACATTACCTCCGCGTAAATGAACACCTTCTACTTTTGGTGAGTAAACAAAAATCTCATACATTGGTTTGGGCAATGGTAAATCAGTAACCTTTGAAGGATCTAGTTTGATACTAATATATTCTTTACGTTGCCCTAGCTCATCTTCTTGATAAAAGTTAGTTCGTAATGTCGCTAAAATAAGCTCCATGTAGCGACGCATAATTTTATCTTCGTTGATGTTATTGACGTTCTCTAATAATGCTTCAATTTTCTCAACCCAGTTTTGACTAGCAGTTTTGTTCTTTTGCTTTTCAGGGTTAAAGCGTGCAGAGAACAATTCCGTTAGGTGATCGGTCAACTGGGTATATTGAATCAAGGTTTCTGCAATGTATTCTTGACTTAAGCTAAACTGAGTTTGCTTCATATATTTAGCGTAGCCACGCAACATAGCTACTTCACGCCAAGTTAGTTTTGCTCGTAGAACCAATTGGTTGTACAAGTCATTTTCAGAGCGACCATTCCAAATATTTAGGAAGGCTTTTGAGAATAAATCTCGGTATTCTGCCGGGTCTAATTCTGAGTCTGGCTCGTACACTAAATTAAAGTCATAAATCCAAGTACAGCCATTGACAGGATGAACAATATCAAATGGAAATTCATCCACCACTTTCAGGCCTAGGTTTTCTAACACAGGGATTAAATCGGACAACATTAATTCATTGCCCTTGTTGAATATTTTAAGTTTTAGAACACTACCGGTTGGCTCCATAGATCTAAAAAAGCTAAGCGCGATTTTATCGGTCTTATGTTTTTGTAGGCTTTCTATGCGTTGAATATCTGCAACGGCAACTCGCGCGCTGTATTCTTCAACATATCCTGGTGGGAATGAATTTTCATACTGTTGATATAGTCGAATACCTTTTTCTTCACCAAAGGCTTCGACTAATGCCTGTTGAAGTTCATCAGTCCAACGTCGTGCCAATTGAACAATTTTATTCTCCAGCCGCTGTATATCAGGCATCTCGTCAATTGGCTTTGCCAATTTAAATACAAAGCGAGTACGCGCTAATACGGATTCACTAAAATAAGAAGTAAAATCTGAACCCTCTACATCAAAATTTTCAGCAAGTAAGTTGTGAACTTTAATACGTAATTCTGTGTTAAAAATATCACGAGGCATGTAAACAATGGCATTTAAGAACTTTCCATACGCATCTTTACGTAAGAATAAACGAATTTGCTTGCGCTCTTGAATAGATAAAATTTCATTGGTGACATTTAATAGTTGGTCATTGCTACTCTGAATTAGTTCATCGCGAGGCAAGGTATACAGAATGGCGGAGAATTCTTTATAGGCGTGAGAGCCTTCGCTGTAGCCACTGTTTTTAATAACTTCAGAAATCTTAGTACGAACCACTGGGATATCTTTGGCTGTTTCGTTATATACAGATGAGGTGTACAACCCTAAGAAGCGGTATCCGCCAATGACCTTACCGTTTTTATCGAATTTTTTAACTAAAACATAGTCTGAATAAGCGGGACGATGTACAGAAGAACGGCGCCCTGATTTCGAGAAAATCATCAATTCTTGTTTGAAAACATGTTCTTTACGATGCTCAGTCATTTCTGAAATAACTTCTTCACGTCGCTTGCTTGTCTTCTTAAATAGCCCAAGTGCTGTTCCCTTCACTTGTTTTACTACATCACCATCAATTTCATATTCGTCGAAAGCTAAAAAACTAAAGTGGTTTTCAGCCATCCATTCCATGAACACTGTTGCTTCATCCATAACTTTTTTGTCAAACGGATAATGGTCACTCTTAAATGCTTGCTTAACCATATTTGTTTTTTCTAGCATGGCTGGAAAGTCTTCAACGACATAGCCCACATCTTCAAGCACTTCAAATAACGATGTCTCTACCTGTTGACGCTGTTCTTGTACGGTTGTACGGTCCATCTCAAGGCACAACAAGAGTTCTTTATTGCCCTGGTCTGAGAACTTAACAAAATTACCTTGTTTATCGCGCTCTATATTGAAGCTACCGTAAAAAATTGCATGAATATTGATATCTAAGCTAGTTAGAGCAAGGCGTGCTGAATCTATGACAAAAGGCGCTTCGTCGTTTAAAATGGTCACAATAGAATGAGCGCTCTGCCATTCATGCTCTTCTACACTCGGGTTTATGACTTCAACATTAGCCTTCTTGATGCTTTTATTCTGCAGCGTGCGCCACAGAGTCACTACCATTCCTGCTAAATCCGGTAGTTCATAACTGGATAAATCGCGCATCGAAGCGTGCTTAAATAGCTGCTCGATAAGCGTTTTTAAATCGACATGATGCTTCTTGGGGAAATTTGATAATAAACGCTGGTATAAAGTTTCCAATAATTCTTTACGATTGGAGGCAACCGAATTTGTCATATAGACCTCTATTGTTTTTTTTGCTGCGAAATTGGGCAGATAGTTAATATGCTAGTCCAATATCTAGTATTCTCTAGTAATAAACCAGCTCTAGCATGGTACATTTATGTAATAGAGTGAAAACTGTCGCAACTAAGGCTCTTTTGTCGCATTTTTGAAAGGTGTAAGAAATGAATGAAGTAGAAAAAGTTAACAAGCCCACAGTATGGCGTGTTTTTAAAAGCGTGCTTTCTGCTGCTATAGGGGTACAGAGTGAGAAAAACCGAATCGAAGATTTTCAAAGTACTAGTATTTGGCCATTTATAATTGGCGGGATTATATTTACGGCTGCTTTTGTAGGCGGGCTTATACTCTTGGTAACGATCGTAACTTAATATACCAGTTGCCAGACAGACAAAAGGCGGTAAAACCGCCTTTTGTTTAAACTTGATCACTTGACCACTTATTATACGGTCGCTACCCAAAACACTGCTGTAGCAACAACGGTTAGAACGACAACAACCGCTGCAATTGCATCGGCCTGTGAATCGGTAAAACGAGACTTTCCAGAAGCCATACCCTCTCCTAAATCTTTTTTGTATTGTTATTAAGTTAGTCAATCATTGACTAATCAGGACATTTAATCGGCTTTTGTGGCTGGGTGCAACCCAATGCATATAACAGTATGGAATAAAATCATGAATATATAATCATTCATAGTATAAGACACCTTAGGTATAGTGATCCTCTTATTAAAATCTCACTATTCGAGGAAGACTCATGTACGTGTATGATTCGTATGATCAGCAATTGGTTGATCAGCGTGTCGAGCAGTTTCGGGACCAAACTAACCGATTCCTTGCAGGACAGCTAAAGCCTGATGAATTCCTGCCATTAAGGTTACAAAATGGCCTATATATTCAGCGGCACGCGCCTATGTTACGAATAGCCGTACCGTATGGGCTTATTAACACAAAGCAACTGCGTAAAATTGCTCATATCACCCGTGTATACGACAAAGGCTACGCCCATTTTACTACGCGTCAGAACATTCAATTAAACTGGCCTGAGTTAAAAGACGTACCGGATATATTGGGCGAATTAGCCGAAGTACAGATGCATAATATTCAAACTTCGGGTAACTGCATTCGAAACACCACAACTGACCAATTTGCCGGAGTAGTCGCAGATGAAGTTGCCGATTCTCGTCCTTGGTGTGAACTTATTCGCCAATGGTCAACACTTCATCCTGAGTTTGCTTACTTACCCCGTAAATTTAAAATTGCCGTAAATGGCAGCCCTAATGTAGATCGTGCAACCATTCGTTTCCACGACATTGGTTTGCAGCTGGTTAAAAATGAGCTAGATGAAGTTGGTTTTCAAGTATTCGTTGGCGGCGGTCTAGGCCGTACCCCTGTGGTAGGTCAAGAGATCAAGTCATTTTTGCCAAAGCATGACTTACTGACTTACTTGAACGCAATTTTAAGGGTTTACAACTTAAAAGGCCGGCGCGATAACAAATACAAGGCTCGTATCAAAATTTTGGTCAAGGCAATGGGCGTAGAAGCTTTCCAGGCAGCGGTTGAAAACGAATGGCAGCCTATTATAGCCAGCCAAGATCGATTAACCGATGAAGAAATAGAGCGTGTTAGTCAGCATTTTATAGATCCTAGCTATGAGCAACTTCAAGACGAGACCAGCGCCCTTGCGCAATTACGCTTTGAACATAAAGAGTTCGATAACTGGCTAAGCCACAACATTGAAGCCCATAAAAAACCTGGCTATGCCGCGGTCACAGTATCAGTCAAAAAACCAGGCCATGCACCAGGTGATATCACCTCAACTCAACTAGACAGTCTTGCTGACATCGCTGATCAGTTTTCATTTGGTGAACTCAGAGTCAGTCACCAACAAAATGCTATTTTAGCCGACGTCAGACAGCAAGATTTATTCACGCTTTGGCAGCAACTTGAAGCATTAGGTTTCGCAGACCCTACTGTAGATACCCTATTAGATGTTATTTGCTGCCCAGGAGGAGACTATTGCGCTCTAGCCAATGCAAAGTCACTGCCCATTGCCGAAGCCATCAAGCGGCAGTTTGACGATTTAGATTATATTTATGATTTGGGCGATTTGGACTTAAATATTTCAGGCTGTATGAATGCTTGTGGTCACCATCATATTGGCCATATTGGTATTTTAGGCGTTGACAAAAAAGGGACTGAGTTTTATCAAGTTTCTTTAGGCGGAGATAGCGGCCAAAACGCGCGCATAGGTAAAATACTCGGGCCTTCATTTAGAGCAGATGAAGTTCCTTCGGTTATTCAAAAGATAATCGATGTTTATGTTGAAAGTCGTGAGCCTGAAGAGCCCTTTATAGATTTTGTACATCGTGTTGAAGTTGCGACTTTTAAGGAGCGCGTATATGCAGCATCTCATTAAGTTAGAACAGGCAATAAATATCAACCCCGACAACTTGATTCCTCTAGCACAATGGCTGTCTAATAACGCTGATACAAAGGTACATTCTGACCCTGTCGGTATTTTAATTAAAGAAAATGAATCAGTTTTAGAGGCGAACTTAAATTTAGACCAGCTAGATATCATTGCTTTTAACTTCTCAAAATTTACAGATGGCCGCGCTTTTTCTGAAGCGCGCAACCTGCGTGATACTTTGGGCTATAAAGGGGATATACGCGCTATGGGAGACTTCATTCCCGACCAAGTGGCCTTCCTAACTCGCTGTGGATTTAGTTCGTTCGCGTGTCGCAGTGAAGAAGACAAAGACATAGCAATGAATATAAGCGAGGCAATGACAAATAAGTATCAGTCTGATTCCATTGAAAAGCGCCCATACTTTCGTAGACGCTAGTTAAATAAAAGCCCGTTTCCAAAATTGGGCTTTTATAAATTTCACCGCTTTGACCTAGGTATTGTAGGCAAGCTTGCAACGCAAACAGTACAAACAGCCCAAATAACCAGCAACATGATTCTAAGTTTATTTATATCAACAACAAAAATTGATACAGAAAATGTAATACAAATTATGATTAAGGCGCGCAATTTTGTATTGGGTTCTATAAATCGCTCAGAATTCCAATTGTTGATTAGGGGTCCAAAAACTTTATTCGTCAAAAGCCAATAGTGAAAACGCGGGGATGATTTAGCAAAGCAAGCCGCCGCCAATATCATAAAGGGTGTCGTCGGCAAAACTGGCATAACTACTCCGATTGCACCCAATAAAACGAACAAGCAGCCCAAAATCAAAAGTAATACTTTCAACTAAATATCAACTTTTATAGCTATTTCAGGTAAACGTGACGAGCGTGTATTCGATATAGGTCTGTTTACTGCATCATGATAAGTAAAAACCATAGAAAACTTTACTTCGGTGGAACTATTACGCGAAGCTTGATGTAACAAGCGACTATCAAAGAACAATACATCACCAGCCTCCAGCTTTAATTGCTCGGCTTTATTTATCCAAAGTAAGTTCGCTTTTACCCCTGATTTAAAGAACTTGTGAGCATCAAACTGATCAGCTTCAAATATTACCCTGTGACTTCCAGGGATAACCTGAAGAGCCCCGTTATTGGCATTTTCATCACCTAGCGCAAGCCAAGCACTAATTAAATTCGGACTTTCAAAATTCCAATAGCGAACATCCTGATGCCAGTGAGTGTCGCTGCTAAAACTGGGAGCTTTAGTCATTAAACAATTATGGTGACTTTGATTCAACGAAACAGGGGTTTTACCTTCAAAAAGCTGCTCTAACGCAGCTGCGATAGCGCCACCCGTTGCCAAATGCTCAATATGAGGGTCTCTAGAAACAATAGACAGTATCCGCCGAATAGTTTGGCCTCCTTTGCTCCCTATTGACTCTGGTGCGCCAGGATAGCCAACAACCGCTTCTAACTCTAACGGCTCTGACTGCTTGGTGAACCACTCTTGACCTAACTGCTTAGCTTTTAGAAGCGCATCAGAACCGATCAATTGTTTTTTCACTACGTAACCATTAAGGCGAAATTGCTCTAACTCTTGAACACTGAGCGGGAAATTATCGTACAAAAAGAATGTCCTTTTTAAAAAAGATCTTTGACAACAAACGAAACACTGTATATAAATACACCTACTGGATAAACAAACAGTAGTAAGGTAACTATTATGACAACACAACTAGTACAAAGCCAATATCTGACGCAAATCGTTCAGGCACCTAAACCTCGCCGTGCGTTAAGGTTTTTTGACTACTGTTCGCCTCTGCTTAATCAATTTCACTATTTGGTAGAGGGTATTCGTCATGTTACAAACTCAGGCCTTTGGATTACATTAATAGATCCGCCTTTTTTACCCAATAAACACCATTTAACTAAAATTGGGCTTGGCCACTATGCCGTTCGGGTTGTGCGTCTTAATGGTAAATCGGCTGCGCTTAAACAGCAATGTATTGAACAATGTGTTCTCAATGGTAAAAGCGGCTTAGTGGCTATTTGGTCAACTCATCACACGGAAGTACCCAGTATTTTAAAAGACGATGACTTAGAGACTCCTTTATGCCAAACACTGGTGTTTGAAAAAAGAACAACCTCTAGTGAGCAATTAGAAATGAGTTTTTAGTGGGTGTTACCAGCCAATTTGGCAAAAAGGCTGGTTTGACGTGAAGCTAATTATATTTCAGCGTTGTGAAATACGTTTTGAACATCATCTAAGAAGTTCAGCATATCTATGAATTTATCAAACAGCTCCAGTTCTTCACCTTCAACCTTTGTTAACATTTGAGGTACGAATTGCACTTCTTCAACATCAAACTCAATACCTTCGTATGCATCTTTTAACGCTTGGCGTACTTTTGCGTATTCTGTATTAGGTGCAAAAACAGTTATTTTGTCGTCTTCAACTTCAATGTCAGATACATCAACATCTGCTTCCATCAGCACTTCTAGCACTGCTTCTTCATCTTCACCCGCAAACGAAAAAATAGCACTGTGGTCAAACATATGACTTACGGACCCCTGCCCGCCTAGTTTTGTTTTAGCTTTGTTAAAGCAAGTTCGAACATCACCAAAGGTGCGGTTTGGGTTGTCTGTTAGGCAATCTACAATGACCATTGTATTGCCGGGACCGAAGCCTTCGTAACGGGCTACTGCAAAGTCTTCACCGCCCCCGCCTGCGGCTTTATCTATCGCCTTATCAATAACGTGTGCTGGTACCTGTTCTTTTTTAGCTCGGTCTATTAAAGAAGCCAAGGTCAAATTGCCGGTAAGTTCAGTACCGCCCGTTTTAGCACACATATATATTTCACGACTGTAACGGCTATATATTTTAGCCTTCATATCAGACGTTTTAGCCATCGACTCTTTGCGGTTTTGGTAGGCTCTGCCCATGAAATTGCACCATAAAATAAGTTAATCGCGCGATTTTATAAAACTTAACGGCATCACACTAGCGGTTTCTACATTAAACTTAAGATTAAACTGTGCTCAGCCATAATAAAAAGGCACTTATTAGTCACTGCTGTCCCACAAATATCTTAGTGAATACGCGGAGTTCAGCGACCTATTACTTGAAATTTCGGTCGCCGTAAACCCTTCCATGGGGGCTTGATTGAAACATCCATGTTTCAAACACCCAAATTCCAAGCAATGGGCCGCTTCTCAACTATGGGACAGCAGTAACTTACTAGTCTTTCCAGCGCTCTTTAATTTCTAAAATTTCTTCTAGTTGGCTTGTAAATATATCAACTAGATGTGGGTCAAAGTGTTTGCCTTTCTCGTTGTGTATAAGCTCCATTGCCCTTTCTACCGTCCATGCTTCTTTATAGGGCCTTATGCTGGTTAGCGCATCAAATACATCCGCCAATGCAACAATTCGACCTTCAATGGGGATATTTTCACCCACTAGTTGGTTTGGATACCCTGAGCCATCGTATTTTTCATGGTGCGTCATTGAGACTATCTTTGCTAAGGCAATTAAGTCGGAATCTGACTCACCCAAGATTTCAGCTCCAATTTCAGGGTGAGTTTTCATAACTGCAAATTCTTCTTGGGTGAGCTTACCCGGTTTGAGCATTATTGCATCTGGGATACCTATTTTACCGATATCGTGCATTGGAGCAGCGTTAAACAAATTGTCCGCTGCTTCATCTGAAAAACCTAGCTTTAAAGCTATGACTTTAGCGTAATAACTCATTCGCATTACGTGCATGCCCGTTTCATTGTCTTTATATTCTGATGCTCTACCGAGGCGTTGAATAACTTGTAGACGTGTTTTTCTAAGTTCATCTGCATCGACTAATGATAGGTGCGTTTTAACCCGTGCTTTAACCACAGCAGGTGAGATGGGTTTAGAAATATAGTCAACTGCACCTAGCTCCAAGCCTTTGGCTTCATCACCTGGATCATTTAAGGCTGTAATGAATATGACCGGTATCGCTTTAAGGTCACTATCTTTCTTTAGCTGCTCACATACATCGTAGCCGGTTAGATCAGGCATCATCACATCTAGCAAAATTAAATTTGGGCGATCTTTCTCAACCAGTCGCAAAGCTTCTTTACCACTTTTGGCAAATATTAATTTATAGTGATCACTTAATAATTGATTTAGTACTCGTAGATTAGTTGGTTCATCATCAACTACTAATATTTTTTTCCTAGAGTCCTGCACTGTAAACTCCTAATTTTTCATAGCTCAGTTTGTTTTAGTCGTGTTAATAAGGCATCAACTCGTTCAGTAGCCTGTTCGAACTCAAAGTTATTACATAAATCTACAATGGCATTAATTTCAAGAGGGCTAACGGGCGCTAGGTTTTGCAACTTGTCTAAAAGTTCATCATTAAATTCATTATTACTCACAAAGCGACTCAGCATTTGTAACACATCAATCACTTCATTAACGGACGATTTACTTATATCGTCATTTTGTTCTGAATACCCAGAAATGCTCTCACTACGGGTACTTAAACAATTTTTCACAGCATTAAATTCAGAGATTACTTTATCAATATTCTCTGCGCACAATTCGAAATCTCGAGCTCTACTTGATTCGTCTAACACATTTAAGGCTTCCAGCAATCGATTTAAGGCTAAGTTCCCCGCCCCACCTTTATATTGGTGTGCGAGTTGCTCTAGCTTTTGAAAATCATTTGCCTTGAGAGCTTCATGCAAATTGAATAATTCTTTTTCCGCTTGATTCGTAAACCGGACAACCTCTGTATAAAGGCTAGTCTTGGAACCCCACAGTTGAATCCCTTGCTCAACATTCACAATCAGAGCAGTTTTATCTATTTGCTCTGGTTCAATTTGTAAATGCTCTGTCAAATTAAATACTTTTCCAATTTCATTATTCAGCTGACGCATGTCAATAGGTTTATTTGCAAAACCATCCATACCTGCCTGCTCTGCTGATACTCGGTCTTGAGGTAACACGCTAGCGGTTAACGCAATAATCGGTAATCTAGCTAATGCGTTACTTGTTTCATAAAGTCGTCTCTCCCTAGCGGCAGTCAAACCATCCATAATTGGCATTTGAATGTCCATTAAAACGAGGTCAAGGACGTGCTTTCGCATTTCAATTAACGCTTTTTTTCCATCCATTGCAGAAAAAACTGTATGTCCATCTCGTTCCAGTAGCAGTGTTAGCAAGTCTATATTTTGCTCAATATCATCTACGATTAGTATTTTCAACGCAGGCAATTGGAAAGCACTAAGGCTTGGCGTAGTTGCTTTGGTGGCTTCTACGGGTTGAAGTGGTAAATAGAATGTGAACACCGAGCCCTTAGCTTCAACACTGGTTGCATGAATATAGCCTCCCATCAACTCGACAAGCTGCTTACTAATAGTCGTACCTAAGCCAGTGCCACCAAATCGTCGACTCATGGACTCATCGGCTTGTGAAAAGGCATCAAATATCGTCTCTAATTGTGCAGGGGTCATTCCAATACCGCTGTCGCTTATTTCAAAAGAAACAAAACCATCAGGCAATACTTTTATCTCGATGCTAACCTTACCTTGCTCAGTAAACTTGATCGCGTTTCCAATTAAATTTGTTAAAACTTGGCGTATGCGGTCTGGCGCACCATTAAAATGGCCCTGAACTTCTGGGTGCATGTTTAATTCTAATTCCAAATTTTTACTGTGTGCTTGTAGCCACAATGTCGACACAACGGTATCAACTTCTTGTACCAAGAAGAAATCTCGATACTCAAGTTCAAACTTACCCTTGTCTAACTTGGCACTGTCTAATACATCATTGAGTATATGCAGTAAAGATCTTGCTGATTGATTAATCGTATTAAGATGTTTTCGTTGACTTGCACTTAGATCGTCATCTAACAAAATATCGCTGAAGCCAATAACAGCATTCATAGGAGTGCGTATTTCGTGGCTCATATTCGCTAAAAAGGATGAACGCGACTCTGCCGCTTGTTCAGCAATTTCTTTTGCCGAAACAAGTTCCACTTCCATTTGCTTTCTATCACTAATATCCATAATAAAGCCATCGAGAAAATATGTATCTGACCCTTCAGCTTTAGTCGCCCGACCATAACCTAGCATCCACTTAACATTTTTGAATCGATCAATCAGTCTAAACTCTATCTGATAACCTTCTGGATGACGTAAGTCTGTAGCTTCTATAATATGAACGTCTTCAGGATGTACGAACTCGTTAATACTGCGTATGGGGTTGGGTAATAAAAAATCTTCTTTGGGGTAACCAATAATATTTTCTACTTCATCATTTATAAAAATATTCGGCCATCCAGGGCTATCAATACACCGATAGGCGATACCAGGGATATTGGTTAGTAAAGCATTAATTTGAGTTTCATTTTTTCTGATTTCAGCTTCCATTTTTCGACGTTCTCGAAGGTCAGATAAAAATGCAACGAATAAAAGCTCCTCATTCAGTTCAACCTGACCGATACTCAGTCTCACGGGGATTCTATCACCTGACTTTGCTAACGCTTCAACTTCTCTACCTGTTCCAATAATTTTAGGAACACGGGAGTCAACGTAATTTTTAATATATTGGTCATGACCGTGATGGTATGGATCTGGAACAATCATATTTACATTGCAACCTAGCAACTCATTTTCTTGCCAGTCCAGAATATCGGTTACGGCCTTATTCACACTAATAATAATGCCATTTACATCAATGGTAATTATTCCATCAGCTGCAGTATCCATTGTTGCAGTAAGTCGTTTTTCATTTCGTCGAGCAATAGCAGACTTATCTTTATAACCAAAGACCATATTTGCCGCTAAAACTAAACCAATTATTGATACCGTTAAAGCAGTAATACCTAAGGCTAAATACAGTGATATCTGGCTTGTTTGCTGCGAAAGCTCAAGCCCTGGAGGTAAAACGAACCGTGCCGCAACCATGCCTGTATAATGCATGCCTGAAATAGCGGCGCCCATAACAACGCTTGATATTAAAATTTTGGTACTTCGGCGAAGGCTTATATTTCCGAATTTATCTAACCCAAAGCTTATCCAAAGTGCCAAGATCGCTAAAATGACTGCAACTAAAATAGAGGCAAGAAACATGAGTAGGTTGTATCTCAAATATACCGCCATTTCCATTGCAGCCATACCCACGTAATGCATAGTGCCTATTCCTGCACCAACCAATACGCCACCAATGACAAGCTGAAATAGTTTAATATTATCTTTAGTAATTATATTTAAGGCGACCCATGATGCAGCGATGGCCGGGAATACCGATATAACAGTAATATCGAATCGATAAGACACATCTGTACAAATATCTAGGGCTAACATACCGATAAAGTGCATTGACCAAACACCACCGCCCAGTGCAAAACTACCTACTAAAAGTGAGATATGCTTACGAAACCCATTCGCAGCAGCAGCCTGACTGGCAACTTGAAAACCCATGAATGAAGCTAAGATGGCTATTGAAATTGAAAGTATCACTAGCCATGGATCATATGTTGAGACTGCAAATAAACTACTGTTTGAATATTTGAATAACTCGATAAATTGGTTAATCATTCTACCTCTGCACCTGAAATATACATTTTAAATCGAGCTATAAGCAATTAGCCATAAGCTGAATATCTAGAATAGTCTTAAAACAATGCACCAGAAATAAAGTAGCAAAATTTTCGCTGACACAATGAGTACTCTTTAATCTAAAGCATAGTTAAAGAATGCTCATAATGTCAGAAACATCATCAATTCTTGCTAATATTCACCGGGATTGACTTAAACGCGGGGGTTTTACTACGTGGGTCATTCGCAATACTGATCAAAGGGTTTACTTCTGGGTAGTATCCTAATACCCCTCCTTCAGCGACCTCAAACGCTTGAACTTTAAACTTCTCAAGTTCGCCAACAGCCGATTCTAATTTAATTTCATCATTTGCTTTCAAGCCAAGTTTTTGCATATCTAATTGATTCATTAAAATAGTGTAACGGTCTGCGTTATTTCGATAACTGTCCGTATCTTCATAAATAATACTGTTAAATTGGCCTTCACTGCGAACACTGGATAGCAAGAACTCGAACCCATTTGGTGAGAAATCTGGCAACTCACACACAACAAAGTTAGCTTTTTTATTATTGGTATAGAATTCTGGCTGGTGTTTTATTCTATTTTCTATATGAAACTCTACTTTGCTGTTGCCTATATCGGCAATGCTCTTCATACCAGGAACAGTTAGGGACATATCTTGGCGAATTTTATTGTTATCTTCGTAGCCTTTCCATTGCTCAACATCTAACAGTTGCTGAGCGAAGCGAGCCAGCACCTCAACTTCTGCTAACGGACCGTCTAAACGGGATATCCCGCCATCACTCAAACGCACATAGTTAAACATAGACTCTTGTGTGGTGGCTTGCGGCTCTTCATCTCTAGCCAACACAGGTAAAACTAAGCATTCACTGTCTTCAACACCGTAAATATGGCCTTGATTTAATGTAGTCGTTAAATAGACCTTAAAGCCAATACGGTTCATGGCTGTTTGTGTCCATACAGAATTAGGCGATGCTGAGAATAGGTTCCCGCCCATTAACATTGCGCAATCCATTTTACCTTTATGCGCAGCTTCTAGTGTTGCCACGGTGTCTAACCCTGGAGGTAGATCAAATTTCCTGCCCATATTTTCTTCAAGCGCACTCAACATCTCTGCTGGCAAATAGGGTTTTACGCCAACAGTACCAATTCCTTGAACGTTGCTATGGCCCCGAAGAGGCAATAAACCTGCGCCTTGTTTACCTACCATTCCTCGCAGTATGGCTAAATTGGCAATATATTCTACATTGTCGCTACCGTTTTTATGGTGAGTAATACCCATACCCCATGCAAAAACCGCCTTCTCTGAAACACCATAAATTTCTGCGCACTCGATGATTTTAGTTTTTGCCAAACCCGTTTGGGTTTCTATGGTTTGCCAGGATGTATTATTTATATCGCTCAAAAACTCAGTGTAATTCTCACAATACTCTTTAATAAATGCACTGTCTTCAAACCCAAGTTCAATGGTCGCTTTAGCAAGCCCTTTAAGTAAAGCCAAATCAGAGCCCACTTTCGGCTGTAGGTAGAAAGAAGCAATGTCAGTTCCTCCTGCCATCATTGATTTAGGGCTCTTCGGTACTGCAAACTTGACCAAACCAGGCTCTTTCGCTGGGTTAATGATGATCACTTTACCGCCTCGATCACGAATACCCTTAAGTTGATGAATTAATCGCGGGTGATTAGAAGATGGGTTTGCGCCTATGATAAAAATGGTATCGCATAAACTCAGGTCGTTAAGTTCAACAGTTGAAGTGCCTGTGCCTATTGTTGATGCTAAGCCAACGCCGGTTGCCTGGTGGCAATAATAGGAGCAGTTTGTAATGTTATTGGTACCATAACTTCGAGCTACAAGCTGTAGTAAATAACCCGCTTCCATAGAAGAGCGCCCTGATGTATAAAAGAAGGACTTTTCAGGCTGAGCTTGCTTAAACTTCTCTGCACAATGATCAATAGCCCATTGCCAAGTCACTTCAGTATATTTGTTGCTGTTTTCCGCTTTGTAAATTGGTTTTGATAAACGACCTAAACGCTCTACTTCTTGAGCACTCAGTTCTTTTAAGTCGGCTAAGGTGTGGTTGAATACTTCAGAGGGGATCGGCAGCTGAATGTCGGTTGATTGTGCTTGGATACTTTTATTACATACCGATGGAAACTCACCTTTTTCGTTGGTCATTCCGCCTTGCTGTCCACCCATACCTAATCCACAGGCTTTACAGGCATTTTTTGCCATCAACGCTTTTGCCGAATCTTTTAGACCAATGCGGCGTACCGTATTTAATGTGTACAAAACCTTTTTAGGTCCACCACCAACAATCTGTTTCATTCTTATAATTTCCTAACCAAATGGTTCAATTCAACTCTAAATAGAGTCTAGCTAATTAAAATGACACTAACAATTAGACGAAGGCATAATTTAATACAAAAACCAAGCTAGAAATTCAACTTTAAATGCTTAATCTGTATAAAAACACACTAACTCTTTAGGTCACCAACCAGTAGAATATCGCCTCTTTTTACGGCTTCTACTAATAGGATAAATTCATGGGTTTTTCGACCGATCGGTCTAATAATGTCGTTATTGTCAGTAACTCTTCAGATAATCCATTCGCCATTGATGTAGCTTACGCAATGGGCCAGCATGAAGATATTGCTGACTTGATCAGTATGAAACATTTTATGAATTCTGAGTTTTGCCCACGTTTTATTTCAGATGAAAATGATATGGAAAACATCGGTCGAAACTTAAAAGACAAAACCGTGGTTATTGTCAGCACCAGTAGCCATGTAAAGTCTCGCCAAGAATTAGCCATGTCTAACCTAGTTATTGCGCGCTCTGCCAAAGAAAATGGCGCTGATCGAGTGGTATTAGTCGAACCTGACCTGTTTTTTAGTGCACAAGACCGCGGCCCAAGCGATGACTTAGGTGAAACCTTATTCGAACGTGATATTCATGACATCAAGAAATTCGATGGTCAGGCTTTTACTTCTAAGCTATATGCTCAACTACTCAAAGTTTCCGGTGTAGATGCCGTTTTAACCATACACAACCACTCGTATTCCGTACAAAAGATATTCTCTGATGTCTTTGAAGGTGATTTCCATAACTTAATCCCTTATGAAATATATTCTCACTATCTTCTGAACTCAAACATACTGAACTATGGCCCTCAAGGCGAAGGCTTGGTTTTATGTGCTCCCGATAAAGGTGCTCGTGACTTTGTTAAAGTCATGTTTGACACCATTGGCCTCACGAAAGCTAAGTTCATCATGCTTGATAAAGTGCGCACCAATGAGCGTAAAGTAGAAATCACGCTGCATAAAGAAAGTGAACATACCTTTGAAGGCCTAGACGGTTGCAGTATTGTTTTATTCGACGATATGGTTAGAACCGGCTCAACCGTAGTTCGTTCTTGTCAGTTCTTAAAACAGATTAACCCAGAGCGCATGGTTTTTGCGGTATCGCACTTTTATGCAAGTGATGAAGGTCGCGAGCGTATGGCACACCCCGCCATTGGTGAAATATTAACCTTAAATACCCTACCAACCATCTTAAACCGTGACGAGCAAGGCCGCCTTCGTAAGAAGATGGTCGTGTTAAAGGTAGAAAAGTGGATCGCTCAAGAGCTCAGTAACATTTTAGGCTTGCCACAAAGCGATGATGATAGCCCGTACAAAATTGATATGTCATCTAAAAACCCACGCTTTAAACGCAAAATTTGGTTCAGTGATCAACTCGTTGATTTAAACGAAGAAACGTAACTTCTGGATTAATTACAAAAAGGCGCTTTTAAAGCGCCTTTTTTGATATTGTAAACTGACTATAGATTACTACTTTATTGAGCAACTATAGTTGCAACATTGTTAAAAGTAATGGTCATCTGAGTGCAGGAATCATAAGTTACAAGCAGTACATCGGTACTAGAACTGTCTCGTACGGTTATGCTTCCGCTGCTAAAACCACCATCGTTACATTGAACAAGGTTAGAGCCAATAATCTCAACATAACCATATGTTTCATGATAGATCTTAGCCGATACATTATATCCCGTCGATGAATTACCTGTAACGGACACATCAGCAACTCGATAACTTACACCACCATATGAAAAATCATTGTTATAGCTGCAATTAAGTTCTGCGTCACAAGCATAGGTGCCAGTAACGGAGTAGCTATCTGCTCCATAAGATACGGACAAATTATATGTGTATGAGAATGAACCGTCTTCGCTAGTAACCCAAGTTGACTCTCCATCAATAATTGTTGTCTCGCCCTCATAGGTATATTTACAGTTATCATAGGTGATGGAAAATGTACCGTAACCAGAAGTGTTATTTTCATCGTAATTGTATCCCGCAGTGCCGCCTGCATTGCAAACACTACTTGATAAATCTATATATGTTCGGCTTCCAACACGCAGCTGTCTTTGAGCTATTATCGCTTCTGAGCTTTTCTCTAGTAAATACGTAATAGGATCGTCAGCACGTTGTCCTAATGCTCTTGGTGCTGAACTCGACTCGATAGATTTTTGAGCACCAATAGAGGCAGCTATGGACAACTCGTCCTTATTCTCTTCATCTACAGTAGCGGCAAACTTACTACCACTATAACCACTCTTTTTTGATTCATCCCCGCCTCCATCGCACCCGGCTAGAGCAAGGCAAGTAATCGCAACGATAAGAATATTTTTAAGTTCCATTTTGTACCTCCTTTTTTTCTTATTTTGCATTATAGACGTTGATGTAGTCGATAAATAATCAACAATTTATGCTTACATGTGATTGACTTTACCGCCATTGTGAGGCAAGCATCACAATTTAAAAATAAAGTTTAGCTTGATCCTATAAACTCTCCCAAACTTCGTTTAATTATGAGCGTTACTTTTGTTAGATAGTCGCAACATAAAAACAACTCACCAAGGCTGGCAAACTAACCAATGCCTAATCAACTGTCGAATGGATTAACTTTTAGCTAACTGTGGAAACTGGAAGCTCATTCGGTAGCCCCGTTTTATTGGTAAATATACGCGAAAATTCACTAAGATTTGCCACCTTCACGGACCCAAAACGCTCCCACTTGCTAGCATCAGCCAATAGCCAGTTTTGGCGGGCGTTGGTTATAATGGCTTTAGAAATTTCTGCTTCTTGGGGTTCATGTTCCATGGCCGTGTGGTTAGAGGTTACGGAACTACAGCCTACCAACCCAATATCAGCTTCAAAATCTGCAAAAAACTTGAGTGTAGTTTGCCCTACTACGTCTTGATGGTCGCAGCGGACAAGCCCACCCGATAAATAGACTTCTATATTTGGTGAGTTTTCTAGGGTTTTCGCTACTTGTAGATTATTGGTAATCACCCGTAACTCTGTAAAGCCAGCAAGGAAATGGGCTACATAAGCCATTGACGTGCCAATGCCCATCATGACAGTTGAACCCACAGGGATTTGTCTAGCAACCGCTTGGGCAATGGCCATTTTGGCATCACATTCAATTTCTCGACGAAACTGATAGGACGAATTCGTTAAATTCGCAGGCAAACTTAAACCGCCGTGAATACGACGAGCTAAACCTTGCTCGCAGAGCAGGTTTACATCACGCCGTATCGTTTGTGTGGTAACTTCAAACAAAGTCGCTAAATGTTCAATCTGAACTTCGCTGTGCTCTTTAAGGTAGCTGATAATGGCTAGATTACGCGGACTTAGCTCCATTGTAGTTCCTTGTGGCAAAAAGACATGAGCCTACCTATATTGATAACGTTTACCTTCATGACAGTTTTTAGCTAGCATTGACATGTTGTTGTCACAATTCGCTAGCATAATTACTCAAATTGGAGATATCATCAAAATGTTCAAATGAATATCTGGATATTCATATGAATCTTCAATAGATTTAGTATATGGTAAATTGGCCAAAGAACAAAACATGAACAATCGTTCAACTACGAGCATTAATAACAAGAAAACAACCCAACTAACAAAAGGTTAATATAATGAAGAAGCTACTCTTAGGCTCCGTATTAACGGCAGCGACTATGTTCGGATTTGCAGCTACAGCAAGTGCAGATAAGGTAAACATCAACATGAGCTTAGTTTTCACTCAAAACGAGCTATTAACGCAAGAATTAATAAAAGTAACCGACAAAATCCGCACCCGAACCGATGGCGATGTAAACATTAAGGTTTTCCCAGGCGGCCAGTTACCCGTATACAAAGATAACCTAGAGCAAGTTGTTAACGGCGCAGATTGGATTGCCGTAGAAGATTTAAGTTACCTAGGTGATTTTGTACCAGATTTCGCAGCATTGGCAGGCCCGAGCCTATATAACTCTTACGATGAGTATTTGGCATTAATGAAGTCGGATATGGTTGCCGATTTAACGGCGCAAGTAGAGAAGAAAGGCATTAAAGTACTAACGGCTGACTATGTTTTCGGTTTCCGTCACATGATAACCAACAAAGAAATTAAGACGCCAGCCGATATGAAAGGCATGCGTATTCGCGTTCCTGGAAGCCAGTTGTTCATTAGCACCCTACAAGCAATGGGCGCTTCTCCAGCCGCTATCCCATTTCCTGAAACCTACTCTGGTGTTCAGCAAGGCGTTGTAGACGGTTTTGAAGGTTCAATCTTAACCATGTACGGAACAAAAATGTACGAAGTGACTAAGAATATGTCTTTTACTAAGCATTTCTTAGGCTCTGTTGGTTTATACATCTCTCCTAAGGTTTGGGATAAGTTAAGTGCCGATCAACAGAAAATAGTCATGGAAGAACTTGAAGCCGGTGCCATTTCTAACACCAATGAAGTGGTTAAGTTAGACGCGGAGTACAAGCAAAAGCTTGAAGAGCTTGGTGTTACTTTCAACGAAGTAGACAACGCTGCTTTTGGTAAATTGACTGCTGAAGTTTACAACCAGTTCCCTGCCTGGAGCGAAGGTATTCACGGCAAGATCAATGCTGAATTGGATAAAATCCGCGCAGCTATGTAAATAGAAGTTAGACGTCTAGCGGTACCTACACTTGCTATAGTGTGGGTGCCGCGATTAGCGTTTTGAACGCAGAATTATGGAGTCCTTATGCGTTTTATAAAAAACTTTGAAGAGATCTTTGCCTCCCTCGCTATTTCAGTGACGGTTTTAATGGTCATCATTAACGTTATTCTACGTTACGTCTTCGGTTTTGTTGTTCCCTGGAGTGAAGAGCTTTCTGTTATTTGTTTTATCTGGGCCACCTACTTTGGTATTAGCTCATGTTACAAACATAAGTTACATATGGGCGTAGACGTCATCATCACGTTATTGCCAGAACATGCAAAGCGTATATTCCGTTTAGTAATTTTCACCTTTTTACTCATACTAAACGTTGTTTTAGCTTACCTAAGTTTCGATTACACCATGTTATCAACCAAAGTAACCCCAGTTATGGGCATGTCTTATTTTACAATTAACGGCGTATTGGTTGTATGTTTTTCATTAATGGCGATTCATACCCTCATATTTATCAAAGATGAATATAAAAACACTAATGAAAATTCATTAACGCAAACTCACTAGGAAACCGAAGTGGAAATTTATATACCGATTATCCTGCTATTTGTTTTATTTCTTGTGAATGTACCGATCGCATTTTCACTCATTGCGTCTTCTTTGGTGTACTTCCTTTTTATCAATAACTCTATTCCGGTTAGTTTGGTGATGCAGCGATTTATTTCTTCTGCCTCTTCCTTCCCACTATTAGCCATACCCTTTTTTATTATGGTCGGGTCCATAATGAATTACGCCGGGATAAGTCGAAGTTTATTGTCCTTCGCTGATTCAATTATTGGTCACAAAATTGGTGGCCTTGCACATGTAAACGTACTCCTAAGTACGCTCATGGGTGGTATCTCTGGTTCGGCCAATGCCGATGCGGCAATGCAGTCGAAAATTTTAGCACCAGAAATGACTAAACGTGGCTATGACCTGCCCTTTACCGCCGCAGTAACAGCATCCTCATCTACAATTAGTCCAATAATCCCCCCTGGCATTAACCTTATTATTTTTGCATTACTAGCAAATGTATCAGTTCATTCGATGTTTATTGCGGGTTATGTTCCTGCATTGCTAATGGCGGTTGCGTTAATGATCACCATTTCATTTATTTCAAAAAAACGCGGCTACAAACCTTCACGTTCAGAACCTGCGCCAGCTAAAGAGCGAGTTCACTTTTTTGTTAAAGCGATTCCCGCCTTGTTTATACCCTTTGGAATTATCTTAGGTATGCGCTTTGGTCTGTTTACCCCTACCGAGGCTGGCGCAATAGCGGTGCTACTTTGTACCATCATTGGGGCGTTTATTTATCGCGAATTAAAGCTAAAACATGCTGCGATTATTTTGCGAGAAACTATTCAAGGCACCAGCGCGGTTATGTTTATCATTATCGGCGCGATGGTATTTGGTTATTATATGACGTTAGAGCAAATACCACATCAAGTTGCTGCCGCTCTAATTGACCTTACCGATAATAAACTAGCCTTGTTACTTCTAATCAACCTACTACTACTGGTAGTCGGTATGTTTATCGAAGGTGGTGCAGCGATGATTATATTAACACCCTTGTTGCTGCCAGCCGTTCTTAATTTAGGTATCAACCCTGTACACTTTGGTGTCATCGTTATTGTGAACATTATGATTGGGGGTGTAACTCCGCCATTTGGTTCGATGATGTTTACAGTATGCTCTATCTTGAAAGTACGAATGGTCGATTTTGTCCGTGAAGTTGCCCCGCTTTTGGGCGCACTTTTAGCCGTACTAATGTTGCTGACCTACTCTGAAGGGTTAGTGATGTTCTTGCCGAATTTGTTAAAGTAAATTGAGATACTAAACATGATATCGGTACCGAACAAACTAACGGAAGATTGGAAATCAGTTGACTGGGTGTTAACAGACGTAGATGACACTCTAACTTGGAATGGCAAATTGCCTCCTGAGAGCCTCATTGCTTTAAATGATTTACAGCAGGCTGGAATTAAAGTTGTCGCTGTAACCGGCGCCTGTGCGGGCTGGTGTGATCATATTGCTCAGCTATGGCCGGTTGATGCCGTACTCGGTGAGAATGGCGCCTTCATTCTAGAGAAAAAAGATGGCTACCTCACTCTTCAAGCAAATTTACCACTTGATAGTTTAAAACAACAGCAAGACAAGCTTAAACTAGAAGTGTTGGAAATATTAGAAGACTACCCTGATCTGAAATTAACACTTGATCAATCGTATCGCCTTTGTGAAGTTTCTATTGATATTGGTCAGAATCGCCCAAAAGTAAATGACGATATTGTTGACGAAATAACCAACAAGATACAAGAGTTAGGCGCTCACGCCACAGCCAGCTCAATACATATAAATGCTTGGTACGGAGAGCACTCCAAAAAGGCAACCTCCTTGCGCTACCTTAAAGAGAATGGGCTTACAGATGCAGAAATTGTAACTCGTTGCTGTTACGTTGGTGATTCGTTGAATGATCAATATATGTTTGCAACATTGCCTAAAAGCGTCGGTGTCGCCAACATTGCACATTACTGGGAAAAACTAAGCACTCCTCCCCCGTTTGTTATGTCCAAACCCGGCGGTTATGGTTTTTCAGAGTTTGCGAAACAATTGTTACAAATTAAAGGTCGCAATTAAAAAATATTATTTTGTGGTAGTATTGGAACTTTTTTTCTCTTTAACAGAGTTTATTAAAGAGTAATTCCTGTAATTCAAGCGTTTATATATTTCAATCGGAGAGAATAAATGGTCCATTTTCGACTACTCGATAAATTTCATTTTGAAATTGAATCAAAAATTAGTCGGCAAAGTTCAGATTCAAACCTGCAAATATATTTTTTCTTGCCAGATCAATTAGGTGTTAACTCGTATACCTATTCAAAAGACATGTTCTACCAAAGCATGGTAACAGAACAAGGTTATTTTTATGGTAATCCAAACTTAACCAAATCGCACTTGCAGCTTGTTAAATTAGGCCGCATACCAACTGATAACAAAGACAATCATCAAGCCTACTGGAAACAAGTAAGTTTGCTTAGCGTACAGTGGCGCAAGGCCATAAAAGCAACATTTCGAGATATTAAAAAAAATGAAGATATCACCCTACTTAATGACAGCTTTCAATTAATTCAAGACCTATTTAAATCGTTACGTGAAATTGAACCAAAAAAGGAACATGCTCGATTTTTTCGTACATTCCAGTTTTTAGATAGCCACTTAAGCTGGTATTTACAACAAAAACTATTGTTGCTATCGACGGAACTTAAAAAATCTGAAACGCTGACTAAAGACGACTGGCATGACCGTTTATTCGAACTTCTCAACTTTGAGAAAGCATATTACAAATCTAGAAGCTTTCGCGAATATGAGCCAACAGAAGAAGGTGCAGATAAGCTGCTTTGGCGTATGAAGCAAGTACAACGCTACTTAGACCTCCCCATTCTACTTAACACCAGTAGAAAACCTGTTGGCATAATAACTGAGCAAATGGTCTTTGGTCTTGCGGCGGCTGCATCTATGTCATTTGCTACTGGCATCGCCTTTTATATGCAAAAGCAATATGGAAATTTTAGTACGACATTTTTTTATGCCCTAGTTGTTTCCTATATTTTGAAAGACCGGCTAAAAGACCTCAGTCGAAATTTTATTTACGGTGTATTAAGCAGAAAGTTTTATACATTTAGCTATGCGGTACGCACTAAAGACAACAACACACGTATCGCGATGATTAGAGATACGTGCGAGTTCCTTAAAAAAGACACAATTCCAGAAAATATACGGGAAATTAGAGAAAAGAACATGCTCACCAGCCGTAAGGCAGATGAACCGCATGTATTTGTATATAAAAAGTCATTCAAGCTTTCGTCGTCTTCTTTTACCTCTGAACATGACAAAATGTACGACAATATCAAAATAAACTTATCTCGAATGATTCGTAACTTCCCAGACGAACGTAAAGATATTTATTTTTATGAAGATGGGAAAACCAAAAAACTAGTGGGCCGGCAACGCTTCTCTATCAACGTTTGTATACGCTTTTCATCAAGTACGAATGACATATTAAAGTATTATCGATTGCTGATTAACAAGAAAGGTGTTTATCGAGTTGAAGAAATCAAGTAAGCGGTATAAGAATTAGAATGCCTCATCATCGCTAAATACACTCACTGTAAGGTCACCATCCATTGTTTCGGTAACTACAAAATTAATCGGTTTACAGCAAACCTGGCAATCTTCAATATATTGTTGCCCTGCATCAACAGGGTCAATTAGAACCTCCAGTGTTTCAC
Organism: Reinekea sp.; assembly: GCF_046710285.1. Lineage (GTDB taxonomy): Bacteria > Pseudomonadota > Gammaproteobacteria > Pseudomonadales > Natronospirillaceae > Reinekea. The sequence continues at coordinate 82,022 of NZ_JBKEGY010000014.1, forward strand.
CACAATATGGGCACTCTATCGTTTTTTCGGATAATTGGTTCAAAACATGATCCTTGACTAAATATTTAACAAGCTAGATTCATAATCAAAAAGGCATGGGCTCAATTCTTTCAATTTCATAATCAAACAACTGAAACTCATTGTCGAGTGAAACCAGTATCCCATCACCACCTGAACTCATATCTTTAGGCCCAATATAAATTTGATAACCCGTTTCTAGTTTAGTAATGGTTACGGTGCTGTATCTTATATCAATATTTTCGCTAACCAATCCGTTAGGTAGGCTATATATCCACCCTATTGAGTCTATGTGCTCTTTAAAATCATACAGCTCTATATCCATTCCAATTCCTTATAAAACTGTTTTGCTCTCACCGCTAATGATCTGCTTAATCAGCATCACTGCTGTATAAATTGATAACTCGTTCATGATTTCTAATTTTTAAACGCTTATCAATTATTTTTTTAAATTTAGACGGAACCCCGGGGGAGTCTAGTGCTAACTTGTCCATCATACTTTTAAATTCAATCAGCTTTTCTGACATTTCTTCGCTTGTGACAGGAGGAATGGTTTTTAAAAGTTCAAGATCACGTCTTAATGCTCCATACAGAGCCCCCGTATTCTTATGGTTTGCAGTTTTTTCGGCGTAATTTAGAAAAGTTTGCAGGGCTGCTAATGTCGCAGCGGTGACGCTCAACATACCTAGCAATATTCTTACACTTTCCGAATTAGCTGAGGACTCCCAATAACTGAAAACGGCTGTACCCACAATGGTTGAAAACACCATAGATAAACAGCCAAATGTAATATGTCTTTTGCTTAATTTACTGGCATATTCATAATGTACCATCTGACTTTCTCTACAGCGTCTAAACCAGTCTTTCACTAACGAATCAATCTCATCTGTATAGGTTGTCATGATATTTTCTCCGATGCCTATAAATTAAGTAAAGTGGCTAACTTAGCTTGAGCACTATTTACTTATTTTGATTACTTACTATTTGGAGCTAGTCATCTAGCTAGAACTTTCTTAAGCGTATCGACAAAGTAATCAATTTCTTCATCCGTATTAAAATAATGGACAGAAGCCCTGACGACCTCTTTAATTCCCCTATCCTGAAACGAGACTAAACTACCCGAACCTTTAGAGGTGGATATGTTAATTTTCAAAGCAGATAATGCTTGTTTGATCGCCGCAGGGTTCAATTGTTCTGCCGTAAAAGTAATGATGCCGCACTTCTCAATGCCTTCATCAGTTGAATGAATGCCGTCTATTGTTGATAACTTGGCTCTGAAATGATCAGCAAGTGAATATACCCTTTGCTGTATTTCATGTAAGCCCCAGGACATTGCATAATCAATCGCGACTCCCAATGCAAATTTACCAGCGCAGTACTGCTCCCAGTTTTCAAAGCGCTTACTGTCTGGGCGAATTAAAAACTCAGAGGGGGATATTAATTCAGCAGCATGTTGGTCAAGCATTGGTGGTTCTAAATGCGGTAACAGAGAGCTTCTAACATACAATAAGCCAGTTCCCCGTGGGCCTCTTAGGAATTTTCTACCCGTAATACAAAGTATATCGCAACCAATGTCCTCAACATCAATCGGCATTTGCCCTACACTCTGACAAGAATCTAAGATGTAAGGTATTCCAGCGGCATTAGCGACCTTCCCTACTGCTTTAGCAGGGTTAACAAGGCCTCCCCCTGTAGGAATATGGGTGATCGAAATAAGCTTTACTTTATCATCAATCAAATTAGACAAAGCATTAACGTCTATTTGACCAAATTCATCATTCGGTACAAATACAATTTCAACACCAAAGCGTTTAGCTTGCTGAAGGTAAGCAACAACATTGCTGCCGTATTCAGCGAAGGTAGTTAATATTTTGTCACCCGGGTTAAACTTAAATGAATAGAAAGCCATATCCCATGCACGCGTAGCATTTTCAACAAAAGCAATTTCATCTGGCGAACAATTCAGCAGCTTAGCAGCAGATTTATAAATACCATTTAACGACTCTTTGTATAACGCTTCCGTTTCATAGCCACCTATTCGCTCTTCTTTATTTAGGTATTCATGCAGAGCCCTACTGACCGGCGTAGGCATTAACGATGCACCCGCATTATTGAAATGGATAAGGTCCTTGCAAGCTAACGTTTCTTGTCTAGCACGCTTAATATCGTAAGTACTATTCATAGCTATTGGGTGCTCTGTTAGGGTTTGACTATTACGCTTACAACATTAACGAGTTTACGGGCTCAAAGCCCGCATGTGAACCTAGTTTTTGGCGGCCTTGAACATAATTTGTTCTATAAAAAATACTCAAAGCGTAAAAAATTACATTTAGAGGCATCGATGGGCTTGGTAGTTATATTTTCTCTACGATTGAGTACAAGCGCCTGCTATTAATTTTTCGAAGGAACGCAAAAAATCCTGACAATCAAATGATTTCAGAATAAAACGTTATAAAACAAGGAGTTAGAAATGGTGCGGGTGGCCGGACTTGAACCGGCACGACCGTTAAGTCGCAAGATTTTAAGAAAAACGCGCTCTTCTTTGACATTCTTTTACAAACTTTTATTTTCTTTTAAAATCAATAGGTTAATTACCATATTACTCATATTGACTTGTACACTTATTGCCCTTCTATTCCATTTTTGGACATAATCTGCCTACTATACGCCTACTATGGGAAATCGCAGGATTTTTTACCTCATTTGATTTTGGCAAAAATAGGCCTGCCTACTATAGATTGGGATAGATCAAAACGAATCGCTTTTGGCCTATATCAAACCAAAAATGAGTTTAACGCTCTTAAGCAGGTTTATTTAGACTCAAAAGAATGTACGTCGATGTAATCCTGAATTAATAAAGGATGCCTACTATAAGCCGGTCGACGAAATCGAAAGATATTTTCAGGGCGATTCGATCACAAAATGGCAGGCTGCCTACTATGAGGAAAACTAGGCAATTATGGATAAACTGACTAAAACCTTTGTAGACCGGATATCTCCGCCATCAACTAAGCCGGACGGTAGCGCTACACAGACATTTTATCGGGACTCAGCCCTACTCGGCTTTGGGCTTCGAGTGGGTTCTGGTGGCACAAAAACCTTTTTTGTCGAAAAACGCGTCAATGGTCGAAATATTCGTTCGACTATCGGCAAGTATGGCCAACTAACCCCAGAACAAGCCCGTCGCGAAGCAACTCGACGTTTGGGTGAAATGTCGACGGGTGCAGAACCCAATCTAGAAAAGCGTCAACGGCAATTAAAACAAATTACACTGAAAGAAGTGTTTGCCGATTTCCTAAATACCCGTAAAGACCTTAAGCCAGGAACGGTCAAAACTTACGAGATTCTATTCAAAGGCAGTATTTCAGATTGGATGAATAAACGCATGATCGATATAACGAAGGATATGATCGAAAAGCGTCATCGTGAAATCGGTCAAAAAACACCCGCTCAAGCCAATAATGTCATGCGCACGCTTAGAGCCATTTTTAACTATGCCATTGAGGTTTACGAAGATCCAAACGGCAACCCGATCATTAGCCAGAACCCGATTGATCGACTCTCTCGCTCGAAAGCTTGGTATCACGTTGGCCGAAGACAATCGATCCTTAAGCCCCATCAAATCAAGGCTTGGTGGCAAGCCACTTTAGAACTGAATACAGAAGTTACTCGCGATTACCTTCAATTCTTATTGTTTACCGGTCTTAGAAAAATGGAAGCCGCGACCTTATCGTGGGACAACGTCGATTTTCAGGATGATACGTTTCTAATACCCGATACAAAAAACAAGCTACCGCACGTTTTACCAATCACCCCTATGACTAAGGAAATTTTGTTGAGGCGGCAAACTCAATCTACAACAAACTGGGTATTTCGGGGCAAACGTCCAGAAGACCACATAAAGGAACCTAGAACCGCAGTAAAAGTAGTTGGTGAGAAAAGTGGAGTGCCCTTTTCACTTCACGATCTACGCCGTACTTTTATCACTACCGCTGAAGGCCTAGATATACCGGCTTATGCATTAAAAAAGCTGTTGAATCACAAAGATCCCAATGATGTAACGCAGGGGTACATTATTAACGATGCTGGGAGATTACGAATCCCAATGAAACGAATTGAACAAGCACTAATAACGGTAATACATCATGACTCAACTTTATAACCCAAAATTATTTTCTCAAATTACGGATGATATTCACACTTCATTAAAACTAGGGAATGAGGCTCTAGTCTGCCAAAAAGCCTTAATTGATTGGATTGATCGACCAAGCGAAATGAACTGCCTTTTAAAAGACTTGGTGAAATATTTACTTGATCAATTCTACCCAACCGAAAAGTTCGGTATTCAGGACTTTATAAATAAGCCAGATCTGTTAATGCCAACTCTATTAACCGGTTTTTACTTAGTTGAGAATACAGAAACCGACCTTTCAAAGGTGACACAACTACCGATTGATTTGGTTACAATGTATGGTGCTTTGCTGTATCTGTATTTAAGTCAGGCCAATGCATTACAAACCAATCAGGGCGACTACACAGATTATAAAACGGCAATGATGTTTTTATGTACAGTCATTTGGTATGAAAACAATGAAATAACCACGCTTTATTCCAAGTCACTCCGTAGCAAAAGAGTGGCAGCAGCAAATCAAAAGAATGCAGCATCTAATGAATTTAAAGAAGAGTTCATCCGATGGTATCTTGAAAATGAAGATAAAGGAGTGTTTACCAGTCGAAATCAAGCAGCAGGCAAATTTATGAAACTCAAAAGTATCGAACATCCCCGTTTACCAGTCAGTACGCCGGCTACTCTGTTGAATGCACTGAGGAAATATTTGCAAAATAAAAATTAATTTCAGTTTGAAGCATGAGAATAGCGATAATACCATTCTACTTTTTCCCTTTGGTTTGCCATCTCTTTGCACTCAAATTCGCTGTATGTTAACAGAAGATCTTTTAGATTTTTGACGTTACGATCAATCATAAGTTCATCGAGCAATTTAGAATTTAACTGGCGAAGCGCTCTTCCAGCTAAACTCAAAGGAACCCAATTGTCTAACTCTATACTTCCTAATGAGAGCTCAGCCAAATGTACGAGCGGTTCATTAAATAGCGCCGACTTAATAAATGTATCGAGCATACGTTTGTCTTGAAAAAAAGACTTCCAGCTAGAAGTTACAATATCAATGTATTCACTCAATTCTCTATTTACTTTATCGATTCGCGTAAATTGCTCATCCAGCATGCTCAGTAGCGATTTAGTATTTCCTGATAGCTCTATTAACTCAGGAATAAAGTGATGAACAAGCCCATTGCGTTCGTCCACCAACGTTTTCATGTCTCTTATTAAAGCGGGTCGTTTCTCTTGCAATTCAGACGAATCACCAACCGAAATAGTAAAAAAGAACTCGGCGGGTTCGTCTTTACTTTCAAACCTATCAATAAACGAATTAACAAGCATACCCAATGTGCTCATTTGAATTTGTCCTGCTTTATCAAAAACGGCCAAAGTTTCCATACTTTTACCATGTAAGCATAGTGAGTAGCGCCCTAAATATGTTTTTAGGTTGCGTTCCATCATTTGAAATCGCAACACATTACGACCGTATCTAGCCTCAATCTCGTGGTCTATCTCTAGTTTTGCCAAATCCAACCCCCTCTATGGCTTAAAAAGTGTCAGCTACAAAGTTACTTCTGCACTGCAGACGCAATAGTTCAGCACTGCAGAAGTAACGATTTTATTAGAATAACACGGCAAAGTTTATCCATCGAAAATTTATGAGGACGTTACAGATGAATACACAATTGCTAACCACCAAACAAGCAGCCGAATACCTTGGGCTTAGTGCAGCCTTTCTCGAAAAAGATCGCTGGGCAGGCGCCAAAGTACCATTCGTTAAACTGGGTAGCCGTTCAATACGATACCGCATAGCAGATTTAGAAACATACATAGAAAGCCGTGTATTTTTATCAACTTCTCAATACAAGGGGGCTTGATATGTGTACCAAGCGACAAAAACAAAAACTTTTGAGCCAACCTATCACCAAATCTAATTCCTTTTGGGTTGGGGTTATGTACGTGATATTGCTGGGGTTTACTGTCACAAACACAATCTGTTCAATCATTTTGCTCTTCGTACCCTTGGTTTCTTCAGGGGTACAGGGTTTAGAGGCTAGTACCTCGTACATCTATTTTTTGCAATTACTTCCTCATAATCCCTTGGTTTAAAGTATGAATAATTCAGAACTAAAAGATTTCCACAACCGGCAAGAGCCGGTTTTTTTGGTTTCGGGTTTACGAGGGCAAAGCCCCGAGGAAGCCCATAGGCTAGTCAAGGCGCCGAAACCTGCGACACGGCTACCAGCCCCAGATTTAGCCGCTCTGGAACTAGAACAAAAGAAATTAGAATCCATTTTTCAACGTCACTTCGTTTCGGTTGGTGGTATTGAAAATCAAACCAAAATGCTAACTGAAGCGCAGAATGCTCGCGCGGTATACGAAGCGAGCAAACCAAGTCCACTAGAAAAAGCTTTTCTGGAACAAGAACGAGCAGATGCACAATTCTACAAAAACCATGCTTCTAATTTCGGATCTGTGAAAGAACCAATTGGTGAGCCACTAACCGAATACGAAATTCAAAACAGAGTTAAGACTAACGATAGCTTTCAATGCACCCAAACTGAAAATCATATGGGCGCTGGGCGCTATGCAATTATCGAGAACCGTTGGTGGTCGGATGAGTTTCGTATAAGAACACAAGCAGACAAACTATCTTCAATGCCAACACCAGAAAACACTGGTGACCGAGTGACTAAAACGCTTTCATTGCGTGGCGCTCGTACTATTTCAGATTCATGTGAATTCATGGCGGCACAACACGGTGGCTATACGACATTCCTCACCCTCACCTTTTCAGATGACGCGCGAGCAAGGGTTGCCGCTGGAGAAGTCACTATTCAGAAAGAAGTAAAGCGCTTCTTTGATGGTCTTAACCAAGTTTTTAAACGCGGTTTTCAGTACGTAAACGATAAAGGTATCAAGGTCGAAGTAGAACCTTTCCACGGAGCCCCAAAAAACTGGAAAGACGACAATGACCAACACATGCCCCTCCCCTATTGTTGGGTAGTAGAAATTCCAAAAAACGAAAACGGTGATGACAACCCACACCTTCATGTGCTCTTGGGTTGGCGTGTTGCTTTCCGTCATTTTGATGCATGGTCTAAACGAGTAGAAAGCTTATGGGGTCAAGGTTTTGCACACCTTGAGAAAATAAAAGAAGCTGAACATGCCGGTGCATATCTGGCAAAGGCAGCAGGTTACCTCAGCAAAGCCCAAGGAGCCGAAGATCAAGGAGAAGTACATGGAAATCGATATTGGATCAGCAAACCAAGTCGAGCTGATGGCTGGGAGTGTATAGGTAAACACCAAGCTGGCGAAATGGGCGGTCTAATCCGTGACGTTTATCGATTTATGCAATTCAAATATGGCTACGTTTTTCAAAAGCGAGCGGTATTCAGCAACAAATTGGCAGCGATACGTAAAGCAGAAAAGAACGGTAATGTTATTCCTACCGGCAGAAAGAAAGCAATTGGTAATGCGCTGACTAAATGTCGCTCATTCATAAAAGAGCTACCAGCACGAGCAACAAAGTACAGCTTAATTATTAAAGGTGAACACAATTTAGGTACCTTTCTAAATTGGTCTGCGCGTCCATATGACAAAAACGTTGCGCCTATGAGATTACATAATGATGGTGAACTGAAAGCCTTTTGGCTCCCTGTTACCTTTGGGAAACGACGCGGCTGGCAATGCGAAGATGCTCCCGAGACCGCTTACTACAAAAACCTTAAACAAGAGCGGGCTTACCATAAACGGGTAAGAAATCGCCCTAATAATCTGTTTGATATGAATATCGGCGGAATCAAATCCATTCTGAAAAGCGAAACAAAACAATCAGCTTATGCTGAAGCACTTGCCAGCAGCTAGAAACTGGTGAAAATTTTTAATTGAAATAGGAAGAAAGATTATGGCAAAAGTAAACAGAGGTGTAATTGGAACAATGCACTGTGTCTTCTGCGGTGGATTACGAACTGTTCACGAAACAGCAAAAGGACCACGTAAAGGTTATTTGTATACCCGTTGCATAAGCTGCACTGAGACTCGATTTAAGTGCATTCAAAAAGCAGACCCTCAGTCTCAGGCAGATATACGAAACCAGACTGACTTTAGAGATAGTTTTGAACTGGATAATGGCCCTGCTAAACCATTAATAAACGAGCCCAAACCTCAAGAAACCCTAAATACCCCAAAAACCTCAGTGAATTCAAGAGGTTCAAGCAAGTCAGCACCCCAAAATGAAACCCCAATACGGTCAGGGTCTCGACCTATTAGGTCGGGGTTGATAATTGTCACTGGATTTATTGGAACCTTATTATTGATTACTGGGGCTATAATGAAATGAATAAAATTGCATGGGAACCGCGACTAGGTTATCGACTGCATCAAAGGTGGCTATCTCTTCGCCACCCTTGAAATAATGGCAATATGTGTAAAAACTAATAAGAAATACAGTGAATTCTGTGTTTCCAAATTAATTTTGACCATATATAAATATGATAAGTACGGTTCTTGGTTAGTTAACTTTTACAATTGCCCGGCATTTAGGGAAAGTGGAACAACCCCAAAACTGATCCCCTGCATTAGAACCTTTTTTAGCAACTTTTAGTAACATTTCTGAGCCGCATTTAGGGCATAAACTCTCACTCAAATCACTCTCCTTTGCTTCTACAATAGCTTTAACATGAGCGGTATGCCTAATATTTGTTTTTAAACCCCGTTGAAGTCTACCCGATTCAATTTTTTCTATTACCTCTAGAACTTCTTGATGAGAAAGCCGCTCATCCTTTAGAGACTTAATGTACCGTATACAACCCCCTGCATAAGTTACATTTTTAGGTACTTTGGTTTTAAAAGTACTATCACCAATAAAAACAATTACAGAAAATATAGACTCCGGATCTATACCTAAACAATCCTCTAAGGTTTTAGTATGTTTGTAGTTTTGGTGCAATGGGTTTTGAAACTTGTAAGACCGCTTAAATATTTTTTGTGTCCATTGCTTTTGATTTTGTGAGCCGAATATCCAACCTTTCATGTTCTTTGTTTCAACGACAAAAATTCCATACGTTGATACAACTATATGGTCAATTTGCGTGGTACCATCCGCCGTTGGAATAGTTGCATTTTTTATCAGATGATATTTTTCTTTTGAAAGGAATAGCTTTAGTAATAGATTGACTTTAAATTCACCTACAACACCTTTAAACCAAGAGCTTTTCAATATTCCAGCCAATACAAAAATCGGCAGTAAATACCATAGTGAGCCAATAAATTGGTCAATTATTGGTGAGTAATCCATAACCTAATGTTACCTTTTTCACTAATTGTTTTAAAATACTTCAGGCGCTTTGCATCGACAGCAATATTTGACTTATTACATACCGTTTTCTTGATTGTCTTTGAATGTTTTTCCATGCTCATCAAGCCATCTAATTGGCCCGGGAGATTGAGCGCCTAATATTGTTGACGAAGCCGCACTAGGAGAAGAAAAAAGAACATCCTCTAGAAATACACCAATCTCTCCTGTTGTATCAACTAACCCTTCGTCCATCAACTTCGCTCTAAGTTTTTTCCAACCTTCTGCGATTGAGTCAGTTTCCTCGAGAGAAAATTGGCTGCCAGACCGAACTAAATAGCCCTCGGAAACTTCAACCATAGTTGCTTCCAGCCTGTTGCTCTTTAAACTATATAACGTTCCAGCTTCTGATTTCGATTTAGTTTCCTGGCTTGCCACAGAGCTTATTAGTGACCTAACCCCTGCGACGGGAAGAACTAATGTAATCTGATCGATAAAATACTCCATATCCGAAATATCTGCTTCAGACAACTTTGAAAGTGTTGGTTGATTTGAGTTTAAAACTTCAGAGCTTTTTGCTTCTTTTGCAATCGTTACGAGTCTCGATTCAAGGTACTTTATGTGTGCCTTTGTAAGCATATCGTCTTTCGAGAAAAAGCAGATAAAAGAATCAAAATCTTTTTCGCCTGATAAATGCTGTTTGATCCTTACTCCCAATGATTCAGCCTCACCTATATAGATTGCATCGTCATAATCTGAAGACCCCGCTGTAGAACGAAGTATATAAATACCAGCGTTTTCAAATTCTTCTCGAAGAAGTATCGTTTTAGCATTAGAGCGCGGACATGAAATCGCTTTACCAGACCAATTTCCAATCTCATAGGTTTTAGCGCCTTCAGGTACTCCATCAACCATATAAATTGTGATTTTTTTACCCACACTTAATCCTCGTATATATTTAGCAGCGAATGAAACTACGAATCGCTAATTATTAGAAGTTTTAATGCTTTCTCCCTTGTAAATAACTTGTTTGCTATTTATGAATATTAGAGGTCGTAATTTTTTACCATATTTAAGTCGGTTGTTTTCCATCACCTTTAGAATACCCTTTTAGGTCAATTAATTTTCTGAAAAAATTAAAAATCTAGGAATACTGGAAAAAAGTACGGAAAAACAATCACCATTTAGGATTCGCTATAAGTTGGAAGGTGCCGGCCAAAATACCCGATACAAATAGTGTGTGTACTATAATTTGGTAATATATGCATTCTCTTATAGTTTTCAAAATTTTTAACATGTAACTCAAAAACCTCAAGACCTGATTCAGGATGTAAGAACTCCCTTTTACGCGCAAACTTTTTTTTCGTCATAGTCATTGTGCTTTCACCGGAAATAGTCAGACCGGCAGTTGAAATGAGATCGATATTAGAATTAGCATGTTCAATTGCAGAATCAAGTTTCGACAGCACATTTAATACTTGAGAGGATTCCGATGGAGTATTTATATAATTCTGAAAGTCCCTTAGAACTGATTCACAAAATACCAATCGAGGAAAATCAACATTCCCGGAAACGTTTAGTTTAGAAAGAAAGTCAATTTCAGACCTTTTGGAGCTAGAGAATTCAGAAATCACATGACCTAAACCAACTAAATCAAAAACATTCCTCGCTTCTATTGTTAAATCACTTTCGCTAACCTTGGTTACTAGAATTGTGTCTTTCTTCCACATTTCACTACTAGAAAAACTTACACCAACAGAGCCTGATTCTGCTGCTAACCCTAACCCCTTTGTCTCTATATCTTGATTCTCACCTAAACAATATATGGATTCAGATTCAATAGCTGCTAGATTTTTGTCCACAGACAAAATACTTGGGCATTTACAGTCTCTAAGTACAGCTTTTACTACCTGTCGAAGTTCGTTATTCTCCATATGTGCAAGCCATTCGCCCAAGGAAAAACCAAGAGAAAACTCTAACTCACTCCATTTTTCATCTTCAGATGAATAGAACGCATTATTCGTTTTGTGTATTTTTGAAATCATTCTAAAAAATACTGGTAGTAATTTATGGCAGTCAGTTACAGTGTTAAATGGTAATGATGCCTCATTTAAAATAAATGCATGCCCCACTTATAAATCGCCATCAAGTAGACTATCTAAACTTTTTTCCCACTGATCAAAAAAGAAATCAGGCCAATGATCAATTCTCCCTAACTTATCAATTCTGATTTCCTGAATATTAACTCCTGAGTCTCTGGATTTTGGTCGTCCTAAAAAATAAACACAAACATCTTCAGGTTTTATATGCTGCTTCCTGACAGCAATTCTGACTCCATTTAGGAAATGATCACTGTGAGTTTCGACAATTATTTGTACTCCAGCACTGGAAGCAAGGGCAACAAGGTTTGCTAATGCAGCTTGTCCCGCTGGATGTAGGTGAGACTCTGGGTTTTCCACAATAATCAGGTCACCTACTTTTGAGCTCAATATGGCAGTCAGAACCGGAAGGACATAAGTGAGTCCGAAACCAGTATTCTGGGGTCGAATTTGAGGGGTTAACCCATTGTCTTCTTCAAACTGGTAATGAAGACTGGCTTGGTTTATTTCGGGAATTAACTTTGCAACAACACGAGCCCCAGGAGAAATATTCGACATCCAAGCATTTACATTATCTATTAAGCTCTTGCTCTTAGATTCTGGATGAACCAAGCTCGTAACTTCAATTAAAATATCACCATGTTCAGCAAGGAAATGCGCGGTATACTCTCCACTTTTTCCAAGGGAACGCCTCTGATTTACTGCAAAATCAGATACTTCATAAGAACTTTTAGGGGATATTCTGTCAGCAGATAGATATTGAAATGATTCGGTGAACAACGACTCTAAATAAACATTTTTAGAATCTAATTGATCTCCAAATACTATCGATTTCTTAGGCAATAAATCTGAACGTTCACGATATTCAAATATACCCTCAAACCTAGATTCCTCCCACTCCACATTTATTTCGATTTCGTCCAGTTCACTATTACTATACAAAACATCACGACCTACACCTAAATTTGAATATTCACCAGTAAGTGAAAGGCCTTCAGCTTCTAAAATATGCTTTTCTTTTGATTGGCGCAAAAGAAGTAGGGATTGAAGAACTGAGGATTTCCCCACTCCATTTAGACCGCTAAATAGTGTTAATGGTTCTACATTAAATTCAGCATATCCTATCGATTTAAAATTCCTTAATAAAATAAACTCAATCATATAAATCCTTATAGGTACCAATCAACGATTTTTTGAAACTCTTTAAACCTAAGTAATACTCTGTCCGTATTAGAAGTTGAACGGCTAATTGAATCGTTAAAATTTTGATCCAACAATAATTCTCTAAAATCTGAAACAAATGACTCTGTATTTTCATATAGAGTATCAATATGATCATCCCTTATATTCGAAAAAACTACAGAAATACAATCAAACAAAGGCTTATTGACTACCTTTTTATGATCTGGCTCGATCAGAGATTTTTTGAATGCGTGATCACCAAATAGATGCAACGCAAGCTCTAGAGACTTTAAGAGCTCAGTTTTATAAAAATTACGTTCGTCTTCGGTAATTTTTCCTAGTTTATTCATCGTCAAGTCGAGAAAATTAGGGAGTGAAGATTTATACTCATTTGGACCATATATTTTAAAAGCCATATGCCGTAGAGCTAGCTCTTCATGGGACATTCGATTGTTCTTGTTGCCTACTACCTGTGAAAATATCTCGGTATTCACAATTCCACTTAAAAACTTACTTGCAGCCCCTTTATTTACAGACTGACTCAATGCGTGTCTCATTTCTTGAGGTTTAAGCTTTAGTCCACCTGTATTAATTCGATTAAAGAGAGAGTATTTAAGTAAAAGAGGAGTACCTGGTTTTATGAGGTATACGGAAGTTTGAAACTCATCTATGCGCCGCGTAAGTGGACGAGGTAGATCGTCATAGTAGCATCCCTCATATTCCTTCAAAAACTCAAGTTTTGTAAGAGGAAGCTTCTTCTCGATAACGAAATTTTTAATCGCCGTGAGGCGCTGAAGACCATCAACAACCTGCCACTTCTCATCAGATATAGCATCGAAATAAAATGCTGGAATCGGTAGCCGTATGAGCAGTGATTCAATCAGTCTACTTTGTGCCTGCTTACTCCATAAATCTTTAGATCTTTGAAAGTCAGGAAAAAGATCTATTTCGCCATGTTCAAGCCTCTTTATCAATGCTCCCATGTTTGGAGTATTAATGCTTACATCTACTTTCCTAGGATCAAAAGGTTTTTCCTGAGTAAATTCATGACTTTCCTCATTGTCAGATTCTAGCTCAAAGCCATCATCTCCAATTTCCAGAATATGGGAAGAAATGTGTGTCATCACGCAGCCTGCCTTTAAAGTTAACCCAATGATATAGCTAAATTGCCCTACTCTTCCATATTTGTTTATCTTAATTACGGATCAGCACTCTAATATATAATCGATAAGCTTAAATAGGAGTATAACCATCGCATGCAGAAGGTTTGATAGTACTAGATAGACGCAAAGTGGGCTTGTGAGTCTATTAAGTGGCATGTGGTAATTTGTCGAAGGTGTCCCTACAAATTACAAATATTTTTAATACCTAATATTTTTCACAGCCTGCCTACTATATGCCTACTATGGCTTTTCGACGCAACGCAAAAAAATCCTGAGAATCAAATGATTTCAGAATAAAACGTTATAAAACAAGGGGTTAGAAATGGTGCGGGTGGCCGGACTTGAACCGGCACGACCGTTAAGTCGCAAGATTTTAAGTCTTGTGTGTCTACCGATTCCACCACACCCGCTAAAAGACTCGGACGTCTCCGTCCTTTACTGCTGTACATCTACTCTAATTAGCCACTGAGTAAGTAGTGGAGGCGCGGGTCGGAATTGAACCGGCGTACACGGAGTTGCAGTCCGCTGCATGACCCCTCTGCCACCGCGCCTAATTGCATAGTTTTAACAGCTTGCCGCTGATGTTTCTTGTCGTGCTAAATAAGTGCGCAACCACTCATTTCTTAAAATTTGGAGCGGGAAAGGAGGCTCGAACTCCCGACCCCAACCTTGGCAAGGTTGTGCTCTACCACTGAGCTATTCCCGCTAATCGTTGTTGGCTGTATGCCTTTCAACGGGGACGCATTTTAAACATCCCCAACTTGTTGTCAAACATTATTTTATAACTTTATGATTTTTAAGGTCTTTTTTGTAAAAATCAGTCAAAAAATAATCAATCTCACCAATATTTAGCCTATTTTAATAAATTGGGCTAAAAGTTTAAGTGATCTTACTGCGGCTTTAAATCGGACCAAGCGGCTCTTAGATACACAATCATCGACCACAAGGTTAATGCGGCAGCAACTTGTAAGGCAACTAAGCCAACATTCGATACAAAGTTTTCAGTGCCTGGTGCTTGGGCCAGCAAGACGATAATTGACACCATTTGCATGGTGGTTTTTAGCTTACCGAGCATATTGACGGCAACGCTTGCACGTTTACCTGCTTCTGCCATCCATTCACGTAAAGCTGAGATAACAATTTCACGACCAATAATAATAACCGCGGGTATTGTCATAAATGGGCTGGCGTGGGCTTCAACCAATACGACTAAGGCGGCGGCCACGATGAGCTTATCTGCCACTGGGTCTAAAAAGGCACCAAAGGGCGTCATTTGCCCTAGCTTTCTGGCCAAATAGCCATCGAACCAATCGGTTACGGCTGCCACAATAAAGAGAATTGATGTTACCAAGTAGACCCATTGAAAAGGCAAGTAATAAACAACAACAATGACCGGTATGAGTATTAGCCGGAACATTGTTAATAAATTTGGAATATTCATAACTATCCTTGAATTTTAATGCGGGCATTATAACGACTTTCATCACAAATGGGGCATTTGGCTCAATTAGTGTGTAAAAAAGTATAAATCTCTTGTGCTAAGGCGGTTGAAATCCCCTGTACTTTCGCTATTTCGTCAACACTGGCTGACTTAACGGCCTGTGCACTGCCAAAGTGGCGAATAAGCGCCCTTCTTCGGGTACTACCGATCTTTGGAATGTCATCGAGTACCGAGCCCAGTCTTTGCTTGCCGCGGCGCGCTCTATGTCCAGTAATGGCAAAACGGTGCGCCTCATCGCGTATATGTTGAATAAGATGCAATGCTTGCGAGTGGTTCGGTAAGGTGATGGTTTGATCTGGCGTTTCAAAAAACAACGTTTCTAGCCCTGGTTTGCGAGTTTCACCTTTGGCTACGCCCAATAATGGGATGGCGACTCCAAGCTCTATCATCACTTCTCGCGCCATACTCATTTGGCCTTTCCCGCCATCTACAATGAGTAAATCGGGCAATTTTGTGTCTTCTTTTTGCAATCTTGAATAACGCCGGTGAATGGCCTGCTGCATTGCGGCGTAATCATCCCCTGGGGTGACCCCTTCAATATTAAACTTACGATACATACTCTTGTTGGGGCCGTCCCTATCATAAACCACACAGGAGGCCGTGGTCGCCTCACCACTGGAGTGTGAGATATCGAAACACTCTATGCGCTCTGGAATTTGTTCTAGCTCTAGGGCTTCTTGCAGGGCTTCTAGGCGCTGAGTCACTTGCTTACCGTGAGACATTCGCAAGCTAAGCTGCTCGGTGGCGTTGGTTTTAGCCAACTCTAACCATTTGGCGTTGGTCGAACGCACGGCATGGCTAATAGAGACATTGTGGTTGAATTGCTCTTTAAGCGCCCGTTCTAACCAGCCTACTTCGTGAATGGGCACGTTAGAAAATATTTGTGTTGGGCAATCGGTATTGGCTCGGGCTAAATAATACTGAGCTAAAAAGCCAGTCATAATCAAGCTTTCGTCTTCTTCAATACCGGGCTTTGGAAAGAAGCTGCGGCTGCCAATCATTCGGCCATCACGCACCATTAAGAAATGAATACAAACACCTGATGCTTCTTTGACCACAGCAAATACATCAACATTGCCTTTGCCACCAGATACAAACTGCTGCTCTTGTACTTTCCGTAAAAACAGAAGCTGATCGCGTAGGTCAGCGGCTCGCTCGTATTCATATTTTTCGGCGGCGGCGTCCATGTCGGCTTCGATAGATTTCACTAGCTCTTGGCTTTTGCCCTGTAAAAAGGCTCGGGTTTTATTCAGGTCTTCTTGATATTCTTCTGCGTCGACCAACCCTACACAGGGTGCTTTGCAGCGCTTAATTTGGTATTGCAAACAAGGTTTTTGGCGATTGCTAAATACACTGTCTTCGCACTGTCGAATACGAAATGCCTTTTGTAGCAGTAAAAGACTCTCTCTTACCGCGTGCGCACTAGGAAACGGACCAAAAAACTCATCTTTATCACCTTTTGAACCACGATGAATATATAAGCCTGGCGATTCATGCGACGTGGACAGCTTTAAATAGGGGTAGGACTTGTCATCCATCAACAAAATATTATAAGGCGGACGGTGTTTTTTAATCAGTGTTTGTTCTAACAGCAGAGCTTCAGTCTCGCTGTGCGTTACGGTAATTTCAATCGAATCAATATGTGAAACAAGCGCAACTGTTTTGTTGGTGAGCCCACGTGAACGGAAATAACTCGACACTCGGTTTTTTAGGTTTTTGGCTTTCCCGACATAGAGTAGATTTTTGTCGGCATCGAACATTCTATACACGCCTGGGCGTACAGTGAGGTTGCGAAGAAAAGATTTTGCGTCGAAGCCGCTGTCCTTAGCTTCAGGGGTTGTTTCAGACATAGTTGATGCGTTTACACCATTTCTTGAGGTTCTAGTAGTCCATGACGAATGGCCAAATGGGTGAGCTCTACATCGCTCGATAAGCCTAGTTTTTCAAAAACTCGATAACGATAAGTATTCACCGTTTTCGGGCTTAAACAAAGTTTATCGGAAATTTCTTGAACTTTTTTGCAAGAGCATATTAATGTCGCTATTTGCATTTCACGGTCTGACAATTCGTTAAACGGGTTGTCTGAAGCACCTAAACTGTTAAGCGCTAGTTTTTGCGCTATCGCTGCGGTTAAGTATTTTTGACCGGCCATGACCGTTTTAATCGCTTTGACCATTTCTTCTGCAGAAGCACCTTTAGTTAGGTATCCAGAAGCTCCTGCCTGCAATAGCCTTGACGGGAATGGATCATCATCACAGGCGGTAACGGCGATCACTTTAATATCGGGCAATATGCGTACTATTTTACGGGTCGCTTCTATGCCATCAACACCGGGCATCCGAACATCCATCAAAATAACATCCGGTTCATGCTTTTTGGCTAGTGCAATGGCTTCTTCGCCGCTGCTGCCCTCGCCGACCACGCGTAAACCTTCTACATCAGACAGGAGTTTAACTAAGCCTAATCGGACTAGGTCGTGATCATCTACAACAATGATTTCTACCAATTCATGCATCTCCTCAAGGAACCCAAGCCATAATACGTTGGCTTGGGCTCTGTTTAAAGCAATTTCGCCACCCTACACTTTATAGGTGTGTTTCAGCATAAGCAGCTAAGCGGCTTCGAGCGACACCTTGCAGGGTTATTGAGCCAGCATGCGCAAACCCTTTAAAGCGCTCACTCATATAGGTTAAACCGCTACTGGTCGGCCCTAAATAAGGTGTGTCTATTTGTGCCAGGTTACCCAAACAAATAACTTTAGTACCCTCACCTGCGCGAGTTACAATGGTTTTCACCTGATGGGGTGTTAAGTTTTGTGCTTCGTCGACGATCAAAAAGGTATGCTGAAAACTACGTCCACGGACGAAATTCAAACTTTTAAACTGTATCGGTGCTTTGGCGCCTATGTAGTCTTCACTGCTAGCTGGGTCAAAGTCTTCAGCATGCAATACTTCAAGGTTATCGGTAAACGCACCTAGCCAAGGCTGCATTTTTTCTGCTTCGGTACCGGGTAAGAAGCCGATATCTTCGTCGAGCCCTCGGGTGCTGCGCGTAGCCAGGATACGCTTGTAGTTATTCTTTTCAACGGTGAGTTCTAAGGCGCAAGCTAAGGCTAAGATAGTTTTACCACTGCCTGCTGCGCCGTTTAAACAGACTAGGTCAACATTGGGGTCGAGCAATAAGTGCATAGCCATCGCTTGATGAATATCACGTGGCACTAGTCCCCATGCTTTTTGGCGCATCATACTGCCATGATTAAGTAACTCTATGGCTATATTTTCACCGTCATCTTGATAAGTTCTACAGACAAAGTCGTTATCGTCATAAATAAACTGATTTAAAAAAACTTGCCCATCAACGACCTGTTGCAGTACATCTCTGCTCATAACATGATATTTATCGCCACTTGGATTTTGCGCTGCGATGGCTTCAGCTTTTTCCCAAAAACTGCCGTCAACATGGTGGTAGCCTTTGGTAAGCGATTGAAGATCAGTGATGAGTTGATCATTGTGGTAGTCTTCAGATTGCAAACCACAACCACGCGCCTTGAGGCGCATGTTGATATCTTTGGTGACCAAGACGACTTCTGCGTCTAAGGTGGTTTTTTGCAATTCGAGTAAGTCGTTGATTATTTTATTATCGTTAGAATGTTCCGACAAGCTGTGCTCAACGGTCGTTTGACGCGGCATTAGAATTGATATGCTGCCTAACGTAGAGCCATCTGGGCGCTCTATCGCGACTCCCGCCATCACTTCTTGTACTGACGCCTGACCAAGCACACCATCTAGTGTGCGCACGGCTTGGCGAGCATCGGCGGCTACAGAGGTTGGGCCAACCTTTAGTTTGTCGAGTTCTTCCAAAACCACCATCGGTATTTTCACCCGATGCTCTTCGAACTTAAATATCGCACTTGGATCATGTATCACGACGTTGGTGTCTAATACATATACGCGTAAATCTGAATCGTAATCTTGTGTCATTGATTGCAACCTTAGACTCAATTGTCGACTAATTTAGTTCGCTGATTGTTAGTTTAAATTCCCTTTAAAAAAGTAACAGTTATATACACTTAACGTAGCCCTATTTCGCCTGATCGGCCAGCCATTTTTTCAATGCTTGAGAAAATTCAGCCGCATTTTGATACCGATCAACCAAGTCTTTATTTAATGCCTTATTAACAATTCGCACTAAAGAAACCGGCACATCTTTATTTATAGATCGTGGACTTGCTTGCTTCCCTTGGGTAATGGCGTAGGCCAACGTTGGCAAGGTATCACCTGCAAAGGGTAGCTGCTGTGTAAGTGCTTGATAAAGCGTTACCCCTAAGCTAAATACGTCGGTTTGGCCGGTTAATTTATCACCACGAATTTGTTCGGGCGACATATATGAAGGACTGCCTAAAACTATTCCCGTTTGAGTTTGTTGCGCGCCCGCTATTCGGGCAACACCAAAATCGGTTAATTTTAATTGCATGGTTTTACTATCAATTATCATATTCGCTGGTTTAACGTCTCGATGTATGACTTCGTGGTCATGCGCATAGCTTAATGCATCTGCAGCTTGTGCGATCCAATGAACATTTTGCGTAATGTCGATACTGGGCGATTGATTAATGTGAGTAGAAAGTGGTTCGCCGACCAATAAATCCATGGCGATGTAGGCGACGTCATGCTCTTCGCCAACATCATATACAGTCACAATATTAGGGTGATTTAACTTACCTGCGGCTTGGGCCTCACGGAAAAACCGTTGTTTGACTGAGTCCATTTCATCAAAGCCTAAGCTCTTTAAATGAACTACTTTTAATGCGACATTGCGATTAATTTTTGGATCAATAGCTTCGTAAACAATACCCATGGCACCGCGGCCTATTTCTCGGGTAATGTTATAGCGACCAAGAGATAAGTTATTAATGTGCCCTACGGGTAGCTCACTACGCGTTTGTCCAATGACCATGGTTTTAGAGCCATCTATAACATCATTAAGCTGTTTTAGACCTTTTTTAGCTTCTGAGCAGTTGGGGTCAAAATCCAGTAATTCTTGGTAACACAATTGAGCTTTATCTAACTGACGATTTCGTTGATAGCCATTAGCGACATCTAGCCATAACGGCGCATAGGCTAAGGTTGTTTTTTGCTCCAGCAAGA
>NZ_JBKEGY010000015.1:0-102341 GCF_046710285.1 Reinekea sp.
TGGCAATAATAGTTGCTAGTACGCCCATTTGCTCAGGTGTTTTAGCGACAAAGCGTGCCGCTGCTGGTGGAATAATCATCAAGGCTGTAATTAACAAAACCCCAACAATTTTCATCGCGGTGGCTATCGTCAGTGCGACCAATAATAAAAAGATAATTTTTATTAAACCAGTATTAACACCTTCAGCTTTGGCTAAGTCTTCATTGACGGTTATGGCTAGCAGCGGTTTCCAGATATAAATTAACAGGGGTAAGCCAATGCAAACGATAATGCCGACTAACATTAAGTCGCTATAGCCAACAGACAATAAATCACCAAATAATAAACCAGTTAAGTCAGTTCTAATTTGTGTAGAAAACGCTAAAACTAACATGCCTAACGCTAAAGAACCGTGAGACATTATGCCGAGCAGGGTATCGGTTGGTATACGTTGTTGGTGTTGCAGCGCAAAGAGCAGCAGTGCAAGTAATGACGTGATGATGGCAATACCAAGGGTAATGTTCCAGTTCAACAATACCGCAATGGTAATGCCCAGCAAACCGGAATGCGCCATAGTCTCACCAAAATAAGCCATTTTACGCCAAACTAGAAAGCTACCTAACGGGCCGGCCAATAGAGAAATAAGTATACCGGCCATTAATGCAGGCCATAAAAGACTAATCATGGTGATGACCTCCACAGTCAGATAGATCATGAGTGTGGTCATGTTCGTGGGTATAAACGGCTAGGGCCGGGGCGAATTTTTTGCCAAATAATTGCGTGAATTCAGGATGTTGCGAAACCGACTCTGGATGACCAGAGCAGCAAATGTGTTTGTTCAGGCAAATGACTTCATCAGTAGCAGCCATCACAATGTGTAAATCGTGAGAGACCATGACCACAGCGCAACCAAGCTCAGTACGCAATGCTTGAATTAACTCATATAGAGCTACTTCACCATTAAAATCGACACCTTGGGCGGGCTCATCGAGAACTAGAATGTCTGGTTTAGCGAGCAGCGCACGGGCTAACATAACTCGCTGAAACTCGCCGCCGCTCAATTTTTGAACGCGTCGATGAATGAGGTGCGCAACGCCAGTGCGGTCTAAAGCTGCGCTGGCATCTTCTAACGTTGCTGTTTGGGTGAGAGTCATGAGGCGATAAACATCTAGGGGTAAAGATTCATCAATTGAAAGCTTTTGCGGCATGTAACCAATACGTAAGCCATTGCTTCGATGAATTTTACCCGATGTTGGTTTTTGGATGCCAATGAGGGTCTTAATTAATGATGATTTACCTGCGCCGTTAGGACCAACGATGGTGACAATTTCCCCCGCGCTGACCGTCACGTTGACGTTATCTAAGATAGTTTGCCCATTTATCTGTAAACAGATATTTTCAGCCTGCAGTAAAAAGGGTAGTGGTGATGACGATATCGGCACAAAAGAGCTCCTAGATTGGTGCAACAATGATGACGGCGAACAGTAAAAAATCAAGGCCTGCATAGACTTTAGCGATGTCTATCGGTAGCCTTTCGCCTACATTGACTGGAGAGTATCACTTGAAGAAGGCATTAATTAATAAATTTGGTTTAGTACTTGGGTTCATGTTGTCAATTTCGGCTTTTGCTGAGCCTTTAAAGGTATCCGTTAGCTTGGCACCGCTGCACAGTTTGGTTGCGCAACTTGGACACGGTATATTTGAGCCGAGTTTAATATACTCTATCGAACAGTCACCTCATTCTGCTGCTTTAAGACCAAGTCAGCTTAGCCTTATTCTCAATACAGACTTATTAATCTGGGTTGATGAGTCGCTAGAGCACAGTCTAGGACGAATTATATCGCAACGTCGGCCGAGTGGTCAGATAATGCAGTTATATGAAGAAAACGGTGCTATCAGTTATGAGTCAAATTTAACATTGCTCAATAATCGTCCAAGCCTGTTTGAATTATCGACAGAAGAAGATGCACATAGCGAGCATTCTGAACACGATCATGATGCAGATAGACACACAGAGGTGACAGGTCATGCTGAAGAGCACGGTCACGAAGCCCATGACCATGGTTTGTTGGACCCTCATTTTTGGCTAAGCCCAGATAATGCCTTGCAGTTCAGTCGAGCGGTTTACCAGCAGCTTATCGTAATTGATGCCAAAAATTCTTCGCAATACCTAGCAAACTTAACTAAGTTAGAGTCCGATTTAACAGAGCTTCAGGCTGAACTAAAAGTTCAAACCCAGCCTATACAATCGGTTCCATTTATCGTTTTTCATGACGGTTTTCAGTATTTTGAACAGGCCTTCTCGTTAACAGGTATAGGGTCGGTGGTCTTGATTCCAGATCAACCGCCGGGTCCAAAAACGATAAATAGCTTAATTGATGCAGCTCAGCAACATCATGTTGCTTGCCTTTTTGCAGAGCCTCAATATGACCAAAAATACCTAACATTTATTCAGAAAAATCTAAACTCTGCTAAAATTGGTGTTATTGACACCTTAGGCAGTCAGCTTTTAATTGGCGAAACATTATATACCGAGCTATTAACGCAACTTGCAGCAAACATGATTAGTTGCCTGGAGTACAAACAGTGAATTTGATTGAAGCAGTACTATGGGATATGGATGGGGTATTGATTGACTCTGAACACCTAGTGCAGCAAGCATTCACCGAAGTAATGTTAGCTACTGATTACATGGACGACCCAGCACAAAAGTACCTTGAAACCGTTGGCTTTAATAGGGCAAGTACAGTGAATTGGTACCTTCCTTATGTGGGTAGCCGTGAAATTGCTGAAGAACTCTATTCAAAAGTACATGATACTTACATAGAGCTCTCTAAAACCCAACTTAAACTCAAAGCGGGTGTTGTTGAGGCGTTAAAAACTGTTCAATATATGGGCATTCCTCAAATGGTCGTCACCAGCACAAGAACAGAAGTAGCCTTATTGAAATTAGCCCGATTCAATATTTTGTCATATTTTGAAGATGTATTAGGAGGCGATCAAGTTAGCAAGGGTAAGCCTCATCCTGAGCCTTATATCACAGGCGCAAATAGGCTCAAAGTACCCACTAAAAATGCACTTGTCATCGAAGACAGCGAAAACGGCGTGAAGTCAGGAGTCGCGGCAGGCTGTATGGTTTTACACATGCCAGACCTTATTAACACCAAGTTAGAATGGAACAATGTAATCTATGGCGCATTAGATTCTCTTGAATCATTTCCTGAATGGTTATCGTCTAAACAATTTGGCATGTGGGTATGAACTTAGAGGCCATTGAGCCGTTATCGGCTTTAGGCATTGAATTAGTTTCTTGTAATTCAGGACAAGCAGTTTTTTCCATTCCACTGCATGGCAACCGAAATGATAAAGGTACTTTTTTTGCCGGTAGCCAATATTCCGCTGTGGTTCTTTCGGGGTGGTATCTTTGTTCACATTGGGCCGGGCTGAATGACTTGGGCGAAAAAGTAGCCATTAAATCTGGTGAGGTCGCTTACCCCAAGGCTGCATTAGGTGACCTCACGGTAACAGCTGCATTTAAAGCTTTACCTGAGAAGCGACCAAGCGGACATTGGCGAGCAATGGTTGAAATTAATGCAGTTGATGAACTCGGTGAGACCGTATGTAAATTCATTGGTGATTATCGTATTTTACAATAATGCAAAAAGTACCCATAGATAAAATACTGATCCAACCTACGGTGCAATACCGATGGTTAGAGCAAAATGGTTCAATCGAGTTTTCACTTCCAACTGAGGTGCTAGAGAAAATTGCCAGCTTATGGCAGCTTTATCTTGAAGCATTACCAACTAACCCATCTGACTTTTTGCAAACGAGTAATGTTGCTAGTTTCGAGCTATTTAATGATGATCTGTTATTCGCGCTGTTTACTGGCGCCAGCTATGCATTAACTCGAACAGAAGCCTTTCAGCTAACGATTAAAGACACTCAAATGTTATGGAGCATAAATTTATAATCAATCGCAAACCCCACCATTGATCAAATGGGCTAGCTATATCTAAATGGTTATGGGCCTGAAAGAATAACTGCATTGAAATTAGTTAAATCCAACTAAAACTGCTGAAAAATGCTCAGATATTCGCTACTATCGGGTCATCTTGAATAACCTTAGTGAGCAACATGAGCGATAGCTTGTTTGATGACATTCGACCCTTCCATGATGATGAAGTTAAAGCCGTCCTAAAAGAGACGCTGAATGACCCAGAGTTTGCGAAGACAATTGGTTCATGGTTGGCTCCTAAGTTAAATAAAAAAATCCCCTGGTTAGTGCGGCCGCTTATACGGCTAGTCTTTAAGGCCTACCTATTGGGTGTATCGGATATTAAAAAGTTTCAAAACAAGTTGGCGCCTTTTGCGGGTTTATTGGTTCGCAAGTCAATTCAAGAATACAGCGTACATGGGTTAGAAAAACTAGATCCCAAAAAAGCGTATCTGTTTGTCTCTAACCATCGAGATATTGTGATGGACCCAGCGATTGTTAACTGGGCACTGTACAACAATGGTTTTGACACCGTAAGAATAGCCATTGGCGATAACCTGCTCACCAAACCATTCTCGTCAAACCTTATGCGACTCAATAAAAGCTTTATTGTTGTTCGTGGTTTAAAAGGTATGAAAGAACGCCTGCGTGCGGCACAAAAACTGTCACGTTATATTCATTATTCTATTCGTGAAGACAACGCCAATGTCTGGATAGCTCAAGCTGAAGGCCGTGCCAAAGCAGGTTACGACAAAACCAATAGTGCAGTGATAGGTATGTTCAGTTTAAGCAAACCAAAGCCAGTTCCTTATGCTGACTACATTAACGAGTTAAATATCGTCCCCGTTGCTATAAGCTACGAGCTTGACCCTACAGATATTTCAAAAGCCCGAGAGTTGTATGCTCACGCTTCTGAAGGAAGCTACAAAAAGCGTAAGCATGAAGATATGAATTCAATCGCTAAAGGCATGACCGGCTGGAAAGGGCGAGTACACTTAGAATTTGGCGATGTGCTCAATGGCGATTACGAAAAAGACGCTGAAGTTGCCACCGTTATAGATAAACAAATTTATAAGTTATATCGGCCGTTTGAAACCAATGAATGGGCCGAAGCGCAACTTGAAGGCCGTGAAATAGAGCTTGTGAATAGCGCGGTGGAACAATTAGCTGCACGCTGTGCAAAGTTAAATGATCATGTTAAACCCTATTTACTCAAGCAATATGCAAATGGCATGCGAATGAAAGAAAATAAAGGGCCGCTATAATGGCTATTCCGACGCTTGGGTCTATTCATCACATTGCGATTATTTGTTCAGACTACCAAGCGTCAAAAGATTTCTATTTGAACGTACTTGGTGGCAAGCTAAAAGCAGAAACGAACCGAGAAGAACGCCAGAGCTATAAGCTAGATATAAGTTTTGAGGGGTTTGAAATAGAGCTGTTTAGTTTTCCTGATCCTCCCGTTAGAGCTTCACAACCAGAAGCCCAGGGCTTACGCCATTTGGCTTTTCGGGTAGCAGACTTAAATGCAGCCATTAATTATTTAGATTCCATGCGGGTGTCGGTAGAGCCAATTCGTGTGGATGAGTTGACGGGCAATCGTTTTACATTTTTTAAAGATCCTGATGGCTTGCCCTTAGAGCTAGTAGAGTGCGAATAACGGTGTCTTTAATCAGTCACCGATAGCTAATTTGAATTAAAGAGGTTGGTATGGGCTTCAATATTTCTCCACAATTTATAAGCCGAATTATTTTATGCTTGTTGTTGGTGATGGTCATGGTGTTGTCCTTGGCGCCGGTTTCTCAACCTGACTTTTCTCCAAACGATAAAGTTAACCATTTTATTGCCTATGGCACTTTGTCATTTGTAGGGTTTTTCGCATTTCAACGCTGGTTTTGGGTTGCGATAGGTTTATTTTGCTATGGTGTTTTAATTGAGTGTTTACAGGGGATGACCGAATACCGTTTTGCAAGCGGCGCTGATGTTGTTGCAAACTCGTTAGGTATCATTATTGGGGCAGGGGTGTACGCAGGACTCTATTTCAGCGTTCTAAAAAATAATCGTTTATTTAGGAATTAATTATGGCCAGTAAAAATGTAGCGCTGGTAGCGCATGATAATAAGAAAAAAGAGCTAGTGGCATGGGCCAAAGTTCATCAAGAGCATTTAGCGCCGCTAACTATTTGGGGAACTGGTACGACGGGTCGTTTGATCGAAGAAGGCCTAGGTCGGCCTGTCACTCGATTGCTCAGTGGGCCACTTGGAGGTGATCAGCAAATAGGCTCAAAGATTGCGGAGGGCGCGATAGATTTATTGATCTTCTTCTGGGATCCATTAGAGCCGCAACCACATGACCCAGACATTAAAGCTCTATTGCGGATAGCCGCTTTATACAATGTGCCAGTAGCCTGCAATAAAGCCAGTGCTGACTTTATGATAATGTCACCTTTGTTGCATAATGATTACCAAGCCGATGCACCCGACTTCTCAGCTTATGCTAACCGGACGACACCTGCAGGCTAGTTAGAACAGTGTTTTCGATATTTTGTAAGCTAAAGTTTACAAAAATGCCCGTACAGCGCAACCCTTTGGTCGACGTCAGGCTATACTGAACGTGAATTATCAGTACGATGCGTGCTCACCTAACTAAGTAAAGGGCTGCGTTTGAAACCGAAAACACATCACTCAATTTTAGAAGATGTCATCGCCGTATTTATGGCTTCTATTTTCGTTTCTTTGGGGATCTATCTTTTCAGCGAGTGCGGACTCTTAACAGGCGGAACAGCGGGCATAGCGGTGTTACTAACGCATGTAACCCCCTTTAGCTTTGGTCAAATATTCTTCGTTGTCAATGTACCGTTTTATTACTTGGCTTATAGACGAATGGGTACCCGTTTCACCCTAAATACCTTTGTTTCAGTATCACTTGTCTCATTCATTTCTGATTATTTTCGAATTTTCCTACAGTTTGAATACGTGAACCCAGTTTTTGCATCTGTCGTGGGTGGTTTGTGCATTGGCATGGGAATCCTAATTATGTTTCGACATGTTTCTAGCCTCGGTGGTCTGGGTGTTTTGTCCTTATTTATGCAAGATCGATTCGGAATATCAGCTGGAAAATTTCAAATGGTGGTTGATATAGGTATTGTCGGAGTAGGGTATTTCTTAGTGCCTTTACCGCTCTTATTAACGTCAATATTGGGTGCATTTGCTTTAAATATCGTAATTGCGCTGAATCACAAACCTGGGCGATATCAAATTAACTAGACTATCTAATGATAATCGTTTGCATTTGAGTCTAGTTGTCGTTATTGTTCTCGAAAATCTACTCCTAAGAGAGCTATGTATGAAGCAAGCAACAAAAAAATTACTGACAACAGGTCTTTTGGCTCTAACCGCCACGCCTCTTTTGGCGGAAGTTAATATCTATTCTTCACGTCAAGAAGGTCTAATCAAGCCTCTTTTAGATAAATTCACAGAGCAAACTGGCATTGAAGTAAATTTGGTTTCCGGTAAAGATGATGCGCTTATTACGCGTTTATCTACAGAAGGGAAACGCTCTCCTGCTGACTTATTGATTACAGCTGATGCGGGTCGTTTGTATCGTGCTAAAGAAGCCAATGTATTACAACCGTTAAAGAGTGATGTTGTCGATGCTAAAGTGCCTGCGAATTTACGCGACAGCGATGATTTTTGGACCGGATTAACTATGCGTGCGCGTCCAATTTTTTATGTGAAAGGCAATGTGACGGAAGATGAGTTATCAACCTACGAAGCATTGACCGACGCTCACTGGAAAGGGCGTATCTGTATTCGTTCTTCAAGTAACATCTATAATCAATCGTTAATCGCATCGATGATTGATGCAAATGGTGAGAACGCTTCTGAAGAGTTTGCTAAGGGTTTAGTTGCAAATATGGCACGTCCGCCTTCAGGTGGTGATACCGATCAATTAAAAGCAGCTGCAGCAGGTCTTTGTGATATCGCAATCGCCAACACCTACTACTACGGTCGATTAGTTAACAGCGATTCAGCAGCAGATAACGAAGTAGCCGCAAAACTGGGCGTTTTTTGGCCAAACCAAGGTGACCGAGGCACACATGTTAACGTAAGTGGTATCGCGATTACCAAAGCCTCTAAAAATGTTGAAGAATCAAAACAATTAATTGAATTTATGCTAAGCACAGAGTCTCAACAGTGGTATTCTGAGGTGAATAATGAGTACCCAGTTGTTGCTGGAGTTGATGCATCTAATGCATTAACTAACTTAGGTGAATTCAAAGCCGATGCAGTTAATCTAACTGTACTAGGCGTAAATAATGAAGCAGCGGTTAAATTGATGGATCGCGCTGGCTGGAAGTAGTCTTGCTAAGATTTGATAAACTTTCTTTTATTACAATTGCAACGGCAGCGTTATTAACGCTGCCGATTGTCGTTATAGTCATTCAAATATTCTCTCAAGATATGTCGATCTGGCATCATCTCTACGAAACTGTCCTTTTTGATTATGTAACGAATACCTTGTTATTGATGTTTGGCGTTGGTGTGGGTGTGATTATTCTTGGGGTATCTACTGCATGGTGGACGAGCAGCTTTGACTTTCCAGGTCGCCGCATAGTTTCACTGTTATTGCTAATGCCCATGGCGATGCCAGCTTATATTATTGCTTACACCTATACAGGGATTCTTGATTTTGCGGGTCCGATCCAAACTGTTCTTCGTTCTGTTTTTCAAGTTTCTTATGGTGAATACTGGTTCTTCGAGATACGTTCGTTAACCGGTGCCATGTTGATGTTGGCGTTTGTTCTATATCCCTATGTATATTTAATGAGCAGAGCGGCCTTTTTATCTCAGTCGGGCAACTTACTTGATGTTAGCCGATCATTAGGCGTTTCGCCGTTAATGAGTTTCTTCAAAGTGACCTTACCCATGGCTCGACCCGCAATTATTGCCGGTTTAAGCCTAGTATTGATGGAAACCTTGGCAGATTATGGCACCGTTGAGTATTTTGGTGTCAGTACCTTCACCACAGGCATATTTAGAACTTATTATGGGCTTGGCAGTATTGCTGGGGCCGCACAATTGGCCACGGGTCTTTTGTGTTTTGTATTGTTGCTGGTGATGCTAGAAAAGTTTTCTCGCCGCCGCATCCGCTATTTTAGTCATACTGAAAGTCAAATAAAGCCGAACCGCGTTAAACTCACTGGTGCCCTGCAGTGGATTGTTTTAGCCTGGTGTATGGTTCCGGTCTCTATTGGCTTTCTAATTCCGGCGGCTGTCCTTGCTTACTGGTCAGTTAAAAGTAACGTATTATTAAGTTCTGAATTTTTTGTATTAATTTGGAATAGCTTTAGTTTGGCTTTTATTGCGGCTTTTGTTGCCGTTACATTAGCTTTAGTGCTGGCTTATGCAGCACGAAAGTCGAAAAGCAAACTCGTGAATGGGGCAGTGCAAGTTACCTCCTTAGGTTACGCTATGCCGGGAACAATCGTCGCGATTGGTGTGGTCATCGCCTTCAATGGCTTCGACAATGCCTTTTTAAGCTTTTTAGAGCGCTATACTGATATTGAGTTTGGCTTGTTTTTATCAGGTACCTTGGTCGCGGTTGTTTTTGCTTATACCGTGCGTTTTTTAGCGGTGTCTTTAGGGGCGATTCAAAGCGGCTTACAAAGTATTAAACCGAGCATTGACCAAAGTGCTCAGTTGCTAGGCTTAACACCGTCTCAAATTATTCGTAAAGTACATGTGCCTTTGCTCAGTGGCAGTGTCTTGACGGCATTTTTAATCGTGTTTGTAGATGTATTAAAAGAATTGCCAGCAACACTTATTCTGCGGCCGTTTAACTTTAATACTTTGGCAGTGCGAGCCTACGAGTTTGCTTCCGACGAACGGCTTATTGATGTAGGCCCAGCAAGTTTAACTATTGTATTAGTTGGCCTAGTGCCAGTTTTTTTATTAAATCGTTCTATTGTTAAAAATTAATGGTTGCTATGAAACCCAAAGAACCGCAGTCTCAGTTTGTATTAGATCTTGACGATGTAGATGTCAGCTACGGCAGCCATCGAGTTGTTAAACGGGTTTCGTTGCACCTAGAAAATGGCCAAGTGGGCTGCTTGCTTGGACCTAGTGGTTGCGGTAAATCGACACTCTTGCGCGCGATTGCTGGCTTTGAATCGGTCACTCATGGAAAGATCACCATGCTCGGCAAAGAGATGTCGTCAAAGTCAACTCAAGTATCGCCAGAGCTTCGCAATATAGGCATGGTATTTCAAGATATCGCGTTATTTCCGCACCTGACTGTTGAGCAAAATATCGCCTTTGGTATTCAATCGTTGCCAACAACTGAACGCAAAGCCCGAGTATCCGAGTTACTAAGTCTAGTCGGTCTAGAAGACACTGAATCACGTTATCCAAACTCTTTATCAGGCGGTCAGCAACAACGTATTGCCTTGGCCAGAGCCTTAGCGCCCAAGCCAACCTTATTGTTAATGGATGAACCGTTCTCAGGGTTAGATGCGACCTTAAAAGAAACGCTAGTGCCAGATATTCGCCGCATATTAGTGAAGGAAAATATCACCGCAATAGTCGTCACCCATGACCAACTGGAAGCGTTTGCCATTGCAGATAAAGTAGCAGTGATGAATAACGGCTGCTTAGAGCAATACAGTGCCCCGTTCGAACTTTACCATTTACCTGAAACACGTTTTGTCGCCGACTTTATCGGTCAAGGCGATTTTTTACACGCTGAGATTCTCAACGAAGGTCAAATCAATACCGAACTGGGTATTTTAAATTTAACCGACCCTCATGACTTTGCCACTAACACCATTGTCGATGTGTTAGTTCGCCCAGACGATGTATTGCATGATGACGAAAGCAACTTCTTCGGTGTTATTATCAGCAAGCAGTTCCGTGGTACTTACTTTCAATATCAAGTTGAACTGACTAATGGACAAAAGCTACTTTGCTTAGCGTCTAGTCACCATAATCATGCATTGGGTGAACGCATTGGTATTAAGTTAGATCTTGATCATATTATGTTGTTTGAAGCGCAGGGTGGGGAGTAGCTGCAAGTTTTTAGCTGCAAGCTGCGAGTAAGGTCAAAAGATGGTGTGGCTGCAGTTTTTAGGTGCAGCCTATGGTCTTATTTGACTAATATTGCTTTTACAATATCTGCTATTTGGGTTTCTTCTTGTTTACTGCCTAGTTTTTCTTTCATTTTCTCGCCGTTTAAAACAAGGGGTTCTTGCCATAAGTAGCGCATTTTAATGACTTCTTTTAACATGGGGCTGAATAAGCTTGCAAAGGTTAAAGCTAACCAAGGGAACTTTGATTGCTTCACTGTTTGTCCATTTTGTTGGAGCGCTGTAACCCACTCTTGGGTGGTGAGTTGTAAGCCTACATCGTGCCATAGCTCGAAGGTGGCTTCGCTACTTTCGACGAGTTGTGCCGCATTGGTACAGAGGTCGGGTAGGTAGCTCCAAAAGTGCTTATGCGTTTGGTCGTGAGGCATAGATAATTTTGATTGTTTGCCTTTGGTTCTTAGTGCCATATTTAGCCATGTAAAATGAGTATTGGGTCCAATAAAGTCGCCTGCTCTAATGATGGTAGTTTTCACACCATGCTGGCTGGCTTGTTTTAAACGTTGCTCCATTTCAACCCGTATTTCGCCTTTTTTGGAATAGGGCAGCTGTTGGGTTAATTCATTGACCCATTGAGGTTGTGGTGAGTAGTTATAAACATTGCCGGGCAATAAAATGCGTGCGCCCGATACTTTTGCGGCGGCAATAGTTGGCTCTAGCATCGCTAACGCTTCTTGTTGCCAGCGATGGTATTTTGGGTTTGCCGCATAAACAATGAGCGCACAGCCATGGGCTGCATTCAAAACAGCCTCGCTGTCATTGGCTGACCCTTCTATAATGTCCGCAGCAGCTAGGGCACCCGGGCATTTGTCTTTATCGCGTATGAGTATTTTTAGCTGCCAACCTCTATTGAGCAAAGTTAAGGCCATTTGAAAGCCAAAATTGCCTGTAGCGCCAATGATTAATGCCGTTTTCATGATTTGTCCTCCAGTTCATTTAACGCTAGTATATTATTCAAAAATCAATAGTGAATGACATTAATGTGATAGTGGATATGCAAAAATGAATAGATTTAATTGGCAATGGTGGCAATATTTTTTAGCGTTGGCAGAACATGGGAGTTTATCGAAAGCCGCTGAAATATTATTAGTGTCTCAACCAACCCTTAGTCGCCAATTAGTGGCTATGGAGAGTAAGTTGGGGCAGGCATTGTTTGATCGAAGTACTCAAGGGTTGTCTTTAACTCAGTTTGGTGCAGGTTTCCTTGAGCAAGCCCAAGAGATGGAGGCGACAGCGCAAAGGTTGCAGAGATTCGCACAAGGACAAGAGAATCGACTAGTCGGGCGCTTACGCTTATCTGCAAATGAAATGGTTGCACAGTACTATTTACCGAAAATATTGCCTAAATTCATGGATCAATATCCTGAAGTAGCGGTAGAAATAGAAGTTTCTAATCAGGCCAGTAATTTGGATAAACGTGATGCCGATATTGCTATTAGAATGTTCCCTCCAACGCAGTTAGACATTAAGGCGCGGCATTTATTTAATATTCCGCTGGGTTTTTTTGCCCATAAAGAATATTTGGATACTGTTGGTCGTCCCACCACAGAAGCGGAGCTATTCAGCTGCCGAATTTTAGGCTTTGATCGTGATGAACAGTTTATTAAGGGCGCCCGCTCTAAGGGGTGGAATATTAGTAAAGAAGACTTTTTTGTACGCAGTGATTTTTTGCCGATGCATCTCGAAATAGCTCGGAATAAAGGAGGGGTGGTGGTGACGCATAAGGCATTATGTTTCAACGCGGGCCTTGAAGAGTTGTGTTTTGATGTTCAGTTGCCTTCATTGCCCATTTACCTAGCTTGCCACCGTGACGTTCAGCATAATCAAAAAATCAGAGTTATGATGGAATTTTTAGCTGAATATCTAGAAGCATCGACTCAAATGATATAATAGAGCCTACTTTGTTAGCCTAAAAATATGCAATTGGGTGCTACTGTCTAAAGTCAGCGAAGTTGACACATAGGTGATTAAAGATCATCATAATTTGATTGTTGTGTTTTTTTGAAGTGCTCGTAATTGTTGAATTGTTTGAAGCCAAGAAGTTTAACAACCATGTGCGTCATATGAGAGTTGTTCATTAATATGAATCAAAATTATTCTATTTCGTTAGCGTTGTCTAAACAAGTTGTGTCTAGAGCGTTAAAGGTGGCTTTGATTGTTGGCACTATGTTGGCGCTGATTAATCATGGTGAAAGGATTTTTACCTTGACGTTGTCTAATGAAGATCTCTTAAAAGTTATTCTTACATATCTCGTCCCGTATGGTGTTTCTACTTGGTCAGCGGTTCAAGCTCTGCGAGCTAACGGATCGTAATTTATAATACCCAATAATATAAAAGAGAAACCATTATGTATCGTAGCGTGTTATTGGCTTTAACCGTCATTCTAACCGGTTGCGTTTCTACATATCCTATCCCGGAGCAGGGGGTAGACTTCACTTTAGATCGTTGCACGCCTTTTTTAAATTGTGTTTCGAGTGAGTCAGTCGTTTTCCTGTATAAAATTGATTCAATTGCGTTAGTGGAAAAGCTTACGCCTGCCAACTGGCAAAAAATACAAGATGCCGCATTAACGATTCAAGGTGCGACCCTAAAAGAAACGCGTTTTGGTTATTTGGACATGGTTTGCAAAAGCAGTGTGATTGGTTTTCCAGATTACTTTGAAGTTTTAGTTGAGCCAGATCAGAGGTCACTCGCGGTCAGATCACAATCTTTGTTAGGGCTTTATGATATGGGCGTAAATCGGAATAGAGTCGAAACTTTCAGAAAGATACTTCAAAAGCAGGGTATTGCTAAAGTTGTAAAGGCAGCTGCAAGTTTATAGTTGTAAGCTGCAAGTAAGTTCCAAAAATTCAGGTCAAAGTTTATGGCCTAGATTTTTGAGTAATGGGTCTATTCTCATTATTATAGAGACTGGAGGCTTGCTGCTAGTTCAAGTATGGAAATAATCGAAAGTAGCCATATGGTTTTGACCCACAGCCCGCAGCTTAAAAAACGCCCCTAAGACAACCTCTGCTTGAAATCCTCATAACCAAACTCTTTAATCACTTTTAGCTCGTTCGTTTCAGAGTTCCAAACCGCGAGTGCGGGTAATTTGGTGCCATTAAAAGTTGAGGTTTTCACCATGGTGTAGTGCGCCATGTCTTCAAAAATTAACCGTTGGCCGACTTCTAATGGGGCATCAAAGCTGTAGTCGTCTATCACGTCACCTGCTAAGCAAGTTAGGCCACCGAGACGATAGGTGTGTGCTTTTTCGTTGGCTTCGCCTGATCCGGTTATGTCGGGCCTGTAGGGCATTTCTAAGGTGTCTGGCATGTGACAGGTGGCGGAGGTGTCTAAAATGGCCTGTGGCAGTTGATTGAAGGTAATATCAAGTACTTCGGCTACTAATACGCCTGTACCAATCGCTATGGCTTCTCCTGGTTCAATGTATACATCAACGTTATAAGTCGCTTTAAACTGTTTGATGCGGCTAATGAGGCCGTCAACGTTGTAGCCCGGAGCCGTTATGTGGTGACCACCGCCAAAATTGACCCAATCCATTTTATGAAGTAAATGACCAAAGTTTTTTTCTACGGCGTCTAACGTGCGCGATAACGGCTCAAAGCCTTGCTCGCACAGGGTATGAAAATGCAGCCCTGAAATGCCGTCTAAGTTGTCTTGATCGAGCTGCGATAATGGAATACCTAAGCGAGAACCCGGTGCGCAAGGGTCGTAAATGGGTACAGCACCTTCGGAATGTTCAGGGTTAATCCGCAAGCCAAACTTTAACGTAGGCCGTTTTTGCATAGCCTCTTGAATAAGCGGCTGGAAACGCTGCCATTGAGAGTTGCTGTTAAAGACCATGTGATCGGTAAAACCGAGTAGCTCTTGCACGTCGTCTTTCGAAAACGCAGCTGAAAAAACATGCACTTCACCAGGGTAATGCTCTTTACCTAGCTTAGCTTCATGCAACCCACTGGCACAGGTGCCACTTAAAAATTCACCGGTTTTTTCACCAAAATGCCACATTGAAAAGGCTTTTAATGCCGCTAACACCTTCGCACCACTGGCATCGGCCACCTGTTTCAATAGGGTCAGGTTACGCTCCAGCGCTACTTCATCAACAACGAAGCAGGGCGAGGGCAGTTGTTCTAGATCTAGTCTGGTGAAATCAGTGAATTGCATGGTTTTACCTTTAGCTGTCTAAATCAAAGTTATCGAGTTCGATGACCTGCCAAGGTAGGCCGTATTTGTTCATATCTTCCATAAACAAATCTGGATCCATTTGCTCCATGTTCCAAACACCGGGTTTTTTCCAGTGACCTTCAACTATCATCTTCGCGCCGATCATCGCAGGTACGCCAGTGGTGTATGAGATCGCCTGAGACTGCACTTCTTTGTAGCAATCTTGGTGATCTTTAATTTGGTACAAATACATGGTTTTGGTTTTGCCGTCTTTTACGCCTTGAACCACGCATCCAATGCAGGTTTTACCATGTGTACGTTCACCTAATGTTGAAGGGTCAGGTAATAGAGTGCGTAAAAATTGAATAGGTACTATCTGTTGACCATTAAACTCAACCGGTTCAATGCCCGTCATACCTACGTTACCGAGCACTTCTAAATGTTTCAGATAGCTATCGCCGAAACTCATCCAGAACTGAGCACGTTTAATAGTTGGGTAGTGCTTGGTGAGAGACTCTAGCTCTTCATGATACATACGGTAGATATTATAAGTACCGACTTCTTCTGGGCAGGTGAATTCTGCTTTTTTAGACATCGCCGGTGTTTCAATAAATTCACCATCTTCCCAGTGACGACATTCTGCTGTTACTTCACGGATGTTGATTTCTGGGTTGAAGTTTGTGGCGAATGGATAGCCGTGATCGCCACCGTTTACATCGATGATATCTAGTGTGTGAATTTCATCAAAGTAGTGTTTTGCCAAGTAAGCCGTAAACATATTGGTCGCACCTGGGTCAAACCCACTGCCCAGTAATGCAGTTAAACCGGCTTGTTCAAACTTTTCTTGGTACGCCCACTGCCAATGATATTCAAATTTTGCAGTATCGAGTGGTTCGTAATTGGCTGTATCCATATAGTGAACGCCGGCTTCTAAACAGGCATCCATGATAGTTAAATCTTGGTAAGGCAGCGCGACGTTGATAACCAGCTCAGGCTTTTCCTTTTTAAGTAGGGCAACCAGTTCGGGTACGTTATCGGCATCAACTTGTGCAGTGGTGATTGGTCGAGTCAGCGTTGCAGCAATAGCGTCACATTTAGATAGCGTTCGACTTGCTAGAACGACTTCGGTAAATACTTCATTGAGTTGAGCTACCTTGTGGGCAACAACATTGCCGACGCCGCCAGCGCCAATAATCATAACTTTAGCCATTATCTTTTCCTTTTATCGAGGACGAGTTGGATACCTATTGGGTTAATCTTACGTTAATTGTTGATTAATCATAGCCAATTTTAGGGAGCGCGAATTTAAGTAACCACAGTAGAAAACACAAGTGATTTTTTGGCATTTACCGTTATGAGGCGTAAATTATTTGACGAAACATCAGAATGGGTGGGTAAAACTGGACAAATATCACAATTTTGACAACTATTTTTATATTTGTGCGAAAAATGTGCAGTAGGTGGTGTTTTTTAAAATTATAAGCTCTATTATATACCTCGCTGTAAGGCAGCTATAGCCTGAGCTAAATCGAATTTATAGTGCTTATGGTTTGTTTATAAGTGAATATTATTCATTAATGTTTGTATGATAAATATACAGAAATTAGGTGAAAGCTGAACTACAGTAAATTTAACGGCTAGAAAATAGTCTAGCTATTAGTAAATTGAACAATACAGATGAATGTTAAAGGAATTAAAAATGAACCGTAACGACCCCGACAGGCCCTCTTTTACTGCTTTTTTTAAGGTGGTAGCGAAAGCGCCTAAAACACGTGATTTATCAAATCGTAATGCCTTAAAGCAGATTTCTAATCCAGAAGTAAGAGACCAACTGTCTATTGAGGGTGTTGCCGTTCTTAGTGATAACTAAACGTCACACAACAAATAGTGAAAGGGCAGCTGTTCTAGCTGCCTTCCAAGTACCTTATTTACTTTTTTCTAGTTAAATAAGTCTATTTTCGAGAAAACCTAAATATTTCCTGCTATTGGGCGATAACCTGTTTGAGATGAATCGGATAGGTTGCTATGACTCAATCAGTAAAAAGTATTCTAAAATCGACTTTCTATGTCAGCCTGTTGGGTATGCCCGCTTTAGCGGCTGAGTTTGGCGTGGATGGTAGCTTTGCAAGCTCGCCCATTGTGAACGCGTGGGGCATCGGTACTCATGCGCAAATTATCTCTGATCAAGGCGTCGGCTTGGACTTAGGTGTTCGATACTTCAATGACCTTACTTACACTAGTGACAGTTATGGTGTGCTCGATCAAGATGCCTTTACGCAATTAGAAATTGCAGGATTGAAGCAATGGGGCGATAAAGGCGTGCGTGTGCAAGTTTTAGCGGGTGGTTTGTTTTCTGGTACCGACGTTGCGACATCAGGCGGGACGATAATAGAACAGTACGATTTAGGATATCGTGTAGATGCGGGTATCAGTGTCCCTGTATTTACTCATTTTAGAGCATTTGCCGAAGGCGGCTATCAAGCTTGGCCTTCGACTGAAATGCCTGGCAGCATGCGTTGGCGATATGGCCTTCGGTTAAACTTTGGTGGTAATGATGTTCTACCGTTAGAGGCCGTTGAAAAACAACAAGCGCAAGAAGTTGCTGAGAAAGAAGCCCAAGAATTAGCAAACCCAAGTATGACGATTGATACTCGAGTACCTCAATATATTCCCAATAATATGAGCGAATCGTTACCACCTATTATTGAACTTGCAGAATTGTGCAAGTGCTTCCCTGCGGGGCCGTATACATTGCAGTTGGGTGAATTTAAAAATATGAATCAAGCAATTCGAAGTTTGGAGTATCGTGGTTTACGACAGTTTTTTAATTCCCGTGCGTTCCAAAAGAATCCATTGCCTGTGTTTTTAGCAGAAGTAGACGATTACGGTGCAGTTGCTATCTTTTTAGGTGAAGTCACTGAATTGACAGAGCTTCGATACTGGCGTCACGAGTTAAAGAAAAATGGCTTGAGTGCGCGTTTACGCAAGGTGGTTGGTACCAATGGTGAGCGTGTTGATAACCCAATGATGGCTTTTGATCCTGCTTTTGTTGAGCCTGAAGTTACCTATACGGCTGAAGAAGTCGCCAGAATGAATTCGCTGCCTGGTGACTCTGGTTCTAATGTTGTGGACGTTGAAGCTATAAACCGAGTGCCAACTGGCAAGGCCAAGCCAATGGTTGATGCGGTAAAGGCTAATGCGGTTCAAGATAAAAAAATGATCGTCAACGGCTATGTGCAGGTTGGGCCATTGCCAATGTCTCAGTTATTGTCGCTAATTGAGACAGACTCTTTTAAACGAATTCTTGGTCGCGATGAAACTTTAAATTTACCCGTTACTATGGCCATGGATTGGGATGAAACACGACAAGAAGCCTGGCTAAACTTCTCAGGTTTTGAAAGTACCTACGCACAAGATATCTGGTTGACGATGTTTGAAGCACAGGGTTATGCCGCTAGGTCGCTAAATGAAGTTAATCGGTTGTTGGGAGATA
Source organism: Reinekea sp. (assembly GCF_046710285.1). Taxonomy (GTDB): domain Bacteria; phylum Pseudomonadota; class Gammaproteobacteria; order Pseudomonadales; family Natronospirillaceae; genus Reinekea. The sequence continues at coordinate 18,776 of NZ_JBKEGY010000015.1, forward strand.
TATACGGCTTTACGCTAGGCGCAGAAATATCTAAGTATAGTGTTGAAATAGAGCGCTCTGCTTCAAACATCCAAATTTTAGAAAGCTTACGTTCGCCTGAAGTCCTGTGGTTCGAAGCTTATCAGCGCATAAATGAACGGCCCGTGACTCTGAGTCTTAACTGGTTTGAAGCTGACAGCCGCTATCGCATAGTTGTTGCCAATGTTAAAACTAAGGCTGAGCAAACCCAAATTTGGACAAGCTTGTCCGCCGTTGGTCTGATGCCATCGCTGGCTGAGCAGTGATTGACTCACAGCGGTAATTTATAGACTATGGCGCCCCAAATTAAACATAGGTGGCGCCGGTGGAAGTAAGTCTCGAACTTATTGTTGTCTTGTTTGCAGTCGCGGCAATTGCCGGTTGGGTCGATACCTTAGCCGGTGGTGGCGGGCTGATTGTTTTGCCGGTATTAATGATGACGGGTATATCTCCCGTAGCTGCGCTTGCTACCAATAAATGCCAAGGATTTGTCGGCACCTTTACGGCAACCATCACCCTAATTACCAAACGAAAACTCAGTACGGACGGTTTATTGCCATTAATGCTGATGAGTGGGGTTGGTGCTGCAATCGGAACGGTGCTGATTCAGTTGATAGACACCCAATGGCTAAGCTGGGCAGTGCCTGTTTTGTTGGTGTTTGTTGCGTTGTACTTCTTATTAAGCCCGAACTTAGGCGCTGTCGAAAAAAAGCCAAAGCTAAGCCACAATCAATGGAAAAACTCAGCAGTACCGTTAATAGGTTTTTATGATGGTTTTTTTGGACCGGGCACCGGTTCATTTTTTGCCGCCAGCAGCGTTATGTTACGCGGGAAAAACTTAATAGATGCCACGGTCATGGCTAAGCCTCTTAATTTCACCTCAAATATTGCATCGCTGGTTGTGTTCGCCTTTGGCGGGCAAGTACTTTGGAAGGTCGGTGCCATAATGATGTTGGGACAATTGTTAGGCGCGTTTATTGGCACTCATACAATTTTTTGGGGCGGTGCTAAGTTGATCAGACCATTGGTCATACTAATGTGCGTGGCAATGTCTATTAAGCAAATCCTAGCGTTGCTCTGATTAGTGGTCCAGCTTTTGAATAATATGTGCGCCGGTTATTAGCATTTTAATCGCGATGACCATGCTATCAATTAGCTCTTGGTGTTTTTCTGCCGGCATATCTAGTGCATCTGAGCCCATAGAAAACACAAGCCTAGTGATAGATGTCGCAACAATGTCGGGCCGATAGGGAGCTTTATTGGTTTTTTTAGCGATAGCTTCTAAGTCATCGGCTAATTCTTGCTCAAAATAAGCCAGCTGCTCACGCACAGCCTCTTTAAAACTATCTGACCCGACAATGCCTTCTCGCAGTAATAGTGGTAAATACTGGCCGTCTGCATAAATTTGATGAATAAAGGTTTCGACAGACATGCGAACAATGCCTTTATTGAGTTCACTTGCCTTGTAGCGAGCTTCTCCAATTAATGTTCTTAGGGTCGAACCGGCTAGTTCAATTGCGCTAATTGCAAGAGTTTCTGTGTTGTCGAAGTGGCGATAGAAGCTGTTAGGGGCAATACCGGCTTCACGAGTAATTTCACGTAAACTTAAAGAAGAGACACTGCGATTTGGCCCCACTAAACGCATAGCGGCGGCAATGATATCTTCTCTGTTGATGGTGGCTTTACGCCCAGCGGTGCGTTTTTCTTGCGGTTGAACAATGTTCACAGATATTCCTTCACTACGTAACTGGTCTATTATACTACCTCGAAAGGCAGATACTGTCTTCTATTGATTAATAGACAACTGTATAGATAAAGTTATACTGAATAGATGGTTATTAGGGTATTTTGAGTATGAATAAATTTGTAAAGTTGTTGTCTACTGCGCGAGATATGGTTCTTCCCGCGCATGTGTATGACTTTTGGTGTGAAGAATTAGGTTTGTTAGCTCGGCGTGAACGAGTAGTGGCCAAAGTGGTTAAAGTTGTTCAGGAGTCTTCAGATTCCGTATCGTTATGGCTCAAGCCAAATGGTAATTTTAAAGGTATTCAGCCTGGGCAACATATCAATATCGGTGTTGAAATCGATGGCCGTCGCTTACATCGCAGTTACTCGGTTTCCCGAGTGAAAGGCGGTCGTTTCCGAATTACAACTCGGCAAGTTAGTCAGGGTAAAGTGAGTAACTTTTTAAATCATCATGCTAAAAAGAGCATGCAGGTTCATCTAGGTGAAGTTTATGGTGATGTTTCAATGGCCACCTTCGAGCAAAAGCCAGCGCTGTTTTTAGCGGGTGGCATTGGTATTACGCCAATCATTAGTATGCTTGAAGCTTGGGCGACCAGTATTCGAGATCATCCGGTAGAATTAATGTACTGGGGTAAGTCTGAAAAAGACCTTGCCTTTATTAAGCGGCTTAAAAAAATAGCCAGCCAAAACGAATGGTTTCGTTTACATGTGATTGAAACTGAATTTATTGAGCGTAATGAAGATGGCACTCCAAAGCTGTTAGCGGAGTCTTCACAATGGTTTGAAGATTTAAAAAAGCGCTTACCTAACTTTGAGGCTTTTGCTTGTGGTAACGATGGTTTTGTAAGTCAATTAAAAGATCGTTTGCAACCCTGGGTGAATAACTTTTCGTTTGAATCTTTTTCTCCAGCTTTTGTGACCACAACCGCAGGTGCCCCGATACAAGTTAACCTAACCAAACAGCGCCGCAGTGTGACTATTCCAAGTGGTATGAATTTACTGCATGCTCTCGAACAAGCGGGCGTTTCCATTGCCAGCGGTTGCCGCAGAGGCACTTGTAACACCTGTACCTGTAAAAAAGTCAGCGGTTTGGTTCAAGACCAGCAAGATAAGCGTGTTCATGCTGAAGACGATGCCATGTTTAAACCTTGTATGCATGCCGCTATCAGCGACATCACCTTGGAGCTGTAATGACTGAATATTATAAAAAATTATCCGATGCAGAAACCGAAGCCTTTGGTGCTGAAATAGATGCGCTGAAACTTGATGTTAAAAAAAGCATAGGTGAGCAGGACGCTCGCTACATTCGCAGTATCCATCGTGCTGTTCGCTATACGGCAGTTCTAGGTCGTGGATTATTATTCTTGAGCTTTATTCCAGGTGTTTGGTTTTTAGGCGTGGCATTTTTGTCGTTATCAAAAATACTCGATAACATGGAGCTGGGGCATAACGTAATTCATGGGCAGTTTGATTTCATGGGTGACCCATATTATCAAGGTAAAAACTTTGAGTGGGATATTGCCGGTACCAGTCAAAATTGGCGTGAGACGCATAACTACAAACATCACACTTATACCAATATCGAAGGCCACGATGAAGATATCGGCTACGGTTTTATTCGTGTGTTTGCTGAGCAAAAGTGGAACCCGTGGTATTTATTACAGCCTATCTATACTTTCTTTTTTGCATTTGTATTTGAGTGGGGTGTTGCGCTACAAAATGTGAAGTTTGAGAAAGAGCCGGGTAAAAGTTTGTTCAGGTCTATTGTTGATAACAACCCCGCTGAATTAAAAAAAATGAAGTGGCAAGCCATTAAAGATTATGTTGTGTTCCCAATTTTAGCAGGTCCTTTATTTTTATCGGTTCTTGCAGGTAACGCTGTGGCGAACGTTATTCGTAGCTTGTGGACTTTTACTATTATTTTCTGTGGCCACTTTACAGACAAAGCCCAAGTGTTCCCAGAAAGTGCCATTAACGAGACTCGCAATGGACATTGGTATTTACGTCAAATTCAAGGTTCAAGTAACATTTCTGGCAATAAGTGGTTCCACATTTTAAGTGGTAACCTAAGCCACCAGATAGAGCATCATTTGTTCCCTGAAATACCAGCTAACCGCTACGCTGACCTAGCACCAAAAGTTAAAGAGATTTGCGAACGCTACGGCCAAACCTACAACACCGGCCGCCTATCAAAACAATTCGGCCAAGTATGGTATCGAATCTTCCGCCACGCTTTCCCGTCAAGCGTCGTTGTAAGCTAGTCGTAATTGAAGCTACAGCAAAACGCAGTAGCTTCAGCTTCGTTACTTGTAGGAGCCTTCGTAACAAAGTGAAGAGGCGATTGTTTTAAATCCGAAGCCAGCAGCCATAAACCGTTTTCCCGCCCTGGCACCCAACTAACTTTAAACGGTCGCTGTTCGCGCATCCCTGCGCCGCTAAGCTTCGGCATCCATGCCTCAGATTCCCGTTCAAAGCCAATTGGGCACTAGTGCTCAATATTTAGGTGTTTTGTATTTTACTGACCGCTTGCAGCTGAAAGCTTACGGCTTTTTAAAACCCGCAGCCTTAAACCGTTTTTTCTTTCGAAAAGTTTTAACTGACCCTAAACCATTAAGCCCGGTTGGTATAATACTGCGACTTTCAATGGTCATATGCCAAAGCGCTTCGGTTAAGGGTGTCATTAAAGTCTCGTAACGTTGTTTTCCTTGTGCGATGTCGGCTAGGGTGGCTTCCCATTGTGCGGTCATATCTGGCAAGGTTAATCTTTCGGGTAGTGCATTAATAAAAACACGCCCGGCGGGAGTTGCTGTTATGGTTTTCCCGTTTCGTTGCAAAAAGCCTCGGGTAAACAACAGTTCAATTATATTGGCGCGTGTGGCTTCGGTACCGAGCCCATCAGTGTCTTTTAGTATTTTCCGAATGTTTGAGTCTTTGACGTGGCTGGCGATACCGGTCATCGCAGCGAGCAGGGTGGCATCGGTAAAGTGTGCGGGTGGTGAGGTGTGTTTTTCTTTGATGCTTGCTTGAAGTGATTGTAAGTGTTGTCCCTTTTCTAGCTTTGGTAAAATGGCGGGTTCATCTGAAGACGGTTTTCGCTTTGGAAATACTTGCTGCCAACCTTCAACCAATATTTCTTTCGCGGTGGTTTTGAATTGTCCGCCTGCTATATCAATGTGAACGGTGGTGGCTGCGAATTCATGCTGTGGTAAAAATTGAGCAAGGTAGTTCCGGGCGACTAACCCGTATATTTTGGACTCTTCATTATTTAAGCGGGTGACTGTTTTTTTTGTCGGAATAATTGCATGGTGCGCACTGACTTGTTTGTCGTTCCAAACACGTGTTTTTTGCGTGAATAGAAAGTTAATCTTGCTAAGATCTTTACCATTTAAGTTTGGCAGGCTGCTTTGGATGGCGCTGTATACAGACGGTGCTTCGACATGATGCTCAGTTGGTAAATAGCGGCAATCGGATCGAGGGTAGGTTATGGCTTTATGATTTTCGTATAAATTTTGGCATACATCGAGAACTTGTTTGGCGCTCATTCCAAATGCTTTCCCTGCATCAATTTGTAAAGCAGATAAGCTATAAGGTAGCGGTGCACTTTGTTTTTTAAGCTCTCGCTTCACGTTTTTTACCAGGGCGAGTTGATGGCTAATTCGTTTGGCGACATTGTCTGCTAGGGGTTGTGATAAGTTGCGACCTTGTTCATCTAAAAAGCGCTGGCAAGATTCACTGGGCTGCCATTTAGCTTGAAACTCATCGTCGTTCTCTGTTTTTAAGTTTGCCCATACTTCATAGAAGGGTTGGCTAACAAAGGCGTCTATGGCTTGGTCGCGTTTTACCACTAAGCCTAAAATAGGTGTTTGTACTCGGCCTACTGAAAGCACGCCTTTGTAGCCCGCAGCTTTACCTTGAAGGGTGTAGGCGCGTGTTAAATTTATGCCGAAGAGCCAATCGGCTCGTGACCTGGCCAGTGCGGAGGTTGATAGCGGAATAAATTCGTTGTTATTACGCAAGCTGTTGACGGCTTTTGATACGGCGGCTGGATTTAAATCATTCACTAGGCAACGTAAAACGGGTTTGCTTTTCTTGGTGTCGATAAAATGAATCAGTTCATCGACCAACAACTGACCTTCGCGGTCTGGGTCACCTGCATGGACTAGGATTTCAGCTTGCTTAAAGAGCTTTCGTAATATGCCCACTTGCTTTGCGGTTTTGGCCTTTATTTTTAACTTCCAGTGTTCTGGCACGATGGGCAAATGCTCATGCGACCATTGTTTATAGGCTGGGTCGTAAGCTTCTGGTTCTTGTTGTTCGAGCAAGTGACCCACGCACCAAGAGACCGTATCACCATTAGCGGCAACAATATAACCATCTTCTTTTTTGTGAGGCCTGGGTAAAACGGTGGCAATAGCACGTCCCAGGCTGGGCTTTTCAGCAATAAATAATCGCATTTTATATCAATAGCTGTGTTTATATACAGTATATTAGCCGATGTCTCTGACGATAGAAAGTAAAGCTGTCTAAAGAATCTTTAAGTGGATAGGAGAGCAGGCAGGAAACGTAGGCGTTTTACGCCTGAAGCAAAGGTAGTAAAGTGGCTTTATTTTTACTAAAAAGGAGAGGATGCTTAGGCTTTGTAGCGGTACATGGACGCGAATTGTAAGGAACTAGCTAATGTAAAATGAGTGGCAGTAGTTCAAATTGGACAACTTGGTTGCTTGGTTTAGTTGAAGCTGATATTTATAGGGCGTTCACACAGAAAATTCACGTAGAAAGAGATTATATGAAGAAATCTGACCAGTTCTGGGACCGTATTGCCGAAAAGTATGCCAAAAACCCAGTCTCAGACCAAGAGACTTATCAGGCGAAGCTGAATCAAACGCAAGCTATTCTTTCTTCAAGTATGCGAATTTTAGAGTTTGGTTGTGGAACAGGTTCAACAGCAATACAACATGCACCCTATGTAAAACATATCGATGCGATAGATATCTCGCAAAACATGATTGAGATAGGGCGTAAAAGGGCTGTTGAGAGCCATATTGAAAATATTACATTCACACGAGGCACGCTAATGGAGTTTAATGCTCCTTCTGACAGTTTGGATGCTGTTCTGGGTCTAAATGTAATTCACCTATTACCTGATAGAAGCTCTGTGCTTGAAGACGTCGCTCGAATACTTAAACCTGGCGGCTTTTTTATCAGTAGCTCTGCTTGCCTTGGTGGCTCTTACTTTCGTTTTTTAAAGCTGTTTGCGCCGTTTGGAAAATTGCTTGGGTTAATGCCCGATGTGTTTGTTTTTACCGAGTCTAAGTTAGTAGACGAGATTAAGAACTTAGGCTTTTCAATTGAAACGCAATGGAGTCATGGAACCAAGGGGATAAGTGTTTTCATTATTGCGCGTAAACTATAAATGCTAAGAAAATCAGATATTACTAGCGCTATGCTTTGTCGTGGTTTCTATTTCACAAGATTAAATACAATTTTTCAGGATAAGGTATGCGTTTTTTAATAATTGGTGCTGGCGGTATTGGTTGTTATTACGGTGCACGACTGCAAACGGCAGGGCACTCTGTTACCTATTTGGCCCGTGGAGAGCATTTACAGACATTAGAGCAACAAGGTCTTAAGGTTAATCACAGTGACTTTGATTTTAATGGGCGGGTAGACGCGTACAGTCTCAAAAAGCTGGTGAAAGTAAAATCTTGTGATCAGTTCGACCTAATAATATTAACCACAAAAGGTGGATCAACTGCGGCAATTCTAAATGGCTTAAAAACCTGGCTCAGCTCAGGCACTACGCCTTTTTTATCATTACAAAATGGTGTAGATAATGAGCCATTCATTTCTGCAGTAATCGGAGAGCACCGAACTTTAGGTGGACTAGCGGTTCGAATTGGAGGTCACATTACAGCACCCGGGATAGTCGATGTAAAAGGGGTTGCTCAGATTATTCTAGGGCCTTGGCCAAATTCAAAATCAACGAGTCAGCAAGTGCTTCCGCTGATTAATGAAATAGTGAGTGAATTTAATAAAGCGGGCATTCCGACTCAGATGAGTTTAGATATCCAATATGAGCTTTGGCGTAAGTTAATTATTAATAATGGTGTTAACCCATTGTCAGCTCTGAGTGGGTTAGATACAAAGGCTCTTACATCACATCCTATTTTGAGGAAAACGGTTTATACATTGATGGAAGAAGTTGCCTCCGTTGCAAAAGCTGACGGCGTTTTACTAGGTAAAAATGACGTTGACGAAATGTATAATCTTATTTCAACTTTCGATGCGATAAAAACATCAATGCTGGTTGATAAAGAAAAAGGGCGGCTACTGGAACTAGATAGTATATGCGGGGCCGTCATTAGTAGGGCTGAAAAATTGGCTATTGATGTGCCGACAACCAATTTGGTGAATGCATTACTCACTTTACAAAAGTAAATGCTTTTCATAATAAACAAGGGGCTTTATGAATGAGCTAGGAACACTGCACTTTTTCATCGGCAAGATGGGAGCTGGAAAAACAACCTACTCAACGAAACTCAGCAAAGAGATTGGTGGAGTGTTGATTTCTGAAGATGAGTGGCTAAATAAATTGTATCCAAATGAAATTAATAATTTCGATGACTTCCTCGTAAGGCATTCTAAATTGTTGGATGTAATAGGTCCACATGTCCAAAAAATTTTGAAGGCAGGCAGCTCAGTGGTATTAGATTTCCCCGCCAATACAATTAAAGATAGGAAACGGTATTTGAATATTGCAAATGAAATTAAGGCTCCGCACGTAGCAACATATCTTAATGTTTCGAACGAATTATGCCTGCTACAGATTGCTAAGCGAAGGCTAGAGCAACCCGATAGGGTTAAATTTGACACGCCGGAAGTGTTTGAAATGGTAACTCAGTACTTTGAAGAACCGAATGAGTCAGAAGGACTAAGCCTTCATATTATGGAGTAAGTAAACCAATTTCTGTGGGTCAGTATGTCAGCCATACAACCTTAAAAAACGTTACTATTAGCTAATCTGTAAAGCGTTAAGGAGTTTAATGTATGAGTATCAATTTGAAAGAAGTCGATGGAGTAAAAATTCAACAAAAACATAAGGCTTCATGTCACTGTGGTGCAGTTAAGTTCGAACTAGATCTTCCGGATGGACTCATTGATGTTAGACGTTGTGATTGTTCATTGTGCAGTAGAAGAGGCGCAATAGCGGCTTCAATTCCGCTGTCGGGAATTCATGTTATCAAAGGTGCCGAAGTATTGAAGCTTTATCAATTTAACACTAAAACAGCCAAGCACTTTTTTTGCAGAAACTGTGGTATTTATACTCATCATCAACGACGTTCAAACCCGACTCAATATGGTTTTAATGTAGCCTGCCTTGAAGGGATAAATCCATTGAAAATAATAAATATTCCGACATACGACGGCGTTAACCATCCAGCAGATGTAAGTTAATCCTATTACCTTAAGGGAAACTATGACTAAGCCAGATCATCTAAGTAAAGAAATTGGCGACCAGTTTGGTGACAGTAGTATCGTCGATCATTACGGTTACAGGCCAAACTATACGGCAGAAGTAATAGATTACCTTTCCCATTGTTTAAAAATTCACGCAATGAGTGTATTGGATATTGGCTCAGGCACTGGTGAGATTTCAATCCCTTTATCTAAACAAGGTCACTGTGTTGTCGGTGTTGATCCGTCAAAGGCAATGGTGAAAGCGGCTGTAGCAAAAGGTTCAAAAGTCAGTTTTGTGAACGCCTATATTGAACAATTTGAATCCGATGTGACATTTGATTTAATTGTGGCCGCTAACAGTATTCACTGGGCTGATTGGGATAAAACCTTTCCGCTGCTGAAAGGCTTATCAAAGCCTCAAACCAAAATGGCTATTGTGACTGGAGGTGACTTAATTGTCGATACCATTAATAGTGAGGTTATTCAGTTAATACAGGCTTATTCAACAACAAAGAACTTTAAACCCTATTCGGTTGTGACGATTTTAGAAGACGCGGGTCATATCAAAAACACAGTCACCCAAACAATGCCTATTGTCGAAGTGACTCAAAAGACAACAGAGTACATCGCTTCATATCATGCTCGAAATGGTTTCAGTGTTGAGAGAATGGGTGAAAAGTTAGCAAAAGAGTTTGATAATAAGTTAGAGTCTTTATTACAAGCGAATGGTTTCCCAGAGACGGTAACGGGGACGGTCACTTTTTGTGTCACTTTGGCCGATATTAACTAACCGATTTTTCAAACGAAACCTTATATTAAATGAAAATACATAGTGACTAAATTGACACCAAAGAGCAATGAGATCATTTTCCGTATACGGTTTGATCTTTTTAACTGGTTATCGCTTTCACGAATTCGAGGAAATATGGATGCTAGAGCACAACTCACCGGACATGCAAAAAATAATGGTGCAAGAAAAATCGTTAAAACTTCCCGGTGGCAAAACCTTCAAATGTGCAGTCGGGCGTGCCGGTATTCGTCTTGATAAAGTTGAAGGTGATGGCGCAACACCGGCGGGTTTAATGCCTTTACGTCATGTATTTTACCGAGCTGATCGTGTTACCAAACCAAACACCCAATTACCCGTTTGCGCTATGCATGAAGCTGATGCTTGGGTAGATCAGCCTGACCACCCAAAATATAATATGCACACCCGATTACCATTACCAAATGGTGTCTCTCATGAACGTATGTGGCGTGAAAGTCCGTTATATGATGTGGTCGTGGTTTTAGGTTATAACGATGATCCAGTTGTAGCCAATAAGGGTAGTGCTGTGTTTATGCATATAGCTCGTGATAATTATGGCGGATCAGCAGGGTGTATAACCTTATCGTTAAATGATTTGTTATGGGTATTAAAGGAAGTAAAGCTTGGTGATTTCCTTTATGTTGAAAGTGAAACAGATTGACTGGCTTTTAATCCCGTAAAAAATTTACTGACAGACTTCTTGGGTGTTTTACAGAGCTTTTGGATTGCCGAGAAGGGCAGCTCATCTAATTCATATTGGTTACGAATGTCGGATAAAATACTTAACCATAATTTTGCCGTCATCTCGGAATCGTATAAGGCTCTGTGGTATGCGCCTGTTGATTCAATATTGCAGTAATCGACCAAGGTGCCTAACTTATGATTGGGTGCATTTTGAAATATACGACGAGATACCAATAATGAGCAGGCAAATTGACCTGAATAGCGGTGACCAATGCGGTTAAACTCAGCATCAAGAAAGCGCTTGTCAAAAGAAGCATTGTGCGCGAGTAAATTACTATCCCCCATGAACTCTGCGAATGAACGCATAACGTCTGCACAGGGTAGAGCCGATGCCAGCATGGCATTGCTGATGCCTGTATACCCCTCAATAAAGGAATCAACCCGACGACCAGGGTTCATCAGCGCTTGAAACTGTTCGGTCATAACACCGTTTTCGATCTTAACTGCACCAATTTCAATAGCACGGTCACCCATATCAGGTGACAAACCAGTGGTTTCGAAATCGAGTACAACGAGCGAATCCGCTCTGCTCATAGTTGGCTCCAAGGTTTTAAATCATTAGTGAAGGGGAATTTTAGGTCGCTGATAATAAGCAAAATACAGCAAGCTCACAATATCGAAGGCTATTGTGCTAGAGAATAGCACCTTACGTATTAACCAAACCGATAAACCGACTTAGTAAACACGATTACAAATGACATTAAGCCTAAGTTTTCAGCCTCATCATCGTTTATAATACTTGTTTTGGCAGATTAGAGAGCAGACTGTGGAATCCCAAGATAAAACCCTTCAATTATTGGATCAATACACCCCAAGCGATGCCTTGGAAGCGGAAGCTCACGCTTTTATACGCAACTTTGTTACACAACAACCTAGGTATTGGGCAAGAGATACCCTCGAAGGCCACCTAACAGCCTCAGCATGGATCACCAATAAAGATCAAAGCAAAGCTGTGTTATTGCATCATAAAAAACTCGATATATGGGTTCAGCCTGGCGGACACGTTGATGACGAAGATAAAACCTTAGCGCAAGCGAGTATGCGTGAAGCCATGGAAGAAACAGGGCTAACCGACTTAGCCTTCCACCAATACGGCATCTTTGATTTAGACGTACATGCAATCCCAGAGCGAAAGAACGAACCCAAACATTGGCATTTAGATGTTCGTTTTTGGCTGGTCGCAAACAACGAAACACTGAATATAAACGAAGAATCAAATGATTTGAAATGGTTAAGCCGTGAAGAAATTGAGGTCTTAACGCAGGAAGAATCGGTATTGCGAATGGTACGGAAGACGTTGTAAGGGGGGGGGGGGGACGCTGCAAGTTTTAAGCTGTCAGCTGAAAGTAAGTTCAAGAGAAGAGAAAGCTGCTGGTTTTGGGCTGCGGGCTGCGGGTAGGTTCAAGAGATAAGATAACTGCAAGTTTTAAGCTGTCAGCTGAAAGTAAGTTCAAAAGAAGAGAAAGCTGCTGGTTTTGGGCTGCGGGCTGCGGGTAGGTTCAAGAGATAAGATAACTGCAAGTTTTAAGCTGTCAGCTGAAAGTAAGTTCAAAAGAAAAGATCGTAACGACTTTTTTGGGTGGTGCTTGGGTTAGCTTGGGGGTGTTATTGCTCTTGATCGGGAATCTGAGGCATGGATGCCGAAGTTTGGCGTCGCATGGATGCGCCCGAGCGACCGTTCAAGGGCAATAACACTCCCAAGCGGAATAAAGCCAATACCTTTTAAGGCTCAATGAAACTATAAAAAATTATAAAGTCACAAAAACAAAAAACCTCCCGAGACCAAGGTCAGGGGAGGTTGGCTTTAGAAACAGTAAATTAGAACTGGTTCATTGTGTTGTCTTTACCGCCAGCTTTTAGTGCTGCATCGCCAGAGAAGTACTCTTTGTGATCATCACCGATGTCTGAACCAGACATGTTCTGGTGTTTAACACAGGCGATTGTTTCGCGGATTTCTTTACGCTGAACGTTTGCAACGTAGCCAAGCATACCTTGGTCACCGAAGTACTCTTTCGCTAGGTTGTCAGTAGACAGCGCAGCAGTATGGTAAGTCGGTAACGTGATCAAGTGGTGGAAGATACCCGCTTGACGCGCAGAATCGGCTTGGAAAGTACGGATACGCTCATCAGCTTCAAGAGCAAGGTCTGTTGCATCGTAATCAGCGCTCATTAACTCAGCGCGGTTGTATGCAGCGGTATCTTTACCTGCTTCTGTCCATGCATCGAATACTTGCTGACGGAAGTTTAATGTCCAGTTGAACGACGGCGAGTTGTTGTATACAAGCTTAGCATTTGGCATTACTTCACGGATACGGTCTACCATGCTACCGATCTGGCCGATATGAGGCTTCTCAGTTTCAATCCACAATAGGTCAGCACCGTTTTGCAAAGATGTGATTGAGTCTAGTACGCAACGATCTTCACCGGTACCTTGACGGAACTGGAACAAGTTTGAAGGTAAACGCTTAGGACGTAGTAACTTACCGCCGCGATTCAAGACTACGTCACCATTTTTAAGATCGCCAGCTGCAATTTCTTCGCAATCTAAGAAAGAGTTGTACTGGTCGCCTAAATCGCCAGGGGTATGAGAAACTGCGATCTGCTTAGTAAGGCCTGCACCTAAAGAGTCAGTACGTGCAACGATAACGCCGTTATCAACGCCAAGCTCTAAGAAAGCGTAACGAACCGCACGGATTTTCGCTAAGAAGTCTTCGTGAGGAACGGTAACTTTGCCGTCCTGGTGGCCACACTGCTTTTCATCCGATACTTGGTTTTCAATCTGGATACAGCAAGCGCCTGCTTCGATCATTTGCTTAGCCATCAAATAAGTCGCTTCAGCGTTACCGAAGCCCGCATCGATGTCAGCAATAATTGGTACAACATGAGTTACATAGTTGTCGATTTGGTCTTGAATGCTGGCTTCTTTAGCCGTGTCTTTCGCTAAACGGGCAGTGTCTAGGTCACGGAACAAGCCACCTAATTCACGAGCGTCTGCCTGACGTAAGAAAGTATATAGCTCTTTAATTAAAGCCGCTACAGAGGTCTTTTCATGCATAGACTGATCTGGAAGTGGGCCAAACTCAGAACGAAGTGCTGCAACCATCCAACCTGAAAGGTACAAGTAACGACGATCTGTCTTACCTTCGAAATGCTTCTTAATTGAAATCATCTTCTGTTGGCCGATAAAACCGTGCCAGCAACCTAAAGACTGTGTGTACTGTGCAGGGTCTGCATCGTATGCTTCCATATCGTTACGCATAATGTCTGCGGTGTAACGAGCGATATCTATGCCTGTTTGGAATTTGTTTTGTGCGCGCATTCGAGCAGCGTGCTCTGGGTTAATAGCTGACCAGCTGTTACCAGCCTTCTCTTTTAGTTCGGTAATTTGACGAATGTCGTTGCTGTAATCGGTCATGGGTAAACCCTCTTTCTTGGTCGTTGACTGCTTTGTTTATTAGCGGAAGTTGTTCTTGTTCTCCGCTGGTGATGACCCAAAGATAAGAATCTATTTGTGATTCGTCTAATTTATAATTATGATGCCTGACATTCGCCAAGATTATAATGGTTGCTAAATCGTTGTTTTCTAGCGAAATTACGCTAAAAAATAAATTACGCTATCAGGAGGTGTTATGCATCTAAATCGAGTTGACATGAACTTATTGGTGTATCTGGATGTACTTTTAAAAGAGCGCAGTGTGACCAAAGCGGCCCATCAACTAGGTATAAGCCAACCCGCAATGAGCAACGGCCTACGTCGATTGCGTGATTTATTTGAAGATCCTTTATTGATTAGAACCAGCGAGGGTATGACACCAACTGAGCGCGCTCGTGAGCTTGAGCCTATGCTGCGGATGGCCTTACAAAGTCTTGAAAAAGTAGTGACGCCTAGACATCATTTTGATGCTGCAGAGAGCACCCGAGTATTTCGAATTATGGCCAGTGACTATGCTGAATCTACCTTGTTACCGGCCTTGTTAAAGCGACTCACAGCCGAAGCTCCTAACGTTGCGCTCGATATCATGACCCCCAGTGATGTGAACTTCTCAGATGTCGAGCAGGGCCGTGTAGACATGGTTATTAACCGTTTTGATGCGTTGCCGCAATCGTTCCATCAAATGACGGTTTGGTCGGATAACTTCTGTTGCATGCTTAGTAAAAGTAATCCGATATTAGATAACTTTAGTTTAACCAATTATCTAAAAGCTCGGCATATTTGGGTCAGTAAGACGGGTTATGGGGTCGGTGTGGGTGTAAACCCCGATGATGTTCAGCGCTTGGGTTTTGTCGATGAAGTACTGAACCAGCTAGGGAAAAAGCGTCATATCGCTGTTTATACTCGTCATTATGGTGCTGCAATGCTGTTAGCTGAAGAAAATGACCTGGTCGTAACCATTCCTGCACGTGCAGCTCATCTGCAAGCACGTAATGAAAGATTAGCCATTAAGGCGCCGCCGTTCGAAATTCCCTCGCTATTGTTGAAAATGGTATGGAGTCCGTTGTTGCATCATGACCCTGCGCACCGCTGGTTACGGCGTTTAATCATAGATGTAGCTGAAGAAATACCAGCACCATACTTCTAGTATTTATTTGGTGAATGGAAAGAATAACTGATATACATTAGATAAATTAATTTAGACGATTAGTATAAGAAGACAACAACAAATTCTTTTGTGTAGGACAGAACTTATGAGCCAATACCTGAAAAGCGGTGACCTTCAGATCGACAAAGCGTTATTTCAACTCATCGAAGATGAAATAGCACCAGGCACAGGCGTCAGTAGTGCGCATTTTTGGGCTGAACTTGCCGCTATCTTTAACGACTTAGGCCCTGAGAATAAAATGCTCTTGGCTAAGCGCGAAGAGTTCCAGCGTTTAATTGATGATTGGCACAAAGCGCGTGCTTCGCAACCGCACGATGCGACAGCTTATACAGATTTTTTAACTGAAATTGGTTATTTACTTCCAGAGTCAGAAGATTTCAAAATCACCACTGAAAATGTTGATACCGAAATTGCTCAGCAAGCAGGTCCACAACTTGTGGTACCGGTGAAGAATGCGCGTTTCGCGTTAAACGCAGCGAATGCTCGCTGGGGCAGTTTGTACGATGCACTTTATGGCACCGATGCTATATCGGAAGACGGTGGCGCTCAGCGAGCAGGTGGCTATAACGCTGTTCGTGGTCAAAAGGTTATCGATTACGCCAAAGGCTATTTGAATGAGGTGTTTACGCTAAACGCCCAAGGCCATGAGCAAGTAACTAAGTACAGTGTTGACGCTTCTGGCTTGTTGGTGACTTTTGTAAATGGTGAGCAAGGTCGTTTGGCCGATGCTTCTCAGTATCTAGCTTTTCGTGGCAAGGTTGATTCACCAACGGCAATTCTATTGAAAAATAATGGTCTGCACGTTGAAATTCAAATAGATAAGACGCATCAAATTGGTCAATCTGATTCTGCCGGTGTGAAAGACTTATTAGTAGAAGCCGCGATCACGACAATTATGGACTGCGAAGATTCAATCGCTGCGGTTGACGCTGAGGACAAGGTTGAAGTCTATCGTAACTGGTTAGGCCTAATGAATGGCACCTTGTCTGCCGGGTTTACTAAGAACGGTCAGAAATTAACGCGCGATATGGCCGCAGACCGCGAATATCAAACGGTTGATGGCAAAAGCGTTAAGCTTCAAGGCCGTAGTTTGATGTTTATTCGTAACGTCGGTCATCTAATGACCAATCCCGCTATCTTGAATGCGAATGGTGAAGAGATTCCCGAAGGTATTTTAGACGGCATGGTGACAGTCCTTGCTGCAATTCACGATCTTAACAAACTCGGTAAATTCCAGAACAGTCGTACCGGCAGTATCTATATAGTGAAACCCAAGATGCACGGCCCAGAAGAAGTGGCTTTCGCTGTACGTTTGTTTGCGCGCATCGAGCAGGCACTAGGGTTAGCTGAAAATACCATTAAAATCGGTATTATGGACGAAGAACGCCGAACCTCCCTAAACTTGAGTGCTTGTATTAAAGCAGCTGCAGCGCGTGTCGTGTTTATTAATACCGGTTTCTTAGACCGTACCGGTGATGAAATACACACCAGTATGTATGCTGGTGCTTTTATAGAAAAAACTAAAATGAAAGCCACTACATGGATTTCTGCGTACGAAGACAACAACGTTGATGCCGGTCTTGCAGCAGGCTTATCTGGAAAGGCTCAAATTGGTAAAGGTATGTGGGCCATGCCAGATGAAATGGCCGCCATGTTAGAGCAAAAAATTGGCCATCCAAAATCTGGCGCGACAACGGCATGGGTGCCATCGCCAAATGGCGCAACCTTACACTCAACTCACTATCACCAAGTGAATGTATTTGAATTACAGAAGTCTATTGCACAGCGTGCTCGTGCTAAGCGTTCTGATATTTTAACCATTCCGTTATTGGAGGATGTAAGCGCCCTAAGTGCTCAAGCAATTCAGAGCGAGCTAGACAATAACGCACAAGGTATTTTAGGTTATGTGGTTCGATGGGTTAATCAGGGTGTTGGTTGTTCTAAAGTGCCTGACATTAAAGATGTTGGGTTAATGGAAGATAGAGCAACATTGCGTATTTCAAGCCAGCATATGTGCAATTGGTTGGTTCACGGCTTAACCAATGAAGCGCAAGTGATGGAAACAATGAAGCGTATGGCAGCAGTCGTTGATGGGCAAAATGCTGATGACCCCACGTATACGCCAATGGCGCCAGATTTTGAGTCAAGTATCGCCTTTAAAGCAGCGCTTGATTTGGTTTTCAAAGGCGCTGAGCAACCAAGTGGTTATACTGAACCGTTACTACATCAAGCGCGTTTAGATCTTAAAGCGGCATTGAAGTAAGTTACCGCGTCAGAACAACTGGCTAATGCTGGTTGTTCTGACATTTCCTATGCGTTTCGTCAGTTTACTGTGCTTTGACGATGCAAATACTTTCTAGGTCATTCTTTTCAAACCCGGTAATGTTGTTGATTGTGACATTCGCGATTGCGGTCAAAGCTTCTTTAGTGAAAAAGGCTTGGTGGCCCGTGACAATTACGTTCAGGAACGACAATAAACGAGCCAGTTGATCATCGCGAAGTATCTCATTTGAATTATTTTCAAAAAATAAGTCCGCTTCTTCTTCGTACACATCCAAACCAAGATTACCGATCTTACCGCTTTTAAGCCCATCAATAACTGCTCTGGTATCTATCAAGGCGCCGCGACTGGTATTTATGAGTGTGACATGGTCTTTCATTTGGTGGATAGAGTTGCTGTTCACAATATGGCGTGTTGACGGTAATAACGGGCAGTGCAGTGAGATTATGTCGCTTTGCGCCCATAGGGTTTCAAGAGAGACATATTCTGCATCTGTCGCTTCAACGTCAGGATTAGGGTAGGGGTCTGCACAAATTACGCGGCAGCCAAAACCCAGCATTATTTTAATAAACGCCAAGCCAATTTTACCTGTGCCGATAACACCCACGGTTTTGCCATGGAGATCAAAACCAATTAAGCCATGTAAAGAGTAGTTATTTTCTCGTACTCGGTTATAGGCTCGATGAATATTTCGGTTGAGTGCCAGTAGGAGCGCGACGGCGTGCTCAGCGACGGCGAAGGGTGAATATTCGGGGACTCGGGTCACTAAAATGCCAGCTGCTTCTGCAGCGGCCAAGTCGACATTGTTAAAGCCAGCGCAGCGCATGGCAATAAGCTTTATACCGTTATCTTTTAAGGTGTTTATGACCGTAGCGTTAAGTGTATCGTTAACAAATCCACAAACAGCATCGAAACCTTTTGAAAGTATGGCCGTTTGCTCATTCAACGGCGCTTCAATAAAGAATAGTTCGTGCGTGTTTTCATTGACGGTGGTGAGGTGTGTATTATCGTATGGCTTACTGCTAAACACAGCTACTTTCATGCAAAGAGCTCCTTGATTACAAACTTATTAGTGGGTAATAGACTAACATAGCGGTTTGGAAAATGACTGGCTCAAAATTAAAAAGATGAGGCTTGTCCGTTGATGGATAAAGAGGTTACTTGAACAAGATCTTTAAGTTTACCTTTGCTATAGCTTGCAAAGCGCAGGGTGATGTAATCAAATTCTGGGGCAACCCAAATGAGGTATTTAGAATCGCCTCGTTGAGGTTTTAATTGTTTGACGATTTTTGTCATGATCAGAGTACCGTTTATCTCCAGCAGCTCTTCACCAATGACCGCAAACTGAAACGTTTCGGGGTTTTTATAGCGTAAGTTATCGACGCTTAGTTGTAATTGCCCCGCCTTAAGCTGTTGTCTGAGCGCTAATTGATAACTAAGCGGATCATAAAGGTTGTCATGTAGAGTATGTTCGATTTTATCTTTCTTAACCTTGCCTTTTACGGTGTTTTTTATCCAATCGTAATTCCAGTCAATGTTTTCTTTTATTAGAAAAACATGGCTTTTCTTTTCGTAAGAGTTTGGCTGGTATTTATTATTAGCTAGCAGTTTGCCTTTAGAAACTTCGTCGGTAGCAATGGCGCCTTTCTTGGCATTTAGGCCAAACTCCCATTGGTTCCCGTTTGTTTTTAGATACATCTTGCCGTCTAAATTTAGGTCGAAGGTACCAAAGCGAGTCGCTTCAAGCGTTGCTACAAAAGGCAGTAGCGTCTCGTTGGCATGAACGGCTAAGCTTGCAAAGAGGCATAAGGTGGCAAATATGTATTTAGAAACAGTTTGCTTCATCAAAAGTATTCCAGAACATTTATTAATAGGCTTCAGTATTATCTAATGACAGCGGAAATTGAAGCGCTTTTCCATCAAAAGTGGCTTTCCCTTCAGCAAAGGTTAAGCGATCTTCGCACAGCCACTTGATTACTTGGGGGTAAATTAGGTGCTCGGTGGCTAAGACTCGCTTGGCTAAATCGAGTTCGATATCCGCAACGTTGATAGGAACGACGCCCTGCAGAATGGCTGGGCCGCCATCTAATTCGGGTGTTACAAAATGAACGGTTGCACCGGCTTCTTTGTCACCCGCTTCAAGTGCTCGTTTGTGTGTATGCAGACCAGGGTACTTCGGTAATAAAGACGGATGAATGTTGATGATTTTGCCAAGGTAAGATTGCACAAAATCAGGCGTCAGAATTCGCATAAACCCAGCAAGAACAAGAATGTCGGGTTGGTACTGGTCAATTGTTGCTTTAAGTTCAGCATCAAAAGCTTCGCGGCTGTCAAAGCGACTGTGATCAAGAGTTATGGCGTCACAGCCGTAGTTCTTTGCTCGTGTGAGCCCGAACACTTCAGGTCGGTTTGAAATGACCGCGCTTACACGGCCATTTATTGCGCCAGACTGGCAATTGTCGAGGATGGTTTGCAAGTTACTACCACCCCCACTAATCAGCACGACGATTTTTTTCATGGTTAGGCGCTAATCCCATCAATGATAACGTTATCGGCTTGCTGAGCTTCAATCGCACCAATAATAACGGGTGCTTGACCAAGTTTGGTCAATTCTTCCATTATCGCTTGCTGCGCGTGCGCAGGCACAACTAGGACTAAGCCCATGCCGCAGTTGAAGGTACGGAACATTTCTTTATCAGTAATATTACCGTTTGTTTGAATCCAATCGAAAACAGTTGGTCTTTGCCATGCAGTTGCATCAATACGAATACTGCAGTTTTCAGGTAAGACACGTGGTAAATTTTCGTAGAAACCGCCGCCAGTAATGTGAGAAATTGCGTGTATGGGCTGAGTTTTTAGTAGCTCTAAAATCGGCTTAACATAGATTTTAGTAGGTGCCATCAAGGCTTCGGCTAGGGTTGTATCGCCTAGTGCTTCATCTGTGGATGCACCTGAAACCTCTAAAACCTTACGAATTAGCGAGTAACCGTTAGAGTGAGGACCGCTTGAAGGCAGGCCGATAACAACATCGCCTTCAGCAACTTTGCTACCATCTAAGATATTACTTTCTTCAACAACACCTGTACAGAAGCCCGCGAGATCGTAATCTTCACCTTGATACATACCCGGCATTTCAGCTGTTTCACCACCGACCAATGAGCAGTTTGCTTGTAAACATCCCTCACCGATACCAGCAACAACGCGGCTGGCAATATCGACACTTAATTGGCCAGTTGCATAATAATCTAAGAAAAATAGTGGCTCTGCACCACAAACAATTAGATCGTTTACGCACATCGCGACTAGGTCAATACCAATGGTATCGTGGTGATCTAGGTCCATGGCTAGTTTTAACTTGGTGCCAACGCCGTCTGTACCCGAGACTAAAACAGGGCTTTCATATCCTTTAGGGATTTTACAGAGTGCCCCAAAACCACCGATACCACCCATGACTTCAGGGCGACGAGTTGCTTTTACAGTGCCTTTAATACGTTCAACTAAGGCATTACCGGCATCGATATCAACACCTGCGTCTTTGTAGCTTAATGATGGCTTGTTTTGGTCGGTCATGAAGGGCTCCAAGAATGAATTATGATCACCAGCCTAAATGGCGCGCGGATTGTACCAGCGTCTGGGCTGTTAATCAGCATGTCTAAACGGTCAAATTTTCATATTGTTGTATAGAGCGCTGTATTTTTGTTAACGCTCTGTCACAATAGCGTTTTTTTTGCATTGACGAAAAGCCAGCGGAGCGAGTTATGCGTAAAGGGTACAGCTTTAATTGGGCACTCATTATTGGTGTCTGTTTGGTCTACATGAGCGGGATGAGTATAGCGGCAACCGATGTTGAATTATATCGCAGTACCGTCGTGGTCAGCCTTAATGCCAATAATAGCGAACAGGCAGACGCCATAGAGAAAGCCTTTACGACAACATTAGTTAAGGTGTCTGGTTTAAAAACGGTCGTGGAGAACCCTGAAATTGCCAAATCACTCAAGTTAGGCGAGCGCTACTTGTCATCGTTTCGGTTTATTGAAAGTAGTCAGTTTTTTACTAACGTACTCGGTGAGAAAATTCCAACCAAGGCGATGGTGTTAGATTTCGATCAAAAATTGATAAATGATTTGCTAGTGGCTAATCGTCTACCAGTTTGGGGAGTAAAACGCCCAGAAGTATTGGTCTGGATGGCCGATAGAATTAATAACCAAGATCATATTTTGGCCGATTCAGAAGAGAGCCATTTAGCGAATACCTTATTAGCTGAAGCTAATTTACGAGGTATTCCAATCGTATTACCGATCATGGATTTGTCAGATACGCTAAATATTTCGTTTGCAGATGTATATGGGCTTTTTTCAACCGACATAGAATATGCATCAACTCGTTACGAGCCTGAAGCGATACTAGCTGGGCGCTTATCAAAGTCTAACGACAAGTATCAAGCAGATTGGCTTATGCTCTTTAAAGGTGAGCGGTTACGATTACCAACGGTTACCGGTACCTTAACTGAAGTGACCGAATCAGGAATAGACTTAGTAGCACAACGTTTATCTGAACAATATGCCTTCGTTTTAGATCCGAATCAGCTAGGCAATGTGTCTGTGAAAATTGAAGATGTGTCCAATGCTAAAACCTTTGCAGCTATAGAGCGGTATTTGAAATCAATAAATATGATTACTAAGCTAAAAGTATTGTCCATAGCTGAATCTACTATCATTTTTGATGTTGAAATTAGTGGTGACCGCAATCAATTCTCCGATTTGCTGTCGTTAGACAAAAAGCTAGTGCCATTATTAGAGTCTACCTTGGAAGCGCAACTTGATAACGAACTCCTATTTCGCTGGCAGCCATAAGGAAAACTGAATGAATATAACCGATTCACAAAAGTGGCTCATTTTAGCCTGTCTAGCGCTATCTATTTGGTTGCTCATGATGTTGTCGCCAATATTAAGCCCATTCTTAACGGCTATTCTATTGGCTTATATGGGCGACCCTATAGTTGATAAATTAGAAACATGGAAACTCTCTCGTACTCAGGGTGTTATTGTTACCTTTCTAGCGTTGACGGCTATGTTCACGCTTGTCGGCTTGCTACTTGTTCCTGCATTGGTTGAGCAAATAGATCAGTTAGTGAAATTAGTTCCGATGTTAATAACCTATGTGAAAACAACCGTCATCCCAATGATTGAAGTTCGATTTGGACTTGAGTTGGCGCAGTTAGATTGGCTGCAATTGAGCCAGCAACTTAATTGGGGCGCCACAGGCGATGTGGCTAAAAAATTAATCGGTAACTTAACTCAATCAAGTTTTGCAGTTATTGGCTTTGTCGGTAATTTGGTTTTAATTCCCGTGGTTTGGTTCTACCTATTACGTGATTGGGATGACCTAATTGCTAAAATAGGCTCATTGATTCCCCGTTATTATTATAAAACATCCTCTGATATTGCTGGGCAATGCCACGAGACTTTAGGTGCTTTCTTCCGCGGGCAATTAATGGTCATGTTAGCCTTAGCCGTTATCTATTCAGTTGGTCTAATGTTGATGGGCTTAGACTTAGGTTTGCTAATTGGGTTGTTAGCAGGGCTGGCCTCGGTCGTACCCTACCTTGGCGCTATCGTTGGTATTGGCGCTGCACTTGTGGCAGCTTTCTTCCAGTTTGGCGATATTACGCATTTAGTATTAGTCACCGTTGTGTTTATTGTCGGGCAAACATTGGAGGGCACGGTATTAACGCCTAAGTTTGTTGGTGATCGTATAGGTTTGCACCCCGTCGCGGTAATCTTTGCTGTTTTAGCAGGTGGGCAACTTTTCGGTTTCGTCGGAATTTTATTAGCATTGCCTACTGCAGCCGTCGTTATGGTGGTTGTTCGACGCATGCACGATAACTACCGAAGTAGTGATTTATATGGAAATGATCGAACCGTCGAAGCAGGGCAAGGTGAGCATGAAATAGATAGTGAACTAGTTCAAGAAGTGGTCAGCGAGCCCGTTGCTGAAACAGACATTAAAACAAATGTTGAAGAAACAATTCGACAAGAGGATTCCTAATTGGTTATGCAGCCAACGCCACAAATTCCTTTGCATGTATCGTTTAGAGACGATACCGTTTTTGAAGATTATTTACCTGGCAATAACGCGGTCGCAATAGGAACCTTACGCCAAGCACTTGCACGCTTAGATGATCACCTCATTTATATTTGGGGCGCTGAAGGAGTCGGCGTTAGCCATATCTTGCAAGCGTCAATACATGACCTACAAGCGCAAGGTTTATCAACTTTATATTTACCCATAGCCGATTGCTTAGAGTTTGGTCCAGAAGCATTAGAGGGATTGGATGAAGTAGATGCCATTGCACTAGATAATATTGAGTTAGTGGCAGACCACGCGGAATGGCAAGAGGCCGTTTTCCATTTTTATAATCGAATGCGTGATGCGGGTAAGTTGATTTTAGTTGGCAGTTATAGCAGTCCGCTGCATTTAGCGTTAGAGCTAGCTGACCTTAAATCAAGGCTTAGTTCTGGGCTGACATTGCAGCTGACGTCTCTTGATGATGAACAACGTATTGATTGGGTTATTTGGAAGGCAAGACGAAGAGGTTTAGTTGTAGAGCGAGAAGTTGCCGAGTTTTTAATTGTGCGACACAACCAAAACATGAAAGAGCTAGTCGCCACCTTCGATAAGCTCGATACCGAGTCCCTTGCGGCCAAACGTCGTTTGACCATTCCATTTTTAAAACAAGTATTAGCGCTTTAGTTAGTTTTGTAAGGATTAAGTGGTAATTACACGCGGTTTTTTTACATAGCTAACGTTAACCAGTTCCTATTGCTTCAACGCTAAAATACATAGTATGGTATCTCTTAAATGTGGCTCCCGAATTGTTGAGCTGCTCTATTGTGCGCTAATAGTTTCGGGAGTCTTTGATTCAAGCATTACAAATATGAATTAAGGGAACTATGAACGATAACTTTATCGGCACCGTCCGAACCGTTTTTGCAAAAATGTTTACGTTTATCTTCTTTGCGCTAGCCGCCGCTATCCTTGTTTCGCTTTCAAAAACTGTCGTTGAAGGTATTATAAATGGCAAAGATATTATGCAAATATTCCTCAGTAGCATTAATACTGGGATCATTGCATTGGCCGTTTTTGAACTCGCATTAGTCATCCATCACGAATATTCGAGTCACGACCAAGAAGAAGATGCTGTTGTTGGGCTACGCCGTACTATACCTAGATTTATTGGTACCGTGTGTGTGGCGTTATCATTAGAAGGGTTGATAATGGTGATTAAATATAGCCAGCTAGAGCTAGCAGGTAATTTATATTACCCCGTGGCTATTATAACGAGCACTGCATTTTTATTAATCGCGTTGTCAGTTTTTTTGTATTTAACAAAAGATGCAAAAGAAGTATCAAAGTAAAATCATCTCACTTTGAGATGCCACGGATATAACGGAGCTGAGGTGCTGTGAAAATTGGGCGTTCATTGGCATGGATGCCAATGGCGAGCCCCCATGGATGGGTTTACGGCGTCCCTATTTTTACAGCACCTCAGCGGAGTCGGAGTACCCCTGAATACCCCAAAGTGATAAATACTAAATAAATGGATTCGTATCAGGTAACTTGATCGTGTTTTTAAACTCACTTAGTTTGAACGATTTAGTATCGAATGAAATATCTTTGTCGGTCATGACCGATTCACCAAAAGAATAGGTTACTTTTAGTCCATCCTTTCGAGTGTTTTCATCGAACTGCGCTTGTTTCGCTACAACCGCTTCGTTTAAATGTTGGTATTTAGTGAACGCTTTTTCACCGTGACGCTGTTGCATCAAGTTTTTAGTTTTTTGTGGTGATAGGATTAGGGCGCTCGCGTTATTTCCACCAAATCCTTTCGAGTTGATCACGGTACCCAACATATCGGAGCCTTGCTCACCTACGTTGTGATGGTCCATTAAAATATTTAAGTTCGAGTGGTGAACATCATCGGCGATATGGTCGATGGTTTTAATGCCAGGCACAAAGCCTGTGTGCCAAACACCCAGAGCTGCGGTAATTTGATCGGCCGCGGCAGGGCCGAGTGAGTGACCAACGTAAGATTTAACCGCGGAGACTGCCCAGTTATTTATTCCAAAAGATTGCGCCACTTCGTTGATAATATGTGATTCGGTGACACGATTTTGTGGTGTACCCGTACCATGTGCCATAACAAAGGTTTTATGGTGCTCTTTATCCATAATGGCTTGCGCTAAGGCAGTGGCTTTGGCCATGGTTATGTAGTTGCCGACCCCCGGGCCTGAAATAGATTTTTTATTGCCATCGGCATTTACAAATACATCCGCGATAGAACCAAAAACAGTTGCACCTAACTCTAGAGCGAGTTCATCGTCCATTAACACTAAAAATTGTGCAGATTCAGCCATAGTGAAACCTGCGTTCGAGGAAAACGGTCGGCAGGCACGTCGGTTATTTGCTTTTTCAGTGCCATCTAGCTGTTTTAATTGATCGTCTTCTGCAAGAGCGCCCATGACTCTAAAGCCTTCCATTATTTCAGGAACGATAGGCGCTTCTGCATTGCCTACAATGGCAACACGGCATTGCCCAGATTGAATATCAATTAAGCCTTGGCGCAGGTTATATAAAAAAGTTGCACAGGCGCCTGCATTTGAACCCGTGTTGCCGACGCTGTTAATAATATAGCTATTGATGAAATCGGCTGGCATCTCCGGGAGGGCCAATGGCATCATTTTAGAGGTTGTGCGTTTACCATTGTAGCCTGCTTGATATAAACCTTTTAGGCCAAATTGATCGGTTTGGCCGACAGCAGAACCAGCATATACAGAGATTGCATCGGGCGAAATGTGGTCAACAATGGTCGACCAACCTATACCAATAGACTGTATTGCGTCAGAAGCACCGTAGACGGTCATTTGTAGGCCGCGAGGGTGATGCGCAGAGTTATAATAGGCGCTCGGGTCAAACCCAGTAGGCAGCTGACCGCCGCTACTAACTTTTGCTTTGTAGTTATCGGGAATTACTGCAGTTATAGGGCCGTTGATGGTTACATTGACCGTTTTACCGTCATGTTCTGCAATATTCCAGTTGGGTGGAATCGTTTCGGGTAAATGGCTTTTTTTAACACTGAAGTGCCGGGGTTGGTCAGTGTTGAAATCACCTTGTTTTGCCGATTGAACCTTTTCAGGATCGTAGAGCGATGCCTCAATTTTACGGATAAGCGTTCCATTTAGAACCTCTTGTTTGAAGCTTGCTGATTGACGATCTAAGCCCATTAACGTTGCTAAATCTTCCCAGGTACTGTCCATAAGAGAGTCATCTAACGCTTCATGGACCATGCGCTTGTGACCATGATGCATTGAAGAACGACCAGCGGTATTGATGCCACCGAAACCGACAATTACAGGAAGTTTTTTCATAACCAGGCTCATAAATATTTAGTTGCGCAAAATATAGGGGTAAAATTCAATCATGGTTATTATAAATCGGACATCTTTTGTTTATATTCGGATGTATTTGAGTATGGGTTAAACTTTTACATTTTAAATGGCGTTGGAGTTTGAAGGCACCTATAGAGGAGATTGAAGTGATTCGTTGTTGAATAAGAGAAATAAAACTAAAAGGCCACAGTTCAGGAATGAGCCGTGGCCATGGGAGGTTAGTCGATACTCCAATTTAACGTTACGCCAGAAAAAGTACTGTACGCACGAACGCTAACCCACCAAGTACCTGCGGTAGGTGAGTTTAATGCGCAACTTTCCGTATTACCTGAACGGTATGGACGACAATTATAATTAGCTGTAGTTGGCTGACTACCCTGGCGAACATACAAGTCAGCATCACCAGAACCGCCAGCAATTGATGCATTCAATGCGCTGGCATTTGCCGGAACAGTGATTTGATAATGTAACCAGTTGCCTGTAGAAGCACTGAGGTTTGATTCAGTACCCGATGTAGGCTCACCATTGCTTGTTGCATAGGTACCCGTGAGGGTTACACCACTGAAAGAACTGTAGCCTCGTACCATCACGTAATAAGTTCCGGCTTGTGCAGGGTCAAAGCTACACGTTTCGCTGTTACCACCGACATAGGGTCGGCAATTATAGCTTGATGTAGTAGGTTGCGACCCAAATCGAACATATAGATCAGCATCGCCAGATCCACCGTTCATGTTAATGGTTACCGTAGAGGCATCAGCAGGTACAACTAATTTGTACATCATTGTACTTCCAGACGTGCCGCTAAGGTTGCTGACCGGTACACCATTAACAAGAGGCGTTACCGAATCGCCACCGCCACATGAAGCAGTAGATACCCCTACCGTGTTAAATGCACTGGTTACTACGCTGGTGCTGTAGTTTAAGTCTGTCGCTGCGCTTAGAGCACCGCATGCTCCGCTGACGTAATTGGTATTTTGCGACCAGTAGGTCTGGTTTGCTAAAACGAAAACATCGAATGCCTTGCGAGTGTCCCAGCCTGTCGAAGTTGCCATCAGGTAAAACGCACGATTAAAAACACCAGAACTGTGATGAACATCCATCCCTGAATAGTAGTTAGAGGCATGTCCGATTGAGTTACCGTCTTGAGTAGGGTCGTCCATGTACCGAAGTGACCCAGCTCCTTTGAAGATATCGGCACCGACCTTCCAGTCGTTACTGCCTTTCATGTAGAACTCAGCTGCTTCACCGGCCATGTCAGAAAATGCTTCGTTGATACCGCCAGATTGGTTTTGGTAAACCAACCCTGAGTTCTGTTCGGTAAAGCCATGACTCACTTCATGAGCTGATACATCGAGGCTGACCAAAGGATAAAAGCGGCTGGCGCCATCGCCGAATGTCATTTGGCTGCCGTCCCAAAAAGCATTCTCATAGCTATTACCGTAATGCACACGCATTCTTAGTTTTTGGGAAATGGGAGCCGTGTTGTACCACTCATCAAACATTTGAAAGACCACATTGCCGAAGTAATGAGCATCGTTCAATGGCGAGTAAGCACCATTGGCATACCGATTGGTGTTTTCTGGGCAGGTAAACTGGAAAACAGAACCTCCACTGGTTCCATTTTGCATATCAACGGTTTCAACGTTAGGGCTATCCATGCGGCAATTATTATCTACGTTGAGCGGGGGAAAGTCCTGACCGTAAATGTACTGACCTGTTTTTTCGTTGCCGCCAGGACCGGTTGCATCTCGATGTGCTAGTCCATCCCAGTGCTCTAAAACCACGCCTGTCATGGCATCAATAAAGTAGTGTGGGCGGGTCGGATGGTCGCTGTACTCAACCCATGACACTAAATATACCAGCTGAGCTTCATCGTTTTCGTTTAAGCGAATCCAAAGCTGCTGTTGTTTATTTTCTGCGTTGAGGAGCATATCTTGAAGCATAACGCGCCCTGGCATAAGGCCTTGAGTATTCAAAGTATGCTGTTCCATCGCATGATTTAAGATAGATTTACTGTCGAATCTTGGAGTCATCTGCGGTAAATCTGCATCGATATTGGTAATGAACTCGCCCATAATAGAGGAGTCTTGTCCCTCACTGATTCGGCGAGTGATGATTTGCCCCCATACCGGTATATCTTGGTAAGTCTGTTGGAATTTCTCAACGGTGACATTGCTTGGCAATACGCGTGATTTAACCAACTGAGCGGCCGCTGAATTAGTATTTGCGGACATAGTACTTTGAGCGAGATGAGCTTCTGTCGCATCGACACGATCAGCCGCCATTATCGCTGAAGATGCCATTAAGCATCCGCTAACGAGAAGCGAGTATTTTAATGTATTCATTAGAATATCCTTTATTTTAATAATTATTAGGTAGCATTAACCATAATGCTTGTGACTTCGTGGCTGATGCGCATCAGAGAGTCAAAAAAACCAGCCTTTTGAGCTAAATTGGTCTTAGATGTAAGGCCACTAATAGAGTGATCATTTAATAGGCACAACTCCTTACTGGTGAAAATGTGAACTCTGTTTAAAAAACACCGATCGATACTTTCATTTTCATGATGACTATCACAAAAAAGTTGACCAAAAACAAAGTGATCAAATTGAATGGTATTTAAAAAGAAGAAGGTATTTTTTGGCTCTAAAAGTAGGGCTGTTAATTTATCTAAGGTATAGTAATTCGGACGATAATTGTTTGTTAACGGAAGCTAATAATGAAGGTTGGATTCTTACTGTACCCGCAAGTGTTGACCACCGCGATTACGGTACCTGTAGAGATGTTTCAAGCTGCAGATCACGTTCGAGGTAAAACCACGTCCAAATTTAGTGCGCACTTTATTGCCCCAGAACGTCAGGCCGTTGAGTTAACCGGAGGGGTAACGTTGATGGCTACTGATTCATACGACAGTCTACATCAATATGATTGGGTTTTTGTGCCGCCTATGTGGGGAAGCCCTTGGCATCAGCTTAGCATTCAAATGCAAATGCACGAGTGGTTGGCTAGTGTTTACGCCAGTGGTACCAAAATAGTTTCAACTGGGACAGGAGTGGGTCATTTATGCGAAGCCGGATTATTGAAAGGGCGTGTATCAACCACACACTGGTATTACCTAGACCGTTTTCAAAAACGCTATCCTGAGGTTGAGTTCCAAAAACAACATTTTATTACCCATCAAGATGGTCTTTATTGTGCAGGTTCAATAAACGCTCAAACCGATTTAGTTTTGTACTTTATTGAGCGTTATTGGGGGGAAGAAGCGCTAGCATTGGTAGAGCAGCAATTTATGCATGAGCTTAAGCGCTCGTTTACCACACCTTTTTATGAGCCAGGCGGGGCTATGCATAATGATGAACTCGTCAGTCTAGCGCAAAGTTGGATGCGCACGCATTTGGCCGAGCCTATTAGTATTAAACAATTAACAGATGTAGTTGGGCAGTCTGAACGGCAATTTCGACGCCGTTTTACGACGGCAACAGGGCTTTCACCTTTACAGTATTTAACTAAGATTCGTATGGAATATGCGCAAGACTTACTGCGCGAAACTAATTTGCCGATGGCAGATGTTGCAGAGGCGAGTGGCTATACCAACAATGCATATTTTTCAAAGGCGTTTAGAGATCATGCGTCAGTATCGCCAAGTGATTACCGACGCATTGTTCGAAGTAAGCCTTTTTCAGGTTAGTTTTCTTCGGTTTTTTGTTTTGCTTTGGCGGCTTTTTTAAAGGGCATTAACCACATAATCACATAGGCAAAATTGGTTAAGCTGAAACTTAAAATTAACAAACCGCCAATAAATCCAGATGGGCCTAATAGTTTGATAGTGCCACCCAAAATATAAGCTAATAAGAGAAATCCATACCAACTTAATCCGCTGGTGGTTGGCCGTAATATTGTTGGAATAAAAAATAGTAACGGTACGCAAGTGATTATCGCAATTGATAACCCGCTAGCAATCCACATGCCGAACGACATTGAGTCTAATGAAGGACCGCTGACTAAAACGCCGATCATTATTGCGATGAGGAGTAATAAGAAGTGCAGCTTTAGCTTTTTATTAACGGAGATCGTGTGATCAGTCATGATTTAACCTTAATGCGAGTTGTGCCAGTCTTTTGCCTTGATTGCGCGCTAAAAGTGCTGTTTCGTTATCGATAGGAGTGTGATTTGGACCAGAGACATGACTCACGCCATAGGGAGAACCTCCACCAGTTTGAGCATGCAGCCTCGGCTCTGAGTAAGGTACGCTCATGACCATCATGCCATGATGGAAAAGAGGATTCATCATACTCAGTAAAGTAGATTCTTGGCCACCGTGTACAGTGGTTGTACTGGTAAACACCGTCGCGGGTTTACCAATTAAGCTTCCCGAGATCCACTGTGTAGTCGTTTGCTCCAAAAAGAATTTAAGCTCAGTAGCCATATTGCCGAAGCGGCCAGGAGAGCCAAGCGCGAGTCCGCAGGCATTAGCGAAATCTTCTACGGTGCAATATAACGCTCCGGTATCTGGTATATCTGAAATTTTAGGATTGTATTCGGCACCAATAGGAGCAACCGTTCGAACTAAAGCTGACATGCCTTGGACTGTTTCAATGCCTTCAGCAAAGTTCATCGCCAGCGCTTCGGTGCTTCCATGTCGGCTTGCATAAAGCACAAGAATATAGGGCACTATAGAACGTCCAGAATGGCTTCAGTGGGTCGACCAATACGGGCGCCTTTGTCAGTGACGACAATAGGACGTTCTAATAATTTTGGTGTGTTAATAATGGCGGCTATGATCTGTGCTTCAGTCGCTTCTTTTGATAACCCAGCTTCTTTATACTCTGACTCTTTTGCACGTAGAATATCGTGAGCTGGAATTTTTAGTTGATCAAGCAATGATTTTAGTTCTGGCGCTGTCAGTGGATCATTTAGATATAATCGAATCTCCGCATTAATGCCTTTTTCTTCCAGAAGCGCGAGTGCTTGTCGTGATTTAGAGCAGCGAGGGTTGTGGTAGATAGTTGCAGTCATTTACGTCATCATCCAATTTATTTTTTGTAGTGAGATCATACCGTATGAAAGGAATGGGCAGAAGTATTCAGGTGTTTTTAACATCAAATATTGTCAGTAACAGTCAGATTGGCCAACACTCTTCTGTTTTAACCTTAGCAACTTTATTTGCACTCGTGCCGATGGCGTTCACAACGGTTTGGTTGATATCTCAATTACCGGCCTATCAAAGTCAAATATCTGCCTTGCTTGAGCAATTTTTAGCACAACTGGTGCCAGAGCAAGCCATTTCCTGGCGTGAACGTCTCGAATTTTGGCAAGCTGGTACGACGGAAATACCCATGAGTTCATTTGTTTTGCTGATCGTTAGTGTGTTGTTTTTGGTAAATCGAGTAGATCATAGCTTGCATGAGGTATTTGCCTTAGAAACAAGGCGGGGCAAGCGACGTTGGTTGCATTACGTTTGGGTAATGCCTGCATTAATGACTTTATTAGTGGCTGGAATGACCGCCATTGTCTTGATTCAAATAGTCTTAGGGACAGGTTTAAGTAAGTTAATACCTTCAATTTCTTTGGGCGCAGAATTAGCACAGCTTTTGGTACTGTTCTTTGTTTATTGGTTGTCGAGTAGAAGAACGATCGCAGTGAAATGGGTGTTTTTGGCGGCTTTGCTTACCACTATTGGCTTTATGGTACTAAAAACGGCCTTTTCTTGGTTTTACACCAATATTCCTAACTGGTCTCTAGTGTTTGGTGTGTTTTATGCGATTCCTCTATTTTTATTGTGGTGTCAGGCGGCTTGGGCGACATTACTGTACGGTGCGTTATTCGCACGCTGGATATCCAGATACACACAAGCCCCTGAGTCTTCAAATTAACCTCTTCGGCGCATTAAGCCCCGAGCTTGTCACGTAAGCCATACCACCAAGAGCCCATGACAGAATAGGGTACTCGGAATGCACGACCACCGGGGAATGGATGCCAGGGTAACTTAGCAAAAACATCAAACCGAGTCAGATCACCATGAATGGCTTCAGATAGAATACGACCAAATGTATGTGAACCGGTGACGCCATGGCCGCTGTAGCCGTGGGCAAAGTAGGTATTATCTCCAATACGGCCCATTTGCGGCACGCGACTAAATGACAGGGCGAAATTTCCGCTCCACGCATAGTCAATTTTAACGCCTTTGAGTTGAGGGAAAACTTTGTCCATATTACGTTGCAATTTGGCTTTGATGTCGACAGGATCTGCTCCGCCATAAACAGTGCCGCCACCAAAGAGCATGCGTTTATCGCCAGACAAACGATAATAATCAAGAATATAGCGAATATCTTCGACACAAGCATCAGACGGAATAAGCTCGCGTGCAAGCGCTTCACCTAATGGCTCTGTCGCCATCACTTGAGTTGATACCGGCATTACTCGGGAAGTAAGTGTGGGAACAACATGACCCAGATATGCATTGCCGCAAAGTACAAGCGTTTTACAGGTTATTGAACCTTTTGCAGTTTTAACGACAGGGCTGACTGCCTTGTGATTAACGTCGATCACCGGTGACATTTCATAAATTATGCCACCGTTTTGTTCAAATGCTGCCGCTTCACCTAGAGCAAGGTTTAGGGGGTGCATGTGACCACCGCTATGATCAATTAAACCGCCTTCGTAGAGGTCAGATTTAACATATTCGCGCAGTTGGTTTTTATCGAGCATTTCTTGGTTATTGATACCATAATTGGCCCACAGCTTTTTCCGATCTTCTAATTCACGCATGTGTGCACGGGTTAAACCGGTAAAGATATTTTTTTCTTTTAGATCACACTTAATATTGTAGGTTTTGATACGCTCTCGGATAATTTCTCCGCCTTCTTGAACCATACTGGCAACGAAGGTGGCCGTGTCTTTACCATAACGCTTGTTGATCGTTTGTAAGCTTGCGTTGAGACCGTTGACGATTTGCCCACCATTGCGTCCAGATGCACCCCAGCCAACTCGTGCGCCTTCAATAATGGCAACTTTGTAGCCCTTTTCTGCAAGGTGTAAACCCGTTGAAAGTCCGCTATAACCTGCGCCAACAATACAGATGTCTATTTGGTGGTCACCTATAAGTTCAGGTCGCTCAGGGCTTGGGTTTGCAGAGGCTGCGTAGTAACTTGCAGTGTGGTTGCCATCTCCGGCATACGGATGAGACTCTGTGTTCATTACACGATCTCCAAGTAGCTGTCGTATTCAAAGTTGGTTACATGGCGCGCGAACTTACGTAATTCCTGCATTTTACATTCAACTAGCATGGTCTGAAGACGCTTAGAAAAGATGGTAGGTACTTCTTCGCCTTTACGAAATGCATCAATAGCTGTTGCCCAATCGAGCGGTAAATTGTCCAGCTTTAGTAAATAAGCGTTACCTGTAATAGGGGGTGCAGGTTGTAAGTTATTTTCGATGCCAAACATAGCGCCGCCTAAAATGCTTGCAAGGACAAGGTAAGGGTTAGCATCGGCACCTGCTACTCGATGTTCGATGCGCCGCGCTTCGGGAGCACCACCCGGAATACGTATTGCGGCGGTTCGATTTTCATAGCCCCAGGCTACATTTGTCGGCGCATGCGCACCTGGTAAGAGACGTCGGTAGGAGTTTTCATGGGGTGCGAATGTTAAGGTATTTTGCTGCATTGTCGCGAGTAGCCCAGCAACGGCGTTCAGCAGTACCGGTGTTCCTTCTTCGCTGCCGTTGTCGAAAACGTTGATGCCATTTTCATCGACTAGTGAAAAATGCACATGAAAGCCACTACCCGATAAATCGCCATAAGGTTTGGCCATAAATGTGGCGGCAAAACCGTGTTTACGGGCAATTCCGCGCACTAATCGTTTAAACAACACGGCATCGTCTGCGGCCTTTAAAGGATCGGCCACGTGGCGCATATTTATTTCAAATTGACCTGCGCCGTTTTCAGATATAGCCGCATCAGCCGGAATGCCTTGTAATTCACATGCATCGTAAACATCGTTTAGAAATTCATCGAAATGCTGCAATTCGTCTAATGAAAGCGCTCCATCAGTGCCTAGCCGTTTACCGGTGACAGGAGAATGCGGCGCTTGTGGTTGGTCCTCGCTTGGGTCAACCAAATAGAACTCTAGCTCAGTCGCGACAACTGGCGTTAAGCCAAGAGCAGTGTATCTTTCGACAACGTTAGCAAGGGCTCGGCGTGGGTCTCCGGGGAAGGCCGTTCCATCTTCCTGACGCATCCATAACATGGCCAGCGCCGTTGGGCGACTGGTCCAGGTAATCGGCATTAAAGGGCGGCCAGTGAAATCGCAAAGGCCATCGGAATCGCCAGTCTCAAAAACGAGTTCGCTGTTTTCAACATCTTCACCCCAGATATCTACTCCAACGATTGATAAAGGCATGCGTAATCCGCCTTCTACGACTTTAGACACTTGATCCACAGGGACTCGTTTGCCCCGCATAGTTCCGTTTAAATCACAAACACAGGCAAATATGGAATCTATTTCAGGATGCAGAGCTAACCAAGCTTCGGCTTTATTATCGGACATATTACACCTTTGGAGACTTTTAATTTTGTGATACCATTTTCAGATATAAGATATCAACTGTTACTTTGTGTCAATCTATTTAGTTAAGCAATACAATTACCTTTACCCAACTTAAAGGCTCTTAAATGACCATCAACAGCGAACTCAACATTCCGGAAATTTCAGCCGAGGCTGGGGTCACAACACAGGAATACGTTTATCAACGTTTACGAAATGCGATAATGTTGGGAGCGATAGAGCCTGGAACCTCGCTAACCATACGTGGCGTAGCTGACCGTATGGGGCTTAGCCCAACGCCAGTTCGTGAAGCTGTTCGTCGACTCAGCTCTGAACTTGCGATACAGGTAAATGACAATCGACGGATGACGGTGCCTTTGATGACGCCAGAGCGTTTTGAGGAATTAGTTGCGTTGCGCGTTACTGTAGAAACCCATGCAGCCGTCCGTGCTTTGCCTTATATGGCAGATATTACTATAGATAAGCTTATAGAATTGGATAGCCAGATGGACGTTTTTATCTATGAAGAAGATTTAGATCAGCTGACGTTAGTAAATCAAGATTTCCATCGCACATTGTATAACGTCAATCCAGCCCAGGCTTCAATGCCAATTATAGAGAGTCTCTGGTTACAGCTAGGTCCATTTCAGCGCCAAGTGCTCACTCGAGTATCTGAAGATTACAAAGTTGATCGACACAAAGAGATTCTAGCAGCGTTGGGCACACGAGACGCGACCGCTTTACACGATGCGATCACTAACGACATTATGGACGGTGCGTTAAAATCTGGACGGCTCCTATTTGAGTTAACGGAATAATCGGTTTGATCATCTCAGCGTATTCATCGGTTTAAGCTAATAGAGCTGCGTAGCTAGAGCCTAAAAAAGCAACTATTTTAAAAATTCTCTCAAATATTTCTAAAAATTATCTGCTTTATTGATCTGAGCAGGAACATTTTAATTTCTGCCTCCTATTATCCTATTCAAAGTGACTCTCTAATATAGAGAATGAGGTCAAATACTGGGTTATGTGCATATAGAAGGTGGAGGTTATATGACTATCAAATGGGGTCCGGAATTGGAAATTGGTATTCCGGTGATAGATTCTCAACACGCGAGAATTGTCGAATACATTAATATAGTTGACGAAGTTCAACATACACACAATCAAGAACAGCTGCTCAATGTCTTAAATGAGCTAGTTGATTATACCTTGTCGCATTTTGCCTTTGAAGAAAGCTTGATGGAAGAAGCGGGTTATCCATTTGTTAAAGCTCATAGTAAAGTTCACCAACTATTTATTCGAAGAGTAGAAGATTTTCAGACGAGAGCAGTCGCTGGCGAAGATATCACGACTGAACTGTTAACGGTCCTTAAAACTTGGTTAGTTAACCATATTAAGCGAGATGACAAAGATTATTCAGATTTAGTAAAAGTAAATATGCATGATGCAGAGCGGCGGGTTAAAGCCCAAAAAGGCCCTTGGTTTAAGCGGCTATTTGCATAAAGTGAGGTATCAATGAAATTACAATGGAGTTCCGAGTACGAACTTGGTATTCAAGTGATCGACAACCAGCACGAGCGGATCGTTGATTATATTAATGATGTAGACGAACTACAGTCGACACATTCAAATCGAGGCGAATTAGAACAAGTTTTGCACCGTTTGGTTGATTACACGCAATCGCACTTTGCGTTCGAAGAAGCTTTGTTAGAGGAGGTGGGTTACCCTGAATTGCTAGAGCATCAGGCAACTCATCAAGCATTTATAAGTGAAATTGAGCAAATGCATCGTGACTTCAAAGAAGGTCACGACATAGCCAACGAACTAGCAGAATTTTTATTAAAATGGCTGCTTGAGCATATTCGAAGCGATGACCTTAGCTACAGTGCTCTTGTCAAAGAGACTCTTCTAAAACAAGGTGCCCAAACACATTCCTCATGGACCAAGCGCGCCATTGAAAAGTATTTTAAGAAAAACTAGTTATATTTGTTTGGGTCGGCCCCATGGTCGGCTCAAACTTATTCCCCGTAAAACGCAAATACCTTCTCTAACTCATTTTGATGCCACATTTGAGACTCAAGGCCTTCATCAGGACCGCTATAGAGTCCTAGCTCCGTTAGTTTCTGGAAATAACCCGACCTAGGGTAGTTCAGCCCTGTTTTTTGTACGACCACAGACACGATTTGCGGCTGTTGCAATGCCGCATCATCTTCTTGACATGATTCTAACAAGCGAACTAGCTGCTGTATGGATTGAGGTGGCTGTATGCCAAGCGCGGAAACTAGGTCTTTGTAGGTGATTAGTTGCCGTTTTACGCAGAGGTTTTTAAGTGATTTTCTTACTACATTGGTATCAACTAGATCAGCCATGAAAATAAAAACCTTGTTCCAAGTCAATTTGATAATAATTTTTATGGGTAAAAGTGACCGTATTGGTCATATTGCAAGAAATATAGTGTCAATGCACTGTGACATCAATCGCGTTTCTGAAAAAAAGCTAAAAGAGTGTGAATTGGTTCCGTTTGTATATGTCAGTAGTCTGTATGTTGGTTCCAATGATAGAACCTCATTAGGGGTCTCGGAGAGAGCATGGTGAAACTTATGGATATTAGATCAGGGCTACAGGCAGTCGCATTCGGCGTCATACTATTACTGTCAGCCTGTACACAAGATTTTGGTGATGCAGAAGGGCGCAGTGGTGGCTTGAATGAAAAAGGTCAAGCAATTTATGCCGCACAATGTGCATCTTGTCATGGCTCAAGTGGCCAAGGTGGTAATGGCGGTAGTTTAATTGGCTGTGCAACCTGTGGAGATACCAGCTCACTGATATCTAAAATTGAACGTGATATGCCAAGCCTAAAAAGCGCACTTAAAGGTGATGATGCTCGAGATACTGCAGAGTATGTTTTCGATGCATTTAACTCCGGAGCTGTAGGTTCAGTTCAACGAACTTTGCCTGGCTTAGCAACAATGACTGAAAAAGAAGCCATTTATAATATTGCATTTGATTTGGCAGGACGGTTGCCAACAGATGACGAAATTACGCGGTTCTCTGAAAACGTTGCAGGCGAAAAAGAAGTAGTTTATGGCTACATGGAAGAAGATTACTTCTATGAGCGGTTGAAAGATATTTTTAATGATTCTTTATTGACAGATAGATACCGTTCAGAAAACGGTGGAAACGTTAACAGTTTATATGCTGGTGGCAATAATGAACGTTTTCGGTTACCAAATCCGAATGGTGGCAGTTATCAGCCCTTTCCGAATACTCGCGAATGGGAGGCTGGCGTACCAGGTATGTTAACTCGCAATTATTTGAGGTTTTTCGCAGAGCAAGGCTTGGCGCGAAAGCCACTATTAATGGTCGAGTATCTAGCAAGAAACGATCGGGATTTCCGTGAATTTGTAAACGGCAAATATACGGTTGTAAATAAATTTATGTTTGACATGTTAGACGACAATGTTTTGATCGTAAATCCTGATCAACCACAGTCGAATGGTTCTTCTAAACCAGTAGCACAGCCAGAATGGCGTGAGTTTGCTTCTCAAAAAGAAATTAATGAATACCTTGATGTAATCGAGTATTTAGGTGGGATTGGGCTTTCAAATACAGATAGAAATCAGTACATAATGTCGGATTACCCTTATGACCCACGTGATTTGAAAGCAGCTCAAATATTTTATAACGAAAAAACCAATACTGGCATGCCGCGTGCGAATGGTGTTCCTCATTCTGGTGTGATCACAGATGAAATATTCCTAAATATTTATACCGCCACTGAAACCAATATGCACCGAAACCGTGCACGTATGATTTATTGGTTTTTCGCAGCTAAAGATTTATTAGCTATCGAGGGGAATCGTGATGCGAGTGCACTGCAGTTCGAGGACTTTGGTGGTGTGGCAGTTGGTGTTGATGATCCTACACAAAACAATGCTGACTGTACCGTCTGTCATGACATTATGGATCCCGTAGCTAAGGCATTTGAAGGCTATGCGTTAAATGGTTTATGGGACCCAGATAATTCAGATGGCGTTCAGAGTCACCGTAAAACAATTGGTTGGGGTTTGAGTAATGCAGATATTAAATACAATAGTCTCAGTCAAGGTACAAGCTACGCTGACCGTGAATTACAATGGTTAGGTGACCAAATAGCGAAAGACCCAGCCTATGCTCGCGGTATTGCTCAAATTGTTGTCGGTGGCATGTTAGGCCAGGAAATTATCGGTGAGCCAGGTGACGATTCTCCAGAGGAATATCGTAATGACTATGTTCAGCAATCTCGACTTATTGCTAATGCAGCGTCTGAATTTAGGGCTGGTGGTTATAAAATTAAGTCATTAATCTATGCGGTAACAAAGAGTGCCTACTACCGTTCGGCTTCACTTTCTAATGAATACTATGATTCGACCTATGGTCAAATAGGTGCTGTTCGTTACTTAGCTCCTCAAGTGTTGCATCAGAAGTTGCGAGCACTTAACTCCGGAGGTTGGACGGGCTCTCTAGATCTTAGAAACCTAAACTCTCGTCAGTTCCTTGGTGGTATGAACTCTATCGATATTTTAAAAGATGCAGATTCTGTTGGCGGTATCATTTCTGGCGTACTTGATAGAATGGCGGTAGAAGAAGCTTGTGATATTGTCGATAACGAGTTTGACTTAAATCGAAGTGAACGGTCATTGTTTAAGTTTGTTGAACTTTCCACGGATCCAAGCCAGGTAAGTTTATCTGCTCAAGTTCGTATAAATCAAAACCGTGCTATTCGCTCAAATATACAACACCTGTACTTGACCATGCTTCATATGGAAGTTGCAATAGGCAGTGAAGAGGTAAATGTTGCTTTTGATCTCTTTATGAATGCACTAGAAAATGGCGCTAATTCAAGCTCTGGTTGCAATCGAACCAACGGAAATAATGTTGCAGACGCTTGGTATGTTGTCGTCGTGTTCATGTTATCAGACTACCGTTTCATTTACGGTTAATTCAGGAGAATAGAAATGAATCGTCGCGAATTTTTAAAAACGACAGGTGCTTCTGGATTAGCGTTAGTAGCACCCATAACCCTTAGTAGTAAAGCCAGTGCTGCAGATTTCGCACCGGTGGGCCAATACTTTGTATTTGCTCACTTAGGCGGTGGCTGGGACCCTACAACTTTTTGCAACCCAAAAGGTAATAAACTGCGTTCAGTAGTAAATGCCGAGTTGCCTGTGCCAGGTAGTCGAGTTACCCGAGGTGAAAGTCCGGTTAACCGCTTTCCAGAATCGGCAATAAGACGCGCAGCAGATATTTATATTGGATCAGGTACAGTATCAACCAATGTAACTTATGCTCCTTATTTAGGAACCTATAACGAATTGGCAGCTGATGATTCTATTGATGATGGGTCAGCAAATGATGGTTTTTCTATCGAGCATATTCGTCGAATATTGGCAGGTAGTATTGACCTTGTCGGTAGTGAGATAACTGCAGCGGCAGACGGCCTTAATTGGGCCTCAGTAGATAAAACAGTTGTTAAAACTAATGCAGAAGCAATACTTGAAGGCAGTGTTACAAATATAGTTTTAGGGACAATTACGGGAGCCAACGCAGGGCAAGTAAGAAATCGTAATGGAAACTTAGATAACAGCTTTGATGGCGCCAATATAGATGCAGATGTCTTTCGCTATGATGCCTTCGTCTGTTTATACGCACATCAAATGCGAGTGTTGAACGGAGTCGATAACCAAACAAACTCACATGATACCGGAACTCGTTACGCTGATACGGGTAGTATGTCGATGGGCTACCCAGATTTTAGTGCTCTTTATGCCGCAGTGCATGGAGCTAGTCGCCCCTTAGCATGGATGACAGACGGTCGTGGGAATGATGAAACTGCAGGAATAGTTGCTCGTTCTTCGGCCAGTGATGCTAATTTCTTTGGCATTTTAGCGAACCCTAAAAATGGTATGGTGGATTTTGTCGATACTGAGTTAGAACAGGCGCAAGCCTTGCGAAAAGAAATTCAAGCTCGAAAAGATAACCTCCCATTGCGCAGACAATTACAAGATCAGCTGTATCTAGTGCGTGAAAGTGGCGGCGAGTTTTCATCCGTTGCAAGTGATATTCTTAACCCAACGACCAATGCACAGCAAGCAGTGCAAGCGTTAGCGACGAACAGCACTCGTCGCCATATGAGAGTGGGTGCCGCTGGCTTCTACACTGGTATGGCTTCATCAATGCAAGTAGGCTTTGGAGGGTTTGATACCCACGGTAATCACGATAACAGCCATTTTGCTCGCATTCGAACTGTGCTAGAAGATCTTCACTTCTTATTCAAAGCATTAGATTCTTATGAGGTTTTAGAGCAAACAACTGTAATCGTTGGTTCAGATTTCGGTCGTACACCTTGGTTTAACGATGGCAATGGCAAAGACCATTGGGCTGTTAGTAGTTACTTATTATTTGGTAACCATGTTGCTGGAGGCACTGAAGTCAATGCTACAAACGGCTTAGTCAATGCTGTTAATGTTGATAATAGTGGTAGTGATATAGTGGTGGGTGGTTCGACCCGAATGACGGCCGCGCATCTACATAAACAGTTGCGTAAAAAAGCTGGCATTGAAAGTGCCGCCGAAACTTTGCAGTTCCCAATAGAAGTCGGCGAGCTGAATATGTTTGGCTAGTTTTTGAAGTACAAAAGCCAGTTGCTCAAACAACTGGCCTTATTTTTTCGTTCATTATTAATTATTTTTGAAGTTGGACAATCCATGAAGTATAAATTAGTTGCAATAATCGCACTAATAATCCTGATGTCGGGCTGTAGCACTGTCAGTCCGTGGCAACGAGGCACATTAGCCAAGTCAGAAATGAGTTGGGCACCCGATAAGCTAGAAAATACCTTAGATGGTCACATATATTTTTCTAAAGAAGCCTCTTCAGGTGGAACTGCCGCCGCAGGTGGTGGGTGTGGTTGTAATTAATTTAACTTGGAAGTCTTTATGTCTCGTAAATTAAAAATTCTGGCGAGCAGTGCGCTTGCTATTCCTGGAATGAGTGCCAATGTTTTAGCAGCTGGGCCTGCTGAATCTGAAGCTTCTTACCGATATACCTTTTATCAAGAAGATGCATCAGATGTAGCACGTGATGATTCAAATACTTCGAACCCTAGATACAATATTCAAGTACACCAGTTCCATGTATTACACCCTATTGATCAACATTTAGCGGTTAATGCTGAAGTCAGTTACGAATATATGGCAGGTGCATCTGCGGCTGCATCATATATTGAAGCGGGTGAAGATGAAGTTTCAACCCATTACAGTGGGGCGTCAAAAGAAAAACGCTTCGATGCAACCACTTCAGCTCGTTACTATTTTTCTGAAGCAGACGTTGGTGCTGGTGCGTATTTGTCGAAAGAACGAGATTATTTTGCGTTGAGCAGTAATGTCGATGGTTCAATGCAATTTAATAATCAAATGACAACTGTTTCAGGTGGTATCAGTGCGGGTTACGATTGGTTAAACCCCAACTCAGGCGTTAAAAATAGTAAAGGCGAAACTATTGATATAGGTGATTTAACGGCAGCAGAAAAAGCTACAGTTTCACCAGGCCGTTTAGCTGGTTATAAGCAAAATAAATGGCAAGTATCTGTGTTTGAAGGTATCGGCCAGATCATAGATATGAATACCGTGGTTCAAGCTGCGGTTTCATTTACTTATAAAAACGGTTATTTGTCTGATCCTTATCGCGATATATGTGATTATGCTGAAAATGTCCCTTGTGATATCCGCCCGTCTAGTAGAGCAGCCGGAACGTTAGCGTTAGGTGGACGCAAATACTTCCCTCAATACGATGCTTATGTACATGCCGACTATCGTTTATACCTTGATACGTGGGATGTAGCTTCACATACCTTAGATTTTGATGTTTATAAAACATTCGCACCAGATATCAAATTTCTAACTGATAATAATATTACTTTCCAAGTTGCGCCGGGTATTCGTTATTACCAGCAAAAGTCAGCTTATTTTTATGAAGTCCCTAATTTAGGTGACTTTCCTGGCGGAAAAGCTTACGACGTGAATACCACTGAATATTATTCGAGCGATCCGAGGCTCTCTTGGTACGGTGCATTGGGTTTAAAAACACGGCTTAAAATAACCTATAAGCAGTTTGCGCTGGTTGGTTTAGTGGAACGTTACGCTGGCAACCCGGCTTATGGTTTTAACTTTTCAGATAATCCTGCTATTGGGGAA
This sequence comes from Reinekea sp., assembly GCF_046710285.1. Classification (GTDB taxonomy): domain Bacteria; phylum Pseudomonadota; class Gammaproteobacteria; order Pseudomonadales; family Natronospirillaceae; genus Reinekea. Next base: position 62,660 of record NZ_JBKEGY010000015.1, read on the forward strand.
GTGCCCGGTCTGCCTGCATACTGGAGGTTCACAACTGGCTTAGACTTTAAGTTTTGATGTAATGAATAAGTTTACCCATGAGTTTATTGCCATGGGTGGGCCGTGCGAGGTGAGTTTTTGGCTTGCCTCTAACAATGCTCACTCGTTGAAAGACTGCTTGGAGCGAGAAGTGCGACGGTTGGAAACGAAGTACAGTCGCTTTGATGAAACTAGCCTACTGTCGCAAATAAATCAGGGTAAGTTTAATCGCCAACCACTCGATGAAGAAACCACGGCACTGCTCAACTATGCACAGCAATGCTATGAGTTAAGTGATGGGTTGTTCGACATTACCGTCGGTAGTTTTCGTTCTGTTTGGAACTTTAAGATAAATAAACTGCCTTCCTTAGAAGAAATTGAAGAAGTTAGGTCGCGCATAGGTTGGCCCAATATAGGCTGGGACGGCCAAACCTTAGAAATTCTTAATCAAGCGGAACTAGACTTGGGTGGCATGGTCAAAGAGTTTGCCGTAGATCGTCTGGTGAATATCCTCTTAGAGCATCAAGCCATTGGTTTAGTCAACTTAGCTGGAGATATTGGTGTCACCGGATTGCAAGTTGACGGTTCGCCTTGGCATATATCGGTTGTTCATCCGCGCGTTGAAGGTGGCGTTATTGCTACTGTTGAGTTGCATGGCGGAGCAATAGCGTGCTCGGGGGATTACGAGCGGTTTATGATAGTAGATGGATGCCGCTATCATCATTTAATTAATCCGAAAACAGGCTACCCAAGTTTAGATAGCTTGGCTTCTATTTCAGTTATTACACAAAACTGCCTAATGGCCGGTAGTATATCAACAATTGCCATGTTAAAAGGTGCTCAAGCCAAAGCTTGGTTGCAAGAAATGGAATTACCATATTTAGCCATCGAAGCAGATTTATCATTATTTGGAAGTATTGGGGTATAAATGAAAAAGTTTTTAGTTTTATTTTTAATCGCAGTAAGTCACGTTTTTGTATTTTCGAACGAGTTTCTAGATGTTGATGATGCTTTTAAAATTGAAACTCGCCGAATTGATAACACGCTCCATTTTGAGTTTACCGTTGCCCCCGATTATTATTTGTATCGCGATCGTTATTCAATTAATGAGCTAAATGGAGCAAAGCTCAAATCGGCCGAATTCAGTGACAATGTCAAAATTAAGTTTGATCCTAATTTTGGCGAAGACATGGCCGTGTTCTACAAATTTATGAATGTATCGCACCTAATACAGGAAGACGAAGGGGCCGTTCAGATAATTTATCAAGGCTGCGCCGATGCGGGTCTTTGTTACCCTCCCCAGAAACGCTCGTTTACGCTTTTTGGTGAGCCTATCGAATCAGTCGTTAATACATCGAGTACAACGTTAAACTTAGGCGACTCTTTAATTGCCGATATACCGTCTTCAAGTTCGAGTGGCATTAACGACTCTGGCTTAACAATCATCACGGCTGTCTTATTCGCTGCTATTGGCGGTTTAATACTTAACTTAATGCCCTGCGTTTTTCCGGTCTTATCCATAAAAGCCATGCAAATGGCCCAACTCGGTCAAGATGTAAAGCACGCAAGAGCTCATGGTTATGCCTATACCGTTGGCGTTGTGGTTAGCTTTGTTGCAGTGGCGGGTGTTCTGCTGTTAATTAGATATTTTGGCGAATGGGTAGGGTGGGGCTTTCAGCTACAATCCCCTTATTTTGTCGCATTCTTAATAGCGCTTTTCTTTTTAATGTCGCTTACGATGAGTGGATACGTTGAATTTGGCCAAAACCTCATGGGTGTGGGTCAAGATTTAACTCAGAAGTCGGGTTTATCTGGATCTTTCTTTACCGGCGTATTAGCGACAGTAGTTGCAACCCCTTGTACCGCGCCATTTATGGGCTCTGCCATCGGGTTTGCCTTACTGCAGCCTGCTTATGTCAGCTTATTGATATTTGCAGCAATGGGTATTGGTATGGCTTCACCGATTTTGGTAATTAGTGTATTGCCAATCGTTGGTAAATGGCTCCCTAAGCCGGGCGCATGGATGAATGTTTTCCGTGAACTGATGGCGTTTCCGTTATTTGCAACAGTCTTGTGGTTAACTTGGGTTTTAGTCGAAATTAAGGGCACCGATGCGCTGCTAAAAGTCGGACTAGGGCTAATAGCGCTTACGATAGCAGTATGGCCGGTCATGTCGGTTAAACACGGACAAGGCTTTAAGTTAGCGTGGTTTAAGCGTTTAGCTCGAACAGCTTTTGTTGTAATTGCGCTGTTTACATTGTTTGATTTTCGTGAAAAAGAAGATTTATGGGTCGATTATAATGAAGCCATTGTCGGTGACTCTTTGGCTCAAGGTAAGTCCGTATTTGTCGATATAACAGCGGCTTGGTGTATTACCTGTAAAGCGAATGAACGTGTAGCCTTATCAGGTGAACGCTTCAATGAGTTGGTCAAAAAAGAAGATGTTGTTTTAATTCGTGCTGATTGGACAAACCCTTCTCCCGCGGTTGATAAGCTGATTGCTAGCTTTAATCGAGATGGCGTGCCGTTATACGCTTATTACCATAAAGGATCGGTAGAGCCTGAAATTTTACCTCAAATACTCACATTTGGATTGGTTTCAGATACATTTACTAGTCAGTTGTAGTAACGCAAAAGGTTAATGTTTGTTGGTCAAAGCACGAAATAAAGGCTATTCTTTATTTTTGTGTCGATCATATTGAATAATTAATCGTAATAGGGTTTATCGTTGGAACAATTTAGCTTACCTGCCATTTTAGATATAGAAGCATCCGGTTTTGGAAAAGGCAGTTACCCAATAGAAATAGGCGTGATGACTGAGACAGGCAAACAGCATTCTTGGCTGGTGCACCCAGAAGAAGATTGGGTGCACTGGAAAATAGAAGCTGAAAAATTGCACGGTATTCCTCGGTCTCGGTTATTAGAAGAAGGCCTGAGACCCAGTGTTATTGCGGATAAACTAAATGAGATATTTGAAGGGCAAATATTGTACAGTGATGGCTGGGGTTTTGACTCTGGTTGGTTGAGCTTGTTGTACTACGTTGCCGATAGAAAGATGTTTTTTAAGTTAGAAACATTACCTAAAATTCTTTCTGAATATCAGCTTGCGCATTGGGATCAAACAAAAGCCGATATAGAAAGCCAGCGAAAACTGCCCGATCATAGAGCGGGCATTGATGCTTTATTAATTCAAGAAACCTATAAAAAAACCTTTGTTTGCGAACAGTTAGAAAACACTCGCTCTTAGTTAGAGAATGATGATGTGGTTTCTTCAGTTACAGCTGACTCGAATGAGTTGTTGTAAGTTTGCTCTTGTTCTAGCGCTGTTTCAGCGGCTACTGGCTCTGATTCAGGTTCACTACTAGGTGTAGCAATGGCAGGTTGTGAAGTGGGTTGGGCTTCTTCTTGTTCTTTTTTACGCTTATTTTCATCACGTGTAATAGCGCGATCATTCATTGTCCAAGTAACAGATTTTTCATCATAGTCGGCCATTCCGTTACTTTTCGCTGCTTTTTTTGACAGTGATTCGTTAAATTCATCCGCCTCCTTTGCAAGTTGCTTACGCTCTGTTGTTTCTAAAGCTTCTACCATTGAGTAAATTGCAGCAGAAAGAGCATCTGCGGCAACACGATCAGAGGTTCGTCCGAACCGCTTAGAGATTATCTCTAGCATGGCAATATCTGAGCTGTTAAGGCGAATGCTTAAGTCGGCAAAGGTCACTTCGCTTTCTTTGCGCAAAGCTTCTTCTTCGTAAAAGTTCTTTATTAATTCTTGTGCTCGATTTGTCATGAAAACCTCATATTATTGGTCAGGTTGCGTTACTATATTGGAAATTATTGTACTGTATTTGGAGTCGAGTGTGACTACTCAATCTGTAATTGAATCAAAACTAACTGTGTTAAATCCTGAGTTTTTGGAAGTGCTCAATGAAAGCCATAAGCATTCTGTGCCCAAAAATAGCGAAACTCACTTTAAAGTCACTATTGTCAGTGACCAGTTTGAAGGAGCTCGCGCAGTAAAGCGCCATCAAATCATATACGGCATTCTCACAGAAGAGTTACAACCCGGTAAAGTTCACGCCCTAGCAATACATGCCTACACCCCGACGGAATGGCAGGGCGAATCACCAAATTCTCCGAACTGTATGGGCGGCGGGGATTGATAAAGAAAGCTGTAAGCTGCCAGCTTCAAGCTGCAAGTAAGTTCAAAAGATAAAGGCGAGGGAGATCTAGTCTTTTTTGCCTTTACTTGCAGCTTGCAGCTATAGACTTGCAGCTTATTTTGAAGGTACATTCATCAATAAATACAAGTCTGTCAAAATATCCGGTATCTCGTCGAACATTTGTTTTAACAGGGCTTTTTGTTTGTAAAACTGTATAAAGTCGGGCTCGTCTACAAAAAAGCCTGATGCGACTTCTATTGGTAGCATTAGAACTGACATTTGCTCTTCATCGCTATGCTGCCATTGCTCTGGTAACTCAAAGACCACTTCCATAAAGCCTTGGCACCATGCTTCCATGTCCGATTCTTCATGGTCAATAGTGGGCTCGAACGTTAAAGAAATGGAATCGTCGGAATATAATTCTTCTAGAATAAGTCCGTGAAGTTCAACGCAGGTATTTGCGAAATAAGTGGCTTCCGGTTCCGGCAACTCTGTTAATGGTTGGTCAATTGCCGTAGCCAGCCAAGTATCCGTTAGAGGCTCAGAACAAATGGCTAGGGCGGTTAAATAGCCGTGCAAGCCATGAATATCGAAACAGTCTTCGTTTCGCTGTTCGTTTTCTAGCCAGTCTGCGAGTTGATCTACATCTATTTCTGACATTAGGGGTACGTCCAATGAAGTTTTAGGTAATTATACGCGCAAATTCTTCAAATCACGAAAAGGAAATGCGAAACACACTTTTATTCTACGGCTACGGTCGCTACAATCACTCTAGTTCTGCCTCCCCGTAGCTCAACTGGATAGAGCACCTGCCTCCTAAGCGGGCGATCGGGGTTCGAGTCCCTGCGGGGAGGCCATAAACTATTATAGAGGTGTCCATGTCTCATACTTTAGCCATTATTGGTGGCACTGGTTTAACACAGTTAACTGGGTTGACCATATCAAACGCACACGATGTTCAAACGCCTTTTGGTTCGCCATCGGCGCCTGTTTTAGAAGGGGAATTGGGCGGAATGCGCGTACTGTTTATTGCACGCCATGGTCACCCACATCGTATTCCCCCGCATTTGGTGAATTACCGAGCTAACTTGTGGGCACTACAAAATTTATACGCAACAGACATTATTGCCGTGAATGCTGTGGGCGGTATTACGCGTAACATGAAGCCAGGTACATTAGTGTTGCCTAAGCAGATTATTGATTATACCTATGGTCGTGATGAGACTATTTTTGATGGCGAGTTTGCTCCGGTATCAAACGTAGACTTTAGTTATCCATACACTGAAACGTTGCGTGAACTTATTTTAAAGTCAGCAAGTAAAGTTGGTGAGAAAATTCTTAATGGCGGTGTTTATGGCGTCACGCAAGGGCCTCGTTTAGAAACGGCAGCAGAAATTTTCCGAATGGAAAATGATGGTTGCGATATAGTTGGTATGACTGGAATGCCCGAAGCGTCTTTAGCGCGTGAGTTTAAATTGAATTACGCAAGTTTGTCTCTGGTCGTAAATCAGGCCTCTGGTAAAGGATCAGGTGCAATTACAATCAGAGAAATTGATGAAAATTTAGCCATGGGTATTCAAAAAGTGCGAACCATATTAGGTCAGTTTGTTAGCGATTATTACGATAGTTAGCGAACTGAGCAGCGGGTTTATTTAAAAACCCGCTGATTTACCATTGATTAGAAAGACAAGTTATAGTCTACAAACACTCCATAGCCACTCACGTTGGCTTGGTTGGTTTCATTTCCGAACACGGCTCTTAATGCCAGCCCTTTAAGGACGGTATCTTCTCCGAAGGCATAGCTTGCATCAACGAGCGTCTCTGTAAAGGCTTTATCGCCTGTTAATTGATAAGTAAATGGCGTTTTCGTTATATCAGCTATCTTACTGTCTAACATAACAGCGCTTAAGCTCAAGCCTGGTACTTTAAACATGGCGCCATCTAAAGATGCTGCGTATGTCATAGTTGATTGGCCGGCCATGTCGTAGCTATTCAACAGTGCTTTATCAACAAGGTTTTCAACACCCGCGCCGCTATCTTTGTCAGCCTTGTTGTAAGATGCCGCAAGGGTGAGCCCATTGAGTTTCAGAGCCAGCATAATTTCATACTGAGTCGTCTCAAGGCTGGTGTCCGCATCTACTGTTTTTGTTGCATAGTCCACTTGCGCAATTAATAGGTAGTCCATTAATCGTTCTTGTGAAATATTTAAACCTAACATGCTTAACGGTATGCCAGAAGCCGCACTGTAGGAATCGGTGTTTTCAATATCAGTCATATACTCGCGGGTGGCGCTGGCTTTACCGAAGTTAGAGCTGTAATCAAGTGCTATAGTTTCTTTTTTGGTGTCCAGTTCTGTTAAATCGCTTTCTGTTTTTCCTGCACTGGCTGTTACGGCATCATAAGACAGGCTCCAGTCTTTGAAGTGGGCGCTGGCACCATAACCTTCATCGGTACTGTCCATCAGGTAATCTGTTTCATCGGCGTCACTGTAGCGGCCATAATTTGCTTTAACGTATAGATCTTCATTGCCATATTTTAACTTGATGCGAGCAGTACTTAACCGTGTATAGCTATCGTCGTCTTGACTGGCAATAATTAACTTTTCAGATTCATCTTCTTTGAAATGCTTGAGCGCAGCCTGGTAGCCAAGATCAAAGCCAACAATATCATAAAGATAGCCTGACTCCATTTGAACCCAAATAGAGCTACCTGCCTGGTCTAACTTACCTGCTTTTTCGACAGTTTCTTTAAGATTTGCGTTTATGCCAGCATTGACTGCAGAGAGTTGCCCTGAACCGATAATATTGCCGGCTGCTGTAGCAACATCAGTACCGAAGGTATAGTCACCTGAGCTGAGCAAAATAGTCGCTGCTGTTCCAGCATCATATTGTTTTTCATACTTAACATCATTCGGATTCATTTTAATTAGCGCCGAACGTACTTTTAGATCAATCGTTGTCTCTTCTATAAATGTATCAAATTCAGAAGCAAAAGCGATACTTGTTGTTGCAAGGGCGATTGATAAGGCGAGTTGTTTTTTCAATTTTGTACTCCAGTATTATTGTTGTTATATATTTTTATTGTGTCGTCATCTTTAGGCATTTGAAGTTAAGTTCAACAACAGATCCATTCTTTATTGTTTTATTCGAAATTAGATGAACCTATCGACCATATCGCCTTTTATTTCAATGAGATACAAAGCGAAAGTTATGTGTGCCTAAAATTCATAAATTCCATCAAAAATAGAAGTACTATTGACGCTTTTGCGCGACTATTTGGCGGGTGAATGTTTATTTCATTGGCATTAAGACTGATGGTGTAGGGTTTGAATTATACGAGAAGGGGGAAAGTGTGGAGTGCTTAAGCAGTGAGTAACTATATCTGAGTAATTAGCTCACTGCATTTCTGCTATTGAAGGTCGATAGGTGTTATCAATACGATCATTCCAAACCGTGGGTTGTCAAAGTAATGAATCTCTTTACTGCGCATACGTCGACTTTCAGAAAGTAGGGCAGCTCGTGTTGAAATAAAGAAATCGTCTGACTTTCGGCTGACGCGATTATTTAGCAACGAGTCTGCATTGATGAGTGATAAGCCACCATAGGCATCCATCGTTTCAGAGGCAGTTGTAGCCGAACTTGTTTCTGAAAAAAAGCTAAATGGGTCTTGGCTTTTTTCATATTCAATAAAGCTTAGCTGGGTATTCAAGTGCAGGTAGCGTTCAACGTATAGATCGATATAGCCTTGTAGTTCTGCCTGTCGACCATACTTTTCACCACCATCGAGTCTAATCGGAATAACGGTGTCACGCCCAGGTACTGGCTGGTTCCATGCTTCATGAAATAAAACACGATGGTTACGGCTACGCTCTAACGTATTTCTTTGCCCTGTTAATTGACGTTCAAATTCCGATAAGGCGACAAAGGCCTCCAAGTTTGTTTCTTCTTGCTCAATATTGATAGCGCTTTGTTCCAATTCAGCGGTTTCTTCTTCAGTAGGCGTAAGCGCAGAATTAGCCGTGAGTAATTCGGTGACACCTTTAATCTGAATAAATTGATCAGGTGTCGGTAGGCTTGAAAAACTTGGCCATGCTTCAGGCGAATCAGTTTCAACCTCAGCATTAGTGAAAGCAATGATTTCAACTTGGAACCAACGCTCAGGTTGCACTTCTTCCTGGTCAGCTGCAAAGAGCCCAGAAGAGCACAAAGCCATAATCAATAAAGTGGTAAATGATGATCTAAACATAGTAATTTCAATTCTTTAGTTAAGTAGTTTCAGTAATTTTTCAATTGCTTCGAAACGTTGATCTGTGGTTTTAGTTTCAATCTCGAACTTTAATTTGGTGCCTTTTACTAAGCTATAAATGTGCGGCTGCGCTTGTACAAGTTGCACGATTTTAATCGGATCGACCGATGTTTTACGACCAAAATCAATACTGCCACCCTTGTCATTCATTTCGAGCCGGATTGCGCCTATCTGCTCAATAGTTAATCGCAATAGGGTTTGGCGACACAAATTTTTAACCGGCTCTGGCAAAAGTCCGAATCTATCAATCAATTCTACCTGCAAATCACGCATATTGGCATCATCTTGAATGGTAGCGATGCGCTTATACATGGATAAACGAGTGTTAATATCACCCATGTAGTCGGCTGGAATCAAGGCAGGAATTCGTAAGTTAATATCTGGGCCTTGATTTTCGATGTCATCGAGTGAAATTTCTTCACCATTGCGTAAAGCGCGAACCGCTTTGTTTAATAAATCCATATAAAGCGAAAATCCGATACCTTCGATATGGCCGCTTTGCTCTTCACCGAGGAGCTCACCCGCGCCACGAATTTCTAAGTCATGGGTAGCTAAAGTAAAGCCGGCACCTAAATGTTGAGATTCTGCGATGGCTTCTAAACGTTTTTGGGCATCTTTAGTAATGGTTTTCCAGGGAGGTGTCAGTAAATAGGCATACGCTTGGTGATGCGACCGACCGACACGCCCGCGCAATTGATGAAGCTGAGCTAAGCCGAACTTATCGGCTCGCTCAATAATGATCGTATTGGCGCTAGGAACATCAATCCCTGTCTCAATAATGGTCGTACACAATAAGACATTGAAGCGTTTGTGGTAAAAGTCACTCATAATGCGTTCAAGTTGGCGCTCTGGCATTTGACCGTGCGCAACAACAACTCGAGCTTCTGGTATTAATTCAGTTAAATATTGTTGAGTTTTCTCAATGGTACTGACTTCGTTGTGCAAAAAGTACACCTGACCTCCACGCAGTATTTCACGTAAAATGGCCTCTTTTGTTAAGGCATCTTCCTTTTCACGCACAAAGGTTTTAACAGATAGGCGTTTAGCAGGCGGAGTAGCGATAATGCTTAGATCACGTACTCCTGCCATCGACATATTCATAGTTCTTGGGATAGGCGTAGCTGTCAAAGCCAGGATATCTACGTTTGCTCGCAGGGCTTTGATGGTTTCTTTTTGCGACACGCCAAAACGATGTTCTTCATCGACAATGAGCAGGCCTAGGTCTTTAAACTTAACTGATTTTTGTAGTAGTTTATGCGTACCTATTACAATATCAACATTCCCGCTTTCAAGGCCTTCAATGGTAGATTTTGCCTCTTTAGAGCTATTAAAGCGGCTGAGTACCTCAATACGGAAAGGCCAATCAGCAAAGCGATCTTGAAAGCTTTCAAAGTGCTGCTGAGCCAATAGGGTCGTAGGGACAAGAATGGCAACTTGTTTACCGTTGTTGGCTGCTATGAAGGCAGCGCGCATGGCCACTTCCGTTTTACCAAAACCGACATCACCACAAACGAGACGATCCATGGGCCTTTTTTGGCGCATATCTTTCGTCACGGCATCAATAGTGATGCTTTGATCTTCAGTTTCTTCAAAACCAAAGCCACTGGCAAACTGGATATATTCAGTTTCGTCGATACTAAAGCCGTAACCCTTTTGAGCTTCGCGTCGAGCATAAATATCGAGCAATTCAGCCGCTGTATCACGAATTTTCTCGGCCGCTTTGCGTTTGGTTTTAACCCAGCGATCATTGCCGAGTTTATGCATTGGTGCGTAGTCAACATCGGCGCCTGAATAGCGGCTGATCAGATGCAAGCTAGAGACCGGTACATATAAGTTACTGCCTTGAGCATACTCTAGTTTTAAAAACTCTTGCGTTTGGCCATCAATCTCTAAAATTTCGAGCCCTAAATAGTGGCCTATACCATGGTCTAGGTGGACTACAGGGGTGCCAATGCTTAATTCGGTAAGGCTTTTTACAACTTGTTCACTATCGCTTTGTTCGGTTGATGTTCCTGGCTTACGGCGACGGCGTTGTGCTACATATTCGCCAAAAAGTTGTGATTCACTGATTAAGGTGATTTTAGCATCGTTTAGCGTCATGCCTGTGGAGAGTGGGGCGGTTGTAAGTCCGATGCGAATATCGTCTTGCTCTAAAAACGAATAAATATTCGGGCAGTCTTTGGGTGCAATTCGGATTCGTGACAGTAACTCTCGCAGTGCTTCTCTTCGACCGGCCGTTTCAGCGCAGAACAAAATTCGATGGTCAGTTTCTTGCAGAAAACACTCTAACTTATTGAGTGGTTCCGTTGAGCGATGGTCAATAGGGTAGACCGAAGGTTTTTCGGTGCTTTGATTGAAAGCACCGCTTTCTTCAAATGATGTGCTGGATAAAATTATCCGCGGAAAGCCTTTAATGTTCTTGAATAGTTGCTCTTGTGGGATAAACAACTCACTGGGCGTCAAAATCGGGTTAAATACATCATGACGACGGTTTTCATAGCGATTGTTGATTTCCTGCCAATACTGCTCGACAGTTTCATTGAGTTTTTGCGCAGTAACAATTAAAGAGTTTCGAGGTAAGTAGTCGAAAAAACTAGCGGTTTCGGAGTAAAACAGGGGCAAGTAATACTCTACGCCAGGGCTGGCGATGCCTTGGCTGACGTCTTGATACATTGCAGATTTAGTGAAGTCACTGTCAAAACGCTCCCGAAAAGCTTGCCTGAACTGATTAATCCCTGCTTCTGTCAAGGGTACTTCGCGACCCGGTAGCAAGCGGATATCGCTAGTATGCTCTGCGGTACGTTGAGTTTCAGGGTCAAACCAGCGCATGGACTCAATTTCATCATCGAATAATTCGATGCGAACCGGAAATTCACAGCCCATTGGGAAAACATCGAGTAATGCGCCACGAACTGCAAATTCACCGTGTTCAAAAACGGTATCACTGGCGCGATAGCCTGATGCTTGTAACTGCAATCGTTGCTGATCTATATTGAGCGTTTGACCCACTTTCCAATGAAAATAATTGCCTTGTATAGCCTGAACCGGAGGTAGACGGTGGGTAACGTTGGCTACGGTAGCCAGTACAATTGTGTTGGTTTGTTCGGCAAGCGTCGTAAGCACGGCTAGGCGATCAGAAATAATATCCTCATGTGGTGAGAAACCGTCATAAGGCAGAATCTCCCAATCGGGGAATGTTTGGATGGTCCAGTCATTACTTTTTCTTAGGCAGGCTAAATCAGAAGCCAATGCCTCAAGCTCGGAAGGGGAGTTTACTAAGCAAAAAACTGTCCCTTTGTGCTGTTCAATTAGGTTCGCGAGCAAGAGCGCTTGGCTGCTTCCAGCGAGTTGACCTATTTTTTTGGTATCGTTTGCTTTAGTGGGTAGCTTGTAAGTAAAGAATGTCATGAGAAAAAGGAAAGAGTGCCTGGCAAATTAAGTTCGCGATGCTAGCTAAAAAGTCGAGGTTTCGCGAGTTTTCATTGAATATTTGTGAAATTTAACTAGCCGACTACACTAAAGCGGTACTAAAACTTTAACTCAAATCTGTTTTTTCACGGTATGGCTAAAATCCGCTCTGGCCTTATATGGCGCGGAACTTTATACTATCGCTCGATTTTTTGGGAGGTGTTCGAGCCTATGTCGAAAGGCGTTTGCTTTGGATTACCTGAAAACAATTTGACAACGAAGCGGTCGGGTTGGTTGTTTTTCAATCAATGATCTCGCGAAGTCAACGGATACTATAATTATGATAACCATCAAAAAAGGTTTAGATCTTCCGATTTCCGGCGTACCCCGCCAGGAGATTGCAGAAGGTCGGCCCGTTAGCACGGTGGCTCTGATCGGATACGACTATCATGGCATGAAGCCTACGATGTTGGTTCGTGAAGGCGACCTAGTCAAAAAAGGCCAGCCAGTTTTTTCCGATAAGAAAAACGAAGGCGTTATCTATACTGCTCCAGCATCTGGTGTGGTAAAAGAAATTAATCGTGGTAATCGACGTGTATTTCAATCAGTAGTTATTGAAGTGCAGGGCGATGACAGTGTTGAGTTTAAAAAATACTCAAAACAAGATCTCGCTACGATCAGTGCAGCAGATATTCGCAGCCAGTTAGTAGAGTCTGGCGTGTGGACAGCATTTCGCACGAGACCTTATTCTAAAGCGCCTGCAATAGACAGTGAGCCAACCGCTATATTCGTTCAGGCAATGGATACCAATCCGTTGGCAGCAAACCCTGAAGTAATTATTGCTGAGCAAGCTGAATCTTTTACCTTAGGTTTAAGCTTGTTAACTAAGCTAACTGCCGGCAAGGTTTTTCTTTGTAAAGCACCTAATGCCTCTATACCTAGTATTGAGGGTGTTCAGGTAGAAGAGTTCGCAGGTGTGCACCCAGCTGGAAACCCTGGTACTCATATTCATTATTTATCGCCAGTCTCAGCAACGAAAACAGTTTGGACCGTGGGTTACCAAGATGTAATCGCAATAGCCAACTTGTTTTTGAACGGTGAAATTGATGTGGATCGCGTTATTTCTTTAGCGGGCCCACAAGTTAAAGAGCCGCGTTTAGTGCGAACACGCCTCGGAGCAGATTTACAGCCTATTGCTGATAACGAACTTAAAGACGGTGAAAATCGGCTGATATCGGGTTCAGTATTCGGTGGCCGTACTGGGCAAGGTCCGCTTGCGTATCTTGGTCGATTCCATACTCAATTAAGTGTTTTAGCTGAAGACTTTAGTCGCCCAATGATTCACTTTTTGAGATTAGGTTTTAACAACCACTCGGTAAAACGAACATTTATTTCCAGTTTGTTTAAAAACAAATTGTTCGATTTCACAACCACCACGAATGGTTCAGAGCGTGGCATGTTGCCAATCGGTCAGTTCGAAAAAGTGATGCCGTTAGATATTTTAGCGACACAGTTGCTACGAGCAATCGTAACCGGCGACCTCGAAGGGGCTGAGCAGTTAGGCGCCCTAGAGTTAGACGAAGACGATTTGGCGCTTTGCACATATGTTTGTGCGGGCAAATATGAATACGGCCCGATTCTTCGGGATGTTCTTACTAAAATAGAGCTGGAGGGTTAAATATGGGTCTTCGGGCTTTTTTAGATAAAATCGAACCTCAGTTTCACAAAGGCGGCAGATATGCACCTTTGTATCCGTTATTCGAAGCCATTGATACCGCATTGTACAAGGTCGCTTCTGTAACTCATTCTTCTTCGCATGTGCGAGACGGAATGGATTTGAAACGTATGATGATTATGGTGTGGTTGTTTGTTTTCCCGGCCATGATCTGGGGCATGTGGAACTTAGGTTTCCAAGCAAACACCGCTGTCGCGACTGGCACAGGCGTCCTTGCAGATACCTGGCATGAGTGGATTATCGCATTGGTCGCAGGGAATAACCCAGCGAGCCTGTGGGATAACTTAGTGTTTGGTGCCGTTTACTTTTTACCTATTTATATCGTCACCTTTGGTGTTGGTATTTTTTGGGAAATAGTGTTTGCCTCGGTCCGTGGTCACGAAGTTAACGAAGGTTTTTTCGTAACCTCTATTTTGTTTGCCTTGATTTGTCCTCCGACAATCCCGTTATGGGCTGTTGCTCTAGGAATTTCGTTTGGTGTCGTTATTGGCAAAGAAATTTTTGGTGGAACTGGTAAAAACTTCTTAAACCCGGCATTAACAGGACGAGCATTTTTGTATTTTGCCTACCCAGCATCTATGTCCGGTGATGCAGTATGGACCGCAGTAGATGGCTTCTCTGGCGCTACAGCGTTAAGCGTGGCTTTCTCTGATGGTCTAGTGGACAACATGTTAGGAAGCCTAACCTGGATGGAAGCATTCTTAGGTTTCCAGCAAGGTTCAGTGGGTGAAGTATCTACATTAATGATCTTCTTAGGTGGTTTGGTGTTAATGGTTATGGGCATCGTTCAATGGCGAATCGTACTTGGCGTTATGATTGGCCTTATCGCGACCACAATGCTGACTAACTTTGTTGGCTCTGAGACCAACCCAATGTTTGCATTGCCTTGGTACTGGCACTTGGTTATTGGTGGTTTTGCCTTCGGTATGGTGTTTATGGCTACCGACCCAGTCTCGGCCTCAATGACAAATACCGGTAAAATTTGGTTTGGTGTGTTGGTTGGTTTAATGACCATTATGATTCGAGTAGTGAATCCTGCATTCCCAGAAGGCATTATGCTGGCAATTTTGTTTGCCAATATTTTTGCTCCAACGATCGATTATTTTGTTGTTCAACGGAACATCAAACGGAGGTTGGCTCGTGGCTAAGAATAAAGATTCTATACAGTATATCTTTACCGTAGCGTTCGCAGTTTGCTTGGTGTGTGCGATTATCGTCGCAACATCAGCAGTTGTATTACGTCCACTGCAAGTTAAGAACAAAGAAATTGACCTTAAACGCAATATTCTTTCTGCTGCAGGCCTTTTAGTAGAAGGTAAAACAGTTGAAGAGCAATTCACCCAAATAGAAACTCGTTTGGTGAATATTGAAACAGGCCAATACTCCACTGAATTTGATGTAGATTTATTTGACCCTGTTAAAGCGGCTTCAGATGCATCTATTACTAAAGCACTCAGTACAAAGGAAGACCCTGCGAGCATTAAGCGTCGCGAGTCGTACACAGAAGTTTATATTGTGCGTGATAGTTCAGGGAACTTAGATACGGTTATTTTACCGGTTCGTGGTTATGGATTGTGGTCAACACTTTGGGGCTTTATTGCACTTGAAGAAGACCTAAACACCGTAGTAGGTCTAGGGTTCTATTCTCATACTGAAACCCCAGGTTTAGGTGGAGAAGTTGATAACCCTAAGTGGATAGCACAGTGGCCTGGCAAAAAAGTATATAACCAAGGTGAACCGGTTATTGCTCTTAAGAAAGGTTCTGTTAATTCTGAAAATGCCTTTGAAGCAGATCACCTTATCGATGGTCTAAGTGGTGCAACCTTAACGAGTAAGGGTGTAACAAACTTGGTTCAATATTGGTTAGGGGATGATGGATTCAAGCCATTCCTAGATAACTTAAAAGCAGGGGGCGCTTAAAATGTCAGATACTAAAAAAATCTTGCTTTCGCCAATTTTTGAGAACAACCCAATTGCGCTACAAATTTTGGGCATTTGTTCTGCATTAGCTGTTACTACAAGCTTGCAAGTAACTTTGGTTATGTGTATTGCTTTAACGGCGGTTACTGCCTGTTCTAACTTTTTCATCTCTTTAATTCGAAATTTTATTCCTTCGAATATTCGAATTATTGTTCAGATGACAATTATTGCTTCTCTTGTGATCGTCGTTGATCAAATATTAAAAGCTTATGCTTACGATATTTCAAAACAGCTATCAGTATTCGTTGGTCTAATTATCACTAACTGTATTGTCATGGGGCGTGCTGAAGCATTTGCTATGTCTAACCCCCCTGGGCCAAGTTTCATGGATGGTATCGGTAATGGTTTAGGCTACAGCGTTGTGTTGATCTTCATTGCTGTTATTCGTGAAGTATTGGGCGCCGGTAAATTGTTGGGCTTTACCATTTTACCTTTGGTTAACGAAGGTGGTTGGTATATTCCTAACGGTCTATTGCTCTTACCGCCAAGTGCCTTCTTTATTATTGCGGGTTTTATTTGGTGGCTACGGTTGTACCAAAAAGATCAAGTAGAAGCAGAAGATTATAAAATTGCCAAAAACGTTAACAAGGAGGCTCACTAATGGAAGGCTTAATTAGTTTATTTATACGTGCCGTCTTTGTTGAAAACATGGCATTGGCATTCTTCTTAGGGATGTGTACGTTTTTAGCAATCTCTAAAAAGGTTTCTGCAGCTATTGGTTTGGGTATCGCAGTTATTGTAGTGCAAGCCATTACCGTACCGGTAAACAATCTGCTTTTCGTGTACGTATTGCGTGAGGGTGCTCTAGCTTGGGCTGGTTTCCCAGAAGCGAATTTAAGTTTCCTAGGCTACCTAAGCTATATTGGAGTCATTGCTGCGATTGTACAGATACTTGAGATGGTACTTGATCGCTATTTTCCGGCGTTATATAACGCCCTAGGTGTATTCTTGCCGTTAATTACAGTGAACTGCGCCATTTTAGGTGCATCGCTTTTCATGGTCGAGCGAGACTATAACTTCAGTGAGAGTGTCGTTTACGGCGTAGGTGCGGGTGTTGGCTGGGCGTTAGCCATCGTCGCCTTAGCCGGAATTCGTGAGAAGTTAAAGTATAGCGATGTTCCAGACGGATTGCGTGGCTTAGGAATTACCTTTGCAACGGTTGGTTTAATGTCATTAGGCTTTATGTCTTTTTCTGGCGTTTCGCTGTAATACACCAAAGGGATTCAATTTATGACAACTGAAATAATTTTAGGCGTTGTACTCTTTACCATTATTGTTTTGGCGTTGGTGGCAATTATCTTGTCAGCTCGCTCAAAACTGGTAAACAGTGGTGATGTCACTATCAATATTAACGACGATGATGAGAAAAAAATTACCGTAGCTGCGGGCGGCAAGTTGTTGCAAACGCTGTCGGCAAATGGTGTATTTTTATCATCAGCGTGCGGTGGTGGTGGTACCTGCGCTCAGTGTAAATGTATCGTTTTAGAAGGTGGTGGTGAAGCATTGCCAACTGAAGTACCGAACTTTACCAAAGGTGAGTTGCGTGAAGGCTGGCGTTTGTCGTGTCAAGTTGCTGTTAAACAAGACATGAGAATTGAAGTTGAACCAGAGTTCTTTGGTGTTAAAAAATGGACATGTACGGTTGAGTCAAACCCTAACGTGGCTACATTTATTAAAGAATTAACACTGAAGCTACCTGAAGGTGAAAACGTTGATTTCCGTGCAGGCGGTTATGTTCAATTAGAATGTCCACCACATGAAGTTCACTACAAAGACTTCGATATCGATAAAGAATATCATCCAGATTGGGATAAGTTTAATATTTGGCAATATACGTCAAAAGTAACTGAGCCTACTGTGCGTGCATATTCAATGGCGAACTACCCTGAAGAAAAAGGTATTGTTAAGTTTAATATTCGTGTTGCTTCACCGCCTCCAGGTACGGATCACCCGCCTGGCATTATGAGTTCGTATGTCTTTAACTTAAAGCCGGGCGATACAATTGATGTTTATGGCCCATTTGGTGAGTTCTTCGCTAAAGACACCGATGCAGAAATGGTTTTCGTTGGCGGTGGTGCAGGTATGGCTCCGATGCGCTCACATATTTTTGATCAATTAAAACGATTAAACAGTAAGCGCAAGATAAGCTTTTGGTATGGTGCTCGTTCAATGCGCGAAGCGTTCTATCAAGAAGAATACGATATGCTTGCCTCAGAAAACGATAACTTCGTTTGGCATTTAGCGCTATCCGACCCAATGCCTGAAGATAACTGGGAGGGTTATACCGGTTTTATTCACAATGTACTTTATGAAAATTACTTGAAAGATCATGAAGCACCTGAGGATTGTGAGTATTACATGTGTGGTCCTCCAATGATGAACGCCGCTGTCATTAAAATGTTAGAAGACTTAGGCGTTGAGAAAGACAACATCTTACTTGATGACTTTGGTGGCTAGTTCATAACAGCGAGAAATTAATGCGTAAGCATGTTTTATTCACTGTCTTAAAAGCCTACCTTTTGGTGGGCTTTTTAACAGGGTGTAGTTTTACAGAAAAAGCCGAAGTTCAAAGCTTATACGGTTATTCAATGGGAACCAGTTATCATATTAAGCTGGTAACGCCCCTTTCTAAAGCACAGCGTTTACAGTTAGGTATAGAAGGCATACTTGCGGATGTTAATGCACGTATGTCGACTTATTTAACGAGCTCTGATTTATCTAAATTTAAAGGCTCAGCTACTAATGAGCCAGTAACCGTTAGCGAACGTACAATAAGCGTAGTGCAACGTGCATTGGAGATTTCGGCTATTACCCAAGGGTATTTTGATCCTACTATCGCCCCATTGGTTGATTTGTGGGGCTTTGGGCCTTCAGCAAAGGTAAGTGAACAACCCAGTTTGAGTCAAATTCAACAACTGCTGCCATTCATAGGCTATCGGCAAGTAATTGTAGATACGTCCAAAAAGACGATCAGCAAAAGTGCTCAAACCGAGTTAGATTTATCTGCTATTGCGAAAGGCTATGCGGTCGATTTGGTCGCTGAATACCTTATTAGTAAGGATATATCCAACTTTTTAGTCGAAATTGGCGGTGAAATGCGCAGTTCAGGCGTCAAACCGACTGGCGAACTATGGCGAATTGCAATTGAAGCCCCATATATTAATGAGCAGCGTGTCTATGAAATTCTTGAGTTAGATGGCATGGCCATCGCAACCAGTGGAGACTATCGTAATTATTTTGAATCAGAAGGTATACGCTATAGTCACACGATTAACCCTAAAACGGGGTTTCCGGTAAAGCATAGTTTAGCGTCAGCATCTGTTATCATGGATAATTGCATGGACGCAGACGCATTTGCAACGGCGTTTATGGCTATGGGAGTAGAAAAGGCGTTAACATTGGCTAATGAACAAAATATTGCCGCTTATTTTATCTATCGTGACGGCGAGCAATTTAATGCAGACGCTTCAGAAGAATTTAAATCTCAGTTTGGCGAGCAATTAACCTCGTTAAACCTCGACCTTGGAGAAGGTTAACATGTTAAATATGTTTGTAGTTGTATTTGCCTTCATGGCGCTATTTATATTGGTGATGGCTGTCGGAGTAATTTTTGGTCGTAAACCTATAGCGGGCTCCTGTGGTGGTATGGCCGCCATCGGTATGGAGTCTGAATGTGATGTTTGCGGTGGCGATAAAACCAAGTGCGATAAAGATGATGCATTTGAAGGCGAAGCCGTTGTTAAAAGCGCCTTTTATGATGCCAGCCAACCTAAATAAACCTATTTTTAGAAAAAGTTAGGCTTTTGTTTTTGCGCATACCTGTGAACTCGAATAGAGGGCAGGTATGCCTCGTCTTCTATTCTATTGTCAGAGCGCACTAATCGCTGTCTTTCTGTCGGTGGCGTTTCTGGTGGAATATTAAAGTCAGGTAAGTCAATTTGCCCTTCATTAGGAAACAGTAAGGGTAGAGATACGTTTAATGAACGTCTTTGTTTATTGGCAAAAACAATATTGGCTCGTAACACGGGTGCTTGTTTTTGAACGCGAGCTAACGGCTCATTTGAAGGTAGCCCAGCTAAGCGTTCCAATTGAATCTGTACATGAGTCGATTCGGTATTAAGCTTGCACAGCAAGTCATAAGCTTCAGACGTTGTGATTTTTTGAATGGACCGACCACTGGTGTACCAGCTAAACCCCACCTTGTCTGGGCGACTCACCACAAGCGGTAAGTGCCTAAAAACTTGCTTTAGGTGAATTCTTGATAAACCTTCAGTGGCAAGTTGGTCGTTTAAAGTTTTATAGCGTCTTGCTAGTTTGCCTTGAATTTCGCGCCAAAACACAGAGTCATCTGCTTTAATTTTTTGAACGGTTTTACGGAAGCGGTCTTTGGCTAAGTTGATTTCATTGGCATAGGTAATCTGGTGCGGGGTTATTCCTACTAAACCAGGATACATGCGAGTTTCACGCCCGTCTTGGTCATCTTGGTACCAAAGATCAAATAGTATATCTTCTATACTGGCATTGGCGCCTAAGTTGTTCCAATTTGCTAACCAAATGGTACTGCGTTCATTAGTTAGCATATTAGAAAAATCGCGCATTGAATCTCGTAAAATTTCAAACTGCTTAAATAACTGGCCTTCCATTTTTATACCGTTATCTACTTGGGTTGCAAAATTTACGCGAGATCTAAACACTTTACAAGCTAGACGGTAAACAAAGGGTGAAAAATCACCCCAAAAATTTAGTTTTAACCAGCTCTTCTAAGGTTACAGTGTCTATAATGAAGTTACGTATACCTTCAGCAAGTTTCTCTGTCGCCATAGCATCTTGATTCATTTGGAAACGGAAATCAGCTTCGCTTATTTTTTCTGGAGCAGGGCTGATCTTAGTCGCAGGTCTCAATTTTAGCTCTAGCGAGTCGGTATCTTGGCTCAATTGCTCGAGTAGTGCAGGGGCAATCGTTAAACGATCACAGCCATTTAATTGTTCAATTTCACCGATATTGCGGAAGCTCGCACCCATCACAATTGTTTTATAATCATGTGTTTTGTAGAAGTTATAAATTTCCTGAACACTTAAAACACCAGGGTCGGTCTCTGAGGTGTAGTCTAAACCGGTGCTGCTTTTATACCAATCAAGAATGCGGCCAACAAACGGTGAAATAAGCGTTACGTCTGCATCCGCACAAGCTTTAGCTTGGGCCATACCAAATAAGAGCGTTAGGTTGCAGTGAATACCTTCTTTTTCAAGCTCACTAGCTGCTTGAATGCCTTCCCAAGTACTCGCCATTTTAATTAAAATTCGATCGCGTGAATAACCCGCCGCTTCATAGTGAGCGATAAGTTTATGTGCTTTTTCGATTGTAGCTGCTTTATCAAAAGACAGACGGGCGTCAACTTCAGTAGAAACATAACCGGGAACTAATTGCAGAATTTCCAAACCGACTGTTGTAGCAATGTGGTCCATTAAATCTTCAAAAGGCAGCTGTTGTTGGGCAAGCTTTTCTATATGTTGATCAAACTGTCCACTCTGAACGGCTTTTAAAATTAATGATGGGTTCGTCGTTGCATCTTGAGGCGCATACTTACTAATTGCCTCGATGTCGCCTGTATCCGCAACAATGATGGTGTTTTGTTCTAACTGCTTTAATTTATTCATCATATCTCATTATTTAGTAGACTGGTCGGTCAAGTTTATGTGTTTTAGAAGAAAAGGGGAAGCATTGATTCCAAGTCTAGTTGCTAAAATGAATCTGCTTTAATCAGGTTAATTGCATGTTCAAAAATGTCACTTCCTGCCTGATCCTTATGCATATTTTCGCTCATATAGCGTCTGTATTGCCGAGAGCCAGGCTTACCTGAATATAATCCAAGCATATGCCTAGCCACATATTTAAGGGGTTTTCCGGAGGCAACTTGTTGGTTAACCCAGTCAATTAAAAATGGGTTTAGCATTTCTGGTTGTGAGAATGAATCTGTTGTCCCGTAAAAGATAGAATCGACATTTACCAGCGACAGAGGGCTTTGATAGGCTTCACGGCCAATCATAACGCCGTCTAAGCCTTGTTCGAGCAATGCAAGGCTATCTTGATGGCTTTTGATGCCGCCATTAATGACAATGTTTAAGTGCGGGAAGTCTTTTTTGAGTTGAATAACTCGCTCGTATTCTAGAGGAGGTATCTCCCGGTTTTCCTTCGGGCTCAGGCCTTGCAAAATGGCTTTTCGAGCATGCACGATAAAGGTTTTACAGTTAGATTCAGCCTGTACCGTACCTACGAAATCTCGCATAAACTCATAGCTGTCTTGGTCGTCTATGCCAATTCTATGCTTTAGAGTGACTTCAATATCAACGGCGTCTTGCATTGCTTTCATTGCATCGCTTACAACTTGACTGTGAGCCATTAAAATAGCGCCAATCATTCCATTTTGAACACGATCACTCGGGCAACCAGCGTTTAAGTTAACTTCATCATAACCCCACTGTTGGGCAAGTTTTGCACAGGTTGCAAGGTCTTTGGGATCATGGCCACCCAGTTGCAATGCAACAGGGTGTTCGCTTCGATCAAAATCTAAAAAGCGCTCCTTTTCACCATGAATTATGGCACCTGAGGTAACCATTTCTGTATAAAGTAGGGTTTGTTTTGATAAAATGCGATGGAACTGTCGACACTCGGAGGTAGTCCAGTCCATCATAGGTGCGACCGAATATCTGTGTTTATAGTGACTTGCAGGCATTAAAATATTTCTCAGAAATGGCGGTGAAGGCCATAATGTTTTATGTGAGGCCAATTATAGGAAATACAGTGTCAATATCCTAGTCAAAAGGCGAAAGCATAAAAATATAGGCCATAAAACAACTAATATGGCTCAATTTTGAGACTTTGCTTTCACTTTTGAAGCTAAACCAGTGTCACCGCTGGTAAATTGACTCTTTAAAGGGTAATTTAAAGGGCTATATGGTTTTTATATTTTACGTTAGGCCGCTGTTCGAATTTTTGAGCAGGGTTAAGGAATGTTCATGAGTGCGATTTATTCTGCAGATGCAATTAAAGGTGAGCTTGAGGCGACAATTCAACAAACGCAGTCCTCACTAGAAGGCTACAGTGAAAATTCCTCAGATTTGTCTCTTTTGGCGCAAGTGCAAGATTACATTCGTCAGTTGCGTGGCATCTTTCAAATGTTAGAGGAGCCTGCTGCTGTTTTTTTATGTGATGAAATGAACGCTGGGCTAATGGCGTTAACTCCAGATACTGACCCAAAGGCAATGCCGAATCGCGGTATTCTAGAAAGTATTAGTCAAGGCTTAGGGATACTAAGCCGATATTTAGAGCTTATTAGTTTAAAGAATAAAGCAGTGCCAGCGGTGTTATTGCCTGCGATTAACCATATCCGAGTTGCGCGCAACGCTACGATGCTTGGCGAAGGATATTTTTTTGCTTTTAGTTTTAAGCCTGGCAAGCCTTCATCCGGGAAAAGGGTTCGAATTACTCGCGATACCATCGTAAAGCTAAAAAAATACCGACACATGTATCAAGCCTCGTTGCTGCATATGATCCGTGGCGATAGAACGATTGGCGCAATGCGATATATGGGCTTAGCCCTAAGTCGAGTTGATCAGTTGTTAGGTACAATACCTTGTGCGCCACTTTGGTGGGTTGCATCTGGTGCGTTAGAGGCCATGGTGCAAAATAATGCCACGATGACGCCTATGCGTAAGCGGTTGTTTTCAATGCTTGATCGGGAGCTAAAAAAGCTCATTCAGCAAGCGCCGGACTCTTTAAAAACGCCTTCTAGTATTCCGTTAACCAAAGAATTTCTTTACCTCATCGCAATTAATAAAAGTGATAGCCTAAAAGCACGGCAAATTGCCAAGTTTTATGAGCTGCCACATGTTGAATATACGGAAGCCTTGTTAGAAGAGCAGCGCCAACTGTTGTTTAGTCCTGGTTTGGGCGTTATGGAAAGTGTTGCAGAGGCGCTAAAAGAAGATATCAATGCAATAAAAGATTCTGTCGATCAAGTTGCTCGTGGCGGTATTTTTTCTGCCAAAGAGCTAACCGAGCGTTTGGTAAAAGTTGCTGATGTATACGTTATGTTAGGTCTACAGAGCCCATCAAATGTATTGAAGAATCAAGCAAAAATTGTTGGTGGTTGGGCAGATAACGCAGCACCCACCCATGAAGATCTGCTTAATATTGCCGATGTTGTTCTTTATGCAGAAAGCGCCTTATCGCGATTATTGCAAGGCCAGTCGCAGCTAGATCAAGAAGGTGATAACAAGGCCTTTAAAGCACAAGTACATGATGCGCGAGTTGTCTTGATAGATGAGTCTGAAAATGGCTTGGCTTTAGCAAAAAGGTCTATTTCTTCCTTTATGGATTCAAGCGGCGATAAACTGCACTTAGCGAACGTCATTCCGACGCTTCAAGGTGTGCGTGGCGCGTTAGTGTTTTTGAATAGCCCTAAAGCAGCAGAGCTTATTGGACGATCCATTGCATTCGTAGAGCGTGACTTACTTGAAAGTGGAACTCTCATAGAAGGAGGGCAGTTAGAATTGTTTGCTGATGCGTTGTCGAGCTTAGAGTTTTATTTAGAAGGGTTGTTGAGCGGTAATGATAATGTAGATATCTTGAATTTAGCTGTGCATTCGCTTAATTCTTTACACGTATAAAGTAAAAAAGGGCGATCAATCGCCCTTTTTTATGTTTGGCAAAGCTTAGATACCAAAAAGATCAGATAAGCGAGTCGCCAACATCATATCGCCTTCCGTGCGTAAGCGACCTGCCATAAATGCTTGCATACCGTTTAATTCACCACTGATGATTTCATCAAGGGTTGCTTGGTCCATGATCAAAGTAACTGTAGGTTCGTCGTGTTCACCCTCTGCTAGCTTACATTCTCCGTCTGCAACGCTAAGGTGGTGCGTTTCACCATCTACGTTAAATTGAAAGACGACATCAAGGCCAGCGGCTGCAGATGCATTAAATTTAGATTCTATTTTCCCAAACGCTTCAGCGATTGCACTCATAATAACGCTCCTAAAAATGTTTATTGTCAGTTGACAGCATTAGTGGCCAAGCTGCATTGTATGTGTTGATTGAATGAAAAATCAAACAAATGTTTTAAACAACAGTTTTATTTCAATGGAGAATGCTATTTTGTGGTCCGATTATTTCCTTTATCTATTAAAAACACTCACTTTTTTGGTGGCCTTTATAATTATTGTAGGCGTTTTGATTAGGGCGTCAAAGTCAGGAACAGAAGGTCCTGGTAAGGGCAAGCTGACGACAACTCACCTAAATAAGCAGTGGGATGGTTTAAAATCTCACATGCAACAAGCGCTGCTGTCCAAAAAAGACTTAAAAGTGTTAGAAAAAGCTGAGAAAGCCGATAAGAAACAACAAAGTAAACCACCACAATCTAAAGAGAAAGCATTTAGCATTGTCTTTAAGGGCGATATTCAAGCCTCTCAAGTTGAGTCATTGCGTCGTGAAGTTACCGCCATATTAGCGATTGCAGAAGCCGGGCAAGAGGTCGTTATTTCCTTAGAAAGCCCAGGAGGGGCTGTTTCTGGCTATGGTCTCGCTGCATCGCAGCTTATTCGGTTAAAAGATGCCGGGTTAAAGTTAACTGTCTGTATTGATAAGGTAGCCGCCAGTGGTGGTTATATGATGGCCTGTGTCGGAGATAGAATTTTAGCCGCACCATTTGCGATCGTTGGATCAATTGGCGTATTGAGCCAAGTTCCTAACCTTCACCGTTTCTTAAAGCGATTCGATGTTGATGTAGATGTGTTAACCGCCGGTAAACATAAAGCCCCATTAACGTTACTGGGTAAAAATACTGATGAAGGCCGCCAAAAGCACCTAGAAGACTTAAATGCAATACACCAACGCTTTAAGACATTAGTCTCCTCACAGCGTGACTCGTTAGATATAGATGCAGTATCAGAAGGTGATTTTTGGTTGGCAGAAGATGCTATTGAGCTAAATTTGGTTGATGAAATAAAAACCAGTGATGATTACTTACAGGCTTTAGCTGGGTCAAAAGAGGTATATCGAGTATCTTGGCAGCCACATAAGTCGTTTGAACAACGAATTAAGGGTGCCAGCAGCGCATTCTTTGAAAGTGCAGAAGCGCTGCTTAAAAAGCGTTGGTTACCCTAAATAGTATTACTGTATTTGGGTTACATCAACGTATAGCGTTAATCGATCACCGGGTTGGATATACTTCCCGGTGATTGTATTCCACTTTTCAATGTCTCTAATTAACACATTAAACTTATCTGCAATACGCGATAATGAGTCGCCACTTCGAACCACATAGCCCACTTTTCTAACGACTTCTCGGTCTTGGATCGATGAAATAGCGGTACTTGTACCAGGTTCAGTCCAAATAGCCAGCGTTTGCCCTGGGCGGAGGATATCTTTAGGTGCCATATTGTTCCAACGAGCAATACTTTGTACCGATACATCAAATTTCTGCGAAATGTCCCAAAACGTATCTCCACTTTGCACTAAGTAGTCAGTTCGTTGCTTACTGCTGCCAGATAACGCATTTTGCTTAACCTTTAAGCGGTTATCTGCGCTCAATGAATAGAAGTTATCATTTTTACTCGCAACAGGAATTAGGATGCTGTCGCCGGCTCTAATGAGGTTGCCGCGTATTTTATTAACATCTCGGATCACATCGACAGTGACATCGTATGTTTTAGCGATTAACAACAGAGAATCACCCGATTGTATTGTATGTCTTTGCCACGTTAGTCGTTTATCGACTGGTAAGCTTTTCATGTTTTCGTTAAATATTTCTTCATTATCGACAAAAACCAGTAAACGGTTTGGTCCATCAGGGTCAGTTGCCCATTTATTGAAGCCGGGGTTGAGCATATAAATTTCGCTCAGCTCCATATCCGCTAAAATAGCCGCTTGGGCGAGATCAATTTGGCCTCCCGGGTTTACCTGTGCAAAATAGGGCTCTTTAGCTAAATACGGTAATTCTATTCCGTATTTGTCAGGGCTGTGAAACAGCTTCGCGAGTGCGAACATTTTCGGAACATAGGCTTCGGTTTCTTTCGGTAAGTCTAAATGCCAAAAATCGGTCGGTAGGCCAGCTGCTTGGTTTTTACGTTGAGCTCTTCTTACTGTACCCGGGCCTGAATTGTAGGAGGCCAATGCCAATAGCCAATCGCCATCAAACATTTTATTTAGGTCATTGAGGTAATCTAAAGCCGCTCGGGTAGACTCAACAACGTCGCGTCTACCGTCATACCACCAGTTTTGTTTTAGATCGTACATTCTTCCAGTCGATGGAATAAATTGCCACATGCCTGCAGCGCTGCCGTGAGAGTACGCAAACGGGTCAAAAGCTGATTCAACGATAGGCAATAATGCTAAATCGAGAGGCATATCGCGTTTTTGGATTTCTTCAACAATATGGAACATGTAACGAGAAGCACGTTCGCTTACTCTATTTATATAACTTTGGTGGGATGCGTAATACTTCAGTTGAGAAGTAATCCGAGGGTCTTCGAGCGTTAGGTCAAACTGAAAGTTACGCCGTAAGACTTGAAAGAGGTCATCTTCGTACCTTGCGTAAGGGTCCGGACGGGTTAAATCTAGAGGTTTTTTCCAGGCTAAATCGTACAGGCTTAGGTTGCTGTGCATTTCAGCCGCCCAATGATGATTAATTTCATCGGACAGTAAGTCTCGGTCAGTCGCAGTGCTGTTAACGTTAACCGATTCATTAGAGGTTAATTCTGTCTTGTCCTCTTCCGATTCAGCTAAACCGGGTGCATTGGGTATCATTTGGCAGCTCGCGAGCACCAAACACGATGTAAACAGGGCGATATTTCGAGTAGAATTCATCAATGTACTTTTCAATTAATTGTGACTGTGAATTAGATGGGGGATAATTCTATTTTTGATTAGACTCTGGTGCAAGGTAAAGTGAGGTTTAGTTGGTTAAACGGTTAAAGCGAAGATTCAAACAAGTCTATCGAAAAGGCCCCAGTGATGCCGCAAAGCAAGAGCAGGCACTGTCTGACTGGTATAAGACCCGGCTAGGCGAGAGTTTAATTTGTGCAGAAAAAGATCTGGTCTCACGAGCTATTTCTGGTCGATTTGGCTCAGTTATGGTGCAACTTGATAGTGGTTACCATAACGCACTGTTTGAAAAACGCTTATTTGGCTCTGGGATCATTGTTTCTGAACTTGAAAATAGAGCCTTATGTCCGGTTGTTCAAGCAGAGCCAGAAAACCTACCTTTTGAGCCGGAAAGTGTCGATATGGTATTGATGCACCATACCTTAGATATTTGTGAGGACCCATATCAAGCAGTTAGAGAAGGTGCAATTGCATTGAAACCAGGTGGTTTGCTCATTGTTCTTGGTTTTAACCCATATAGTTCCTGGGGAGTTCGTGCTCTTATGCAGGGCCGGCAGGGCAAAGCTAGCATCTGGAACTCACGCTTTATTCGTAGTGGTCGAGTCGAAGATTGGATGCATCTACTAAATTTTGAATTGGAACGGCATGAGCGGCATGTATTTACGCCACCGTTTATGCGCCCAAAATGGTTGTCTCAAAACCGGTTTTTATCGAAACTACAGCAAAGTGTTTTGCCTTTTTCTGGATCGGTATATTTGTTAGTTGGATATAAACAAGTACTAGGTAAAATATCTCCGACCCATGTACATAAGAAAAAAAGTTTTCTCGATACCTCAATAGGTAATCAATCTACAGCAAGGACTAAATATTGAATAAGTCAGTCACGCTCTATACCGATGGTGGTTGCCGCGGTAACCCTGGCCCAGGAGGATGGGGCGCAGTCTTAATTTGGGGCGATAAAAAGAAAAAGTTATATGGCAGTGAGCTCGATACAACAAATAACCGTATGGAGTTATTAGCCGCTATTGAAGGTTTAAATGCATTAAAGCGTACTATGGATGTTCAGCTATACACCGATTCTCAATACGTGAAGCAAGGTATTACGACTTGGATTACCAATTGGAAAAAGAATGGTTGGAAAACGGCGAGTCGAAAGCCAGTAAAAAACCAAGATTTATGGATAACGCTCGATGCACTAATAGAAAAACATAA
The DNA here is from genome assembly GCF_046710285.1 of Reinekea sp. Taxonomy (GTDB): domain Bacteria; phylum Pseudomonadota; class Gammaproteobacteria; order Pseudomonadales; family Natronospirillaceae; genus Reinekea. The sequence goes on from NZ_JBKEGY010000015.1 coordinate 91,364, forward strand.
CGTAAGTTGGCACTGGGTAAAAGGGCATGCCGGTGACCCCATGAATGAGTTGGCGGATCAACTTGCAAACCAAGCAATGGATGAATTGGAAAAATCATGAGACAGGTCGTACTCGATACAGAAACCACGGGTTTAAACCCTAGAAAAGGTGATCGAATTCTTGAAGTTGGTTGCGTAGAGCTAATAGATCGTAAACTAACAGGGCGCACTTTCCATTACATTATTGATCCAGAGCGAGATATCCCTGATGAAGTGGTTCAAATTCACAATATTGATAATGAACGCGTCAAAGGTTGTCCTAAATTTTACGATATAGCTGATGAACTTTGGCAATGGCTCGAAGGCGCAGAATTAGTGATTCACAATGCAGCGTTTGATATGGGCTTTTTAAACGCAGAATATGAAATACTAGCCAAAAGTCGAAAACAGAGCTTTAAACCATTGGAGTCGGTATGCTCAGTATTAGACACACTTAAAATTGCGCGAGAAAAGCATCCAGGTTCAAGAGCCTCTTTAGACGCCTTATGTAAGCGTTACGGAATTGATAACTCCCACCGTACCTTTCATGGAGCATTACTCGATTCTGAAATATTAGCTGATGTTTATTTAATGCTTACCGGCGGGCAAACAGATTTATTGCTCGGTGACGAAGAAGAGGAAAATAATGACGAAGATGAGTCAGCTATTCTCAATTTGGGCGAAGTTCAAGGTAGTTTGAGAGAAGTCAGCGCAACTGCCGATGAGTTAAAGGCACATGCTGAGTTTTTAGAGATGTTAGCAAAAAAGTCAGGGCAAGATATTAATTGGCCAAGTACGAGTCATTAAATTAGCTAAGGCATTTGGAATTAACGACCAAATGCCTTAGTGTTTTTAAGGACTTTAATGAATCGATCGGCGAATAACGCCAACGTATAGGCCTTCTATTTCGAATTCTTCTTCGCCCAACTTAACTATAATTGGAGAGAAATCTGGGTTTTCGGGATAGAGTGTTACAACACTGCCTTTCTTTTCATAACGCTTAACAGTGACATCTTCGCCAACACGCGCAACGACAATATCACCATTTTTGGCAATGTTCGTTTTGTGTACAGCAATGAGATCATCTTCTAAGATACCGATGTCTTTCATACTCAAACCTTGAACCTGCAATAAAAAATCGGCACTTGGGTAGAATAATGATTTAGGCAGATCCATATATTCAGCAATTTGCTCCGTTGCTAAAATAGGTGAGCCTGCGGCAACACGACCAATGATAGGTAATCCTGTTTCAGATTCAGGTAAGCGTATTCCTCGACTAGCACCTTGGACAATTTCTATATACCCTTTACGTGCAAGTGCTTTAATATGTTCCTCGGCAGCATTTGGTGACTTAAACCCAAGGGTTTTAGCTATTTCAGCGCGAGTGGGTGGATAACCCGTATCGACGATATGATCTTTAATGACCTCTAAAACTTGTTGTTGCCGTGCCGTCATTTTTTCCATGGATTTGTAGCCTGTTTTTATGTACAGTATCTGTGATTATATACAGCTTACCTATAGTGTAAAGGATTTATTTAATTGAAAAGCAGTAGTCGTTTTTTTCCGGTTGAAATTATCAGTGCAGAGGCACGAGATAATTACTTTGAAGACTCATATTCTTTAAAACCAAATAATAGTGCTGATGTGACCGTTGAAATTTCCTTAACGCACTTGCACCCGATAACTGAGTCGAAACAAAGTCAGGTATTGCTAGTGCATGATGTATTTCAAACCCATTGGCAGTTTGATGATTCGCCCTATGAGTCGCTTACCAACCAACTGCTCGCCGCTGGTTATTCAGTTTGGTTGATGGATTGGCGATCTCATGGCTCCTCAAAAAAAAATAAAGATGCATCCAGTAACTATATAATGCAAATGGCCGAATTTGATGTACCTTCAGTTGTTAAGTTTATTAACGAACAACGACCTCATCCAATCCATTTAATAGGAGTAGGTTATGGCGCGCAATTAGCGCTGCAGTCTATTCGTTTCTCGTTGCCTGTTTATCGATATTATTGCGTCGATGCAAAGTCAATACGTGCCAAAAAGCGATACTGGATACCAGGCGTTAAGTTCTTAAAACAGCTGAAATTAATTGGAAAAACTTGGATAAAGGGTCCAGGAACCGAATTAGAACATAGTGCGTTTTTTAAACACGAACTCAAACGGCACGGATTTTTTTCTTATTTTACTCAAAAAGAAGCGAAGCCTGCCTTAGAGGCTCTTAAACAATCGGCAAACCGTATTTACTGGTTACCTACATCTTCTTCTGGGGTTGCATTAGCTCGTCGACATCTAAAGCAACGGGCACGAATCAACCGGGTTAGTAAAACCCAGCTGGCTAATGAATTATTTAAGTTAGTTGAGCAAGAAAGGCTCGGCTAATCTCTTCTCAACTTATCAGAGACCGCAATTGGGTTTTGGAAGTTAAATACGATGATATAGCTTGAGAGGGCAAAGGTTGCAATAGCCGTCGACTGGACAAGCACTGCAGATCTTTCTGACATTAGCGCTGCGTCTTGTGCTAAAAAAGTTACCAATAAAGAAAACTCACTAATTTGCCCTAGTCGAAAGCCGATATCCCAGGCGAGTCTGTTCGACTCGCTTAATCGTCGTAATAAAAACCGGAATATAACGGGCTTACCAAGTAATACAGTAGCCGTTAGTATAAGTACTGGAATCCAAACTTCAGATAAAACGACAATATTTAGCTGCGCGCCTAAAGTGAAGAAGAATAAAATCAGAAAGAAGTCTCGTAATGGTTTTAAATTTAGCGCAATAAACTGTGAAATAGGGCTGCTCGCCAAGCTGATTCCCGCAATAAAAGCACCAATCTCATAAGACAAACCTAACAAGTGAGCTAACTCGCCGATGCCTAAGCACCAACCAATCGCTAAAAGAAACATATATTCATGAAAACGATCAAAGCGAGCCATGAGTCGTAGCACAACATATTTAACAGCAGCGAACGTAATACCAACCAATATAGGAAGCATGATCAATGGTGTTAGCATGGTGAGAAAATCGGTACTGCCTTTACCTAAGCTCTCGATGGCCAGTAAAACTAGGATCGCAATGAAATCTTGAATGAGTAGTATACCGACCATTAGCTCCCCTGAGTGTCGGTGATGCAAAACGGTTGTAGGTAGCAGTTTTATACCAATAATGGTGCTTGAGAACATCAAACACAAGCCTATGATAATAGCCTCTGAATTGTTAAACCCTAGTGCGGTAGTAACCGAATAACCAACGGCTACGAAGGCTAAGCTACTAACTATGCCAACAACGACACTTTTGCGTAAAGTAGAAATAAGGTTAGACAATTGCATGTCCAAACCGAGCAAAAAAAGCAGGAAAATAATGCCGATCTCAGCCATGTCGGTCAGTAATTGAGTATTCTCGACAACCGAAAAGCCAAACGGCCCGACTAAAACACCTAACGCGATATATGCGATCAATAGAGGTTGTTTTGTGTAGAGTGCGAAGGTGGCTAAAACAGCGGCACCGGTAAAAATTAAAAAGAAAGAAAAGACCATAGTTTAGGTACAGTAGTAATTTTGAAGGTAAGAGTAGGGCACTAGTAGATTAACTACCAGTGCCTTTTGCACTTTTGCGATATCGAATTAATTGCGTGAGCTTAACGCGCCACCAATTTTCTTGCTCATATCCGTCAAAAGCGTTTCGGTTGCAGTCCAATTAATACAGGCATCGGTAACAGAAACACCGTAAGTCATCTCTGCTAATGATTCTTTGATTTTTTGATTACCCGCTTCGATATTACTTTCAATCATGATGCCAATAATCGATTTATTGCCTTCTGCAATTTGATTGGCAACGTTCTCAGCTACTAAAGGCTGTAAATTATGATCTTTATTTGAGTTTGCGTGAGAGCAATCCACCATGATATTGGGTGTTAATTTGCCTTTTACAAGCTCTTCTTCACAAAGTGCGACCGAGACTGAATCGTAATTAGGCTTGCCGTTTCCACCACGCAATACAACATGACCATAAGCATTGCCTTTGGTTTTGATGATAGATACCTGGCCTTCATTGTTGATGCCCAAAAAGTTATGCCCAGAAGAAACGCTGTTTAGTGCATTTATCGCTACTTCTAGTCCACCGTCGGTGCCATTTTTAAAGCCGACTGCACAGGATAGGCCACTGGCCATTTCTCGGTGAGTCTGACTTTCTGTAGTGCGAGCACCAATAGCAGACCAACTGATCAAGTCTTGCATGTATTGAGGCGAAATTGGGTCGAGTGCTTCCGTGGCAGTCGGTAAGCCTATCTCAGCAATGTCTAAAAGTAGTTTACGACCAATGTGCAAACCTTCTTCAATTTTAAAGGTGTCGTTTAAATGAGGATCGTTAATTAGTCCTTTCCAACCAGTCGTAGTTCTTGGCTTTTCAAAGTAAACTCTCATAATGATAAGTAAGTGTTCTTGAACTTGATCACTAAGTTTCTTTAGACGCCGAGCGTAGTCGAGAGCGGCCTCAGGATCATGAATTGAGCACGGCCCGACCACAACCATTAAACGATGGTCCTTGCGATCTAAAATATTTCTAACGGCACTTCGACCTTCTGCTATGGTTTGATATGCAGCTTCCGAGATGGGTAAAGCATTCTTTAGGTCGCTAGGAGTAATTAGGATAGTTTGACTATCAATATTGAGGTTTTCGATCGGATTCATAAGGTGCGCGCTTTTATATGTTTGTTTAGTATGTAAGTCGCATAGTAAAGTAGTAAATATATAATTACAACCTGTACATAATAGTTTACGGTGAGTTGATGAGCAATAGAAAGAGCAAGTTTAAAACAATAGTAATCCCCGTTGCAGTTGTATCTCTATTTACGTTTGCAATGGTAATTGCCATAGATGAGATGATGGCAGCCCAAGGCGATTATCGGCCCACTATTTGGGATATCTTAAATGGCAGAGGAGAGTTGCCAGAAGGCCGAGCAGAGGTAAGCCAGCAAGTTGCTATTCAAGTGTGTAAGCAAGAAGCACTAAATACCTATGGTCGTAGTTTAATGCAAGCTGATTTTGACGATCGATCGACTCGGTACAATGCGGAGCTCAAGGTGCACACTGTCTTTATTGATCTACGAGTGAAAGGCCAAGAGAAGAATGATATTTATATTCGTTGTGATGTATCTGCAGTGAATCGACAATTGCTAGAGGTGCGCATTAAAGGTGGAGCGGGCTTTAGTTTCTTTTAGTTAGGGGCTAAAAAACAGCATATTTCAATCCTAGCCCCAAGAGAAACCAAGCCAATATAGGTTGTAAAACCGTCGTTGGTATTCTTTTGGTGAGTTTAGAACCAAAATGGATGGCTGGAATTGAGCCGATGAGTAATGAGCCTAACAATGTAAAATCAACATTGCCTAAGTGCAGGTGAACAAAACCTGCAACGAGAGTTAGGGGTACGGCATGTGCGATATCGGTGCCGACAATGTGGCTAGGTAGTATTTTTGGATACAATAAAAGCAATACTGCTGTGCCGATAGCGCCCGCCCCAACAGAACTCAGAGTCACCAGTACTCCTAAAATAGAGCCTACAAGCCATAATTTGAAGGTGGGGTGATGTTCTGTGTCGGTTATGGGGTTGGTGAAAAATACTAACGCCAGTTTCTTTTTGAATAATATGACCGTAGCTGTGAGGATCAGCATAAACCCTAAAGCTGTTGTTAATATATGGCTATATGCTTCAGAGCTACCAAACCAAAACGTGAGAGCAACGCCCGTTAAAATGGCAGCAGGTAAGCTTCCAGCCGCCATACTTATTGCTATCCGCCAACGGACGTTATCCATTTTGTGATGGCTGTATAACCCTGTCGACTTTGTGAGAGCGGCATACCAAAGGTCGGTGCCTATCGCGATATGGGGTGGGAATCCGAAAAGCAAAAGTATAGGAGTCATTAATGCACCACCACCCACTCCCGTCATCCCGACAATTAGGCCAACGGCTGCGCCGGCCATTACAAATAAAATTATTTCCATAAATATCCAAAAAGGCATAAATTAACGAATAAGTTAATCTAACTGTTATTATGTATTTCTAAAAAGAATACTTATTGATATTTATATAACTAAAATGTAACTTAGGATGGCTACTAACAAATCTACTCGTAATTTGAGCAAAGGATCGTATCAATGAAACTACAGCAACTCCGCTATATATGGGAAGTTTCCCGTCATGACCTTAATGTAAGTGCGACGGCGCAAGTGCTTTACACGTCGCAACCCGGCATCAGTAAACAAATAAGGTTATTAGAGGATGAGTTGGGCATCGAAATATTTGCTCGTTCAGGTAAGCACCTCACACGGGTAACGCCTGCTGGTGAAGCTGTCTTAAAGGTAGCGGGCGAGATTCTTGGTAAAGTAGATTCAATTAAACAAATTGCCCAAGAGTACAGTGACAATAAAAAGGGTAGTTTAAGTATCGCAACAACCCACACACAGGCTCGTTATGCGCTCCCTGAAGTTATAGAGCATTTCATTGAAGACTTTCCAGATGTTGCCTTACACATGCATCAGGGCAACCCATTACAAATAGCTGAACTTGCCGCAGACGGAACAGTAGATATGGCTATTGCCACTGAAGGCATGGACCACTTCTCAGATCTAGTGATGATGCCTTGTTATCGCTGGAATCGTTCGCTTGTGGTTCCGCGTGATCACCCGCTCGCAAAAAAGAATAACATTTCACTCGAAGATGTAGCTTCATACCCGTTAGTAACCTATGTCTTTGGCTTTACAGGGCGTTCTAAACTTGACGATGCCTTTTTGGAACGTGACCTAAAGCCTAAGGTTGTATTTACCGCAACGGATGCTGACGTCATTAAAACTTATGTTCGTCTAGGCTTGGGTGTCGGGATACTAGCACACATGGCCGTAGACCCTGAGACAGATAGAGATTTGGTCAGTATTGACGCTAGCCATTTATTTGAAGCCAGTGTAACCCGTTTAGGAATTCGTAAAGGAACCTTCATTAGAGGGTATATGTACCGGTTTATTGAGCGGTTCGCGCCACATTTAGACAAAGCCACCGTTGAGGCGGCAATGAAATCTGCTAATCGCCAAGAGTTAGATGAAATGTTTAAAAATACGCCACTACCCACTTATTGATTAAGCTTGGCTGACGTTTCCAGCGTGTAAGCCGCACTCTTTTTGTGTGGCTTCTTCCCACCACCAGCGTCCTTCACGTTCGTGTTGGTTTGGTAATACCGCCTTTGTACAAGGTTCACAGCCAATACTTTTAAAGCCTTTGCTATGAAGGCTATTGTACGGTATTTCCATGGCACGAATATAGTTCCAGACTTCTTCAGAACTCCAATTAGCAAGTGGGTTATATTTAACTAGCTGCTCAGTGTTGCCGGTAAAAGAACTATCGAGCTCAACGGTTGGAATAGTTTGCCTTGTACCAGGGCTTTGATCTTTGCGTTGCCCTGTGACCCATGCATCGAGTGAGGAAAGTGCGCGTTTTAGGGGATCAATTTTACGCACACCACAACATTCTTTATGTCCATCTTTATAGAAACTAAACAACCCTTTTGATTTAGTGAAGGTTTGCAAAGCAGCAGCTTCTGGAGAGTAAATCTCAATGTTAATACCATAAAAATTACGAACTTCTTCGATAAACTGGTAAGTTTCAGCATGTAAACGGCCCGTATCAAGAGTGAAAATTTGTACATCCTTTTTTATTTTCACCGCCATATCAACTAAAACAACATCTTCGGCTCCACTAAAACTAATGCCAATGGCAGAATGTTCGGTTAACGCGTGTTTTAGAATGTCTCGAGGGGTCTTAGCGCTAAGCTCTAGGTTTAGCTCAAGTAGCTTGGTCATTTTACAGCCGAATTAAGTAAATAAGTTGCCGCGACTTTATCACGGATGCTCAAACTCTAAAAAGAACCGTATAGGATAAGATTATTACTTAAGGTTTCTTGCATCCTATCGATCGATTGTCTAGCTAGCCTAGTTAGCAACAATACTTTGCGAATTCTGGCCTTGTTCCTAAATAGGAACAACGGTATTTTAGACGACTTATTAAAATAACTGGAGATGCTCAGTGGAACTGGCTTGTTTAGATTTAGAAGGGGTCTTAATCCCTGAGATATGGATCGCATTTGCGGAAAAAACGGGTATTGAGGCGCTAAAAGCAACGACGCGAGATATCCCAGATTATGATGTTCTCATGAAGCAACGTTTAGCCATTCTAAAGGAACACAACCTTGGCCTGAATGAAATACAGGCTGTGATTAATGAGCTTAGCCCTTTAGATGGTGCCGTTGAGTTTGTCGATTGGCTGAGAGAGCGTTTTCAGGTGGTTATATTATCTGATACGTTTTATGAGTTTGCGGCACCTTTAATGGCTCAGTTGGGTTACCCAACTTTGCTATGTCACAAGTTAGAAGTTGCCGAAAACGGTGAAATTACGGACTACAAAATTCGTCAAAAAGACCCTAAGCGTTCTTCAATAAAAGCATTTCATTCGTTAAATTATCGCTGCATTGCTGCAGGCGATTCATACAATGACACGACCATGCTGTCAGAAGCTGAAGCAGGAATCTTGTTTAATGCGCCAGACAACGTCATTAGTGAGTTTCCTCAGTTTCCGGCGGTCGTTGGGTATGAAAATTTAAAAGCAGAATTCTTAAAAGCCAGTAATCGCAAGCTACCCGCTTAGTTAATTTGGTTGTCTGAAAGGGCGTCTAAAAGACGCCTTATTTTTAAATCACTTTCTTTGTATTCACTCTCTAGTTGGCTGTCATACACAATTCCACCACCTCCAGAGCAAACTAAAGTCTCGTCGTTTTGTGACATTGTGCGTATCAGGATACTGCTATCTAAATAACCTTCGAATGACATGAAAAAAGCACTGCCACAGTATTGTCCTCTTGGCACTGGCTCTACTTCATTGATGACTTCCATAGCCCGTTTTTTGGGTGCTCCAGTAATTGAACCACCGGGAAATGCATCTTTTAAGACATCGATAGGGTGAACGCTTGGTTTTTTTGTGGCATGAATACTACTGACGAGGTGATGCACGTTTTTAAAAGTTTGTAATTCGAATAACTTCTCCACTTTAACAGTGCCTGGAACTGCATTTTTAGCCATATCGTTCCGCAATAAATCAACGATCATTAAGTTCTCAGCCTGGTCTTTTTTACTCGACGATAACTCATTTTTTAGTAGAGTATCTTCTTCGGCAGATTGGCCTCTAGGCCGAGTACCTTTAATGGGTTGCGTCAGAATAAGATGGTCGTTAACTTGGATAAAACGCTCAGGTGAAACACTCATAACCTTAGTCTCTGGTGTAGAGTGATAAAAAGAAAATGGCGCTGACATTGAATTAATCAATAATTGATAGTTGACCCAAGGGCTGTTTTTGGTGATGCAGGACCACTGTCGAGTCAAATTTGCTTGATATATATCGCCGTCATAAATGTATTTCTTAATGGCGTTGAAGGCTTCTCTATAGTGAACTATAGACATGCTGCAATTCCAGTTTAGGTTTTCTCGCTTGGGTCTAGCACGTTGAATAGATTCATTTGGAAGGGCGTGAACCCATTCTACAACTTGCTGGCGAATAACTTCAGGACACTCAGGGCGAATATACACGCTGATTGTTTTAGCATTGTGATCAATACAGCAAGCCCAGTGATAAAGGCCAACGGTCGCAATAGGTTGGTTCATAGCGGATATTGGGCTGTTTAGGTTTAAGAGTTCTGAGCCAAGTTCATAGTTTAAATGGCCCGCCAAACCACCTGTGAAGTGAGGTAGATCGGCGAATTCTAAACAAGGCGCTTTTTGCTTTAAAAGCTCAAAAAAATCACTATCGACCGTAATAACCTCATTGGAACCACTAGAGATGCGGCACTTTTGATTACCCAGATATTGATAGGTTTCAGTTGGCCATGCAGAGAACCACTCCAAGCCACTGGGTGTTTCGGGACCATTGTGAAACCAAATAAAGCCATCATGTTCAGATAATACATCTGTTAATGTTATAATTTCACTCAAATAGGCTATTGTTAATACTTGCAATGCATTGTCCAATAAAATGATATTTGTTTAGGGCCCTGAGGCATTGGTTCATCTGTTTGATGAAGCGCGATAGTTTACACCAGTCGCAAGCTAAAATAATCATGAATGGGAGTGTTTAATGAGCATCTTATTAGTTGTAGACGCAGCATGTGACTTGCCGTCATCATTTTTAGTAGAACGCGGAATACTTTTATTTCCAATTGTTGTTAATGTTAATGGGCAATTGTATGAAGATAATAAAGACACGGAAGAATTAAAAGCCTTTTACACAGAAGATCGGCTAACACTAGAGCATAAAGCAGAAACCATTCCATTTAGCCCTGAAAAAATACATCAAGTATTTAAAGATGACATTATGGAGTTTTATGACTTTGCGCTTATTCAGACGGCCAGCAAAAAACGAAGTCCAATCTTTGAGAACTATGAAGCCGCGCAACCGAGAATTCTGAAGTCATACCGAGAAGCAAAAGAAAGTGGGCGTACCGACAAGCATTTTGCCATGAGAATCATGAACTCAACTAATATGTTTACAGGCCAGGGCTTGTTAGCCGCCTTTACCTCAGACTTAATTGTTTCTGGAAAGTCGAACCAAGACGTCGTTAGATTAGCAGAGGCATTTAAAGATAAAATATATGCCTATATGATTCCCCCAAAGGTGGGTTACATACGAGGCCGAGCAAAGTCACGTGGTGAAAACTCAATCGGTGCAATTAGTGCACTTGTCGCTAAATCTCTCGATATCAAACCCATTATTCAGTTCAAATCAGACGAAACAGAGTCTATTTCAAACTCTAAAGGCTTTGAAAGCGTGGTTAATAAGCTATTTGATTACGCTACAAAACGCATTCGAGCCGGGCTGCTAAGTCGATACGTTATTGTGAGTATTGCAGGTGATGAAAAAGAGCTATTGA